>NZ_CP038234.1:3200000-3505000 GCF_004535885.1 Leisingera sp. NJS201
GGAACAGATCTTCGTCAAATGCGCTCATCTCAGCCTCTCAATTTCATGGCGATGTTTTTGGTCTGCACGTAGTTCCACAGCGCCTCGCGGCCCTTTTCGCGGCCGTAGCCGGATTTGCCGTAGCCGCCAAAGGGGGTTTCGACCCCTCCGGCATACCATTCGTTCACAAAGACCTGGCCTGCGCGGAGCTGGCGGGCGCAGCGGGTGGCGCGGTCCAGGTCGCGGGTGAAGACGCCGCCAACCAGCCCGTATTCGGTGCTGTTGGCGATCGCGATCGCCTCAGCGTCGGAGCGGAACTTGAGCACCGAGAGGACGGGGCCGAAGATTTCCTCGCTGGCGATGCTGTCGTTCGGGGTGATGCCGGAGACGATGGCCGGGGCCAGGAACGCACCCGCATTGCCAACGGGCGTGCCACCGGTGGCAACGGTGGCGCCGTCTGCCTGCGCCTGCTGGACGATGCCCAGGGCGCGGTCGCGCTGGGGCATGGAGACCATGGCGCCCATGTTGGCGCCAAACTCCGGCCGGTCGATGCCGGGGCCAACGTTCAGACTGCTGGCCACATTCATCGCGCGCTCGACCAGCTCATCATGGCGGCTTTCGTGCACGATCACCCGGCTCATGGCGCTGCACACCTGACCTGCGTTGAAATAGATGCCCCAGCGGATGTCATTCTCAAACGCGTCGAGGTCGGCGTCCTCATGCACGATGGCAGCGGACTTGCCGCCGAGTTCCAGCACGCAAGGCACTACGTTCTGTGCCGCTGCGGTGGCGATACGGATGCCAGTGGGAACAGAGCCGGTAAAGACGATCTGGTTGACCTGCGGATGGCCGGAAAGAGCGGCGCCTGCTTCATGCCCGTAACCACAAAGAACATTGACCGCGCCAGCCGGGAAACCCGCAGCCTCCGCCGCGCGGGCGAGCCAGGCATTGGTGAGCGGGGTGAGTTCCGGCGTTTTGATCACGCAAGCGTTGCCGGTGGCAAGTGCAGCCGACAGCGAGCGCGCCGTCATCTCCACGGGGTAATTCCAGGGGATGATCTGGGCGGAGACGCCCATCGGCTCATTCTCGGTCCAATCGAAATAGCCGCCGCCCAGCGGGATCGAGCGGCCTTCGACAGTACTGGCCTGATTGCCGTAATATTCGAAATAGAGGGCCGCGCCTTCGACCTCGATCCGGGCTTCCCAAAGCGGCTTGCCTTGTTCCAGAGTCAGGACGCGCGCGATTTCGTCGAGATTGTCCAAGAGGTAGCCACCCATTGCCTGCACCATGCGCCCGCGCGCAATCGGGCGCAGCGATGACAGCTCCCCTGACAGATGCAGCCGGCGGGCGGCCTGCACGGCACGGTCCACGTCGGCGGCGTCAGCCAGCGCTTGCCGGGCCAGCAGTTCGCCATTCGCCGGGTTGGTGACATCAATCCACCCTGCCCCGCCGGGCACCCAGGCGCCGTCGATGTAGTTCAGCCATTCGGCATCTAGCTGTGTCATTTTCGTTAGGTCCCTGCTGCAAGATCATGGTCTGCCGCTTCACGCATCCACTTCTGAAGATGCAGGATTGAATGTTCCGAGTTCACTCCGCAAGAGGGATCAACCACCAAGGGTCCGGGAACATAGCCGCGGCTTTTGAGGCCGCGCTGCACGGATTCAACCAGGTGGATATCCTCCTCTACCGTGGTTGCCCGGTCCTGAACCGCCATCCGGCGCACGGTTTCATTGTCCTCGCCGCCGATGGAATACCAGCCGCGCCAGACCACCACGTGATCAGCGTCCACGGCCCGCCAGTGATAGGTGTTCAGCAGATTGCCCGGGTAGACCTGAAAGGAGAACATCGGCCAGAGGAACCAGCTGGAGTATTTCTCGTTGTTTTCAAAACCGGAGTTGATGTCATAAGTCATCTGGTCCAGCGAATTGCACTCGGTGGTGTGGCGCAGGCAATAGCCCTGGGGCTGGATGTCATAGGTTTCCGGCTTGATCACCCCGGTGGAGAAGGTCGGGTGGTTCAAGCTGCAGTGGTAGCATTCAGAGTAGTTCTCAACGGAAACTTTCCAATTGCAGGTCTCCGGGATACCCACCCATTCCAGCGGCTTCAGGTCCGCCCAATTGGGGACAAAACTCTCCAGCTCAGCCCGCACATCCGGGAACCAGTCTTCCATCGGCCGCGCCTCCGGGTCTAGGTTCACAAAGATAAAGCCAAGGAAAACCTCGGTGCGGACCTTGGTCAGGCAAACCTTGGATTTGTCGAACCTCTGAACCGATTTGAGGTTCGGCCCGGCGCGCAGCTGGCCGGTCAGCTCATAGGTCCAGGCGTGATAGGGGCAGACCACAACCCGCGTGGTGCCCTCGCCCGAGACAAGCTGATGGGCGCGGTGCTGACAGACGTTATAGAAGGTGCGGATTTCGCCATCGCGCCCCTTGATGCTGAACAGGTTTTCGCCGGCCATCTCAAATGCGAAATAGTCGCCAACGTTCGGGATCTGGCTGGCATGGCCCGCAAACTGCCAGGTCCGCGCAAGAAGGCCCTTGCGCTCGGCCTCAAAGAGGACCGGGTCGATGTAATACCGCGCCGCAAGAGAATGGATCGGGGCTGCGTTCATTCAGGGTCCTCCGCGTAGATGCCCAGCTGGTGCCGGCGTTTGTGGAACTTCTCCACCCGCGCGACAATTTCCTCGCTGGAGACCGCAATCACAAAGGAGAGCAAAGTTTCCAAGAGAGCGATCATCGAGACGGATGACGGGAAGAATTGCGGCGTATCCACTGCAACGACAAAACCATGATCCGCATTGAGGATCACCGGGCTGGCGGGGCTGTCAGAGACCCCGATAATGGCGACCCCTTGTTCGCGCGCTATCCGGATCGCCTCGATCACTTCGGCCCGGTAGGGCTTGCAGGTCATCGCGATCAGCACATCCTGGCCGTCCGCCCAGGCAAGATCATCCACCGCCGTCGAGCCGGGCCGCGGTATGGCGTGGAATTGCTTCATGCCGGTTGAGGCAAGATAGGTGAAATTGCGGGCATTGGCGTTATTGACGCCGACACCCAGCGTGAACACCTGGCGGGAATTCCAAATCGCATGCGCTGCTGCCTCCAAAGCGCTGGCGTCGATCCCTGCAAAGGTGTCTTCGATATTGCGGATCGCGGCACCAACCATATCGGCATAAAGCCCGCCCAGTTCACCGGACTTGGCCGTATCCTGCAACCAGCGGGCGCGGTCGGGAAACGACACCCCGCCTTTGCGAATCGCCTCGCGGAAGGGGGCGCGGAAATCCTCGTAGCCGTCAAAGCCCACCTGCCGCGCCATGCGGACAAAGGTGTTGGGCTTCACATTTGCAGCCTCGGCAATCTCGCGCACGGTGGAAACCCCAACATCGGCAGGGTTTTCCAGCACATAGCGGGCCGCTTTCTGTGCCTCAGGAGTCAGCGCATCCCACTCCTCCGTGAGGCGCTCCAAAACAGTCAGTGATACATTTGTGCCATTCATGATTGACGATGGTACAAATATGGAATTAGCCTGTCGAGCAGAAAAGCGCATTGCAATCAGGAACAGCGAAATGGCTGAGAAAGATTTCCCGGCACAGGCCCGTGTGGTCATCGTGGGCGGCGGCGTGATGGGGGTGGGCCTGGCCTATCACCTGGCGCATGAGGGCTGGGGCCCGGAGGTGGTGCTGTTGGAGAAATCCGAGCTGACCTCGGGTTCGACCTGGCACGCGGCGGGCCAGATCACCCACTCCACCAGCTCCTTTGGCCTTGGCAAATGCGTGGATTACAACATCGGCCTCTATTCCGGAAAGCTGGAGGAAGAGACCGGCCAAGCGGTAACCTGGCACGGCTGCGGCTCCTTCCGCCTGGCCTACACCGAGGATGAGATAGACTGGCTGCGCCATACCTTGTCCGTGGGCCGGTCGCTGGGGTTCAATATCGAACTCACCGGCCCGGAAAAGGTTGCCGAGCTTCATCCCTTCTATAATCTCGAAGGGGTTCTGGGGCGCTTCATACCCCGACGACGGCCATGTGGACCCGACCAACGTCACCATGGCAATGGCCGCAGGCGCCCGCCAGAAGGGTGCCCGCATCATCCGCCACTGCCGCGCCACCAACATCGCTCAGGCCGATAACGGCGAGTGGATTGTGGAATCGGAAAAAGGCACCATTCGCTGCGAGCATGTGGTCAATGCCGGCGGCACCTATGCCCGCCAGATGGGCGAATGGTCCGGGCTGCAGCTGCCGATGACCTCGATGACCCACCACTATTTTGTGACCGAACCGGTGCCGGAGTTCGAGGCACTGGACAAGGAACTGCCGGTGATCCGCGACGACAGACAGGTCTCCGGCTACATCCGCATGGAGCAAAAGCGCGGGCTGATCGGCATCTACGAGAAGGAAGGCAGCAACTCGGTCTGGCACGACCACTGCCCCTGGGAATATGAGAACTGGCTGTTTGACGCAGATTACGACCGGGTGATGCCGTGGCTGGAGGAAAGCCTGAACCGGATGCCGGTCTTTGCTGACCTCGGCATCCAGCGCGAGGTGCATGGCGCGATCTCGCATCCGCCCGACGGCAACCCGTTGATCGGCCCGGCGCCGGGCGTCAAGAACTACTGGTGCTGCTGCGGCACCCAGATCGGCATCGGCTGGGGCCCGGGTCTCACCCGCGAGCTGGCCCGCTGGATGGTGCATGGCGCCGCCGATATCTCGATGCGCGACTACGACCCGCGCCGCTTTGGCTCCTATGCCACCAAGGACTGGCAGGTGACCAAGGCGCATGAGGACTACAAGCTGCGCCACGAGATCCCCTTCCCGCATTTCAACCGACTGGCGGGCCGCCCTATCAAACCTTCGCCGCTTTATGAGCGGCTGAAGGACAAAGGCGCTGTCTACGAAGAGGTCTTTGGCCACGAGCGTCCGCGCTGGTTTGCCAGGAACGGTGTGGAGCAGCGCGACCACTATTCCTTCAAGCGCAACGAAGTGCACCATTTGGTCGGCCTGGAGTGCAAGGCCGTGCGCGAGGGCGTGGGTATCATGGACATCTCCGCCTTCACCAAAGTCGAAGTCTCGGGCCCCGGCGCCGCCGCCCTGCTGGACCGGCTGACCGCCAACCGCCTGCCGCAAAAGACGGGCGGCATCGCCCTCACCCACATGCTGAACCGCCGCGGCCGGATTGAGCTGGAAACCACCGTGGTGAAGCTGGCGGAGGGCAGCTACTACCTGGTCTGCGCCGCCTTCTTTGAACAGCGGCTGCTCGACCACCTGAACCAGAACCGCGCAGGTGAAAAGGTGGAAATCACAACGCAGTCCACCGATTGGGCTGCCATCGCTCTCAACGGCCCGAAAGCCCGCGAGGTCCTGGGGGCCTGCACCGATGCGGACCTGACAAACGCCGGTTTCAAATGGCTGACCGCGCAACAGATCGAAGTTGCGGGCCATAAGCTCCGGGCCTTCCGGATGTCCTATGCGGGCGAACTTGGCTGGGAACTGCACATCCCGCGCGGCAGCGCCCTGGCGGTCTATGACGCGCTGTGGGCCGCGGGTGAGGCGCATGGCATTGCCGACTACGGCTCCTTTGCGATGAATGCGATGCGGATGGAGAAGGGTTTCAAGGGCGCGAGCGAACTCACCAACGAAGTGACCCTGGCCGAGGCGGACGTGCTTCGCTTTGCCCGCACCGACAAGGCGTATCTGGGCAAGGACAAGACGCTGAACGCCGCTGATAAGCCCTGGGTCTGCGCCTATCTGGAGATTGAGCCAGACGGCATCTCCGACGGCCACGGCGGTGAAGCCGTCCTGCTGGAGGGCCAGGTCGTGGGTTCCACCGCCTCGGTCGCCTATGGCCATACCGTCGGCAAGATCCTAGCCTTTGCTTATCTAAAACTGCACGCCAATGTGCCGGACACGCAGATCGAGGTGATTGTTGCCGGAGAGCCGCGCAAGGGCCGGATCCTTGGCGCCCCCGCTTATGACCCCGACAGCCTGCTGCCCCGTAGCGACGCGGAACGCACTCCGGCAGAATGAGCAAACAACAGGCCCCCTTCATCTTTTCAAAAATACTCCGGGGGAGCCGAAGGCGGGGGCAGCGCCCCCCTCCCCATAGCCAATAGGGAAACACAAAAATGACCCTGCCCGACACAATGAAAGCGATGGTTCTGACCGGCCACGGCGGTCTGGACAAATACGAATGGCACCTGGACTGGCCGGTGCCGCAGCCGGGTCCAATGGAGGTGCTGCTCAAGGTCGGCGCTTGCGGGCTTAACAACACCGATGTGAACACCCGATCCGGCTGGTACTCCAAATCAGTCAAAGGCGCCACCACCGGCGGCGCCTTTGACGAAGCGGGCAAGGAAGACCCGAGCTGGGGCGGCCGCCCCCTCACCTTCCCGCGCATCCAGGGGGCCGACGCGGTCGGCGAAGTCGTGGCCGTCGGCGACGGTGCCGATCCAGCCCTGATCGGGAAGCGCGTCATGGTCGGCGGCTGGGTCCGCGACTGGGACGACCCCGAGAACAAAGACAAGGCCGGATACTTCGGCTCCGAATGCGATGGCGGCTTTGCCGAATATACCAAGGCGGACGTGCGCGGTGTGGCGGTGGTCAAAAGCCCCCTCACCGATGCGGAGCTGGCGACTTTCTCTTGCTCTTATGTCACCGCCGAAGGGATGTTGAGCCGGGCGGGCGTGGACACCGGTGACACGGTGCTGGTCCCCGGCGCCTCGGGCGGGGTTGGCGGTGCGCTGATCCAGCTTGCCAAGCGCCGCGGCGCGCGGGTGATCGCGATGTCCTCGGAAGCCAAACATGCAGAGGTGGCCGGGCTTGGCCCTGACCGGATCCTGCCGCGGTCGCCGGAAAACCTGCGGGCTGCGCTTGGCGGCGAAAAGGTCACCGTGGTGGCCGATGTGGTCGGCGGCGCGGCCTGGCCCAAGCTGATCGGCGTGCTGGAGCGCGGCGGCCGCTACACCTGCTCCGGCGCGATTGCCGGACCGTTGGTCGAGCTGGACCTGCGCACCTTCTATCTGCGTGACCTGACCTTCACCGGCTCCACCGTAACTCCGCACCGCAACTTCACCGACGTGGTCTCCTATATCGAAAAGGGCGAAATCAAACCGGCACTGGCCGCAGCCTATCCGCTGTCGGACCTGAAAGAGGCGCAGGCCGCCTTCATCGCCAAGAAGCACACCGGCAATATCGTGGTGCTCCCATGAGCCGGGCGCTGTTTGATAAGGCGCTAGAGGCCGCCAAGGCCTACCATGCGGCGCTGCCCGCGGCAGCTGAATTCCAGCCCTGGCCCGATGACATCACTTGGGCAGGTCGCGCAGGCCATCAAATTCCCGGCGCAGAACTGGTGCAATCCGACCCGGGTTTTGCCGCCAAAGGCATCCCGGCAGAGGCGGAGGTGCGCGCTCTGCAACAGGCGATCATGGCGCTGGCTCCGCACGCGGAATGGCGCCTCACCTATACCGAGGAAGAAGTCGGCAAGGACTTCCTGCAGCGCTATGGCTGGTTTGAGCTGGTGGGGCCCACCGGCCACTTCCATTCGCAGCAAAGCCGGATGACAATCGGCTACTGGGGGCCGGGTCTCAACTATCCCTGGCATCAGCATGGGCCGGAAGAGCTCTATACGATCCTCTCCGGCAGTGCCGACTTCATGGCCAAGGGCGAGGAAGTCCGCCGGCTGGTGCCGGGCAGCACCAAGATGCACGGGCCCGGCCAGCCGCATGCGATGATCACCAACGAGCATCCTATCCTCTGCTTCGTGTTCTGGCGCGGCGAGGGGCTGGCGGATGATCCGGCAATGTCCCCGGGCTGACCACAGGAGCGCCAGAGATGAAAAGCAACTGTATCCGCATCTTTCAGACCGGCCTGCCTTATGCTGACGGCGCCTATGTCCGGGGCGCAGGCAACGCCATTGAAACCGCCACCGCCTCAATCGTTGTCACCGGCACCGGCGCAGGGCAGCAAGGCTGCGGCGGGTTCACCCTCTGCGGCGGGAATTGCATCGCGGCGCATTCCGAAAGCGTGCCGCCACTGGCACGGCTGATAGCGCCCGCGCTGACCGGCGGCGCGCCGATGTACCGTATAGTACCCCAAAAGGCACTGCGGAGACCATAGCCGGGATGGGCGGCTGCCGAACACAAGGATACTGCCGGCTCCAGGTCAAGACCGGCGGCGATCGGGCTGAAACCGGCAAGCTCTATGCGCCGGATGCACCCGGGCTGGGCGCGGCACCGGATTTCGAATGCCCCGGCACGCCGGCGGCCGCATTCGGAACCGCCAAATAACACACCCGGTCTTCTTCTGGCCGAAAATATCCCCGCCAGAGGCTCCCGCACTCTCAACAAGGACCGTCCCACATGACCATCGCAGCCCAGGCCACCCGGATAACCGGCGATGTCCGCGTGCGGATGATCCGCTTCAACTTTGCCCCCGGCGCCGAAACCGGCTGGCATTAGCAGGCGATGGACTAAGTGATCACCGCCGTCACAGACTGCTGCATGCGGCTGGAGCCGCCGGGCGGCAAGAAAAAGGAAACCACTGTCCCCGCGGGGACAGCCAACGGCCGCGAGGAAGGCGTCGAACACAATGTGATCAACGCCGGAGATGCCTCGATGAGCATTGTGGAAGTGGAGCTGAAATGAAGATCACCCGGATCACTGTCTACCAGCTCGATTTGCCGCTGAGCGAGCCCTATTACCTTTCGGGCGGGCGGCTGAAGTTCGAGAAACTCGACAGCACCTTTGTGCGCATTGATACCGACGAGGGCATCTCGGGCTGGGGAGAAGGCTGCCCCTGGGGGCATACCTATCTGCCCGCACACGGGCCGGGGATCCGGGCCGGCATTGAAACGCTGTCGCCTGCGTTGATCGGGCTGGATCCGCGCAGCCTGGATCACGTGAACCAGGTGATGGATGTGCAGCTGCCGGGCCATCCATATGTGAAATCACCGGTCGACATGGCCTGCTGGGATATTCTCGGCAAGGCTACAGGCCTGCCGCTGTGGCAGCTTCTGGGCGGGGCCGAGGCAGCACCGGTGCTGGTGAATTCCTCCATTTCCACCGGCAGCCCGGAAGATATGCTGGCGCTGATCGCCCGTGCCGCGCAAAAGGGCTTTACCGTGCATTCGGCCAAGGTCGGCGGCACCGATACCGGCCTCGACATCGACCGGATCGAAGCGATCTCGGAAAGCTTGCCCAAGGGCCACAAAGTGACCTTCGACGTTAACCGCGCCTGGCAGCCGGGGGTCGCAGTGGAGGTGCTGAACTCGGTCAAGGCCCGCGACTGGGTAGAGCAGCCCTGCGAAACCTTGGACCAATGCGCCCATGTCGCCTCCCGCGTTTCCAATCCGATCCTGCTGGATGAATGCATGCATGACTTCGGCGACCATCTGGAGGCCTGGAGGCGCGGCGCCTGCGAGGGCGTGAAGGTGAAGCCGAACCGGGTCGGCGGGCTGACCCGCGCGCGGCAGATCCGCGACTTTGGCGTCTCGGTGGGCTGGCAGATGCATATCGAGGACCTGGGCGGCTCGGCGCTGGCCGATACCGCGGCGATCCATCTGGCCGCCTCGACACCGGAAGCCAACCGGCTGGCAAGCTGGCTTTGCCACTATCATCTGGACGTGGACCCGGTGCCAGGCCAGGGCGCGCGCAATGACGCAGGGGTATCGGTGCCGCCCTCCCTGCCCGGACTTGGTGTGATACCGGAAGACGGCGCACTGGGGGACCCGGTTGCGGTCTACGGAGGCTGAGGCGATGCCTGCACAGTTGCTGCATGAGCTGACACAACTGGCTGCCCGGACTGAAGGCCTGGGCTGGTTTGCTGCGCGGATGCAGAGCCTGCCGCGGCTTTGGGTGGAACCGCGCCGACTGCCGGTCTGCGGGAAAATTGAAGAGCTTGCGGATGCCGGAAGGCAGTTCTGCAAATTGACCACGCCCGCAGTGGCCGCGCTGGCCGCTGCCCTGCCCCGATTACGCTGGCAGCAGACATACACCGAGGCTGACGGGTTTTCCCGCGACTGGCTGGACAATTACGGCTGGGCCAATCTGATCTCGCCTGAAGGGCTGTACCAAAGCGATGAAATGCGGCTTTCCATCGGCTATTGGGGCGCTGGACAGCATTACGGCGAGCATTCGCATGCGCCGGAGGAGACCTACCTGATCCTTGCAGGCCAGGCCCGGTTCCACTCCGAAGGCCGCACAGCGCGGGATGCGGGGCCTGGGGACATAGTCCACCACGCCCCGCACCAGAAGCACGCCATAGATATGGTGCCGGGACCGCTGCTGGCGGCGGCGTTTTGGCGCGGTGACGACCTTTTGAAGAAATCCGACCTGGGGACACGCACATGAAAATCACCCGGATATCCCTGTGGCATGTGCCGCTGACCAGCCACACCGCCTATTACATGGCCGAGGGCAAGACCTGCAGCACAGTCGAAAGCGTGGTGCTGGCGCTGGACACTGATACCGGCCTCACAGGCTGGGGCGAGGTCTGCCCGATCCCGCATTACCTGCCCGCCTATGCCCGCGGCGTGGTGCCCGCGGTCGAGGAGATGGCGCCGCTGCTGCTGGGTGCCGATCCGGTGGGGCCAGAGGCGGTGATGGCGAAGCTGGACGCCTGGCTTCAGGGGCACGCCTATGCCAAATCAGCCATCGACATAGCCCTGTGGGACCTGACAGCGCAGGCGGCAAATCTGCCGCTTCATGCATTGCTGGGCGGACAGCGGCAGGCGGATATGCCGCTTTATCATTCGATCACCTGTGTCGCCCCCGAGGAGATGGCCCGCATAGCCCGCGAGGCGCAGGCCACCGGCATCACCCAGTTTCAGGTGAAGCTTGGCGCCGACCGCGACTGGCAGGCCGACGTGGCGCGGCTGCGGATGGTGCGCGAAGCGGTGGGCGATGGCCCGCTGGTCTATGGCGATTGGAACTGCGGTGCCTCCTCGCTGGATGCCTCCCGCGTGGGCCGGGCTGTTGCAGATCTGGACATCATGTTGGAACAGCCCTGCGCCACCATCGAGGACTGCGCCCGGGTGCGCGCGGCCTGCGGCTTGCCGATGAAGCTGGACGAGAACGCTCATGACATGGCCTCCTTGCTGGCAGGTCATGCTGCGGGCGTGATGGATGCGGCCGCCATCAAACTGTCGAAATTCGGCGGTCTGTCAGCCTCGCGCCGGGCCCGCGACCTGTGCCTGCATTTGGGTGCAAAAATGTGCATCGAGGACACCTGGGGCTCGGACATTACCACCGCTGCCCTGCTGCATTTGGGTGCTGCTACCGAACCGCTTCGGCTGATGAACGTCTGCGACCTGTCCTCTTATGTCAGCCCGCGGCTGGATCCGGCGGGTCCAGAGCGCAGCAATGGCCGCATCGCCCCGCCCGAAGGCCCCGGCCTGGGTGTACGTCCCGACCGCGAGGGACTGGGCGCTCCCGCAGCTGTGATCGATTAATTTTTGACTTTTTGGTCAAATTCCACCTAACTTCGGGCAACCCGGCCCTCAACAGGAATTGAAGACATGGAAAAGATCCTCTCCCAGGCTGAATGGACCGAACGCGCCCGCGCGGTGCTGCCCGCGGGCGGATTTGGCAATTTCGAACCCGGTATCGTCATCCGCGAGGGCAAGGGTGCGCGTGTGCGGGATGAAGACGGCAAGGAGTACATCGACTATCTGATCGGCTCCGGTCCGATGATGCTGGGCCATGGCCATCCGGAAGTGATGGAGGCGGTGCTGGAGCAGCTGCCCAAGGGTATGACTTTCTTTGCCAGCAACACCCGCGGCATTGAGCTGGCCGAGGAAATTTGCCGTGCCGTGCCCTGCGCCGAACAGCTGCGCTATGTCTCCACCGGCGGTGAGGCGGACATGTATGCAATCCGTCTGGCGCGGGCCTTCACCGGGCGCACCAAGATCGTGAAGTTCGAGGGCGGCTATCACGGCATGTCGGCAGAGGCGCAGATGAGCCTGGCGCCCTCGGTGCGGGTGAACTTTCCGCAGGCAGTGCCGGACAGCGCCGGGATCCCGCCGTCGGTCGCCGCCGAGGTGCTGGTGGCGCCGTTCAACGATTTTGAGTACATCAAGCAGCTGATGGCAGAGCACGGGCACGAGATTGCGGCGATCATCGCCGAACCGCTGCAGCGCATCGTGCCGCCGCTGCCGGGTTTCCTGGAGCTGCTGCGCGAGGAGACCCGGAAACACGGCAGCCTGCTGATTTTTGACGAAGTGGTGACCGGGTTCCGCTCCACCTACGGCGGCGGGCAGGAGCTGTATGGCGTGACGCCGGATCTGGCGGCATTGGGCAAGGTGATTGGCGGCGGCTTCCCCCTGGCAGCCATCGTTGGCCGTGCCGATGTCATGCAGCATTTCGACAAGGCGCAGGTCGGCGCCGAGGGCTGGCTGATGCAGCTGGGCACGCTGTCGGGCAATCCGGTGGCGGCGGCGGCGGGCCTCAAGACCATGGAGGTGCTGCGCCGCGAGGGCGCCTATGACCGGCTGAACGGCTCCGGCAAGCGGCTGATGCAGGCAACCAGTGCGGCGCTGGAAGAGGCCGGGGTGCCGTTCCGGATCGTCGGGGAGCCTGCGCTGTTCGAAGTTGTGTTCACGGACAGCAAAGTCCGGGACTACCGCGATACCCAGGCGGGCAATGCGGAGCGCACCAGACGTTACAATGCGGTGCTGCGCGCGGAGGGCATCTTCAAGTCGCCAGGCAAGACCTACCCAAGCCTGGCACTGACAGAAGAGGATCTGGAACAGACCGAAGCAGCCATCCGCAAGGCGGCAATGGCTCTGGACTGATCCAGGCGGCTTTTGCCGGGCTGTGAACCCCGGGTGTAACGGCAGGCCCTGCAGCACCGCCGTTCATCGGATCATGCCGCCCCCAGGCTTTCGGCCAGCTCCTGGATCTGGCGCCAGGTCTCCAGTGGCACCGCGATCTGCCCCTCTGAAGCAGCACGGTGGTTGCGTTCGCGCTCCCCTGGGATCTCTACCTGCTCAAATCCCGGCGCAGGCGGGCAGCTGCGCAGATCGGCCAGCACGTCTTCGGCCGCAGCCTGCATGGCCGGCGCGTCGCGGAACCGGGCGGCCTCCAGGGTGATCAGCAGCCAGTTGCATTCGGTTGTGGACGGCCCCAGCATCGCCTCGCCGATGAGTTCAGCCACCAGCGCCAGCGCATAGCCCTTTTGCGCGCCGGCAGGCAGGATGGCACCGCCTGCAAAATAGTCTTCGGGATCGCGGGTCGGGTTGCCATTGCGGTCGATCACGCAGCCCTCCGGCAGCAAAGCGCCCGCGGATTTGGCAGCGTAGATCCAGCCGCCGGCAATCTTGGACGTTGCAAAATCCAGCACCACCGGCCCCTGGGCGCCGCCCGGGATGCCTGCGCACCAAGGGTTGGTCGGCAGTTTGGCCTGCGCCCCGCCATGGGGCGCCACCTGGCGCCAGGTCTGCCGGTTGCCGCCGCCGATGCAGATGGTCAGAAAACCCTGCTCTGCCGCCATGTCAGCAAAGGCGCCATGGCGGCCGGTGTGACCCGCATGACGGATGGAAAGCGCCGAAATCCCGCGCTCCCGCGCCTCGGCGATGCCGGTTTTATAGGCAAGCTGCATCGCCGGGATGCCGATGCCGCCGCCGCCCTCGACCCGCATCACACCGCGGCTGTCCCGGAAGGCACGCGCTGTGCCCTTGGGGTCCAGATAGCCTGACCGCGTTTGATTGGCATATTCCAGCACCCGCATGACGCCGTGGCTTTCCACGCCGCACAGGCTGGTGTCGGTCAAATGATGCGCCACCTGCGCCGAGACATCCGCGCTGTACCCCAGATTGGTGAAAATTTTATGGATCAGGCCTTCTGCCTCAGCCGCTTCGACGGATGTGCGGCTCCCCCGCAGGGTGAGCTTGGAAGCTGGTGATTGCATCAACGCATGCGCCCCCAGCAGGGTATTGGGCCCTGGCTGCTGTGTGAAAGAGACTGATCTGCCATGCCGCGGTCTCCGTCCCCCTACCTGCACCAATCACTCTACCGCCGGGCAGCAGCGGGAAAAGAAGGCAAAACGGAACAATCTATACTGCTAGGATTGTTATCCCGTTTCACCAGATTGCTGCGGTTCAGGCCACTGAGCGCAACCTTGGGCATGCACGGGCGGCGCAGGAGCGATAGGGGGCCTGAACTGGACTGCCGCCGGGGTCAGGCCCTGGCAGCGGTGACGATAAATTCGACCAGAAAATCCTCGCTGGCCAGCTTTGCCTCGCCGCAGGCGCGTGCCGGGGCGTGGCCTTCGGGGACCCAGGCGTCCCAAACTGCGTTCATCCCGGCAAAATCCTTCATGTCGGCAAGCCAGATCACCGTCTGCAGAATGCGGGTTTTGCTGCTGCCGGCCTCGGCCAGCAGCGCGTCGATCTTGTCCAGGCAATCCTGGGTTTGCTGCTCCACGCTGGCACCGGCAGTTCCGACCTGGCCTGCCAGATAGATGGTATCGCCATGGGTCACGATCTGGCTCATGCGCTGGCCGGTGTGTTTGCGGGTAATATCAGTCATCATATTATCTCCCTTGCGCTGTATGGAACGTTTTACGCTATGCGCCCGGTTACTGGGTCAACAGCCAGTCAGTCCCCGACGGGCAAAACCTGCGCCGGACCTGCTTGGGGTCCTGACTGTCCTTGAGGAAGGCCTGATGCTGCAAAAGCAGGCAATCACCCTCCTTGCCGGCCACCCGGACCTCGCCATGTGCGCCACTGTCCGGATTGGTCCATTCAGCCCGATTGCCAGTGCCGGCCTGCACCTCGGCCAGCAGAGACTGTTCGGCCTGGCGCATGATATTGGTGTCCTGCGGCGTCAGCCCTGACTTGGCCAGAATACGGCTGAGCGGGTTGGCCGCGGCGGGTGCTGCAGCAAGTGCTGCCAGCGCCAGAATTCCGATTAGTCGCATTTGAATACTCCTGCCTGAAAGAAACCGGCCTGTTGCCCAGTAAGGCGCAACCGGAGGTCAATGTCCATGCGGCAGCCGGTCTTCTGATCAGGAGAACTTGCGGAACAGGCGGGTCATATCAAACAGCTCATCCAGACGGTCGTAGCGATCCTTGGTTTTGTCCCAGCTTTCCTCCTGGGTGGCGGCGATCATCGCCTCCAACAGCATCATGGTGGAGATGTTGGAGTCCCAGGCGGACGGGATCTCGACCCAGCAGTTGAAGGTATGTTCGGCAACCGACGCAATCGGGCTGGCCCATTGGTCCGTAATAAGAACAATCTTTACTCCGCGTTCGGAGGCGAGTTCGGCCAAGCGCTGCAGGTTGGTTTCATAACGGCGCACATCGAACAACAGCAACGTGTCACCCTCGACCATATCCAGCACGTAGTGCGGCCAGGTGGCCGAGGATGACGTCATATGCGTGACCCGCTGCCGGATCGCCTGGAAATGGGTAAAGGCGTAATCCGCCAGCGCCCGGGTGATGCGGCCGCCAACCACATATAGCCGCCCCTCGGTGTTTGACAGCTGATGCACCGCCGCATCAAACTGCGCGGTGTCGATGTTTGAGAATGTCTGCTGCAGGTTGTCGGTCACGGCCTGTGCAAATCTGTTCAGCAGGTGGCCTTCGGGTGCCTCGGTCGCCCAATTGTCCCGCCGCTTGGTCGGGCCTGAGACTTTAGCCTCCAGCTCCTTCAGCAGTGCCTGGTGGAATTGCGGATACCCTTTGAAGCCCAGCTTCTGCACCATCCGCGCCACTGTGGGCGTCGAAACGTCAGCATTGGCAGCCACAATCGTGATCGAAGCCAATCCTGCCGCAGGGTAATTCTCCAACAGCAAATTCGCAAACTTGCGTTCGGACTGGGTGAGCGAGGAATAGGTCTCTCGGATCAATTCGCGAACGGTGGCTGGCGATTTCGTCAACGGGGCATTCCTGCTTTTGAACAAACACTTTCCTACCCGGATCCGTCCTGAAAAGAAAGTTTCAGGAATCTCTGTGCGAAACCGGTCATGAAAATATATTGACACAAATATCTCTTCATGGAAAGTTTTTTCCAAATCGCAGGGGGGCAGCATATGCGAGGGAGCGATTCTCACGCTCAAGCGGAGACAGTAGAGGTGGTGAACCGCGAGGGCACCAGCCCGGTTCTACTGCTGTGCGAGCACGCCTCCAGCAACATCCCCGTGCGCTATGACGGGCTGGGACTGCGGGATGAGGACCTGCTGAGCCACGCCGCCTGGGACCCGGGCGCGCGGGCGGTGGCCCTGCATATGTCTCAGGCCCTGAATGCACCGCTGGTGGCCAGCACCGTGTCGCGGCTGGTTTACGACTGCAACCGTCCGCCCGAAGCTGCCTCGGCGATGCCGGAGAAATCCGAACTGGTAGAGGTGCCCGGCAACAAAGACCTGACAGCCGCGCAGCGGCAGGAGCGTGCGGACACGGTTTATGCACCGTTCTGCAGCGCTGTCTCCGAGCTGATCAAGGCCCGCAAGGATGCCGGGCTGCAATCCGTTCTGGTCACCATGCACAGCTTCACCCCGGTCTATTACGGCGAGGCCCGCACGGTTGAGATCGGCATCCTGCACGACGCCGACAGCCGCCTGGCTGACGCCATGCTGGCCGCGGCCCCTGCCCTGCCGCACCGCCGGGTGGAACGGAATGAACCCTATGGCCCGGCGGATGGCGTCACCCATTCGCTGAAGATCCACGGGCTGGCACACGGGCTGGCCAATGTGATGATCGAAATCCGCAACGATCTGGTGACCACGCCAGAAGAAGAAGAGGCCATGGCAGAAGAAATGCTGACATTGCTGCGCCCGGCCCTGGCCGCGCTGGCGGCGGAAGGGGGCTTTGGTGCCTAAAGTAATAAGGGCCTATGTCCGCGGCATTGACGCGATGAACCGCCTCATCGGCCGCTTCGCCATGTATCTGATCTTTGCCCTGATCGGGGTTTTACTGTGGTCGTCGGTCTCCAAGACGTTCTTCGACCCTTCGCACTGGACGCTGGAGACGGCGCAGTTTGTGATGGTGGCCTATTACATTCTGGGCGGGCCATATTCGATCCAGATGGGATCAAACGTGCGGATGGATCTGTTTTACGGCGGCTGGTCAACAAAAACCAAGGCGCTGGTTGATGCTTTCACTGTGCTTTTCCTGATCAGCTACCTGATGATCCTGATGTACGGCGCGCTGAGTTCTACGGCCTATTCGCTGGGATACTTCGGGCTGGAGCCTGTGCAGTTCTTCTGGGACCTGCTGAAGACGCTGCTGAGTGAAGGCCCTGCCGCTGCTGGTGAAAAGCTCGGCTATCTCGAGCGCAGTTCCACCGCCTGGCGCCCCTTCCTGTGGCCTGTAAAAACCATCCTCTGCTTCGGTGTCTTTCTGATGCTGCTGCAATGCCTTGCCGAATTGTTCCGGGATATCGGACGCCTGCGCGGAGTTGAAATCTGATGTCCTACGAATGGATTGCTATCGTCATGTTTGCCGGCATGATGCTGATGCTGATGACCGGCCAGCGGGTGTTTGGCGCCATCGGCTTTGTCGGTGCGGTTGCGGGCATGCTCCTGTGGGGCACCGGCGGGGTGGAGATCCCCTTCTCCGCGGCGATGAAGCTGATGAAATGGTATCCGCTGCTGACGCTGCCGATGTTCATTTTCATGGGTTACGTGCTGTCTGAATCGAAGATCGCCGATGACCTCTACCGGATGTTTCACGTGTGGATGGGTCCGGTGAAGGGCGGTCTGGCGATTGGCACCATCGGTCTGATGGTTCTGATTTCGGCGATGAACGGTCTGTCGGTCGCCGGCATGGCAATCGGCGCGACCATTGCGCTGCCGGAACTGCTGCGCCGCGGCTATGACAAGATCCTGGTGACAGGCACCATTCAGGCCGGGTCTTCGCTTGGGATCCTGGTGCCGCCGTCGGTGGTGCTGGTCCTTTATGCGATGATCGCACGCCAGCCGGTGGGCCAGCTGTGGCTGGCAGGTGTGATCCCCGGCCTGCTGATGGCCACCATGTTCATCATCTACATCTACGTCCGCTCCCGCATGCAGCCCGATCTGGGTCCGGCCATGCACCCCGAGGATCTGGCAGAATACGAGCAAATCACTGACCACCCGCTGCGCTTGAACTACATTGTGCTGGGCGCGCTGGTGCTGGTGCCGCTGCTGATCAAAACCGGCACGTTGGAGGCCAAACCCGCGCTTGGTGTGGCGCTGGCCTTGGGCGCGCTGTCCTTCCTGACCCGCAAGAACGCGCTGTTTTACAAAGACGTGTTCATGAAGGAAAAATACCGCCTGCTGTTCTCCGGCGTGCTGCCGCTGGCGATCTTTGCCGCGATGATGGTGCCGTTTGTGAACGGCTGGACATCACTGGTGGAAAGCTCGGCCATCGGTGCCATGACCGCCTTTATTGCCGCGGTGCTGAAGGGGCGGATGACCAAGGATGTGTTTGAGACTTCGGTGCGCTCGACCCTTGGCATCTCTTGCATGTTCATGTGGATCATCCTGGCGGCGCTGGCCTTCGGGGCGATCTTTGACGGCCTCGGCGCGGTCAAGGCCATCGAAGACCTGTTCACCACCAAGCTGGGCCTGTCGCCTTGGATGATCCTGATCCTGATGCAGCTGAGCTTCATCGTGATGGGCACCTTCCTGGATGACACCGCAATGCTGGTGATCGTGGCGCCGCTCTATGTGCCGCTGGTGGGGGCGCTTGGGTTTGATCTGATCTGGTACGGGGTGCTTTATACCATCACCACCCAGATCGCCTATATGACGCCGCCATTCGGCTATAACCTGTTCCTGATGCGGGCGATGGCGCCGCCGGAAATCGGGCTGAAGGACATCTATGTCTCGATCATCCCCTTTGCCGCGGTGATGGTTCTGGCCCTGGCCCTGATCATGATCTTTCCGCAAATCGCCCTGTGGCTGCCGGACTATGTCTACGGAAAATAACCAAGCAAGAGTCCCGCCAAGGGACCGGATATTTCAACAAGGAGTGAGTATAATGACAACAAGACGCAAGTTTCTGAAGACCGCCGGCGTTGGCGCCATGGCGGCACCTCTGGCCACCCCGGCCCTGGCCCAGTCCACCATCAAATGGCGGATGCAGACCTATGCCGGTGCGGCGCTGGGTGAGCATGTGATCAAACCCGCCATCGACATGTTCAACAAGATCGCCGGCGACCGGATGCAGATTGAGCTGTACTACGCCGATCAGCTGGTCCCCACCGGCGAGCTGTTCCGCGCCATGCAGCGCGGCACCATTGATGCGGTTCAGTCGGATGATGACTCCATGGCTTCGCCCACCGAAGTCACCGTGTTCGGCGGCTACTTCCCCTTTGCCTCGCGCTACTCGCTGGATGTGCCGGTGCTGTTCAACCAGTATGGCCTGAACGAGATCTGGGACGCGGAATATTCCAAGGTCGGCGTCAAGCACATCTCGGCCGGCGCCTGGGACCCCTGCCACTTTGCCACCAAGGACCCGATCAACTCGCTGGCGGATCTGAAGGGCAAGCGGGTCTTCACCTTCCCGACTGCAGGCCGCTTCCTGTCGCAGTTCGGCGTGGTGCCGGTCACCCTGCCCTGGGAGGACATCGAAGTCGCGGTGCAGACCGGTGAACTGGACGGGATCGCCTGGTCTGGCATCACCGAGGATTACACTGTCGGCTGGTCAAAGGTCACCGACTACTTCCTGACCAACAACATCTCCGGCGCCTGGGCCGGGTCGTTCTTTGCCAACCAGGGCCGCTGGAATGAACTGCCCGAAGATTTGCAAACCCTGTTCCGCGTCTGCTGCGACCAGTCGCATTATTACCGTCAGTGGTGGTACTGGGGCGGTGAAGCCAACCTGCGCGTCAACGGCAGCGACATGAAGCTGACCACCATTCCGGATGACGAATGGGCACAGGTCGAAGACGCCGCAGTGAAGTTCTGGGACGAGATCGCGGCCGAGTCCGAGACCAAGGCAAAGGTTGTCGAGATCTTCAAGAAGTACAACGCCGACATGCAAAAGGCGGGCCGCCCCTACCGCTACGGCTAAGGGACGGGCAAACAAAACGGAACTTGGCCTGCCGCGCAGCAGGCCAAATTCCTTACCCAAGGAATTTGCCAAAACTTTTGAGGAAAAGTTTTGGCCCAAGCACGCAAAGGGCTGCTCATGCTCTCCTTCGATGATTTGAAATCCCAGGTTTCTTCGGGCCTGGTCGACACGGTTCTGGTATGTCTAGTGGACATGCAAGGGCGGCTGATGGGCAAACGCTTCCACGCCAAGCATTTTATTGCCGGAGCCTGGGAAGAGACCCATTGCTGCAACTACTTGCTGGCAACGGACCTGGAGATGGCGACGCCGGATGGCTATGCCTCGACCAGCTGGGAAAACGGCTATGGCGACTATGTGATGAAGCCGGATCTGGCGACCCTGCGCCCGGTGCCGTGGCTGGAGGGCACGGTGATGGTGCTGTGCGATGTGCTGGATCACCACACGCATGAAGAAGTTCCACACTCCCCGCGCGCCATTCTGAAAGCCCAAGTAAACCGGCTTAAGGCGATGGGCTATGACGCCATGTGCGCCACCGAGCTTGAGTTTTTCCTGTTCGAAAAGAGCTTTGACGAGATCCGTAAGTCCGGTTTCCGCGATCTGGCGCCGATCTCGGGCTACAACGAGGATTACAACATCCTGCAGACCACCCGTGAAGAGCATGTGATGCGTCCGATCCGCAACCACCTGTGGGACGCGGGCTTGCCGATCGAGAATTCCAAGGGGGAAGCGGAGACCGGCCAGGAAGAGCTCAACATCAAATACGCCGCGGCGATGGACACTGCAGAGTACCACACCATCGCCAAACACGCGGTGAAGGAAATCGCCCACCAGCAGGGCCATGCGGTGACCTTCCTGCCGAAATGGAGCCACGATAAGGTCGGCTCTTCCAGCCATGTGCATCAGTCGCTGTGGCAGGACGGCAAGCCCGCGTTTCATGACCCGTCGGATGAGCTGGGCATGTCGCCGCTGATGAAGGCCTACATGGGCGGGCTGCTGAAGTACGCGCCCGATTACACTGCCTTCATGGCGCCTTACATCAACAGCTACAAACGCTTCATGAAGGGCACCTTTGCGCCGACACGGATCATCTGGTCGGTGGATAACCGCACCGCCGGCTACCGCCTGTGCGGCGACGGGACCAAGGCGATCCGGGTCGAGTGCCGCATTCCGGGCTCTGACATGAACCCCTATCTGGCGATGGCGGGCATGCTGGCGGCGGGCATTGCCGGGATCGAAGAAGGGCTGGAACTGCAGCCCCCGTCAAAAGGCGATGTCTACCAAGGTGACACGGGCATGATACCGGGCACACTGCGCGATGCCGCGGTGGCGCTGAAAGGCTCGGCGATGCTGCGTTCCGCCCTTGGCGACGATGTGGTCGACCATTATGTACGCGCCGCCGAGGTGGAGATCGAGGAGTTTGACCGCGTGGTTACCGACTACGAGATTGCCCGCGGCTTCGAGCGGGCGTGATCCGGACCTGGTGGGCTGGGGGCCGGCCCCCTGACCCCCGGGGTATTTTTGACCAGAAAGAAGCAGGGGCGGCAGTGCCCCTTGGAATGGAGTTGATGGCATGGGCCAGACACTGAAGTGCATCTCGCCGATCGACGGATCGGTTTTTGCCGAACGCGAAAGCCTATCGCGCGAGGCAGCTTTTGACGCGGTGGCACGCGCCCGCGCGGCCCAAACCGCCTGGGCCGCACGCCCCCTGCAGGAGCGGATCGGCCTGGTGATGGCAGGCGTCGCTGCCGTTGGCGCGATGAATGATGAGATTGTGCCGGAACTGGCCCATATGATGGGCCGGCCGGTGCGTTATGGCGGCGAGTTCGGCGGCTTTAACGAGCGTGCCTCGCATATGGCCAAGATCGCTATGGAATCGCTGGCCGATATCGAGGTTGGCGAGGACGCCACCTTCAAACGCTATATCAAGCGTGTCCCGCATGGGGTCGTGCTTGTCGTGGCGCCCTGGAACTACCCCTATATGACCGCAATCAACACTGTGGCCCCTGCCCTGATCGCAGGCAATACGGTAGTGCTGAAGCACGCCACCCAGACACTGCTGGCAGGCGAGCGCATGGCGCAGGCTTTTGCTTCGGCGGGCGTGCCCGCGGATGTGTTCCAGAATGTCTTTTTGGACCATGACACCACTTCGGCGCTGATTGCCGAGAAGGCGTTCAACTTCGTGAACTTCACCGGCTCGGTGGGCGGCGGCCAGGCGATGGAACGTGCGGCGGCAGGCACCTTTGTGGGCGTCGGCACTGAGCTGGGCGGCAAGGATCCGGGTTATGTGATGGAGGACGCCGATCTTGATGCGGCGGTGGACACGCTGATCGACGGCGCCATGTTCAACTCCGGCCAGTGCTGCTGCGGCATCGAGCGGATCTATGTGCATGAAAGCCTTTACGATGCCTTCCTGGAGAAGGCGATTGCCATCGTCAAAGGCTACAAGCTGGGCAACCCGCTGGACGCGGAGACCACCATCGGGCCAATGGCCAATGTGCGCTTTGCTGATGAGGTGCGCAGCCAGATCGCCGAGGCCGTGGAGGCAGGTGCAGTGGCCCATATCGAAACCTTGCCGGAGGATGACGGCGGCGCCTACCTGACGCCGCAGATCCTGACCGGTGTGACCCACGATATGCGGGTGATGCGCGAGGAAAGCTTTGGCCCGGTCGTCGGCATCATGAAGGTGCAGTCGGACGACGAGGCCATTGCGCTGATGAACGACAGCAACTTCGGTCTCACCGCATCGCTTTGGACCCGCGATCTGGAGCGGGCGCAGGCGGTGGGCAACCGGATCGAGACCGGCACGGTGTTCATGAACCGGGCCGATTACCTGGATCCCGGTCTGTGCTGGACCGGCTGCAAGGATACAGGCCGCGGCGGCGGGCTGTCGGTCATCGGCTATCACAATCTGACCCGTCCCAAGTCCTATCACCTGAAAAAGGTGACCGGCTGACGGACGGCCCCGCCCGCCCCGGCGTCTCCTCCCCGGGGCGGGCCATTGCATCAAAGGAACACGATATGAGCCTTAACGGAAACTGGTCCTACCCGACCGCAATCAAATTCGGTGCCGGCCGGATCAACGAACTGGGTGATGCCTGCGCCGCTGCCGGCATCACCAAGCCATTGCTGGTCACCGACAAGGGGCTGGGCGATCTGCCTGTCACCCAAGGCACCCTGGACATCATGGACGCCGCTGGGCTGGGCCGCGGCATGTTCTCGGACGTGGACCCGAACCCGAATGAGAAGAACCTGGAGGCCGGAGTCGAAGCCTATAAGGCGGGCGGTCATGACGGCGTGATCGCATTCGGCGGCGGCTCGGGCCTGGATCTGGGCAAGATGGTTGCCTTTATGGCCGGCCAGACCCGCCCGGTCTGGGATTTTGAGGATATCGGCGACTGGTGGACCCGCGCCGATGCCGATGCCATCGCGCCGATCATCGCGGTGCCGACCACCGCAGGCACCGGATCCGAGGTGGGCCGCGCCAGCGTGATCACCGACAGTGTCAGCCATCAGAAGAAGATCATCTTCCACCCCAAGGTGCTGCCCGCGGTAGTGATCTGCGACCCCGAGCTGACGGTGGGCATGCCCAAGTTCATCACCGCAGGCACCGGCCTGGATGCCTTTGCCCATTGCGTCGAGGCGTTCAGCAGCCCTCATTATCACCCGATGTCCCAGGGCATCGCGCTGGAAGGCATGCGGCTGGTCAAGGACTACCTGCCGCGCGCCTATGCCGACGGCACCGATATCGAGGCGCGCGCCCAGATGATGTCCGCCGCGGCGATGGGGGCCACCGCCTTCATGAAGGGGCTGGGCGCCATTCACGCCATGAGCCACCCGATCGGAGCGCACTTCAACACCCACCACGGCACCACCAACGCGGTCTGCATGCCAGCGGTGCTGGAGTTCAACGCGCCTGCAATCGCAGACCGGTTCACCATGGCGTCGGCCTACCTCGGCATCGAGGGCGGTTTTGACGGGTTCCGGACGTTTGTGCAGGAACTGAACGACAGCCTCGGGATCCCCCGCAAGCTGGCAGATCTGGGCGTCACCGAGGATGCAATCCCCGAGTTGGTCAAAGGCGCGATCATCGACCCCAGCTGCGGTGGCAACCCGATTGAGCTTTCTGAGGAGAACCTCACCCAGCTGTTCAAGGCAGCATTGTAAACAACGGCATTTCGCCAGGTTTCAGCGCTCTCCGCCCGGCGGGGAGCGCTGTTTCGTTCCGCTACAGCGTCAGCCGCTGACGTAGACCTTGTCTTTGGGGTAGTAGAAGATTTTCTGATTGTGCAGCCGGCCCAAAAGCTCGTGCACGCGGCGCAGCGTTTCGCCCTCGCTGCTGCCCGCTGCCGGTTGGGCCTCTGACAGGGTATCCCTTGTGGCTTGCAGGGCGGTCTCTATCAGCTCCATATCTGTAACGGACAGTTCGAACATGTCGTTGTACTGGGGCATCTGGGCTCCTTTTCCGGCTGGCTGGACTGAACTGGCTGCCTACAGGCTGCCCCATGGCGGGCCGCAAAGCCACAGGAAAGCGCCAAAATCAACCGTGCCCAGCCCCGGATCGCGGAAACGCCGCCGGTTTCAGCCGCCGGGAGGCTGTTAGAGCGTCTCACCCAGATTAATCGCGGGGCACAACCGGTCGAACACCAGACTGTCCGTGCTGCCGGCCTCGCGCGATTGCAGGATGACCCGCGCGGCACGTTCGCCAATCTCACGGCGGCAGGCATCCGTTGTGGCCAGCTGCTGCGGCATGCCCTGCAGGATTTGCAGATTGTTGAAGCCGGCCAGCGCAATATCGCCCGGCACCGATAGGCCTGCAGCCAGGCAATGCATCAAGCCGCCAACACTCATCACGTCGCTGGAATAGTAGATGCAATCAAGATCCGGGTTGCGCGCCAGCATCTGCGCGGTCAGCTGGCGGCCGGTCTGGATCGCACTTTCGCCGGCATAATGCTCGATATCCCCAGAGCGATACCCTGGGCGGCCAAACCGTCGGTGAAACCGTCAAAGCGTTTCCGGGCGCGGAAGTCCTGCGGCATCTTGGTGCCGATAAAGCCGATCTTGCGGTAACCGCAGGCCAGAATCTGCTCTGCCATGTCGCGGCCTGCCTGCAGATGCGAAATGCCGACGCAATGGCGGACCGGATCGCCGTCCACATCCATAACCTCGACCACCGGGCAATCCGCCTGCTGCAGCATCCGCCGTGTCGTTTCGGTATGCTCCAGCCCTGCGACGATCAAACCGGAGGGGCGCCAGCTGAGCATTTCGCGGATAACACCTTCCTCTTCCTCAAGATCATACCCCGACACCCCGACCACCGGCTTCAGCTGGCTGTCCTTCAGAACAGCGGAAATGCCCGAAAGCACCTCCGGAAAAACAAAGCTGTTCAGCGACGGCACCACCACCGCCACCAGATTGACCGATTGCGAGGACAGAGAGCCGGCAATCCGATTGGGCACATAGCCGTGGTTGCGGGCGATTTCTTCAACCTTGGCCTTGGTTTTGGCGGACACATCCGGGGCACCGCGCAGGGCACGGGAGGCGGTCATCTCGCTGACGCCGGCCAGATGGGCCACGTCCTTCAGCAGCAGTTTCTTGGTCATCCGCCCATGGTCAAGCACTTTGCCGGCAGCCGCAAGGGCTGGTCTGCCGGCACGGGGGTTGATTTCCAGAACCGTTATCGCTATCGGTATCGCAACCGTTATCGTTACCGGAATCATTCCGGCCCAGCAGCCAGAGGTGAGGCATGACACTGAAAATCGCAATAAACGGATTTGGACGGATTGGCCGCGGGGTGCTGCGCGCACTTCTGGAAAGCGGCGAAAAAGACATCGAAGTTGTTGCCATCAACGACCTGTCGCCGCCCGAGACCCTGGTGCATCTGCTGAAATACGACAGCGTGCACGGCCGCCTGAAGACGCCGGTGTTTCTGGCCGATGACCTGATCCGCGTGGGCCGCCACAGCATCCGGCTGAGCGCGATCCGCAACCCGGAAGAGCTGCCCTGGCAGGATGTCGATATCGCCTATGAATGCACCGGACTGTTCACGGCCCGCGGTGACGCCGCGCGGCATCTGAAAAACGGCTCCAAGCGGGTGCTGATCTCTGCCCCCGGCAAAGATGCCGACCGCACCGTGGTTTTCGGCGTCAACCACATGGATCTGACGGCGGACGACGTGATCGTCTCCAACGCTTCCTGCACCACCAACTGCCTGGCACCGCTGGCGCAAGTGCTGGACGGCGCCTTTGGCATCAAGACCGGCTACATGACCACGATCCACGCCTATACCGGCGACCAGCCGACCCATGACACCAGCCACTCGGATCTCTACCGCGCCCGTGCGGCCTCGCTGTCGATGATCCCCACCTCCACCGGAGCGGCCCGGGCGATTTCCCAGGTGCTGCCGCATCTGAACGGGCGACTGGAAGGTTCGGCAATCCGGGTGCCCACCGCGAATGTGTCCGTGGTGGACCTCAGCTTTGTGCCGGAACGCACCGCCACCGTGGAAGCCGTCAATGCCGCAGTGAAGACAGCTGCCGAGAGCGGGCTTGCGGGCATTCTGTCCTATGAAGAAGACCCGTTGGTCTCTGTCGATTTCAACCACGATCCGCATTCCAGCTGCTTTGCCGCAGCGCAGACTGCTGTCACCGCCGAAGGGCTGGTGCGGGTGGTCAGCTGGTATGACAACGAATGGGGTTTTTCCAACCGCATGGTGGACACCGGCCGCCGTATTGGCGAGGTGATGAGGTCCGCCGAGGTCGCACTGGCCAGCTGACAGGGTCAATCGGCGGACGCCTGTTGACGGGAGCCTCCCGCCCGTCGTCCGGTACCTGCCGGTACCTTCCTCCCGTTGGGCCCAGCGCCGCGCTGACGCGCGGCGCTGCTGCGTTCTGCCGCTAGCCCTCTGTGCCGCCCGATGGGCAAGGCCAGCTGGCACATAAGCTGACTCCAGGATGCGCCAAATCAAACTCCGGGCAGCGAACCGCTGGCATACCGCGCTGAATTGCGCCAGAACAGGCGCAAGGCATGACCAGCTACAGGAGCAAGACCGGCGTGACCATCTCCCGTGAAACCGTCCTTGAGGCGCTCAAATCTGTCGCCGACCCCGTCAGCGGCAGTGATATCGTCAGCGCAGGCATCGCCCGTGCAGTGACCGTCGAGGGCAGCACCGTCCGCTTTGTGCTGGAAATCGACCCCGGCAAGTCCGAGGCTTATGGTCCGGTCCGCGATCAGGCTGACGCCGCTGTGACTGCGCTGCCGGGGGTCGGGAAGGTCTCGGCCATGCTGACCGCCCACTCGCAAAAGGCGCCGCCGGATCTGAAGCCCAAGCAGCCCGCCCAGGCGCAACAGCAGGCAGCGCCGCAGAAGGTTCCGGGTGTGGCGCGGATTCTTGCGATTGCCTCCGGCAAGGGCGGGGTCGGAAAATCCACAGTCTCGGCCAATATCGCCTGCGCGCTGGCGATGCAGGGGCGCAAGGTGGGGCTGCTGGATGCCGATGTTTACGGCCCGTCGCAACCCAAGATGCTGGGTGTCAGCGGCCGGCCCGCCAGCCCTGACGGCAAGACCATCCTTCCCTTACGCAACCATGGCGTCACCATGATGTCGATGGGTCTGATGACCGGCGAAGACCAAGCGGTGATCTGGCGCGGCCCGATGCTGATGGGCGCGCTGCAGCAGATGCTGCTGCAAGTGCAATGGGGCGAGCTGGACGTGCTGATCGTCGATCTGCCGCCCGGCACCGGCGATGTGCAGATGACGCTGGCGCAAAAGACCCATGTAGACGGCTCCATTGTGGTCTCCACCCCGCAGGACGTTGCATTGATCGACGCCCGCAAAGGCATCGACATGTTCCGCAAGATGAACGTGCCGGTGCTGGGCATGATTGAGAACATGTCGACTCACATCTGCTCGAACTGCGGCCACGAGGAGCATGTCTTCGGCCATGGCGGCGTGGCGCAGGAGGCCAAGAAGCTGGGCGTTCCGCTGCTGGGCGAGGTGCCGCTGCACTTGGACGTGCGCCTGGCCGGCGACAACGGCACCCCGATTGTGGCAGCGCAGCCCGACAGCGCCCAGGCCAAAGTGTTCCTTGATATCGCCACCCAGCTGGTAGACGCAGGCGCCGCATAATCCTGCCGTCCCCGGGCCAGAGGCCGCAAAACAGCGGCGCGCAGCGCCGTTCACCCTTGAGGCGGGGATGGCAGACCTTAAAATGAACAAGGCGTTTGAAGGGCAGATTTGCCCCTCAAGCGCGTCTCGGCAGGCCCTTTCGCCGCGCAGCGGCGCCACACCCAACTGTGAGGCGCATTCTATGAATGCGCTGGAACAGGCGGGAGCTTCCCGCCCGCCGGATCAGGCATATGTCTCCAGAAACGCCTCCGCCCGCAATGTGCGGAAATCCGGCAATGCGGCGCGCAAAGTGCCGTGGTCCCAGTCCCACCAGGCCAGCTCCATCATCTGCCCGGCGACAGCCTCGGTATAGCGGCGGCGGATCACCTTCGCGGTGTTACCTCCTACTATCGTGTAGGGCGCCACATCCTTGGTCACGATAGCGCCCGCGGCTACAACCGCACCATGGCCGATGGTCACCTCCGGTTTGATAATTGCGGCGTGGCCGATCCAAGTGTCATGGCCGATAAATGCTGTGCGCCCGGCGCGGCGGGAAAACCACTCTGCATCCTGTTCCGCATCGTCCCAGTAGTCGCCGGACCGGTAGTGGAAATGATGCAGCGAGGCTTTTTCCATCGGATGATCAGTCGCGCCGACCCGGACTAGACTTGCGATATTGGCAAACTTGCCGATCTTTGCATTAGCGATATCGCAGCTGCGGTCGCAATAGCTGTAGTCGCCAACCGCAGAATTCGCGACCCGGCTGCCGGCGCCGATCTCCACATAGCGCCCGAACCGGCTGTCTGTGATCTGGCATTCCGGGTGAAGTAACGGGGTTTCCGCCTGCAAACGGGGCATGGTTTTTCCTCTGAAATGTCCGGGATCAGGGCAGCAGGAAGGTGCCGCCCTCTTGCGCCTTGGATGCCTTGCGTTTGGCCGGGCCGCTGCCGCCCGTGATCAGTTTCCGCCGCAGCCAGCCCGAGAACCAATCCATCAGCATCACCATCAGGATGATCAGCGTGATATAATAGGCCACCTCCTCCCAGTCCTTTTGGGTGATGATCGCCTGGGTCAGCAGCAGGCCGATGCCGCCGCCGGTGATTGCACCGATGATGGTGGCCGAGCGGGTGTTGGATTCCAGGAAATACAGCAGCTGGCTCAGCAGCACCGGGGTGATCTGCGGAATCACTCCGAACCGGTAACGCTGCAGCGGTTTTGCGCCGGTGGAGGCGACGCCCTCAATCTGTTTCTGATCAACGTTTTCCAACGCTTCTGAGAAGATCTTGCCGAAGGTGCCGGTATCCGTGACCAGGATCGCCAGCGCACCTGTCAAGGGCCGGGGCCAAAGGCGCGGGCCAAAACCACGGTCCAGATCAGCGAGTCCACGCCGCGGAAGAAATCGAACAACCGGCGCATGGCAAAGCGCAGCGCCCGGAAAGGCATAAAGTTCCGGGTGGCAGCAAAGGCCAGCGGCAGCGCGATGATCCCGGCGCCAATAGTGCCCAGAAAGGCCATCAGCAAAGTTTCCGCAATCGCCCAGGCCACATCCTGATGACGCCACATCTTGTTGGTCCAGAACTCCTGGAGAATCGCGCCTGCCTCACCGGTGGCCGCGCGCTGCAGCAGCTCCCCTGCCCCCATCTCGTAGTACGGGCTGTCGAGGGTGAAAAAGAACAGCTCCCAGCCTGCGAAATAGCGGAACACTTCGGCCCGGTTGCGGGTCACCGTCAGGCGCCCGGCCCCGGTATTGACCGCCAGACGGTTCTTGGAGACGCTGATCCACTCCGGAACTTCGCCCGGCGGCAGTTCTGCCTGCACACCTGCGCTGCGGCTGGGGTGGCGCGCACGCTGCCATAGCCGGGGATGTTGTACTCGATGATCTCCGGGCCGAAGGTGACGGTATGGCCGTCCTCCAGATCAATCACTGTGGTGTCGCCCAGGGCCACCCAATCCGGTGCAAAGCCATCGGGATAGGCGCCCTTGCGCTCCCCTTCGATTGACACCGAAACCGCGCCGTTGCGGTTGTCGCGGGTCACATGGGTCTTGTAGCTGTAGCTGTCGCTGACCAGGGTTCTGGCGTTCTTAAGGCTCGCTTTCTCCCACAATCCAAAAACATCAAAAGCCACAAAGACATAGGCCAGATAGACCAGCACCGCGGCGGGCAGTGCGAAGCCCAGCAGCCGCTTCTTCAGGAACAGCCTTGAGATATCCAGCTTCAGCTCTGCCGGGGTGAGAGTGGTATCGAAAGTGGTCATGCTTTCGCTCCATGGGTCAGACGGTCGCGCAGCAGGCCGGACAATTGGTCAACGGCAACGATGGTGATGAACAGCAGCAGGAAAATCGCGGCGGCCTCATCATAACGCCCCTGCCCCAGGACATTGCGTTCTTCAGCTCGTAGCCGATGCCGCCCGCGCCGACAAAACCGAGAATGGCCGAGGCCCGGATATTGATCTCAAACCGCAGCAGCGCGTAGCTGACGTAGTTCGGCCCGACCTGCGGGATCACCCCCAGCGCCATCCGCTGCGCCCAGGTGGCGCCGACCGATGACAGACCTTCCACTGGTTTCAAAGAGGCGTTCTCGTTCACCTCGGAGAACAGCTTGCCCAGCGCACCGGCGGTGTGGATGGCAATGGCGATCATCGCAGGCACCGGCCCGCCGCCAAGGACAAAGATCAGCACCAGCGCAATAACGATTTCCGGGACAGCGCGGCAAATATCGCTGATGCGGCGGAACAGCGGGGTCAGCGTCGGCCACGGCGCCATGCCGCGGGTTGCCAAGAGCGACAGCAGGGTTCCGAACACCGCGCCCACCAGTGTTGATGCCGCGGCGATATTCAGCGTCTCTACCAGTGCCGGAAAGAAATGCGCCACATGGCCCGGCAGCTGGGCGGCCTTCTGGGACGCCTCTGCCAGAACCTCGGCCGGGTAGTCGAAAACGCGGGTGAACCCATCAGCAAAGGAGCCTGCATTACGCGCATCGGCGGTGCGGAAACCTGCAGCCATCAGCGCCACAAAAACGGCCAGCAGAATGCCGCCGTACAGCCGCTTGCGCTGGGTATGAGCAGTGTATTGCTGCCGGATGTCCTCGATGCCCGGCCGGGCGGCGGTGAGATCTGCCATGTAGGGGTCCTGGTCTTGAAGGGGTGGCAATTTTCACGTGCCATCAAGGAAATTGCGGGGTTCCGAGCCAGGCCCGACCCCCGCAGAGCACAATATCAAAGGTACGGTACTGAAATTACTGGGATTTCAATTTACGGGCTTCGATGATCACCTCGTAGGCGTCATGGGTGATCGGCATCAGGCCTTTCGATTCACCGCCCAGCACATTGTACATGCAATCCGGATCGATCGAGTTCATCGAGGCCAGCAAGCCGGTCATCCTGACCTTCACGTCCACAGGCAATTCGCTGCGCAGCACAAACGGGCCTTCCGGGATCGGCGCGGATTTCCAGATCTCAACCAGATCGTTCATGTCCACCAGGCCCGCATCCACCGCACGGCGCAGAGCGCCGGAGTTGTAGCCGTCTTCCCATTCGCCAAGCCCATCGGCCCAGCTGACACCGCCAGCAACGTCGCCATTGGCCACAGCAACAATGGTCTGTTCATGGCCGCCAGTGAATTTCACTTCGCCAAAATAGTCGCCCGTTTCCATGGTGGCACCCGTCACTTGCGGGATTTCAATCGACGGGATCAAATAGCCCGAGGTGGAGTTCGGATCGCCAAAGCCAAACGTCTTGCCCTTCAAGTCTTCCAGCGAAGCAACGCCGCTGTCCTTGCGCGCAAAACCAACCGAATAATAGCCAAAACCGCCGTCCGCATTGACCTTGACCAGAACCGGTTCAACCGCTTCGGGGTTGGACAGATAGGTCTTGGCATAGCCCGACGCGCCCAGCCAGGCCATGTCGATGGTGCCGCCCAGCAGGCCCTGGATCACACCATTATAATCGGCAGGTGCAAACAGTTTTGTTTCGACACCCAACAGTTCTTCGGTCTTCTCGCGCAGGCATTCCTGCTTGCTCAGACGGTCCTGTGCGTTCTCGCCGCCCAGGATGCCGATGCGGAATTCTTTGATTTCCTCCGCCGCGACGGGGCGGTCAGCGCGGTGGTTGCCAGAACGGCAGCAATCAGATTCTTCATCTCAAGTCTCTCCGGTTGGTCACGCCCCGGGGAGCAGCCCCCGGGGTCGATGAAAACAAATCAGGGGTTATTCGGCAGGAATGGCGGCGCGCATCGCGTCCGTCTTTTCCAGTGTTTCAATCTCGGTTGAGGTTGCCGCCTCGGAAAACTCATCCCCGGCGCCGTAAATCTCGCGGGCAACGCCGGTGGTCAGCTGCGCGGGCAGCCCGTCAAAGACGATGCGCCCGTCACGCATTCCGACCACCCGGTCGCAGTAGCGGCGCGCAGTATCCAGCGTGTGCAGGTTAGCAATCACCGTGCGGCCGTCTTCCTCGTGAATACGGCGCAGCGCCTCCATCACGGTCTGGGCGTTCATCGGGTCGAGCGAGGCAATCGGTTCATCCGCCAGAATGATCTTCGGATCCTGCATCAGCGCCCGGGCAATCGCCACCCGCTGCTGCTGACCGCCCGACAGCGCCTCGGCGCGCTTGGCGGCGTGTTCGGCAATGCCGAGACGGTCCAGGATATCAATCGCCGTGTGAATATCCGCCATCGGGTAGAGGTTGAACAGCGTCGCCATCACGTTACGCCGGTTCAACGTGCCGTGCAGCACGTTGGAAACCACATCCATCCGCGGCACCAGGTTGAACTGCTGAAAGATCATCGCGCAGTCGGACTGCCAGGCCCGCTTGTCCTTGCCGTTCAGGCCTGTGATTTCACGGCCCTGAAACAGAATGCGCCCGTCACTGGCGTCTTCCAGCCGGTTGAGCATCCGCAAAAGCGTGGATTTGCCTGCACCGGAGCGGCCGATAATGCCGATCATGCAGGGCTTGTCGATGTCCAGCGTGGCGGTATCCACCGCAATCTTGCCGCCGAACCGTTTTGTCAGTTTGTCTATGCGCAGCACCGGGGCGCTCCCTCTTCGTTCGGGACCTGCCTAATGCGCTTGCTCAAACCTCATGTGTCACCGCCGTGAAAGTTTTGTAACGCCGGGCTGCGCAACCCGTGGGCGTGCAGCACAGAGTTACGGGCCTGCTGCGCATTCTGCCCCTGTCCACAGGGGCCGGGACGGTCTATACGGCCTTCGACTCCTCAATTCCCTTTGCAAAAGGAAGCTGCCAGATGTCCTTTGACCGCAAGATCAAGATCGCGCCCTCGATCCTCTCTGCCGATTTCGCCAATTTCGGCCAAGAGATCCGGGCCATCGAAGCCCAGGGCGCCGATTGGGTGCATGTGGATGTGATGGACGGGCATTTCGTGCCGAACCTCACCTTTGGTCCGCAAGCGGTGAAGGCGTTCCGCCCGCATGTGAAGACAGTGATGGACGTGCATCTGATGATCGCGCCGGTTGATCCCTATATCGACGCCTATGCCGATGCCGGCGCCGACGTGCTGACCGCCCATATCGAGGCCGGACCGCACATCCACCGCACCTTGCAGGCGATCCGCGGGGCCGGAATGAAGGCAGGCGTCGCATTGAACCCCGGCACCCCAGCGGAAGCGGTGGCGCATCTTCTGGACCTGACCGATCTGGTCTGTGTTATGACCGTGAACCCCGGCTTTGGCGGCCAGAAGTTCATCGACATGACCGCCAAGATCCGCAGCCTGCGTTCGATGATCGGCGACCGCCCGGTACATATCGAAATCGACGGCGGAGTGGACCCTGTCACCGCGCCGCTGGTCACTGAGGCCGGCGCCGACGTGCTGGTGGCAGGCTCTGCCGTATTTAAAGGCGGTTCGGTCAACGATCCCACGGTTTACGGCGAAAACATCCGCAAGATCCGTACTGCCACCGAAGGCACCTGGACCTAAAACGCACTGAGGTTCTCCCGTCAATCGCCGGGCGCATTAAAGATGCGCCGCTCTTGTTGGGCCAAGCGCCGCGCGTTCCGCGCGGCGCTTTTTCGTGATGCGGCCAGCGTTTGCGCGTCCAGCCCGGCACAGCCGGGCCGCGCCCTGATGGCCCTCGACGGGCCGGAAGGGCGCCCGCCTGCCTATTCAGCCGCCTTTGTTCAGTGTGTCAAAGGACTTGCCCTCCGCCACCAGCTGCTCCAGCAGCGGCGCGGGCTGCCAGAAGAAATTATCCTCTGCCGCATAGGCCCGAATGTCGGCCAGGATCCCATCCAGCCCTTGCAGATCCGCCCATTTCAGCGGCCCGCCCCAGAAGCGCGGGAAGCCGTAGCCGAACAGCATCACCATATCCACATCCAGCGGACGGCGGGCAATGCCCTCGCCCACCACCTTGGCGGCCTCGTTGACCATGGCGCACATATAGCGCCGCAAAACCTCCGCGTCCGGGAAATCCCGCGGGGTGACACCCTGCTCTTCCTGATCCCGGGCAATCAGCCCGGCCACTTCCGGGTTCGGAACGCCGCCGCGCGTGCCATCCTCGTAGAAATAGAAGCCTTTACCGGTCTTCTGGCCGAAATCGCCGCCCTCGCAGAGCATTTCGTAGAATCGCGGCACCCGTTCACGCGGATCGCGGGTCGGGGCGCGGCGCTTGCGGGCGGCCCAGTTAATGTCCAGCCCGGCCAGATCGCCCATCGCAAAAGGCCCCATCGGGAAACCAAATCCGGTTACAACCGCGTCCACCTGATAAGGCGAGGCTCCATCCAGCACCAGATACTCCGCCGCTTTGCGGTAGGCGTTCATGATCCGGTTACCGATGAACCCGTCGCAGATGCCCGAGCGCACCGCGACCTTCTTCAGCCTCTTGCCAAGGGCAAAACCAGTCGCCAGCACCTCAGGCGCAGTATCCTTCGCCACCACAACTTCCAGCAGCTTCATCACATGCGCGGGCGAGAAGAAATGCAGCCCGATCACATCCTGCGGCCGGGAGGTCGAGGCGGCAATCTGATCCACATCCAGATAAGACGTGTTTGTCGCCAGCACCGCGCCCGGTTTGCAAATGGCATCCAGCTTGCCAAAGACCTCGCGCTTGACACCCATGTCCTCAAACACCGCTTCGACCACCAGATCCGCTTGCGCCAGCGCAGCATAATCCGTCGCCACAGTCAGCGCCTCGCCGGTCAGCCGATCATACTGCGCCTCGGTGATCTTGCCGCGCTTCAAGGCCCCTTTCAGGTTGCCTTCAATCCGGCCGCGTGCCGCAGCCGTAGCATCATCGGTCATCTCTATCAGCACCACCGGCACATCCGCCAGCAGCGCTGCGGTGGCGATTCCCGCCCCCATGGTGCCGCCGCCGATCACTCCCATCAAGGCCACCTCGCGCGGCGCAATGCCCTCCAGCTCCGGCAGTTTGCTGACCGCGCGTTCCGAGAAGAAAGCATGGATCAACCCCTGCCGCTGATCAGAGCCCATCAGCTCCATGAACAGCGCACGCTCGCGCTTGAGGCCCGCCGCAAAACTCTCCGCCTCAGCCGCCGCCTGTACCGCGCACACAGCCGTGGCCGGCGACAGCTGGCCGCGCCCCTTTTTCAGCGTGGCTGCATAGGCCGCATCAAAGTCCACCGCTTCCGGCGCGGGCATTTCCCCAACGGCCCGGCGCGGGGCGCCCTGCTCCAGCAGCTCTTGCACATAAGCCAGGCCGATCCCGCGCGGATCCCCCTCTTCGATTTTGTCGATAATGCCCTTTTCCAGCGCCTCCGCGGCGCCGAAATGCCGGCCGCTGGTGATCATCTCCAGAGCCGCTTCGGTTCCGGCCAAACGCGGCAGCCGCTGGGTGCCGCCCGCACCGGGCAAAATGCCCAGGTTGACCTCAGGCAGACCCATCCTGGCGGACGGCACCGCAATCCGGTAATGCGAGGACAAGGCCACCTCCAGCCCGCCGCCCAGTGCCGTGCCATGCATCGCGGACACCACGATCAGCGGCGAGGCCTCGATCCGGCTGCACAGGCCGGGCAGCTGCGGCTCCTGCGGCGGCCTGCCGAATTCACGGATGTCGGCACCGGCAAAATAGGTCCGGCCCTCGCCATAGATCAGTACCGCCTTGGCACCGTCCTGTTCCGCGCGTTCGATCCCGGCCAGCAACCCTTTGCGCACCTCAGCACCCAGCGCGTTCACTGGCGGATTCTCCGCCTTCAGAACAGCAATATCGCCTACACGCTCATACGCTATGGTTTCACTCATCCGGTCATCCTCTTTTTCCCGGTGCGGCAGCAGCAGCGCCCGGCTATCATCCGATTAGGCACGGCAGCCAAACCGGCGCCAAGCCCCAATGGCCGCCAATGGCCTGCAAACCCCGCGTCTGAAACGCCCGGGCGCTGCCAAAGCCGGACATGCCGCCCATTACGTAACAGAATATCGACCAATTGGAAGCTATTTGAAACTCCCCACCAAGAGGCACAGCCAATAGGCATAGCCAAGAGTTCAAGGGGATTCGCTGTTCAGCCAGTCTTCACCACACCGCTGGAAATCCAGCCGTCCAGAATTTCCAAAGCCTTGCCGGAAAACGCAGCATCATTGATATGGCAGTCCAGATCATGCAGCACCGCATTTTCCGGGCAGGAGGCACGCATTTCGTCGCAAAATGCCGCCAGCCCTTCTCCGTCATGCAAAGGCGCGCCGGGGCGGTCCCACTCGTTGCAACCGCCCACAGGCAGCAGAACCGCCACCGGCGCCTCTGCAGTGGCCAGTTTGCCGCAAATCGCCTGCGCAACCTGCCGCCGCTCGGCAGCATCCAGCATCGCGGAGGTGAGCAGCCGGTTGTGGGCATGTGTTTCCCGCCCCTTCAACTGCACGGGCGTCTCCTGCCAGCCGACAAAATCCACCAGGTCATAACAGCCCGGCGCCACCAGCTGCGGCGTGCCTGAACGCCCGGCATTGGTCATCCGGTCCGCTCCCGCCGACAGCCCGCCGAACAAGTGGTTCGACACTTCCTGCGGCGCGAAATCCATCACCGCAGCAAAGGCGCCCTCAGCAGCCAGGCTTTCAAACGCCCGTCCGCCCATGCCGGTTGCGTGAAACACCGCAACCTCAAACCCGCGCGCTTCCAGCGCTGGTTTCAGCGCCACCATGTAACGCAGCACAGTCTTGCCAAACGACGTCATGCCGATCAGCGGCCTGTTCCGTTTTGGCGGCTCCACCGACCGCGCCGCGCCCAGAACCGCGCCTGCGGCCTGCGACAGGGACGCCTTGCAGATCGTGTTCAACCCAAACAGCCCGCCCGCCCAGAGGATCATCTGCACATCCGCCGGGATCCGCTCGGGCGGCATCAACGGGGAAAATGCGACAGTTGAGACGATGTATTTGGGGACCCCCACGGGCAGCGCCGCACATATATCCAGCGCCAGATCAGTACCCATGGTGCCGCCTAGCACAATCACCCCGTCAATGCGCCCCTGCCGGTACAGCTCCAGCGCCAGGGCCGCGGCACCTGCACCCATGATCTGCATGGCACTGTTTTCATCGCCAGTGCCGATCGCCGCCCGGATAGTGCTGCCGCCGGCCTCTGCCACTTCATGCTTGCTGACGTCCGTTGATTGGCTGGGATTGCCCAACACACTCACATCCATCGTCAGCACACTGCCGCCCTGCCCGCGGATCACCTGCGCCAGGTAGCCAAGCTCATCATCCTTGGTGTCATATGTCCCGGCAACCAGGATCGTTTTGGCCGTCATATTCCGTCCTCCTCTCGGCCTGCGCTCTGCAGCCAGGCCGCCCCTTCATCTTTCCCCAAATACTCCCGCCGGAGGCTGCGGGTTTTGCCGCTGCAAAACCTGCATCACAGCTGTATCCACGCGGTTTTCAGGTCAGTGTATTTGTCCAGCGCATGCAGCGACTTGTCATGGCCGTTGCCGGACTGGCCGACACCGCCCAGCGGCACCGTATTGTCAGAGCCGCCATAGGTGTTCACATGCACCACCCCGGCACGGATACCTGCGACCATCCGGTGCGCCCGGGACAGGTTTTCCGTCCAGACCCCAGCCGCCAAGCCATAGGATGTGGCATTGGCCAGGCTCAGCGCCTCCTCCTCGGTTTCGAATTTGGTGACCGCCAGCACCGGCCCAAACACCTCGCGCTGGAACAGCGCGTGGTCCTGCGCCACTTGGGTGACGATCGCCGGCGACATATAGGTGCCGCCGGTGTCTTCCAGAATGCGCACGCCACCGGTCACCACCTGTCCGCCCTCGGACCGCGCCATGTCCATGAAAGACAGGTTGCGGCGCAGCTGGTCTTCCGAATTCACCGCCCCGACCTGGCTGCTGAGGTCCAGCGGATCGCCCACCCGCAGGGCTTCGGCCTCGGCCTGCAGCATTTCGACAAACGCGTCGTGAACCGAGGCCTCGACCAGCAAGCGGGAGCCCGCGATACAAACCTGCCCGGAATTGCGAAAGATGCCAGCGGCAGACACTTTGGCCGCCTTGGCCAGATCCGGCGCATCCGCAAAGACGATATTCGGGGACTTGCCGCCCAGCTCCAGATAGCAGCGTTTGAGGTTGGAACGCGCCGAGGCCTCCAGCAGTTTGCGTCCAGTGGCGCCCGAACCGGTGAATGCCAGCACATCGACATCCATCGAGGCGGCCAGCGCCGCGCCGGTTTCTGCACCTGAGCCGGTTACCACGTTCAGCACCCCATCCGGCAGGCCGCATTCCGAGCAGATCTCCGCCAGCCGCAGCAGCGTCAGCGAGGCGGTTTCAGCCGGTTTCAGCACCACCGAATTGCCCATCGCCAGCGCCGGCGCCAGCTTCCACGCACCAATCATCAGCGGGAAGTTCCAGGGCACGATGGCGCCCACCACGCCAACCGGCGTCCGCTGCACCAGCCCCAGCACATCCGGCGCGGTCGGCGCGACCTCGCCCGGCACCTTGTCCAGCGCCTCGGCATAATAGCGGAACGTGGCCGCCGCCGATCCCGGTTCAGCCTTCAAGGCCATGTTGAACTCGGTGCCGTTGTCGCGCACGCCCAGCACCGCCAGTTCCACTGCCTCGGCGTCTATCCGGTCTGCAATCCTGTGCAGTACTTTTTTCCGTGCGGCGGGGGACTGTCCCGCCCAGCGGCGGTCGTCGAATGCCCGCCGCGCCGAAGCCACGGCGTTTTCAACATCTGTTGCAGAGGCGCCCTGCAGCGTGGTCAGAACAGATCCGTCAACCGGCGAAGCAACTTCGAGTGTCTGGCCCGAACCCGCTTGCCATGATCCTTCAAGAAAGAGTTTTTGCGGCGCCACATCAAGCTGCCGAAGCTTGTCGATGCGCTGTTGGTCTGCCATTCGGCCTCCTTCAGTTCCTTATGGTCCTTCAGCACCCGCAGGATGTGGACCGCCAGAACGATGATGATGAGTAGAAACAGGATGAACGCCACCGGGCGGTCAATGAAATCAAAGGGTTCTTTTACCCGCGCCATTGCGGCGCGCAGTTTCACCTCCATAATGCCGCCCAGGACCATACCCAGGATGATCGGCACCGCAGGCAGCGACAGGCGTTTCAGCACATAGCCAAGGATACCAAACGCCGCCGCCATCACGCAGTCGGTGGCGGAATTGCGCAAGGAATAGACCCCGACAAAGCTAAGCGTCAGGATGCAGACGCCCAAAAACCGGTTGGGGATGCGCACCACCTGGATCAGCGACCTGGTAGCAAAAAGCAGGAAAACAAGAACCAGGACATTCAGCACCAGCAGCGCGAGGTACAGTGCCACCACAAAATCCATGTCGTTCTGAAACAGTCCCGGCCCCGGCACCACGTTGTGCACATAAAAGACCGACAGCATCATCGCCGTCAGCGCCTCACCCGGAATGCCCAGCGCCAGGAGCGGCACCATGGCGGCGGCCGGCACCGCATTGTTGGCGGTCTCGGCCGCGATCAGCCCCTCGGAGGAGCCGTTGCCAAAGTCCTGCGGACGTTTCGAGGTTTTCTGCGCATAGGTGTATGACATGAACTGGGCAGTGAATTCGCCGACGCCGGGAACCATGCCCATCAGCACGCCGAAGGAGGCCGAAACCCCTGCGACACGCGGATGGCGCGTCAGTTCGCGCAGGCCCTGGAACATGCCGCCGCGAAGGCGGGTCATGCGGACCTTCTCGTCCTCGTCCGTCAGCAGTACAAAGGCCTGCGAGATGGCAAACAGCCCCAGCACCACCACGATCAGGTTGATGCCGCCGCCCAGGAAATCCTGCCCGAATGTGTAGCGCTGGGTGTATTTCACCGGCTCCAGCCCGATGGTCTGCAGAAAGATCCCGAAACAGGCCAAGGCACCGGCAATCAGCGCCTGGCCGCGATGGGCAACCACAACCAGGATCAGGCCAAGAAGAGCCGCCAGGAATATCTCGCGCGAGCCGAACATCGGTGCGATCCTGGCCAGCACCGGGGCAAACAGGATCAGACAGATGACCGAGAAGATGCCGCCAAAGAAGCTGGCGGAATAGGCAAGGCTCAATGCCCGCTGCGGCTCGCCCCGCGCCGTCATCGGATAGCCGTCATAGGTGGTCAGCGCGTTGACCGCGGTGCCAGGCGTATTGATCAGGATCGCCGGAATGGCGCCGCCGTACATGGAGGAGCCGTAAATCCCCAGCAGCACCGTCAGGCCCACAATCGGATCCATCGAGAACGTCGCGGGCAGCAGGATCGCAATGGCAACCGCCGGTCCGACACCGGGAATGGCGCCGATCAGCACCCCCCGACAGAACCCGCCAGCAACGCTAGCGCCACGTCCCAGCGCATCAGGATTTCTATGGCGGAAAAGATCAGATCCATATGAGGCGCCTAGAGATAGAGAATGAAGAAACTGCGGACTGGTCCCGGCAGATACTCATATAGCATCGCCCCCGGAATCTTGACCGACAGGACGGCCTTGAACAGCACCACCACAGCGACGGCAAAAGCCGCGCTGATCCACAGCATGAAGCGGCTGCGATAGCCCATGCGCCAGCTGAGAAGCGGCATGAAAGCCAGAGTCACGGGCAGATAGCCAATGATCGGCACCAGCAGCACATAGCCCATGAACCAGCCGGCAAACTCCAGCACCTGTGCCCAGCGCTTGACCTCCCGCAGGTCATACCGGCTGACCCGCCGCCAGGGCAGTTTGTACAGATGCAGCCCGCCCATCAGCACCATGCCGCCAACCGCGACAGCGGGCCAGAACCGCGGCTGGGCGAACAGCTTGGCTTTACTGACCCAAGTGGTCTGATCCCCAATCAGAGCCAGCAGCAGCAGCGCCGCCGCCACCAGAAACAGGGCAAAAACCAGCTGTCCGCGCCGTGGTCCGGCAAAGCGGTGTTCACGTTCCGAAGGCATGTGAGTTGTTCATTGTCCGCGCGATTTGAAAAGGCACCGGGGTCCCTCAAGACCCCGATGCGGAGGGGAGGATTACTCCGACAGCAGGCCACTGATGCGGGCCATGGTGCTGATGTCGTTTGACACCCGTGCCGCGCTGTCATCAGCGCCCTGCCAATAGACCAGCGCGCCGGTTTCCTTGGCAACATTCTGGGCTCGCTCGCTCATCACGGCCTTTTCCGCAACCGCGATGATTTTGTCGCGTACGTCCTGCGGGGTGTCCTTGGTCACGAACAGACCGTTCCACAGCGCGATGTTCAGGCTTTCGTCCAGCTCGCCGATGGTCGGCGCGTCGGGAGCCAGCGGGATGCGTTCGTCCGTGATCGCGACCAGCACCTTGACTTGATCCAGGCAGGGCAGCACCAGCTGCAGCGTGGTGTTGATCACATCCGCATCGCCCGACGCCAGCGTGTTGCAGTCCAGCGCATCAAAAGCCGCATCCGAGCCCCACTCGAAACCGGCGTTCTTGGCATAGGCCTTGGTCACTTGGGTCGGGGTCAGAACATCGCCGAAATGGCCCAGCGCCACGTCATTTTCCTTGGCATAACCCGCCAGCTCTTCCATCGTGCTGTAGGGCGCATCGCCGGAGGTGGCGATCACAAAGGGATAGGTCAGGAAAATCCCCAATGGGTCGAATTTCTCGGGCGTCAGCGGCGGGATGTCGATCTGGTGGCCCATCACCGGCACACCGATCACAAAGGAGCCGACAGTGTAGCCGTCGCTTGGCGCATTGGCGACTTCAATGGCGCCAGGGAACGGCCCGCCGCCGCCGCCCGGCTTGTTCACCACCGCTGCCGCAACACCGTATTCGGCCTGAAAATCCTCGGCGATCATCCGCGTCAGCACGTCCTCCAGATCACCCGGCGGCCAGGGCACGATGAAATTCACCGGCTTCTCCGGATATTCGGCCTGCGCGGCAACCGCGCTCAGCCCCAGCGCCGCTGCTGCGGCGGCACCTTTCATAAGGGTTTTGAGTTTCATCGTTTTCCTCCCAGTTTCCTTACCGGCCTCCGCCAGTTTCCTTACCGGCCTCCGCCGATGGTTCATTATTCGAACCGTTGGTTTGAATTTAGATTGACAGGCAGTCCGCTTATCTGTCAACAAAATTGCATCAAAGGTGCGTCTTTTTCCAAAGGCACCACCTGCCAAGACCGAACAGGGAGAACGGACAGGCCCATGGGAACGGTATCCAAAGCCTTGTCATTACTGACATATTTCAATCACGGCCGGACCGGGATCGGGCTCAGCGACCTCACTCGCCTGTCCGGCATGAACAAGGCCACTGTCTTCCGGCTGATGAGCGAGCTGCAGGAATCAGGTTTTGTCGAACAGACCGATGGCGACCGCATGTACCGGCTTGGGCCACAGGTTCTGCGCCTGGCTGCCCTGCGCGAGGCGGCGGTTCCGATACTTTCGGTCTCGCGCCGTGTGCTGCGCGATCTGAGCGACGAGACCGGCGAAACCACCCACCTGTCGCTGTTGCAGGGAAGCCAGCTGAATTCGCTGTCGCATGCTTATTCCCCGCGCCACGCAACCAAGGTGATGATGGAGGACGCCGAAGTGCTGACCTTTCACGGCACCAGTTCGGGCTTGGCGGTGCTGGCCTATGCCGACCCCTGCTTTGCTGACGCGGCACTGGCGCAGCCGTTGCAGGCCCACACATGTGACACGATCACCGATCCGCAGGAGATCCGCACCCAGCTGGCAGAAGTCCGCAGCACCGGAATGGCCCAATCCATCGGCGGGTTCGAGGCGGATGTGCATTCCCACGCGGTGCCGGTCTTTGGCCCCGACCGCCAAGTGATCGGCGCGCTTGCTGTGGCCGCGCCGGTTTCCCGCATGACCCCGGAACAAAAACAACGGATTCTCGCAGCTCTGCGCCGCGCGGGCGTCACTCTCACCCATCGCATCGGCGGCTCGCCGCCTGCGGATTTTCCGCAGCAACGCACCGCCTGATTTCCCCTCTCCGGCCCCGGCGCGGGCCGCATCCAGGAGCTGACCCCATGAAAGACTCCAACTTTCTGAAAGAGCACAACGCCAGATCCCTCTGGCACCCGATGGCGCATCCCGGCGACAGCCTGGCCAACCCGCCTGCCATCATCACCTCGGCCCAAGGGGTGAAGATCACCGATATCGACGGGCATGAGGTAGTGGATGCGGTCGGCGGCCTGTGGAACGTGAACCTTGGGTTCTCCTGCCAACCGGTCAAGGACGCGATTGCCGCGCAGCTGGACGTGCTGCCTTATTACTCCACCTTCCGCGGCACCACCAATGACCAGGTAATCCAGCTGGCCGAGGAACTGCGCAAGTTCTTCGCCGCCGATGGCCTCACCCGCGCCTTCTTCACATCCGGCGGCTCGGATTCGGTGGAAACCGCCTTGCGGCTGGCCCGCCAGTACCACAAAATCCGCGGCGAGGCCGGGCGCAGCAAGTTCCTGAGCCTGAAAAAGGGCTATCACGGCACCCACATGGGCGGCGCCTCGGTGAACGGAAATGCAAATTTCCGCACCCAGTACGAACCGTTGCTGCCCGGCTGCTTCCAGCTCCCCGCACCCTATACATACCGCAATCCGTTCAATGAGACCGACCCCGAACGCCTCGCGCAGCTCTGCCTGCAGGCGCTGGAGGATGAGATTGCCTTCCAGGGCGCCGGCACCATCGCGGCCTTCATCATGGAGCCGGTCCTGGGCGCCGGCGGGGTGATCCCGCCACATTCCAGCTTTATGCCGGGCGTGCGCGAGATCTGTTCGCGAAACGGCATCCTGCTGATCGCAGATGAGGTCATTACCGCCTTTGGCCGCACCGGTTCCTGGACCGGTTCGCGCCACTGGGGCGTGCAGCCCGACATGATGGCGACGGCCAAGGCGATCACCAATGGTTACTTCCCTTTTGGTGCCGTGATGATCGCGGACCACATGACGGAGACCTTCGAAAAGGACACCAGCGGAAAGGCCGCCATCGGCCACGGCTACACTTACTCCGGCCATCCCGTAGGCGCTGCAGCAGCGCTGGCTTGCCTAAAAGAAACCCTGCGCCTGAACGTGCCCGAAAATGCCGCCGCCCGCGGCACTCAGCTCCACCGGGGTTTGCTGGAGCTGCAGCAGAAACACGAGCTGATCGGCGATGTCCGCGGCGGCCATGGGTTGATGAGCGCGCTGGAGCTGGTCGCTGACCGCAGTACCAAGGCTCCGGCTGACAAGAAAACCACCGGCATACTGCAGGAAGCCGCCTATAAGGCCGGCGCGATGGTGCGGGTCTCCGGCCCCAACATCATCCTGTCACCGCCGCTGGTGCTGAGCGCGGCTGAGGCGGCAACCATCCTCTCTGCCCTGGACGCAGGCCTGGCGGCGGTGAACTGACACCCGCGCCGGACGCCACCGCGCCGCGCCAGCGGCGCCACCGGATACCATGGCGGGCCCGAAGCATCTGCTTCGGGCCCGCGCCTTCGGCAGCGCCGCTGGCGCGGCGCGGTGGCGTGATACGGAAACGGGCGCAGCTGCCGCAGCCGCGCCCGTTTCCATGTCCCTTGCAGGGAGCCCTTACGCGAATATCAGATAAAATGAACGTAGAAATCACGCATGCCGTCGCCTTCCAGGTCACGGGTCTTGCGCACTTCCTTGCGTTTCATGAAGACGTGGTTGGCGACCAGTTCCGGCCCGACAGCCTCTGCCAGAACGGTGTCCTTCTCCAGATCACTCACGGCCCCTTTCAGATCAGCCGCCGTGCCGTCGCGTGCGTCAGTCCGGTCAAAGCCGTCGCCAGTTTCCATCGGCGGCAGCTGATGGCTGCTCTCCACCCCCAACCGTGCAGCATGAAGCACAGCCGCCACCGCAGTATAGGGATTGGCCGAAGCATCCGCCATCCGGTGCTCCAGCCGCGCTTTGGCGCCGCCCTCGGAGCTGATCCGCGTGGTCACATTGCGATGATCGCCGCCCCAGTTCCTCCAATACCCCGACAGTGATCCCGGCTGCAGCCGCATATAGCTGTTGGCGGTTGGCGCAATCAGCCCCGCCAGCCCCTTGTGGTGATGCAACAGCCCCGCCAGGCAGCCGCGCGCCAGGTCATTCATATGCTCCGGTCCTCCCCGCGGCCCCGCGGACAGCGCATTGCCGCCCGCCTCATCATTAAAAGAGAAGTTGATATGCATGCCCGAACCGCCGGCCTCAGCCACTGGTTTCGGCATAAAGGTCAGGACAATGCCGTATTCCAGCGCCACTTCCCGCGCCATCAGCCGGAATAGTACAATGTCATCCACAGCCTTCACCGCGTCATCAAAGGTCAGCGTGTATTCGAACTGCGGGCTGTCGAATTCGGCGGTGATCATGTCGAGCGAAAACCCCATGTCATCCGCCATCGCCCAAATCCGGTCATTGAACCGCAACGGATCGGCAAACGGCCCGGTACCGTAAACCACCCCGCCCGGCGCATCATAGGGCATCAGCCGCCCGCGATCATCCGCCTGCAGGGCAAAGGCCTCCAGCTCGATCCCAACCTTCGGTTTCAGCCCATGCTTCTGCCAATCCGCGACCGCCCGTTTCAGCGCCCCGCGCGGGCACAGCGGCAGCGGCTGACCCTCATCATCATATAAATCCCCCAGCACCACCTTGGTCGAGGCATGCCAGCTGTCGCGGATATCGTCATGCAGCCATTTCAGCTCCATGTCCGGCAGGCCCTGTTTCACCATCGCGCCCGGCGCATCCAGCAGGTCCCTGTCGTAATGGGTGCCAAACACCGACCGGCAGAACCGGGTCGAGTCATCGCCGATCTTGGAATTCGGCAGGTATTTTCCCCGCATGATGCTGAGGTGATCGCAAAACATCGCGCGCAGGCGGGTCTTCATGGCTCAAGGTCCTTCGCTGTTGGTCAGTCTTCGCATCGCGTCCCGTGCCGTGTTACTTAACATATTTAGCGGTTTTTGCGGAGTCTTTCCTGTGAGACAACCCATTTGCTAGGCAGCCTTCACCCGTACCGGCAGCGTCTTGATTCCGCCGACAAAGTTCGAGCGCAGGAACTTGTGCGGCCCCGCCGCCTCGATATGAGTGATCCGTTTGGCCAATTCCTGGAACAGCACCGTCACCTCCAGCCGCGCCAGCCACATACCCAGGCAGACATGCGGGCCGAACTGGCCAAACGACAAATGGCGGTTCGGGCTGCGGTGAAGATTCACGTGAAATGGATCCTCGAAATACCCTTCATCCCGGTTCGCCGAAGCAAACCAATACAGCACCTTGTCGCCTTGCCGGATGGTCTTACCATGCATCTCCACATCCCGCGTCGCGGTGCGGCGGAAATACAGCGCAGGCGTGGCCCAGCGGATGATCTCATCTGCCGCGGTCTCCCATACCGCGCCGCCCGCCTGCATCTGCGCCAGCAGCTCCGGCTGATGGCACATCGCCTGGATCCCGGCGGCAATCGAATAACGGGTGGTGTCATTGCCCGCTGCGACCAGCAGGCAGAAGAAATTGCGGAACTCGGTTTCAGTAATGACCGAACCATCCTTGGCCGGCTCCAGGATCAGGTTCAGCACGCCGGATGTATCCCCCTTGCGCGCTTTCGCCTCCATCAGCTCTTTGGCATAGACGTACAACTCCGCTCCGGCGGGAGAATTGAAGGGCATCATCCGGAACTCATCCGTCTGCATCTTGTCCAGCACATGCGAGGTGAAATCCGGATCGGTATTCGCAATCAGCGCATCGCCCTTTTCCACCAGCCAGGGCAGGTCCGCCTCCGGCAGGCCCACCACCCGGCCCAGCATCCGCATCGGCAGCTGCCGGGCAATCTCCTTGGTGGCGTCGAACTCCCCCTTGGCCAGCGCCTGATCCAGAATCTCCGCACAAAGGCCGCGGATATCCTGTTCATACTGCGCCATGGTGGTTTTTGAGAACGCCTTCAGCAGCTTCATCCGCACCTTGGAATGATCCGGCGGATCGGTTTCCTGAAAGGTGCGCCGCGCCAGGTATTCCTCGTAGGACTGATCCTCCATCCGGATCCCGCGGGCAGAGGAAAACACTTCGGTGTTCTTGTTCATCACCGTGATGTCTTCATAGCGGGTGACCGACCAGAAATTCGCACCACCTGCATATTCGGTCCAGTGCAGCGGATCCTCGCGCCGCAGCCGTGCAAAAGTGTTGTGCGGCGCACCATCGGCAAAGGCATCATGGCTGCTCAGATCCGCATAGCCGTCATCGGTGGGGGTCCAAACTGTCATTGCGGGCTTCCCTAGCTTGCTTACGTATGTATATTAATAATGATCGTAAATATGTAAATGATAATCTTGCGAGCACTCTCATGCACTTGGCCATCCTGATGACCAACACAGACGAAAGCGAATTTGCCCAAAGGCATCCAAAGGACGGGGAAAAGTTCACCGGTCTGATCCGGATAGCCCGGCCAGGCTGGCGTACTTCGGTGTTTGCCGTGAAAGACGGAGATTTCCCGCAGGATCTGTTTGAATTCGACGGCGCCATGATCACCGGCAGCCCGGCCTCGGTCCGCTCCGGCGCGCCTTGGGTGGTGCAGCTGCTGGACTTGATCCGCGACGCCCATGCCCGGAATTTCCCGCTGTTCGGCGCCTGCTTCGGCCATCAGGCCATCGCGCTGGCCCTTGGCGGCGGCATGGATCTCAACCCTGACGGCTGGGTGCACGGGCTGACCCGCAACAAATTGCTGAACCGCCCGGACTGGGCTGCACCTTTGCCGGATGAGGTGAAGCTTTACGGCTCCCACTGCGAATGCGTCCGCAAGCTGCCAATGGGTGCCGCCGCATTCAGCGCAAGCGGCGGTGTCAACACAGGCTTCACCCTGGGTAGCCACATCTTTACAACCCAGCACCACCCGGAAATGACGCATGACTTCATTACCGCGCTGACCAAAGAAATGCAGCAGACCCTCGGCCCCGAAGCATACGCCCGCGCGCTGGACAGCCTAGCCGGGCGCTCAGACCAGCAAGCCTTTGCCGAAAGCCTCGCCCGCTTCTTCGAGCAGGCCCGGCAACCCTGACCCTGCAGCTTCTTTCTGGTTAAAAATACCCCTGTCCCGCTGCCCGGCAGGCGGCTTTGCCGCCGAGAGGGGAGGCACAGGGCAGCAAGGCCCCGTTCACCGCAGTCTCAGCCCAGCGCGGCCAGCAGATCCATCACCGTGACCTGATCGAATTGAACATGGGATATCATCGCCGCCTCCGCTTCCTCACGGTCATGGGCAGTGATCAACACAGCAATCTCCCGGTGTTCCTTGGCGGATTGGGCAATGGCGCCGGGATAACGGTAGCGCGCCCGGTAATAGGCCATCAGTTTGCGCGCATTGGTCTTGATCATCTCGACCAGAAAGGGGTTGCCCGACCCTTCGGCCACACAGGCATGAAACCGCAGGTTCAGCTGGTAGTAACCGGCCGGATCACCGTCGCCCTTTTCCGCTGCATGCTTTTCACATGCCGCAACCGCCGCCTCCAGCTCCCTGGCCTGGACCGGAGACAGCCGCCGCGCTGCCAGTGCCGCCGCCTGGCCCTCCAGCCGGGCATGGACTTCCAGAATTGCCAGAAACTCCTCCAGCGTCGGCTTGAACAGCACCGCCCCCTTGCGCGGCAGCCGTTTGATCAGCCCGATTGCTTCCAGCTGAATAAAGGCCTCCCGCACCGGCGTGCGGGAAACACCGTGACGGTCCACCAGCTCGCTCTCCTCCAGCGGCGCGCCGGGCACCAGCCGGCCCGCCTCGATGTCCTGAAGGATTGCGTTCAGAACCTGCTCTGTCTGACCTGCCATTGCGCCGCCCTTGATGCGTTTGCGGCCAATTTATGCCTGCGTTCCTTGCATGGCAACGCGCAAAGGGGGGGCCTGCCCCCGCCTGCGGGCTCCCCCGGAGTATTTGTGCAAAGATGAAAAGTCCGGGGCGATTATTGCGGCACCGGCCCGCGGTATTTCTCTGTCAGCTCCGGCGCCGCCTCATCCGCCTCATAGACGCCCAGCAGGATACCCTTGCGCCCCGACTTGCCCCGGCGCGCCTTGATCTGCGCATCCGACAGGGTGATCCGCTGCGACATCCTGAGGCCCCATTCCAGCAGCCGGTCATACATCAAATCAATGACCTCCTGATGCGCGTCACCCTTGGCCAGATCCACAAGTTCTTCCGGGTCGCACTCCATGTCGAACAGCATCGGCCGCAGCCCGCCTTCGGCATGCATGAACTTCCAGCGCTTGTCCGCCACCATGAACAGCCGCGCATCCTTGGGCTCCAGCCCCAGCTTTTCGCACAGCGGCATGGTGGAATAGTCGAACTCGGCAATTGCATAACCCCGCCAGTCCGGGGTTTCACCGCGCAGGAAGGGCATCAGCGAGCGCCCCTCCAGGATATGCGGCGCCGGATCGCCGCCCGCCGCCTCCAGGAAAGTCGGCAACAGGTCGATCGCCTCGACCAGTTCATCGCAGGTTGTTCCACGTGCAGCATCAGCCTCCGCGCGCGGGTCATAGATGACCAGCGGCACCTTGATGGAGGGGTCATGGAACAGGTTCTTTTCGCCCAGCCAATGATCGCCCAGATAATCGCCATGGTCCGAGGTCACCACAATCATCGTGTCCTGCATCCGGCCGGTATCTTGCAGCCAGGCAAACAAACGGCCCATCTGGTCGTCGGCCTGCTTGATCAGCCCCATATAGGCGGGGATCACCTTGTTTCGCACCTCGTCCCGGCTGAAGGTCTTGCCGATCAGGTTGTTCATCATGCCATCAAACACCGGATGCGCCGCGTCGCGTTCCGCGTCCGAGCGCACAGCTGGCTGCACATGCTCCGCCCCGTACATATTGTGATACGGCGCCGGCACGATATAGGGCCAATGCGGTTTGATATAGCTGAGATGCGCGCACCAAGGGCCCTCGGCCTGATCGATGAACGCCATCGCCTGAGTTGTCAGCCAAGGGGTTTCACTGTCTTCCCCGGCGATATTGGCAGGCTTATCCGCATTTGCCATGAACCAGCCCGAGGCGATCTCCTTGCCTTCGGTGCCGGCATTGGCAAAGTCGTTCCAGGGGTTTTGGCCGGGGTAGCCTTTTTCCTTCAGGTACTCATTATAAGGGCTGCGTTTCTGGTCATAGAATCCGTCCGGCCCTTCCGCCCACAGCCCGTCATCCCGCACCCACGGGTCGAACCCGCATTCCGACTGGCGCACACCGATCACGCTGTCCGGCGCCAGCCCCAGCCGCTGCATCCCTTCGGCGTCCGCCACCATATGCGTCTTGCCGATCAGGTGGCAGCCCATGCCCGCCTTGCGCAGGTGGTCGCCCATGGTCCACTCGCCCACCCGCAAGGGGTAGCTGTTGAACTGCACACCATGGCTGGACGGGTAGCGCCCGGTATAGCTCGACATCCGCGACGAGCCGCAGGTGGGCGATTGCACATAGGCGCGGGTAAAGCGCACGCCCCTGGCCGCCAGCCCATCAATGTGGGGCGTGTGCAGATGCGGATGGCCAGCGCAGCTTAGATAATCGAACCGCAGCTGGTCGAACATGATGTAGAGAATGTTCATCGGCGCCTCCCGGTAAGTTCCGGGATTATTGAACACGTGAAGCAAAATGGCGAGGATGAATTACCTCACCAGCCAAGCCCCCGCGGCGCACTCCCTGCCCGCAGTATTTCCAAAGGCAAGACACAACATGAACGATACACCCGATCCCGGAACCATCCGCGCAGCCCGGAGCGAAGACGCCTCCTGTCTGGCGGTGCTCTCCATCGAAGTGTGGATTGGCACATATTTGCGCCAAGGCATCAGCAGTATCTTTGCGGACTATGCGCTTGGCCAATTCACCCGCGAACACTTTCTTGATCTTGTGAACCAACCTGCGGAAACGCTGCTTGTTTCAGAAAACAGGGAAGGAATAGACGGCTACATCCGGGTGTCACATGGCAACCCGTGCCCAGGCGGCAGCAGCTCAGAAACTGAGATCTCCACGCTTTATGTGCAGCCCCGGCACCAGGGTAAGGGCCTGGGACAATCCCTGCTTTCTGCAGGGATCGAGGCGTGCCGCACCAACGGCTGGGACGCCCCGTGGCTGGCCACCAACTCAGAAAACAAAGGCGCCATCGCCTTCTATCTCAGCCACGGCTTTAAGAAATCGGGCCTCACTCATTTTCAGGTTCAGGACAGACGCTGCCCCAACGACGTCCTGCACTGCATTGATTTTTAAAACCGGGTCACAGCGCATGTATCGGCGAAGGATTGAAATCTGCAGGACTCGTTACATAATTTTGGTCCTTGGAACTTTTCCGTTACATTTAACTTGCCGCGAATCATCTTCCAGCGTATCACCGACCCAACGGTCGGCTTATCCCTGCCGCCGCCACAGGAGACGCGAATACCCATGGATGCCTTCATCTGCGATGCCACCCGCACCCCGATCGGCCGCTACGGCGGCGCGTTGAGCCAGGTGCGGACCGATGACCTTGCTGCTCTGCCGATTGCCGCCCTGGCGGCGCGCAACCCGGATGCGGACTGGGGTTCCTTGGATGACGTGATCCTGGGCGACGCCAACCAGGCCGGCGAAAGCAACCGCAACGTGGCCCGCATGGCCGCCCTGCTGGCAGGCCTGCCTGCCACCGTGCCCGGCACCACCATCAACCGGCTTTGCGCCTCCGGCATGGACGCGGTCGGCATGGCGTCGCGCGGTATCAAGGCGGGCGACTATGACATGGCCATCGCCGGCGGTGTTGAGAGCATGTCGCGCGCTCCCTTTGTGATGCCCAAGGCAACCTCCGCCTTCACCCGCGAAAATGCGGTCTATGACACCACCATCGGCTGGCGTTTCGTGAACAAGAAAATGCACGAGATGTACGGCACCGATTCCATGCCGCAGACCGCCGATAATGTCGCGGCGGATTATGGTATTTCCCGCGAAGATCAGGACGCATTTGCCGCCCGCAGCCAGGCTCGCTGGGCCGCAGCACATGAGGCAGGCATTTTCAGCGGCGAGATCACCCCGGTGACAATCCCCCAGCGCAAAGGTGATCCGCTGGTGGTGGACACCGACGAACACCCCCGCCCCGGCACCTCAGCTGAAAAGCTGTCAAGCTTGAAGGGCGTCAACGGACCGGACAAGACTGTGACCGCAGGCAATGCCTCCGGCGTCAACGACGGCGCCGCGGCGATCCTGATGGCGAATGAGGCGGCGGCTGCCAAAAACGGCCTGAAGCCCATGGCCCGCATCGTCGGCATGGCCGCTGCCGGGGTTGAGCCGCGCATCATGGGCATCGGCCCGGTGCCCGCCACCCGCAAGGTTCTGGCCCGCACCGGCCTGACCATCGACCAGATGGACGTGATCGAACTGAACGAGGCCTTCGCCGCGCAGGGGCTTGCGACGCTGCGCGAACTTGGCGTTGCCGACGACGCGCCCCATGTTAATCCCAATGGCGGTGCAATTGCACTGGGCCACCCGCTTGGCATGTCCGGCGCCCGGCTGGTGCTGACCGCTGCGTATCAATTGCAACGCACCGGCGGGCGCTATGCGCTTTGCACCATGTGCGTCGGCGTCGGACAGGGCACCGCCCTGATCCTGGAACGCGTGTAACAAACCCAAGGGAGGTCCCAGACATGTATGCTCAGATGGTCAAATCCGAAGCGACCCAGGACGATCCGGAACAGCTGGCGGCCTTTCAGGCGCGCATCGACGCGGGCGAGAAGATCGAGCCCAAGGACTGGATGCCCGAAGGCTACCGCAAGACGCTGATCCGCCAGATCGGCCAGCACGCGCATTCCGAAATCGTCGGCCAGCTGCCCGAGGGCAACTGGATCACCCGCGCGCCGACGCTGGAACGCAAGGCGATCCTGCTGGCCAAGGTGCAGGATGAGGCCGGGCATGGCCTGTACTTGTATTGTGCGGCGGAAACGCTGGGCGTGTCCCGCGACGAGATGACCGAAATGCTGCTGGACGGCCGCATGAAGTATTCCTCGATTTTCAACTATCCGACACTGAACTGGGCCGACATCGGCGCGGTGGGCTGGCTGGTCGATGGTGCTGCGATCATGAACCAGGTGCCGCTGCAGCGGACCTCCTTCGGCCCCTATTCCCGCGCGATGATCCGCGTCTGCAAGGAAGAAAGCTTCCACCAGCGCCAGGGCTATGACGCCATCCGCCAGATGGCCGAGGGCACGCAGGCGCAAAAGAAAATGGCCCAGGATGCTCTGAACCGCCTCTGGTATCCGTCGCTGATGATGTTCGGACCGTCCGACAAGGACTCGGTCCATTCCGCCCAGTCGATGGCCTGGAAGATCAAGATGAACACCAACGACGAGCTGCGCCAGAAGTTCGTCGACCAGACTGTGCCGCAGGCCGAATACCTTGGCCTCACCGTCCCCGACCCGGACCTGAAGTGGAACGAGGAACGCGGCCATTATGACTACACCGACCCGGACTGGTCCGAGTTTTTTGACGTGATCAAGGGCAACGGCCCCTGCAACGTGGATCGCCTTGCCGCCCGCAACAAGGCCTGGGACGACGGCGCCTGGGTCCGCGACGGACTGTTGGCGCATGCTAAAAAGAAGGCCGCGCAAAAGCACGCTGCCGAATAACCCCAAGCATTCCGGCGCTCTGCCCGTTCTTGAACACTGCGGCGGCGCCCCCTCAGCCAGGAGGATTTAAGACATGAAAAACGAATGGCCCCTCTGGGAAGTCTTCATCCGCGGCCAGCACGGGATGAGCCACCGCCACGTCGGCTCCCTGCACGCGCCCGACGCCGAGATGGCGATCAAGAACGCCCGCGACGTCTATACCCGCCGCAACGAAGGCGTGTCGATCTGGGTGGTGGAAGCCAACCACATCGCCGCCTCCTCGCCCAGCGACAAGGGCCCGCTTTATGAGCCGTCCGAGTCCAAGGTCTACCGCCACCCGACCTTCTTCGACATCCCCGAAGAAGTGGGGGCAATGTAATGACCCGCGAAGACGCATTCACTCAGTTTCTGCTGCGGATGGGCGATAACACCCTGATCCTCGGCCACCGGGTCAGCGAATGGTGCGGCCATGCGCCGGTGCTGGAAGAAGACATTGCACTGGCCAACACCGCGCTGGACATGATCGGCCAGACCCAGATGTGGCTCGGCCTCGCGGCTGAGGTACAAGGTGACGGCAAATCTGCCGACGACCTGGCCTTCCTGCGTGACGCCTGGGATTTCCGCAACGTGCTGCTGGTGGAGGTGCCGAACGGCGACTTCGGCCGCACCCTGATGCGCCAGTTCCTGTTTGACGCCTGGCACTCGATCCAGCTGGGCCGGCTGATGAAATCCTCGGACGAACGCGTTGCCGCGATTGCTGAGAAGGCTTCGAAAGAGGTGGCCTATCACTTGGAACGTTCCGCCGATACGGTTGTGGGCCTGGGCGACGGTACTGAGGAAAGCCACCGGCGCATGCAGGAAGCGCTGGACTATCTGTGGCCCTACGTCGGCGAGATGTTCCAGTCCGACGATGTGGACGCCGAAATGGTCAAAGCGGGCATCGCACCCGATCCGGCCTCCCTGCGCGAGGAATATGACGCGCTGGTCTCCCGCATCCTGGGCGACGCAACGCTCACCGTCCCGGACAGCCGTTTCGCCCACAAGGGCGGGCGCACCGGTGCCATGCACACGGAACATCTGGGCCATCTGCTGACCCAGATGCAATGGCTGCAGCGCGCCTATCCCGGCGCCAAGTGGTAAGGCCACAGCCAAAGAACTGAGGGCGGCCCCCGGCCTCGGGTGGGGGTGAAGCCCCCTCCCGTGGGGGAGGTCGGGGGCTGCCCGGCCTATCGTCCGGGCGGTGCATAGCAAGGATAAACCGCATGAGCCAAGTGACAACTCAGCCAAGCATCAACCAGATCTGGGAGTGGCTCGACGCCGTGCCGGATCCGGAAATCCCGGTGATCTCGCTGGTGGATCTGGGCATCATCCGCGATGTGGCCTGGGAAGGGGAAACCCTCGTGGTCAGCGTCACCCCGACCTATTCCGGCTGCCCGGCAACTGCAGTGATCGCCCTGGATATCGAAACCGCCCTGCGGGACCGCGGCATCACCGATCTGAAACTGAAGACCCAGATCTCCCCCGCCTGGACCACCGATTGGCTGTCCGAGAAAGGCCGCGCCAAGCTGGAGGATTACGGCATCGCCCCGCCCCAGGCCGCAGGCGGCCCGGAAAAATGCCCCAACTGCTGCAGTACAGAAGTCACCAAAGTCAGCCAGTTCGGCTCGACCCCCTGCAAGGCCCACTGGCGCTGCCAGGACTGCCTAGAACCCTTTGATTATTTCAAGTGCATCTGAGGAGACCCTGATGGCGCGCTTTCACGACCTTGAAGTCACCGACGTCCGCAAAACCATCCGCGATGCGGTGGTCGTCACCCTGAAGCCCGCAGGCGGCGCCGCGGAGACGTTCAATTTCACCCAAGGCCAATATCTGACCTTCCGCCGCGACTTTGACGGCGAGGAGCTGCGCCGCAGCTACTCGATCTGTGCCGGCCGTGACGAAGGCATCCTGCAGGTCGGCATCAAACGCGTCGACGGCGGCGCCTTCTCAACCTGGGCCAATACTGATCTGCAAGCAGGTGACACCCTGCAGGCGATGGCGCCGATGGGCAGCTTCTTCACCCCGCTTAATGAGGCGGCCGAGAAGCACTATCTGGGCTTTGCCGGCGGTTCCGGCATCACCCCGGTTCTGTCGATCCTTAAGACCACGCTGGCGGCAGAGCCGAACGCCTCCTTCACACTGGTCTACGCCAACAAGGGTGTGAACACGATCATGTTCCGCGAGGAGCTGGAGGATCTGAAAAACCTCTACATGGGCCGCTTCAACGTGATCCATGTGCTGGAATCGGACGCCCAGGAGATCGACCTGTTCACCGGTCTGGTGACCGAGGAGAAATGCGCCCAACTGTTTGAGCGTTGGATAGATATCAAATCGGTCGGCACCGCCTTCATCTGCGGCCCGGAACCGATGATGCTGGGCATCGCCGCCGCGCTGCGCACTGCCGGTCTGGACGACAGCCAGATCAAGTTTGAGCTGTTCGCCTCTGCCCAGCCGGGCCGCGCCAAACGCAAGGCCGCCGCAAGTGATGCTGCCAGCAGCGCCAATCAGACCAAGGCTGCGATTACCCTGGACGGCGCGACCCAGACCATCGACATGGGCAAGGACATGACCCTGCTGGATGCAGCGTTGGAGAACGCAATGGATGCGCCCTACGCCTGCAAGGCCGGCGTCTGCTCCACCTGCCGCTGCAAGGTGCTGGAGGGCGAGGTCGAGATGGTCGCCAACCATGCGTTGGAGGATTACGAAGTAGAAAAGGGCTATGTGCTGTCCTGCCAGGCCTATCCGGTCACTGACAACGTCGTGGTCGATTACGACCAGTAACGCCTGCCCAAGGGAGAACGGATCATGACTGATGACATGAGTATTGAGAACTACTTGGCTCAGGGCGGCGTGCTCAGCAACCCTTCCAACGTGCCGCCGCGCTACCGCGCCGAGCTGATGAAGATGATGGCAACCTTTGTCGACAGCGAACTGGCAGGGGCCGCCGGCTTTGCCGACATCATCAACGAAGGTCCGGGCATAAAGGCGCGCATCGCCGCCGCCAGGATCGTGCTGGAGAAAAACGACAGCGCCGAAAAAGTCCTGCGCATCATGGGCGACTTCGGCGCGGATATTGAGCGTTATGCCGACCACCACCCCTGGACCGCCCGGCTGGAGCGCGGCGCGGATATCGGCCAGAGCCGGACCAAGCACGACATGCGGCTTGCCGTGTTCAACTACCCGCTGGAAGGCTGGGCCGATGCGGTGATGATGAACCTCTTGATGGGCCGTGCGGTGGCACTGCAGCTGGAGGAGCTGTCCCATGTCTCCTACCAGCCGCTGGCCGAAGCCTTCCGCGCCATTCTGCCCGTCGAGGCGCACCATGCTGAACTGGCCGAAGAAGGCCTGATGGTGCTGGTGGAGGCGCAAGGTGCCGATGCCCTGCAGGAGCTGGCAGATTACTGGTGGCCGCGGGTCGCCGCAAGCTTTGGCCAGGAGGCCTCGGAGAAGTTCGAAGGGCTCAAGGCCATGGGGCTGCGCCGCACCCCGAATGCCGGGCTGAAAGCCCGATGGCAGCAGGACGCCGGGGCCATTCTTGACAAGACCGGGCTGAAACCGGCTGCGTAGCAAACCGGAGCCAGGCACTCCCGTCCGGGCCTGCACGCATCAAGATGCGCTTGCCCGGTTGGGCCGGGCGCGCCTTGCGGCGCGCAGGACCCTGCCGGCAGCACAGGTAAAAGCTGATCAGGTCAGCATTACTGTCCGAATGTTTCGCGCGCGAAACAAATGGGCAGCATTACTGACCTGCAAGACGCCACCTCAGATCCGCGGCGCACGCCGCACAAAGCACTGAAAAACATGACACTTGCGCATCTCAAGGCCGCTCTTTCAGCCATCTGGAACGCAAGCCTGCCTGAACGGCCGCGCCAACTTTGCCTGGGTTTCGCGGCGTAAAGCGAGAGCGATGAAATGGCCGCGGGCAGCACCATCCGGACTTGTTTCGAAGGCAAATGGCATGATGGCAACCTGGCGGTGTTGCGGGCCGAGGATCATGCGATGTGGCTGGGATCTTCGGTGTTTGATGGCGCCCGGCTCTTTGACGGGGCGACCCCGGATCTGGACCTGCACTGCGCCCGCACCAATGCTTCGGCCCAGGCGCTGATGATGACGCCAATGCTTTCGGCAGAGCGGATGGTGGAGGTCGTCCGCGAAGGGCTGGAGGCGTTTGCGCCAGGTGCTACGGTCTAAATCCGGCCCATGTACTGGGCGGCCGGCGGGGATGAAACCCTGATCGCCCCCAAGGCGGACAGCACCTGCTTTGCGGTCACTCTGGAGGAAATCGCGATGGCGCCGGAAGCTGCTGCGGCAACGCTCACCCGCACCCGCTTCCGCCGTCCCGTCCTGGAAAACGCGGTGGTGAATGCCAAGGCCGGCTGCCTGTACCCCAACAACGCCCGGATGCTGCGGGAGGCACGCAGCAAAGGGTTCTCCAATGCGCTGGCGCTGGATGCGATGGGCAATGTGGCGGAAACCGCGACCAGCAATGTCTTCATGGTGCGTGATGGTGAGGTGTTCACGCCGATCCCAAACGGCACGTTTCTGGCCGGCATCACCCGCGCCCGCCACATCGGCCACATGCGCGCAGACGGTATCAAGGTACATGAGTGCGTGCTAGGCTACCAGGACTTCGAAGAGGCCGACGAGGTCTTTCTCTCCGGCAATATGAGCAAGATCACCCCAGTCACCGCCTTTGACGGGTGCCGGTATCAGGCCGGTCCCGTGGCCAAGCGGGTACGCGAAACGTACTGGGACTGGGCGTCCGGCCAGCAATAACGTTCTGCGCGCACCGCTGCCGGAGGAGGCTCCCGTCCGCATGCGACCTTTTTTGCAAAAGCCCGTGAAGCGGTTGGGCATTGCACCGTGCCTGCGCACGGTGCAATGCCGCGCATCTGCGCGGCGCCCGGCCCAATGCTGCCAAGGGGGTTCCGGCACAGCCGGAAACTCCTGCGGGAGCGGGAGCGCCCCTTCAAGCCTGACTGGCGGTATGCCTAGAGCCAGATGAACGCAACGGCCAAGCAGTTGTGGCTCTATTGCCTGATGCGCCTGCTTGGTTCATGATCCGCGGCGGAACAACGAGAGAGCGAAGATGCGCAAATTCCTAGTGGTCCTGGATGACAGCCGCGAATGCCTGAACGCAATGCGCTTTGCCGCGATGCGGGCAGCGCATACCGGCGCGGGCGTGACCATCCTGTCAGTCATCCCGCCCGACGAGTTCAACCACTGGATCGGTGTCGGCGAAGTGATGCGGGAAGAGGCGCGGGAGCGGATCCACGCCCATTTCGAAGTCTTTGCCAAATGGATGCGCGACCGCCAAAGCGTCGACCCCGATCTGGTGATCCGCGAAGGCGAACCGGTGCCCGAAATTCTGAAGTACATTGAGGACGACGCGGAAATCGGCGTGCTTGTGCTAGGAGCCGGCACCGGGCGCAAAGGACCGGGACCGCTGGTCACTCAGCTGACCAAAACATCCGGCGCCCTGCCGGTTCCGATCACGATTGTGCCGGGCGATCTGTCGAAAGAAAAGCTGGAAGCGATTACCTGACAGTCTTTGGGGGGCAAAGCCAATGGAACGCAGTGTCGCTTTCTGGTTCGAATTTGCCTCCACTTACTCCTATCTCAGCGCGATGAGGATCAGCAGCGCCGCCAAAGCGCGCGGCATTGCTGTTATCTGGAAGCCGTTTCTGCTGGGTCCCATCTTTGCCGCCCAGGGCTGGGACACGTCGCCGTTCAACCTCTACCCGGCCAAAGGGCGCTATATGTGGCGCGACATGCAGCGGATCTGCGCAGCCCGCGGCCTGCCCTTTTGCCACCCGGATCCGTTTCCGCAAAACGGGCTGATGGCCGCACGGCTGGCGCTGGCCGCATCGGAACAGGACCGGATCCAAGCCTTTGCCCAGTCCGTGTATCTGGCCCAGTTCGGCGACGGGGCCGATATCTCCGCTGAACCCGTTCTGCTGGACTGTTTGCACAAAGCTGGACTGGATGCGAACCTGCTGGACCGCGCGCAATCGCCTGAAATCAAATCGGCACTGCGCGCACAGACCGAAGCGGCCAGTGTCGCAGGCATTTTCGGCGCGCCCAGCTTCACCAGCGGCACAGAACTGTTCTGGGGCGACGACCGGCTGGAACAGGCTTTGGATCACGCCGCAGCCCGAACGATTTAGAATAGTTCCAAATCTTGACTTGGCGGGCCGCAGAGCGCATATCGGGGGCACGCTTAACGGAGACCCGACATGTTCATTCAGACTGAATCCACGCCCAACCCGGCGACGCTGAAATTCCTGCCGGGCCAGACCGTTCTGGAAGCAGGCACCGCTGATTTCCCCAGTGCTGATGCCGCAGGCAAATCGCCGCTGGCCTCCCGCATCTTTGCGGTAGACGGCGTGACCGGTGTGTTTTTCGGCAACGACTTTGTGACCGTGACCAAGGCGGACAGCATTGAGTGGGATCATATCAAACCCGCCATCCTGGGCGCGGTGATGGAACATTACCAGTCCGGCCAGCCGGTGATGGCGGACGGCTCTGCCGATCCGGCCTCGGGCCATGCCGAACATTCCGGCGAGGACGCAGAAATCGTCAACCAGATCAAGGAGCTGCTGGACAGCCGCGTGCGCCCGGCGGTGGCCCAGGACGGCGGCGATATCACCTTCCACGGCTTTGACCGCGGTGTGGTCTATCTGCATATGCAGGGGGCCTGCGCCGGCTGCCCGTCTTCGACCCTGACACTGAAGATGGGCATCGAGAACCTGCTGCGCCATTACATCCCGGAAGTCACCGAGGTGCGCCCGGTTGCTGTCTGATTGGCTGCGAAAGGACAAACCATGACGTCCGAACCGCTGGTTCTGGGTTTTGACACATCGGCCGCGCATTGTGCGGCCGCTTTGCTGCGCGGCGACGCAGTGCTGGCCTCCCGGCTTGAGGAAATGACCCGCGGCCAGGCTGAGCGGCTGATGCTGCTGCTGGAGGAGGTGCTGGCCGAAGGCGGCGCTGTCTGGCAGGATCTGGATGCGATTGGTGTTGGCATCGGCCCCGGCAATTTCACCGGCATCCGCATCGCCGTTTCCGCCGCCCGCGGCCTGGCGCTGGGGCTGGAGGTGCCGGCGGTGGGCGTCGACGGGTTTGAGGCCCGCGCCGCCGAGGGCACCCTGCCCGCCGTGCCCGCCCCGCGCGATCAGGTCTATGCCGCCTTGCCCGGCGAAGCACCGCGTCTGATGCCGCGCCAGGAGGCTGAAGATGCCGCCCGCGGTGCCGGGCTGGCCTTTGCGCCCGTGGCAAGCCCGGCAGGGATTGCCGAAGCTGTTGCGCGCATTGCCGCTGCACGGTTCCGCGCCGTGACTGATCCGCCTGCACCGCTGTACCTGCGCGCTGCAGATGCGGCGCCGTCCAGCGATGTTCCGCCTGCGCTGATTGATGAGTGAACCGCTGACACCAAAGAAGATGGCCGCGACCCATGCCGCGGCCTTTACCCGGTCCCGCCCGTGGCGCGCTGCTGAATTCGCCTCCCTGCTGGACAGCCCGCTGGTTTTCGCCGCCGGTGATGCGCGCTGTTTTGCCCTGGTGCGGGTAATTGCGGATGAGGCGGAACTGCTGACAATTGCCACCGATCCCGCGCATCAGCGCCAGGGATTGGCGCGGCGCTGCATGGCCGAGTGGGAATCAGCCGTCCGGGATCGCGGGGCCGCCGAAGCCTTCCTTGAGGTGGCCGAGGACAATGCCCCGGCGCAGGCACTGTACCGGGCCGGCGGATTCGCGGAGTGCGGCCGCCGGAAGGGCTACTACCTCCGCCAGGGTGCCGCCGCAGCGGACGCGATCCTGATGCGTAAAGCGTTACCTTAGGCCAGTTGCGCGGATTCCGCACCATTTGGTCAAAAAGCGGTTGACCCCCTCCCCGACCTGCAGGCTAAATTGCCGCACCCTTTAAGGCCTGAACGGGGCCGGGCAGCGGAGACCCCCCGCTGCATCCAACAATAATGACAGTGGGAGTTAACCTGATGACCCTGATGAAATCGCTGACGGGCGCAGCCGCGTCGCTGGCCCTGACCGCAGGCGCCGCACTGGCCGAGCCTGCGCTGATCTTCGACCTGGGCGGCAAGTTCGACAAAAGCTTTAACGAGGCAGCACACGGCGGCGCCCAGCGCTGGGCCGCTGAAACCGGCGAAAGCTACCGCGAGATCGAGCTGCAGTCCGAAGCCCAGCGCGAACAGGCGCTGCGCCGCTTTGCCGAGGCCGGCGCCAACCCGATCGTGATGGTGGGTTTTGCCTTTGCCGATGCCCTGGGCCAGGTGGCAGCCGATTACCCGGACACCAAATTCACCATCATCGACATGGTGGTTGAGGGCGACAATGTGCGCTCGGTTGTGTTCAACGAGCACGAAGGTTCCTATCTGGTTGGCATGATGGCGGCGATGGCGTCGAAATCGAACACCGTCGGCTTTATCGGCGGCATGGACATCCCGCTGATCCGAAAATTCGCCTGCGGCTATGCCGAAGGTGTCAAGGCGGCCAATCCGAACGCCAACGTGATTTCCAACATGACCGGCACCACCCCGGCGGCCTGGAACGACCCGGTCAAAGGCTCAGAGCTGACCAAGGCGCAGATCAGCCAAGGCGCTGACGTGGTCTATGCCGCGGCAGGCGGCACTGGCGTCGGCGTGCTGCAGACCGCGGCCGATGAAGGCATTCTGTCGATCGGCGTGGACAGCAACCAGAACCACCTGCATCCGGGCAAAGTGCTGACCTCGATGACCAAGAAGGTCGGCAACGCCGTGTTTGAGGCCTTCACCGACGGCGCGGACATGGAGACCGGCTTCTCTGTCATGGGCCTGTCCAATGGCGGTGTCGGCTATGCCATGGACGAGCACAACGCTTCCCTGGTCTCGGCTGAGATGCAGTCCGCCGTGGATGAAGCTGCCGCCAAGATCGCCTCGGGCGAGATCAAGGTGCACGATTACATGGCGGATGACAGCTGCCCCGCGCTGAGCTTCTAAAGAGAAAGCCCCAGGCCATGACGGATTCACTTCACACTCTGTTTGCGGCCTGGGGCGACCCAACGCCTGAAGGCCGCGCTGCAAAAACGGACGCGGCCATCGGGCCTCGTTTTTACTACTCCGATCCCAACTCTCCTGCCCCAATCGAAGGGCGCGATGCCTATCTGGAATATGTCGCGCAGTTCAGCGCGATGATGCCCGGTGCCGCGGCCAAGGTGGTTGCCGTCTCGGAACACCACGGCCACGTGCGCGCCACGGTGGATTTCGAAAAGGATGGCAAGCGCATGGTGCGCGGCCAGTATTTTGCTGATCTTGAAGACGGCAAAGTGGTGCGGCTGATCGGATTTACAGGCATGGGAGAGCCCGATTGACCGCCCCCGCCATTGAACTCAAAGGCATCTCCAAGGCCTTTGGCCCGGTCCAGGCGAACAAGGACATCTCGATCAGCGTCGCCCCCGGAACCATTCACGGGATCATCGGGGAAAACGGCGCCGGCAAATCAACGCTGATGTCGATCCTCTATGGGTTTTACAAGGCCGACAAAGGCGAGGTCTGGATCAAGGGGCAGCGGACTGCGATCCCCGACAGCCAGGCGGCGATTGCTGCCGGCATCGGCATGGTGTTCCAGCATTTCAAACTGGTGGAGAACTTCACCGTTCTGGAGAACATCGTGCTGGGCGCCGAGGACAGCGGCATGCTGATGCCCTCTCTGCGCCGCGCCCGCAAGGAGCTGAAGGCGCTGGAGGAGGAGTATGAGCTGTTTGTGGACCCCGACGCCCGCATCGACGAGATCGGCGTCGGCATGCAGCAGCGTGTCGAAATCCTCAAGGCGCTGTACCGCAAGGCCGAGATCCTGATCCTGGACGAGCCGACCGGCGTGCTGACGCCGTCCGAGGCCGATCAGCTGTTCCGCATCCTTGACCGGCTGCGCGCCGAAGGCAAAACCATCATCCTGATCACCCACAAGCTGCGGGAGATTATGGAGTATACCGACACGGTCTCGGTGATGCGGCGCGGCCAGATGACAGCCACCGTCAAAACGGCTGAAACCAGCCCCGAACACCTGGCCGAGCTGATGGTCGGCCGCAAGGTGCTGCTGCGGGTGGATAAGGTGCCCGCCCGGCCCGGGGCGCCGGTCCTTGAGATTGAAAACCTGCGGGTAGTGGATGAAGCCGGCGTTGAACGCGTCAAGGGTATCAACCTGACGGTGCGCGCAGGCGAGATTGTCGGCATCGCAGGGGTAGCCGGCAATGGCCAGTCGGAGCTTTTGGAGGTTCTGGGCGGCATGCGCGCGGGCAGCGGCAGCATCAAACTGCATGGCACCCCTTTGCCGCTTCAAGGCCATGGCGCGGATGCACGTGCGCGGCGGGACGCCCATATCGGCCATGTGCCGGAGGACCGCCAGCGCGAGGGCCTCATCATGGACTTCCACGCCTGGGAGAACGTGGCCTTTGGCTATCACCGCGATCCGGCCTACAAAAACGGACTGCTGTTGGACAATGCCGCCCTGCGGGCGGATACCGAAGCCAAGATGGAAAAGTTCGACGTGCGCCCGCCGGATCCCTGGCTGGCCGCCAAAAGCTTTTCCGGCGGCAACCAGCAGAAAATCGTCGTCGCGCGCGAGATTGAGCGCAACCCGGAGCTTTTGCTGATCGGCCAGCCGACCCGCGGCGTCGATATCGGCGCCATTGAGTTCATTCACAAACAGATCGTGGCCTTGCGCGATCAGGGCAAGGCGATCCTGCTGGTCTCGGTCGAGCTGGAGGAAATCCTGTCGCTGGCGGACCGGGTTGCGGTGATGTTTGACGGCATGATCATGGGGGAACGCCCCGCCGATCAGACCGACGAGAAAGAGCTGGGCCTGTTGATGGCCGGTGTCGCGGGGGAGGCCGCGTAAATGGAAAAGATGCCGAAATGGGCCGATGTGGTCCTGATCCCGCTGATCAGTCTGTTGCTGGCCGCGATCCTGTCAGCCCTGGTGATCCTCGGGATTGGCGAAGACCCGGTCGCCGCGGTCAAACTGATGGTCGATGGCGCCCTGGGGTCCACCTATGGCTGGGGCTACACGCTCTATTATGCCACCAACTTCATGTTCACCGGCCTTGCGGTGGCGGTTGCTGCCCATGCAGGCCTGTTCAACATCGGCGGCGAAGGCCAGGCGATGCTGGGCGGGCTTGGCGTGGCGCTGGTCTGCCTGCTGATCCCCTGGCCGCATTGGTCGCTGGCACTGGTCTTTGCCGCCCTCGGCGCCGGGATTTTCGGCGCCGCCTGGGCTGCGATCCCTGCCTATCTGCAGGCCAAGCGCGGCAGCCATATCGTGATCACCACCATCATGTTCAACTTCATTGCAGCAGCGGTGCTGAACTATGTGCTGGTCAATGTGCTGCGCCCCCAAGGCTCGATGGACCCGGCCACCGCGCGGTTTCCCGAAGCTGTGCATCTGCCGTCTTTGCATGAGCTGCTGGCCCCGGTCGGCATCAGCTTTTCCAAATCGGCACCGGCCAATGTCAGCCTGCTGGTTGCCGTCGGCGCCTGCCTGTTTATCTGGCTGCTGATCTGGCGCACGCCGCTGGGCTATGAAATCCGCTCGCTTGGCAAATCGGAACCGGGCGCGCGCTATGCCGGCATTTCTTCGGTGCGCACTGTCATGATCGCGATGCTGATCTCCGGCGCGATGGCCGGCATGATGGCGGTCAACAATGTGATGGGCGAGGCTGAACGGCTGGTGCTGAATGCCACAGAAGGCGCCGGTTTCATCGGCATCGCGGTGGCACTGATGGGCCGCAACCATCCGTTCGGCGTATTCCTGGCGGCGATCCTGTTCGGGTTCCTGTACCAGGGCGGCGCCGAGCTGGCGCTCTGGACCTCGATCCCGCGCGAGCTGATTGTGGTGATCCAGGCCTTGGTGATCCTGTTCACGGGCGCACTGGACAACATGGTGCGAATGCCGCTTGAAAAGATCTTCCTGGCGGCGCGGAAGGGGCGGAGCTGATGGATTTCCTGACGATCATCCAACTGCTGGATTCCACCGTCCGCCTGGCGACGCCGCTGCTGCTGGCCTGCCTCGCGGGCCTCTTTTCCGAACGCGCAGGCATTTTTGACATCGGCCTGGAAGGCAAGATGCTGATGGCAGCCTTCTTTTCCGCCGCTGTCGCTGCCGTCACCGGCAATGTCTGGCTGGGGCTGCTGGCCGGTATCGGATCCTCGCTGGTGCTGGCGGGCCTGCACGGGGTGGCGTCGATCACCTTCCGCGGCAACCAGCTGATTTCCGGCGTGGCCATCAACTTCCTCGCGGCAGGCATGACCGTGCTGATCGCACAGGACTGGTTCCAGCAGGGCGGCCGTACGCCTTCGCTGATCAGCGAAGGCCGGTTTGGCCCGGTCTCCTTGCCTTTTGCCGACAGCCTGTCCGGCGTGCCGGGACTGGGACCGGTCTATTCCGAGCTGCTATCGGGGCATTCAATCCTGGTCTACATCGCCTTTCTGGCGGTGCCTGCCACCTGGTGGGTGCTGTTCCGCACCCGCTTTGGACTGCGCCTGCGTGCGGTGGGGGAAAACCCGGCGGCGGTAGATACCGCCGGCGTCTCGGTTGTTGGCCTGCGATACGCGGCAGTGATGATCTGCGGCCTGTTGTGCGGCATTGCCGGTGCTTATCTGGCCACCGCCCTGCAGGCAGGTTTTGTCAAGGACATGACAGCGGGGCGCGGGTTCATCGCGCTTGCGGCGCTGATCTTCGCCAAGTGGCGGCCCTGGCACGCGATGGGCGCCTGCCTGCTGTTCGGCCTTTTGCAGGCCGTCGCGCTGCGGTTCCAAAACATCGAACTGGGCGGCATCACCATTCCGGTGCAGGCGATGGACGCACTGCCTTATGTGCTGACGGTGGTGATTCTTGCAGGTTTTGTCGGCAAGGCGATTCCGCCCCGCGCTGGCGGCGAGCCTTACGTCAAGGAGCGTTAAGCCCTGCGTCTGCCCTGCTGAAACACCCGGCCCCGCGCCGGGCGTTTCCTTTTCTGCCCCTCAGAGGCGTCACAGCAGGCCCCCGTTGCTCCGCACGCAGTGCGGTGCCCGGCCCAAGGCCGCCAAGGGGATTGGCGCAGCCATCTCCTGCGGGCGCGGGAGTGTCCCGCCTGTCCCCGTTCCGCAAACCCAGCGATAAGTCCAGTTTGATGCGTCAAATCAGTCCTGCACGCTGCAGAGCGGCATAGATCATTGATTTCTGAACGAACTGCGGTTTAACAAGGACCATGCAGATATACCTTCCCATAGCTGAGGTCTCGGTCAATGCCTTCCTTCTCCTGGGCCTCGGGGGAGTGGTCGGGGTTCTCTCGGGCATGTTCGGAGTCGGCGGCGGCTTTCTGATGACGCCGCTGTTGTTTTTCATCGGCATCCCGCCAGCCGTGGCGGTGGCCACGGAAGCGAACCAGATTGTCGCCTCGTCCTTTTCCGGGGTGCTGGCGCATTTCCGAAGGCGCACCGTCGATATCAAGATGGGACTTGTGCTGCAGGCCGGCGGCCTGATGGGCGCGGCGCTTGGGGTGGTGGTGTTCAACTACCTCAAGGCGCTTGGCCAAGTCGATCTGCTGGTCAAGCTTTGCTATGTCGTCTTCCTGGGTGTGGTCGGCGCGTTGATGTTCATCGAAAGCCTGAATGCCATCCGCAAATCCAAGAAAGCGGGCGGCGCGGCCCCTGCAGCACGGCGCCAGCGCAGCTGGGTTCATGCGCTGCCATTCAAGATGCGGTTCCGCACCTCGGGTCTCTATATCTCGGTGATCCCGCCGGTGCTGGTCGGCATCTGCGTCGGCATTCTGGCCGCGATCATGGGGGTCGGCGGCGGTTTCATCATGGTGCCTGCGATGATCTACATCCTCGGCATGCCGACCAAAGTGGTTGTCGGCACCTCGCTGTTCCAGATCATCACGGTCACCGCTTTCACCACCATGCTGCATGCCACCACCAACTATACGGTGGACATCGTTCTGGCAGTGCTGCTGCTGGTCGGCGGCGTGATCGGCGCCCAGATCGGCACCCGCATCGGTGTCTACCTCAAGGCCGAACAGCTGCGCATCCTGCTGGCGCTGATGGTGATCATCGTCTGCGTCAAGCTGGGGCTTGAGCTGCTGCTGCAACCGGCTGAGCTGTACTCCCTCGGCGCTGCGGGAGGCCATTGATCATGCGCAAGCTGTTTATGTACGCCCTCACAGCTGCCGCCCTGGCACTGCTGCCGCAGTCAGCGGCCCAGGCCGCCAAGGAAGAAGTTGTTTTGGGCCTCAGCCAGGACCGGGTGGCAATCACCGCCACTTTCGATGGTTCGGAGATTCTGATCTTTGGCGCGGTGAAACGCGAAAGCCCGATCCCGTCGGAGGATCCGCTGGAAGTGATCGTCACAGTGTCCGGCCCTGCCCCGGCAGTCATGGTGCGCCGCAAGGAAAAGAAACTGGGCATCTGGGTCAATGTGGACAGCGTGCTGGTCGACTCGGCCCCGGCTTTCTATGCGGTAGCCACCAGCGCACCGTTTGCCCAGGTGCTGACGGATACCGAAGATCTGCGTTTCCGGGTATCCATCGAACGGGCCATCCGATCGGTCGGTGCGGCAATGCACATCCGCGGCGCCCAGTCCTTTGCTGACGCGGTGGTGCGCATCCGCGAGGACAACGGGCTCTACTCGCTGCGGGAAAATACTGTCGCAGTGGATGAGCAGACCCTGTTCCGCACCGCCATCGAAATGCCGGCGGACCTGACTGAGGGCGATTACCAGACCCGCATCTTTCTGACCCGCGGCGGCGAGGTTGTGTCCAGTTACGAGACCACAATCGATGTGCGCAAAGTGGGGCTGGAACGGTTCCTGTTTTCGATGTCCCGCGAGCAGCCGTTTCTTTATGGCCTGATGGCATTGGCCATTGCGATCGCCTCCGGCTGGGGCGCCTCCGCGGCCTTCAGCCTGCTTCGGAACCGGTAAGAGGGGCCTGCCCCTCTTGGCCGTACGGCCAATTCACCCCGGGGTATTTTGACCAGAAAGAAGCCCCCTGGTCCTTCTTTGCGGAAGCACTCCCGCCGGAGGCGCGCTGCGCCATGCCCAACGGGAGCGGCGCATATCTAATGCGCCGGTGACGGGCGGGAGACATCAGCCGCGTCCGATATAGGGCATTTTGGCCGCCATCACCGTCATGAACTGAACATTCGCCTCCAGCGGCAAACTTGCCATATGCAGCACTGAGTTTGCTGCATCCTCCACCGCAAATGTATGCATCGGTTCGGCACCAGGGTTGGCGACGGCGTGACGCTGGCTCAGGTCTTCGACCATCGGGGTCCTGGTGTTGCCGATATCGATCTGGCCGCAGGCGATATCAAAGGGGCGGCCGTCCAGTGACAGGCTTTTGGTGAGGCCGGTGATCGCTGCCTTGGTGGCCGCATAAGGCGCCGAATGGGGCCGCGGGACATGGGCGGCGATTGAGCCGTTGTTGATGATCCGCCCGCCCTGCGGCGATTGCTGCCGCATCTGGCGGAAACACGCTCGGGCGGTCAGGTACATACCTGTGAGGTTCACATTGACGGAGGCAAACCAGTCTTCCAACGGGATTTCATCAATGGTGCCGGGCGGGGTGAAGATGCCAGCGTTGTTGAACAGAACGTCCAGCCGCCCCGCCGCCATGGCAAAGCTGTTCACCGCATGATCCACAGCCGCCGGGTCGGTCACATCCGCTGGCAGCACATGGGCGCCCGTGCGGCCCTGTGCCACCTGCTGCAGCTTGTCCGCGCGGCGCGCCAGCAGGCCAACCTGCCAGCCTCCCGTCAGGAACAGTTCTGCGACGGCACGGCCGATGCCTGAGCTGGCGCCGGTGATCAGGATGGATTTGCTCATGCCGGGGTACTCTCCTGCGTCTCCAGCGTCAGCGCGGCGGCTGGCACCGCCTTCAGGTCATCCACCTGCAAAGGGCCCGACGGTTTGGCCAATCGGTTGCGCACCACCCAGATCAGCCGCTCCTGCGCCCGGGTGATCGCCACATAGGCGAGGCGCTTCCACAGCGGCTGGCCTGCTTCGACCCGGCCCATGCGGGCGGCGGCATAGATATCCGGGGCAAACACCTGAGTGGTGTCCCATTGCGAGCCTTGCGCCTTGTGGATGGTCACCGCCGCACCATGCAGGAAAGTGGCGCCCATGCGGGCGGCGTAGGGGATGAACGGCTCTTCCTCGTCCGGTTTTTCGATTTTCACGATAGAGGCCGCAGAGACCTGCGGATCCTCGGCCCCCATCACATGCAAGCGGGAGAATCCGGGTTTACGGCCGGCGCCGAGAAAGATCACCTGGGCGCCCTTGATCAGCCCGCGGGCCTCCAGGTCCAAGCGTTTCTTGCGGTGTTTCATCGGCAGTTCGATACCGTCGCAAATCAATGGCTCTCCGGCGATCAGCGCATCCTCAGGTGCGCCGTGGACATTCCGGAAGGCATTGATCAGCCGGATTCTTGTATTGTTGCGCCAGACCAGCACCGGTGAGCGCGCCATCAGGTCAACCTCGACCCGCTGACCCCAAACCACACGGTCATCGCGCCGGGCGGTGTCTTCGATCATCCGCTCAAAATCCTCGAACCGCAGCTCCGGGTCGGCCAATGCGTGGGCAAGATCCAGGATCGGATTGCCAGCCTCTTGCCGGTGGATGCGGTTCAGGATCAGGCGCTGCGGCTCCGGCAGGGTATCAAACACCATTGAGCCTGACTGATTGACCGGGGCCAGCTGCGCCGGGTCGCCAAACAGCACCAGATTGGGGAAAATCTCCTTCAGGTCTTCGAACTGGCGGTCGTCCAGCATCGAGGCTTCGTCGACAAAGCCGATGTCCAGCGGCTCCTCGCGCCGTTTCCAGCCGGTGATGAAGTCCGAGCCGCGCAGGCCCGCGGCGGCCAGGGCGCCGGGGATCGATTTGTTTTTCTCAAAGAACGCAGCCGCGCGGGCCAGGGCTTCCTCGGTCAGCCCTTCAATCTCGGGCTTGTCCCCCTGCCCCGCCAGCCATTCGGCGATGCGTTCGTATTCCGGGTCATAGACCGGTGTGTAAAGAATGCGGTGAATGGTGGTCGCGGGCACGCCGCGCAGGCGCAGCACGCTGGCGGCCTTGTTGGTTGGCGCCAGGATCGCCAGGGTGCGGCGGTCGTCGCTCTTCTTGCGGCTTTCATAGTCGCCGGAGACGACCTCGACCCCGGCCTGCTCCAGCGCCTTGTACAGCTCGGCCAGCAGCAGCGTCTTGCCCGATCCAGCCTTGCCGATCACTGCCATCACCCCGGCGTCGCCGCGGGGCGGGTGCAGCAACCCGTCATCAAGATCCACCCCTGCCTTGCGCAGGAGTTCGGTCACGCTGTCAAAAGCGGTGGCCTGGTCGTCGGAGAACTGTACGGGCAGAGCTGTCATTGCGCGACCCTACAGCCGCGGGACCGGGTCCGCCAGAGGATCCGGCCCCGGATTTCGACTCAATCAGCCGGTGAGAGCCATGGGTGCTGCTGCACTGGCACTGCCAAAGGACCGATCGAACCAGAGCTGCGACAGATCAGGGGCAATCCCGGCCTTGGAGGCGACTTTCAGATAGACCTCAGGCGTGTATTCCCACAGGCCGAGGCAGATCCGTTCACGGCCTTCGCCCTGGGTGCCGATGATGTCCGGGCTGAAGCCGAGGCTGCGGTAGATCCGCACCATGCGCCGGTCAAAGACCCCGGCGAAATGCGCGACGGAAAAATTGCGCATGATCTCGACCCCGCCCAGGGTCAGCGCCCCCGCCACATTGACGCCCGCGTCGCGTGACAGGCAGAAGCGGGTGCATTCCCAGATCAGCGGGCTGCAGATCGGCACCCCGCCGGCCAGGTCAAGAAAGACGTCATTGACCATCACCGGCCCAGTGGTCGGAAGAAACCGCATCGAGCCGCCATGGCTGCCATCCGGCATTTCCCAGACCACATAGAGCGGATCCAGCTGGTCGTACTGGTCGCGCTCCTCCCCCTTGCGGTCCACCTGCACCTCCCAGCCCAGCCGGGCCTGGAATTGATCCGCACGGTCGCGGAACATCGAGTGTGCAAGGTCTGCATGGTTGTGAAGATCATGGCCGTAGATATAGCGAAGCATTGATTAGTCCCCTTCTGGTAGATCAGTGGGGACAGATTACGCCTGCGAAATGCAATTTCAGAGTGTATTTACAAAGACCGTCACACTCTGACGTTAAACTACAATAAAACCGAGTGTCATGGCCCGGGCAATGGCGTGCGTCGTATTGATTGCACCAAGCTTGAACCGGGCACTTTCAATATAGACACGCAGCGTGTGCTCAGAGATTGACAGGGTTTTTGCCACCTGTGCACGGCTGTAGCCGATGGCCAGCAATGTCAGGGCGTCCACTTCACGCGGTGACAGCGGCTGAGCCTGCTCCGGGCTGCGGCTGGGCTCAAACTCAAGCGCCTTCCGGTTGAAATAATGTGCCATCAGGATCATATCGCGGCTGCAGCGTTCCGTGAGCTTTTCCCAGGTCTCGTCGTCGCAATTATGGCTGACGGTAAACACCGCAAATTGCCCGTTCGGCCCGCGGATCGGAATTGAGTAGCCCTGGTTGCCGACCCCATGCTCCAGCGCGTCTTTCAGGAACTCGCGAGCCGGTTTCGGCGACCAGTCCAGCCGCTTCCAGTCAACCGGGTGGAACCGCTGATAGCAGCCGGCCACCACCGGATCGACCCGCACATAGGCCATTTCCTGGTAGCGCTCGACCCAAGCCTGCGGATAGGTGCCGAAATGGTAGTGGTCGCCGGCGCTGTCGACCCAGTGATACATGGCATGATCAACCCCGAACACACCGCGCACCTGGTCAATAATCAATTGCAGCCCGTCAAGGGTCTTGGTGGCGTCAAGCGCCTCCAGAATGCGGTCCAACTCTGCCTTATGTGCCATTGCCGTATACCAGTTCAGTCCAGAGCCTGCCCGATCCGGCTATTCACAACCAGCAAGGCTGTCTCTGGGTTCGTTGCAGACAACTGTTGTTCTTTTGCAGTGCGGGGCTTTGTGCGGTCAATGACAACCTCAAGGGTTTGGGCAGTTTACTGCTGCCAGGCATCCGATTGCGCGGGTATTGCGCCGGGAGCGCAACACCAACAACATAATTTCGCGGCCTGCGAACCGCGCCTCCCCAGAAATAGGGAGGGCGCAGCGGTTAACTTCCTGAAACGGATAAAATTACAAAAAAACCCGCGAAGCACATATGTGATTCGCGGGGAGATTTCAGTCCATCCTGAACGCGCCGGCAAATCAGCCTTTGGCGTCGAGCACATCCTGAAGGGTGCGCAGGCCGGTCTTTGGCGCCTGAACCAGAACCGACATGTTGCCGGGCAGGTGCTCGTTGCGCAGCATCTTCATATGCGCCTCCGGCAGATCGTTCCAGGTAAAGACTTCGGACATGCAGGGATCCAGGCGGCGCTCGACCATCAGTTTGTTTGCAGACGCGGCCTGCTTGAGATGGGCAAAATGCGAACCCTGCAAACGTTTCTGATGCATCCACATGTAGCGCACGTCAAAGGTCAGGTTATAGCCGGTGGTGCCCGCGCAGATCACAACCATGCCGCCCTTTTTACAGACGAAAGTCGAGACTGGAAAAGTGCTCTCACCGGGATGTTCGAACACCATGTCGACGTTTACGCCTTTGCCGGTGATGTCCCAGATCGCTTTGCCGAATTTACGCGCTTCCTTGAACCAGGCAGCGTATTCGGGGGTGTTCACTGTGGGCATTTGCCCCCAGCAATTGAAGTCCTTGCGGTTCAGAACGCCCTTGGCGCCCAGCCCCATGACAAAGTCGCGCTTGCTTTCATCCGAGATCACGCCGATGGCGTTGGCGCCGGCCGTGTTGATCAGCTGGATCGCATAGGACCCCAGGCCGCCCGAAGCGCCCCAGACCAGCACGTTCTGGCCCGGCTTCAGGTCATGCGGCTCGTGGCCGAACAGCATCCGGTAAGCGGTGGCGAGCGTCAGCGTGTAGCAGGCGCTTTCTTCCCAGGTCAGGTGCTTGGGGCGCGGCATCAGCTGCTGGGCCTGCACATTGGTGAACTGAGCGAACGAACCGTCCGGGGTCTCATAGCCCCAGATCCGCTGGCTGGTCGAGAACATCGGATCGCCGCCGTTGCATTCCTCGTCGTCGCCGTCGTCCTGGTTGCAGTGGATCACCACCTCGTCGCCGACTTTCCAGCGGGTGACTTTGGAGCCGACCGCCCAGACGATGCCGGCAGCATCGGAACCGGCAATGTGATAAGGCGCCTTGTGGCCGTCAAAGGGTGAGATCGGCGTGCCGAGGGAGGCCCAGACGCCATTGTAGTTGACGCCCGCCGCCATCACCAGAACCAGCACTTCGTTGCTGTCCAGCTCGGGCACGTCGACCACTTCCTGCTCCATCGCAGTGTTCGGCTCGCCGTGGCGTTCCTTGCGGATCGCCCATGCGTACATCTTTTTGGGCACATATCCCATCGGGGGCATTTCGCCCATCTCATAGAGATCTTTCTCGGGCGCCTCGTACGACATGACGTCAGTCTGGGTATCCAATGCCATGATGGCCTCCTTTGCATCCTGTCAATTGCCGCGGTGCAGAATCGCAGCGGTTACCTGAGGGATAGGATTGAGAAGGTAATATTGCAACCTCTTTTGGCAAGTATGGGTAATTTTATGACCCTGCAGATGCAGCATTGTCCTTGGCAGGTGCAGAAAAACCGTCGCCGCCATCCGCGTTCGGACCGTTTCGAGGCAACAGGTGGCGGATCGAATTGGCATAGAAGGCCAGCAGATCGCGCCGCGCCGCGACCGGGCTGAACCGCCCGTTGTTCTCGGTGATAAGACCGCGCCGCGCCAGCTGCCTCAGCCCTGCGTCCGCGGCATAGGCCAGGTTTTCCCGCGGCATGTGGACATGGGCCAGCGGCATCGCCGCAATCAGATCCGCCAGCTGATGCTCAACCGCGGCACGGCTGAGGGGACCGTGCTGCTGCAGGATGGCGGCAATCAGCGGCACCGGCAGAACCGGGACAATGGCGCTGATCCGTGCCATCAATTCACGCCCCAGCGGCTTGGTCATGTCCCCGTCCCGCCCGGCACCAAACGCGGCCAGGCTGAGGGGGCGGCCAAAGTTCACGCCGGCATAGCCCGAACGGTGGTAACGCCCGGTCATCCACAGCCACAACAGCCGCAGCAGCCGCAGCGCCACCAGGCCGATGCGGGCCCGGAACCTGCGGTCGCCATCCTTGGCAGCAGAGGTCAGGATCCTGTCTTCCAGCACCCGGTCGTAATTCAACGCCACCGGCACAAAGACCACATCGCGCCCCTCCGGGTCATAACCTTCGACAATATACTTCAGCAGGCCCAGCTTGGGTGCAGCAATGGCACCGTCCAGGCTTAGGCCCCCTTCGGGAAACATCGCCTGGGTGGATCCGCCGCGGGTTGCCAGCCGCACATAGGAGGCCAGCACTTTGCGGTAGAGATCATTGCGCGAACGGCGGCGGATAAAATAGGCGCCCATCGCCCGGATCAGACGTGACAGCGGCCAGACCCGCGCCCATTCCCCCACCGCATAAGACAGCGCCGTGCGATCCGCCGCCAGATAAGTGACCAGCACATAGTCCATGTTCGAACGGTGGTTCATCACAAAGACCACCGTTGCATTCGGGTCGATGGCGCGCAGCGCCGCCTCGTCCTGATGGCCCAGCCGCACCCTGTAGACCGTATTGGACAACAGCCGCGCCGCGCGGATGGCGAGGCCGAAATAGGCAAAAGCGGAAAACCCGGGCACGATCTCGCGGGCATAGCGGCGCACCTGTTCAAACGCCACGTTTTCGGGAATGCCTTCTGCCGCCGCGTGATCCGCCGCTGCCTGCGCGACCTGCGGATCGTGGATCAGCCGCTGAATCATGTCGTGGCGCCGGGCCAGCTTGAACGGCTCAATCGGGCGCTCCAGCCGCTTGTTCAGCCGCGCCACGGCACGCTCCAGACGCCGCCGGAAAAACCAGCGCACCGAAGGAAACAGAAAATGCGAGGCAAAAGTCACCGCGGCGAAGCCCACGATCAGCATGAATAACCACAGCGGAATTTCCACAGTTTGCGTCATATCGGGACAGTTGCGCAGGCCGCAGGGTGTTACAAGGGAAATTGAGGACGCGCACCGGTCCTGCCGCAATGCTGCCGCGCATTACTCCCGTTGCAGGCCGTCCGGCACATCCGCCGGTCTGGGCTCCTGGAACCACGCGCCCAATCGTCTGGCAAGAGATTGCGAGGGCTTCTCGACCCAGGTGAAGACACCCCAGGACAGCAGCACTATCCCGCCCAGCACCCCCGCAGCGCTGGCAAGATACACCGCGCCGGGCAGGCCTGGGGGTAACAGGGACAACAGCGTGATACCGATATTGTTGTGCAGCAGATAAACCGAATAACTGACCAGCCCGATCCAGGACAAAGGCCGCCATCCCAGCAGCCGCGCCGCAGGCAGGCGCCAGGCGCAGGCGGCAACAATCAGGTAGATCAGCGTCAGTATTGCAGCCTCTCCCGTGTCCTGCGCCATGCCCAGCGCCACCGCAAAACTTGCCCCCAGCAGCGCAAGCGTACGGGTGCAGGCGCCATGGCTGTATACCTGGGCAAAAAGGACACCGGCCGCAAACAAATGCGCATAGCCCACGAGCAGCAGCATGTTCAGTTGCAAAGGCACAAGGTCTGGAAAAATGAAGTCCGCCGCTAACAAGACAGATTGCCCGGCCAAAAGCACCAGGGCTGCACCTTCGGCAAACCGGCGGAGCCCGAAGACTGCAAACAAAACCGCCGCCCAGAGGTAAAACAGCACTTCACAGGTCAATGTCCAGTACACCCCGTCAATGTAGCCGTCGAAGCCGAAATTGAACCGCCAGAAGGCTGGGGGATAAAGCTTAGCGATGCCGCAAAGCCGCTGAAGCCGGTCTGCACAGAGTTGCTGAATGCGCTGTCGATGAGGTGCATGGCCATAAAAGTGATGACCGCGCAGACCGCCAGAGGCGGCCACAGCCGCAGCAGGCGCTTGAACAGAAACACGTGCAAGCCGCTTCCAGACCTGAGCGAGACCGAAATGACAAAACCGGAAATGACAAAGAACAGGTGAACACCAAGGTAGCCGTAACCCGCCACGGGCAGAAGGCTGTCCCCATAGGGGTAGAATTCTGGAAAACGCTGAAAGTAGTGGAACAGAACGACGGACAGCAAGGCAATGGCGCGCAACCCGTCAAACTCGGTCAGCCTGCTGGTTTCAGCCATAAAGCCCTCAATGAAAATTAGATGTAAATACCGCGGACCCTATGCGGGAGGCGGCTTTGCCGCAATCTACCTTTTGGAGAAACTGAAGAAATTGATACTGCTAAGGGCAATGCCGCAACGCAGCGAATTGACATGGGTCGAAAATTGCAGTTTACATCTGCGTGACGAAATAAAATTACCGCCACACTGACTCGCGAGGCCCGACATGCCGCAGATGCAAAAAGACCGCCCCTGGCTGATCCGCACCTATGCCGGCCACTCCACGGCATCGGCGTCCAACGCGTTGTACCGCGCCAACCTGGCCAAGGGACAGACCGGCCTATCGGTGGCCTTCGACCTGCCGACCCAGACCGGGTATGACAGCGACCACGTGCTGGCGCGCGGCGAAGTGGGCAAGGTCGGCGTGCCGGTCGGCCATCTGGGCGACATGCGGGCGCTGTTCGATCAAATCCCGCTAGAGCAGATGAATACCTCGATGACCATCAATGCGACGGCGCCCTGGCTGCTGTCGCTTTACATCGCGGTGGCCGAGGAACAGGGCGCGGATGTCGCCAAACTGCAGGGCACGGTGCAGAACGATCTGATCAAGGAATATCTGAGCCGCGGCACCTATGTCTGCCCGCCCAAACCCAGCCTCAAGATGATCGCGGATGTGGCCGAGTACTGCTATACCAACGTGCCCAAGTGGAACCCGATGAACGTGTGTTCCTACCACCTGCAGGAGGCCGGTGCCACGCCGGAGCAGGAGCTGGCCTTTGCACTGGCCACCGCCCAGGCGGTTCTGGACGAGCTGAAGCCGCGCATCGCGCCGGAAGACTTCCCGGCGATGGTCGGGCGGATCTCCTTCTTTGTGAATGCGGGCATCCGCTTTGTCACCGAGATGTGCAAGATGCGCGCCTTTGTCGATCTGTGGGATGAGATCTGCCGCGACCGCTACGGCGTGGGCGATCCGAAATTCCGCCGCTTCCGTTACGGCGTGCAGGTCAACTCGCTGGGCCTGACCGAACAGCAGCCGGAAAACAACGTCTACCGCATCCTGATCGAGATGCTGGCGGTGACCCTGTCGAAAAAAGCCCGCGCCCGCGCGGTGCAGCTGCCCGCCTGGAACGAAGCACTTGGCCTGCCCCGCCCCTGGGACCAGCAGTGGTCGATGCGGATGCAGCAAATTCTGGCCTATGAGACCGATCTGCTGGAGTATGGCGACTTGTTCGATGGCAACCCGGCGGTGGATGCCAAGGTCGAAGAGCTGAAGGACGGCGCCCGGGCCGAACTGGCCAACCTGGAATCGATGGGCGGCGCCGTCGCCTCGATCGAGTATATGAAGGGCCGCCTGGTCGACTCCAACGCCGAGCGTCTGAACCGGATTGAAAAGAACGAGACCGTTGTGGTCGGCGTCAACAAATGGACCGAGGGCGAGCCTTCGCCGCTGCAGACCGAAGACGGCGGCATCATGGTTGTGGACCCGGCAGTCGAGCAGGAGCAGATCAACCGCCTGAACGCCTGGCGCGCTGAACGCGATACTGCGGCGGTCGAAGCTGCACTAGCCGCCCTGCGGGCTGCGGCGAAAAGCGGCGCCAATATCATGGAACCGTCCATCGCCGCTGCCAAGGCTGGCGTCACCACCGGCGAATGGGCCGAGGAGATGCGCAAGGTCCACGGCACCTACCGCGGTCCGACCGGCGTGTCGGCGTCCGTTTCCAATAAGACCGAAGGACTGGACGACCTGCGCGATGCGGTGAATGCGGTCAGCGACGTCCTGGGCCGCCGGATTAAATTCGTGGTTGGCAAGCCGGGGCTGGACGGCCATTCCAACGGCGCCGAGCAAATCGCCTTCCGTGCCCGCGATTGCGGCATGGACATCACCTATGACGGCATCCGCATGACCCCGGCAGAGCTGGTAGAAGCCGCGCAAAAAGACGACGCCCATGTGGTTGGCCTGTCGATCCTGTCCGGCAGCCACCTGCCGCTGGTCGAGGAAATGATGAGCCGGATGCAAGAGGCCGGTCTTGGCCACATCCCGGTGATTGTCGGCGGGATCATCCCCGATGACGACGCGGCAAGGTTGAAAACCATGGGCGTGGCTCGCGTTTACACCCCCAAAGACTTTGAGCTCAATTCAATTATGAGCGACATTGTGAACTTGGCAAGGCCACCGGAAATTGCAGCAAATTGATCTTTCTTAGGCAATTTTCCGCGAATTTCCAAAAAGATGCTGAAACGCGTCTGGCATTTGCGCCATAAGGAATGACATACCGGGGCTTCCGGTATGTCATTTAATGTGGAGTGCAGAATGACCCTCGATCTTTCGGCAATGACCAGAAAAGAACTTCTTCAGCTGCAAAGCGATGTGGAAGAAGCGCTGCGCACAGCAGAACTGCGCGAACGCCAGGAAGCTTTGAAAGCGGCTGAAGAAGCGGCTGCGAAATACGGCTTCTCCCTGGACGAAATCGCCGGTACTTCGCGCCAGGGCGTAAAGAAAAACAAAGCGGCCCCAAATACCGCAACCCCAGCAACCATGACGAAACCTGGACCGGCCGCGGCCGCAAACCGCATTGGGTGCATGCTGCGCTGACCGCAGGTATGGATATTTCCGACCTGGAAATCTGAACCTGACGGCGGAGCAAAACCATGACCATTCATATTGGTGCCGCAAAAGGCGATATTGCGGAAACTGTTTTGATGCCTGGCGACCCCTACCGGGCGAAATGGGCTGCTGAGACATTTTTGAAAGACGCCAAACTGGTTAACGAAGTGCGCGGGATGCTGGGCTACACCGGCAGCTGGAACGGGCATCCGGTGACCATTCAAGGCAGCGGCATGGGGATGCCCTCGCTGTCGATCTACGTCAATGAGCTGATCCGCGATTTCGGCGCCAAGACGCTGATCCGCATCGGCTCCTGCGGTGGCATGCAGGACAGGGTCAAGGTCCGCGACGTGATTCTGGCGATGACTGCCAGCACTCTGAACAGCCCCTCCAGCGGCATCTTCCGGGAGCTGAACTTTGCCCCCTGCGCTGATTGGGACCTGCTGCAGGCGGCGGCGCAAGCTGCGGCGAAACGTGATGCTGCAACGCATATCGGCGGCATCTACTCGTCAGATGTGTTCTATGACGAGCGCCCCGATCTGAATGAACAGATGGTGCGTCATGGCATTCTAGGCGTGGAAATGGAAGCCGCAGAGCTTTACACGCTTGCGGCCCGGCATGGCTGCCGGGCTCTGGCAGTGCTGACGGTGTCTGACCATCTGCGCACCGGCGAAGCCTTGCCGTCCGATCAGCGGGAACGCAGCTTTGGCGACATGGTGGAAATTGCGTTGGAAGCCGCATTTTCCTGATGTCGGGTTAATTCATTAAAAAGTAAGGGCAGCGGTTTTCCTCTGCCCTTTTTATTGCCAGCCTGAATTTTTGACCAATGCGGCCAAGAGCCACTTTGAATGCATTCTCTGCCTGCATTGCCTCATGGTGCCCTTAAGGCTGAACCCGTGTGACGCCGCTGCATTCCAGAAAATCCCTATCTCCCCAGAATTCACGCCAATATTGGCGCTTCCGGTGAAACTGCAGCTTTCCTTTTCTGACCGCTACCGGCCATGGCTGCGGTCATAACCATTGCGGGGCGGGCTTTGCCAGCCCTTCAGCGCGCTTGCTGCGGGTGCGAAGATCTCGATCAGCAGCGGATGGCAGGCAGCGGTATCGCTGGAATGCTCAGCCGAGCAATCGCCGCCGGGACAGGCGCTGAGGGCGCCGAGAAGATCAATTTCGGCAAAGAACTCCAGATAATCACCGGGCCGCACCGGGCTGGCCTTCATGAAGTACTGGCCGGTATCCCGGGTAAAGCCGGTACACATGAAGACGTTAAGCACGTCATGCACATGCGGTTCCGCCTCCGCCAGGGAAAGGCCGAGATGTTCCGCCAATGCGCGTGTCAGGTTGGAATGGCAGCAGTGGTGGTACTGGCTGCCGGCCAGCAGGTTGCCGGTGTAAGGATCGCAGCGGGTGCCGATCACGTCATGCACCGAGCCGCCGAAATCATCGATCCCGTACCAGCCCAAGGTATCTGCGGTAATCGTGGCCATGGGGCGCAGATGCGGGAAACTGGTCCACATCCGCTCGCCCGTGGTGATATGGGTGCCATGCAAGGCGCGGGTCTTGCCGGAATAGAACCGCTCGCTCAGGTCGTTCCTGTTCCACAGGTTGAGGTCGCCGACTTGCGGCCCCTCCAATGAGCTGATCCGGAAGAAATGCCCGGCCGGCACCTCAAAACAAGCGGCTTCGCGGGGCTGCGCCAGCACCTCGCCGGTTTTCACTGCGCCCAGCCGGGCCTGCTGATACAGTGCCAGATCGGGCGCAGGCAGGGTCTCGTTGGGATAGCAGACCACGGGCTGGACGGCGCGGCGGGCCTCCGCATCGGCGGGGGCTGCGGGTATGTCGGTCATGGGGCAAGCCTTCCTGTCTGTTTGCCCCATCAAGACCGCATCGCCGCGGGCTTGCAAGCCCCGCCGCAACGACCGGAACACCCGGCCGGATCACAACCGTCAGATCACCACAACATCCAGCGGCGGGAAGCCGTTGAAGCCGACCGACGCATAGGTCGAGGTATAGGCGCCGCAGGAATGGATCACCACGCGGTCCCCGCCCCTCAGCCCCAGCGGCAGCTGGTAGGGCTTGCGCTCGTACAGCACATCCGCGCTGTCGCAGGAAGGTCCGGCAAGAATGCAGGGGCCGGTGGTCTCGTGGTCACGGTCCGTGGTGATCCGGTAGCGGATCGCCTCGCCCATGGTTTCGGCCAAGCCCGAGAACATGCCGATATCGAGATAGACCCAACGGTGCAAGTCATCGTCATGCTTACGCGAGACCAGCAGCACCTCGGCGGCAATGGCGCCTGCCTCGGCCACCAACCCGCGGCCCGGTTCGGCCATGATCTCCGGCACATCGCCGAAATACGCGCCAACCTGCGCCATCACTGCGCGGGCGTAATCTTCGGCCGGCATCATGTCCGAACCATAAGAGGCCGGAAAACCGCCACCGATATTGAGCAGGTTCAGCTTATGGCCTGCCTCATGCGCCTGCCGCCAGACCCGCGCCACCTGCTCCAGCGTGCCCTGCCACATCTGCGGTTCGCGGGTTTGCGAGCCGACATGGAAAGACAGGCCTTCGACCTGCAAGCCGCGGGCGGCAGCATAATCCATCAGCTTCAGCGCCTTTTCCGGCGTGCAGCCGAATTTGCGGCTGAGCGGCCAATCGGCTTCGCTGGCCTCAACAACCAGCCGCAGGCAGATCTTGGCACCCGGCGCATGGGCAGCCAGCTTATCCAGCTCCTCACGCGCATCGGCGGCAAAATGGGTGATGCCGATGCTGTGGGCAAAGGCAATGTCGGCAGGCCGTTTGATGGTGTTGCCAAAGGTGATCCGGCTGGCCGCGGCCCCTGCCGCCAGGCATATTTCGATCTCCGCCCGGCTGGCCGCGTCGAAATTGGATCCCTCCTGCACCAGCCGCTCAAGAATGCCCGCTGCCGGATTGGCCTTGACCGCATAGTGAATGCGGGCGCGGCCCAGTCCGCGGCCAATGCTTGGTATTTTGCGGCAACCGCTTCGGCGTCCACCACCAATGTCGGCCGCTCGAACCGGCTTGCGGCGATGAAGCTCAAAGTACGGGATACAGTTTCGCAATTACGGGCAGTCAGCCCGGCTACGTTTGCGTTCATGGTCATCTCCAAAAGACCCGGCCATATATGACCGCTCAGTTCTGTCAGAGACGTTACCGTCGCTACGTAACCGTAGGGGCGTAACCCCTTTCGCCAGAGGCGCGTGCGTTGGCGTCTTGGGCGTCCATATCGGGCATGTGCCTGAGTCGTTCAAGTGTTTTCTTTGCCATGCCTGCAGCAGACCGGCAGACCGGTGCGCTCCCGCCTGCTTCAGGGGCTTTGCAAAGCCCCGCCGCAGTTGGGCCCGGCACCGCGCCTTGGCGCGGTGCCGGGCCCAAGGCCGCACGGAAGGCGCTCCGGCGCAGCCGGTGCGCCTGCGGGCGCGGGAGAGTTTCCCTAGGGCTTACGCTGCGGATTGCCGCAGATCCGCGGGGCTTCCCCGCCCGGCGCAACCGCGCCGCAATAGCTGCAGCGCCATTGACTATTGGCGCGCTGCTGGCGCCAGCGGCAATTCCGGGTCAGACCGGAGGCGCTGCGGCGCCACAGGAAATAGCCGAACACACCGGCGAGGAGAAACAGCAGCAATAGGGGCATAGCCCTTGTCTACCCGGCGGCAGCAGCAGCCTCAACCGCTATGGCACTCAGGCCGCCTGATAGTATTCGATCACCCATTCGCCGGGGTCAGCCTCCTCAACCGCCGGCAGCGGTTCCGGGGTGTAATAGGCGAAGGCTTGCTCCAGCACGTCCAGTGCGTCTTGTGCGGCCTGCTTCTTTTTTGGTTTCACGGGGTTCATCTGGTTGCCTCCATAGTCTGGCAATATCCTCCCTCGCGGAGGAGGATAGGCGCAGGCCAAACCCGCTGCAGCAGATGATTGTGCAAAGGCGCCATGCAGGCACCGCATTGCAAACCCGGCAGGCAAGTCTCAGCCGGTCAGAAGCTCCCCGGCCAGCCCCAGCGCAAACCCCGCAACCGCACCCAATGCCGGCACGCTGCTGCGGCTGGAATGGGCCTTGGGCGCGATATCCTGAAACAACAGATAGAGTATTCCGCCAGCCGCAAAGATCATGATCGCCCCCAAGGCGGCGCGGGCGTCCGCCAGCCAAACAAGTCCTGCCAGCGCGCAGACCGGCCCCAGCGCGGCCAGCCCGAGAAAGGCCAGCAACACATGCCAGGCCGGGCTGCTGCCATTCCAGACTTCGCGGAAGGCGGCAAAGCCTTCGGGAAGGTTCTGCAGGAAGATCATCAGCGCCAGCAACTTGGCAGTGGCAGCATCGGCCACCAGCATTGCGCCAAGCGCCATCGCCTCCGGCAGGTAGTCCAGCAGCATCGCCAGAAGCAATGCACCGCTGCCGCCATGGCGCTGCAACAGCGTATCGACCGCATAAAACACCGCTCCGCCAGCGGCAAACAGGCCAACCGCCCAAGCGGGCGGCAGCACCCCGGCCGCTTCCGGCACCAGCACCAGCGCCACTGCCGAGGCCAGCGCCCCGCCGCCAAAGGCCCCGATGGTGTGCAGCACTTCGTCCCGTAGCATCGGGTTGCGGATATGCTCGCACCAGGCAAGGAAGCCGCCCAGCGGCATGGCGAGACCGGCAAGCCCGGCTAAAAGAATGGCAAAAACATGTGGTTGCATGCCTGCAGCCTAGGGCGGCTAAACCGAACCTCAACCCGATTGCGTCAGGCGTTAATGCAGGAGGTTGCCTGCGCCGCCTGCCCGTCCGTCACATTTTGCCCGGACTGCACGGTCCGCAAGACAATTGCCCCGGCCCCATGGCCCAGGAACTCGGTCCGCACCCGGTATTGCCCGGTAATGCCCGCCGCGTCGATACAACCGGGGATGCGGGCGTCGGTGGCAGCAAGCTGCGCACCCAAGCGGTCATTGTCTGCCGCCGACAAGCAGCCTGAAAGAATGCTTAAGGCCGCAATGGCCGGAAAGATGGTTTTCATTTCTGTGCCTGCCGTTTGCATGGGGAAAAACAATACCCCCGGTTTCGCAGGAAACCGGGGGTGGTGCAATTTTCATCGCTGCTGGACAGCGGATCCTTGCGGATCAGTCGTGTTGCATATCAAACGCTGCGCTCGACCATCATTTGCTTGATATGCGAAATCGCCTTGGCCGGGTTCAGACCCTTGGGACAGGTCTTGGCACAGTTCATGATGGTGTGGCAGCGGTAAAGCTTGAACGGGTCTTCCAGCTGATCCAGACGTTCAGGCGTGGCCTCATCGCGGCTGTCGATGATCCAGCGGTAAGCATGCAGCAGGGCTGCGGGCCCAAGGTACCGGTCGCCGTTCCACCAGTAGCTTGGGCAGGAGGTCGAGCAGCTGGCGCACATCACGCACTCATAAAGCCCATCCAGCTTCTTGCGGTCCTCAATCGACTGTTTCCACTCCTTTGCGGGGCGGTTGGTCTTGGTTTCCAGCCAAGGCATGATTGAAGCATGCTGGGCATAGAAATGCGTGAGGTCGGGAATAAGGTCCTTGACCACCGGCATATGCGGCAGCGGATAGATTGCCACATCACCCTTGATCTCATCCATGCCATAGATACAGGCCAGTGTATTGATGCCGTCGATGTTCATCGCGCAGGAGCCGCAGATCCCTTCGCGGCAGGACCGGCGGAAGGTCAGGGTCGGATCAATCTCGTTCTTGATCTTGATCAGCGCGTCCAGCACCATCGGGCCGCAGGTGTCCATGTCCAGGAAATAGGTATCGACACGCGGGTTCTGGCCGTCATCCGGGTTCCAGCGGTAGATCTTGAACTTGCGCACATTGCTGGCACCGTCCGGCTTGGGCCAGGTTTTGCCCGTGGTGATCTTAGAGTTCTTCGGGAGGCTGAATTGTACCATGATCTGTCTCCTTAGAACGTCCGCGCCTTGGGCGCGATTTTGGCAAGGCTGATGCCGCCTTCTTCTTCGGTGGACAGCGGGTCGGTGATCACCGGACGGTAGCTGAGCTCTACCTTGTTGCCCGCCACGCGGGAAACGGTGTGGACACGCCAGTTTTCATCGTCGCGGGTCGAGAAATCTTCATGTGCGTGGGCGCCGCGGCTTTCCTTGCGGGCCTCGGCGCCAACAATGGTGGCCAGCGCGCTTGGCATCAGGTTTGTCAGCTCCAGCGTTTCCATCAGGTCGGAGTTCCAGACCAGCGACCGGTCGGTCACCTGCAGGTCGTCCAGCTTGGCGGCGATCGCGGTCATCTTCTCGACGCCTTCGGCCATGGTTTCCGCAGTGCGGAACACCGCCGCGTCGGCCTGCATGCATTTCTGCATTTCCAGCCGCAGATCCGCAGTCGGGATGCTGCCTTTGGCATTGCGCAGGGCATCAAAACGGTCGAACGCCTTATCAACAGAAGCCGTGTTCAGCACCGGGTTCGCCGCCTCAGGATCCACAACCTTGCCCGCGCGGATGGCCGAGGCACGGCCAAAGACCACCAGGTCAATGAGCGAGTTGGAGCCAAGCCGGTTGGCGCCATGCACTGAGGCACAGCCAGCCTCGCCCACGGCCATCAGGCCCGGCACAACACCGGTCGGATCGTCAGCCGTCGGGTTCAGCACCTCGCCCCAATAGTTGGTCGGAATGCCGCCCATGTTGTAGTGCACGGTGGGCAGAACCGGGATCGGTTCCTTGGTGACGTCCACACCGGCAAAGATCTTGGCGCTCTCGGAAATGCCCGGCAGCCGTTCCGCCAGCGCCTCGGCGGGCAGGTGTGAAAGGTTCAGGTGGATATGGTCGCCCTCGGCGCCCACACCGCGGCCTTCGCGGATTTCCATCGTCATCGAGCGGGAAACATAGTCGCGCGGCGCCAGGTCTTTGTACTGGGGCGCATAGCGCTCCATGAACCGTTCGCCTTCGGAGTTGGTGAGGTAGCCGCCCTCGCCCCGCGCGCCCTCGGTGATCAGGCAGCCGGAGCCGTAAATACCGGTCGGGTGGAACTGCACGAACTCCATGTCCTGCAGCGCCAGGCCGGCACGGGCCACCATGCCGCCGCCGTCGCCGGTGCAGGTATGCGCCGAAGTGGCGGAGAAATAGGCGCGGCCATAACCGCCGGTCGCCAGCACCACCATCTTGGCGTTGAAGATATGCATGGTGCCGTCATCAAGCTTCCAGCACACCACGCCCTGGCACTGCCCGTCGTCGGACATGATCAGGTCGATGGCGAAATACTCAATATAGAATTCGGCGTTGTTCTTTAGGCTTTGGCCATAAAGCGTGTGCAGGATCGCGTGGCCGGTCCGGTCAGCGGCGGCACAGGTGCGCTGCACGGCGGGGCCCTCACCGAACTCGGTGGTGTGGCCGCCGAACGGGCGCTGGTAGATCTTGCCTTCCTCAGTGCGCGAGAACGGCACGCCATAGTGTTCCAGCTCGTAAACCGCCTTGGGGGCTTCGCGCGCCAGATACTCCATCGCGTCGGTGTCGCCCAGCCAGTCGGAGCCCTTGACGGTGTCATACATATGCCACTGCCAGCTGTCGGGCCCCATGTTGCCCAAGCTGGCGGCGATGCCGCCCTGCGCTGCCACGGTGTGGGAGCGGGTCGGGAACACCTTGGTCACGCATGCAGTACGCAGCCCCTGTTCCGCCATGCCCAGCGTCGCGCGGAGGCCAGCCCCGCCGGCGCCAACCACGACCACGTCATATTCATGTGTTTCGTATTCGTAAGCAGCCATTGATGGAAACCTCGGAGATTACAGGGCCAGGCGGATCAGCGCATAGGCGCTGGTCGCGGCGACGGCATAAGACAGGCAGTTGACCAGAATGATCGTCAGGCGGCCTTTGACGCCGTGAACATAGTCTTCGATCATGATCTGGGCGCCGGACTTGAAGTGCATCATGCCGACCCAGATGGTCAGCGCCGCCACAAGCGCCGGGAACGGGCGCGCATAATAGGCGGTGATCTCCTCGTAAGATCCGCCCAGCGCGGAGCCGAAGGTGAAGACAAACAGCGGCACCAGGATCAAGAGAGCAACCGAGCTCACCTGCATCGCCCAATGGTGGCTGGTTCCGGATTTTGCAGCGCCCATGCCAACGGCGCGCTTGCGGTCAGTCAGAAATCGCATCGCGTGTGTCCTTCAGCTTAGACGATAATGATGGTCAGAACGGTCAGGATCACTGATCCTGTGATCACAAACCAGCCCAGCTTCTCGGCCTGGTCCAGATCCAGCATATAGCCATTGTCCCAGATCAGGTGCCGGATACCTGCAAGCGTGTGATACCAAAGACCCAGCGCCGACAAGGTCATCACCAGATCGCCGAACCAACTGGTCAGCACGCCATTGGCAATGGCGAAGTATTCAGGCGAGGTTGCGGCGGCCAGGAACCACCAGGCAATCAGCAGCGCCGAGACGATCAGCGCATTGCCGGTGATCCGGGTCAGGATCGACGTCAGGGAGGTCAGCTGCGGCCGGTAGACCTGCAAATGCGGCGAAAGCGGGCGGTTGCCCCGATTGACATCGGCCATGTTGGCTCCTTTTCAGGTTGGCTGACGACGTTTTAGCCGATTTTTACGGCGTGTCACCCGAAGGAAGTGTTAAAAAACACGGGAAATTGCTCTGTTGGCGCTAAAAGGCCACGACTTGTGATCACAGCAAATAATTAGTGATCACAAATTTACAAATTGGAAAATTTTTGCAGAATCACAAGGCAATCTGCAAATCACTGCAAAGCCAGCGCCCTCCTGTCTGCCTCGGGCGGCAGCGCAGCGGTCTGCTTGGCAACCTCCCGCACCAGCTTTTTGCGGATCCGCGAAGGGTAGTCGTCAAAGCTGGAGGCGGTGACCACAAAAGCCCCGTCGCCGCGGATCACGTTTTCAAAAAAGTAGGCTGTCAGATCCGGTTCGCTCTGCTCGATGGCGATGGCGTTCACTGTCACCCCAAGGGCGGACAGCGCCCCATGCGCTTCGCGCGGCTCAACACCTTCGTTGGAAAACCCGTCGCCGGAAATGTCGATCACCCTGCGCCTGCAGTCCGGCACTGCGGAAAACTGATCCAGCGCCAGGAACAGCGCCTCCCCCACCGCGGTGGAGTAATTGCGCCAGGGCCGCGGCGCCTGTTCGATCTGCCGGGCCAATGCCTCGACATCGGCAAAACTGCGCACCGGAACCCAAGGCAACGTCACCTCCTGCCGTGACTCGCCGGACCATTGCACCAACAGCACCTGCGCGCGCGCCTTGACCAGCGCCTCTGACACCAGCCCGTCGCGCAGCCCTGCCGCCAGCCCGTCCATCTGAATGCGGTATTCCTTGGCATCCACCGACCCGGAGACATCCACCGCCAGCACCAATGCCAGATCGCAGGCCGCTGCCCGCAACGGCCAGAGGGAGAGCGCCGAGATTACCAGAAGCTGCAAAACCCGCATGCAGCCAGCTTAAGCGGCAATCGCGCCAAGGGTCATCACATTTCTGCCAGCCTCCTCTGTTCATCCGGCTGAAAATTTCTGCCGTGTTGCTTTGATCAACACCTGTTCGCTTCGTAAGCCGGGGCAAAGATCGTGTTGACGCCAAATACCGGACCGCTCTTTGCCCATGCGATTTTCAGCAGAGCAGCCGCTCGTCTTCTGCGCAGAGAAAACCGGCAAGTGCTCAAGCTACGTTTTCTGCGGCATACTCGAACCGTTACAAAGCGCTGAACGGCGGGCGTAGACCAGGTTCCAAATTTCGCCGTTTAATCACCATCAGCTGTGCCTGAGGCACGCAGTGCGGCCCGCCTTGCCCGATAACCGGGAAGAACGACAAGCAGTCCCGCGACTACGAGAAGGCCGACTGTAATCGGGCGTTCCCAAATGAACGAAACACCATCGTAGAGCTGCATCGAACGGGCGAAATTATCTTCGAGCATGCCGCCGAGAATGAACCCGATAAGCAGGGGGGCAAGTGGATAGTCCGCAAACCTCAGTGCTGTGGCGCAGATGCCGAACCCCACCAGGATCAGCAATTCGGTCGCGTTGTTTTGACCAATATACGCCCCCATCAGCGTGAAAAAGAGAATGAAGGGGATCAGGTAGTTGCGCGGAACCAAAAGCACCTTGGCGATGTAGGGGATCAACGGCAGGTTCAGTACGAGCAACACCAGATTGCCAATAAACATCGACATAATGACTGCCCAGAACACCTGCGGTTCGTCAATCATCAAACGCGGGCCGGGTGTTACGTTCAGCGCGATGAGCGCGCCCAGCAGAATCGCGGTCGTACCCGAACCGGGAATGCCCAGAGTCAGCAAGGGCACAAATGAACCGGTGCAGGCGGCGTTATTGGCTGTTTCCGGGGCGGCAAGGCCCTTGATCGAGCCTTTGCCGAATTCAGCCTGCTCGTCCTTGGTTGCGATGTTACGTTCGACCGCATACCCAAGAAAGCTGGCGATCGTGGCGCCTGCGCCTGGCAGAACTCCTATGAAGAACCCTTGTAGCGACTGCCTGCCAATCACTGGTGCGATCGCCTTGGCCTCGGTACGGTTGATCCGCAAATCCTTGATCTCGTCATCGCTGCCGTCATGTGTCTCCTTTGGCTTCAACACCAGAAAGAGCGCTTCGGGCAGGGCGAACATCGCCATGGCAAGAGTGATGAAACCGAAGCCGGATTGCAGATCCATGATCCCCATCGTGAAGCGCGGCAGGTTAAACAGTGCGCCCTCCCCTACTGTCGCCATGATCAGGCCAAGCACAGTCATCAATAGAGCCTTGGCAACCTGCCCGGTGCCAGCGAAGGCCGCAATCGCCGACAGACCGACGACCATCAGTGCAAAATACTCAGCCGAGTGAAAGAGAAGCGCGACCGAGGACAGGGCGGGGGCAAAAACCATCAACAGCAGCGCCCCCACGGTGCCGCCGCAAAAGCTGGCAATGGCAGCAATAGTCAGGGCCTTGCCGGCCTTGCCCTGCTTGGCCATCGGATATCCGTCAAAACTCGAAGCTACCGTTCCTGCGACGCCTGGAGCGTTCAGCAGGATCGACGAGGTTGAACCGCCAAAAATGGCCCCGTAATAGACACCGGCCAGCAAAATCAATGCCGCCGATGGATCGCCCATTGAAATCGCCACCGGAATCATGATGGCGATGATCGACATTGGCCCAAGACCGGGAAGCATGCCGATAAAAGTACCGATCAGGCAACCGCCGATCACCATCAATAGATTTTGAATTGAGAACGCCGTTTGCAGACCGATGAGAAGTCCTTCGAGCATATCAGCCTCCGAAAAAGCCCGGCAGCGGGCGCATGTAAATGCCGAGGACCTGTTGCACCAGGTACCAGACAACCAATGTGGCGATCAGCGCAACGATGATCATGATATGCCACTTGCGCTCTCCCAGAACGAACGAGCCGAGGATCAGAAAGGCAGCGGTTGAAACGATAAAGCCCAGCGGCCGCAGGCACAGCGCATAGGCAACCATCAGCGCCAGCAGCAGGATGGCCTGCCCTAGCTTGTATTCGCCCAGCCGGCGGTAATCGATTTCGCCAATCGTCACGTCGCCCTTTTCGAGCCCCAGAAGAACAGCCAGCGAGGCAAGCACGCCCAGGATTGAAAGCACTTTGGGAAAGGTGCTTGGCCAGATCGGGTTGCGCTGCATGAACGGTGCAAGCCCTGTATCCATCGTGAACCAGGCGGTAAAGCCATAGGTCAGGCAAATACCTAGCAATATCAGTGCAATCCATCGATCAAGTGCCATTTTCCCCTCCCGTTGCAACAAGCAGAGCGATCACCCGCTCTGCCAGTCCAGGCTTCACAGGAAGCCCAGCTTTTTCATCAAATCGCCGATGACTTGCTCTTGCTCTTCCAGGAAAGTTTTGAACGCATCGCCCGAGTTGTGGATGTTGACCCAGCCGTTACGGCCCCGGACATCCTCCCACTCCGGCGTGTCATACATCTTTGAAAGTGCAGCCTGGTACATGGTGACCTTGTCCGCCGGCAGCCCCGGCGCGCCGAAGAAACCGCGCCAATTCACAAATGTCGTACCGATGCCCTGTTCTTTCATCGTCATTGCATCCGGCGCTGCCGCTACGCGCTCCTCGGATGTCACCCCGATGATTTTGATCTCGCCCGCAGCCGCCAGGTCCACTGCTTCCGAAAAACCGGTCGACAGGGCTGCAATTTCACCCGACAAAAGCGCGGCCATGGCTTTGCCGCCCGCATCGTACGGAATGTATTTGACGTCCAGCGGATCCTTGCCCGCCGCTTCCATCACCATCGCAGCGACCAGATGATCCATGCCGCCGGGAACCGAACCACCGCCAATCGCAGTTGCGCGCGGATCAGCGTCGAAGGCGGCCAAAAGGTCTTCCATCGAGTCGATAGGGCTGTCCTTGCCAACGACCAGCGCGGCATAATCACCGATTGTTCCGGCAACCAAGGTCAGATCGCGGAAGTTATGCGGAAACACACCTGTCAGTGACCGGATCACGATGGGTGTCGAGTTGACCATTAAAGTGCCGTGGTTGCTTTCAGAGTTTTCGATGAGATAGCCGATGGCCTTGCCACCGCCGCCCCCGGACATGTTTTCGTAGGATGCGTTGCCGACAAGCCCAGCCTTGGTCAGGGCCTCGCCAGTGCCGCGGGCTGTGCCGTCCCATCCGCCGCCGGCACCGCCTGGAATCAGAAAATGAATACTGTCGAGGACTGGTTCTTCGCCCGCAAATGCCGACGCTCCAAGACCAAGCGCCGCAACAGCGGCCGCCATAAGGACGCGACGGCCGATTTTGAATGTCGTCATATTTTCCTCCCATTTGACAACTGTCCGCAAGACGGCTCAGTTGAGACATTCAAACACGCCAACCTGACACAGACCTGTCACGCCGCAAAAAGCGGGGTAAATCCTGATGAAGTTTCTCTTGATCGAAGATAATGCCGACCTGGCAAATGCCATTTGTTCACGGTTGAAATTTGACGGTCATGTGGTTGACCATGCGTGTAAAATCCGGGATGCCATCACTTATTCCGAAGTTGGCGATTATGATCTGATTCTGCTGGATATCATGCTGCCGGATGGGGATGGCCGGACGTTTCTCAAACAGCACCGGGCCCGGGAGAAGGACACACCTGTTATCGTTCTGACCGCGCGTTCCCAGGTTTCCGACAGAATCAGCCTGCTGGATCTCGGAGCGGATGATTATCTCACCAAGCCTTTTGACCACGCCGAGCTTCAGGCGCGTTGCCGCGCCGTGCTGCGACGCAAGACCGGTACTGCGCAAACCGTATTGCGCATCGGCGACGTGATCTTTGATCCGGTGGCAGGCCGCCTCGCGGTTGGCGGCGAGACCGTCAACCTGCGCAATCGTGAACTGCGGCTGCTTGAACTTCTGATCAATTCTCCTGGCCGGATTTTCCCGAAACAGAAGCTGGCCGACAGCCTCTTTTCCTACGATGAGGACGTGTCGGAAAACGCGATTGAAGTGTATATAGGCAGGCTTCGCAAACATCTTGAAAGCTCCAGCCTAAAGATCACCACCCATCGCGGTCTTGGATACCGGCTGGACCATGAGTGATGCGTTCCGTGTTTCAGGATCGCTGCGGAACCGCCTGGCGATCACCCTGATCGGCGGCGCTGCACTGCTTGCCATTCTGTTATTTTTTGTAGCGCGGAGCTATGCGGCGCAAATTGCACAGCGAGGTCAGGACAACATCATAAACGCCTCGGTGACATCAATACTGGACGCGGCCATCCTGCGTGACGGTGCCGTTGAAATCGACTTTCCCTATGCGTCTTTCGCCATGCTGGCGACGGCATCCGATGACCGGATTTTTTATGCGATCTATCAGGATGACACCGTGTTGTCGGGATATGAAGACCTGCCGCGCTTGCAAATGCCGCCCGGAAAGAGGGCCGGCTTTCAGACTATTGCGTTCCGCGGTGCCGAAATGCGCCTGGCCACGGCATCGCGTGTCTTGATCGGGGCAGATGCCAAAACCCGGATTACGGTCTCAATTGCCCAGACCCAGGATGCTCTGGCCGGAACGCTGAACGTGATTTCCCGCAACGTCGCAATTTTTGGTCTGGGGTTCTTTCTGCTGGCCACACTGCTGTCGTTCTGGGCAACCTCCACAACCATTGGACAGCTCAGGCGGCTTGCCCTGTCGGTGACCCGCCGCGGGCCGCAGGACCTGCGGCCGGTCTCGCAGCCGGTGCCGTCGGAAATGGCCCCGCTGGTCTCCTCTCTGAACAGGTTTATGACACGCCTCGACCACTCCCTGCAGCAATCCGAAGATTTCATCGCCGAAGCCGCCCATCGGGTGCGCACGCCGCTGGCCACGGTCCGGTCCCATGCCGAGGCAACTTTGCAGCGCGTCGGCAAGGAGGAAAACCGCCAGGCATTAAGGGCCATGGTGCGCGCAATCGACGAAAGCTCGCGCGCTGCCGGGCAGCTGCTGGATCATGCGATGATTACATTTCGCGCCGATCATCTGGAACGCCAGAACCTTGATCTGGGTGATCTGACGAAGGAACTTGTGCAGCGCCTGTCACCGGTGGCTGAGATGAAAGATGTAGAGCTGCGATTGGATACCGAAACTACGGTGCCGATATCAGGCGACCCGATCCTGCTTCAGAACGCCCTCCGCAACATCATCGACAATGCGCTCAAATACGCGCCAAGCGAAACTGTCATTCATATCCGCATCAGGTCGAGGCCCCGGGCGCAGGTTGAAGTCCGTGACCAGGGGCAAGGTTTCCCTCCGGACGAGATCGGCACCCTGGCGTCACGTTTTACCCGGGGAGCAAACGCCAAAAACATCATCGGTTCCGGGCTTGGCTTGACGATCGCGCGGGATGTTGCGGTTGCGCATGGCGGGACATTGGATCTTTCGAATAAACCGGAAGGCGGCGCATGCGTTATCTTTTCGTTGTAATCATCTGTCTTTGGCCGTTGCTGGCGGCCGCGCAAGACTGGGAAGACCGGCAAGTCTTTGAAGGGCAATCCGCGACCCGGACCCTGCGGGTGCTTTCAAGCACCGACACCTCGTTCATCGCCCCGATCATTACCAGTTTTCTAGCGGTGAACCCGAATGTCTCGGTGGAATATCTGGTCACCGGAACCGTTGAAGTAGACAGGTTGATCCGGCAGGCGCCGCAGGCGTTCGATCTGGCGGTCTCCAGCGCGATGGATCTTCAGCTCAAACTTGCCAATGATGGCTACGCCCGTGCCGTTCCGGCGCTGGAAGTCCCTGATTGGTCACAATGGCGGCGCAGTCTTTTTGCCTTCACCACCGAACCCGCTGCCATTGTGATAAACCGCGCGGCTTTTTCCGGACATGAAGTTCCAAAAACCAGGCAGGCATTGATCCAGGCCATGCGTGATCGGCCGGATTTCTTCCGCAACCGGATCGGAACCTATGATGTTCGCAAGTCCGGCGTCGGATATCTGTTTGCCACCCAGGATGCTCGCGCCTCCGAGACCTATTGGAGGTTGACGGAAGTGATGGGAAGCCTGGGCGTGCGCCTCTATTGCTGTTCGGGCGAGATGATCGATGACCTCGCCAATGGTACTATCGCAGTTGCCTATAACGTGCTTGGCAGCTATGCCGCGGCGCGCCCCAATCCGGATGATGGTTTGCAGATCATCCTGCCTTCCGATTTTCCGACAACAATAATGCGGACCGTCTTCATTTCAAAAGACGCACCAAACCCCCAGATTGCAGCCGCGTTCATCCGCCACCTGATCTTCCTGCAATCCAGCAAGGCTGGCGAAAAACACATCAAGCTGCCGCCCCTTGGCTCAGCGCAAGACAGTGTTCGCCAGTCGGCTATTGCTCTGGAACCCGCGCTGCTTACCTATTTGGACAAACTGAAGCGGCGGACATTTCTCGAAGAGTGGGAAAGCGCCGTTTTCCAGTAGTCTTGCCAATAGTCTTGCCGGCGACTTGGACGCATTGGTGTCGCCTGCGCGCACCTCCCTAGTTCATTCTGCTTTTTTTCGGCGGTATTGGGCAGAACCATATTGGCAGTGCGAGATCAATGTCATGGCGCTGGCTCCCCTTGGCGCTTCGCTCAGGATAGCTGCCATTGGCCCGTCCGCAGCGAATGGTGGCTCTGTCCGGCACCTTTCCAGTTCAAACACCGCGCAGCAAAAGGACGGTCTGGCTTCGGCATCCCATTCCGGGGGGTCAATGGCGGCATCGGTGACGTGGGCTGCAACTCAGCAGAAAGCCGGCTGGACGGCCGCGGTCGCCTTGGGTCTGGAACCAATGGCGCCCGCAAGGCTCACTGGTGAACCGCATTGTCCGCCCGCGCCCTCTCGGCAGAATTGCTATGCAAATCGCCTGCCGGGTAACACATGGCCTGTGCCGATTGCGGCCGGATCGTTCAATCCGTGCTGCCGTCACGCCCCTCGGGCGCGGCGTCCCGGTCCTGGTATTTTGGCACATGTCCTGGTCAGCAAGTTCGAAGGGGACCGCCGATGTGGGGCGGCGCAAGCCCCGAAAGAACACCGGTCACTGTCCGCTGTACCGGCAGTCGCAAACCTATGCCCGCGACGGGGGCGATCTGGATCGCTCGACGCTGACCGATTGGGTTGGCCGCTCGACCGCGCTTCTAGGGCCGCTGGCCTCCTCTCATTGATTGCTGCGCAATCATCTGCCGTTCGGATGGCCGGACATATGGCGCGGCGGCTGGCGGGATATTTTACGACCGCAATGCCGACGGCTTCAGTTCTTTCCAGGGGTCGGCCACCCACCGCCAGTCCCCTGGATGGCTCCCCGGAAAACCGGCCCCCCTCAATCTGGCACCGGCCGCATCAACGGCAATGACGAACACGTAAACCCTGAGGATGAGCGCCCAAGGCGCAAGGGGGCAAAGCCCCCTTGCGTCACTTCGGCATCAACGCCCAGTAATCGAGATCCAGCAGCACGTCCGGCAGGTATTTGCCATCCTCGCCCTTCAGCTCAAACGGCGCGCCGCCCTTGGTCGCCACCAGCCGCAGCCGGATCGCACCAACGCCTGGCGCGCTTGTATCGGCCTTGTCCAGCACCTCGGACCAGGCCCGCACGGTCAGACCCGACAAGCACGGATTAGCGTGCGCACCGCCGTTCAATCCCGCAATCATCTGCGCATTGGCCAGCCCGTTGAAGCTAAGCGCGCGCGCCATTGAAATCACATGGCCGCCATAGATCAGCCGGGTGCCGTCGGGCCGGGCAGTATTGTCGAAATGCACCTTGGCGGTGTTCTGCCACAGGCGGGTCGCCATCATGTGCTCGGCTTCCTCGATGGTGACGCCATCCACATGGTCGATGGTCTCGCCCACCGCGTAGTCGCCCCAGCGGTGCGGCTCGCCGGCCAGGGTGAAATCGTAGTTGCGGAAGTCCAGCCCGGCCGGGATCACCAGCTGGTCCGCCGGGATCACCTTGTTCAATTCCGGGATCACCGTTTCCGGCGCCGGCGCATCCGGATCGCCTTTGCGCACCATCACCCAGCGCACATACTCCATCACGCAGTCATCGCGCTGGTTCAACCCGCGGGTGCGCACATAGACCACGCCGGATTTGCCATTGGAGTTCTGCTTGAGACCAATCACTTCGGATTCTGAGCGCAAGGTGTCGCCGGGATAGACCGGCAGCAGCCAGCGCCCCTCGGCATAACCAAGGTTTGCCAGCGCATTCAGCGAAATGTCCGGCACCGTCTTGCCGAACACCACATGGAAGGCCGCCAGATCATCCAGCGGCGCCGAAGGCAGACCAGCGGCCCGGGCAAATTCATCCGAAGAATACAGCGCATGGCGCGCCGGATAAAGCGCATGATACAGCGCCCGCTCGCCGCCCGACACCGTGCGCGGCACCGCATGGCGGATCACCTCGCCAACGGTATAGTCTTCGAAAAAGCGTCCCGGATTGGTTTTGGCCGGACTGGTCTTGGCCATCAGTGTTCTCCCAGTTTGGTCTCAGGGGTGTAGGTCCCGTCCGCCTCTTTCACCACGGCCTGGCCGCAGCGCATGATCCCCTTCACGGGATCAAAAGCCTGGGTCGGGCTGCCATGCAGCTCCCAGCCCTTGTTCAGCGCATCGGTCACCTTGTGGCAAAAGGCCGAGGTGTCGTCTTCGGACAAAAATCGGTAAAGTTTCATAGCATCCTACCCTGCAAAGCCCCTATCCCGGAAAGGGCGAAGGCCCGACCAGTGCGTGGACGTAGCCGATCACCCCCATCAGAACAATCGAAGCGGCAAAGAACATCCCGTCCTTGGCGATGGAGCCCTTGGGGCCCGGCTGCCAGTCCGGTTCGGAGCGGTTGATCACGATCACCTCAGCCACTGCCCAGGCTAGCAAACCGCCGAACAGGATGATCGACGCCAGGTCGCCATTGACCAGCAGGTGCGCTGCAGCCCAAAGCTTGAAGCCCGCCAGCATCGGGTGGCGCATGCCGTTCAGCAGCGCGCCTTTCTTTGGCGCCGGACTCATCATCCAGATGGCGATCAGCACAGCCAGGTTGTTGATATGCACCATGAAGGACGGCGGCGCCCAGATGTGGATGAACTCCATGCTGCGGTAGCCCAGCACCATCAGCACCACGCCGGCAACCAGCACCAGTGCAACCACACCGCGGCCGCCGTTGCCCATGGACGCGCGCGCCTCCGGTGCCAGCCGTTTGAACAGGTGGCCGCCCCACCACAACAGGATGCCAAGGATCAGTAACGCCATATCAGTCTCCAAATGCTGTCAGCCGGGACAACAGCTAGGCCGAAAGCGCGGCGATTGCATCCGCTTTTGCCAGGATTTCACGCGCCGTAACCACATGCAGGTTCTCGACTATCCTGCCATCGACCACGGCAACACCCTGGCCTGCGGCTTGGGCCTCATCAAAAGCGGCGATCTGGCGGCGGGCAGTCTCGGCCTCGCGCTCCGTCGGGGCAAAGGCGGCATTAGCCACCTCCACCTGCGCCGGATGGATCAGTGTCTTGCCGTCAAATCCCATGTCGCGGCCCTGCGCACATTCCCCGGCCAGCCCCTCAACATCCTTAAAAGCGTTATAGACCCCATCGACAATCACCAGCCCCTCTGCCTTGGCAGCCAGCAGGCACAGGCCCAGCCCCGCCATCATCGGCAGCCGGTCGGGGCGGAAACGGGTCTGCAATTCCTTGGCCAGATCATTGGTGCCCATCACCATGCCTTGCAGCTTGTGGTGCGCCGCGATGGCGGCGGCATTCAGCATGCCGCGCGGGGTTTCCATCATCGCCCACAGCGGAATGTCCCCGGTGATTTCCGCCAGCGCATCCAGATCCGCAGGTGTATTCACCTTGGGCAGCAGAATCGCGTCGCAGTCCATCTGTGCCGCCGCTTTCGCATCTTCACGCCCCACGGCGTATCCAGCCCGTTGATCCGCACGATCTTCATCCGGGCGCCAAAGCCGCCCGTCTCCAGCGCCTGGGTCAAAGTCGCGCGGGCATTGGGTTTTTCGTCCACCGACACCGCGTCTTCCAGATCAAAGATCACAGCGTCCACCGGCAGGGTTCTGGCCTTCTCCAGTGCACGCGGCTTGGAGCCGGGAATGTACAAAACCGAACGGTACGGGCGCGTGCGCGGGTCCATCAAGGCTCTCCAAAGTTATTTTGTTGCGTAAAGCGGTACAGATTCGATTGTATACTTTCAAGTACAATTCCGCCGCAGCGCAGCGTAACCTTCTCCGCGGATGCAGCAAGACACTGATATATTTAGTGATTTTTAGGCGCTCGCAGGATTAACCACTTATCAGCACCTGATTGCCAAACTGATAGATACCAAGGCACAGGACCCCTGCCGCCGCCCCAGGCCGCACCTGATGCCCGCAGGCATGGGGCCTGCATTTCGAATTGCGTTACACACCGGCCCGCACAGGGATACCGGGGGCTGCCGTCAGGCACCCGGCTCTGTCCGGCCGTTCCGGAAAGGGTAAAACAAGATGAAAATGCCAATCTTCGCACTGCCGGCAGCCTTTGCCGCACTGACCCTGGCAGCTGCACCTGCCACCGCACAAAGCCGCAACTGCGCCCCGCGCGATACGGTGATCAAACGGCTGGCCGAAAAATACGGCGAAAGCCGTCAAAGCATCGGCGTGGGCCAGAAGGGCATGGTGATGGAAACCTTTGCCTCTGGCAAGACCGGCAGCTGGACCATCACAGTCACGACCCCCAACGGCATGACCTGCCTGGTGGCATCGGGCCAGTCTTACGAAGTGCTCGCAGAAGCACTGCCGGACACCGACAGCGACGCCTGAACAAGTATCCTGAGCAGGTATTGAGGCAGGTTTCCAGGCTGCGGTTACAGTGGCCGCAAACGACACGGCGGGCTGCTCCTGACACAGGTATCAGGTCAGCCCGTCCCAGATAAGCTTGGCTCCGGTCGCGGTCAGAAGCACATAAGTCAGCACAAAGAACCCGCGCTCCGGAATGCTGTGGTGCAGCCTCACCCCCAGCCACGCCCCTAGCAGCGCAAAGGGCGCCAGGATCAGATCCAGAAGCAGCGTTTCACGTGTAAACAGGCCAAGCCCTGCATAGGGCACCGCCTTAGCAAGATTGATAACCCAGAAGATCAGAACCGTGCTGGCCTGATACTCGGTCTTCCGCAACTTCAGGCTGAGGAGGTACACCGCAGCCGGCGGCCCGCCCGCATGGCTGACAAAACTGGTAAAGCCCACCGCCACCCCGGCCAGCGCCCCTGACCCGGATGAATGCGGCGCTCTGGCGAACACGTTTAATCCAAAACGGCTGCGCAGCTGCCACAGCACGAATCCGACTGAAACGGCACCGATCAGCACCCGCATCGCTTCGTCATTCACTGCCGCATACAGCCAGGCCCCAGCGCCACTCCGGGTAAACCCCGGCAATCAGCAGCAACGAGGCGCGCAGGTTCCAGCGCCCCCAATATGGCTTCAGCGCTGCCAGATCGATCAGCATCAGCAACGGCAGCATCAGCGCCAATGCAGCGCCCGGCTCAATCACCAGCGCCAGAATCGCCGCGGATGCAAAGGCCGCGCCGGAACCGAAACCGCCCTTGGACACGCCCGCAAAAACGACCGCGGGGATGGCAAAAACGAAAAACATAGCGTCAAATGCCGCCATTGCCCGCCTCCGAAAGCCCTGAATTACACGCCCTTTAGCGATATCAGCGCAGCATACATAAGTATACCGAACCCTTTGCCGCAGCGCGGAACCCTTGCACGGCGGGCCGTTACGCCGTAGGCATCAGGAAATTTCAACCGGACCGGAGACATTCCCAATGGCACGACCCAAAATCGCCCTCATCGGCGCAGGTCAGATCGGCGGCACCCTTGCACATCTCGCAGCCCTCAAGGAACTCGGCGACGTCGTGCTCTTTGACATCGCCGAAGGCACCCCCGAAGGCAAGGCGCTGGACATCGCACAATCCGGTCCTTCCGAAGGCTTCGACGCCAGCCTCAAAGGCACCCAGTCTTACGAGGACATCGCAGGCGCCGACGTCTGCATCGTCACCGCAGGTGTGCCGCGCAAGCCGGGCATGAGCCGCGACGACCTTCTGGGCATCAACCTGAAGGTGATGAAGTCGGTCGGCGAAGGTATCCGCGACCACGCGCCGGACGCATTTGTGATCTGCATCACCAACCCGCTGGACGCGATGGTCTGGGCACTGCAGCAGTTTTCGGGCCTGCCCGCGAACAAGGTCTGCGGCATGGCCGGCGTTCTGGACTCCGCCCGCTTCCGCCATTTCCTGGCCGAAGAGTTCAACGTCTCCATGAAAGACGTCACTGCATTTGTGCTGGGCGGCCATGGCGACACCATGGTGCCCTCCGTGCGCTATTCCACCGTGGCCGGCATCCCGCTGCCCGATCTGGTCAAGATGGGCTGGACCACCCAGGAACGTCTGGACGCGATCCTGCAGCGCACCCGTGACGGCGGCGCAGAAATCGTCGGCCTCTTGAAAACCGGTTCTGCCTTTTATGCGCCGGCCACAAGCGCCATCGAAATGGCCGAAGCTTTCCTGAAAGACCAGAAGCGCGTGCTGCCCTGCGCGGCCTATTGCGACGGCGAGCTGGGCGTAAAAGGCATGTATGTGGGCGTGCCCACCGTGATCGGCGCCGGCGGCATCGAAAAGGTCGTGAACATCCAGTTGAACGAGGAAGAGCAAGTCATGTTCGACAACTCGGTCAATGCGGTAAAGGGCCTGGTCGAGGCTTGCAAAGGCATCGACGGTTCGCTGGCCTGAGCCTTTTAGCCTTACACAGATCAGAGGGTCCGCTTTGGCGGGCCCTTTTCTTTTGCTTCGGCACAACCGGACCGGCGACTGACGCTTTTGGCCTACGATGCGGCGGTGGCGGCGCATGGCGGCCGGCTTCGAATCACCGCCGTTAAGCTTCCGATAATTTGTGATCACACCCCCAAAAACCGTGATCACAAAACTCGAAAATCTTCATCATTTCCCCGCACCCTGTCAAAAAAGCCTTTAACAGTTGGCTTTAAGACGGCCTATTGAAGCCAGACAATTGCAGCCAGACGGGACAGTTTCAGATGAACATCCACGAATATCAGGCCAAAGCCCTCCTTCGCAGCTACGGTGCTCCGGTGTCAGACGGCAAAGTGGTGCTGAAAGCCGAAGACGCCAAAACCGCCGCAGGTGAACTTGACGGCCCGCTCTGGGTAGTGAAGGCGCAGATCCACGCAGGCGGCCGCGGCAAGGGCTCTTTCAAGGAGGCCGACGCCGGCGAAAAGGGCGGCGTGCGCCTGACCAAGTCGGTTGAGGAAGCCGCCGAGGAAGCCAAGAAGATGCTGGGCCGCACCCTGGTCACCCATCAGACCGGCCCGGCGGGCAAGCAGGTGAACCGCATCTATATTGAGGCCGGCTCCGGCATCCAGACCGAACTGTACCTGGCGTTGCTGGTAGACCGCCAGACTTCGCGCATTTCCTTTGTCTGCTCCACCGAGGGCGGCATGGATATCGAAGAAGTGGCCGCCGCCACCCCGGAAAAGATCCTGTCCTTCTCCGTCGATCCGGCCACCGGCTACCAAGCCTACCACGGCCGCCGCATCGCCTTCTCGCTCGGTCTTGAAGGCGCGCAGGTCAAGCAATGCGTCAAGCTGATGGGCCAGCTCTACAAAGCCTTCGTCGAGAAAGACATGGAGATGCTGGAGATCAACCCGCTGATCGTGGCGGACGACGGCAGCCTCAAGGTGCTGGACGCCAAGGTCGGCTTTGACGGCAACGCGGTCTACCGCCACGCCGACGTGGCCGAGCTGCGCGACACCACCGAGGAAGACCCGAAAGAGCTGGAAGCCTCGAAATACGATCTGAACTACATCGCGCTGGATGGCGAGATCGGCTGCATGGTGAACGGCGCCGGCCTGGCGATGGCCACCATGGACATCATCAAACTGTACGGGGCTGAGCCTGCCAACTTCCTCGACGTGGGCGGCGGCGCCACCAAGGAGAAGGTCACTGAAGCGTTCAAGATCATCACCTCGGACCCGCAGGTCAAAGGCATCCTGGTCAACATCTTCGGCGGCATCATGCGCTGCGATGTCATCGCCGAAGGCGTGGTTGCCGCAGTGAAGGAAGTCGGCCTGAAGGTGCCGCTGGTGGTCCGCCTGGAAGGCACCAACGTCGAGAAAGGCAAGGAGATCATCAACACCTCCGGCCTTGACGTGATCGCCGCCGACAACCTGAAAGACGGCGCCGAGAAGATCGTGAAAGCGGTGAAGGGCTGAGCACCATGCGGTTTGGCTTCCTTCCAGCAGCTTGCCTTGCGCTGATGGGCGCGGCCTGTTCCAGCGGTTACTCCGCTGGAACCATTCAGCAGGTCCCGTCGTCAGCAGACAGCTTCAGTTATGAACAGCCCAGCGCTGTTCAGGATGCAGGAGGTAGGTACGACCCCGCAACTGACACCTTTGTCCCTGCTTCCCACGCCAGTGGCGACCCCAAGGGGTTGAACTCCACAGCGAGCCCAACAGATCTCAGTGACTCAGTTTCCTCGGCAAGTGCAACTGCACCAGCAGCACAGGGCCAAACCGTTGCGTTTTCTTCCCCATCGGTTAGCCCGGCAGGAGAAGTGCCATTACTGGTGCAAACCTGTGTGCAATCCGTTTCCGGAGCTTTCGGAACTGCTGAAAAGCTGGCGCAGCAGGGATACAAGCTGCAACGCGCCTCAGAGTCCCGGCGCAAATTTCATCGGAAATTCCCAGTTTCCACCGTTGCGGCTCTAAACGGCTCACACCGGTCATCGGGCTTGGAACTGCGAGCAAATCCGCGGCGGTCCGAGAACTATTGCTCCGTCAAAATCACAAGCAATGAAAGCCCTGGAAACGTGACTGCCGCTTTGCGCAGCACTCTTGTAAACGCAGGTTTTCGCGAGATTGGCGGTGGAACGTGGAGCAACGGCAGCAGGCAATTCAAGGTATCCCAGTTTCTGTCCGGCTCCAGAGTCGCCTGGACCACCTCGATAAACATCACTGAGGCTAGGTAGCGAAATTTTGCACCCCTCGGATCATGTCACTCTAGGAGCCTTTCAAATGCAACGACCAACTGGCGGAAACAACCCGAACATTGGGCAGCAGCAAGCTGTTCCAATGGCTGTTTCCCCCACTGTGCAAAGCCAAGCCTCGTGAAAGCCGCCGTCTACCTCATAGGCTTACAACAGGCCACAGGCCGGGCCGCACTGATGCAGCAAGAGCTGGATCAGTGCGGGCTCACGGCTGCGCGCATCGATGCGGTAGACAGCACACAGGTCAGCCGCGAGGAAATGCTGCAGCAGTGCGCCCCTGAGGGTAACTGGGGTTATTTCCAGACCAAGGACATGGCCTGCACTCTCAGCCATGCCAAGGCCTGGGAGGCGTTTCTGGCGTCAGACGCCGATGTGGCGCTGATCCTGGAGGACGATGTTTTCCTGTCGCCCGACACCGGCGCCTGGCTGAATGATCTGTCGTGGTGGCCGCAGGATGCCGGTATCGTCAAATTCGAACGCTGGCGGGCCAAAAAGCTGCAGGTGGCGCTTGGCAAGGATGGCTTTACCTACATGGGCCGCGAGGTGCGCCAGATGCTGTCGCGCCATGCAGGTGGTGCAGCCTATGCGGTCTCCCGCCAGGCGGCGCAGCACCTTCTGGACAGCCGCCCGTTTGAGATCACCCTGGACAACCTGCTGTTCAACTTCGACGCCTCCAAGCCTGCGCGCGCCGTCAAAGTCTATCAGGTCCAGCCGGCCTTGGCCGAACAGGGCAACGAGGCCCCCGGCGAACATGCCATCGGCCCGGCGCGCCACCGGCCCAAGGGCTGGCCGCTGATCCGCCAGAAACTCCGGCGCGGGATCTATGAATTCCGTGGCGGTTTCAGAGTATTTCCCAGTGTGGTCCTGGGGCGGGCCACCCTCGAAAAAATCCGCTTCGACGGCCGATCCTTGGCCACACCGCAGAACCAACAGACACATACCGCTTGAAGGAACCGACATCATGGCAGTCCTCATCGACGAAAACACCAAAGTTATCTGTCAGGGCTTCACCGGCTCGCAGGGTACTTTCCACTCTGAACAGGCCATCGCCTATGGCACCAAAATGGTCGGCGGCGTCACCCCCGGCAAAGGCGGCCAGACGCATCTGAACCTGCCGGTCTTCAATTCCGTGCATGAAGCCAAGCATGTGACCGAAGCCAATGCCTCGGTGATCTACGTGCCGCCGCCCTTTGCCGCGGATTCCATCCTCGAGGCGATCGACGCCGAAATGGAAGTCATCGTCTGCATCACCGAAGGCATTCCGGTGCTGGACATGATGCGGGTGAAGCGGGCGCTGGAGACCTCCAAGTCGCGCCTGATCGGCCCCAACTGTCCCGGTGTGATCACCCCGGACGCCTGCAAGATCGGTATCATGCCCGGCCATATCCACCGCCGCGGTTCGGTTGGTGTTGTGTCGCGCTCCGGCACCCTGACCTATGAGGCGGTGAAGCAGACCACCGACGTCGGGCTTGGCCAGTCGACCTGTGTGGGCATCGGCGGCGACCCGATCAAAGGCACCGAGCATATCGATGTGCTGGAATGGTTCCTGGCGGATGACGAAACCGAAAGCATCATCATGATCGGCGAAATCGGCGGCTCCGCCGAGGAAGAAGCCGCGCAGTTCCTGGCCGATGAGGCCAAGAAAGGCCGCTCCAAGCCGGTTGCAGGCTTCATTGCCGGCCGCACCGCCCCTCCGGGCCGCCGTATGGGCCACGCGGGCGCAATTGTCGCCGGCGGCAAGGGCGGCGCCGAGGACAAGATCGAAGCAATGAAATCCGCAGGCATCGTGGTCGCCGAAAGCCCGGCCGGCCTGGGTGAAGCGGTGCTGAAAGCGATCGGCAAGTAAGTCAAAGAAACTGGATTTGCCGCGCTAGCTTTGTTTTGAGCGAGCGCGGCAAACTCACAAGAAAAGGTATGGTGCAGCAATGGGCTTTTGGGCCTCAGTCAAAACTTGCATGGGCAATTATGCACAATTCGGCGGGCGCGCAGCCCGAAGCGAGTTTTGGTTTTTTGTTTTGGTTTTGGCACTTGTCCAGTTCGTTGGATTGAATCTGACTACGGATCAGCCCGAAGGCAGTTTCAAAATTCACTTTGGGGTCTATTTCTACCTCGGACACCAATACCCCTGGTTCTTTAGTCTTTTTACTGGATTGTTCGCCATACCGTTTTTCGCTGCACTTTCGCGGCGTCTGCACGATGTAGGCATAACAGCCAGTACAATATTTGTTGTGCCATTTGCACTCTTCGCAATCCTGATGTTCGCACTGAAAGCTCTACCCAATCTGCAGCAGCTCCAAAGTGGAATAGGTTTCGCAGCCGCAATGATCCCGCTCGTTTTGTTCCTTTTCTTTACCTCAAAGAAATCCCAGCCAGGTGAGAACAAATACGGTCCCAACCCGCACGAGGCACCCCAATGACCGAACAAAGCCCTAACGACCTCTTCCGCGCCTCCTCTTTCATGCAGGGGCACAATGCGGAGTATCTGGAACAGCTTTATGCCCAATACGCCAATGACCCCAACGCGGTGGATGCCGCCTGGGCCGAGTTCTTCCGCCAGATGGGCGATGCAGAACTGGACGTAAAGGCTGAGGCTGCAGGCCCGTCCTGGGCGCGCAACGACTGGCCGCCGGCGCTGGATGATGACCTCACCGGCGCGCTGACCGGCGAATGGCCGGCCCCGGCCGAGACCAAGGGCGCAGGCAAGAAGATCAGGGAAAAGGCCTCCGCCAAGGGCGTCGAGGTCACCGACGATCAGGTGCAGCGCGCGGTGCTGGACTCGATCCGGGCGCTGATGCTGATCCGTGCCTACCGGATCCGGGGCCATCTGGCAGCGGACCTGGATCCGCTGGGCATGCGTGCCGCCTCTGCCCACCCGGAGCTGGACCCCAAGACCTACGGCTTTACTGACGGCGACATGGACCGGCCGATCTTCATCGACAATGTACTGGGGCTGCAGGTTGCCACCATGCGGCAAATTGTCGACATCGTGAAGCGCACCTACTGCGGCACCTTTGCGCTGCAGTACATGCACATCTCCGACCCCGAGCAATCCGCCTGGCTGAAAGAGCGGATCGAGGGCTACAACAAGGAAATCACCTTTACCCGCGAAGGCCGTAAGGCGATCCTCAACAAGATGGTCGAGGCCGAAGGGTTCGAGAAGTTCCTGCACGTCAAATACACCGGCACCAAGCGGTTCGGCCTGGACGGCGGCGAGAGCCTCATTCCGGCGATGGAACAGATCATCAAACGCGGCGGTGCGCTGGGGGTGTGCGACATCGTGATCGGCATGCCGCACCGCGGCCGTCTGTCGGTTCTGGCCAATGTGATGCAGAAACCTTACCGCGCCATCTTCAACGAATTCCAGGGCGGCAGCTTTAAGCCCGAAGACGTGGATGGCTCAGGCGATGTGAAATACCACCTTGGCGCGTCGTCCGACCGCGCGTTCGATGGCAACAATGTGCATCTCAGCCTGACCGCCAACCCCTCGCACCTTGAGGCGGTGAACCCGGTGGTGATCGGCAAGGTCCGTGCCAAGCAGGACCAGCTGGGTGACAAGGACCGCAGCAAGGTGCTGCCGATCCTGCTGCATGGCGACGCGGCTTTTGCCGGCCAGGGCGTAGTGGCGGAGTGCTTTGCGCTGTCGGGCCTGCGCGGCCACAAGGCTGGCGGCACCATGCATATCGTGGTGAACAACCAGATCGGTTTCACCACTGCGCCGCATTTTTCACGTTCCTCCCCCTATCCCACCGACAATGCGCTGGTGGTTGAGGCGCCGATTTTCCACGTCAACGGCGACGACCCGGAGGCGGTGGTCCATGCCGCCCGCGTTGCCACCGAATTCCGCCAGAAGTTCCACAAGGATGTGGTGCTCGATATCTTCTGCTACCGCCGGTTCGGTCACAACGAAGGCGACGAGCCGATGTTCACCAACCCGTTGATGTACAAGAAGATCAAGGGCCACAAAACCACGCTGACGCTCTACACCGACCGGCTGGTCAAGGATGGCCTGATCCCCGAAGGCGAGATCGAGGACATGAAGGCCGCCTTCCAGGCGCATCTGAACGAAGAGTTTGAGACCGGCAAGAACTACAAGCCCAACAAGGCCGATTGGCTGGACGGGCGCTGGTCGCATCTGGACAAGAAAGACGCCGATTACCAGCGCGGCCGCACCGCGATCGCTCCGGAAACCCTGTCAGAGATCGGCGCCTCGCTCAGCCGGGTGCCCGACGGCTTCCCGATGCACCGCACCGTGGGCCGTTTCCTGGATGCCCGCGGCAAGATGTTTGAAACCGGCCAGGGCTTTGACTGGGCGACGGGCGAGGCGCTGGCATTCGGCTCGCTGCTGCTGGAGGGCTACCCGGTACGCCTGGCGGGCCAGGACGCCACCCGCGGCACCTTCTCGCAGCGCCATTCCGGCATCGTCAACCAGGAGACCGAGGAGCGTTACTATCCGCTCAACAACATCCGCGCGGGCCAGTCGCAATACGACGTGATCGACTCGGCCCTGTCGGAATATGCGGTGCTTGGCTTTGAATACGGCTACTCATTGGCGGAACCCAACGCGCTGACCCTGTGGGAAGCCCAGTTCGGCGATTTTGCCAACGGCGCGCAGATCATGTTCGACCAGTTCATTTCCTCGGGCGAGAGCAAATGGCTGCGGATGTCGGGCCTCGTGTGCCTGCTGCCGCACGGGTTCGAGGGCCAGGGCCCTGAGCATTCCTCCGCCCGGCTTGAACGCTTCCTGCAGATGTGCGGCCAGGACAACTGGATTGTGGCCAACTGCACCACGCCTGCAAACTATTTCCACATCCTGCGCCGCCAGCTGCACCGCACCTTCCGCAAGCCGCTGATCATGATGACCCCGAAATCCCTGCTGCGCCACAAGCTGGCGGTCAGCAAGGCAGAAGAGTTCACCACCGGTTCCAGCTTCCACCGGGTGCTATGGGATGATGCCCAGCACGGCAACTCCGACACCCGGCTGGTGGCGGATGACAAGATCAAGCGCGTCGTCATGTGCTCGGGCAAGGTATATTACGACCTGCTCGAAGAACGCGATGCCCGTGGCATCGACGATGTTTATCTGATGCGGGTCGAGCAGTTCTATCCGTTCCCGGCCATTTCCATGGTGAAGGAGCTGGAACGCTTCAAACAGGCGGAAATGGTCTGGTGCCAGGAAGAGCCCAAGAACCAGGGCGCCTGGAGCTTCATTGAACCCAACATCGAATGGGTGCTGACCCGCATCAAGGCCAAGCACACCCGGCCGGTCTATACAGGCCGCGCCACCTCGGCCTCGCCCGCAACCGGTCTGGCCAGCCAGCACAAAGCACAACAAGCAGCCCTCGTGAACGAAGCGCTGAGCATCTGAGGATAAAGAGACATGACAACCGAAGTCCGCGTACCCACCCTGGGCGAATCCGTGACCGAGGCCACCGTGGCCACCTGGTTCAAGAAACCCGGCGACACCGTCAATGCCGATGAAATGCTCTGCGAGCTGGAGACCGACAAGGTGACGGTCGAAGTGCCCTCGCCTGCCGCAGGCACCCTGGGCGAGATCGTCGCCGGTGAAGGCCAGACTGTCGGCGTCGACGCTCTGCTGGCCACCCTGTCCGAGGCCAATGGTGCTGCCGCTGCCCCTGCCCCTGCAGCACCGGCTCCTGCTGCTGCGCCCTCCGGCGGCGATAGCGCACCGGTGCCGGTCATGGTTCCCGCGCTTGGCGAGTCAGTTTCCGAGGCCACCGTGTCTTCGTGGTTCAAAAAGGTGGGCGACACCGTCACGCAGGACGAAATGCTGTGCGAACTGGAAACCGACAAGGTGTCGGTAGAGGTGCCCGCCCCGGCTGCCGGCGTGCTGACCGAGATCATCGCCGCAGAGGGCGCCACCGTCCAGGCTGCCGCACAGCTGGGCGTGATCGCTGGCGGCGCAACCGGGTCTTCCGCGGCCCCTTCCGCACCTGCCGCCGCCCAGAACCCGGCTGCCGCCACCGCGTCGGCGTCCAAGGATATTGCCAACGCCCCCTCGGCGGAAAAGGCGATGGCCGAGGCAGGCCTCAATGCGTCGCAAGTCAGCGGCAGCGGCCGTGACGGGCGCATCATGAAGGAAGATGTTGCTGCTGCCGTGGCCGCCGCCAAGACCGCACCGCCTGCCGCTCCGGCAGCCCCGGCACCGGCCCAGGTGCGCGGCCCTGTCACCGCAGATGATGCCGCGCGCGAAGAGCGGGTAAAGATGACCCGCCTGCGTCAGACCATCGCCAAGCGCCTGAAGGACAGCCAGAACACCGCAGCCATGCTCACCACCTACAACGAGGTCGACATGACCGAGGTGATGGCCCTGCGCAACGAGTACAAAGACCTGTTCCTGAAGAAGCACGGCGTGAAACTGGGCTTCATGTCCTTCTTCACCAAGGCCTGCTGCCATGCGTTGAAAGAAGTGCCCGAGGTCAATGCCGAGATCGACGGCACCGACATCGTCTATAAAAACTTCGTACACATGGGTGTTGCCGCAGGCACTCCGACCGGCCTGGTTGTGCCGGTGATCCGCGATGCTGACGCGATGTCCTTTGCCGCGATCGAGAAAGCGATTGCCGAAAAAGGCGCCCGCGCCCGCGACGGCAAGCTGTCGATGGCCGAGATGCAGGGCGGCACCTTCACCATCTCCAACGGCGGCGTCTACGGCTCGCTGATGTCGTCGCCGATCCTGAACCCGCCGCAGTCCGGCATCCTCGGCATGCACAAAATCCAGGACCGCCCGATGGCGATAAACGGCAAGGTGGAAATCCGCCCGATGATGTATCTGGCGCTGAGCTATGACCACCGCATCGTCGACGGCAAAGGTGCCGTGACCTTCCTGGTCCGCGTCAAGGAAGCCCTCGAGGATCCGCGGCGTCTGCTGATGGATTTGTAAAATAGAGGAATGAGGGCAAGGGAACCGCCTTGCCCTCACTCACTTAAAAGGTTCTGCATAAGCGATCAGAAATCGGCAGAGACAGGCACTTTTTCATGTCAAACGTTGTGTCCGCAAAACTGTTCTTCGGAGTTGTTTTGGACGAACTCCAATCGTCTTTCCCTGCCGCTGTACACTTGCAACTGGATGACCTCTGGCCCGAGTTTGAAAAACTCGCCAAAGGGCGGAGCCTGGCACTGAAAGATGGGAACCGTTCCTTTCGAGAGATCCCAGTTGCTGAAGTAGCTCAGAGCGAACAGCTAAAGCTGCAATATATGAAACTGATGCTGGGGTGGATGGCCAAGGAAGGTTTCTTGCACAGCGATCCAACTTCTGGGTTTGTTTATGACTACGTCCTGTCTTCCAAAGCTCTTGCAGTTCTAGGCCTTTCTCTAGCCGAAGAAAAAACAACACTAGGTGATGCGCTGGGACGCGCCACCGGTCGTGTTGGGGAGGCAGTTCAAGCCGAAGTCGTTGCAAGATTGATGGACAAGGCCTTCGAAGCAATTCAAGGGATGTCAATATGACCCTCCCGCTCTGGGGCCTCGTCTGCCTCTCGATCCTCGCCTTGGCCCACGTCAGCTGCGACAGCTTCCTTCTGAAGCTCTCGGTCGGCAACGCCTGGACCGCAGGCCCGCGCGACACATCCGTCTCCCGCAGCGCGCTGGCGGGCCGGGCGCGGCGCGCCTTCACCAATTTCCTGGAAACCGCACCGATCTTCATCAGCTTGGCGCTGGTCGCGGAACTGGCCAGCCTGCAAGGCGCCCTGATCACCGGCGGGATATACACCTATCTCGGGGGCCGCGCCCTCTACCTGCCCGCCTACCTCAGCGGCGTGCCCTATCTGCGCACCGCAATCTGGCTCATCGCCACCAGCGGCCTTGCCGCGATGCTCGCGGGGGTGCTCCTCGCATGAGCTTTCACCTTTACAAAAATACTCAAATTGGCTCCGCCCAAGCCGGGCCCAGCGCCGCAATTCTGCGGAAACTGCGGCAGCACCCGCCTTTCTTGAGTGGCATCAAAGCGCTCCCTTGCCAAAGCAGTGCACTCTGCCTGCAGAACGGATAAAGGAGTAACCCCAATGGCAACCCATGTTCTCTGGCAGGCCGATGTGGCCGATTTCACCGCTTGGCTGACCGTTTTCCGGCAGGACAAGGCCAACCGCCAGGCCGCAGGCATCACCGACATGAACGTATGGAGCGATCCGGACCGCACAAACCACGCCGTGGCGCTGTTCGCGATCACCGATCCGGAGAAGGCCCGTGCTTTTTTCGGATCGGAAGAGCTCGCTATGCACCTAGAACGCGACGGGGTCACCAATATCTCGATCAAGATGTTGACCCCCGTCTAATCCTAAGACCACTATCCCCTAATGCGTGTTCCGCCAAACGGAACCGGGGAGAACAGAGGAAAACCAACCCATGTCCCAATATGACGTCATCGTAATCGGCGCCGGCCCCGGCGGCTATGTCTGCGCCATCCGCTGCGCCCAGCTGGGACTGAAGACAGCTGTGGTCGAGGGCCGCGAAACCCTCGGCGGCACCTGTCTCAATGTGGGCTGCATTCCGTCCAAGGCGCTGCTGCACTCGACCCACCTGCTGCATGAGGCAGAGCACAATTTTGCCCATATGGGCCTCAAGGGCAAATCGCCGTCGGTCGATTGGGACCAGATGAAGACCTACAAGGATGAGGTCATCACCCAGAACACCGGCGGCATCGAGTTCCTGTTCAAGAAGAACAAGATCGATTGGATCAAGGGCTGGGCCTCAATCCCCGCGGCGGGCAAGGTGCAGGTCGGCGACGACGTGCATGAGGCAAAGAACATCGTGATCGCCTCCGGCTCGGTCCCCGCCTCCATTCCGGGCGTCGAGATCGACGAGAAGATCGTGGTCTCCTCCACAGGCGCGCTGGAGCTGCCGAAGATCCCCAAGAAGCTGGCCGTCATTGGCGCAGGTGTGATCGGGCTGGAGTTGGGCTCGGTCTATGCCCGTCTGGGATCTGAGGTGACCGTGGTGGAGTACATGGATGCGGTCTGTCCGGGGATGGACAAGGACGTGCAGCGCAGCTTCAAGCGGATCCTGGAAAAGCAGGGGCTGAATATCATCCTGGGCGCTGCGGTGCAGGGGGTGGAGACCACCAAGACCAAGGCCAAGGTCAAATACCAGCCCAAGAAAGGCGGCGATGAGGTGACACTGGACGCCGATGTGGTGCTGGTTGCCACCGGGCGCAAGCCCTACAGCGATGGCTTGGGGCTGGACGCGCTGGGTGTCAAAATGACCGAACGCGGCCAGATCGCCACGGACGATCACTGGCGCACCAATGTGCCAGGCGTCTATGCCATCGGCGACGTGATCGAAGGCCCGATGCTGGCGCACAAGGCCGAGGATGAGGGCATGGCAGTTGCCAGTGTTATTGCAGGCAAGCATGGCCATGTGAATTACGGCGTCATTCCGGGTGTCGTCTACACCACGCCGGAAGTGGCCACCGTGGGCGCCACCGAGGACGCGCTGAAGGCCGAAGGTAAGAAGGTCAAGGTGGGCAAGTTCATGTTCATGGGCAATGCGCGGGCCAAGGCCGTCGGCCAGGCCGAGGGCGGCTTTGTCAAGATCATCGCCGACAAGGAAACCGACCGCATCCTGGGGGCTGCGATCATCGGTCCGGCCGCGGGCGACATGATCCATGAGCTGTGTGTGGCGATGGAATTCGGCGCCTCCGCCGAAGATGTGGCGCTGACCTGTCACGCGCATCCGACTTATTCCGAGGCGGTGCGCGAGGCTGCCCTGGCCTGCGGCGACGGGCCGATTCACAGCTAAACCCGGCGAGTCACCGAACATAACAAGGCGCAGCTCACCGCAGCTGCCCTTTTTCGATTGGCACGGCTGGCGATCCGCTCTTTACTGAGCCTCGATTTCACCCCGCAGGAGACACCGCTATGGCCGTTTCTTTACAAGTCATCTACCCCGTCAGTGACGGAAAAACATTCGACTATGCCTATTACGCTGACACCCACATGAAGGTTGTGGACCAGCACATCGGGCCGCATTTGCAGTCAATTGTGGTGACGAGGGGGCTGGCGGGCGGACCGGATGTCCCGCCGCCGTTTTTTGCTATCGCCACGATGACCTTTGCCGATCAGGCGGCCATGGATACCGCGATGCAGGCAGCAGGGCCGGCTCTGGACGACATTCCGAACTTTACGGACGTCCAGCCGCAGGTTCTGATAGGCGAAGTCCTGCGCTGATGCAGCCCGCCCGGCACCCGCCGGGCAAAAAATTCTTCAAAGAATTTTGCCAAGAAAATTCGAATTTTCTTGGCCCCGGCGGGCGTCCCGCTCCGGCTGGTCAGGCCCGTTGCTCAGCCGTGCCCGGGTCAAACCCGGCTTCCCGCATCAGATCATCCGACCGGCTTTCTACCCGCATTTCCAGCTGCGCCATAAATTCGTCGCGGCTGCTCCCCGGTTGCATCGGTTCCAGGAACTCCACCACTGCAAGGCCAGGCTTGCGGTAAATACCCTTGCGCGGCCAGAACACGCCGACATTGGTGGCGGCCGGCACGCAGGGCTGGCTCAGCCCCTCATAAAGCACTGCAGTACCTATCTTGTAAGGCTTGCGGGCACCGGGGGCCACGCGGGTGCCTTGGGAATAGATGATCAGCTGGCCCGGCTCGCGGCTTTGCGCGGCGACATCCTTGACCATCTTGGCAATGGCCGACCCGCGCCGGCCGCGGTTGACTGGCACACAGCCCAGACGCTTGGCATAAACACCGATCACCGGGGTCCACATCAATTCGCGCTTCATGATGAAGCGGGCCGAGGGTACAGCATTGAAGATGATCAGGATATCCAGGAAACTTTGATGTTTGGCGGCGACAATCACTTCCCCAGAGGGCACCTGGCCACGGACTTCGGTCTGAATGCCAACCATCCAGCGCGCGGTCCACAGGACCCAGCGCGCATAAGACTTACAGGCCGTGCGCGCACCCTTGGGGGATACTGCGGCCCAAGGAGCAAACAACAGCCCCAGCACCAGCATTGCCAGATACATCTGCAGCAGAAAGACCGCTGAACGCAGCCATTGAACCGGGTTTTTCACGACAGTGCTCCCAAACGTTTGGTGGCGGCACGGGTGGTGGCGGCAAAAGCCACCAGCGCGCCAAGTACCGGGATCACCAGCGGTACCAGCCAGCCCCAGCCCTGAAAGCCGAGACCGGTCAGGAAGCCGCCTTCATCCGAGGCTTCCGGCATCAGCCAGACGCCAATCATGCCAAGGGCCACCCCCGCTGCAGCGCCGCTTAAGGCGCGCAGAGTAAAGCGGCGTATAAAAGCCTGGGCGATATAGCTGTCCAGCGCCCCGACCAGCCGCAGAACCTCGATCACTTGCGCATTGGCGGCAAGGGCCGCATTGGCGGCAAGGGTGATCATTGCCGCCGTTGCGCTGCCGATCAGCAGGATCGACACCCAGGCCAGCCTGCGCAGCGACCTGGCGGCATCGACCAGCGGCGCGCGCCAGCGGGTATGGTCATCCAGAACCGCGCCCGGCACTTCGGCCTGCAGCCGCAGGCGCAGCCCGGCAGCGTCATATCCGGGATCCTCGCTTGTGACTTCGATCAGCTGCGGCAGCGGCAGGCTGCCAACCGGCAGGCTGGAGCCGAACCAGGGCGCCAGCAGCGCCGCCTGTTCCTCTCCCGACAGCGCGCGGGCGGTAGCCACACCCGGTGTCTGACGCAGGATTTCCAGCGCCGCCTCGGTCTGTGCCGCGCGCTGCTCTGCCGGCGCGTTGATGCGCAGGGTTGCAGCCCGCGCCAGCTCTGAGGCCCATTGGTCTGCCAGCCGCCCGGAGGCCATCGACAGCGCCAGCGCAAAGACAGCAAGAAAGGCCATCGCGGCGGAAACAAAAAGCGTCAGATGGGCGGTAAAGCCGCTTGGCGGCACCACCCGGTTGGCCTGGGTATCGCCCAGGATCAGCTTGCGCAGTTTGCCCTCGGTCATAGGTCCGCCCCCGCCAGCTGCAATTGCCGGTTGGAGATCCGCAGCACCCGGGCCTGCACCTGGTTCTTGGCCGCCCGGATCAGCGACAGATCATGGGTTGCCACCAGAATGGTCTTGCCCATCCGGTTCAGCTCAACCAGCAGTTGCAGCAGCCGCTGCGACATTTCCCAGTCCACGTTACCCGTCGGTTCATCCGCGATAATCACATCCGGCGACAGGATGACTGACCGGGCCAGCGCCGCCCGCTGCCGCTCACCGCCCGACAATTCCGGCGGCAGCGCATGGGCACGTTCGGACAGGCCGACCCAATTCAGCAGCTCGCGCAGGTTGGGTTCCTCATGCGTCAGCTCCCGCCCGGAGACCAGCAGCGGCAGGGCGATATTCTCAATCACCGGCAAATGGTCCAGGAACCGGCAATCCTGGTGCACGACCCCGACGCGGCGGCGCAGATGGGCCATCTGATCGCGGTCCAGCCCCTTTACATCCATATTGAAGGCGCGCACCCGGCCCGAGGTCGGCATCAGCGCGCCATAACACAGTTTCAAGAGCGTCGTCTTGCCTGCGCCGGACGGGCCGGTCAGGAAATGAAAAGAACCTGGCGCCAGCTGCACTGACACCGCATCCAGCAGCTCGCCGCCGCCGTAATTATAGCCCACGTTCTCCAGCTCGATCACCGCTGCCCCCGATTGCGCCGCAAAAATGGCGCTCCGGTGTTTTGCCCCAAGGGATCAGCAGTTTCAATGGGGCTCTGTTGCCGGGAAACCCCCGCCGCCGCCGCGCCGGGGCGGCAACGGCAATTGACTCTTTCACCGGACCGCCGGCCTGCATATAATCTCTTGAAAAACAACCTGCCGCCTGCTGGCCGGCAGGATGGTGCCGAGGAGAGCATGATGCGCCTGACCTGCCCGAATTGTGCAGCCCAGTACGAAGTTCCCGAGGACGTGATCCCCGACGAAGGCCGGGATGTGCAGTGTTCCAATTGCGGCCAGACCTGGTTTCAGGCGGCAGCGGGGCTGTTGCAGCACGCACCGCTGGGCAAGACGCGCCGGACACGGGCGCAAACGGCGAAGCACTTTCGCAAGCAGCAGAAGAACACCCTGAGCCGGACATGCCCAGGGACGTCCCAAGCGAATCCCCGGACCAATCCACAGGTGAAATCCCGGACGCCGCCCCTGCACCTGTTCCGGAGCCGCAGGATCCGGCGGAGCCAGCAGCCGGCGCACCGGAGACCCGCCTAGAGGATGATCCGGACGGCCAGCCGGGTGCGGATGAAACGGAGGCCGCGGACGAGGAGCCCGCGGCGGCACCAGCACCGCAACGGACCCGTGCTCTGGATCCTGCCTTGTCCGATATCCTGCGCGAGGAGGCCGAGCGCGAAGCCTCGCTGCGCGCGGCAGAGGGTCACAGCCTGGAAACGCAGCCTGATCTGGGCCTCGAAGAAGCCACAACGCCGGAAGACGAGGCCGCCCGCCGCAGCCGCCAGGCCCGCGACCGGATGGCCCGTATCCGCGGTGAAGACCCGCGCCAGCTGGCCGCAGCTGAAACCGGCTCGCGCAAGGAATTGCTGCCGGATATCGAAGAAATCAATTCAACTTTGCGCTCTGCAGGCAGTGCGGCCCCTGCACCGCAGGCCGCCTCGGAAGAACCGCCGGTGCGGCGCAAAAGCAGCTTTGCCCGCGGGTTTTCACTGTCGGTGATTGCCGCATTGATGCTGGTCATGGTCTATGACAACGCGCCGCTGATCTCGGAAAAACTGCCGCAAGCGGATCCGGCACTCAGCAGTTATGTCGGCTGGGTGGATCAGATGCGGCTGTGGCTGGATGACCAGGTCAGATCCCTGACCAGCACCCAGTAGCGCCGCCTCAGTAACACCGCCCCAGTAACACCATCCGGTCAGCATTCTTTTCCTGGCGTTTAAGACATCCGGTTGCCGCTGGCGGCCGGGTTTCAGAACCTGTCCAGCAGCCGTTGCAGGTAATTGCGCTCCCGCTCGCTGCGCTCACGCTCTCCTGCCCGGCGGCGGATGTCCTCCAGCAGGTTCCAGGCGCGGCGATAGGCGTTGCCCTCTCCCACCTTGCCGCCATCGTCCACCGATCCATTGCTGCGGCCCAGCGGGTCCAGCCGCTCACCCTCAGCCGTGGCCGAAGGCTGCCCCTGGCCATTGCGCTGGCCGTCTTCGCGCTGCGCCAGTGCTTCGCCTAGGTTGCGCATGCCTTCGCGCAGCGCTTCCATCGCCTCGGACTGCTGGTCAATCGCTTCGGCCATATCACCGCCGCGCAGCGCGTCCTCAGCGCCCTCCATCGCCCGGCCCGCCCGGTCCAGGGCTTCGCGGGCGGCGTCGCCGGCCTCACCGTCCAGATAGGGCAATCCCTCCTGCTGCCGCTGCAATTGCCGGCGCAGGGCCTGCTGGCGGTCAGCAAGCGAGCCGCCCGCGCCCGGCTGCTCGCGGCCATCAGGGCCGGAACCTTCGGGATTGCGGCTGTCGGCGCCGTCGCTGCCCCGCCCGTCCAGGCCGCTGTCACCGCCCTGCCCGCCCTGATGGCTCTGGCCGCGGCCCAGACCGCCGTCACGGCCTTCGTTACCCTGGCTCTCGCCGCTGCGGGCGCCGGGGTTGAACTGTTCCTGCAGGTCGCGGAAGGCCTGATCGGAAAGCCCCTGCTGCTCCCGCAGGGTTTCGCCAAGCCCCTCCATCGCCTGGCGGCCCTCGTCGCCCTGGCCCTGCCCCTGCTGCGCGCGGGTCATCCGCATGTTTTCCATCATTTCCTGAAACTCGCGCAGCGCCTGCTCGGCTTCGGCCATGCGGCCCTGCTCCATCAGCTCCTGGATGCGGTCCATCATCGCTTGCAGGTCATCCTGGCTGAGGGTCATCATGTCCTCGGGCATCTCGCCCGGCTCCATCACCTCGCCGTTCGCTTCTGCCTGCCGGCTCAGTTGGCGCATATAGTCCTGGGTCGCCTCGCGCAGCTCCTGCATCAATTGGGCGATCTCCTGATCGCTGGCACCATCGCGCATGGCCTGGCTCAGCCGTTCCTGCGCCCGCTGCATCCGTTCCAGCGCATCGCCCACGTCGCCCTCTTCCAGCTGGATCGCAAGATCCCACAGCGCCGCGGTTATTTCCGCCTGTTGCGGCTCGGGAATGCTGCCCTGCACGGTATAGCTTTCAAGCCGCCGCAGGATGGTGCGCAGCCGCAGGTAACCGCCATAGTCGCGGAACAGGTCTTCGGGGCGGTGCGACAGGGTGCGCAGGATCTGCGCCACCCGCGGCGCATTTGCGCGCGACCACAGCAGATCCCGGCGCTGCTCGATCACCGCAGCCGCCAGCGGATCAAAGAAACGGCGGGTGACAAGCTCGGTGCCAAAGCCCGCCGCTGCGGCCGATTGCCCGGCCTCATCAACCGCCGAAAAGGTAAAGACCACCGGCAGGTTGGCCCAAGCGTGCCGGGCGAAATCCTCGATCAGTTTTTCGGTGAATTCCTTGCGCGAGCCCGACAGCGGCAGCGGCAGATCCAGCACCAGCACCTCGCGCGGGTCGGGTTCTGCGGCCAGGCCGTGGCGCCGCTCCACCGCAGCCAGATCCAGTGCAATCCGGACCTGACCCGCGGCGACGCCATAGTCATCGCGCGCCGCAAAGGCCAGCGTTGTGTAGCCGTCGTTTTCCAGCTCCGGCTGGCCCGCAACCGCGACTTTGGGCGGATGATCCGGGATCACCTCCACCTGCCAGCTGCGTCCGCCGGAGCCATCAATTGAAACTGAGCCGCTGCGGATGACGTCGAATTCGATCGCACCGTCCAAGTCCGGCGGCTGTTCTGTGCTTTGGCCTGTGACGCTCTGCGTCAGGTTTAGCGCCCCCGCCTCGCCATAGAACCGCAGGGTGACGCGGCTGCCTTCCGGCAGTTTCAAGATGCCTCCGGCTTGATCGTTCAAATACAGAACCGGCAGGCGGGTATAGGCGGGCGGCTCTGCCCAGCCTTCCCAGGCCGGTCCGCTGAGGACGGTTGCGCTCTCCGCTCCCAGCTCCTTGATCGACACTGCTTGCCAGATCGAGCCGAACAGCAGCGCCACCGCCAGAAACAGCCCCGCAACGTATCGCAACGCGTAAGGGTCCGCTGCGGCAACGTTCAGATCCGGTGCAGGCGCCCGTGCCTGTGCCGCGGCCTCAGCCATCCGGCGCTGATGCGCGTTCCACAAGGCGATCGATGCGGCATCCTCTGCCCCGGCAGCCTGGGTGTCCAGCACCGCTGCAACCGGTCGCCCCGGCAGGGTTTCGTCCAGACGCGCCAAAGCCTCGCCCCGGGCTGGCCAGCTGAACCTCCAGGCGCCCCAGCCCGCGGCAGCTGCGGCGCTCACAACAATAACAATTGAACCGGCCCAAACCACTGTTTCCGGCAGCAGCAAATGCAAGCCCAGCATCAGCGCCGCCAGCCCCGTCATCAGCACCGAGGCCAGCGGCCAGAAGGCCCGCATCGCACGTTCGGCCACAAGTGAGGCCTGCGTCAGCAGCATAGGCCAGCGCAGGCGTTTCAGGACCGGATCGGCCTGCCGGTCATCTCGGCGGAACAAGGACATACGGGCCTCACGTTCTGATGGCCCGCGCCGGATCGCGTCAGAGCCACTCCGGAATGGTATCGCGGTTTATCATCTCTTCATAGTCCGGCCGCCGGCGAATAACCGCAAATTGATCCTCATGCACAAGCACTTCGGGGATCAGCGGGCGCGAATTGTACTCGCTCGCCATCACCGCGCCGTAAGCACCGGCACTGCGGAAAGAAACCAGATCGCCCGCCGCCAGGGGCGGCAGATCGCGCTGCTTGGCAAAGGTATCGCCGGTTTCGCAAACAGGGCCGACAATATCATAAGGCTGGCTCTCGACACCTGGCGCAGGCTCCTGCACCGGCACGATATCGTGATGCGCCTCATACATCGCCGGGCGGATCAGATCATTCATCGCAGCATCCAGGATCAGGAAATCACGGCCTTCGCCCGATTTCACATAGATCACCTTGGACACCAGCTGGCCCGCGTTGCCGGCAATCAGCCGCCCTGGCTCAATCTCGATTTCGCAGCCCAGATGGCCCAGCGTCTCCTTGACCATCTTGCCGTATTCCACCGGCAGCGGCGGCGCGGAATTGGAGCGCTCGTAAGGAATGCCCAGACCGCCGCCAAGATCCAGACGGCGGATATCGTGGCCTTCGCTGCGCAGGATCTCCGTTAGCTCCGCCACCTTTTGATAGGCAAGCCGGAACGGTTCCAGATCGGTCAGCTGCGAACCGATGTGAACGTCAATCCCGACCACGTCCAACCCCGGCAAGGCGGCGGCGCGGGCATAGACGTCCCGCGCCCGGGCAATCGGGATGCCGAATTTATTCTCGGATTTGCCGGTGGCGATTTTGGCATGGGTCTTGGCGTCCACATCCGGGTTGACCCGGATGGTGATGGGGGCAACAAGGCCCAGCTCCAGCGCCACGGCACTGATCACTTCCATTTCCGGTTCTGATTCGACGTTGAACTGGCGGATGCCGCCGGTCAGGGCCACCCGGATTTCCTCTGCCGTCTTGCCGACGCCGGAAAAAACAATCCTGTCCCCCGGAACCCCTGCGGCCTTAGCCCGCAGGTATTCGCCCTGGCTGACCACATCCATGCCCGCCCCGGCCCCGGCCAAAGTTTTAAGGATCGCCTGATTGCTGGCGGCCTTCATCGCATAGCAGACCAAGTGCTCAGTGCCCTCCAGCGCCTCGTCAAACAGGCGGAAGTGGCGCAGCAGAGTTGCGGTGGAATAGACATAGAACGGAGTGCCCACCGCCGCGGCGATCTCGGAGATGGGAACGTCTTCGGCGAAAAGCGCGCCGTCGCGGTAGAGAAAATGATCCATGGCTCCGCGTTTAGGGCAAAAGGGGCAGACGGATCAAATGATTCCGCTCCGCGCGCCCTGGCAGACACAAAGCGGCCCTCCCGCCCGCCGCAGACGCATCAAAGATGCGCCCGCGCCCGTTGGGCCTGGCGCCGCGCTGGTGCGCGGCGGGCTGCGTCATAACCTGCATGCGATTCATTCCGCACGTGCGCCGGGAATTGAGTATTTGCGGAAAGATGAAAACACCGAAAGCCAGCCTTCATCTTTCCCGAAATACTCACTGCGAAACGGCTGCGGCAAACGCAGCATTCGCGGCGTTGCGCGGCCGGCGCACCCCGTCCTCATGTGATTTCAAACGGCGGATGCCATCATGCATTCTGATCGCGGTCACCGATGGGCCTGACACCCCCGGCACATTGGAACCGGGCCCTTTGGCAAGGGCAAGCAGAGACAACGTTCAGCGTGCGGGCGGAACCTCCCGTCCCGCCTCCATGGCGGCGGCGCCATTCCTTACTGCTGAAGCTCAGCACTTTATTGCAGAACGGGTAGCAGAAAACAGCAACCGGACGGACCGAAGGGCCAAACGGCAATAAGGCTTGCGCCTAAAACGTATGAGAAACCCCGACCCGGCCATATCCGGAAACCGACACCCCGGTCGCTGCGGGTTCTTGCTTTTGCAGCGGTTTGGATGCCTGCGGTCCGGTATCGCAGGCTGCAAGCCCAATCAGGCACAGAAATACAACTGCAGATTTCATCACAAAATCCCCAAATGAAAACCGTCCCAGCGGCCGGCAGGGACGGTTCAGAGGTGGTGTGTCAAGGGCACCGCGTCAAGTGCGCGGGCCGCTAGAACCCCAGGAAAATACTGACCGGCCCCTTGTGCAGCCCGACCGCGCCGCCCACGTGGACACCACTGTCCCCGACGCCGACACCGGCGTTCAGTGTCGGCTGCACCGGTTCGCCATCGACACCGCAGGCGGCCAGAACCGCCAGACCAAGCAATGCAAAGATTATGTTGCGCATTATCTGCCTCCTTGCCGCGGGCCGCGCCTCGCGGCCTCAGCTTGCCAGCATCTCTGTCCAGCGGGCGATCTGCGCGCGCACTTGCGCCGGCGCGGTGCCGCCATAAGACATGCGCGAGTTTACCGAATTCTCAACGCCAAGCACAGAGAAGATGTCATCGGTGATCTCTGCATGGACACCCTGCATGTCTGCAAGCGAAAGGTCCGGCAGGTCGCAGCCGCGGCTTTCGGCCATCGCAACCAGCGTGCCGGTCACATGATGGGCGTCGCGGAACGGCACCTTCAGCACCCGCACCATCCAGTCGGCCAGATCGGTGGCAGTGGAGAAGCCGGAGCCGGCCGCCGCCGCCAGACTTTCGCGGTTGCCGGTCATGTCTTTTACCATGCCTTCCATCGCCGCCAGCGCCAGCATCCAGTTGTCGGCAGCATCAAAGACCTGTTCCTTATCTTCCTGCATGTCCTTGGAATAGGCCAAGGGCAGCCCCTTCATCACCATCATCAGCGCGGTATTGGCACCGAAAATGCGGCCCACCTTGGCGCGGATCAGCTCAGCAGCATCCGGGTTCTTCTTTTGCGGCATGATCGACGAGCCGGTGGAGAAGCGATCCGACAGGGTCACGAACCGGAACTGGGCCGAGGACCAGATCACCAGCTCCTCGGCAAAGCGGCTGAGATGCACTGCGCTGATCGAGGCCACAGACAGGAATTCCAGCGCAAAATCGCGGTCGCTGACCGCATCCAGCGAGTTGGCTGCCGGGCGGTCAAAGCCCAGCGCCTTTGCTGTCATGTCGCGGTCGATCGGGAAAGACGTGCCTGCCAGCGCCGCAGCCCCCAGAGGCGATTCATTCATCCGTGCGCGGGCGTCGCGCACGCGCGACAGATCACGGCCGAACATTTCCACATAGGCCATCATATGGTGGCCCCAGGTGACGGGCTGCGCAGTCTGCAGATGGGTGAAGCCCGGCATCACCCAGTCAGCGCCCGCCTCAGCCTGCGACAGAAGCGCCCGGATCAGCGCCAGCAGACCCGATTCCGCCGCATCCAGCTGGTCCCGCACCCAAAGTTTGAAATCGGTTGCCACCTGGTCATTGCGCGAGCGGCCCGTGTGCAGACGGCCTGCAGGTTCACCGATGATTTCTTTCAGGCGGGCCTCCACATTCATGTGGATGTCTTCCAGTGCGGTGGAAAACTGAAAAGTTCCGCCCTCGATCTCTGACAAAACGGTGAGCAGCCCTTCCCGAATGGCCTCAGCATCATTATCCGTAATAACGCCTGCTGCGGCCAACATTGCCGCATGGGCCCTTGAGCCTGCGATGTCCTGTGCTGCCATCCGCTTGTCGAACCCGATCGAGGCATTGATCGCCTCCATGATCGCGTCGGGACCTGCGGCAAAGCGGCCGCCCCACATCTGGTTCGAGGATTGATCTGTCATGGTGTGGAACCCCGGAGATAATATGCGTCTGTTTCGTCAGCTTTCCCTTTATATGGCCCTCGCCTTGGGTGCAAATGCCGCGGTTGCCGCGGATCAGGCGCAACTGGAGGGCTTGCGTGAAGACAGCCTCCGCCGCCTGGTCGTGCATTCCGAGCCGCGGGATGTATCCGCCGCCGCATTTGAACTGGCCAACGGTGCCGGCACAGCCAGCCTGGAGGATTACCAGGGCAAGGTGGTGCTGTTGAACTTCTGGGCCACCTGGTGCGCCCCCTGCCGCAAGGAAATGCCGCAGCTGGCCGAACTGCAGGAGGAATTCGGCGGCGAGGATTTCGAAGTGGTGACCATTGCCACCGGGCGCAACTCTCCCGCGGGCATCCAGAAATTCTTTGACGAGAACGGCATCACCAACCTGCCCCGCCACCAGGACCCGAAACAGGCACTGGCACGCGAGATGGCGGTGATCGGCCTGCCGATCACGGTGCTTCTGGACCGCGACGGCAAGGAAGTGGCGCGGCTGCTGGGTGATGCCGAGTGGAACTCGGACAGCGCCAAGGAGATCGTGAAGGCGATGATCGCGTCAGAGTAGCTTGCGATTGACAGTCAAATGAGTAGCTTGGGGCCGGACTACCGGCTCCAGGAGACTACTTTGACTAGATTCATTGCAGGCATCGCGGCGATTGCAACTGTGCTATTTACAAACACGGCTTCCCTTCAAGCAGAAGAAGTCCTGCTCGAAGGATATCGTTCCAAGGTGACGGTTCACTCTTCTTTCCGCTTAAAAGGGGATGCCAAGAAGAAATTCTCCTCCTTCAAAAAACACGCTGATTTCTATGCTGCGATGTTTGTCAACCTCGAGGAGGATCTAGTAGGCAGCATTGCAGAAACTACAAGCCTTGAGCTTGCAGTTTACTATGCAAGAAAGTCTTGCCGGTTGAAATCACAACAGCCGTCGCAGTGCAAACTCCATGCAACGATCACCCCAAAGAAGCCAGCGGCCGACGACGGCACAACCCTAAGCCAGCACGGAAACATCGCCTTCCGGAAATACCAACAAAGGCAAGTCAAAGGGAAATACGGCGCCTTTGCGATGACAGAGAACGGCGACACGGGCCATGTTTGGAACCGAGATACGGAAATCGAGGCAACCGCTGGTGCCCTGAAATTCTGTCGGCAGGGCGTCTCAAATACAGCACGGGATAACACAGCGTTCTTTGTTCAGAATGTTATTGAACAAAAACGCGACAATTGCCGTGTTATCCATATAACCCAGCCGTAGCCGCCCCCTGACCCGGCAGGATTTTGTGCTACTTCCTCCTTGAGGGACGCCCCTAAAAGGCGCCCGCCTATAGGGTGGAGAGTAAAATGAAACCTGTTGTGTTACTGATCGGCAAGCTGCCGCATGTGATTGGCAATGTGGCTGAGGAGCTGGACCATCTGCCGATCCACTGGCTGGGCGCGCATGACCAGCCCGAGGTGGTGCGCCAGCTGGAAACCGAACCGCGTATCGAATGCGTGATCATGGGCGCGGGCCTGGACGACCAGATCCGCGGCGACCTCATCGGCATCATTGCGGCGCTGCGCCCGGACGTCTGCATCCATTTGAAGGACCGGTCTTCAGGACCCGAAGGGCTGGTGCCCTTTGTTGAACAAGTGGTGCAGATGCAGGTTCTGGCAAAGCCGCAGCGCACGGCTGCCACGGTTTAATCCAGAAGCGCCGGCGCGCGGTTTACCCGCCCTTCTCTGCAGGCGGGACAGGATCCGCTTGACCCCACGCCACCTTTGACAGGGGCCTGCCCTCCCGCCAGTCTGCCCTGCGGGAGGACAAAATGCCGCTTGAACTGCTGCTGGCCCTGGTTGCGGGCGGGATATCCGCAATTGCCGTAATCCTGCATCTGTCGGGACGGTCTGAACGCGCTGTGCTGACCACGGAGACTGCGCGCAAAGCCTGGCTGCGGCATTGCCCCGGCGACAGCATCCGCGATGTGCTGCCCGCGGCAGGCGGCCATGCCGCGCTGATTGCGGCCCAAAGCGGCCCGGGCCTGGTCTGGGCTTTTGGCGCTGACACCGTGGCCCGGCATCTGCACGCTGCCGCCGTGTCCCCAAGCCCGGCCGGTTTGCGCTTTGACTTCAAAGACTTCAGCGCCCCGGCCCTGTCTTTGGCACTGACGGGCACCGAGCGCGCCCACTGGCAGGCGCTGATCGCCGCCGCCGCTCAGGAGGCCGTATGACCGGAACAATCTCTTACCCCGATGCCACCCAGCTGGCAGTGCCGTTCTTCATCGCCGCCATTCTGGCCGAACTGTTGTGGATCGCCTTGAAACGGCGCGGCGGGCGGTATGAGACGCGCGATGCGGTCACCTCGCTGATCATGGGCGCGGGCAGCGTCGCCGAAGGGCTGCTGCTGGGCTTTGCTGCCTGGGGTTTTCTGATGCTGCTGTGGCGGATCACGCCGCTGGACATGGGCACGTCCCTTTGGGCAGTGCTGGTATGTTTTGTGCTGGACGATCTGCGCTACTACTGGGTGCACCGCTTCGGCCACAGGATCCGCTGGGTCTGGGCGTCCCACGTGAATCATCACTCCAGCCAGCACTACAACCTGACAACCGCCCTGCGGCAGACCTGGACCGGGACCTTCACCTTCATGATGGTGGTAAAGGCGCCGATGGTTCTGCTGGGGTTCCATCCGGCGCTGGTGCTGTTTTGCGGCGGGTTGAACCTGATCTACCAGTTCTGGATTCATACCGAGACGATAAACCGCCTGCCGCGCTGGTTCGAAGCGGTGATGAACACCCCCAGCCACCACCGCGCCCATCACGGTCGCAATGCCCGCTATCTGGATTGCAACTATGCCGGCGTTTTCATTATCTGGGACAGGATTTTCGGCACATTTGTGCCCGAGCAGGATCACGACCGCCCCGATTTCGGCCTGGTCCACAACATCGCCACTTTCAATCCGCTGCGCGTCGCCTTTCATGAATGGGCGGGCATTTTCAAAGACATGGCCCAGCCCGGCCTCAGCTGGAAACAGCGGTTTCTCTATGCTTTTGCACCGCCGGGTTACAGCCACGATGGCAGCCGCAGCACCTCAGCAGGGATCAAGGCAGACCACCTCGCCCGCCACCCCGAAGATGCAGGCACCCCCGGCTTTGACGGCTAAGCTTACCGCGGCGGCATCAGGCAGATCATTCAAATTCGAACTTTAATTCCGCTTCAACCCTTTTGCGTGAAACTGCCGGGAGCACCATACTGTGCCACACCTTTGCCGGAACAGGGCCCCAGCAGCACATGACCAAACTCAACGCCAATGCAGAATTACCCGAAGGCTCTGAAAACCCGCTGAATGCAGCGGTGACCGGCCGCGACCGATCCACCCTGGACATGGTTGCAGATGCGGTGCGCCACAATCAGACCGTGCTGGCCTATCAGCCCGTCATGCAGGCAATGGCACCGCATGGAGTGGCGTTTTACGAGGGGTACATCCGGGTGCTGGATCCGACTGGCCGGGTGATTCCCGCCCGGGAATTCATGCATGTGGTCGAAGAAAAGGAAATCGGCCGCGAGATGGACTGCCTGGCCCTGCAGCATGGATTGCGGGCGTTGGATAAATACCCGCGGATCCGCCTGTCTGTGAACATGTCGGCCCGCTCCATCGGCTATCAGCGCTGGGTAAACGTGTTGGACCGGTTCCTGAAACGCGACGCAACACTGGGCGAGCGGCTGGTGCTGGAGATATCCGAGGCTTCGGCGATGGCGGCACCGGAACTGGTGACGGATTTCATGGGGCGGATGCAACAGCACGGGATTGCCTTTGCGCTGGACAATTTCGGCGCCAGCACCACCGCGATCGGCCATTTCCGCCAGTTCTTCTTTGATGCGGTCAAGATCGACGGCCAATTCGTGCGCGGTATTCACACCAGCCATGACAACCAGTCCGTTGTCCGCGCCCTGGTCGGCATTGCCAAGCAATTTGACATGTTCACCGTCGCGGAATCGGTGGAAAGCCAGGAGGATGCGGAATTCCTGGTCGAAAACGGCGTTGATTGCTTGCAAGGCTACCTGTTTGGCGCGCCTTCCGTCTCGCCGCCTTGGATTGAAGACATGAAGCAGCGCCGGGAGGCAAGCTGAGCACGCCCAGGGAGCTGACACCGCGGACGGTCGCGGAAACCTCCCTGATCAGCAGGTTCACATGGCCCCCATTCACGGTGCGAGGATGTTCAGGACGCAGTTGAGGGCAGAAAAGCTGCTTGCCCGGCCCAGCCCCAACCCGACCGAGGCGCCGCAAAAGCGCCCTGAGAAGGGCAAGGTTTCCGTGCGCTGCCTCTATCGTATTCACATCAGAGTCCCTGACCTGCCAGCCCTGCTATTCCAGCGCATTCAAAGACCAGGGTGCTGACGCAGTTTGCGTGTTGTTTCGCTGCTTTGCGGAAGGTTCTCCTCCGGCTGACGGGAATCCTGTGCCGCGAGGCGTTTCTGGCGGTTGACTCTGCGGCCCCCCCTGAGACACCCTGTCAATTGCTGCACATGCAGCAATAGATTATGTCGGCACCCGGAGGATACGGGAAAGATTGTTGCGCGCCCGATTTCGCATCCCGCGCGCAAAGATCCCCGGAAGACCTGAATTGATGGCAGAGGACCAGAAATCAATGACCAATGTTGTAATTGCATCCGCCGCGCGCACCGCCGTCGGCTCCTTTGGCGGCTCGTTCGCCAACACCCCTGCCCACGATCTGGGCGCAGCCGTGCTGGAAGCCGTGGTGGAGCGGGCCGGCGTGGACAAATCCGAAGTCTCGGAAACCATCCTTGGCCAGGTTCTGACCGCCGCACAGGGCCAGAACCCGGCCCGTCAGGCACATATCAACGCCGGTCTGCCGCAGGAAAGCGCCGCCTGGGGCCTTAACCAGGTGTGCGGTTCGGGCCTGCGCGCCGTGGCACTGGGCGCACAGCACATCATGCTGGGCGATGCCTCGATCGTCGCCGCCGGCGGCCAGGAGAACATGACCCTCAGCCCCCATGCAGCACATCTGCGGGCCGGCCAGAAGATGGGCGATATGAAATATATCGACACCATGATCCGCGACGGTCTGTGGGACGCTTTCAACGGCTACCACATGGGCCAGACCGCCGAGAACGTGGCCGAGCAGTGGCAGATCTCCCGCGAGATGCAGGACGAGTTTGCCGTGGCTTCGCAGAACAAAGCGGAAGCGGCGCAGAAAGCCGGCAAATTCGCCGATGAGATCGCCGCCTTCACCGTCAAGCACCGCAAGGGCGACATTGTTGTGGACCAGGACGAATACATCCGTCACGGCGCCACCATGGAAGCGATGCAGAAACTGCGTCCGGCCTTTGCCAAGGACGGGTCTGTCACCGCTGCCAATGCCTCGGGCCTGAACGACGGCGCCGCCGCCACCCTGCTGATGAGCGCCGATGAAGCCGAAAAGCGCGGCATCGAGCCGCTGGCCCGCATCGCGTCTTATGCCACGGCCGGCCTGGACCCGTCGATCATGGGCGTTGGCCCGATCTATGCCTCGCGCAAGGCGCTGGAAAAGGCCGGCTGGTCGGTTGGCGACCTGGATCTGGTCGAAGCCAACGAGGCCTTTGCCGCGCAGGCCTGTGCCGTGAACAAGGACATGGGCTGGGATCCGTCGATTGTGAACGTGAACGGCGGCGCCATTGCCATCGGCCACCCGATCGGCGCCTCGGGCTGCCGGGTGCTGAACACGCTGCTGTTCGAAATGAAACGCCGCGGTGCCAAAAAAGGCCTGGCCACCCTGTGCATCGGCGGCGGCATGGGCGTTGCCTTGTGCGTTGAACGCCCGTAACCGGCACAAAACCGCAAAAAGTGAAGGACGCCCCTGCGGCGTCCTTTTTCTTTTACAAAACAAGTATATACTGTGGGTGCGACAATTTTCTTGCGGCACCGCAGAAAAATCATCACGCAATATTGTTGCGCCCGCAAAATGAAAACTGTAGCAAGATTACCAAGAGACTAATACTGGAGGATTCTTGAATGGCACGTACTGCACTCGTCACCGGCGGCTCCCGCGGCATCGGCGCAGCAATTTCCCAAGCGCTGAAGGCGCAGGGCTGCAATGTCGCCGCCACTTATGCCGGCAATGACGAAGCCGCGGCAAAATTCACCGACGAAACCGGCATCAAGACCTATAAGTGGAATGTTGGCAACTACGAAGACAGCGCCGCCGGCATTGCCAAGGTCGAAGCGGATTTGGGTCCGATCGACATCGTGGTCGCCAATGCCGGCATCACCCGCGACGCGCCTTTCCACAAGATGACGCCGCAGCAGTGGCAGGAAGTGATCGACACCAACCTGACCGGCGTTTTCAACACCATTCATCCGGTCTGGCCCGGCATGCGCGAGCGTAAGTTCGGCCGCGTCGTCGTGATCTCCTCGATCAACGGCCAGAAGGGCCAGTTCGCCCAGGTGAACTACGCCGCGACCAAGGCGGGCGATCTGGGCATCGTAAAATCACTGGCCCAGGAAGGTGCGCGCGCAGGCATCACCGCCAACGCCATCTGCCCCGGCTATATCGCGACCGAAATGGTGATGGCGGTGCCGGAAAAGGTACGCGAGTCGATCATTGGCCAGATCCCTGCCGGCCGTCTGGGCGAGCCGGAAGAGATTGCCCGCTGCGTCGCCTTCCTGGCGTCTGACGACTCGGGCTTCATCAACGGCTCGACCATCTCCGCCAACGGCGCGCAGTTCTTCGTCTGATCTTTCACATCAGAAGAAACGGCAAGGGCCGGTCCATTTGGACCGGCCCTTTTCCTATCCCGTAAGTGCCTTTTCTCGAAACAGAGCGCGCTCAGGCCCAGCGGGAAATCTTGGGGCGGAGGGCTGGCACAGACCGTGCGCCAAACAGCCGGGTCCAGGCCAGTTTCAGCGCATTTTTCAGCACCTTACCGCGCTCGGCATGGGCACGGGCCATGGCAGACTTCACGGCGGCATCAGCAGAGTATTCCAGCATCTTCGGCCTCCTTTTCGGATCAGTATCCTTTACCTGCAGCCAATATGAAGACGTTCCGTCAAACACACAAACGAGACTTTGCACAGGTTCAGTTAAGCTGTACTTGTGTGAGATGTCTGACCGTCTGCCCCCCCTCACCGCCCTGCGCGCTTTTGATGCCGCGGCCCGTCACATGTCCTTTGCCAAGGCGGCGGAGGAGCTGAATGTGACCCCTGCGGCGCTGTCGTTTCAGATCAAATCACTGGAAGAGCATCTGGGCCAGCCCCTGTTCCGCCGCCTGAACCGCGCGGTAGAGCTGACTGAGGCGGGAAAGACACTGGCCCCCGGAGCGGCGGAAGGGTTCGAGGCGCTGACCGCTGCCTGGCGCACCGTGCGCCGCCTGCAGGACAACACCACGCTGACAGTAACCGCCGGGCCGGGGCTGACGGCAAAATGGCTGGCGCCGCGGCTGTATGAATTTGCCCGTGCACATCCCGAGATCGACCTGCGGTTTTCGGCCACGTTGCGGATGCTGGATTTTGTCCGCGATGACGTCGATGTGGCAATCCGGTTCGGCTATGGCCCGGATGAGGGTTACTATGTGCTGCGGGTACCGCCGGAATGGGTGACGCCAGTGATGTCGCCGGAGCTGGCGGAGCGCTATACCACGCCGGAAAGCCTGATGGAGGCGCCGCTGATCTTTGACGAATCCATCGATTTTCTGGACCCGCCCTGCGATTGGCCGGCCTGGTTCCGCACCCAAGGCATCGACTTCAAACCGACCCATGGCTCGCATTTCTCGCAAGCCGACCATGCAATCGACGCCGCTGTCACGGGGGCCGGCGTGGCTCTGGGCCGGCGCGGCATGGCGGTCACCGATCTGCATGCCGGCCGGCTGGTGGCGCCGTTTAAGACCGCAATTGAGACCAAGGCGCATTTCCGGTTTCTTTGCGCGCCCGGCACCGAAACGCGGCCGCCGATCGCGGCGTTCCGGGACTGGTTTGTTACCGAGATTGAAAAAACCGCCTACGTCTCGGAGGCTTTTGACATCATCCCGGTTGAGGACATCCCGCCGCCATGACCAAATCCCGTGCGACCGCCATCGGCTTCATCGCTGTTTTATTGTGGTCGCTTCTGGCGTTGCTGACCGTCGGAACCGCGCCCGTCCCGCCCTTGCTGCTGAATGCGCTGTACTTCACCATCGGCACTGGCTTAGGTTTTGCCGGGGCGGCGACCATCATTGCGAGCGGCGGCGGGTTTGAGGCGCAGTATCTTCCCACCTACGGGCTGGCGCTGTTGTGCGCGCTGACCTGGTCCGGCTATTCGGTGCTGTCGCGGCTGATGGGCGGGGCGCTGATTGCGGCCGGGGCCGGTTCGGCAAGCTGATCCCGCCAAGTAAAAAGAGGGCCGCCGCGCCGGGCAGACCCTCCGATGTGCAGTGCCGGGATGCGTTCCGGCGGAAACTCTTCAGACCAGTTCAGTCGTCAGACGCTCAATCTCTTCTTTCAGCTTGAGCTTTTGCTTTTTCATTGATGCGATTTCCAGACCGTCGGTACTGGGCGATCGCTGGGCCTGTTCCACTTCCATGCTCAGATGCTCGTGCTTCTTCTTAAGTTCGGTCAGATGCGAGCTAAGGCTCATGGCAACCCTCCTTCGTTGAGCTAGATGTGTTTGACACCAAAGAGTGGACCACAAGTTTTTACGTCTGTCACGCCGCAGCCGCAGTATTTTTGTCATGAAATTTTCGTATCGGCCATGCGCCGCGCATTTTGCCGCAGGTAAAAGCGCATTATGGCAGAAACCCGCCGGACAACAGTCCGCATAAGTTGAATGCAGATAGCTTGACCCCTATATTCGCGGCGCTGGAAAACCCCCGTTAAACCGGCCAAGGCAAGGCCGCCGCCTCGCGCAGAACAGCCCGGATTTTCGGGTGGTAGCTGTCTCCGTCCCGCTGATGCCGGGCACCCTCATGCAGAATCAGCGGCGCATGCAGCCGGAAATCCGCCCGGCCGCCCTTGCGCGCGCGCAAGATCACCAGCTCGGCCCCCCGTCCCTGGCGCGGGGCCAGCGGCAGCACCTCGACCGAGCCAAGGCCGCCGCTGCAGGCCGCCAGCATGTCCGGCAGCCGGTCAGCGCGCTGGATCATGTGCAGGTATCCTTTCGGCGCCAGACGGCGGGCGGCGGTTGTGATCCAGTCTGCCAGCGGCGTGCCCTCTCCCAGTGCGACCTGCCTGCCGGCATCGCGCGCCAGACTATGGGCACCCGGTTTGTAATAAGGCGGATTGGCAAAGACGTGATGGAACTGGCGCTGTTTCAGAACCTCCGGCAACGCTGATAAATCAGCCTCGAACACCTCGATCTCCTGACCGTTTTCCGCAGCATTGCACCGGGCCAGCTCCGCGTAAGGCGACTGCAGCTCAACCCCCGCCAGCTGCAGATCCGGCACCCGCGCTGCAAGACACAGCAAAGCCTGGCCGGCACCGCAGCCCAGTTCCAGAACCGCCTCGCCTGGCCTTGCCGGGACCGCTGCGGCCAGCAGCACAGGATCCACCCCCGCACGGTATCCCTTTACGGGCTGCCACAGCCGCACCCTGCCGCCAAGAAAGCCGTTGCAGCTCAGCGCGTCTTCCGCAAATGCGGTCATCGGCCCAGCGGGATTTCATTGTCGCGCATCACCACCAGCGCATCGTCGTAATCATCCGCGCGCACCATCAGGCGGCGCGGGAAAATCCCGATCCCGCCTTCCAGGATGCTCATATTTACGTCCATTTGAAAGCAGTCTATATCCTCACCCTCAAGAAGGGCGGAGGCAAAGGCCATGATCGTCGGATCGGTGCTGCGCAAAAGCTCTTTCATAGGATTGGATCTAAGGGCAAGGCCCCGGCCTTGTCGAGCCTTGCGAGCGGGAAAGTGATGGACGAAGTGATGACCAGGAAGCCGCATGAAATGCTGGCCGCCACGCTGAGCCAGGAACTGGACGCAGTGAATGTGCTGATCCGCAAGCGGATGGCCTCGCAACATGCGCCGCGCATCCCCGAGGTGACCGCGCATCTGGTTGAGGCCGGCGGCAAGCGCCTGCGGCCGATGCTGACACTGGCGGCAGCAAAGATGTGCGGCTATCAGGGCGATCACCATCTGAAACTGGCCGCCACGGTGGAATTCATCCACACCGCGACCCTGCTGCATGACGATGTGGTTGATGAAAGCGCCCAACGGCGCGGGCGGCCTACAGCGAACCTGCTCTGGGACAACAAAAGCTCGGTTCTGGTCGGCGACTACCTGTTTGCCCGCAGCTTCCAGCTGATGGTTGAGACCGGCTCCTTGCGGGTACTGGATATCCTGGCCAATGCTTCGGCCACCATTGCCGAGGGCGAAGTGCTGCAGATGACGGCAGCCTCGAACCTGAAAACCGGTGAGGACATCTATTTGCAGGTGGTGCGCGGCAAGACCGCTGCGCTGTTCTCGGCGGCGACGGAAGTGGGCGGCGTGATCGCCGGCGCCTCCGAGGCACAGGTGAAGGCGCTGTTTGACTATGGCGACGCGCTGGGGATTGCCTTCCAGATCGCGGATGACCTTTTGGACTATCAGGGCGACAGCAAGGCCACCGGCAAGAATGTCGGTGACGACTTCCGCGAACGCAAGCTGACACTGCCGGTGATCAAAGCGGTGGCGCAGGCGACAGACGAAGAGCGCGCGTTCTGGACCCGCACCATCGAGAAGGGCAAGCAGGAAGACGGCGACCTGGAGCAAGCGCTGGCACTGATGGCAAAGTACGGCACGCTGGAGGCCACCCGCGAAGACGCCAATGGCTGGGCGGCAAAGGCGAAGGCGGCACTTGACGTCCTGCCCGATCACGAGATCCGCAGCATGCTGCGCGATCTGGCCGGCTATGTGGTTTCGCGGCTGAACTGACCGGGTAAAGGGGGCGCTGCCCCCTCGGCCATTCCGGCCTCACCCCCGGAGGTATTTAGGACCAGAAAGAAGCAGCAGGACGGTACCGCGCCGTGCGTGAGCGCGGCGCCCGGCCCAACGGCGGACAAGCATCTTTGATGCGCCGGGCCGCAGGCGGGAGTGCCCGTGTTCCGCCGCGCGCAGTGCTTCAGGTCAAAGTGACTGCACTGCACCACCACTCGGGATGCTCCGCCCCGATTTCATAGGCTGCAAAATGCGCGGCTTTCCTTGATGGGTAGAGCGCAAAACAGGTGGCGCCGGAACCGGACATGCGGGCCAGCAGCGCGTTGCGGGAGCAGCGCAGGTCCGCGAGCACCCGTTCAATTTCCGGCGCTACACTGGTGGCCGGAGCCTCCAGGTCGTTGCGCTGTTCGCCAAGCCACGCGGCGCAGTCTTCAGCGGAGGCGAAAGCCGGAATGTCCTGCGGCATCGGCGAATTGTTACGGGAGGCAAGTTCGCAAAACACTTGCCCGGTCGGGACATGTGCGCCGGTATTAACAAGCAGCGCATGCAGCTCTGGCAGCTCCACCGGCGCGACCTGCTCGCCGATCCCCTGCATCCGGGACCCACGGGCCGCCATGCAGACCGGCACATCAGCGCCAAGCGACAGCGGCAAATCATCGGGAATACCGCAGCCCTGCCCGGAAAGTGCCCGCAGAACCGCAGCGGCGTCCGAGGAGCCGCCACCGATGCCTGCGCCATGGGGCAGATGTTTGTCGAGACCGATCCGGCCGGTCCAGCCTGCCCCCGCGGCGGCTTTCCAAACCAGGTTGCGCTCATCCGCCGGCACGCCGCCCGCAAACAGGCCGGAGACATCCAACGCCAGCTCAGGTCCTGGATCAAGCTGCAGCAGATCCCCCGAATCGGCAAAGACCACCAGCGAATCCAGCAGGTGATAGCCGTCGTCGCGGCGGCCGGTCACATGCAGGGTCAGGTTGATCTTGGCAGGTGCAAAGACCTCAGCCGCCATTGGCGACCTTCAGGGGCTCAGCGCCCTCCTCGGCCAGAACTGCGTCCAGGCCCACTTCCAGTTTGCGGCGGATGCGTTCGGGTCGGCTTCGCCATCGGTGTCTTCCGGATCGATAAAAGACAGCGCCCGCTTCCACTGGAATTCTGCTTCACGCTCCCGGCCCACGGCCCAGTAGACGTCGCCCAGGTGGTCATTGACCACCGGGTCCACCGGCATCAGCTCAACCGCGCGTTCCATATGGGCAACCGCATCGTCAAACTGGCCCATGCGATAAAGCACCCAGCCCAGGGAATCGACGATGAAGCCGGAATCAGGACGTGCCGCGACGGCGCGTTCGATCATTTCCAGCGCCTCGTCCAGCTTGCTGCTTTTTTCAACCAGCGAATAACCCAGGTAATTCAGCACCTGCGGCCGGTTCGGGTCCAGTTCCAGCGAGGCGCGGAAATCGGCCTCGGCCTGGTCCCATTGGTCCAGCCGTTCATGGCAGATACCGCGGGCATAGTAGAGGAACCAGCGGGTGCCGGAGTCTTCGGATGTATTGGCCAGCGCCTTGTCATAAGCGTCGGCAGCACCCGCGTAGTCTTCCTGCTGGCGCAGCAGATCGCCGAGGCTGACATAGACGCTGGGCTGTTCCGGGAAGTCCCGCGCCAGCTGTTCCAGAACTTCGATTGCCGCGTCCGGTTTGGCAGCGCGGCGCAGCGCCTCGGCGCGGCCCATTTCAGCGGCGTGATAGTCGGGATGGCCGCTGGGCACCTGCTTGTAGGTCGCAACCGACAGCTCGTAGCGGCCCAGCTGGTCCAGCAGCCCGGCGCTCAGCAGGATTGCGTCCACATGATCGGGGCGCAGTGAAGCCGCCATGCGGGCGTACATCAGCACGTAATCGTTGGCGGTGTCGCCATTCAGCGCCGCTCCAAGAGTATAGAACACCTCAGCCACCCCCTCCCGCGGGCTGGGGGCAATGGTGTAGGCAAGCGTTTCCCCGGCGGCGAGCTGCGCATCCATGGCTTCCAGCCCGGGATCCAGGCGGCTGCCGAAGGCTGCATTCAGCGCTTCACGGGCGTCATCGCTGCGGCCCAGCTGCGACAGGATCTGCACCCTTGCAACTGCCGCCCGGCGGCTGAGTGTGGCCAGGCGGCCATCTTCGGCGGCAAACAGCGCCTCGGCCCCGCCGTAGTCACCGGCCGAGGCCAGTGCAAGTGCCCGGTGGTAGAGCACAAAGGGCCGCAGGCTGCCATCTTCGGCCAGCCGTTCAAAGGTCTTGAGCGCGCTGGAAACGGAGCCGTTGCCGATATGCGCCCAGCCTTCCAGCAAACCGTCCACCAGCGGATGGATTGCTTCCTGTTCGGCGTCGCGGTCCAGGATTGCCTGGAAATCACCATCTGCGGCATGGCCGCCTGCAATAATGATATTGGCCACCTGGCTGCGGGCACCGGCCTGTAGCAGCCTTGCGGCGACCGGCACCGCCAGTTCAGCCTTGCCCATGGCGAGCTGCGCAAAGACCACGTTTTCCATCAGCAGCGGGTTCTGCGGATCGCGGGCCAGGGCCTGCGTGTAATACAGAGCCGCGGCAGCAAAATCGCTGTCATAGGTTGCGGCCCGTCCGGCCAGATATGAGCCGGCCAGCCCTTCCGCCTGCGCGGCAGGCACGGAAGCGGCCACCAGGGCCGCACAGGACAGGGTGCGAAGAATGGATACGGGCACGCGGGACCCCTTTACGATTTACTGCTCTTTGCTCTTCTAAGAAAGCGTAGTGCGCCGCCCGTCAACACGCAATGGGGCGGCCCGAGGGCCGCCCCATAAATTCCGGCAAAACCGCGCCGAAAAGCTGAAATTCCGATCACATGTTCGGGTAGTTCGGCCCGTCGCCGCCCTGCGGCGTGGTCCAGGTGATGTTCTGGGACGGGTCCTTGATGTCGCAGGTCTTGCAGTGGACGCAGTTCTGGAAGTTGACCACGAACTCCGGCTGGCCGTCTTTTTCCACCACCTCGTATACACCGGCGGGGCAGTAGCGCTGCGCTGGTTCGGCGAATTTCGGCAGGTTGACCTGGATCGGAGTGTCAGCATTGCCCAGCTGCAGGTGGCAGGGCTGGCTTTCCTCGTGGTTGGTCATCGCAAAAGACACGTTGGTCAGCCGGTCGAAGGACAGCACACCATCGGGTTTGGGGTAGTCGATGGGCTTGTGCTTGGAGGCTTCCTCGGTTGCTTCGGCGTCGTTCTTGCCGTGGCCCAGGGTGCCGAAGAAGGAGAAGCCCAGCAGGTTGTTGGTCCACATGTCCAGGCCGCCAAAAGCGAGCGAGGCGGTGAGACCCCATTTGGACCACATCGGCTTGACGTTGCGGACCATCTTCAGGTCCTTGCCGATGGCGCCGTCGCGCACGTCGGTCTCATAGGCGGCCAGTTCGTCGCCGGAACGTTCTGCCTTGATCGCATCAAAAGCAGCTTCGGCCGCAGCCTTGCCCGACAGCATCGCGTTATGGTTGCCCTTGATGCGCGGCACGTTGACCATGCCGGCAGAACAGCCCAGCAGCGCCACGCCGGGGGCAACCAGTTTCGGCATTGACTGCCAGCCGCCTTCGGTGATTGCGCGGGCGCCATAAGCCACGCGCTTGCCGCCCTTCAGCAGCTCGGCCACCACCGGGTGATGTTTGAAACGCTGGAATTCCATATAGGGGAACAGATGCGGGTTCTTGTAGTTCAGGTGCACCACAAAACCGACGTATACCTGATTGTTGTCCAGGTGATAGATGAACGACCCGCCGCCTGCGTTCTTGCCCAGCGGCCAGCCCATGGTGTGGGTGACGGTGCCTTCGCTATGCTTGGCCGGGTCGATCTCCCAGATCTCTTTCATGCCGACGCCGTATTTCTGCACTTCCTTGCCGGCGGCGAGATCGTATTTATTGATCACTTCCTTAGCCAGCGAGCCGCGCACGCCTTCGCAGATGAAAACATATTTGCCGTGCAGCTCCATGCCCGGCTCATAAGACGGGCCGGGAGTGCCGTCGGCGTTCTTGCCGAACTCGCCCGCAACAACGCCCTTCACTTCGCCGTTTTCGCCGTAAACCAGTTCCGAGCACGCCATGCCCGGGAAGATCTCAACGCCCATTTCCTCGGCCTGTTCCGCCATCCAGCGGCAGACGTTGCCCATCGAGACAATATAGTTGCCGTGGTTGTTCATCAGCGGCGGCATCGGGAAGTTGGGAATGCGGACATGGCCGGCTTCACCCAGCATCAGGAAGTTGTCTTCCTTCACCTCAACGTTCAGCGGCGCGCCTTTTTCCTTCCAATCAGGGATCAGCGCGTTCAGGCCGCAGGGGTCCAGCACCGCGCCCGACAGGATATGCGCGCCCACTTCCGAGCCTTTTTCCAGGACCACGACCTCAAGGTCGGCGTCCAGCTGTTTCAGGCGGATGGCCGCAGACAGACCGGCAGGGCCGGCCCCGACGATCACCACGTCGTATTCCATCGCTTCGCGTTCAATCTCGGCCATTTTGCGGCGCTCCTTGGCTTTTGTTCGCTACCGGCCCCACAATGGTGCGTGGGCGCAATATTATTTCGCGGTTGCTTAGCGTTTGGCAGACCTGCCGGTCAATCCAAACTCCGCGTCAAACACCTGTAAAACAGGCAACTGAGACAAAAAGTGCGTCCATTTTCGTCATTCAAGGATCATTTTCCGCCGCAGCTCATGTCTCGGGCCGGTCTCCCATCAGGTATCGGGGTCCCTGCCCCTTCTGTGCAGCCTTGTCTTCGGGGTTGTACAGTTTGCAATTCGGAAGCGAAAGGCAGCCGCAGCCTATGCAGCCGTCCAAATTGTCGCGCAACCGCATCAAGGTTTCGATTCGCTGGTCCAGATGGCTGCGGAAGCTGTCCGAAATCCGCGCCCAGTCTTCTTTGGTGGGGGTGCGGCTGCCCGGCAGGCTTTGCAGGAATCCGCGGATCTCCGGCAGCGAAAAGCCGAACTGCTGGGCAATCATGATAAAGCTCATCCGCCGGATGTCGGCGCGGTGGAACCGCCGCTGCCCGCCCGCATTGCGCCAGGGTTCCACCAGCCCCTGCGCCTCGTAATAGCGGATCGCGGACACGGCAAGACCTGTGCGGCCGGCCAGATAGCCAATGGAAATCCCGGCGGATGACGGCATGGCGCACTCCCTGAAAAACTGCTTGAGCTAAAGTTAGGTTTAGGAATTAGAGTGAGTCGTATCAACAGATTTGCTCAGGCGAGAAGGAGATTTCCAATGAGCGCAGTTCTTGAACATGCAAACGTCACCGTGGCCGACCCCAATGCCACTGCGAAATGGATGAAAGAGGTTTTCGGCTGGCATGTGCGCTGGGAGGGTGAGGCCAAGAATGGCGGCTACACCGTGCATACCGGCGGGGAAGACAGCTATCTTGCGCTTTACACGCCGCGCACCCCGGCGGGCAAAGCGCCGGAGAGCTATGGCATTGTCGGCGGGCTGAATCATTTGGCAGTGATCGTCGAGGATTTGGACGCGACCGAAGCTGCAGTAAAGGCTGCGGGTTTCACTCCGATCAACCACGGCGACTATGAACCGGGCCGCCGGTTTTACTTTCATGACGAGAACGGCATCGAATACGAGGCGGTGCAATATGATTGATATTCCATGGCAGGCGGGGTTTGCGAAGCGGCCCCTGCGCGGCATTTTTTCGCGCAATTCTGTGGAAAAGTCCCGCAAACCGCCCGCTTAGGCGGAATTGCGTGCCGGCAAGCCCCGCGCGCACTTGAAATCAGGTGCAGGATTGGGTCAGGTAATTGTCAACCGGACCGGAGGCCCCGCGGCTTATGCTGCGGGGCTGCGGTTTTCATACTGACAAGAAAAACCATAATAGCGACCTGGACCAATCTCATGGAAAAGATCCCGATGACCCCCACGGGTCACGCCGCGCTGGAAAGCGAACTGAAGAACCTGAAATCCGTCGAACGCCCGGCGATCATTCAGGCAATTGCCGAAGCGCGTGAGCTCGGCGATTTGTCGGAGAACGCCGAATATCATTCGGCGCGCGAGAAACAGTCCTTCATCGAGGGCCGCATCAAGGAGCTGGAAGGCATCCTGTCGCTGGCCGACGTGATCAACCCGGCCAAGCTGACTGGCGCCATCAAATTCGGCGCCAAGGTGACCGTGGTGGACGAGGACACCGACGAAGAAAAGACCTGGCAGATCGTTGGCGAACACGAGGCCAACATCGAAGCGGGTCTGTTGAACATCAAATCACCGATTGCGCGTGCCTTGATCGGCAAGGACGAAAGCGACAGTGTGGAAGTGCGCACCCCCGGCGGCATCCGCGCATATGAAATTCTCAAGATCGTCTATTCCTGATCCGCAAAGCAGCGAGTGTTCATGACAGGCTCCAGCAGCAGTCCCGGCTCCACCCCGAACCCCGGCGGCAATCGCCCGTTGCGGCGCCTTGACGGGCCTGCGGGCAACGGGCTGGGCGGTGCCGAGCTGGCGGCCATTGCCTTGGGTGCTCTGTGGCTTCTGGCGGCGGTCGGGTTCTTTGTCTTTGCACCGCCGGATTCCGGGCTTTCGCAATGGGCTGACCTGATCACCGGCGTTCTGGCACTGGTGCTGCCGCTGGCGATGCTGTGGGTTGCCGCCTCTGCCGCGCGCTCGGCCCGGGTGATGCGGGAGGAAAGCGAACAGCTGCAGGCCGCCATTGACGGCTTGCGCCAGACCTATCTGGCACAGTCGCAGCAGCATGCCGCGGTGGCTGAGCCGTCGATGGCCAAGCGGTTGGAGGAGATCGCCGAGGCGACCCGCAAGACCGAAACCGCGCTGGCCACCTTCCACACCAGCCGCCGCGATCCGGTGCGCCCGGCAATTCCTGCCGAAGCGGCCGAGCTGGCGGCGGCCGAACAAGGATCATTGGCTTTGGGCACCCAGGCCGAAGATGCCGCGCCGCCGCTGCCGGCCGAACATTTCATCCGGGCCCTGAACTTCCCGGAGACGGCGGAGGATCAGGACGGTTTCGCCGCCCTGCGCGCAGCCCTGCAGGACCGCAAGGCCGCCCAGGTGATTCAGGCAGCGCAGGATGTGCTGACCCTGCTCAGCCAAGACGGCATCTATATGGATGACCTGCGCCCTGATATGGCCCGCCCTGAGATTTGGCGCCAATTTGCCCAAGGCGCGCGCGGCCGTGCCGTGGCCCCTCTTGGCGGCGTGCGCGACCGCACCTCGCTGGCGCTGACGGCGGCGCGGATGAAACAGGACCCGATTTTCCGCGACGCCGCGCATCATTTCCTGCGCCGGTTTGATCAGATGTTCGCTGAGTTTGAGGCTGAAGCGACCGACGGCGAGATTTCCGCTCTCGGCAACACCCGAACTTCCCGCGCCTTCATGCTGCTGGGCCGGGTGGCCGGGACGTTCGACTGAGAAGGCGGCCCTTCGGGCCACTGCCTGCGGCGCGGGTATTTTTGACCAGAAAGAAGCGGCGGGGCGGTAGCGCGCCGGGCGCAGCACGGCGCCATGCCCAACGGCGGGCAAGCATCTTTGATGCGCCGGGCCGCGGGCGGGAGCGCCCTGTCTACATGGCGAAGCTGCTGTAAGGGATAAAGCGGACCGGGTCGCCAAGCTTGATCTCTGCGGCGCCGTCGCCAAGCTCCACCAGCCCCTCCGCCCAGCTGAGGCCGCTGATGCGGCCGGAGCCTTCGGATTTGAACACCTCAATGCTGCCGTTCCGCATCCGTGCCCGCAGGTATTCGCGGCGGCCCGGTTTCTTGCGCTTTTCAAAGGCCGCCGGTATTTCAAATGCCTGCGGCACCTGCCAGCCCGCGCCCGCCATCAGCCCCATCGCCGGGCGGGCAAAAATCAGGGTACAGACCAGAGCCGCCACCGGGTTGCCCGGCAGGCCGAAGACCGGCGTGCCCTGCCACATGCCCAGCGCCAGAGGGCGGCCGGGTTTCAGCGCGATGCGCCATTCCTGCATCGCGCCCGCTTCGCGCAGCAATGCCGACATATGGTCCTCGTCCCCGGCGGAAGCACCGCCCGAGGTCAGGATAACGTCAGCCTGTTTGGCGGCGCCGTCCAGATCCGCCCGCAAGGCTTCGCGGTCATCCGCAGCTTTTCCCAGATCAACCGGTACAAACCCCAGCTGGCGGATCAGCGCCAGCAGCATCGGACGATTGGCGTCAAAGATCTGCCCATTGCCTGCGGGTTCTCCTGCCTCGACCAGCTCATCGCCGGTGGAGAGCACACCGACCCGCAATGGCAGACGGACCGCGAGCTCCGCCAGACCTGTGGCCGAGACCAGAGCCAGATCGGCGGGTGAGATAACCCGGCCTGCTGGCAAGATGACGTCACCCGCGCAGACGTCTTCACCAGCCTTGCGGGTGTTTGTTCCCTGTTTCAGCGGGCCGTTGAAAGCGATCCCGGTGCCGTCGGTGTTGACGTCTTCCTCCAGGATCACCGTGTCCACGCCATCCGGCAGCGCGGCACCGGTCAGAACGCGGATGGCGCTGCCTGCGGGCACGGTGCCATCAAAGGGCACGCCTGCCGCCGCCCTTCCCTGCACCAGCGGCAGCACATGCGGGCCTTCCGACTTGCCGCCGGCAAAGCCGTAGCCATCCACCGCCGTGTTCGGCAGCGGCGGGTTGGAGCGTTTGGCCACTGCACTCTCTGCCAGCACCCGGCCAAGGGCGTCTGCCAGCGGCAGGGTTTCCACTCCGGTGACCGGCCCCAGCCTGTCCCGCAGCAGGGTCAGCGCGTCATCCACCGGGGTCCAATCCACGCCTGCAGGCAGGGCAAAGCAATCATTGCTGAGCGGCGGCGGTGTCAGCCTGCCCAGTTCATCCGCTGCCAGCGCGTTCAAGCGGTCTTCGTATCCCGTGCCCAATATCCAAGCTTCCTCTTGTGCTTCCTCAGGTACAGCAGCCAGCATTCCGGCAAGCTCACCGGCCGGCAGACGGCTGAGCGCCTGCGACAATAGCCGCATTTGCACCCGGTCGCGTATTTCGTCCCGGCCCGCAACAGCCATTGCGGCCTTAACGGCCGACTCGATCAAACCTGGCCATATTTCTGCAAAAACAGTTTGCGCTGTCTCAACCTTTTCGAAAGGCCAGACAGCGGCCCTGTGCCGGCGCCGCAACCGCTGCAGAACCGGTACCCCCATGAGGATCTGGCTGCCAACAGTCGGATTGAAAAACAGCTGGAAACAGGAGGAGGCCGCCTTGGCCGCCAGATCCGCGTTGCGCCGTTCTGCCACGTCTTTATAGACTATACCGGCTTTGCGGTAGGGAATGTCCGGCCAGGTCTTCTCATCAGGTTTGCCCCAGAACGGGCCGGGGCCGGTAAACAGCCGGTTCATACCAGAGGCTATTTCAAACCGGTTGTTGGTTCCGTCCTCAGAGTCTTCGATCCGCTCTTCCAGCCAGGCCCATAAAGCAAATGGGTCATCGGATCCGGTGATCCGGCGCGCAAATCCGCGCGGATAGCCAAAGGGAAAATCAAAAGCGGCTAGAACCCGCCGCCCCGCGGCCTGTTCCGCGTCGAGGAAGCTGCTGATCCAAACTTCTGCCTCCTGCCGGCTGCGGCAGTAGATTTGCCGTTCCGCGGTTCCGCCGCGCGCCACACCAAGCCAGATCGCATCCTTGCTTTGGCGCCGGGGCCTGCGCTTGGCAGCAGACCAATCGACGGTGAGAACAGTATCAAAACGGGTCACAGCCCCAGTTCTATCTGGATGAAATCCGCAATCGCTGCCGTATCGTTCAGATCAAAAACCGGGCGGTCCAGCGCCATCCCGGTGTTGCTGGCAACGGCCCGGATGTTCGGGTCTTCCGGGGCGATCAGTTCGGTGCCTGCTTCCTGCCGGAAAGCCTCGATCTTGGGGTGGGGTTCGCGCTTGTAGCCCTCGACCAGCACCAGATCGACGGGACGCAGGCGGTCCAGCAGCTCTGCCAGCGGCGGTTCTGCCGCATCGCGCAGCTCTTGCATGATTGCAACGCGGCCAGCCGAGGCCAGCACCACCTCCGACGCACCGGCCTGCCGGTGGCGGTGGCTATCGGTGCCGGGCTGGTCCACGTCCGTTGCATGATGGGCGTGCTTGATGGTGGAAACGGTGAGGCCGCGCTCACAGAATTCAGCCACCAGCCGCTCCATCAGCCCGGTCTTGCCGTTGTTCTTCCAGCCGGTGACGCCGTAGATCTTCATTTCAGCAACGCCTCTGCCTTGGCCAGATCTTCCGGCGTGTTGATGTTGAAGAACGGGTCGAAGGGATCGGCCTCGAACAGCGCCTCGCGGCCGCCGTGCTGGTCGGTCCACAGCACCACCTTGCGCAAACCGCCCTCAAGCGCCGCGCGCAGGTCATCGCGCAGAGCAACAGGCCAGAGGCCGAAGGCCGGGTGCCGGTTCACGCGCTTGCCGCCGCCGGATTTCAGTGCCTCGTCCCCGGTGCGCGGGGTGGTGGCCATAACCAGCGGCTGGTCCATCCCTTTTGCCGCGGCGGTCAGCCGGGTCACAAGATCCAGCGGGAAGAAAGGGGTATCGGCGGCAGCGGTGACGATGGTGTCCGCGCCCTGCTCTGCTGCCCAGTCGAGACCGGCCAGAACGCCCGCCAGCGGACCAGCAAAGCCTTCAATCGAGTCGGCTATGACCGGCAGGTCCAGATCGCTGAACCGTTCCGGGTCGCCATTGGCATTCATTGCCAGGCCCGCGACCTGCGGCGACAGCCGGTCTACAACACGGGACAGGAGGCTTTGGCCGCCGACTAGCAGCCGCCCCTTGTCGCCGCCGCCCATCCGGGTGGCAAGGCCGCCTGCGAGGATTACACCGAGGGGTTGGGTCATTCCGGCACCTCCTGAACGGAAAAGCTTCCGCCTGGCTGGAAGGCCAGGCAGCGCCCGTCCCGCCTCCCACGGGGCGGGCGCTTCGCTTCCACCCCGCCGGGCCGGGCGCTGCCTTTAGTGTTAACAAGCCAGTTTCTCATTCCGCGCTCTTCCTGCGATGCTTTTCCTCCTCAACCGGCGCGTCTTTTGGATCCATGTCGCGCAGCAGCCGCTCCTCGCCCGCTAGACAGATGAACCGCTGGCCGCGCATCCGGCCAATGAGCGTCAGGCCGACCTCGCGCGCAATCTCCACACCCCAGGCGGTGAAGCCGGAACGTGAGGCCAGCACCGGGATACCCATCATCGCGGTCTTGATTACCATCTCCGAGGTCAGCCGCCCGGTGGTGTAGAGGATCTTGTCCGCCGCCGCGGCCTGTTCGGACAGCATCCAGCCGGCGATCTTGTCCACTGCGTTGTGGCGGCCGACGTCCTCCATATAGACCAGCGGGCGGTCCTGCTGGCACAGAACAGTGCCATGGATAGCGCCGGCCTCAAGATAAAGCGAGGGCGTGCGGTTGATCTTGTGGGCCAGCGTGTAAAGCCAGGAAGTGCGGACCTCGGCCTGCGGCAGTTGCACGTCCTCCAGCCCCTCCATCATGTCGCCAAAGACGGTGCCGACTGCGCAGCCGGAGGTGCGGGTCTTTTTCTTCAGCTTTTCCTCGTGACTGGTTTCCACCGCAGTACGGACCACCACGGCTTCCAGATCCTCGTCATAATCGACGCGGGTGACTTCATCCCCATCCAGCAGCATGCGCTGATTGCGCAGAAAGCCAAGCGCCAGGTATTCCGGGTAGTCGCCGATGGTCATTGCGGTGACGATTTCCTGGGAATTCAGGAAGATGGTCAGCGGGCGCTCCTCAACCACCGAGATGTCGCTGGCTTCGCCGTTCTGGTCCACCCCGGTGACAGCGCGGGTCAGCCGCGGGTCGGCGACGCCGGGCGCGATCAGATATTCTGACGTGATATCCATACTCACCAATTGCATTCCTTCTGCCATCCCCGTAGGCCGGATGCACGCAATCTAGGACGCGCTGATGGCAATCACCACCACCAAATCGGCCTTCTGGAAGGGGTTTCGCGACAGCGCGCCATTCATCTTCATGGCATCGCCCTTTGGCTTTCTGTTCGGAGTGCTAGCCGCAGAGGCCGGGCTGATCGTGCCCGAGGCGTTTGCATTTTCATTGGCGGTCTTTGCCGGGGCGGCCCAGTTCACTGCGCTGCAGCTGATGCAGGAGAACGCGCCGCTGATTATCATCCTGATTTCGGCGCTGGCGGTGATCCTTCGGATGGCGATGTATTCGGCCTCGCTGACGCCCTACCTTGGCGGTGCGCCGATGTGGCAGCGCGCACTGGCGGCCTATTTCATGGTGGATCAGTCTTATGCGCTGTCCATCGTCAAGTTCGAGAGCGAGACGGAAATGCCGCTGCCGCAGCGCATGGCATACTTCTTTGGCACCAATGGTATCATTGCCCCGGTTTGGGTGGTTGCCACCGCGGTCGGGGCGCTGGTCGGCACCCGCATCCCGAAAGCTGGGGGGTGGATTTTGTGCTGCCGCTGGCGTTTCTGGCGATGATCGGCCCGATGCTGCGCACGCCTGCCCATGTGGCCGCCTGTTTCGTGGCGGTGGCCACCTCGCTGCCGGCTGCGGCCCTGCCCTATAACCTCGGCCTGATCGTGGCCGGGATTGCGGGCATGATCGCAGGTGCCCAGGCGGAGCTTTGGCTGGAGCGGCAAAAGGCCAAGGCGGAGGGCGCAAAATGATCAGTATTCCTGCACCAATCCTGTGGACGGTGATCATCGGGCTGGCGGCTGGCAGCTATGCCCTGCGGTTTGCCTTTATCGGGTTCATGGGCGGCAAGCCCATTCCGGAATGGCTGATGCGGCATCTGCGCTATACCGCCGTGGCGATCATCCCGGCACTGGTGGCGCCGTTGGTGGTCTGGCCGGCGCCCACGGGCGGCGATCCCAGCGTGATGCATTTTGCTGCCGCTGCCGCGACTTTTGCCGTCGGCTACCTGACAAGGAACGTGCTTTGGGGCCTGGGCACCGGGGGGCTGTGCCTGCTGCTGTTGTACCTCGCCGCTTAGCGCCCGCCCGGCGCCTGCGGCTTTATCCGGGCGGAAGTGCTATTCAGCAGTGCTCAGCGCGGCGTCGCCTTTGGCAAGGCCTGCCTGCAGATCGGCGCTGTCGGTCTCATAGTAGCGGTCCGTCACCACGCCGGGCAGCTGGCCGAACTGGGCCGACAGTTTTTCCGGGTAGAAGGTGCGGTTCAGGCTTTCGAACCCGGGGATCTGCTGCAGGATGCCGATGGTGGCCTGGGCGCAATAGGCGCCCGGCACACGGCCATTGGCCACCGCCAGCTGATAGGCTTTCTGGGCCTGCTCGGGCGTTACCTCGACCCGCTGCACCACCACATGGAAGGTGCTGCGGGCATGGGCGCCGCGATAGGCCTGCTCCACGGCGGGAGTAATGCCATACAGAACGTCATTCCGCTCTGGCACCACTGAGGCATAGAACGAACCTGCGGGGTCGAAAATCACCCGCTCGGAGGCGTTGATCATCAGCGACGCATGGCCGCCCCGCCCGGTGCGGTTGTTGATCATCGTGTAAAGGGTCAGGGTCGCCGGGCCGGGCTGGCGGTAGGCCACCCGCGCCAGCGTTTCAGCATCCGCATTGGGTTGCTGAGGCGCCGCGCAGCCCGCAAGCGCCAGCAGGACCGCGCCAAGACACAGCAGATTACGCAAGGCGCGCGCTCCTTGAACCGGAAATCAGGTGGCGAAAACCGCCAGGAACAGAGCAAAGAAGACCAGGGCAATGCAGGAGCGGGTGATAAAGGTCAGAAAGCCGTTATAGACTTTTTCCTGAACCGCGGTGTCCATGGTGCCGTGCTGATGTTCAGCCATGTGAGTTTTCCCTCGAATTCACGTGCATTTTCCCTGTGATTACTGGATTTGCTGCCCTCTGTCACCACGTCATTCGGGCGCATCTGTCAGAAAAACGAGGCGAATTCCACAACACCACCCGCATCCATGGCGTCCGGCCGGCCCCGGCACGGCGCCCGGGCGAATCGCCCAGGCCCTTCCCCTGAGCTTATTCCTGCTCCAGATCCGAAGCGAGGCGGAATCCGATTCGGTTGGCCGGGGCTTCTTCCCGCGCTTTGGGCACCGCCCGCAGCATCACATTCAGCTGGCTGACATGCTGCACCAGCTGGGTGCGCGCGCCGGGGCCTTCGCTGCCGTAAAAGGTGATGATATCGGGATCGTAATAGCCCATGCCTTCGATCCGCAGCACCCCGGCATTGCCGCCGGCAAAGCCCATCGCAACCTCGTGCTCGCTGTCCAGCTGCTGTTCGAAATTCTGGATATAAAGGATCAGCCGCTCATAGGCCCAGCGTGCCGGGCTTTTGGCGGCATCCTGCTTTTGCAGTTTTTCCGGAACCTTGCGCAGGCCCGCACAGGCCTCGGGGTCGGCATGGACTTCGTGCACGCAGGGCAGCACCGCCGCCTCTGCCGCCTCGGCGCTGGTCGAAATCTCGTCGCTCATGGTGTCTCTCCCCGAATGCGGGGTGCGTCACCCCTTGCGCTGATAAAGCCAGGCGCCGTCACCGCGTTTCCAGCGGTCCACCTGGCCGGTGTGGTACAGATGATTTACATGGGCCACCGCCTCGACCAGCGCAAGCCCGTACTCGCCTTCGCCGATTGTGCGCTTGAACAGCGGCGCAAAGCAATCGGCGGCAGTCTGCGGCACGGAAAGATGATCCATAAGCCGCTCCAGCGCGCCGTGGTGATTGCCGATCAGTTGCTGCATCCGCAGCGGCAGCCGGGTGAACGGCAGCTTGTGCCCGCCCAAGGCCAGATGATCGGGACGCGCCAGTTTCGACAGGCGCTCGCAGGCTTCCAGCCATTCGCCCAGAGGATCTGCCATCGGTTCGGTCGCGTAGACGCCGATGTTGGGGCTGATGGTTGACAGGATCTGATCGCCGGTGATCACCAGATTGTCATCGCGGCTCCAGAAAGTGGCGTGTTCAGGCGCGTGGCCGTTGCCGATATGCACGTCCCAGTCGCGCCCGCCCATGCAGATCGCATCCCCCTGTTTGATGCGGGTGAAGCCCAGCGGCATCGGGTACACGGTGTCGGCAAAATTGAAGGGCCGGTCGCTGGCGCGTTTGTCATAAAACGCCTGATCCATGCCCGCACTGCGGTAATAGGCCAGCGTTTCCTCGGGCCAGGTGTCCTGCACGTCCAGGGTCAGCATCCGGGCAAACAGCCAAGCCGTGCGGGTGGTGATCAGTTCGGCGCCGTGTTCGGACTGGAACCAGCCGGCCAGGCCAATGTGATCCGGGTGATGATGGGTGCCGACAACGCGGGTAACCGGCTTGCCCTTCAGCGGGCCGGCCATCAGGCTTTCCCAAATCGCGCGGCTTTTGCGGGTGTTGAACCCGGTGTCGATCACCGTCCAGCCATCGCCGTCATCCAGCGCGTAGATGTTGACGTGATCCAGCTTCATCGGCAGCGGCTGACGCATCCAAAGGACGCCCTCGGCCACCTCTATAGCTTCACCCTGCGCAGGCGGTTCTTCCCACGGGGTGCGCGGCGAGACGTCGGGGATATCAGTCACAGATCAACCTGCCAGTTCTTCAAGGCTGAGGGCAAAGGTGCCCGCAGCGCCGGCCTGCGCATGGGCCAGCAGGCTGGCATGTTCGGGCAGCATCCGGGTGATGTAGAACCGCGCCAGTTTTTCGCGCGGGCCGCCCTGGTCCGCCATCGCTGCCGCCAGATGGTAATGGCCGCCCAGCACCCGGGCAAAGGCCCGCAGGTAGGGAACCGAGCCGGCAAAGCGGTCCTGCATATCCTGCTGGGCGACCAGCCATTCGGTGGCCTCACGCAAGGACTCGCAAGCCTGCCAGACAGATTCCGCCATGTTCGGATGGGTGGCGCGGGCCCGTTCGGCCTGCTCTTCGATCTCGTCGATCAGGGCAAAACCCATGTCGCCGCCATCCATCATCTTGCGCGCGACCAGGTCCATCGACTGGATGCCGTTAGTGCCCTCGTAGATCGCTGTCACCCGCACGTCGCGGTAATATTGCGCGGCACCGGATTCCTCAATAAAGCCCATACCGCCATGCACCTGCACCCCGGTCTCAGACACCCGGATTCCGGTGTCGGTGCCAAACGCCTTGGCAATCGGCGTCAGGAACGCCGCGCGCGCCGCCCAGCCGCTTTCACCCGTGGCGGTCTGCATGTCGATCGACTGCGCGCAGGCCAAAAGGATCGCACGGGCGGCAAACAGGTCTGCCTTCATTTCCATCAGCATCCGGCGCACATCGGCGTGGTCGGCAATGAAACCGCTGGCGGTGCGGCCCTGCTTGCGCTCCAGCGCATAGGCCAGCGCGTGCTGATAGGCGCCCTCACCGGCGCCAACGCCCTGCCCGCCCACGCCAAGACGGGCATTGTTCATCATGGTGAACATCGCCGCCATGCCTCCATGCTCCGCGCCGACCAGCCAGCCGGTGGCGCCGTCATATTGCATCACGCAAGTGGGAGAGCCGTGCAAGCCCATCTTGTGCTCAAGGCTGACGACCTTGAGATCATTTGCCGTGCCCGGGCTGCCGTCGGCATCCGGCAGGTATTTCGGCACCAGGAACAGCGAAATGCCTTTGGTCCCCGGCGCGCCGTCCGGCAGCCGCGCCAGCACCAGATGGCAAATATTGCCGCAGAAATCATTATCGCCCCAAGAGATAAAGATCTTCTGGCCGCTGACCGCATAGGTGCCATCGCCATTCGGCACCGCCTTGGAGCTGAGCGCGCCCACGTCCGAACCGGCCTGCGGTTCGGTCAGGTTCATAGTGCCGGACCATTCGCCGGAGATCAGCTTGGGCAGGTACAATTCCTTTATCGCATCCGAGGCATGATGCTCCAGCGCCTCGATCTGGCCCTGGCTCATCAAGGGGGCCAGCTGCAGCGACAGGCAGGCGCCTGCCATCATCTCGTTCACCGCAGTGGCCACGGTCAGCGGCAGCCCCATGCCGCCGTGTTCCTCCGGCGCGCTCATGCCGATCCAGCCGCCCTCGGCGATGGCTTTGAACCCGTCACCGAAACCGGGCGAGGTCCGCAGGACGCCGTTTTCCAAAAAGGCCGGGGTCAGATCGCCGTTGCGCTGCAAAGGGGCCATCACCTCGCCGCACATTTTGCCAGCCTCGTTAAGGATGGCGCTCACTATATCTGACGTTGCCTCGGCAAATCGGTCTGTGGCCGGGATGGCATCATAGCCGACAACATGGTTCAACAGAAACTCATACTCGGAAACGGGGGCACGGAAGGTCATGGGCGTCCTCTGGCGGTCATTTAAGGGGCGTCCTGGCACGGGCAGCCTTGGCTTCCCGGCACGGGCCTATTATGGTCATTGGCTTGACCGATTACCTAATCGGACGCTCATTTCAATCAACCAAAACGCCGCGTCACCCGGAATGCCCCTGCAAAGCACAGAAATCCTTGCCGCCACGGCAACCGGTATTGCCCGGGCCGCCCAACTGCTTCGGGAGGGTAAACTTGTCTCCTTTCCCACCGAAACAGTCTATGGTCTCGGCGCCGATGCCCGGCAGGGCGAGGCTGTGGCCGCAATCTATGAGGCCAAGGGGCGGCCCTCCTTCAACCCATTGATCGCGCATGTGCATTCGGCCGAGGCGGCGCAGCGCTATGTTCAGTGGAATGAGGCGGCAGAGCAGCTGGCCCAGGCTTTCTGGCCTGGCCCGCTGACCCTGGTGCTGCCGCTGCGTGCTGGCCACGGGATTTCACCGCTGGTCACTGCCGGGCTGGAAACATTGGGAGTGCGCGTTCCGGCCCACCCTGCTGGCCAGGCCTTGCTGCAGGCATTGGACGGCCCGGTTGCCGCCCCATCCGCCAACCCGTCCGGCAAGATCAGCCCCACCACGGCGGCCCATGTGCAGGCAGGCCTGGACGGGCGCATTGCCGCGATCCTTGATGATGGCGCCTGCGAGGTCGGGCTGGAATCGACCATTGCCGGACTTGCAGGCCCCGCGCCGATGCTGCTGCGTCCCGGCGGGCTGGCAGCAGAAGAGATCGAAGCGGTGCTAGGCCGCAAACTGGCGGTACGCGATGTGCACGACCCGCTGACCGCCCCCGGCCAGTTGCTGTCGCATTACGCCCCCGGCGCGCCTGTCCGGCTGAACGCCAGCGCGCCAGACGAAGGCGGGCTTTTTCTCGGCTTCGGACCGGGGGTGTGCGACCTGAACCTTTCTGAAAGCCGGGATCTGGCTGAGGCCGCCGCCAATCTCTTTGGCCATCTGCACCGGCTGGACTCCCTTGGCAAACCCATCGCGGTGGCGCCGGTTCCGGATCACGGGTTGGGTGAAGCCATCAACGACCGTCTCCGCCGCGCCGCCGCGCCAAGGGATTGAGCCGTCCCAGCACCTGACCAACAGGGCAGAACACTCCCGCCTGTTTGAAACCCATCAAAGATGGGTGCCAAACTGTTGGTCATGGCGCCGCGCAAGCGCGGCGCGGCCCAGCCATGCACCCAAGCCGCTGATTTACTTCCGCCAAGGAAGCACAACCACCGCCACTGCAGCGTTTCCAATTGATGAAAGCCTCCGCCCTTCCGGCCTGGAAACCAGCCCCGGCAGGAAATCCGGGACGGGCCCCGCCTCAGCGGGAGGCGCGCCGTGCTTGCGCGGCGCCACGCCCAACCTTTTTCCGGTCATCTATGATGAATGGAACAAAGGGCGGGAGCACCCGGTTGAGACGGCGCAGCGCATCTTACCTGCCGCTCAGGCGTGGCCAGCGCTGGCTGACAGTGTCAGCGGATCGACGCCAAGGGTTTTCAGCGATGCTTCCCATTTGCTGTCGTCCGCCAGGCTGAAAACAAGATCCGGTCTGGCGTCGGCCGTCAGCCAGCCGTTCATGGCAATCTCGGATTCCAGCTGCCCCGGCCCCCAGCCCGCATAGCCCAGCAGCACCAGCAGTTGTTCCGGACCCTGCCCCAATGCGATGTCTTCCAGAATATCCAGCGTCGCGGTCATCGAGAACCCGCCCGGCACTTTCAGCGAGCTCACGTCCGATTCGTAATCCGGTGTGTGCAGCACAAAGCCGCGCTGGGTCTCCACCGGGCCGCCGAACCGCACCGGCAATGCCGCGGCCGCGCTGCCGTCTTCGCCCAGGTCCAGCTGCTCCAGAAGATCCCCAGCGCCACCCCTTCCGCGCGCTTGTTGACGATGAGACCCATCGCCCCTTCCTCGCCGTAGGAGCACAGGAAAACCACCGAATGCTCAAACCTTGGGTCGCCGATTCCGGGCATTGCAATCAAGAGCTTGCCAGTCAGATCCATGAAATTCCATCTTTCCTGCTGCCTGCCTCCACCATGACGTCCCCCTGCCTGTCACGCAAGAGGTGCAAAGGCCATGTCCGGTGAAGCCTCCGGCAAAATTGCCGCAAACCTGCCCTTACTCCAAGACAATGACCCGAACGTGACTTGGCAAACCCTGCCGCCAAGCGCATCTATCAAGGCATGAAACCGATGCAAAACAGACACGCTGCCGCCCTGGCGGCCTTGCTTGCCGTGACAGCGGGCGCCCCGGCCTTTGCTGGCGCCGCTGACAACGGGATTGTGCAGATTGAGGTGCTGGACGGCGGCATCACCCGCGCGGCACCTATATGGGAGCGCTGCGGATCAAGCTGCAGCCGGGTTGGAAGACCTATTGGCGCGCGCCCGGCGACGCCGGCATTCCGCCCAGTTTTTCGTGGCGCGGTGCGCGCAATGTGGGCGGGCTGTCGATCACCTGGCCCGCACCCGAGATTTTTGAAACCTCCGGCTACCGCACCATCGGCTATCACGATCAGCTGGTGCTGCCGGTGGAAATCACCCCGGAGAAGCCCGGCAAGCCGGTGCGGCTGAAAGGCCGGATGCAGCTGGGTGTCTGCAAGGATGTCTGCGTGCCGGCCGAGCTGAGCTTTGACCAGCAGCTGGACAGTGCCGCAGGCCGTAACCCGGCAATTGCCGCTGCGATGGCCAGCCGTCCCTGGTCGGCCAAAGAAGCCGGTGTGCGCCATGCCGCCTGCAGCCTGCGCCCGTCTGAATACGGGATGAAAGTCACCGCCCGCATCTCGATGCCGTCCGCCGGCGGCGAAGAGGTTGCGGTGATCGAGCCCGGCAATCCAAAACTCTACGCCGGCGAGACAACCACCCGCCGCGAGGGCGGTTTGCTGGTGGCTGAGACTGAATTCCTGCCCGCTGACGGCAAAGCCTATGCCATTGACCGCTCGCAGTTGCGGATCACGGTGCTGGGGCAGAACCACGCGGTGGACATCCAGGGCTGCAGCGCCGGATGAGCACCGCCAGCAGCCCTCAGCGTCCGGTCCTGGGCACCATTGCCGTGGTCTGCCGCCATTTCGGCGGGCGGGACCAGGTCATCCTGGTGCAGCGCGGCAAGGACCCGAATGCGGGCTGGTGGGGGTTTCCCGGCGGCCATGTCGAGATGGGAGAGACCGCCCTGCAGGCCGCCGCGCGCGAGTTGCAGGAGGAAACCGGAGTTATTGCCAAGCCGCTGGAATACCTCACCAATGTGGATGTGATTTCCCGCGATGCGGCAGGCACGGCACAGCGCCAGTATCTGCTTACCGTGGTCCTGTGCGGCTATATCAGCGGCGAGCCGGTGCCGGATGATGATGCCGAACAGGCCGAATGGATCCCGATTTCTGAAATCGAAAGCCGCGGCCTGCAATTGCTGGAACAGGTGGCGGATGTGGCCCGGCTGGCTCAGACCCGCTGGCGGGCGCTGAACCGGTAGGCAATGCCTCCGGCCAGATAGGCCAGCAGCGCCAGAACCAGCGCCCCCGCAATGCAGGCCAGCAGTCCGGCGCGCACCGGCTCCATTGCTGCCAGCGCAGTAAACGCCCGCAGCGCCGGATGCAGCGCGCCGGTGGCCATGGCCCAGCCCAGCGTCAGCACCAGCCAGCCAAGCTGTGCCAGCGCGGTGCCCAGCACCAGCCAGCGCAGCCCCCGGCGCCGCGCCGCAACGCCCGGCGCAGCGAGGTCATCGGGCGTGAAAGGTCCCGCTGCATGGCCACCAGTGCCGGCACCACCAGCAGGACCAGGAACATGCCAAAGCCAAGGCCATAGACCAATGTGATCACCGTCGGCTTCAGGAACTGAGCCTGCTGCGAGCGCTCAAACAGCAGGGGCGCCAGCCCCAGAACAGTTGTCATAGTGGTCAGCATCACCGGCCGCAGCCGGTCAGCCGCCGCGTCGATGATCGACGGCACCAGACCGCGGTCCTGCGCATATTGGTCGATGGTCGTCACCAGCACGATCGAATCATTGATAATGATCCCGGTCATTCCCAGCAGCCCCACCACGGTGAACATGCTCAGCGGCACCTCCCACATGTAGTGGCCCCAAATCGTACCAACCAGGCCAAAGGGAATGATCGCCATCACCACCAGGGGCCGGGTCCAGCTGGCAAAGATCCAGGACAGCACCAGGTAAATGCCGGTGAGGCACAGGATCAGCCCGGTGCCTGCCTCCTGCAGGAAGGTTTGCTCCTGCTCGGCGAGGCCCGACAGGGTCCATTCCACCTGCCGCTCGCTGGCGATCTTCGGCAGGATTTCCTGCTGCAACGCTTGCATCACGGCTTCAGCCCGGGCGGGGTCGTCCTCTGAGATGTCGCCCGAGACACTGATCACCCGGATACCGTTTTCCCGCCGCACGGTGGAGAACCCGGTGCGCTGGGTGACCGAGACAATATCGGCCAGCGGAACGTAGATCCCGCTTGGCGCCCGCATCAGCGTGCGCTCCAGAAAATCGGCAGTCAGCTCATTTTCAGGCAGCTCCACCCGGATCTTGGCGCTGCGCGGCCCATCCGGGTATGTCGCGGCCTCAATACCATTCAGCCGCGCCCGCAACGCCTGTCCCAGGCTGCCAATGGTGAAATTCAACGCCTGGCCTTGCGGGGTGAGGTCGAGGATCACCTCCTCTTTGTCGTAGGCCAGATTGTCCTCGACGGCTGAAACCTCAGGAAACCGCAGCAGCGCGGTTTTCAGGTCTTCCGCGGCATCCTTCAGCACTTGCACGCCGGGGCCGGAAAATTGCACGTCCAGCGCGTCGCCGCCCGGACCAGACCGCCAGCCGCGGAAAGAGACCGTCTCGACCAGCGGATGCCGCGCCACCCGTTCCTGCAGCTCGGCGACAAAGGCAAAGCTGGAGTAAGGGCGCAGGTCGGCATCGATCAATTCAATCGCGATACCACCCAGCAGATCTGTATCCTTGGCCTCAACCCCGCCAAGGCCGCGGCCCGCATTGCCGCCTACCTCGGCTATGACAAAATCCAGCGGGTTGCGGCCATAGCGGGCGGCATATTCCGCGCCCAGTGCCTCGGTGGTTCGCTGCACTTCCTGCATCATCGCCAGGGTATCACTGCGGCTGGCGCCCTCAACCATGGCGAAATTGCCGGTCACGGAGCCGCGTTCAGGCGCGTTGAAAAAGCGCCACTTCACGTCTCCGTTGATGAACAGCGCCGCCTGGCTGGCCAGAACCACCAGCGCCCCGGCCAGCACCACATAGCGGGCCTGAACCACAAGCCCCATGAACGGGCGGAACGCATTGTCGCGCAGCCAGCGGAAGCCGCGATTCACCATCCGGTTAGGCCAGTCATACCAATGCCGCGCCTGGGCATGGGTCAGGGCATGGGCCAGATGGTTGGGCAGGATCAGAAAACATTCCACCAGCGAGGCCGCCAGCACCGCGATCACGGTGAAAGGAATATCGCGGATCAGCTCGCCAAAGCGCCCGCCTACCAAGGTCAGGCCAAAGAAGGCGATGATAGTGGTCAGCGTTGCCGCAAAAACCGGCATCGCCATCCGCCGGGCCGCATTTTCGGCGGCCTGCACCGGGTTTTCCCCCAGCCGCCGCACACGGAAATCGGCGTGTTCACCCACCACGATTGCATCGTCCACCACGATCCCCAGGGTGATGATCAGACCGAACAGGCTGACCATATTGATGGTGATACCGGCAGCATACATCAGCGCCACGGCGGCAAACATCGAGGCGGGGATGCCCATGGCCACCCAGAAGGCAATGCGGGTGTTGAGGAACAGGAACAACAGGCACAGCACCAGGGCAAGCCCCATCAGGCCATTGTCGATCAGAATATCCAGACGGTCGGTGATGCGGCCCGCGCGGGTGCGGATCAGCTGCGCCGTCACGCCCTGCGGCAGGCTGGCCTGCATTTCGGCCACCACCTCCTGCACCTGGCCCTGCAAGCGGATGGCATTGCCCTGGTCCGAGCGGTCCACCCGGATCGACATTGCCGGATTGCCGTCCACAAAATACGAGCGGTTGCGGTCCACACCCTCGACCCGCACCTGTGCCACGTCGGCAATGGTCAGCACCGAGCCATCGGCATTGGTGCGCAGGACAATGGCTTCCAGCTCGTCGGGTTTGCGTTTCTCGCTGCCGGTGCGCACCCGCGCGTTGGCGCCGCTGACATCGCCTGCCGGATCTGCATCAACCTCTGCCGCTATGACCTCGGCGACTTCGCGCATGGTGATGTCATGGGTCATCAGCATGGCGGTGGGCACCTCGACGATGGTCTCGGGTGCAGCCACGCCGCGGATGGTGGTGCGGGTGACGCCGGCCTCAAACAGGCGGGTCACCAGCTCATCCGCAAACAGACCCAGCTGGCCGGCGGCCACAGGCCCGGATATCACCACATCGGTCACCCGGTCGCGCCAGGCGCCACGGCGCACTTCCGGCTCCTCCGCCTCTTCCGGCAGGGTGGTAATGCCGTCGACCGCGGCCTGCACATCGTCGGTGGCCTGCCCCATGTCCGTGCCAGGCTCAAACTCCAGCGTCAGCGTTGCCCGCCCTTCGCGCGAGCTGGAGGATGTCTCCTCCACCCCGTCCACGGCCAGCAGTGCCGGTTCCAGAATCTGCACGATGGCGCTGTCCACGTCCTCGGGACCGGCGCCTTCCCATTCGACGGTGACGGTGACGCGTTCGACAATCACATCCGGGAAGAACTGCGTCCGCATGTTGGGCATCGCTGCGGCGCCCAGCACCAGCATGATCACCAGCAGCAGGTTTGCGGCGGTGCGGTGGCGGGTGAAGTAACTGAACAGCCCACGGGCCGGCCGGGGGAGCTTGCGGACCATGACCCTCAGCCCCCCATCCGGGATTCAATCCGGGTCACCAGCCTGACGGGCACCCTGGCCTCGGCCAGTTGCTGCAGCATCTGTTCTTTCATTGCGGAAGGCATCACGCTGCTGCCCTCGACAAACGCCACAAGCCTGGCCCGGCGTTCGTCGGTCAGCTCGATTAATTGCGGAAGCGCCTGCACCCCGGCCCCCTGGCGCAGCGGGCGCACTTTAATGCCAGCCCCCAAAAGCGGCGTGCGCCCGGTCACGATCTCGCGGCCTTCCAGTCCTGAACCGCGGATCAGCACGTCATCGCCCTGACGGCGCACCAGTTCGACGGCCAATGACTCCAGCCGGTCCTCAGCCCCCAGCACAAGGACCGAGCCATCCGCGCCCAGCGCCGAGGCCGGAACACGGGCCACCGCCGCGACCTCAGGCTCGGTCACTTTTACGGTGACAAAATCGCCAGGTTCAAACCCCGGCGCAGCCTGCAGCCGGGCATAAACCAAGCGCCCGGTCTGCCCGTCACCGGCAGCCCCGCTGGCGCGGGAAATCTGCCCGGCTGCACTTAACCCTGCGCCGGCGGCATCCAGCGACACCCGCACCGGCGCGCGCAGCAGATCGCCCCCGGCATCAAGCAGCCGGGCGTATTGCGCAGTGGAAACCCGGAACGCTGCCTCCAGCAGATCCGGATCAACCAAATCCGCCAGTTTTTCATTGGCCGAAACCAGCCGCCCCTGCACCAGGTTAACCGCCTGCAAAGTCCCGTCAAAACCCGCCATGATCGTTGTATCGTCCAGCTCGCGCTGCGCTTCGTCCAACGCGATCTGCGCCCGGGCCACGCGGGTGGCAGCCTGATCCACACGCGCCTCTGCCTGGCTGACGGCCTGGCGGCGCGAGATTACCGCCTGGCGTGCCTGCACAGCCGCAAGCTCCGCCGTTTCCACCGTTGCGGCGGTGCCAACTCCGCGCTGCCGCAGATCCACTTGCCGCTGAAAGGCCCGTTCGCGCAGCTGCGCCTGGTCCTGGGTGGCCTGCAATTCGTCCTGTGCCAGGATCAGCGCCCGGCCGGCATCGCGTTCCTCGGCGCGGGCATCCATCATGTCGGCCTCGGCCCGGTCCAGCGCCGCCTGCGCATCCGCCGGATCGATTTGCACCAGCACTTCACCTGCGCGGACCGCGCCGCCGTCTTCGAAATCTTCAGAGAGGTGCACGACCCGGCCCGCCACCGCTGTGCGCAGCTCCAGTGCTCGGCGGCTTTCCACCCGGCCAAAGGCCGTCAGCTCCGGCGCCACGGTCTGCAGATCCGCCGTCACTACATTGACCGCAAACACCCGCTCACGCACTGGCGGTGTTTTTTTCTCCGCATTCAGCTGTGCGTCAATCGCACTGAAAACCAGCTGCCCGGCATAAAGCAGCAGCGCTGCCGTTAAGGCCGCCAGGAACACCCCAGTCACACTCTGACGCAAAAAGCGCATGTCTCTCCCTTCCGGTGGCGGATGCTGCCGGGACCGCCGATGCGGCCAGCCAAAGCGCAAATGCCTTGTGCCCGCTTGGAAATATACGATTTTCCGCACAGGTTTACGAGGTTACACGCCGCGCGGGGTTACTTCCGGCGCAGATGTTCCTCCAATCTGGGCATGATTTCCACGAAATTGCAGGGCCGGTGGCGGTAATCAAGCTGTTTTGACAGGATTTCATCCCAGCCGTCCTTGCAGGCGCCGGGGCTGCCGGGCAGTGCAAACAGATAGGTGCCGCCCGCAACGCCGCCGGTGGCGCGCGATTGCACCGCGCTGGTGCCGATCTTCTGCATCGAGACATGGGTGAAGACGGTGCCAAAGGCCTCGATCTCCTTTTCATAGACATCCCGGTGCGCTTCCACCGTTACATCCCGCCCGGTCAGCCCGGTGCCGCCGGTTGAAATCACCACATCCACCTCCCGGTCGGCGATCCAGGCGCGCAGCTGCGCGGCGATTTCGGCGCGCTCGTCGGGAATGATCTTGCGCCCGGCAAGGGTGTGGCCCGCGTCCCGCAACCGGTCCACCAGCACCTGGCCGGAGCGGTCATCTTCCATTTTGCGGCTGTCCGACACCGTCAGCACCGCAATACGGACCGGGATGAATTCCATGCTTTCGTCAATCCGGGACATTTCACGCCCTCTCCATAATCGCCAGCCGTACGGCCAGCCCTGCAAAAATTCCGGCCGAAACCCGGCCCAGCCAGCGCGCGAACACCGGCGATCCGGTCAACCGCTGCCCGGCCTGACCGGCAAAAACACCAATCAGCCCGTTGATAAAGAAACCACCCACGGCCAGGATCAACCCGAAGACCAGGAACTGCACCAGCACCGGGCCGGCCTCGGGTTTCACAAATTGCGGCACAAAGGCCAGCACAAACAGGATCACCTTGGGATTGGCCAGATTGACCAGCAGCGCGCTGCGAAAAGCGCCGGCCCCGCGCCGCTGCGGCAGCCCCTCCGCCGCCAGCCCCCCGTGCAAGGCGCCCCAGGCCAGATACAGCAGATAGGCCACACCCGCCCAGCGGATCAGATCAAACAGCGCAGGCATCGCGGATACCACCGCCCCCAGCCCTAGCCCCGCCAAGGACACATGCACCATGCTGCCCGCGGAAATCCCGGCACTTGCCGCCACCGCCGCCCGGCGCCCCGAGCGCAACCCCTGGCCAAGACAGAACATCATGTCCGCGCCCGGTGTCAGGTTCAGCGCCAGCGCTGCCGGGATGAAGGCGAGCAAAGTTACCGCATCAATCAAGGCTGCACCTCAAACCAGCTCACCAAAGGGCCCAGATTGGCCACCTGCGTCCTGCCTATGCTGCCGCGAAAGCCCCAGCAATCATGCACATGGCCGCAGAGCAGCAATTGCGGCTGGATCCGCTCCGCCGCTGCCCGGACCGCCATGGAGCCGACGGACAGCCCGCCCGAGGTCACGTCCCCCAGCCCCTTGGGCGGTGAATGGGAGATCAGAATATCCGCATGATCACAGGCCGCCAGCATCGCTGCCGCCTGAACTTCGCTTAGGTCGCAAGACCAGCTGCCAAAAGGTGTTTCAGGCACGCCATAGCCCAGGCCGAACAGACGCAGCCCCTCAAAATCAACGCCCTCGCCATGCAGCACGGTTGTTCCGGGAAACTCTGCTGCACGCAACTCACCAGCGCTTTCACCATTGCCGGGCACCGCCACCATCGGCGCCTTCAACCCGGCCAGCATCGCCACGGCCCGGTCCAGTCCCTGGCGCATATTACAAAAATCACCTGCACCAATCACCAGATCAGCACCCGCGCTGGCCGCCACGATTTCCACCGCGTGGCTGCTTGAAAGATGCAGATCTGAAAACGCGAGAATCTTCATGCGGCTCCTCCTCCGTCAGGACAGGGCGCCCAGCCGTGCCTTCAGCTCAAGAAGATCACCCCAGGCCTGCCGCTTCTGCTGCGGCTGGCGCAACAGATAGGCGGGGTGGAACATCGGCAGCACCGGCTTGCCCCAGGCCTGATCCCATTGCCCGCGCAGCCGGGTAATGCCGCGTTTGCCCAGCACTGCCTGGCAGCTGAGATTGCCCATCAAGACCAGAATATCCGGCTCTGCCAGCGCCACATGCCGCTCCAGAAAAGGCGCCAGCATGGCGATCTCGGCCGGCAGCGGATCGCGGTTCTGCGGCGGCCGCCAGGGCAGCACATTGGTGATATAGACGCTCTCGGCACGTGAAAGACCGATGGCCTCCAGCATCTTGTCCAGAAGCTGACCGGCGCGGCCCGTAAACGGTTTGCCCTGCAGATCCTCATCCCGGCCCGGCGCCTCGCCGATGATCATCACCCGTGCGTCGGCCTGCCCGTCCGAGAACACCAGATTACGCGCGCCGCGTTTCAGGTCGCAATGGCTGAAACCCTCAAGGGCATCGCGCAAGGCCGGCAACGAAGCCGCCCCCTTGGCGGCCTTCTGTGCCACATCAACAGGGTCCGCTTCCTTAGGCTTGGGCGGCGGCGCAGGGGCGGCGCCCGGTTTCGGCTTCGGCGCAGCCTGCTCCAGCGCATAGCGGTCCACTGGCGCATCGCAAAGCGCCTCGGTTGCGCCAAGCTCCGCCTGCCACTCCAACAGCGCCCGGGCGCTCCAGTAATCCAATGCCGATTCCATTCGCTCAAGCTACTCCGCCCGCAGCCCAAGCGGAACACCTCTCCGCGGCCATCTTGCAAATTCAAGTCTTTCATCTTTTCAGAAATACTCCGGGGAGCGCGAGGGGCCGGCCCCTCGCCTGCGCAACGCCTGCCTGCCGCCGCAACGCCTTGCCGCACGCGTGCACCCCGCCTATAAGAACCCGCAAATCAAGCGGAGCTGCCCCATATGTCCTTCGAACACCGCCACCTGCTTGGCATCGAACCGCTGACACCGCATGAGATCACCGCGATTCTTGATCTTGCCGATGAATATGTTGCCCTGAACCGCCGGCCCGAGAAGCATTCCGACGTGCTGGCGGGGCTTACTCAGATCAACATGTTCTTCGAGAATTCCACCCGTACCCAAGCGAGTTTCGAGCTGGCAGGCAAGCGGCTGGGCGCTGATGTTATGAATATGGCGATGCAGGCCTCCTCGATCAAAAAGGGCGAGACCCTGATCGACACCGCGATGACGCTGAATGCGATGCACCCGGACCTTCTGGTGGTGCGGCATCCGCATTCCGGCGCGGTGGATCTCTTGGCGCAGAAGGTGAACTGCGCGGTGCTGAATGCCGGCGACGGCAAGCATGAGCATCCAACCCAGGCGCTGCTGGACGCGCTCACTATCCGCCGCTCCAAAGGCCGGCTGCACCGGCTGAACATCGCGATCTGCGGCGACATTGCCCATTCCCGCGTGGCCCGCTCCAACCTGATCTTGCTGGGCAAAATGGAAAACCGCATCCGCCTCATTGGCCCGCCGACGCTGGTTCCCGGCCAGTTCGCCGAATTCGGCGCCGAGATCTATGACGACATGCGCGAAGGCCTTAAGGACGTTGATGTGGTGATGATGCTGCGGCTGCAGAAAGAGCGCATGGACGGCGGCTTCATCCCGTCCGAACGTGAATACTACCATCGTTACGGGCTCGACGCCGACAAGCTGTCGCAGGCCAAACCCGACGCCATCATCATGCATCCCGGCCCGATGAACCGCGGAGTTGAAATCGACGGAACGCTCGCCGACGACATCAACCGTTCAGTCATTCAGGAGCAGGTCGAGATGGGGGTCGCAGTGCGGATGGCGGCAATGGACCTGCTGGCCCGCAACCTGCGCGCCGAACGTCAGGCGAAAGCGGGCTGAACAGGTGGAGGGCGTAATCCATATCCCGGCAGGCGAACGCGGCGTGATCCGGCTGTTTGCACTCGACATGCGGCCAGAGCAGGCGGCATTCCTGAAGGAACCCGGCGCGCTGGCGCAGGTTCTGGGGATCAAGGTGCTGGATATGGATCAGGTGGAGATCTTTCCGGTCTCGGACCTGGAAGACATCGGCCTGACCGGTTACCTCAACGAAGGCTGCGGTGTGCCGCGGACGCAGGTCGAGGAAGACCGCGAGATGCTGGACGCGTTGGATGGCCATGTGCTGCTGATCCGCTCGCGCGCCTTTGACGGCGCCGAAACCCGGCTGACCCCGGCAGAGCAGATCATCCTGACGGGCACATACGGCGAGCGGCAGACCAATTGGAGCGCCCCGCCCGCAACCGCCGAAAGCGCCAAGCCCAATTCCGCCCAGAAACTTTCCCCGCGGCAGGCGCGCACCCAAGCCCGCCGTATCGGCGCTGCTTTGTTTGCTGTGGTGATGCTGCTGGCCGCACTGCTTGTCTGGGCATTGACGGTTTGATGGCTCAGACCGAATTCAAACCGGACCGCAGCGCCTATGTCCGCGCTCACGCCTGGATGGCGGCGATCGGCATGGGCGGCGCCATGGCGGTTCTGTGGTTCCTGGACAGCCCGCATATCTGGACTGGCGCTGTTGGCGGCCTGGCCGCCATCGCCCTGCGCGGCTGGTATATGGCCAGCGAGGAGCTGGCGGTGGTCTGGATCCTGACGGATACGGCCCTTACCGGCCCAGCGGAACGCAATATCATGCTATCCCAAATCGAGACCACCCGCACCATGGGCAGCTATGTGCAGGTGGTCACCAGGACCGGCGACAAACACCTGATCAAATACCAGGCCAACCCGGCTGCAACGCTTCACGCAATTGAAAGAGCCAAGGCATGACCACTCTCTTCACCAACGCCCGCCTGATTGATCCTGAGGCAGGCACCGATGCGCCTGGTGCGGTGCTGGTGCAGAACGGGCGGATCGCGGCAATTGAAAAGAATGCCGGCGATCCTGACCGGTTGCTGCGCGCGCACAACATCAGGCCGGAGGACGCGGTCCGTCAGGATTGCGGCGGCAAATGCCTGGCGCCAGGCATCGTCGACATCGGCGTCAAGGTCTGCGAGCCGGGCGAGCGGCACAAGGAAAGCTACAAATCCGCAGGACTTGCTGCGGCAGCGGGCGGCGTCACCACCATTGTCACCCGTCCTGACACGGCACCTGCCATCGACAGCCCGGAAACACTGGAATTCGTCACCCGCCGCGCCCAAGCGGATACGCCGGTGAATGTGCTGCCGATGGCGGCGCTGACCAAAGGGCGCGCAGGGCGTGAAATGACCGAGATCGGCTTCCTGATGGATGCCGGCGCGGTGGCGTTTTCCGATTGCGACCATGTGACCGGCAATACCAAGGTCTTTCAGCGTGCGCTGACCTATGCCCGCTCCTGCGGCGCCTTGGTCATTGCCCACCCGCAGGAACCAGTGCTGAGCGCCGGAGCGGCTGCAACCTCCGGCAAATTCGCCGCGCTTTATGGCCTGCCGGCCGTGTCGCCAATGGCCGAGCGGATGGGGTTGGACCGCGATATCGCGCTGCTGGAAATGACAGGTGCCAAGTATCATGCAGACCAGATCACCACAGCCCGCGCCCTGCCCGCGCTGGAACGTGCCAAGGGCAACGGGCTGGATATCACCGCGGGCACGTCAATCCACCACCTGACCCTGAATGAGCTGGACGTGGCCGGCTACCGCAGCTTTTTCAAGGTAAAGCCGCCGCTGCGGTCTGAGGACGACCGGCTGGCCGTTGTGGAAGCGGTGCGCACAGGCCTGATCGATATCATTTCCTCGATGCACACACCGCAGGACGAAGAAAGCAAACGGCTGCCGTTTGAAGAAGCCGCCGCCGGTGCTGTCGCACTGGAAACCCTGCTGCCCGCGGCGCTGCGGTTGTATCATGCCGAACTGCTGGACCTGCCCACTCTGTTCCGCGCTATGTCGCTGAACCCGGCTAAACGGCTGGGGCTGGACAGCGGCCGCCTGGCCAAGGGCGCGCCTGCGGACTTGGTGTTGTTCGATCCGGACGTGCCGTTTGTGCTGGACCGTTTCAAACTGCGCTCGAAATCGCAGAACACGCCATTTGACACCCAGCGGATGCAGGGGCGGGTTGAGGCCACATATGTCGCGGGTGAGCCCGTCTACCGGAGGGACTGATGCCTGTTCTGGAAAGCTCTGCTGCCGTTCTGATCCTGTGGGCGGTGATTGGCTACGGCCTGGGGTCGGTGCCCTTTGGCATGGTCGTCACCAAGGCGTTCGGGCTGGGCAACCTGCGTGAAATCGGCTCCGGCAATATCGGCACCACCAATGTCCTGCGCACTGGAAGCAAAGCCGCCGCGGCACTGACACTGATCCTGGATGGCGGCAAGGGCGCGGCGGCGGTGCTGCTGGCCCGCTCCCTGGCCGGCGAGGATGCGGCGCAAGCGGCTGGGCTGATGGCCTTTCTGGGCCATTGCTTCCCGGTCTGGCTGCGGTTCAAGGGCGGCAAAGGGGTTGCTACTTTCCTGGGCCTGATGCTGGCGCTGGCCTGGCCGGTTGGCATTGCCTGCTGCCTGACTTGGCTGGCAGCAGCGGCAGCCAGCCGGATATCCTCGATGGGAGCGCTGGTTTCGGCGGCCTCAGGCGCTGTTTGGGCATTGGTGCTGGGCTTTCAGCCTGTGGCGGTGCTGGCGGTGCTGCTGGCGGCAGTGGTTTTCATCCGCCACGCGGCCAATATCGCGCGATTGCGTGCAGGCACCGAACCGCGGATCGGCCAGAAGTGAGCCGTGGCTGGCCGGACGCGTTTCTGGCCGCCTTTGATACGCTGCCTTTGGGTGCCTTTTACGGTTCTGCGGATGGGCGGCACTACGCAGTAACCCGCCAGGATCTGGCCGGCGGCAAGGCTCAGAAGCTGGTAGCCTACGAACGCGGCGGCAGGGATTACATCAGCCTCAACCTGTACCGGCTGGCTTTTGGCGCGCAGCTGAAGCCCTGCGAAATGCCCAAGGAAAAAGTGATCCGCTTTGTGCTGGCGCTTCAGGTCACGGTATAAGCCGCTCCAGCGCACGGCCATTGCCCCAGGTGCCGTGCAGCTCGCCGCTGGGCATCCGCACATAGACCACCGGATGGGTCTGGCCCCAGTTCACCCAGATCACATCGCCATTGCGCGAACCGCTGCCGGAATAGGATTGCCCGGCAATCTGCCACTGCATGTCCACGGTCCCGCCATTGTCCTGAATCTGCACGGTTCCGGAATAAGCGCTGCCGTCGGGATTGCGCCCTTCGGCCCGGTAAACACCACTGACGTTTTGCGCGCTGGCCGGGGCTGCGAAAAGAGCAAAAGCCGTCAGCCCGCTCAGAACCGCGCGGCGGCTGGGTAATCCACGTGTCATTGTTGTCTCCATATTGTCTGCGGCAACTTTGCCTGCCGGCGGCGGTGCTGTCACCCGTTCTGCGCATGAATGCACAGAGGGCCAACGTCTGATGCACATTCAAATTGAGTTGTTTTGAACGTGATCGCCCGGCGTTCCACATCAGTGCCGTGACCCGCAGCATACCGCGGCACGTATTATGGAACACCAGCCGGGCGCAAATTCGCTGCAGTCCCGGCCGGCATTGAAAGGACGGGATCCATGAACAAAGTAAAAGCTCTGGTGAGCGGTGTGGCGCTTTCGGTTGCTCTGGCGACTTCTGCTATGGCTGCCGGTGTAGAACTCAACGCCTCCTCAACCGGCCTTGCGCTGCAGGGGTACGACCCGGTTGCGTATTTCACCGTTGGGGAACCGACCCCGGGCAACTGGAAAATCACCGCGCTCCACAATGACGCGATGTACCGGTTCGCCTCGGAAGAAAACAAAGCTGAATTTGAAAAGAATCCGGAAGCCTACCTGCCGGCCTACGGCGGCTACTGCGCCTTTGGCGCTGCCATGGGCTTTAAATTCGACGGCGATCCGACGCTTTGGAAAATCGTCGACGACAAGCTGTATTTGAACCTCGCCAAAGACATTCAGACCCGCTGGGAAGGCGACATCCCAGGTTTCATTGAGAAGGCCGATGTGAACTGGGAAGATATCGAAGACAAAGATCCGGCAGCATTGCAGCAGTAACCCATTATCCACTACTCACAAGCGAACAGCCGGCGGCGGGGCAACCTGCCGCCGGTATTTCTTTGACTTGACACGACTCAGGTTTTCTAATTTTCTGTCATTACAGAAATTTCAGGATACTGTGATGAAACTGACCCCCGCGATGCAGAACTTTATCCTTCACTGGGGCGAGATGGGCACCCGCTGGGGGGTGAACCGGTCGGTGGCGCAGATCCACGCGCTGCTGCATATCTCCACTGAACCAATGACCGCGGACGAGATTTGCGAGGTGCTGGGGCTGGCGCGTTCAAACGTGTCCAACGGGTTGAAGGAGCTGCAGGCGCAGGGGCTGGTCAAGGCCAGCCGCCAGCTGGGCGACCGGCGCGATCACTTCACCTCGATCCGCGACATGTTCGACCTGGTCGATGCGGTGATTGCCGCGCGGCGCGAGCGCGAGTTTGCCCCCACCCTTCGGGCGCTGGCCGGCGTGATGAAAGAGGCCGAGGCCGACAACACCCCAAAGGCGGTCAAAGACCGCATGGGCGAGACCCTGCGGGTGATGCGGATGTTTGACGACTGGTACGCGGATTTCTCCCGCCTGCCCCGGTCGGTGCATCTGGCTGTGCTGAAGCTGGGCGCCAAGGTGGCGCGTTTCCTGCCCGGTGTGAAGAAGCAGGAGTAAATGCGGGCTGGGAACGCCCCCCTGGTCAAAAAAAGATTTGCGAGGTGATTTCTCTAATGACAGGAATAACTGCAACTAACGGCGCCAAAGCTCTGTCCGCTGTGAACCCGCCTGACGCTCTGGACACCTTGTGCGCGGCATCTTTTGTTGCCGCGTCCCTCCACTATCGCACAGGCAAAGAAGGCTGCCATGCACCCGCCTGTTTCCCGTGAAGCCGCCCCGCGCACTGTCATCTGGCAGGATCTGCTGCCGGTCACCCGCCTCCAGCGCTGGGGAGAGCTGACCCTGCCGCTGCCCTGGCTGGCGCTGTCCTGGGGGCTGTATGCCTCCGCTCTTTGGCCATTGGGTGCCGGGGCCAGCTTCATGTTTTTCCTCTGTGCGCTGCGGCTTAATCATGAGGCGATCCACGGCAATCTTGGCCTGCAGCGGCGCGGAGACATTGCAGTTTTGCATATCCTCAGCGCGCTGATGTGCGGCTGCAACTGCTCGGTCGCCTGGAGCCATATGCAGCATCACCGCCACGCGATGGGCCCAAGTGATATCGAGGGGCATTGCGGGCATATGAGCGCCGGCGAAGTGCTGCGCTACGGGCCGCGCTTTCCGTTTGACCTGATCCGCGCCTGCTGGGCGCAGGGTGGCAAAAAATGGCGGCGGCGGATACTGCGGGACGGGATCTGCGTTGCGATGCTGGCCGGGCTGATCCTGTGGAGCGGCCAGCAGTTTCTGCTGCTGCATCTGGCCGCAATGGGCGCGGCCCAATGCATGACCGCGTTTTTTGCAGTGTGGATCACCCATCAAGGCACCGGAAACTCGGGCCTGGCAGCCCGTAGCCAGCGCGGGTTTCTCGCCAAGGCCGCCTATCTGATGCTTTTTCACCGTGAACACCACCTGTTCCCGAAAGTGCCCGTCAGCCGCCTGCCTGAACTGGCTGCACGGCTGGACACCCAAGTGCCCGGCTACGCCGCAAGCCGCCAGCCGGTGGTGCCCTGGCTGGACCCGTGCAGCCGTTAAAACCGGCCTGCCGACTTCACCTGATTCCGGCCGCCGTGCTTGGCTGCATAAAGCGCTTCATCCGCCTCGCGCAGCACTGCCTCCACCGTCCGGCTGCCGTCGTGATAGCCAAGCCCGATAGATACCGAGCACAGAAGGCGTTCCGCTCCAACAGACAGGGCCTGCGCACCAATGGCTTGGCGGATCTCCTCGGCCTTTTGCATTGCGGTCTTCAGAGAAACATCCGGCAAGCACGCAACAAATTCCTCGCCGCCAAAGCGGGCCGCGATTCCTCCGGGCTGAACTCCCTCTTTCAACACGCCCGCCACAAACCGGATAACCTCGTCGCCGGCCTGATGCCCATATGTGTCATTGACCAGTTTGAACCGGTCGATATCCGCCAGCAGAAAGCTGCCCTGAAAATCATTGCCCAGCCCGGCGATCAGCCGGAAGAAGTGATCGCGGCTGTACAGCGACGTCATCTGGTCATGCGCCGCCAGTTTCAGCAGCTTCTCATTCAGAATGTGGATTTCCAGCAGCCGGCACGACGCCCAATACGAGGCAACGGGTGCGATAAGCAACGGCGCCAGCGTCGAAGGCACCAAAGCAGCCCGGCTCAGCCCATCAGGCGCAGTCAGACCGGTCACTATCCAGGACACGGCCAGGGAAACAACAGTCACACAGGCAACAAAAAACCATTTCTGGCTGCTATTTCTGATTGCCAGCATGAAGTCCCCGAAACTATCCCCAAGGATCATCCTGGTGCAATTTTTTGCCGAAAGACAATATATCTAAAGTATAGGCGGCCCGCCGGGGCCGCCTGTGCAGATCAATAGGCAAACTCGCCGTAGATCCGGCTGAGGTCTTCGTCCCAGGCACCGTTGTAACGCGCCAGCAGCTCATCCGCCGGGACCTTGCCGGTGTCGAGGCTGTCCTTCAGAGCGTTCAGGAAGTGGGTCTCATCCGGCACCAGCCCGCCGGCGCCGGGCTTCTGCCGGGCTTTCAGACCGCTTTCCGAGATGGCGACTGCTTCGCGCGCCAGTTCATGCATGTCGATGCCGCCGACCTTGGCCTGCAGCCCCTGTTCTGAGGCCGCCACGCGCAGGGCATCACGGGTTTCCGCGTCCCAGCCCTTGACCAGGTCCCAAGCGGCGTCCAGCGCCGACTGGTCATAGGTGAGGCCGACCCAGAAAGCGGGCAGCGCACACAAACGCCGCCACGGGCCGCCATCGGCGCCGCGCATTTCGATGAATTTCTTTACCCGGGCCTCGGGGAAAACGGTGGTGAGGTGATCGGCCCAATCACTAAGCGTCGGTGTTTCACCGGGCAGCGCCGGCAGCTCCCCCTTCAGGAAGTCGCGGAACGACATGCCCAGCGCATTCACATATTCGCCGTTGCGGTACACAAAATACATCGGCACATCGAGCGCATATTGCACCCAGGCCTCGAACCCGAAGCCCTTATCAAACACAAACGGCAACATCCCGGTGCGGTCGGCGTCCAGATCGCGCCAGACGCGGGCGCGCCAGGATTTATGGCCGTTGGGTTTGCCGTCGAGGAACGGTGAATTGGCAAACAGCGCGGTTGCCACCGGCTGCAGCGCCAGTGCAACACGCATCTTCTGCACCATGTCAGCCTCGGATTCGAAATCGAGGTTCACCTGCACGGTGCAGGTGCGGCGCATCATGGTGGTGCCCATGGTGCCGACCTTTTGCATATAGCCGTCCATCAGCTTGTAACGGCCCTTGGGCATCAGCGGCATGTCTTCATGGCGCCACACAGGGGCGGCGCCCAGACCGATAAAGCCGACACCGATCTTGTCGGCGATATCCTTCACGTCGCGCAGGTGGGCGTTCACCTCGTCGCAGGTCTCGTGGATGGTTTCCAAAGGCGCACCGGAAAGTTCCAGCTGCCCGCCCGGCTCCAGCGAGATATTGGCGCCGTCCTTGGTCAGGCCGATGAGGTTACCGCCTTCGGTCAAGGGTGCCCAGCCGTGGCCGTCGCGCAGGCCTGTCAGCACCGCCAGGATCGAGCGTTCGCCCTCATAAGGCAGCGGCTTCAGCGTATCTTTGCAGAAGCCGAACTTCTCATGCTCGGTGCCGATGCGCCAGTCTTCCTTGGGCTTGCAGCCGTCGGCAAGATATTCGGCAAGCTGTTCGTGGCGTTCGATCGGTCCGCCGCCGGACTGGGGAATGGACATGCCTGGCACTCCGTCCTGTTAGGTCTGTCATGAAGGGTCAGTCGTGGGCGGAATCACCGCCGGTGTCAATGCAGGCGCTGATGTTCGGGCCGGCTGGAAGAGCGCTCCCAGATCACGACCTGGTGAGGGCCGCGGCGGCGCAGTTCGGTCAGCATCCGTTCGGTCTTAAGCCCCGGCAGAGCAGCAAAGACGTCAAACAGCGCCTCGTACCCTTCGGCATTCACCGGGATTGCCAGCGGCGGCTGGCCGGGTTGCTCCAGCAGCCAGTGCGGCGGTTTTGAGGATTGATCCAGCGCCAGCCGCTCCAGTTCGGAAGCCGCTACGGCACCACCGGTGAGCGGCCCGAAATAGGCGATCTGCCCTTCGTCGACCTGAACGACGCCGGGTCCACTGGTGCCGCGCCGGAAGCGCATCCGCTGCGCGCCGATAACAGCTGTCACCAGACCGGTGGCCACAAAGGCCCAGCCGGTGATCGCGGTGAAACCAGCTTCCGAGAAGGCCCATTTCAGCCCCAGCAGGAACATCAGTGCCGCAGCAAGGACCTCGCGCCATTGCCAAAGGGCGGCGCGGGCTTCGGGGCGGATGAAACTCATGTGTCTCGCCTCTAAAAAAACGTTCGGCAGGCGAAGCTGCCTGCCCTGCCCTTCTTATTTGTGGCGCCGGGACAACGGATGCAATGGCCGGCAGGCTGATTGCAGACCACTGTGTCCTTCCAGGTGTCACTGACACCAGCAGTTCAGCCGTTCGCCGGCTCGGACTCCCCACGCCGCCTTCCATGTTAACACGACCCAGTTTTGAGGGTCTAAGGGAGGACAAAGATGGTTAGCGCTTTGCCAGCCTGAACTTCTAGAAGTTACTCATCCTGGCACATCCAGAATATGGCGCTTGAATGGCCTCAAACTCCATAAGCGTACAATCCAGCAGCAGCTCCAGGCCTCCAGCAGTCTTGCGGAAAAGCTTGCCGCCTTCGCATTCGTACTGCTGCAGCAACTCAGGAATTTTCCCGCGTTTCACTTCGATAGTTCGGGCGAGTTCTTCCCGCTCATAACCGGTCAAACCAATTCCCCGCGGGCGGTATGCATGCGCCCAATTTTGGAATTGCCGGTTCAAGACCAGTCCACTTTCAAGCAAAATTTCATCGCGGTCATCGACAATATGCTTGAAAGTCACCACTCGCTTGTCGAGAAAGTATCCCCCTGTGTCGTACGCAGTCAGCTCAGGGAAAAACTCCAACGCTGTGAAATATGGAGGGCGGCTAACGGCAGAGAATAGATGCGGTGTGCCTTTTTGCATTGCGCTGTAAATGAAATATTCGCCATCAGGCGATAACGCACAATCAAATCCGTACACTCTTGTTTTGACCCACTGCCCTGGCACAATCTTGTCGCCATTTGTATCCCAGGAAATCAACCGGTGCAGGCTGCTGCTTGCCCGGTAAAGGATTACGGCTGTAGAGTTCTCCGCAGCAAAAAACAGGTGCAATTCGCGGTGCGGTTTGTCCATCACCAATCTCCCAGCACCTGCTGCCAAAGTGTCATCGCCGCAACTGCCGCCGTGTCGGCCCGCAGAATGCGGGGGCCAAGGCTGACCACATGGGACTGCGGATGATTGTGCAGCCGTTTTCGCTCAGTTTCCGAGAACCCGCCCTCAGGGCCTATCAGAATGGCCCAGGGCGCACCCTTTTGGGTCTCTGCCGCCAGTTGCAGCGCGTTGCCCACCTCGGCCTCATCGCAGAACATCAGTTGGCGCCCGGCGGGCCATTGGTCCAGCAGGCGCGAGAGCTTCTGCAGCTCAGCCACCTCCGGCACATAGGTGCCGCCGCATTGTTCCGCTGCCTCCACCGCATGGGCCTGCAGCCGGTCCCGGCGTATGCGCTCGGAATTGGTGAACTCGGTCTGCACCGGCAAGATACGGGCGGCGCCCATCTCAGCAGCCTTCTCAACAATGAAATCGGTGCGCGCCTTCTTGATCGGCGCAAACATCAGCCACAGGTCCGGCGGCATATGCAGCGGCTTGGTCTGCTGCTGGCACACAAGCGTGCCGCCGCGCTTTCCCGCCTCGGCGACCTCGGCCAGCCACTCGCCGTCCTGGCCGTTGAACAGCGCCACATGGGCGCCTGTGCCCTGCCGCATCACCCCGAACAGGTAATGCGCCTGATCACGATCCAAGGGAACCGATTGCCCTGCCCCCAAAGGGTGCTCTACATACAGTCTGATTTTTGCACTCATGGGGTCCTACATATGCAAGGCCAGAAGCCAGCGCCAGAGGGTCAGGTCGCGGATGCGGTCCGGGGAAACTGGGTCGACACCTATGCGCCGGAGTGGACGCGGCCCTATTTGCGCCTATCGCGCGCTGACCGTCCGATTGGCACCTGGCTGCTGCTGATCCCTTGCTGGTGGGGGCTGGCGCTGTCCATTCTGTCGGACCAGAGCCCGCGCTGGCAGGATCTGTGGATCGCCATCGGCTGCGCAGCGGGCGCCTGGCTGATGCGCGGCGCGGGCTGCACATGGAATGACATCACCGACCGCAATTTCGACGGCCAGGTAGAGCGCACCCGCTCGCGCCCCATCCCCTCGGGCCAGGTCACGGTCAAGGGTGCGTTGGCCTGGATGGGGCTGCAATGCCTGGCGGGCCTGTTGATCCTTTTGACCTTCAACCAGGCGGCCATTGCCATGGGCATCCTGTCACTGCTGCCTGTCGCGGTGTACCCCTTTGCCAAACGGTTCACCTGGTGGCCGCAGGTGTTTTTGGGACTGGCTTTCAACTGGGGCGCCATGCTGGCCTGGGTGGCGCATACCGGCACCCTCGGCTGGCCGCCGGTGCTGCTGTATCTGGCGGGCATCGCCTGGACGCTGTTTTATGATACCATCTATGCCCATCAGGACACCGAGGACGACGCGCTGATCGGGGTGAAATCCACCGCCCGGCTGTTCGGCACGCAATCCCCGATGTGGCTGCGCCGCTTTATCGTCGCCTTTGTCAGCCTGATGGCGCTGGCGGTGATCCTGGCAGTGCAGGACAGCGCCTCGGTGCTGGCGCTGGTGCTGGCGCTGGCGGCACCTTGGGCGATGGGCTGGCACCTGACCTGGCAACTGCGCGCCTTTGACGCGGAAAACACGCAAAGACTCTTGCAGTTGTTCCGTCTCAACCGTGATACCGGCCTGATTCCGCTGATCTTCTTTGTGCTGGCCATGTTCGTGTGATTGAACCGCAGCCGCGCGCAGGGTAAGAGCCTGTAACGCAAACTGGGAAAATGCTGCCATATGCGCCTGTCTAAGCTGTTGATCCCGGGTCTGGCCTTTGCCGCTGCTGCCGGGCTGAGTCTTGTTGCCGCCGGATTTGCCGTCACCGCGGTGGAACGGAGCACAGAAACAGGTGTGCGCCGGGCGCTGGATGATGGCGGTTACACTTGGGCTGAGGTGACTGCGGACGGTTTGCAGGTGCTGCTGGAAGGCACCGCCCCTGATGAGGCCACCCGGTTCTCGGTCAAATCACTGGCCGGCACGGTTGTCGATGCGGCGCGGATCGTTGATGGCATGGACGTGCCGCCCGCCGATGGCCTGGCACCGCCGCGGTTTTCTGCCGAAATTCTACGCAATGACAGCGGTATCTCGATTATCGGGCTGATCCCCGCAGGCTCCGGCCGCACCGCGCTGGTCAAGGAGCTTGAGACGCTGGCAGGCCCTGAGAACGTGGCAGATCTGCTGGAAACAGCGAAATACACGATCCCTGAAGGCTGGCAGGAGTCTATGCTGTTTGCGGTGGAAGCCCTGAAGCTGCTGCCGCGTGCCAAAATTTCGGTGGCGGCCGGGGATGTCTCGGTCACCGCCATTTCCGACAGCGCGGACGCCAAGGCACGGCTGGAGGAACAGCTTGGCCGCACGGCACCCCCGGGCATGCGGCTGGCACTTGATATCGCGGCACCGCGCCCGGTGATCACCCCCTTCACCCTGCGCTTTCTCTTGGGACCGGACGGCGCAGAATTCGATGCCTGCTCCGCCGAGAGCGAGGAAAGCCGCACCCGTATTCTGGCCGCAGCCCGCAAGGCCGGGCTGCAGGAGGAGGCGGATTGCGTGATTGGCATGGGCGTGCCCTCTCCCAATTGGGCCCGCGCGGCGGAACTGAGCATTGCAAGCCTGGCCGAACTTGGCGGCGGTACGGTGACCATTGCCAATGCGGATATCACCTTGGCCGCCGCAGAAGGTACCGAAAGCGCGCTGTTCGACCATGTGGCGGGCGAGCTGGAAAACGCCCTGCCCCGGGTCTTTGCGCTGCACGCGGTCCTGCCGGTGCCGGAAACCCGGGACGCCGGCGGCATCCCTGAATTCACCGCGACTCTCAGCCCTGAAGGCCAGGTGCAGCTGCGCGGCCGCCTTACCGATGCGGCGCAGCGCATGGTGGCCGACAGCTATGCCAAGGCGCGGTTCGGGTCGGACAACGTGCACACAGCAGCCCGTGTTGTCGCCGACCTGCCAGCCGATTGGCCGGTGCGGGTGCTGGCAGCGCTGGAAGCGCTCTCCTATTTGCAGCGCGGCGCAGTCACTGTAACGCCCGGCAATCTGGAGCTGCGCGGCATGAGCTACCGCAAGGACGCCCCGGCTGAGATCGCCCGTTTCCTGTCGGCCAAACTGGGCGCCGCCGACACTTACGGCCTCGACATCAGCTATGAAAAGCCGCCCGAACCCAAGGACAAGCCGCTGCCGCCGGAGCTGTGCGAAGCGCAACTCGCCAGCGCCCAAAGCGAGGCCAAGATTGCCTTTGAACCCGGCTCGGCCACCATCGCCGCGCAAAGCACTGGAACCATGGACCGGATCGCCGGCGTTCTTGGCCGCTGCGGACCGGTGCGGCTGGAAATCCAGGGCCATACCGACAGCCAGGGCCGCGAGGCGATGAACCAGAACCTGAGCCAGGCACGGGCCCAGTCGGTGCTGAACGAGCTGCGGGCGCGCCGGGTGGTCACCTCGACCTTTGCCGCCAAAGGCTATGGCGAAAGCGAGCCGATTGCCGACAACGCAACCGAAGACGGCCGCGAATCCAACCGCCGAATTGAATTCAAATTGATCCGCCCTGCGGCCGTGGAAGACGCCGCTGATACGGGCAACGGCGAAGAGGCCGCCGAAAGCGCAGAAGACGCACAGGAGACCACAGAGTAATGAACAGGACAGAGTTCATCATCACCACCGCGATCATCCTGTTCGCGGCCTTTGCCCTGGGCTGGTTCGCCAACTGGCTGGTGCACCGCTTCACCCGGGTGCGGCAAAGCGATGTGGCCGACCTCGATCGGATGAGCCAGGAGCTGCATGAGGCCGAAGAAACCCGCGACCAGGCGATCACCTATTTGCAGCAGCGCGAGGCGGAGCTGACCAACCAGCTGACCCAGACCGAGGCCGAGCTGCGGGCAACAATGGATGGCCTGCGCGAGGCCCGCCGCGAAGCCGAAGAGCTGCGCAACCAGATCCCGCATTGAGGCCGGGGCAGCCGGGCACTCCCGCGCCTGCAGCCCGCGCTGGCTGCGCCAGCACCGTCTGAACAGCCTTGGGCGTGGCGCCGTGCCGGCGCACGGCGGTTGCCTTACTGCTCACATATGGCCTGAACGGGCAAGTCTGCCCTCCAAGCCCTGTCTGATGTTATATGAAACCGGCGTATCCAGGCGAAGCCGTTCGGGATTCGCGGGGCATGCGGCCGCTGCGACCTGCCGCCATTTGCAACCGGGCTGCGCCGCGCAAGGCGCGGTGCCGGGCCCAAGAGGCGGAAATCATCTCCTGATGATTAAACACCTGGCGGGAGCCGCCCCCGTCCAGGTTCGCGGATCACCAGCGTTTCAGCGCATCCTCGTCGGCATCCTTGGCCGCCACCCAGTCCGAGCCGCCGCCGGTCAGGATTTCCCTTTTCCAGAACGGCGCGCGGGACTTCAAATAGTCCATCAGGTATTCCGCCGCCTCAAACGCATCCTTGCGGTGACGGGCGGCGGTTGCGACCATCATGATGCGCTCGCCAGGTTCAAGGCGGCCATGGCGATGGATGACCAGTGCATCCGCCAGCGACCAGCGTTTCACGGCCTCTTCCGCTATAGCCGTCAGCGCCTTTTCGGTCATGCCCGGATAATGTTCGATCTCCATTGCCTGCAACCCGCCCTGATCCGCATCGCGCACCACGCCGGTAAAGGTCACCACGGCGCCGGCGCCCTCGGCGCCGGCCGCAAAGGCGTCGCTTTCGGCACCCAGTTCAAACGGTGCGTCCTGAACCGAGATCCGCATAGCGTCAGCCCCCGGTCATCGGCGGGAAAAAGGCAACTTCGCGCACGCCAGTCAGCGGCGCATCGAAATCAGACAGCTCCTGATCCAAGGCTACGCGCAAGGCAGAGAGATCGGCAAAGGCAGCGGCATAGCGGTCTTCACGGGCGCGCAGCTCCTCAACCAGATCCGCAACGGTGGCTGCCGACGTCTCCACCCGCTCGCGCGGCAGGCCGATGCGTTCACGCACCCAGGCGAAATAGAGAATATCCATCAATGAGCCTCCTTCAGATGCGGCATCGCCTTGCGCAAGTAATCAGCGCCAGTGATCAGGGTGAGCGCTGCCGCAATCCACAGCAGCCACAAGCCCAGACGCCCCGTCCAGATCACACCGGCCTCTTTCCAGCGCAGCCCGAACAGATCTTCCAACTCGCCGGCGATGATCTGCGAGTAGATCTGATCATCCATGCCGAATGAGGACATCACCAGATAATGTTCGAAGATGCCTTGCGAAAACAGCGTAGCGATGGCGATCATCTGCGCAGTGGTCTTCCACTTTGCCAGCCTGGTCACTTTCAGCGTGCCGGCCGTGTCGCCCAGATATTCGCGCAAGCCCGAGACAAACACCTCACGGAACAGGATCACCGTGGCCGGCAGCACCAGCCAGGGGGTCCAGTGTTCAGCAGCATATCCCACCAGGATCATCAGCGCGATCACCACCATCGCCTTGTCGGCAATCGGGTCCAGCATCGCGCCTATCTTGGTTTCCTGCTTCCAGGCCCGTGCCAGGTAGCCGTCGAACCAGTCGGTCACCGCCGCCGTGACAAACAGCAGCAGCGCAAACCAGTCCGCATAGGGACGGGAGAAATACAGAAACATCACGGCCAGGCCAGGCGCTGCGACGAGCCGCATCAGGGTGAGGATATTCGGCAGGGTCCACTTCATGCCGCGCACATTATCCGGCTGTTTCGCAAGAGGAAAGCGGGCTTGATCAAAATTCGGCGATGGCCGGGCCGGGATAGGCCGCAACAGCCGGCGGCACCTGCCCTTTGACACACGCGGGCCATGCCCTGCTCACCCTATGGACGTATCCAGCAGCGCGCCCTTGGTTTCGCCGTGATGGGTGGAATGGTCAAACTTCCGGTGCACCTCGTTCAACCGGTCCCGGTCGATAAAGATATGATTGTTGATCTCCCGCATCAGGTCTTCCTTGGCCAGTTTCAGCGCCTCCGCCTCGGTATCTGCCAGCCCGGTTCCCTTCAGCTTGTTCAGCTCCTTGGCGATTTTCTCGCATTCCTTCTTGGCCTTATCCACATGCTGCGCTTCATGAACCAGACAGCACGCATAGAACCGGTACCATTCAATCAGCGCCCGCGGCGGCAGCCCGCTGACTGACCGTTTCGGGCAGCGAATAGTCGAATGCAGGACCAGCTTCAGCGCCGAGATTTTGGCCTTCACCTCGAACCAGCCCGTTTTCTTTTCGATCTTGGGCTTGCCGTCCGCGGCGTATTTGCCTTTGGCGGTCAGGCATTCCAGCTCAGTGGTGGTCAAAAACGCCACCTTTTTGTTGTCGTTCGGATCCTTCGGCCCTTTGCTTTTTATGCTCTTGGCAATGGCAGGCAGAGTTTTGCCGGACACGGAATAGGTGTCGTAGACAACGGATTTCATGGTCAGGGATACAGGCATAATTCCTCCGGGCAGTAAAAAGGCTGCCCTGCAGATTTAGCACGAAACCGGCCGGCCCCCAAATATCCGCCCTTACCCCTGCGCGTGGAAGTGGTCGTAGATCCGTTCGGCCAGAGCCTCGGATATCCCGTCCACTGCCCTGAGGTCGGCCAGATTGGCACGGCTTACCGCCTTGGCACTGCCAAAATGCGCCAGCAGCGCGCGCTTGCGGGAGGCGCCGACACCCGGCACCTCATCCAGCGGTGTCGCGCTCATCGTTTTGGCCCGTTTGGCGCGGTGGGTGCCGATTGCGAACCTGTGCGCCTCGTCCCGCATCCGCTGGACAAAATACAGCACCGGGTCGTTGCGCTGCAGGGCAAAGGCCCGTTCACCGGTGCGGTAGAATTCCTCCTTGCCGTGGTCGCGATCGACGCCTTTGGCCACCCCCACCATCGGGATGTCCTGCACGCCGTGTTCCGCCATGATCTCGGCCACCGCGGAAACCTGCCCCGCGCCGCCATCGATCAGCAGCAGATCCGGCCACAGGCCCTTGTCCCGGTCCGGGTCCTCTTTCAGCAAGCGCGAGAAACGGCGGTTCAGAACTTCCTTCATCATGCCGAAGTCATCGCCCGGCACCAGGTCATCGCCCTTGATGTTGAACTTTCGATAGGCGTTTTTCATGAAACCTTCCGGCCCCATAACGATCATGCCCCCACCGCATTGGTGCCCTGGATGTGGGAGTTGTCATAGACCTCGATCCGCTGCGGCGGGCCGTCCAGCCCGAACGCCTCGGCCAGCCCGCGCAGCAGCTTGGTCTGGGTGGCGCTTTCGGCCATGCGGCGGGCCAGGCTTTCACGGGCATTGCGCAGGGCAAAGGCCACCAGTTCGGTCTTTTCGCCGCGCTGAGGCACCAGCAGCTCGACCTTGCGCTCAGCCTTCCCACCCAACGCCGCCTCCATCAAGTCGGCGTTTTCAATCGCATCCGACAGGATCAGCTGCCGCGGCGGTTCCTTGTTGCCGTAGAACTGGCCCAGGAAGGCCTCCATAACCTCGGCCGGGCTGTTGTCGGCATCGACCCGCGGGTAGAAGTCCTGATTGCCCCAGTTCTGGTTGGCCCGGATGAAAAACACCTGCACACAGGCCTGGCCGCCATCCATATGCAGGCCGATCACATCCGCTTCGGCGACGCCGCGCGGGTTGATGCCCTGGCTGGACTGCACCTGGGTCAGCGCCTTGATCCGGTCGCGCAGCGCCGCGGCGCGCTCAAACTCCATTGCCTCGGAGGCCGCCATCATCTGTTCTGCCAGCTCCTCCTGAATCTTGGTCGAACGGCCCGACAGGAACCGTTCAGCGTCGCGCACGCTTTCGGCATACCCCGCCTCGGAAATCAGCCCGGTGCAGGGCGCCGAGCAACGCTTGATCTGATACTGCAGGCAGGGGCGCGTGCGGGCTTCGAACATCGAATCCGAGCAGTTGCGCAGCAGGAACGCCTTTTGCAACTGGTTCAAGGTCCGGTTTACTGCGCCCGCGCTGGCAAAGGGGCCGAAATAACTGCCCTTCTGCTTGCGCGCCCCGCGGTGTTTTTTGATCTGCGGAAACCCGTGATCCTTGGCGACCAGAATATTGGGGAAGCTTTTATCATCGCGCAGCAGGACGTTGTACTTGGGCTTCAGCTGCTTGATCAGGTTCTGCTCCAGCAGCAGCGCCTCGGTTTCCGTCCGCGTGGTCAGAAACATCATCGAGGTTGTAAGCGCAATCATCCGCTCGATCCGCGGGCTGTTGCCGGGGCGGCTGTAGTTCGACACCCGCGCCTTGAGGTTGCGCGCTTTGCCCACGTAAAGCACCCGGCTGTCGGCATCCAGCATCCGGTAAACCCCGGGCGATGCATCCAGTGTTCTGAGGTAATCCTGGATCACGGCATAGCCGGTTCTTGGCTTTTCGGCGGGCGAATCCACGGGGGGGCGGCGGGCTGGTCAGTCATGCGTCCAGACATATGATTCCCCGCCCCTGGCTGCAATGTTTGCCTGCCCGGATCAAGAGCAGGGAAATCCACCGAAGCTGTGGATAACTACGGAGATATCTTTGGGCTATCCCGCCTTTTCCCTTATTATTTGGTGATTTTGGGCGAATGATTAAAAATTAGGCAACTTGATAAGGCTTTGTTTTTATTAGAAACTTTCCGCAGCCCCTGTCAAGGTTTTGAAAACAAAGGCGTTTTTGTAACGCTTCCGTGACGGCAGGTGAACCGGTGCAAAACTTTCGGGGAAAGGGACATTTTGGTCCCTGTTTGCGTCACTCCAGCCCGTCGCTGTCCGGGGTTAGCCAGCCCAGATGCTGGCCGCCGTCGGTGCAGATCATCTGCCCGGTGACCGCCTTGGCCTGCAGCAAATAGGACAGGGCCGCGGTGACGTCTTCGGCATCCGCGCCCCGCTGCAGGATTGTGGCTGCGCGCTGGCGGGCAAACTGCTGCTGGCTTTGCCGCGGCCCCTGCAAGGTTGGCCCCGGTCCGATGGCATTGACCCGGATCTGCGGCGCCAGGGCCTGCGCGGCTGTCTGTGTCAGTGTCCACAGCGCAGACTTCGCCAGCGTGTAACTCATGAATTCAGGTGTCAGTTTGCGCACTCTTTGGTCGATCATGTTGACCGCCAGCCCCCAGGCACGCGGCTCGCCGCCTGCATCCCGCACCAGCGGCACCTGCTGCGCGGCCATTGCCTGCAGCAGCACGAAGGGCGCCCGCAGGTTGCTGTCCAAATGCCGGTCCCAGCTGTTCCGCGTGGCGGTGGGCAGCGTGTCATGCTCAAAAACCGAGGCATTGTTGACCAGGCAAGTGACCGGCCCGCCAAGGGCCTCAGCCGCGCGGGGCAGTAAGGCCTGCGTTTGTCCTTCGTCCAAAAGATCCGCCTGCAGCACCGCCGCATCCCGCCCCAGGGCGCGGATCTGCTGCGCTGTATCCGCAGCCTCCTGCGCCGAGGACGCAAAATGGACGGCAACGTCATACCCGCGCGCGGCCAGGTCCAGCGCCATCGCCCGGCCCAGCCGCCTGCCCGCTCCGGTCACCAATGCCCGCATCTGCGCCTCCCTGCTGCCGCTGCAGTGACAGAGTTAGAACAGCACGGCCATATAGGCCAGATAGAGCGCCGTAAGAATGACACCCCAGATGCGGGTGATGTCCTGTTTCAGGAAGACAAACGGGATCAGCAGCAGCGAGGCCGCCAGCATCACCCAAAGATCGAACCGCAGGAATTCCGGGTCCACACTGATCGGGCCGATGAAGGTGGCGATGCCAATGATGGCCAGCAGGTTGAACATGTTGGACCCGATCACATTGCCCAGCGCCACATCGGCCTGGCGGCGCATTGCTGCCATGACAGTGGTCGCCAGCTCAGGCAGCGAAGTGCCCACCGCCACCAGGCTCAGGCCGATCACGGTTTCGCTGATCCCGTAGGTGCGGGCAATGATGGTGGCATTGTCGACCAGCAGATCGGCACCCAGCGGCAGGCCGATCAGGCCCAGCAGCAGGTAGATGCAGACGCGCCAATAGGGCATGTCCGGATCCGCTTCCTCGATCTCTTCCAGGCCGGCGTCTGCGGCGCAGTTGTTGCCATTGCGCCGGTGATTGCGGGCTTCGTGAAACGCCACGCCCAGCACCCCGGACAGCGCTGCCAGCAGGATCAGGCCGGACCAGACCGTGAAAGTGCCGCAAAAGGCAAGACCGATGAACAGGACCGATGCGGCCAGCATGAAGACATAGTTTTTGCGGGTGTTGCATTCGCTGGTGTGCAAGGCCCGCATCAGCGCGGGAATGCCAAGAACCAGCAAAATGTTGGCAGTGTTGGAGCCGACCACATTGCCCATCGCAATTCCATCGGCGCCCTCATGCACCGCACTGATGGCAATCAGCAATTCCGGCGCCGAGGTGCCAAAGGCCACGATCGTCAGGCTGACAATCAGCGCAGGCACCCCAGCCGCAGGCTGAGGTTCACCGCCCCGCGCACCAGCGCATCGCCTGCCAGCAGCAGGATCACCAGGCCCAAAGCCGAATACAGCCATGGCATCATTTGCCACGATCTCCTTTTTTGCAGGCACAGGGGCCTTTGCCGATCCGGAAGCGGCCGCAGGAGGGGCAACGCCTGGAATTGATCTGTTTCTGGCCCGGGAAGCGCAACTTGCCGAACATGGCAAGCACCGCCATCACCACCAGAAAAAGTGCAACAATCTTGAACAGCACGTCAGAGGCCGAAACGCGCGTATTCCGCCCGCTCCTCGATCCCGGCCAGCGCATCCTGTGCGACCTGCATGCCCAAGCGGCTGAGCAGCGGCTTCTTGAGCCCGTAGCGGCGGAAGCGGACCTTGTCGCCGAAACGCTCCTGCATTTTGGGTTTCAGGTGGCCGATGCCGTCGATCAGCCCCAGGTCCAAGGCCCTGCGGGCCAGCCAGATCTCGCCGGTGAACAGGTTTTCCTCGCTGTGCAGCTTGGCGCCGCGGCGGTCTGTGACATGGTCGATGAAATTGGCGTGGATGTCGTTCAGGATCACCTTCAGACGCTGCACATCCTCGGGATCTTCCGGGCGGAACGGATCCAGCATGGATTTGCTCTCCCCGGCTGTATAGACCCGGCGCTCCACGCCCTGGCGGGCCAGCAGCACATGGGCGCCAAAGCCGGCGGAGATCACCCCGACCGAACCCAGCACCGAGCTGGCGTCAGCCCAGATTTCATCCGCGGCAGCGGCCAGCCAATAGCCGCCCGAGGCCGCAACATCCTCGACAAAGGCGTAGACCGGGATGTTCAGTTCTACTGCCAGGCGGCGGATGCGGGCGCCGATCAGCGAGCTTTGCACCGGCGAGCCGCCGGGCGAGTTGATTTCCAGCGCCACCGCGGCAGGTTTACCCTTGCGGAAGGCACGTTCCAGCACCGGTGCCAGGGCCGCATCGCTGAGCGAGCCGCGGCCGGGCATTCCAATGGCGCCATTCAGGCGCACCACTGCCACCAGGGGCTGTCTTTTCAGGAAAGGCAGGCGAAATCTCATGGCGCCGATGTAGAGAGCCGCCCGGGGTGAAACAAGGTGCGCGTCCCGGGGAATTGGCGTGAATTGCAAAATCCGCACAGCCGCGGGCATAAATGCAACGCTGGTTTGCAGCCGGCAAATAACCCAGGAGGCTCCCGCCCGTCAGGCCGGCTGCTTGCAGCAGCCGCCTTCCCGTTGGGCCGGGCGCCGCGCTGCCGCGCGGCGCAGCGTGCTCTACCGGTCAATGACGCAACACCCGGCACGCGCAGCGTGCCGGGCCCAACCGGGAGGGCGCCCCACGGGCACCCGCAGCGGGCGGGAGCCTCCCCCGCACCGCATCCAGCCGCCGGATCAGGCCCGGATGCGCCAGCCTGTTTTGAAGATCCACCAGATGACGCCCATACAGGCCAGGGTAAAGCCGCCGATTGCGCAGAGGCTCAGCAATACCGGCACATCCGCCTGGCCGAAGAACGCCCAGCGGAAACCCGATACCAGATAGACCACCGGGTTGAACAGGGTGATGGTCTGCCAGACCGGCGGCAGCATCGCGATTGAGTAGAAAGAGCCCCCAGGAACACCAGCGGCGTCACCACCAGCAGGGGCACCAGCTGCAACTGCTCAAAATTCCCGGCCCAGATGCCGATAATGAACCCCATCAGCGAGAAGCTGAGGCAGGTCAGCACCAAAAACGCCACCATTGCAATCGGGTGCTGGATGGAGAGATCCACAAACAACGACGCCGTGCACAGGATCACCACGCCGATAAACAGCGACTTGGTTGCCGCCGCCCCGACAAATCCCGCAACCACTTCCAGGAAATTGATCGGCGCCGACAGGATTTCGTAGATGTTGCCGATGAATTTCGGGAAATAGATCCCGAAAGACGCATTGGAGATGCTCTGGGTGATTACCGACAGCATGATCAGCCCCGGCACGATAAAGGCCCCGTAGTCGATCCCGTCAACCTCCTGGATCCGGCTGCCGATGGCGCTGCCGAAGACCACAAAGTAAAGCGATGTGGACAACACCGGCGAGATGAAACTTTGCAGAAAAGTGCGCCAGAACCGCGCCATTTCCGCTTTGTAGATGGTTGCGACCGCTGTCCAGTTCATGCTGCGTCCCCTGAACGTCGCCGGACGAAGCCCCATCCCCCGAAACAAGCCCGACAAAAATATCTTCCAGGCTGGATTCCCGTGTTTGCACATCCGCCAGCACCAGCCCGGCCTGCGCCACGTCATTCAGCAGCGTGGTGATGCCGGTCCGTTCCGCCCTTGTGTCATAGGTATAGAGCAGCGCACCGCCGCCGTTCACCAGCTGCAATTCATGCTGCGCCAGCGCTTCCGGAATGGTGTCAACCGGCGTGGTCAGCTGCACCTCCAGCTGTTTCTGCCCCATCCGGGCCATCAGCTGTTCCTTCGCCTCGACCAGCAGCAGCTCGCCACCGGTGATCACACCGACCCGGTCGGCAATCGCCTCGGCTTCCTCAATGTAATGTGTCGTCAGGATGATGGTGACGCCGCCGGCCTTCAGCTCATCCACGATCGCCCACATGTCCTTGCGCAGTTCCACATCCACGCCCGCCGTCGGCTCATCCAGGAACAGAATGCGCGGATCATGCGCCAGCGCTTTGGCAATCAGCACCCGGCGCTTCATGCCGCCGGACAGCTCCATGACCTTGGCATCCCGTTTTTCCCATAGCGACAGCTTGCGCAGAATATCCTCGATCCGCACCGGATCGGCAGGCTTGCCGAACAGGCCGCGCGAAAAACTGACCGTGTCATGCACCTTGGCAAAAGGCTCCAGGGTGATTTCCTGCGGCACCAGCCCGATCAGCGAGCGCGCAGCGCGGAATTCGGCCACATTGTCGAAACCTCCAACGCTGACGCTGCCAGATGTCGCGGTGGTGATGCCGCAAATGGTAGAAATCAGGGTCGTCTTGCCCGCACCATTGGGGCCGAGCAGAGCCAGAATCTCACCTTCTTCAATATCAAGCGAGACGCCTTTCAGCGCCTCGAACCCGCCGTCGTAAACTTTACGCAGGTCGCGGATCGACAGAATGGACGCCATGGTGCCTCCGGCATGTTCTCAAATCCCGGCCACCCTAACGGCGGCCTGCCGACACTGCCAGCCCCCGCCTTGCAGACGCGCCTGTGCGCCTGCGCAGAGCTGATAAGGGGATCAGCCGCGGCCCGTCACCTTGCTGAACCAGCCTTTCTTTTCGCCCTCTTCCTGGGTCTCTTCGCCGTCTTCAGTACCCTCTTGCGGCGCCAGATGCGCCTGCAGATTGGCAAAAAACTGATCCGCCATCTTTTTGGCAAAACCGTCGATAATGCGGCTGCCAAGCTGAGCCAGCTTGCCGCCGACCTTGGCCTCTACCTCATAAGACAACAGCGTGCCTGTGTCCGAAGGCGCCAGCGTCACAACCGCCCCGCCTTTGGCAAAGCCGGCCGCGCCGCCTTTGCCTTCACCGGAAATGGTCAGCGTTTCATTCTCTACCAGATCCGACAGGCTGACCTGGCCTTTGAAGGTGGCTTTGACCGGGCCGACTTTTTGCGTGACAGTGGCTTCGAACCCCTCTTGCGGCGTGCCGGTGACCTCTTGCGCGCCGGGCACACATGCCTTCAGCACCTCCGGCGTCAGCAGCGCCGAATAGACGGTTGCGGGATCGGCGGCGATCTCCTTCTGGTCACTCATCTGCATGGGCTTGGCCTCCCTGGCGTATGTTTCCGGTTCCTCTCAGACCTAGCCGCACCGCAGCCCCCTGCCAAGCCGGCATTGGCCCGTGCCCCTGATCTGCACCGCTCAGGTCAGATCAGTAGAGCGGTGCAACTGCCGCAGCGTCAACCTTTGCAATTTTATCTTTACGTCGAGATTTATCCGCTATATCTCGACGTAAAGATAAATCAAGGAGCATACAATGAAGATCATCATTTTCGGCGCCACCGGCGATGTGGGCAGTGCAGCCGTAAAGGCCGCAGCACAGCGCGGCCATCAGGTAACGGCCGTGTCGCGCACGCCTTCAGCCCTTGCCGCAATCAGCCCCTTGGTTACTCCGCGGCCGCTGGATCTGCTGACGGATCCGCAGGCCGCGGTCAACGCGGCAGCAGGCCATGATCTGGTCATCAGCGCCCTGCGCCCGCCTGCCGGACGTGAAGAGGACCTGATCCCGCTGACCCGCACCGCGGTGCAGGCCGCGCGCCACGCCGGCGTTCCGGCCCTGGTAACAGGCGGCGCGGCCTTGCTGAAGCTGGCGGATGGCAGCGGCCACACAGTGCTGAGCGCACCGGGTTTTCTGCCGGAGGCCTCCCGCCTGATTGCCGAAGCCTGCGCGGCGCAAGACGCCATGCTGGAGCTGGAAACCGGGGTGGAATGGACTTGCCTGCGTCCGCCCGCGCTGCTGACAGAGGGCCCGCTGACCGGCCAATACCAGCTCGGCACTGATACGATGCTGACAGACGCAGCGGGTGTGTCGCAGATCTCCTTTGCGGATTTCGGCGCCGCGCTGCTGGATCTGGCTGAAAACCCGCGCCCTGCCAGCCAAAGACTGACTGTTGCCTGGGGCGCTCCCGCCCCCGCCCTGGCGGCCGGCTGACGCCGGACCTTGGGCAGCGTTGGGCCGGGCAGCGTGCTGCGCACGCCGCGGTAGCGCAATAGCGGCAACGGCATCCGTGCTTGTCAGACAGTCAGGCCAGGTTTGAATATCTACCAGAATGGCTTGCCGCACACGGGCCCGGCGCCGCGCACCAGCGCGGCGCCGGGCCCAAGGCTTTGCCTTGCATCCAGGATGCATGGCAAAGGCGCGGGAGCCTGCCGCTTCATAGCCGGCGCATAGTCTTGCTCCTGCGGGAAGCCCCCCTAATACGGCAACCCGACGTAATTCTCTGCCAGCGCGGCCCGCGCCGCCTCTGAAGAGAACAGATAGTCCAGATCCGCCCGCTGCAACCGCAGATCGGTCTCGGTGCCTTCCGGAAAACGATGCAGCAGGTTGGTCATCCACCAGCTGAACCGCTCCGCTTTCCAGACCCGCGCCAGTGCTTTTTCGGAATAGCGGTCCAGTCCTGCACTGTCGCCCCGCAGGTAGTGGTCCAGGAAGCCATGATAGAGGTAGTAAATGTCCGAGGCCGCCGAATTCAGCCCCTTGGCACCGGTCGGCGGCACAATATGGGCGGCGTCGCCCGCCAGGAACAGATTGCCGTACCGCATCGGCTCCGCCACGAAACTGCGCAATGGCGCGATGGATTTCTCGATTGACGGGCCGGTTTCCAATTGCCCTGCCACCTGTTCCGGCAGCCGGCGCTTCAGCTCTGCCCAGAAGTCCGCATCGCTCCAATCTTCGGCCCGGTCCGTTAACGGCACCTGGATGTAGTAACGGCTCAGCACCCGGCTGCGCAGCGAGCAGAGAGCGAAGCCGCGTTCATGGCGTGCATAGATCAACTCCTGCGCAACCGGCGGCGTTTCCGACAGAACCCCTAGCCAGCCGAAGGGGTAGACCTTTTCGTATTCCTTCAGCACCTCCGCCGGAATAGATTTGCGGCTGACCCCGTGAAAGCCGTCGGCGCCAACAATGAAGTCGCAGTCTGCCCGTTGCGATGCGCCGTCCTGCTCCCAAGTCACATAGGGGCGCGCATCCGTCAGCGCATGCGGCTGCACATTCCGCACATCGTGCAAAACCTCACCACCCATCGCGTCGCGTGCCTCATACAGATCGCGGGTAACCTCGGTCTGGCCGTAAACCATTACCGTCTCGCCGCCGGTGTGTTTTGCCAGGCCGATCCGGTCCAGCCGCCCCTGATGGGCAATATGAAACCCCTCGTGGATCTCCCCTTCGCGGTCCATCCGCCCGCTGCAGCCAGCCTCGCGCATCAGATTGACAAAGCCGTGTTCCAACACCCCGGCGCGGATCCGGCCCAGCACATACGCGCGGCTGTGCTTCTCCAGAACAATTGAACTGACTCCTTGGCGATGGAGCAGCTGCGACAGCAGCAGTCCCGAAGGCCCGCCGCCAATGATGACAACCTGCGTCTTATGCGTGGACATGCGCGTTCCCCGATTTTCCGGCTTGTGCTTGCAGGGTGAATTATGCGCTGCGCCTGCATCTTTGCGAATGGACCCAACGCGCCAGTTCTTGTACATTTCATACATGCAGACGCAAACCTCCATCGACACCTACAACCTGTTTGGCGAGACCGCGGAACTCGCTGATATTCTGCATGTGGAGACCATCCGCGCGCGTTCCGAACTGCATGATTGGGAACTGAGACCGCACCGCCATGCCCGGCTGCACCAGATACTGGTGCTGACCGGCGGTGCAGGAGAGGCGGATCTTGACGGAAACAGCCACACCCTGTCCCCGCCCTGCCTGATCAATGTGCCCCGCGGCGTGGTGCATGGCTTCCGCTTTGGCAACCGCACCGGCGGCTGGGTGATCACGCTCGCTTCGGATTTGCTGGACCAGAGCCTGGCACCGGGCGAAGGGATGCGCGCGCCGTTGGATCTGCCTGCCGTCCTGCCCTTGCCCGAAGGGCTGCAAAGCCTGGCTGCGCGCCTGTTCCGGGAATACGGCAACAAGGATTTTGGCCGCGCGCAGATGCTGCGCGGACTAGCGTTGTCGGTTACCGCGCTGGCCGCCCGCGCCATCGCCGCCGCCCAGGGAGAAGATCCGCAGGCCCGGGCCAGCCCGCTGTTTGCCCGGTTCGAGGCGCTGGTAGAGCGCGACTTCCGCCTGCGGCGACCGCTGGCGGACTACGCTTGCGCGCTGGCTGTCTCTGCAACCCACCTCAACCGCATCGCCCATCAGGCCACCGGCCAGCCGGCCTCGGCCTTGGTCCGCGCCCGTGTCCTGCGCGAGGCGCGGAGGCTGCTGATCTACACCAACCTGACCGCGGCGCAGATCGCCTATGAACTGGGCTTTACCGATCCTGCCCATTTCAGCCGGATCTTTGCCAAGGGCACCGGACTGCCGCCACGGAAGTTCCGCCAGCAGCTTGCCCAAGGCAGCTGAGCCGCCGCAGACTGATCCAGCCGGGCATCACGAAAGGGACCGAAATGCTGCAAGGGATCCGTATTCTCGAGGTCGAAGGCCTGGGCCCCGGCCCCTTTGCCGCAATGACACTGGCCGACCTCGGGGCCGAGGTGATCTGCGTCAACCGCAAGGGCGGCGCCGTCACCCCCGGAATGCCGGAACGCTCCCTGCTAGACCGGGGCAAACGATCAATCGGGCTGGATCTGAAAGAGCCAGCTGATGCCGATACCTTTCTGGCTCTGGCCGCCACCGCCGACGGGTTGATCGAGGGTTTCCGCCCCGGCGTGATGGAACGGCTGGGCCTTGGCCCGGAAACCTGCCGTACGGTCAATCCCGCACTGGTCTATGGCCGCATGACCGGCTGGGGGCAGGACAGCCCGCTGGCCCATGCCGCGGGGCATGATCTGAACTACATCTCGCTGTCCGGCGCGCTTTGGTATGCCTCATGCCCCGGCGATGTGCCGCAAACACCCGCCACGCTGGTCGGCGATATCGGCGGTGGCGCGATGTATCTGGTGGCCGGGATGCTGGCAGGCATCCTCAGGGCCAAAACAACCGGCGGCGGCTGTGTGGTGGACGCTGCAATCTATGACGGCTCGGCCCATATGATGAACCTCTTGATGAGCATCCGGCAGGCCGGCAATTTCGGTGTGCAACGCGGCGCAAACCTGCTCGACGGGCCGCATTGGAGCCGCACCTATGCCTGCGCCTGCGGCGGCTATGTCTCGGTGCAATGCCTGGAGCCGAAGTTCTATGCGCTGTTTCTGGAGAAAATGGACCTGTCCGGGGACGCAGCATTTCAGCAGCAGTTCGACAAGTCCTTATGGCCCGCGCTCACAGGCCGCCTCGCCGGGATTTTCGCCAGCCAGGCGCGTGACCACTGGGCGGCGCTTTTTCAAGGCACCGACGCCTGCGTGGCACCGGTGCTGAACCCCGAAGAAGCCCTGGCGCACCCGATGAACAGCCGAGGCACATGGGCTGAAGCGCAAGGTGTGCTGCAGGCTGCTCCTGCCCCGCGGTTTTCAGATCAACCGGAATGGACCCCGCCGGAAATCCCCGCACGCGGACAGCATACGGGCGAGATCCTGGCGGAATTGGGCCTGAAATAGGCTCAGTCTTCTTTCTTGGGTTTTTCGGCTGCCGCTTTCATACGCTTCAGCAGCTCGGTCTTGTCCGACTGCTTGCCAAAGGGGTTCTTCTTGGTCCCCTTGGCATTATGTTCGGCGTGACGAGGTTTATTCTTGCCCATTTTGGGTGCTCCAGATTTACCGTAATCCACCGTTATGTCCTTATTCGCGGCGCGTGCTGCTGCGCTGATGCCCGAAACCGCCGCCCGGCACAAGGCCGGGCCGCTGCTGAACCGCTCAGCCGCCGCGGACCGTGTCGATCATCAGCTGCACATTGTCCGGGTCCGCATCCGGCGTGATGCCATGGCCCAGGTTGAAAATATGCGGGCCGTTCCTGAAGGCATCAACAATGCGGCGGGTTTCATCCACCAGGTCCTGCCCGCCGGTCACCATGTGGCGGGACGCCAGATTGCCCTGCACGCAGCCGTCTGCCTGCACATGGGCCGCAGCCCAGGCCGGATCAACGGAATTGTCCAGCGCCACACAGTCCACACCAGTTGCCTTGGCAAAGCCCACGTATTTCTCACCCGCTTCGCGCGGGAAACCGATGACGGGAATGCCCGGGTGGCGTTTCTTCAGCGCTGCGGTGATCTGGCGGCAGGGCTCCAGCGCATATTTCTGGAACGCCTCGCCCTTCAGCGAGCCGGCCCAGCTGTCAAAGATCTTGACCACTTCGGCGCCGGCCTCGATCTGCTTGGACAGATAGTCAATGGTGGCTTCGGTGATCCGCGCCAGCAGCGCCTCGAACAGGGCAGTGTTTTCCTCGCGCAGGGCGTGGGCAGGTCCCTGATCCGGCGTTCCGCGGCCCGCGATCATATAGGTCGCAACGGTCCAAGGTGCGCCTGCGAACCCTATCAGCGTTGTCTCGGACGGCAGTTCACGCGACAGAATGCGGACGGTCTCATAGATCGGGTTGAGCGTCTCGTGGATATCCGATGCCGGACCCAGTTTTGCAAAGTCGTTCTCGGTGGTGATGGTCGACAGCCGCGGGCCTTCGCCGGTCACGAACCACAAATCCGCCCCCAGCGCCTGCGGGATCAGCAGAATATCGGCAAACAGGATTGCGGCGTCAAAGCCATAGCGGCGGATCGGCTGCAGGGTCACTTCGGCGGCCAGTTCAGGATTGTAGCAAAGCGACAGGAAATCCCCGGCCTCAGCCCGCGTCGCGCGGTATTCCGGCAGATAGCGGCCCGCCTGGCGCATCATCCAGATCGGCGGCACATCCTGTTTCTCACCCGCCAATGCGCGCAGCAGCTTCTTTTGTCCACCCATGGTCATCCTCGCTATCAATCGCCCGTATAGATCGCCCTCTGAGGTCACGCCTGCGGGGCGGAATGTCAAGAGCAGGGGCGATCTGGCGCGCCATGCCCTCAAGCGCCTTGTCCTATGTCAAAGCCGCCTCCCCAGGCATGTGAGAAAGGCAAAAACCGGTTTCCTCCGGGGCGCAAACTGATTTAAGGCTTCTTCTTATGACACTGACCCTGCCCACCCCCGCTTCGCCCCTGAAAATCGGCACCCGCGGATCGCCGCTGGCGCTGGCCCAGGCCTATGAGACCCGCGCCCGCCTGGCCGCCGCCTTCGATCTGCCGCAAGAGGCGTTCGAGGTGGTGGTGATCAAGACCACCGGCGACAATCAGGCGCTGATCGCAGCGGACAAGCCGCTGAAAGAGCTGGGCGGCAAGGGGCTGTTCACCAAGGAGATCGAAGAGGATCTTCTGTCCGGTGCCATCGACATTGCGGTGCATTCGATGAAGGACATGCCGGTGCTGCAGCCGGAGGGGCTGGCGCTGGACACCTATCTGCCGCGCGAGGATGTGCGCGATGCGTTCATTTCCCCGTCTCTCAAATCGATTTCTGATCTGCCAAAGGGCGCGGTGGTCGGCACGTCATCCTTGCGCCGCCGCGCGCAGCTCTTGAACCGCCGTCCCGATCTGAACGTGGTAGAGTTCCGCGGCAACGTGCAGACCCGGCTGCGCAAACTGTCCGAGGGTGTCGCGGAATGCACCTTCCTGGCGATGGCCGGCCTCAACCGGCTGGCGATGGCGGATGTGCCTGCCACAGCGATCGAAACAAACGACATGCTGCCCGCAGTAGCACAAGGCGCCATCGGCATTGAACGGCGCGCGGATGACAGCCGCGCCGCCGAGATGCTCTCAGCAATTCATGACGGTGATACCGGCCAGCGCCTGGCCGCCGAACGCGCCTTTCTGGCGGCGCTTGACGGCTCCTGCGAGACTCCGATTGCAGGCCTTGCCGAACTCGACGGCCCCACCCTGCGCCTGCGCGGCGAAGTGCTGCGCCCGGATGGTTCCGAAGCGATCAACGATGATCAGACCTGCCCGGTGGAAGACGGTGCGGAATTGGGCCGGGAAATGGCGGCAAAGCTATTGGAGAAAGCCGGTAAGGGGTTCTTTGACTGGAAGGCCTGAAGCGAGGCTCTGCCTCGCGCTCCGGGGTATTTGAGGCCAGAAGAATATTAGGAGCCTCTCTTCATCTGGCTGAAAATATCTACCGTGTTGCTTCGGTCTCCATCTGACCGCAACGATAGCATGGGCAAAGAGCGTGCAGACCTCAAATATCGGAACGCTCTTTGCTCATGCGATTTCAACAGAGCAGCCGTCCGTCGCTTGCGCGGCGAATTCAGTCAGAGCGCCCAGCGCGGAAGTGCTGAATTCTCAATGCGCCCGCTCGCAGCGCGCCTACCCGCCGCACTGCCGAAAATCACCCGCTGCATTGCAAGTGGAAATGCAGTCATTCAGGCAAGGTGCAGCAATTCCGAAGCCCTGAATTTTCCCAACCCGGGACAATCCTGATGGGGTGGAAGGCTCCTGCTCCACCGGGCGTCGCAATGCGCCATACTGCAGGTGTCGATATCTGCTTATGAGAGGGGCCGCCCCATGCAAGTTACCACAATCGGCCTTGATCTGGCCAAGAACGTATTTCAGCTTCACGGGATTACTGTAGACGAACACGTTGCATTCAACCGGCCTTTGAGACACGCGCAGCTATTGCCGTTCTTCTCCAAGATTGAACCTTGCCTGATTGACATAGAGGCTTGCAGCGGTGCGCACCATTGGGCGAGCGCGCTGACGGCGTTGGGCCATAAAGCCCGGCTGATCCCGCCGATCTATATCAAACCATACGTCGAACGCGGCAAGTCCGACGCCATTGATACGGAGGCCATTGCGAAGCGGTAAGCCGCCGCCCTCGGGTGCCAGCTGATTGCCGCAGAACGTCAAAGCCAGGCGTGCCGGATCCTCATGCCGGTCCCAGGCATCGGTGCAATCACGGCAACATCTTTCGCTGTTGCAATTGAAGATCCTGGCACTTTCAGCAAAGAGCGGCGAAGGAGATGGAGATGGAAAAGCCCATATGTATGTACTGGCTGCTGTTCGCAAATGTTCAATTGCGCGTTCTCAGGAAGTAGCTGACAGCAGGTACCGGATATGCTGACGGCCTTGATCTCAGAAGCCGTCATTTTGATCCGCTCGTCCAGCCATATCCAATCGTGCTGAAGGCAGGCGATCAGCTTGCGCATGCGCAGGGACAGCTTTTCACTGAGGCTGCCGAGAATGGCTGGGAGCGCGTTGCACAGCGCAACCGCACACCGCCTGACAGTAATACCTTGCTCAATCAGAAAGGCACAGATTTGCTTCAGCGTTGCCGTCCGGTGCGACACGAGGCAGGCCCGAACCCGGTGTAACGCCTGCAGGCCGAGCTGATCTTGTGTCTTCCAGGAAACCGTCTTGAGGTTGGGGCGCAGGGCCGCTTCCGCAATCGCTTTGGCAACGTTGCAGTCGTTCTTTTGACCTTTTTTGAACGGCTTCACCTAGATCGCAGGAGTGATCCGAGGCTCAATTCCCAGCCCGCGCAACGAGCGGCTGACGAAATACGCACTCATGCAGGTTTCAATGCCAGCTATGCAGCGCGGCAGGTCTTGAAACGTCGCAAGCAGCGCCAGCCGCTTGATTTTCCTGCGTAAAACAAACTGGCCTTCCATATCGAAGCCAACCGGCATCAGCTCATCAAAATCGTTCTTTGCCATACAATTCCTCCAGGCTGCAAAAATTGGCCAAGCTTAACCCTTTGAGGGAAGCAGCCGGAACGAGCCCTCACCTGCCATTGGGGTCAACCCCGGCAGGTTACGGGTTGTAGCTGGCAAAGCAGAAATACACGCCCAGAATGCCCTCTATCCAGCGACCGGTTTTCGTGTAGATCGCCACAACTGGTGAGGTGGAGAACGCAACCGCATAAATCACGTGGCCGGTTGCCGGGATAATGCTTGTGCCTGCCACGGCTAAAGCGGCGGCCCGCGTCGGTGTTTGCCCGTCCAAGGCTAGAGCTTTCCCTTCTGATCGGACGCCGGCATCAAGGAGCGCCCAAGGCGCGAGGGGGTAAAGCCCCCTTGCGTCACGCTTTAGATCTGCCCCGACCACCTGAGCCAGCTTTCCGGGCTGCCGCGGAAGGTATTGAGGTCCACGTCGCCCGCCACTCCCGGCACTTCACCGGTGCCGGAATACTGCCAGAAGCTCCAGCTTTCACCCGGGTAGACCTTGCGCGGATGGCCCGCGACCGAACGCAGCCAGAACTCGGTGCCGCTGAGGCGCCCGATGCCTGTGTCCCGGTAGAAATCCACGGTCGTGTAAACCACCGGGCGCTTGCCGTAGTGACGTTCAAGAATGTTCAGGAACTTGCGCGCCTCGGCCCTGACCTTGGCGCCGTCGGGCCGTGTTCTGCAGGTGCGGGAGCGGTGGTTCCACTCCATATCCAGCACCGGCGGCAGCGCGTTTGCATCCTTTGGCACATTGCGGATGAACCAGCGCGCCTGCTCGGCCGCAGGGCGGCAGAAGTAATAATAGTGATAAGCGCCGCGTTTCAGCCCCGCGGCCCGCGCGCCGCGCCAGTTGTCGCGGAACATCGCGTCGGTGTGATCGCCGCCCTCGGTGGCCTTGATATAGGCGAATGAGACGCCTGAGCGGCGCACCCTGCGCCAGTCGATTTCTCCCTGATAGCGTGACACGTCGATGCCGTGAACCGGATAGGACCAGGGCTTGCGCCCCTCCCACGCATGCGGATCACGGTCGCCGAACCGGGGATATGTCCGCAACCCGGACAGCCGCCCGTTGGCAGGTTCGGTGCGGGTGACTTCCGGCGCATTCACCGCCCTGTCCCGCGGCCCGCCGCACCCCGCCGCCAGTGCCATTGCCAGAATCCCCAGAACCAATCTGCGCATGTGATCTGCTCCCTGCCTCGCCTCGTGAAAAACTGCTGTTTTCTTTGCCTGTTGTTTTTCACCTTAGCGCAGGGTGGCGCAATGTCGCGCCTGAAGGCGGGAAACCAGCATAAATCCGCCGCAGGAAGAAACGCGCCGCTTTGCAGGCGGCGCGTTCAGTTTGTCACAGCTGCGGCTGGCTCAGACCCATTTCGCCAGGGGCGGCAGGCTCATCAGCACCGCGTTGGCGTCATGGCCGGTTTCCAGCCCGAATTTGGTGCCGCGGTCATAGACCAGATTGTATTCAGCATAGAGGCCGCGATGGATCAGCTGGGCATCCTTGTCTGCTTCGGAATACGCCTGCACCCGGCGTTTTTCGACCAGCGGCACAAAGGCCGGCAGGAAGGCGCGGCCAATATCCCGGGTCAGGGCAAAATCCGCCGCCCAATCGCCAGAGCTCTGGTCGTCCATGAAGATGCCGCCCACCCCGCGGGCGCGCTTGCGGTGGGGGATGTAGAAATACTCATCCGCCCATTCTTTCAGCCGCGGATACTGGTCCGCTCCGTGCGGATCCAGATGCGCCTTCTGCTGCCCATGAAAATGCGCGGTATCCTCATCGTATTCAATGCAGGGGTTCAGATCCGAGCCGCCGCCGAACCACCAGGCGTGCGGGGTCCAGAACATCCGGGTGTTCATATGCACCGCCGGCACATGCGGGTTGCGCATATGCGCCACCAATGAGATGCCCGAGGCCCAGAACCGCGGATCGTCCTTCATCCCCGGAATGCCTTTACGCGCCGCCATCGCGTTTTGCGCCCGTTCGCCAAGGGTGCCGTACACCTCGGAGATATTGACCCCGACCTTCTCAAACACCCGGCCGCCGCGCATCACGCTCATCAGCCCGCCACCCGCATCTGATCCGTCATCCGACGTCCGCGTGGTCTCTGTCACCTCGAACCGGCCCGGCGCCATATCTGCAAACGGGCCTTCGCTGTGGCTGTCCTCCAGCCTCTCGAACGCCGCAACGATCTGGTTGCGCAGGTCCCGGAACCAGGCAGCAGCCTGGGCCTTTTCGGTCTTCATCTCAGCAGTCATACGGGGTCTTTCTGATCAGTGGACCGGTGCCGCCACCGGATCCAGCAGCGTGCGGCCGCCGTCCAGCGTCAGCACCTGGCCGGTCATGAAACCAGAGGCGTCAGAGGCCAGGTACTGCGCCGTCTCGGTCAGTTCAGTGGGCGAGGCAATACGGCCCAGCGGGGTATGCGCCTCGATATCCTGGCGGTAGCTGCGGTTGTCCTTGAGGGTGGTCCGCATCGACGCGCTCATCACTGAGCCAAAAGCAATCGAGTTCACCCGGATCTTGTGCGGCGCCAGCGCCACCGACAGGGAGCGGGTCGCCTGATCCAGCGCGGCAGAGGCGATCGAATAGGCCATCAGCTCAGGGTGGGTGCGGCGCGCGGCAATGGAGGACAGGTTGATGATACTGCCAAGCGGGCCGCTGCTGTCCTCGTCTTCCTCGCCCTGCCGGATCATCCGCTTGGCCACTTGCTGCGACAGGCGCACGGCGGGCAGCAGGCTTTGCATCAGCAGCTGATCCAGGGTGTCATCGGCGGGGTCCAGCGGATCAGTTGCCACCATCTGGCGCGCACCGTTGACCAGGATATCCACCCCGTCAAAGGCGTCGATAGTGGCCGACAGCAGATTGGCAATGGTCAGCCGTTCTCGCAGGTCGCCTGCGAAATAGCGGATATTGCTTTCCTCGGCCTGCTCGCCCAGTTCGGCCACCAGCTGCGCCTCATGGGTGTCGGCAAACATCACATTGGCGCCGGCATCGGCAAACTGCTTGCCGATCGCCAGGCCGATGCCGCTGGAGGCCCCAGTCACGATGGCGGTTTTACCGGAGATCGAAAAGGACATGTTAGGGCACTCCCCTGTAACAATCTGGCCTGCAAAAATCTGGCCTGTAGCACTCAGGGCCGCACGTTAGACCGGGCCTGCCGGTTTGGAAACCGGCATTGCGCCCCGCACGCGGTTACTTGCGCCGCCGTTTCGGCCGCGCCGCATGCAGGATCTTGAAACGGTTGTCACCGCCCTCCTCGCGCACCTGGGCAAAGCGTTCACCCAGCGCCACCTCATAAGGCAGATGCCGGTTGGCCACCATCCACAGGCTGCCCGAGGGCGCCAGCATCGCTGCTGCTGCCCCGATGAACGCCTGACCCAGCGACGGTTCCGCCGTGCGGCCAGTGTGAAACGGCGGGTTCATCACCACGGTGTTCACTGTGCCCGGCGCCTTCCATGTGCGTGCATCGGCCCAGTGAAACTGCGCCCGGCTGTCCGCAACATTCTGCCGCGCGCAGGCCAGCGCGTGGTAATCCGCCTCGGCCAGATGCAGTTCCTCGACACTCTCGCGTTTCAGCACCTCAGCCGACAGATACCCCCAGCCAGCCCCCAGATCAGCCACACAACGGCCCAGCTTCTGCGGCAGCGCCGCTGCCAGCATCCGGGACGCAGGGTCGATCCCATCCGCCGAGAACACGCCCGGCGCGGTGGTGAAGCCTTCAACCTGCTGCGGCTCTGCCGGCAGCCACTCGGACAAATCGGTGCCGCCGTCGATCCAGAACACCTTGCCATGCGCCTTGGAAACCGGAACCGAGGGTTCACAACGCTTGCGCAAATCCTTCAGAACCGAATCGATGCCCTCAGTCTTTGCGCCATCAATCAGCACCTGCCCCTGTGTCGCTGCCGCCGCCTGGGCGATCAGCATCCGCGCCAGCGCTTTGGCACGCGGAATAAAGACAACTGCAGCGGCCAGCGCCTCATCCGCCTCCAGTGCCGGGGTGCAGGCATAGCCCTGCGCGGCAAAGTGATCGTGGTCGGGGCGCAGCGGCTGGACGATCAGCAGCTGGTCCTTGGGCAGGGTTGACAGGTCGTGATCGCTGCGCGGATGAAACACGGCGATGCGGCCCTCTGACGGAACAGCAAAGCCGCCCGATTGGGCGGCCAATGACAGGCGAACGGACATCTAAGGGCCTCTTTATTCTTCTTTTTCCATGGTGCATTGCAGCGGGTGCTGCTGGCGGCGGGCGAAATCCATCACCTGTCCCACCTTGGTCTCAGCCACCTCATGGCTGAACACACCAACCACGGCAACGCCTTTCTTATGCACTGTCAGCATGATCTCGAACGCTTGCGCGTGGGTCATGCCAAAGAACCGCTCCAGCACCAGGACGACAAATTCCATCGGTGTGTAGTCGTCATTCAGCAGCAGCACCTTATAGCGTGGCGGGCGCTTGGTTTTCGGCCGCGTCTTGGTCAGGACGCCAGATTCGATATCGTCGTCTGAATGGTCGGTCATCATGATGTGCTGCAGCGGCATAAGCAATTTGATCCGTTGATACATGGAATTTCCTGTGACGCTTATATAGCCTCTATACTGTTTAGGAAAAGAGACTGAGACCCGCAGATTGATACGTAATTTGACAACAATCGGCTTTGATGCCGACGATACCCTTTGGCACAACGAACGGTTCTTCCGCGTCACCCAGGAAAGATTCGCCGAATTGCTGATGGATCACACCCCCGTCGACGTCGGCCCGGAGCGGTTGGAACGGCTGCTTCTGGACGCCGAAAAGCGCAATCTGGGGCGCTATGGCTACGGGGTGAAGGGGTTCACGCTCTCGATGATCGAAACCGCGATCGAGGTGACGCAGGAACAGGTGCCTGCCTCTGTGATCAAGGAACTGATCACTGCAGGGCAGATGATGCTCTCCTATCCCATCGAACTGCTGCCCCATGCGCGCAAAGCGGTTGAGGCCGTGGCCGGCCGCTACACCGTGGTGCTGATCACCAAGGGCGACCTTCTGGACCAGGAACGCAAGCTGGCGCAATCCGGCCTGGGGGAGCTGTTCGACGGGGTCGAGGTGGTCTCGGAGAAAACACCGGAGGTCTATCTGGACATCTTCGCCCGCCACGGCGACGGGGCAGCGCACGCGATGATGGTTGGGAATTCCATGCGCTCTGACGTGGTTGCAGCCATCGGCGCCGGCGCCTGGGGCACCTATGTGCCGCACGGGCTGGTCTGGGAGGTCGAACACGCCGAAGCCCCCGAGCATAACCCCCGTTATACCGAGATTGCCGATCTGAGCGGGCTGGCGGGTTTGGTAAACAGCCTTTGCTGACAGTGCCGGGGATTGGATGCTGGACGGACCTGTTCCGGCCAGCTATCCCTTTGCCGACCCAAAGCGGAGACGCCGGATAGATGCCGCATGCCGAACTGAAATTCTCCAGCGATCTGGAAATCGACGCCAATTCCATCCTGGCCGAGATCGAGTCCGTGATCCTGCAACACGACAGCGGCGCCGGGGCCTGCAAGGGCCGGGCCTATCCGGCAGCGCAGTACCATCACAGCCACATTGCCATCACTGTGGCCCTGCTGACCAAGCCGCACCGGGACGAGGCATTTTCCCGCGCCCTGCTGGCGGATCTCGAATCCCGCATCAAGGCGCAGTTGTCCCAGCCTTGCGAGTTTTCCCTTGGCCTGAGCTATTCCACTCCCTTCTACGTGACCAATTTTCACGCAGGTTAACGGCTCAGACCCGGCCTATACGGCCTGCAGGGGGATATTCGGCCACCGCGCGATCTGGAAAACACAACTTTTTTCGGTAACCTTCTGTTAGCACTTACTGCATCTAGAGGAGCCGCTGGACACCCCCACAAGATGCCGGCAGGATGGCGCGCATAGCGCTGAATGGCGTGTGTCGCCGCTGTTTATTCCTCAGTAACCCTGTGTTAGGCTTTCGGTCACAGGCAAAAACGTCAGCCGGAAAACCGGCGGCATGAGGCAAACATGGCAGTAATCACGCAGGTCAATCCGGCGTCAGGCCGGGATTCTTGTACCCGGTTCCTGAGGGCAGCCGCGGTATTTCTTATCGCAGCACTTGTGCTGGCGCTCCAGCCGCACCAGGCCGCTGCGGCGCCCTATGCGGCGATGGTGATTGATTCCCGCACCGGCGAAGTGCTGCATTCGCGCAATGCCGACACCCGCCTGCATCCCGCATCATTGACCAAGATGATGACCCTCTACATCGCGTTTGAGGCGGTGCGGAACGGCGAAATCACGCTTGAGACCAAAGTCAAAATCAGCCGCAATGCCGCTGCCGAGCCGCCCTCGAAACTGGGTCTGCGCTCCGGCCAGCGGATTGCCTTTCGCTATCTGATCCGCGCCGCAGCCGTGAAATCCGCCAATGACGCCGCCACCGCCATCGGCGAGACGCTGTCCGGCTCCGAGGCGGCCTTTGCCCGCCGCATGAACCGCACCGCCAAGGCGCTGGGGATGAGCCGCACCACCTTCAAGAACGCCCATGGCCTGACGGCCAACGGGCATATGTCGACGGCGCGCGACATGACCACGCTGGGGCGGCACCTGCTTTATGACTACCCCGAATACTACAACCTGTTCTCCCGCCGCACGACCCATGCCGGCGTGCGCGAAGTGCCCAACACCAACCGCCGCCTGCTGGCCAGCTACCGCGGCGCCGACGGGATCAAGACCGGCTATACCCGCGCCGCAGGCTCCAACCTGGTGGCCTCGGCCAAGCGCGGCAACGAGCGGATCATCGCCACGGTGTTCGGCGGCAAATCCTCCACCGCGCGCAATGCCAAAGTGGCGGAACTGCTGGATCTCGGCTTCCGCCGCGCCCCTTCGCGTGCCGCCCTGCGCAAGCCGCGCCGCCCCGCGTACCAAGGTGCAGGGGTAGTGGTAGCAGACGCCGGGGACAGCGGCAGCAGCGAAGGTGCTGCGGGCAAGACAATCCGGGTCAGCGGCCAGGTCAACACCAGCCTGCGGCCCAAGACGCGCCCGGGCCGCACCGAGTCGCCGGTGCTGGTAGCCGCACTTGAGGAAGCCCTGCAGACGCCGCCGGCCGAAGCTGCTGAGGACACTGCACAAACCGCGCCGCAAGCGGAGCAGATCGAAAATGTCCAGACCGTCAGTGCCGAAGGTGCCGTGCAGGGCGATGCCATCCGCAACAGCATTGCCGTTGCCCTCGCCGAAGCAGAGGCAGAACCCGCACCGCCAGCCCAAGCCCAAGCCGCAACAGCCACTGTCATTGCTGCGGTGCAAAAGGTGCCCTTCACCGGGCTGAGGCCCGTGGCCCGCCCGGCCAGCCTGGCCCTTGCGAACGCTTCGCCCGAACCGGAACCAGTGGTTGTGACCCGGCTTTCCACTTCCGGCGGGCGTTACTGGGGTGTCAATGTCGGTCTCTACACCAGCCGTTACCAGGCCGAGAAGGTTCTGTTGCGCACGGCCCTGTCGGAGCTGGAAACACTGGACGGCTCCTTGCGCAAGGTGGCCAAGACCCGGCGCGGGTTCGAAGCCAATTTCCTCGGCATGAGCCAGGATCAGGCGGAACTCGCCTGCCGCCGCCTGAATGCCCGCAACGTAACCTGCAAGCCGATCGGCCCATCCTGACGCGAACGGCACAGACTGCAGAACAAAAGGCGCCCCAGAGGCGCCTTTTTCATGCCGGAAACACCGAGCAAGCCAGCTTCTCCCGCCCGCCGTCAGCCTCTTCTGCGAAAAGACTTCCTGCCGTTGGGCGTGGCACCGCGCTTTGCGCGGTGCCACGCCCAACGCTGCCAAGGGGCTCTGGCGCCAGCCAGGGCACCTGCAGGGGCGGGAGGGTTTGGCTATTCACACAGGCGCAGGCCGCCCGCATCACGGCTTGGGCTTGTCGTCCCACTCATCGCTCAGGATCCGGCGTGAGTCGCCTTCCGGATCGTCATACTGGTTGCTGCGCAGTGTATAAAAGAACGCCGCCAGCCCGACCGAGCCGAGGATCAGTGAAATCGGGATCAGATAGGCAAGGACGCTCATGGCTTCAGGTCCGTTGTGGCTGGCGCCGGCTTATCGCAGCCGCAGCGCATTGAGAGAGACTGTGATGGAAGAGGTAGACATCGCCAGCGCCGCAATCAAGGGTGTTGCCAGCCCGGCAATCGCCAGGGGCACTGCAATCACGTTGTACAGCGTGGCAATACGGAAGTTCTCGCGGATCCGGCGGGTTGCCTTTTGCGCCACGCTGCAAGCCTCGGCAATCGGGGAAAGATCCTGCCCCAGCAGAACAATATCCGAAGCCACCCGCGCCGCATCCAGCGCCGATGCAGGCGAGATTGACACATGCGCCGCCGCCAGCGCCGCGGTGTCGTTCAGGCCGTCGCCAACCATCAGAACCTTTTTGCCATGCTCTGTCAGCATCTGCACACGAGCGGATTTGTCAGCCGGCAGCGCCTCGGCCACCCATTTGGCGATGCCCAGCCGCCCGGCCAGACCCTCCACCGCACCAGTGGTGTCGCCGGAGACCAGCAGCACATCCTTGCCCGCCTCTTTCAGCGCCTGAACAGCCTCCGCTGCGCCGGGACGCAGGGCATCGGTGAACAGCAAGGGTTTGGCCGCCCCTGCCCCGCTGTCGAGCCAGGCCGCGGTCTGGCTGCCCTGCGTGGCACCGACCCAGGCCGCGCGGCCCAGCCGGACGCGGGCACCGCGGAACATCCCCTCGGCACCATAGCCCGGAACCTCGGCGATCTCCTGCACGCTGGCCGGCTTGATCCCGACCTCCCGCGCCGCGCGGCTCAGAGCCACCGACAGCGGATGCGAAGACCCTTCGGCCAGCGCCAGCGCGATCTCCAGATCGGCGCGGGCATGATCGCCCAGATTGGTCACTTGCGGCGTGCCGGCTGTCAGCGTGCCGGTCTTGTCAAAGACCACGGTATCGACCTCCGCCAGCCGCTCCAGCGCAGTGGCGTGTTTGATCAGCATACCCTTCTTGAACAGCCGGCCCGAGGCAGCGGTGGTCACCGCAGGCACCGCAAGACCCAGCGCACAGGGGCAGGTGATGATCAGCACTGCCGCGGCAATATTCAGCGCCATGCGGATGTCGAAGGTCCACAGATACCAGCCCGCAAAAGCAAGCGCCGACAGGATATGAACGCCGGGCGCATAAAGCTTGGCAGCACTGTCCGCCAGCGAGGTGTAGCGGGAGCGGCCGGATTCAGCGATGGCGACCAGATCGGTCATCCGGTGCAGCGAGGTATCCTCCCCAACAGCAGTCGCCCGGATGGTCAGAGGGCCGGTCAGATTCACCTCGCCGGCTGACACCGCCAGACCGGGTTCCGCAAAGACCGGCAGCGTCTCGCCAGTCAGCAGCGAGCGGTCCAGTTCCGACCGCCCCTCGACAATCGCACCGTCCACCGGCATCCGCCCGCCGGGGCGCACCAGGATCAGATCGCCAATCGCCAGATCCGCCACCGGCACCTCGTATTCATCGCCGTCCAGCAGCCGGATCGCGCGGGGCACTTCCAGTGCTGCCAGCTCCTCAGCGGCCGAGCGCGCAACCGCACGGGTGCGGTAATCCAGATAGCGGCCTGCCAGCAGGAAGAACGTCAGTGTCAGGGCGGCATCGAAATAGGCATGTTCGCCCGACAGCGACGTCTCCCACAGCGAGGTGACCAGCGCCAGAACCAGCGCCAGCACAATCGGCACATCCATATTCAGGCGCCCGACCCGCAGCGCGCTCCAGGCATTGGCAAAAAACGGCTGTGCTGCGAAGATGATCGCGGGAAAGGTGATGGCGGCAGAGATCCAATGGAACATGTCCCGTGTCGCATCCGACGCTCCGGACCAGACCGAGACCGACAGCAGCATCACATTCATCGAGGCAAAGAAAGCCACCGCCAGCCGCATCAGCAGGTCACGTCCCGCCTTGTCGTTCCGGGTGGCAGCCAGCGCTGCCAGATCCAGCTCATGCGCCTCGTAGCCGATGCTTTGCAGTACCGGAATCAGATCCACGGCGCGCAGGCCCGGCTCGGCCTCAATCAGCGCCCGCTTAAGTGTCAGATTGACCCGTGCGGAATGAATACCGGGGTGTGCGTTCAGCTCCCGCTCCACCGCTGAAATACAGGCCTGGCAGTGAATGCCGGGCAAGGACAGCGCCAGCCGCGCCTCGGTCGGAGCTTGTTCAGCAACGTCCTGCGGGACCGCGACACAGGCCGGACAGGCCGCAAGCGAGGGGCGGATCTGGGCAGTCATGGCAATCAGCCTTTCACATGCAGGATCACGCGCTGGGTGAACTCGGTGCCATCCTTGGCCCGCGCCACCATGCGGATATTCCAGTTGCCCGGCCCCAGCTCGGCCGGCGCCACATAGGCCTGGCCGTCAAAGGTGAACTCCGGCTGCTGGTCGTCCTGCACATGGGTCGCCCGGCCCAGCGTTGCGCTCAGCTTGGCGACCTCCACCGGGGTGCCATCGGCATCGGTGATCTCCAGCTTGACCTGATCCCCTTGCGAAGACGCATAGACCGACCAGCCCAGCGCCTCCTGGGCAGAACGGCGCACATCGAATTCCTGGCTGGCAACATAGGAATTCTTCACCTCCAGCCCCGGAAAGGTCTTCACCGCGTTGACTGCCAGGGCGATGTTCACCCCGATGATCACCGCAAAGGCGCCGCAGAACAGCATCAGGGCGTGTTTGCCGGTAAATTCGCGTTCGCTTTTCGCCATGGCTCAGTCCCCCGTGCCGTTAAAGCTGGTGTCCTTGTGGGCACGTTCCCCGTTTATCAGATCCTCCACCCAGATGCGAACCGGGGTTGACCCGGCCTGCGACGGGGCGGAGCCCTTAGGTGCCACAATATAGACCCGCTGCAGCAGTGCGGTATCGACCGGCACGTTGACCGAGTGATACATCGTACCCTCCAGCTGCAGCCGCATGGCCGGATCGCCCTTGATCGACAGTTTGAACACCCGGTCCTCGCCGTGCTTGTTGCGCAGGCGCACATCATAGGTGTTGCGGATCGCGCCATCGGACAGCGTCACAAAGGTCGGGTTGCGTTCAGGTGCGACGGTCAATTCAATGTCGGAACGGATGAACAGGGCAAACAGCAGACCCGCACCGACCAGCGACCAGAGGCTGGTGTACATGATGGTGCGCGGCCGCAGGATGTGCTTCCAGATGTTCTTGGGCGGCTTGCCTGCGCGCTCCTCTGCCTCATCCGACAGCGCCATATAGTCGATCAGCCCGCGCGGCTTGCCGATCTTGGCCATCACGTCGTCGCAGGCGTCGATGCACAGGGCGCAGGTGATGCATTCCATCTGCTGGCCGTCGCGGATGTCGATCCCCATCGGGCAGACGTTGACGCAGGCCATGCAGTCAATGCAATCGCCATGCACGGTGCCCGCCTCGTCGGTTTTGCGCGGTTTGCCGCGCGGCTCGCCCCGCCACTCGCGGTAGCCGACGGTCAGCGTATCCTCATCCATCATCGCGGCCTGGATGCGCGGCCAGGGGCAGGCGTAGATGCAGATCTGCTCGCGCGCGAACCCGCCGAACAGAAAGGTGGTACCGGTCAGCACCAGCATGGTGGTATAGGCAACGGGGTGCGCATTCAGCGTCACCAGATCATAGGCCAGCGTCGGCGCATCGGCGAAATAGAACACCCAGGCACCGCCGGTGGCGAGACCGATCAGCAACCAGGACACCCATTTTGTCAGCCGCAGCCGCGCCTTGCGGAAATCCATCTTCTTCTGCCGGTGCAGGCGCAGCCGGGCGTTGCGGTCGCCCTCGATCCAGCGCTCCACCAGAATGAACAGGTCAGTCCACACCGTCTGCGGACAGGTGTAGCCGCACCAGACCCGGCCCAGCGCCGAGGTGAACAGGAACAGCCCCAGCCCCGCCATGATCAGCAATCCGGCCACAAAGTAAAACTCATGCGGCCAGATCTCGATCCAAAAGAAATAGAAGCGGCGGCCCGCCAGATCCAAAAGCACGGCCTGATCCGGCAAGCTCGGCCCGCGGTCCCAGCGGATCCACGGCGTCAGATAGTAGATCCCCAGCGTCACCGCCATGATGTACCATTTCAGGTTCCGGAACGGGCCGGACACGCGCCGCGGGAAGATCGGCTCCTGGGCGGCGTACAGGCTCGGGCTGGTTTGGAATCGCTCACGGACACTCTCCGTCTTGTGGCTGTCTCGCGCCGTTGTCACAGATGCATAATGCCAGAACATTGACGTGGATCAAAAAGCGTATCGTACAATCATGTTTTCAGGCGCCATCTCAGCGCATTGCGAAGTCAAAGCGCCACCTATGCCTGCCCGCCCGGCGCCGCCAGGGGCAAGTTGCCGCAGCGCAGCGATTGCGGCGTTGCAAAGAAGATTTCCGTCAGAATGCCCCAGTTTCACCGGTCCTCCTTCTTCTGCCGCCGCAACCAGCTGGTCAGCTTGCGCGCCTCCCGGCGCAGCACGCCGGGGCGGGTCACGATGTGATAGCCCCGGTCTGTGCCTTCGGTGAACAGTTCCAGCAACCGCCCGCTGTCCAGATCCTCGGCAACAAACTCCCGCACACTGACTGCCACCCCCTGGCCGGCCCGTACCGCCTGCATCAGCAGATTGCCGGGCAGCCGGGTGCGCGGCCCGCGCAAAGCCTCGGTGACACCGCGCGATTCCAGCCAGCGCGAGGCCTCCGAAGTGCCCAGCTCTTCGAGCCAGGGCAGATCCAGCAGATCCTCCGGGGATGCCACCTGCCGACCGTCCAGAAGACTGCCCGCCGCAATGACCACCATCGGCGATTGCAGCAGCATCCCGGTCTCCAGCCCCGGCCAGCTGCCGTCGCCGTAGCGGATGGCAATATCCACACCGCCCGGCTTCAGCTCGACAATCTCGCCCCGCGGGTCCAGCACCAGATCAATCTCCGGATGCTCGGCCTGAAACCCGGCCAGCCGCGGCATCAGCCAGTGGGCGGCAAACGTCGGCGTACAGGTCACATGCAACGGCCGGGCGGCCCCTGCGGCAGATATTTCCTGCACCGCCGCCTCAATCGCGCCAAACCCCAGATGCAGCGCACGGGCCAGATGCTCTCCGTCCGGTGTCAGCGCCAGCGCCCTGCCGCTGCGGTCCAGCAAAGCTGCGCCCAAATGCGCCTCCAGTGCGCGCAGCTGCTGGCTGATGGCAGCGTGGCTGACATTCAACGCCGCGCCTGCCCGCACCACATTCCCGGTCTCAGCAAAGGCGGTAAAAGCCCTGAGCGCCGCCAATGGCGGCATGTTCAGCCAATCCATATGTAACCCAAACTTACATAACGCAATTCCAATTAACTCGCAGGAATCGCGCATTCACGCAAGTATCAGAAACAGACGCCAGGATAGGAGGCACTGAAATGCTGATTGATATCTATGCCCGCTCGATGATGACCGCCACGCGGCAGGACTGTGTAAGGCTGCGGGACCTGCCTGCGCCCGGCCCTTGTACCGCCCTTCAGGCAAGTTCACCCGGCTGATGCGCTGGCTCGCCGCAAGGCCGCCGAAAACGCGCTGCATTCATCCCCAGAACATCTGACCTGAGACCCTGACCTTTGGGAAGAAAGAAAAAGCGCCGGTTTTCCAGGAAACGCGCGAACAGATCGGAAAACCGGCGCATGACCCCGTTCAGCCTGCACGTCGGCCTTGCGGGATATCATGCTGCCCAGGAGGGCTGTTAAGCCAAGCAGCAATCTCTTTCACCTGCGGTTCTACCCGGTTTGCCGCCGGCAAAGTTTGACACGGATCAAAAAGGCGCAAAATAATTGCCCGGCTCCGGGAAAAAACCTACGCTCGGCCTTATGAACATCGAAACGCGCGAACAGGCGGTCACCAGTGACCGCGCACCGCTGACGGCGGCCGAAGTCGGCGCCCTGGCGCATTTGTACCGGGGCGAGATCTACCGCAGCACCGTCTGGCGCACCCGGTTGGACACCACCACAAACTGGTCGGTCGTCACCCTGGGCGTGGCACTGTCGATCTCCTTTTCCTCGCCCGAAGCCTCGCCCCTGCCGCTGATCCTGGTGGGGGTGCTGATCATCTTTTTCCTGATGCTGGAGGCCCGCCGCTACCGCTATTTCAACGTCTTCCGCGCCCGTGCCCGCTGGATGGAGACGCATTTTTATACCTCGATGCTGAAGGAGGGCGACCTGCATCTGGAAGATCATTGGCAGGACGTTCTGGCCGCGGATTATCTGCGGCCCCAATACCATGTAAGTGTCATGACTGCGATCGGACGGCGGATCCGGCGCAACTACTTTTGGATCCTGCTGATCCAGTCACTGGCCTATGCGGGCAAACTGGTGGTGCATCCAACCGCTGTCCTGTCCCTGCAGCAAGCGGTGGACCGCGCTGACATCGGCCCGTTTCCCGGCGAGCTGGTGCTTGGCACCGGTGTTTTCTATGTGCTGCTGTGGGGCAGCATCGCCTGGTGGAGCACCACAGCAGACGCCGCCCGCGCCCGCAAACGCAGTTCGATGACTTCGATGGGCTAAGGGGCATCCCGCACTGAACCTCTACAGCCGCTTTGCGCTGGAGGCTACCTAAGCAAAGCCTTGTTGCGGCTGGTGGCTCAGCGGGACGGTGCGGCCGTTTACTCTATCGCTATTGGGCGGCTCGAAACATCGGAAACAGGGGTGGGGCTTGGTCGGCTTTGATCAGACCCATCTCTTGGAAGCCATAGCGCTTATACAGCGATAAATTTGCAGGGTTTGTCGATTCTAAGTAAGCAGGTCTTCCATCTTCGTCACAACGCTTGAGGCAGCATTCAAGCAACGCGGCCCCCAGCCCTTTTCCTTGGCGAATTGGATCGACCGCAATAAAAGCTAAATGCCAGCAGTCCTCATCGGGATGATAATTGTCCATCTGACCAAAGGTTTCGAACAACGCATCATGCTTTTCTGATGAGACCGTCTGTTCAAAACACGCGACAAGCTGTTCTTCGTCAGGGTGAACGCTTGGCGGAAGCCAAAGTGCGCCAGCAGTAAAATCATCGTTTCGAAACGCGCTACCCTGTTCAAATGCACGCCCTCCAAAAAAGTCCATTACTCGCGGGAAGTGGGTAAGGAAATCGGCAGGTTCAGGATACAGCCAACGCATGAATGGGTCGGCAGAAAATCCAAGAGCAAGTCCGCTTAACAAACTTTCTGCTTCACTTCGGGTTGATGATCTAAACATGAAATTACCTTTGGTCGTTCCACCTCGATTTTCAAGTTTTAGCATGCGGGCCGTAAATACGTGTTGTCAAATGCGCAATTTATTGTCCTGTTCAAGCAACGATGGATGACTGCGTCGGGCTCGCGCCAGGCTTTCGCTGCAATGAGTTTCGGCGTCTGCTTCGGGTTGGCTGCCGAGCTTCCCATCACCACAAATCTACGAAAAAGGGCCGCCCGCAGGCAGCCCTCTCATCATTCTGATCAACCGGATCCGGCTTATTCGCCGCCGCCCAGCTGGTGGACATAAGACGAGACCGCCCGGATCTGCGCCTCGGTCAGGCGGGTGTTCCAGGCCGGCATCACGCCATAACGCGAATTGGTCACGGTCTCGCTCAGGGTGGCGTAATCGCCGCCGTAAAGCCAGATCGCATCGGCCAGGTTCGGCGCGCCCTGGCTGCGGTCGCCAGTGCCGTCATCCGCGTGGCAGGAGGCACAATTGTCGGCAAAGACAACCGATCCGGCCTCAACCTTGGAGGCATCCTGCGCCTCGCCCGACAGCGACATCACATAGTTGACCACTTGGGAAATCTCTTCTTTCTCAAGCAGCTCGTCACGGCCGAATGCAGGCATCTCGGAATAGCGCGCATCATCGCTGTCTTCGTTGCGGATGCCGTGAGTGATGGTGGCGTGGACATCCTCCACCGAACCGCCCCACAGCCAGTCGTCGTCCAGCAGGTTCGGGTAACCCTTGGCCCCTGCCGCACCGGAGCCGTGGCACTGGGCGCACCAGGTCTTGAACACGGCAGAACCCGCCGACACCGCGTAGGCGTTCAGATCAGCATCTTCCGCAATGGCTGTCAGCTCGGTTGCTTCCAGCTTGGCGTTGACCGGCGCGTTGGCTTCTTCCACCGCGGTGATTTCAGCCGCCACGTCGGCGCGGGTCGACCAGCCCAGCACCCCGGCAGTGGCGCCGTTGATCAGCGGCCAGGCCGGATAGGCGATGGTGTAAAGAACGCCCCAGATGATGGTGGCATACAGGGTCCACAGCCACCAGCGCGGCATCGGGTTGTCGAATTCCTCGATCCCGTCCCACTCATGGCCGGTGGTGTTCGGATCGCCTTCGAACTTTTGCGATTTCTTGCTCATGCCCTCGCCTCCTTGGTCCCGGCGGGTTTGACTGCATCTTCACGGGGCGCCGGTGCATCATCATGCCGGAACGGGATGTCGGCGGTGTCCTTGTAAACCTTGGTGCTGCCCGGGCGGAACGCCCAGACCACGACACCGATAAAGAAGGTGAACAGGAACAGCAGCATCCAGCTGTCCGCGAATTGCCTGAGGAGTGTGTAGAATTCCATCTGTCCCTCCTTAGCGGCTCGCGTCCGGGGTGAAGGTCGAGAAATCGACCAGCGTGCCCATCATCTGCAGATAAGCGATCAGCGCATCGGCCTCGGAGACCCCCGGCTGGCCGTCGAAGTTGCGCACGTTGACCTTCTCGCCGTAACGCTCCAGCAGCCCGTCATAGTCGCTGTCGGGATCTGCCTGGGCGCGGAAGTCGGCCTGCGCGGCCTCGATCATCCCGTCCGTGTAAGGCGTGCCCAGCATCGCATTGGTCGCCATCACGTCGCCAATGTATTTGCCATCGACCCGCTTACGCTCAAGGAAGCCGTATTTCGGCATCACCGATTCCGGCACCACGGCCTGCGGGTTGCGCAGGTGGTCGACGTGCCACTCGTCCGAGTAGCGGCCGCCGACACGGGCCAGATCCGGTCCGGTCCGCTTGGAGCCCCACTGGAACGGACGGTCGTACATCGACTCCGCCGCCAGCGAATAGTGGCCGTAGCGTTCGACCTCATCGCGCATCGGGCGGATCATCTGACTGTGGCAGACATAGCAGCCTTCGCGGATGTAGATGTCCCGGCCCGCCAGTTCGAGAGGGGTGTAAGGGCGCATGCCCTCCACCTTCTCAATGGTGTTTTCCAGGTAGAACAGCGGTGCAATCTGCACCAGGCCGCCGATGGTCACAACCAGGAAGCTGCAGATCAGCAACAGGGTCGCGTTGGTCTCGAGGATCTTATGTTTGTCGAGAATGGACATAGCTGCCTGGCTCCTTATTCAGCCGGGACCGGAACCGTCAGGCTGGCTTCTTTTGCCGGGGCCTTACGGACAGTCATCCACAGGTTGTAGCACATGATAAGCGCACCAGCGAGGAACATGACCCCGCCCAGGCCGCGCACCACATACATCGGGAACTTCGCTGCCACAGTGTCGGCAAAGGAGTTCACCAGGAAGCCGTTGGCATCCACTTCGCGCCACATCAGGCCTTCCATGATACCAGTCACCCACATGGATGCGGCATAGAGAACGATACCGATGGTGGCGAGCCAGAAGTGCCAGCTGACGAGGCTCAGCGAGTACAGCCGCTCCCGCTTCCACAGCACCGGCACCAGATAATACAGCGCGCCAAAGGTGATCATGCCGTTCCAGCCCAAAGCACCGGAATGCACGTGGCCAATGGTCCAGTCGGTGTAATGCGACAGCGAGTTCACAGCGCGGATCGACATCATCGGACCTTCAAAGGTGGACATGCCGTAAAAGCCGACCGAGATCACCATCATCCGGATCACCGGATCGGTGCGCAGCTTGTCCCAAGCGCCTGACAGGGTCATCAGACCGTTGATCATGCCGCCCCACGAGGGCATCCAAAGGATGATCGACATCACCATGCCCAGGGTCGAGGCCCAGTCCGGTAGCGCGGTGTAATGCAGGTGGTGCGGACCGGCCCAGATATAAAGGAAGATCAAAGCCCAGAAGTGGATGATCGACAGCTTGTAGGAAAACACCGGACGTTCGGCCTGTTTCGGGATGAAGTAATACATCATCCCCAGGAAGCCCGCGGTCAGGAAGAAGCCCACAGCGTTGTGGCCGTACCACCACTGGATCATCGCATCCTGCACACCCGGCCAGACGATGACCGACTTGGAACCCCAGATGGACACCGGAATGGTCATGTTGTTGACCAGATGCAGCATCGCCACGGTGACGATGAAGGCCAGGTAGAACCAGTTCGCCACATAGATATGCGGCTCTTTGCGTTTGATCACGGTGCCCAGGAACACCGCCAGATAGGCGACCCAGACCACGGTCAGCCACAGGTCAACGTGCCATTCGGGTTCCGCATATTCCTTGGACTGGGTCGAGCCGAACAGATAGCCGGTCGCGGCCAGCACGATGAACAGCTGGTAGCCCCAGAACACGAACCACGCCAGGTTGCCGCCCCACAGCCGCGCCGCGGAGGTGCGCTGCACCACATAAAACGAGGTTGCGATCAGCGCGTTGCCGCCAAAGGCGAAAATCACTGCCGAGGTATGCAGCGGACGCAGGCGGCCGAAATTAGCCAGGCCTTGCGCCCACTCGAAATTCAGTGCCGGAAAGGCCAGCTGGAACGCTATGAAAGTCCCGGCCAGAAATCCGACCACGCCCCAAAAGGCGGTTGCAATTGTACCAGCGCGGATCACGCTGTCGAAATACTCATTTTCCAGACCAATAACTGCCGGTTTCGGCTCGTTGGTGTGGCGCAAAGTATAAAGAAACAGGCCGCCAGCCACGATCATCACGATGATCGCATGCACCTGGTAAGCCAGATCCCGCGCGTAATTGGACCCGATCATCGCAAACAGCGTGACCAGACCAAGCGCTATCAGCTTGATATAGTTAGACATCTTGCGTCCCTTTGCCATGCCCCCGCGAATCCTGCGGATACGGGAACGTTATTAGACCGCGCCCTTCATGCAAAAGGCGCATCCTTGATACCTTGATCTGCATCAAGACATATCCACGCAACATGTGACACATCTGCCCGTGTAACGAAATTCTCCGCATCGCGGCTATCCGGGCTGCGCCGCATCATCCGCCGAGAGGTGCCAATGTCCTACAAGTCCTTGCTTACCATTCTCACAGCTGCGGAAACAGCAGCAGCGCCCTTGGCGCAGATTACGGCCCTGGCCGAAGACTTTGGCGCTCATGCCGATGCGCTCTGCCTTGGGGTCGACCGGACCCAGACCGGCTATTATTACGCAGGCGCCAATGCGATGGTCCTGCAGGAAACCCTGTCCCGTGCCCAGGAAGAGGCCGAGCAGGTCGAGGCCCAGGCCGAAACCGCGCTGCAGCAGGCCGGCGTGCCATTTTCCACCGACAGCGGTGTGGCCCAAATCGCCGACCTCGGCCGCCATGTAGCGCGTCAGGCGCGTTTTTCCGACCTGGTTGTGCTGAGCAAACCCTATGGCCCGGGCAAGCGTGCCGAAGCCGAACCGATTGTCGAAGCCGCCCTGTTCGAAGGCCGCGCCCCGGTGCTGGTGGTGCCCGACAATGCCGCACCGATGCGCCAGCCCGAAACCGTTCTGGTGGCCTGGAACGAAAGCATTGAGGCGATGACCGCGATCCGGCGGGCAATGCCATTCCTGATAGGCGCCGATCTGGTGCGTATCGCAGTGATCGACCCGCCGCAGCACGGGCCGGAACGCTCCGACCCTGGCGGTTTGCTGGCGCAGATGCTGTCCCGGCACGGGGTGGCCTGCGAGATCGATGTGCTCAGCAAGACCCTGACCCGGGTATCCGATGTGCTGAACCGCCATGCGGCGGACACCGCCGCTGATCTGATTGTGATGGGCGCCTACGGCCATTCCCGCTTCCGCGAAGCAATCCTTGGCGGCGCCACCCGCAACATGCTGGAACAGGCCAAGGTACCGGTGCTGATGGCGCATTGACGACCCCATCAGTCAGCAATCTTGCCGAACAATAAAGGGCGCCCTGCGGGGGCGCCTTTTTTCGTCAATCGCCGCCTGCGCCCTACCCGGCCTTGCGTATGAGGCCGATCAGGAACAGCAGGATCACCGCCCCGATGGTGGCATGGATCAGCGACCAGATGAAACCACCGCCCGCGGCAAACCCCAGTGCCGGAAAGATCGTTCCCGCCAGAAAGGCGCCAACCACGCCGACGATGATATTGCCGAGAATGCCAAAGCCGCGCCCTTGCATGATCTTGCCTGACAGCCAGCCGGCCAGCGCCCCCACGATCAGCATCCCGATCAAGCTTCCAAACTGCATTTCCGCCTCCGTTTGTTGTGATTACCCCAATAGACCACACCCGCGGCACCGGGTCACCTGCAGCCATCAAGGAACCTGACGGCAAGCGCTGCAAAGCGGCGCAGCTCCCGCCCGTCGTCCGCCCTTCTTGCTGAAGGGCCTCCTCCCGTTGGGCGTGGCACCGCTTTGCGGTGCCACGCCCAAGGCTGCCAGCGGGTCCGGCACAGCCGGGCACGCGCAGGCGCGGGAGGCCCCCTCCCTGTTCTTCCGGTCTTAACCCTGGCGGACGTAGTGCATCCCTTGAAAAGCCTCGCGGAACTCTGCAATTTCCCCGCCAGCGCCACCGGGACCTCTGGCCGCAGGCCACGAGCCATCAGCTCGGCTAAGCGCCGTCGTGCTTTGGCTCCACCCCGCGGCGCACCAATTCAGAGGTCCCGATGCGCAACCCGATCATGCCGCCCGGTACCTGCGCCAGCGGCAGGCCGATGCCGCAGGCCAGGAACCCGGCCTTGCGCAGAGGCTTTGAGGCCGCGTGGCCGCTGCCAAACACTGCTGCCTCCAGCGCGAACTGTTGCGATTGTGCCGCACCTTACGCGGTGTCAAAGACCGGCGGCCCCTGCCTTGCCAGCTCCTGCGCCAGTGCCTGTGATAGATACGCCATGGCCTGGGCATAACCCGCACCGTGCTCCACCCAATCCGGCAGGCTCATCGCCAGCGCCGCTGCTGGCCAGCGGCAAGCTGGTGGCGGCATTTGACATCCGGGCCAGCCTGCCACGGGACCTGCGGCTGTGGAGCCTGCGCGCCTCAGGCCCGCTCAGCCCCGCGGTACGGGTGGCGGGCTGGCTGGTAGAGAACAAATATGGGATTGCAGGAAATGCGGCCTTAGCCCAGGAAGCCGCCGTCGCTGTCGTCGCCGGCCTCTTCCATCAGGCGGCGCATGTCGGGCACTGTGACGTGACGCTTGCCTTCCAGCTCAATAACACCGTCCCTCTTCAAAGCCGAAATCTGCCGGCTCACGGTTTCCAGTGTCAGGCCCAGGTAATCCGCCATCGCCTCGCGGGTCAGCGGCAGGTCGAACACCATGCGGCTGGTGGCGCCGCGCGGTGTCAGCGAGGCATCGCGCCGGGCAATGATCGACAAGAGGCTGGCAATCTTCTCGCGCGCTGTCTTGCGGCCCAGCACCAGCATCCATTCGCGGGCGGCGTCCAGCTCATCCAGCGTCATCTCCAGCAGCCGGTGGGCGATATGCGGGGTGCGCTCCATCAGCTCTTCAAACGGTTTCTTGCGGAAGCAGCACATCACGACGTCGGTGGTCGCCACCACATCATATGCCGCCCCTTCACGTCCGGGCCGGCCGACAAAATCGCTGGGCAGCAGCAGCCCCACCATCTGGGTGCGCCCGTCCTCCATCGTCTGGGTCAGCGAGGCAATGCCCGACACCACGGACCCGACAAAGGTCATCACATCGCCGGACCAGATGACCGGCTGGCCGGCCTCATAGGTGCGGTAGTATTTGACCGCATCCAGCTCCTCCAGCTCATCCGCGTTGCAGCGCGCGCAGACGGCGCGGTGGCGGATCGGGCAGTCGCCGCATCTGGACTGTGACAATACTGGAGCGTGCATCAGGGGATCCCGGTTGATCTGGGTCAAGGTTTGCCTGTCCGGCGTGCCTAAAACTAAAGGAATGGATCAGAAACCTCAATTGGCCGAACTCGGATTATTCGACGCCAAAGTGCCGCGCTATACAAGTTACCCGACGGCGCCGCATTTCGGAGATGCAGTGGATCCCGCCCGGTTTTCCGGCTGGGTGTCAAAGGTTGCCCCCGGCAGCAGTATTTCCATGTACGTGCATGTGCCGTTCTGCCGCAGGCTGTGCTGGTTCTGTGCCTGCCGCACCCAGGGCACCCGCTCGGACGCGCCGGTGGAGGCCTATGTTCAGGTATTGAAGGCCGAGATTGCACTGCTGCGGGAGCAGCTGCCGGAGGGCGTGACGCTGTCGCGCCTGCATTGGGGCGGCGGCACTCCGACGATCCTGAACGCTGAGCTGATCCGCGATCTGGCCAGCACCATCGCAGAGGCCATTCCACTGGCGCCCCGGGCGGAGTTCTCGGTTGAAATCGACCCGAATGAGATCGGGGACCGGCGGCTGGAGGCGCTGGCCGGGTCCGGCATGACCCATGCCACGGTCGGGGTTCAGGATTTCGACAGCACCATTCAGCAGGCGATTGGCCGCATCCAAAGCTTCGAGTCGACCCGGACGGCCATCGAACAGCTGCGCAACCATGGAATTGACGGCCTGAACGCCGATATCCTGTACGGGCTGCCGTATCAGACACCGGCAGGAATGACCGAAAGCGTGCAAAAGCTCGTTTCGCTGACCCCAGGCCGGGTGGCGGTTTACGGCTATGCCCATGTGCCCTGGATGGCCGGGCGGCAAAGCATGATCCGCTCGGACACTCTGCCAACGCCCGAAGCCCGGCTGCAGCTGTTTGAGACCGCCCGCCGGCTGTTCCTGTGGGACGGCTACCGGGAGGTCGGTATCGATCACTTTGCACGGCCCGATGACGGGCTGGCGGTGGCGCAGCGGACCGGGCGGCTGCGGCGTAGTTTCCAAGGTTATACAAATGACCCGGCGGAGGTGCTGATCGGGGTCGGCGCCTCGGCGATCTCACGGTTTCCACAGGGCTATGCGCAGAATGCACCGGGCACATCGGCCTATATCCGTGCTATCCGCGACGGGCAATTCGCCACTGCTCGCGGCCACGGGTTCCGCGGCGAAGATCTCTTGCGGGCGCGGCTGATCGAGGCGTTGATGTGCGACTTCCGGATCAGCCGGGAGGAGATCCTGTCGCGCTTTGCCGTGCCTGCCGCAAGATTGGAAAGGATGTTCGCCGAGGCCGGCGCCGCCTTCCCTGGCATGCTTTCGGTGTCCGCCCAAGGCCTTGCTATCCGCGAGGAGGCCCGTCCGCTGACCCGGATGATCGCCCGCAGCTTTGACGCCTATGATCTCAGCACGGCTGCCCACAGTACAGCGGTTTGAAATCTCTCCCGGATTGCCAGCCTCTCCCGCCCGTCGCCGCTGCGCCATATGGCCCAACGCCGCTAAGGCCCGTCTGGCATCAGCCGGGCGGGCCTGCGGGCGCGGGAGGTTTCCGCCTGTTCCGGGGTGACACAGATAGGTCAGCACCGCTGCCGCAATGTTTCGCGCGCGAAACATTTGGTCAATCGCACTGCCGCAACTTGTGGGCGTTGCGCCGGCAGCGTGCGCATAAATGCTGCAAAGCCTGCCACAATGTTAATCAGGGGCGGGTCACCCCGCCGCCGCCAGCAGCCTGCGGGTGTAGTCTGCCTGCGGGTTGGTGAAAAGCGCCTCCGCCGCGCCGGTCTCCACCACGTCGCCCTGGTTCATCACCACCACCTTGTGCGACATCGCCCGCACCACGTTCAGGTCGTGGCTGATGAACAGATAGGCGAGACCATAACGCGCCTGCAGGTCGCGCAGCAGCTCGACAATCTGCACCTGCACCGTCATGTCCAAGGCCGAGGTCGGCTCGTCCAGCACCACCAGTTTGGGGCGCAGCACCATGGCGCGGGCGATGGCAATGCGCTGGCGCTGACCGCCGGAGAACTCATGCGGGTAACGGTCCATCGCCGCCGGGTCCAGGCCGACCTCCTGCATCACCTCGGCCACCAGCTCGCGGGGTTTGCGGTGCTGGTCGACCTTGTGGATCGCCAGCCCCTCGGAGATGATCTGAGCGCAGGTCATCCGCGGGCTGAGCGAGCCGAAGGGATCCTGGAACACGATCTGCATATCCTTGCGCAAAGCACGCAGGTCGCGGGTGGACCATTTGCGCAGGTCCTGCCCCTGGAAGGTGACCGCGCCCTCGGAGGCAATCAGCCGCATGATGGCAAGTGCCAGCGTGGTTTTGCCGGATCCGGATTCGCCGACGATACCCAGGGTTTCGCCACTCCGCACTGAGAGCGACATCGGGTTCACCGCCTTCACATGGCCCACAGTGCGTTTCAACAGGCCGCGCTGGATCGGGAACCAGACTTTCAGGTCCTGCGCCGCCACCAGCTCTTTGGCGTCATCCGGCACCGGCGGAGGCGTTCCCGATGGCTCGGCTGCCAGCAGTTTCCGGGTGTAGGCGTGCTGCGGATTGGCAAAGATCTCTGCCGCCGGGCCTTCCTCGACTATTTCACCGTCCTTCATCACGCAGACACGGTCGGCGATGCGGCGCACGATGCCAAGATCATGGGTGATGAACAACAGCCCCATGCCCTCGCTTTTCTTAAGGTCCGCCAAAAGGTCCAGGATCTGCGCCTGGATAGTCACATCCAGCGCCGTTGTGGGTTCGTCCGCGATCAGGATGTCGGGCTTGTTGGCCAGCGCCATGGCAATCATCACCCGCTGCCGCTGGCCGCCCGACAGCTGATGCGGATAGGCGCTGAGCCGGCTTTCCGCGTCACGGATGCCGACCTTGTTCATCAGCTCCAGAATACGCTCCCGCGCCGCGCGTCCCGTCAGCCCTTGGTGCAGGGCGATGGATTCCTCCAGCTGGCGTTCAATGGTGTGCAGCGGGTTGAGCGAGGTCATCGGCTCCTGAAAGATGAAGCTGATGTCATTGCCGCGCACATCCATCAGGTGCTTCTCATCGGCGCCCACCATTTCGGTGCCGCCGTAGGTGACGGAGCCGCTCACCATGGCGCTGTCGCCCAGCAGCGACACAGTGGAGAGCGCCGAGACCGATTTGCCCGAGCCGCTTTCGCCCACCAGGGCAACCGTCTCGCCGCGGCCGACGGAGAAGGAGACGCCGCGCACGGCCTCTGTCACCTTGCCGTCCTGGCGGAAGGAGACGCGGAGGTTCTGGACATTCAGGAGGGGGGAGGAATTTGCGGTCATTCTTTTGCGGCTCCATTGCCCCGTTCTTCGTCCGGGACGCTTGCGGCCCGGGCTGCGCCTCCCCAGGCAGGCTTCGCCCTATTGCCGTGCTTCGACAGCATCCTCATGAAAACGTCTTCCGCGGGTCGAAGGCATCGCGCACGCCTTCAAAGATGAAGACCAGCAGCGACAGCATGATGGCAAAGGTGAAAAAGGCGGTGAAGGCCAGCCAGGGGGCCTCCAGGTTCTGCTTGGCCTGCAGGGTCAACTCCCCCAGGCTTGGCGCCGAGGACGGCAGGCCGAAGCCGAGGAAGTCCAGCCCCGCCAGCGCCGAAATAGTGCCGGTCACGATAAAGGGCAGCATGGTCAGCGTTGCCACCATTGCATTGGGCAGCATGTGGCGGAACATGATGGTCATATTGCCGACCCCCAGCGCCTTGGCGGCACGAACGTACTCAAGATTGCGGGCGCGCAGGAATTCGGCCCGTACCACGCCGACCAGCGCAGTCCAGCCGAACAGGATCATCAGGAACACCAAGAGCCAGAAACCGCGCCCCAGGATCGCAAACATGATGATGATCACATAAAGCGTCGGGGTGGAGCTCCAAATTTCAATGATGCGCTGGAACACCAGATCCAGCCAGCCGCCGAAAAAACCCTGCACCGCGCCGGCCAGGATGCCCAGCACCGTGGCAGCACCGGTCACGATCAAGGTGAACAGGATCGACAAGCGGAAGCCGTGAATCACCCGTGCCAGCACGTCGCGTTTGGTGTCATCGGTGCCCAGCAGGTTCTGGCCATTGGGCGGCAGCGGCGCGGCACCGGGACGGTCAACGGTGGTGTTGAAGCTGTAGGGGATCGGCGGCCAAAGGGTCCAGCCCTGCTGGAACCCCTCCGCGGCATAGGTGCCAGCGGCGATTTCTTCCAGGATCTGTTCGGGTTCGTCAAAGCAGTCCTCGATCCCGCCGGAGCGGATCAGGCATTCCACCTCAGGATCGCTGTAGATCGCCTCGGTCTGGAAATCGCCGCCGAAACGGGTTTCGGGGTAGAATTTGAACACCGGTGCGTAGATCCCGCCGCGGTAGCTCACCAGGATTGGTTTGTCGTTGGCGATGAACTCGGCAAAAAGCGAACATGTGAACAGCACGGTGAACAGGATCAGCGACCAGGAGGCGCGCTTATTCTTGCGGAAATTGTTCCAGCGGCGCTGGTTCAGGGGGAAAGTGCCATCAGTCAGCCCTCCCGCTTGTCAAAGTCGATGCGCGGGTCGACCAGCACATACATCAGGTCCGAGACGATGCCGACAACCAGGCTCATCAAGCCGAAGATGAACAGAGTGCCGAAAATCACCGGGTAGTCGCGCGCCACCGCGGCCTCAAACCCCAGCCGGCCAAGACCGTCGAGCGAGAAGATCGTCTCGATGATCAGCGAGCCGGAGAAAAACACGCCGATAAAAACCGAGGGAAAGCCGGCAATCACAATCAGCATCGCGTTGCGGAACACGTGACCGTACAGCACCCGGTTCTCGCTGAGGCCCTTGGCGCGGGCGGTCATCACGTATTGCTTCTTGATCTCGTCCAGAAAGGAGTTCTTGGTCAGCAGCGTCAGCGTTGCAAAGGCGCCGATAGTCGAGGCCAGCACCGGCAGCGCGATGTGCCAGGCATAATCGCCGATCTTACCGATCAGGCTCAGCTGATCCCAGTTGTCGGAGGTGAGGCCCCGGAGCGGGAAGATCTGCCAGTAGGAACCGCCGGCAAACAGCACCAGCAGCATAATTGCAAACAGGAACGACGGGATCGCATAGGCGGCGATGATGAAACCGCTGGTCCAGGTGTCAAAGCGCGAGCCGTCCCGCAGCGCCTTGCGGATGCCCATCGGGATCGAGATCATATAGGCGATCAGCGTGGACCACAGACCAAGCGAGATTGAAACCGGCATTTTCTCCAGCACCAAGTCGGTCACGTCGATCTTGCGGAAATAACTCTCGCCGAAATCAAAGCGGGCATAATTGCCAAGCATTGTCAGGAAGCGCTCCAGTGGCGGCTTATCAAGGCCGAACTGCTGCTGCAGTTCCTCGATCAGCTCAGGCGGCAGGCCCTGACGGCCGGCGTAGTTTTCATTGGCGCTGATCGCCTCGGTGCCGGTATCGCCGCCGCCGCCGGCAAAGCCTTCGAACACGTCGCCGCCGCCTTCCAGCTGGGCGATGATCTGCTCTACCGGACCGCCGGGCACAAACTGCACCAGGGCAAAGTTCACCAGCAGGATGCCGAACAGCGTCGGGATCACCAACAGCAGGCGTCTGAAGATATAGGCTGCCATGTCTCTGTCTTACCGAAGCGCGCCGGCGGATTTGAGTTCGGCCTCGCGGGACGCATCGATCCACCACAGGTCCAGCATGCCGGTGTCATAGGGCGGCAGGTTGTCCGGCTGGCGGTACATGTCCCAATAGGCGATCCAGCTGACATCCAGATACCAGGCCGGCACCATGAACCGCTTTGCCCGCAGCACCCGGTCCAGCGCGCGGGCATTGGCGCGCAGGTCTTCCTGGGTTTTAGCGTTGACGATATTGCCGATCAGCGCATCCACCGCCGGGTCTGCCAGCCCTGCCGGGTTGAACACCGAATATTCATGCGCCTCGGATCCGAAATACTGGTACAGGCCGGTCGAAGGCTCCAGCGACATCCGGTAGGCCGAGGAGATCATATCGAACTCCTTTTCCCGGCGGCGGCTGGTGTATTGCGCGTAATCGACCCGGTTCAGCACCGCATCCACGCCCATGGTGCGCAGGTTGGTGACATAGGGCTGCACGATGCGTTCAATTGTCGGGCTGTCGGCCAGAAACTCCAATTTCAGCACGTCGCCTTGCGCATTGCGGCGCAACCCGTCATCGCCGACAGCCCAGCCGGCCTCATCCAGCAGTTTCATGGCGCGGCGCAGGTTTTTGCGGTCGCCGGGGCGCGACGCCTTGGAGCTATGCGCCATCACCGGTTCCGAGGTCAGCAGCGCAGGGTCGATCTGATCGCCCAGCGCCTCCAGCACCTCTTTCTCACGGCCCTCGGGCAGGCCCTGCGCGGCCAGCGGCGAATCCTGCCAGAAAGAGGAGCGATGGCGGAACAGCCCGTATTGCAGGCTTTCGTTGGTCCACTCAAAGTTAAACGCCAGCTGCAGCGCCTCGCGGACGCGGATGTCCTGGAACTTGGGCTTCAAGAGGTTCATCACAAAGCCATTGGCAGAGGGCACATTTCCGTCGGGGATTTCACCCTTGATCACCTGGCCCTTATCCACCGCGGCAAAGTCATAAGACGTGGCCCAGCTTTTCGAGTTGTTCTCGGGGCGCAGTGTATAGACGCCCGCCTTGAACCCCTCCATCGCAGCAATTGCATCGCCGAAGTATTCAACCCGGATGCGGTCATAGTTGTGGCGGCCGATGTTCACGTTCAGCCCGACCCCCAGTAATCCGGGTTGCGGCGGTAGGTGATGCGCTGGTTCACCTCGGCGCTTTCTAGCACATAGGGGCCGGAGCCGATACCCGGATCCAGCCGCGGCTCATCCAGGCGGCGGTTTTCGGGGTCGGCCTCAAACCAGGCCTTGGAGAACACCGGCGTGCCGCCCACCTGAGTGATCATCGCCCGGCGGGGAAAATCCGGACTGAAGTGGAATTTGACGCGGTGCGGATCCAGTGCCTCGGCCTTGGGGATGCGTTTGCGCACCGCTTCGGCATAAGATTTCAGCCCCTGATCCAGCAGGATATTGTGGGAAAACACCACGTCATCAGCGGTGACTGGGCTGCCATCGGAGAATTTTGCCTCGGGGCGCAGGTTGAAGATCACCCAATCCTGGCTTTCGGGGTATTCCAGGCTTTCGGCGATCAGCCCGTAATAAGAGCCGGGCTCGTCATAGGATTCCACCAGCAGGCTTTCGAACTGATCCGAGGACAATGCCCCCGCCCGCCCGTTCCGGGTATAGGGGTTCATGCTGTCAAAAGTGCCGACGGCAGAAATCGACAATTCACCGCCCTTGGGCGCCTTAGGGTTCACATAGTCGAAACGGGCAAAGCCTTGCGGGTATTTCAACTCGCCGAATTCAGCAAAACCATGCGCCTTGATGACAGTCTCTTCCGCCTTGACCAGCGTCGCCGCAGCCAATGCCAGGAAAAGCCCCAGTATCAGTACCGGGGCCAATGCCGCCGCAGCCTGCAGCGGAGTCGCCCTTTCTTTTGCGCGCACGCGCGCCGCGGCTCGAGCGGTGTTCATCTGCCATGACCTCCTTTGCCCGGAACTTCGGCCCGGATTTCTGCTGCCAAGCTAATGGCCGGGGGCGGTAACATTCAAGTTGAGATTAAGTGATATCCCCGGCTCTCTTGGCACAAAGCAGCCGAAAACCATGCTTTTACAAGGCGGCGCTTGCCCGCAATAAAATTGCCTGCCAGCCTCGCATCACGATTGCGTTATATAACGAGGGAGTTTGCCGATGCCGACGTCAATGAAACTTGCCGCCCTTGCGGTTGCCGGGGCCGCCGCGCTTAGCGCCTGTGCCCAGCAGGAAGAGGAAGTGGTCTACAGCAGCCCGGAAGAGGCGTATTGCGTGCAGACCGGCGGCAGTTATGTGCTGCGCAGCGGCAAAGCGGGCACTATCGGCGTCTGCATTCTGCCGGACGGCCAGGAGCGCGATGCGCTGGCCTATTACCGGGAAAACAACCCGGCCTAAGGCGGCCCGGTTCATACCCGCATCAAAAAAGCCGCTGCAAATCTGCAGCGGCTTTTCAATTCGATAGCTGGGACAGCGGTCCTGATCAGCCGTCCAGGCTGTCCAGATAGGCAATAAGATTCACCCGGTCCTTTTGCTTTTTCAAACCGGAGAACGACATGGTGGTGCCCGAGGCATAGGCGGACGGCTTGGTCAGGAAGGCGTCCAGCGCCTCGGCAGTCCAGTCGCCGTCCAGGCCGGTCAGGGCGCCGGAGTAGCCAAAGCCCGGGGCCGCTGCGATATCGCGGCCGACAACGCCGTACAGATACGGGCCGGTCGAGTTGGCGCCATCTTCCAGCTTGTGGCAGGCAGAGCATTTCTTGAAAACCTTGGCGCCTTTGGCAACGTCGGCAGCGGCCATCAGCTCTTCAAAGCTGACTTCCGGCTCATCGCTGGCGGCGGCATCGGCCGAGGCGACTTCGATCACATAGGACGCCTCACCGTGGCTGTCCATGTGATACAGGCCGCTGGCGGCCCATTTGCCCAGCAGGAGAACCAGGAACGCGCCGCAGACGCCTGCGGTCGCTTTGGTAAGGGTCATTGTGTCAAACATGAATCGCGGGTCCATTTAGCTGTCTGCGTGGCTGTCTAAGGCTTCCCCTTCAAAGTGGCAAGGTATAGACAGCGCGACGAAACGCCCAATTCTTGAAGTTTTGCACGGGGAACACACCCATGAGCCGCAAAATCGCCATTCAGGGGGAGCTTGGCTCCTACAGCCACGAGGCCTGCCGCAATGCCCGGCGTGATCTGGAGGTGCTGCCGTGCCGCACCTTTGAAGACGTGATTGCAGCGGTCAAAAGCGGCGAAGCCGAACAGGCAATGCTGCCGGTGGAGAACTCCACCTATGGCCGGGTGGCCGATATTCACCGGCTGCTGCCGCACAGCGGGCTGCACATCATCGACGAGGCCTTTGTGCGGGTGCATATCAATGTGCTGGGGGTGCCGGGCGCCCGGCTGGAAGACATCCGCGAGGCGAAATCGCATCTGGTGCTGCTGCCGCAATGCGGGACTTTTCTGCGCGAGCACGGCATCACCGGCCGGATCAGCCCCGACAACGCCCGCGCGGCGCGGGATGTGGCGGAAGCCGGAGATAAGCATGTGGCGGCGCTGGCCAGCGAATTGGCGGGCGAGATCTACGGGCTGGAGGTACTGGCCCGCCATATCGAGGACAACGGCGACAACACCACCCGCTTCCTGATCATGTCGCCGGAGCCGGACTTCCGCCGCCGCGGCGCCCACAGCATGATCACCAGCTTCGTGTTCCAGGTCCGCAACATCCCCGCGGCGCTCTATAAGGCGATGGGCGGTTTTGCCACCAATGGCATCAACATGACCAAGCTGGAAAGCTATATGGTGGACGGATCCTTCACCGCGACGCAGTTTTATGCGGATATCGAAGGCCACCCGGAAGATCCGAATGTGCAGCTGGCAATGGATGAGCTGAGCTATTTCACCACCAATGTGGAAATCCTCGGCGTCTATCCCGCCAACAACGGCAGATTCTGAGGCACGGAACGGGATGGGGCGCTGCCCCTCTTGGCCTTACGGCCAATTCACCCCGGGGTATTTCAAACCAGAAAGAAGCGGCACCCCGCCGCGCGTCAGCGCGGCGCCCGGCCCAACGGCCGCTGGGCAATCTTTGATTGCGCCGGGGCGGGCGGGAGCAAACCCGTCAATTGCCGCGCGCGCCTGTTTGTCGCGGATGGGTGATAGAGGGGCGGGGAAAAGTGAGAGGCTGGACATCGACCCAAGCGGGGCTCGTTGTGGCTGCTTCCTTCCGGATCTGACCAGGTTGGCGAGGCGCCTGCCCGCGCCAACCTCTCGAATCCCGATATAAGCGCCGCCGCCGGGATTGGCAAGTGCCCCCGCCTGTCCTGCCTTCTGCGTTTTAAAGCTGCAGCGCCAATTCCAGAAAGCCGCCGCTGTTGTGCCCTCGCGGCTCAGCCAGCCCGGCAGGCAGTTCCTCCAGATACCCGATGGCTCCCGGCCCGGTAACGGCAACCGCGCTAGTGCCGGGCACCGGCGCAAGTTGCCAGGGATAAGGCGCCTCTGCCAGCGGATCAGCGGGCAACCGCCCGGCGATGTAGTCGCGGATTGCCTGGCGGATCCGCATCGGCGGCAGCGGCAGATCTTTGGCCTCGCGCAGCATGCTGAAGCTGCCGCCGCCGCTGACCCGGTAGCTGTTGGCCGCGACCGCAAAATGCTGGCCTGGCTCCACAGGCCGGCCGTTCCAGCACAGGTTCCGGATCCGCCGGGCGCCGGGGTTGATCCGCACGCCCGCTGCCGAAAACCGCGGCGGCTGGACTGGGTCAATCTGATAACTCAGCCCGAAAATCACATCGAAATTATGCCCTGCCCGCTGCGGGTCGGCCAGCAACTGCCCTGAGCTGCCCGGCGTGATCCGGCTGAACAGCCCTGCCGACATTTCCAGCCAGTCCAACAGCTGTGCACCGGTGACCTCGACCACCCGCAACTCATTGGGGAAGACCTGCAGATCAGCGATATTGCGGGCACAAAGATCCCCGGCCGCAATGTCGGTATAAAAATGCGGCCCGGAGCGGCCGCCGAATTTGCACGGTGCAACAGCCGACAGCAGCGGCAGGCTTTTTCCGCCGGCACTCTCAAGCAACGGCCGCACCGCAGCAGCCTGGGCACTGCCCACCAGTGCCAGGCCGCGATCCGGCGCGAAGAAAGTAAAATAGGAATGCATCGCAACCGAGCTGTAGCCCGCCGGCTGGCGCATACGTTGCAAAGTGCGCGCGTGGTCTTCTGCCAGCGCCTCCGTAAAACCAGGGTTCTCCGGCACCAGCGGCTGGGCAGCCCCGGTTTGCTGGTGGCGGCCCGCCGGCTGCAGGCTGGCCGAGCCGCCGGCAGGATGCCAGGCTCCGCTGCGATGCTCCAGATCCAGCCTCAGAACACCCAGATGCGAGCCATGCGCACCGGGCATCACGACGGGCTTGGCAAAGGGATGCGCGGGATTCGGCAGCGTCAGATGCGTGTGGCCGCCCACAACGGCATCAATTTCCGGCAGCGCGGCAAGCTGCTCCAGTTCATTTTCGCCGCGGCCCGCCCCGGCATTACTGTCAATTCCGGTATGCGCCAGCGCCAGCACCAGATCGCAGCCCTGGGCCCTCAGCTGCCGGGCCTGGGCCGCGGCGGTTTCAACGATGCCGCCCGCGGCGAGTTGCTGCTGCAACGCCTTGCCGCACCAGATCAGGGTCTGCGGCGGCAGCACCGAAAACAGCCCGATCCGGACCGGTGGCAAACCGGGACAGCCAGGCACCGCCCGCTCCAGCACCGCCCAGGGTACAAACGGCAGCCGAAGATCAGGCTGCCGCGCCGTCAGGCTTGAGCACAGCACCGGACATGGCACGTCTTTCAGGACGCCTGCCAGCGCCTCCAGGCCGAAATCAAAGTCATGATTGCCAAGACCAACGGCATCATATTCCAAAAACCGGAATGCGCGCGCCAGAGGATGGGGGCCTTTGGCGCCCGGCACGATGTCCCCCAGCGGCGACCCCTGGAAGCCGTCGCCGTTATCGACCAGAATGCAGGCCGCGCCCAGGCGGTCAGCCTCAGCCCGTGCGCGGTTGATCAAGGTGGCAGCGCGGGACAGGCCGATGGCCCCGTCCGGGCGGTCGGCATAATAATCATGGCTCAGCAGATTGCAGTGCAGGTCCGTAGTGGCCAGCACGTGCAGCAGCCCGGTGGTGGTCCGGGAGTGCGAGGCGCGCGCCCCGCTTGTCATGTCCGATATTCCGCTGACACCGCCTGCTGCTGCTCCTTCCCGCACCGTTTGGTGCCGTTCTTGGTTTGAGGCTATTTGAATCAGCGTTTTAACGATTTGCAAAGAACCCTTTTTATTGCATTTGATTTTTTCCTGCTGCCGAGGCTTCAAACGGGCCGGCGCGCCCTGTCCAGCAGTGAAAAGCCGCAATTCCCGCCCGGCAGGTGTGGCGGTGCAGTGACAGGCAAGCGCAGATCGCTGCCGATTGCTGGCAACGCCTGCGGCACACTGCCATGGATGGCGCTATTTTATCCATGGCACCCGAAAAAACCGCAGCCAGCCAAAGGAGAGCCGCAATGAAACACGCAGAACAAGTGACTTTCGGCGGCGGCGGGCTGGAGCGGGCGGCCCATCTGCGCTTGGATACCGCTGCGCTGGAAGCGGCCTGGAACAGCGCGGAGGCGCAGGTGCTGCTGATGTGGCGCGGCAAGCCGCTGACCCGGCGCGAAAGGGATGCGGATCTGCCCTGCGGGCTGGGCTGGACCGATCCGGCGCATCCGCTGGCCGCTGACTGCAAGGATGCCGCATTGTTTCTTGGCCTGGCACCTGGCGGCGCGCCGTGTTTTGCCTGCGATATCAGCGGCTGGCAGCCCGAAGGCCTGGATCAGGAGGCGCTCAGCGGTTTTGCCGATGCCAGCGAGCAGCAGCACCCTGATCTGCCCGCGTCCCATGCCTTTGCCGAGCTGCGCCGGGTGATGACCTGCCTCACACCGCTGGAGGCGGAACTGGCCGCCACCGCCAAGGCGCTGCTGGCCTGGCACCGCAGCCACCGGTTTTGCGCAGCTTGCGGCGCGCCCAGCGATTTGGCGCAGGCCGGCTGGCAGCGCATCTGCCCCGCCTGCAAGGCGCCGCATTTCCCGCGCACCGACCCGGTGGTGATCATGCTGATCACCCATGGCGATGCTGTGCTGATGGGCCGTTCGCCCGGCTGGCCCGAGGGGATGTATTCGCTGCTCGCAGGATTTGTCGAACCGGGTGAGACGCTGGAAGCAGCCGTGCGCCGCGAAACATTTGAAGAAACCGGCGTGCAGGTCGGGCCGGTCAGCTACCTGTCCAGCCAGCCTTGGGCCTTTCCGATGTCGCTGATGTTCGGCTGCGCGGGCGAGGCGCTGAGCACGGACATCACCATCGACCCGGCTGAGATCGAAGACGCGCTGTGGGTCAGCCGCCAGGAGATGATGACGGTCTTTGCCGGCGAACACCCGGCTCTAAAGCCGTCACGTCAGGGAGCAATTGCGCATTTTCTGCTCCGAAACTGGCTTGCGGACACGCTGGACTAAAGCGCATATTGCAAAAAACAGCGCGGCAGCACGGCGGCGCAACTGAAGCAGGCGAGCATGGAATTTCAAAGCAAAGAAGATATCGAAGCCCCGATTGCCGACGTCTTTGGCGCGATCTCCGATTTCAGCCTGCTGGAGCGCTCGGCCCTGCGGCGCGGCATCGACGTAGAGCGGACTGGCGATACCGCGCATCCTGAAAACGGCCTGGCCTGGGATATCGGCTTTCGGTTTCGCGGCAAACAGCGCGACATCCGGCTGACACTGGCGTGTTATACCCCGGTCACCGGGCTGGCGCTGACCGGCAGCGGCAGCGGCCTGGACGGCCAACTGGAGATCGAGCTGCTGGCGCTGTCGCCGCGGCGGACCCGGATGTCGGTGCAATTGAAACTGGCGCCCACCACCCTGACCGGCCGGCTGCTGGTTCAATCGCTGAAACTGGCCCGCAGCAACCTCACCCGCCGGTTCAAGCTGCGGCTGGCCGACTATGCCCGGATCACCGAAGAACGGCTGAACCGCTCCGCCTGACTCCAAGGTTTGGGGGAGCCGTGCTATTGCGGCGGCAGCAGCCGCGGCCACAGGGCGGCATTGGCGCGGGCAAAGGCGCCCAGATGGCCGATCTTCTGCACGCCCGCCTCCTGCGGCACCAGCACCGTCCGGCACTGCGGCACATCGCCAAAGACGTCCCCCAGCCGCCAAACGGCCGCAGGCGGCACAACGTCGTCATCCGCCATCGCATACAGATCCACCGGCACGCCGGCGTCTGCCCACTTGGGCCGCGGCAAGGCCGAGCCGGTTTCCGGCAGGTAGCTGCCCGGCGTGGTGCACCAGCGCCGCCACTGCCAGTACACCCCGGCAGGCAAATCGGCCCCGAACCCCACCGCGCGCCCGGGCAGATACCCCAAGGCACGGACCAATGGCGGCACATGGCCAAACCAGAAAGCCAGCGCCAGCGCGCGGTAGGGCCAGGGATGATCGTGGTGATGCACCAAGCCGCCCGCAACCACGATCATGCGGGCGACGTCCTTCAGGCCATCCTGCAGGGGCATCAGCATTGCCCCAGCGAATGGCCGATCACCCACAACGGCACGCCCGCATAGTGCCGTTGCAGTTCGGCCCGGGCAGCCGGCTGATCTTCCAGCGCCCATTGAGCCATTGTCGCATCGGAACGGCGCGGATGGCCCCGCGAGGAGTCTCCGAAATCCCGGTAGTCATAGGTCAGGCAGGCCACCTGCTGCTCTGCTGCCAGCCAGCGTGCGAAATGCCGGTAATAGCGCTGCGGCACCCCGGTTGCGCCATTCAGCACCACTGCTGCCCGCGCCTGCCCCGCCGGGTGGTACAGCCGCCCAGCCAGCAAGTGGGTGCCGGATGCAAACTGCAGTTCTTCTTCGCGGATAACCGCCGTATGTCCTGCGCTTTTGTCCAGCATGGCAACCTCCTGAGTCGATTGGCCTAGACCGATTGGTCTAATCCATCTCTGGACCAATCGGTCCAATGCTGTCAAGCTGCCGCCATGAATGACGTGACGACAGCCAAGGCGGGCGGGACCAGCCCGCCCCCGACCCGCGAGCGGCTGATCCGCGCCGCTGCCGGCCTGTTCCGCAACAAGGGCTACAGCGGCACCGGGCTGGCGGAATTGCTGGCAGAGGCGGGGGCGCCCAAGGGCTCGCTCTACCACCATTTCCCCAGTGGCAAATCCGACCTGGCCCTGGCCGCGGCGGACTGGGCGTCAGGGCAGATGCTGCTGCTGATCGAGGCGTCTTTCACCCCGGCGCCCACCTTCCGGGAGGGGGCCAAGACGGTTTGCTACAAACTGGCGAAACTGTTTGACAAGCAAGGAAAATGGAGCGGCTGCCCGGTCTCTGCCACCCTGTTCGAAGGGCCGGAGAACGAGGCGTTCCACCAGCACGCCGCGCATCTGTTCGAGGGCTGGATTACTGAAACCACCCGCCACGCCCGCCGCCTGGGCCTGCCCGAACCTGAGGCCCGCGCGGCGGCGGAGAATTTCTATATCCTGCTGCAGGGCGGCTGGCAGCTGGCACGGGTGCGGCGGGACTCGGACGTGATCCGCGGGCTGTATTTGCAGATGCAGAAAAACGATTGACGACTCAGGCGTCCTGCCGCTACCGCTTGTGGCGATGGTTCCCGAGCCACAGAATCTTGTGTCCGGGATGAAAAGGGAACACGGTACGGCCCGCGCAAGCTGGCCAAGTCCGAGACTGCCCCCGCAACTGTAAGCGGCGAGCGACCCCGATAGAGCCACTGGCCCTCAATACGAGGCCGGGAAGGATCGGGAAAGCGACGACCCGCAAGTCAGGAGACCTGCCATCGGACGTGTAACTCGAACCCGGGCGGGGTGTCCGGACAGGGTCTGATGGCTGCGGCGGCTGTGATCCGTCTTTCATCCGGTCTCTTGTCCCCCAAACCCCCGTGCCACGCGCGGAGGGCGCAGATATGATGTGGACCGACAAGACGCATTTCTATGCGGCAACAGATTGCAAGTATTTGGGGCGCCCCTGCCCCGCGGCAGAGCGGATGATCGCCAAACTGGCCGAAGCGATGACCAAGGCCAAGCCGCTGACCCAGGAGGATTTTGAGATCACCGGCACCACCGCACTGGACGGCTGCCCGCGCAACTGCCCGGCGCAGTTTGCCGCCAGCCATGACCGGATCCGGCTGTATTGCGGCGTCGGTGAAGAGGCGCCGCGCGAGGGGCTGGACCGCTTTGCCGATGCCATCCTCAGCCGCGACGGTACCGGTTTTGCCGCGTCCAAGCTGGACACCCGCCCCTGCGCGCTGATGGAGGCGCTGCCGAAAACCGCCGAAGCACGGCAGGCGGAACAGATGCTGGCGCTTTAACTGAATACCTGAAGAATGCTGCCCGGCTTATCGGCCGGGCGGTGCAGTATCTCTTTGCGGTGCGCCTCTGGCGGCGGCTCTACGGTGAACAGGCCCAGTGCAATTGGTCCTTGGTTTCCACCGCACAGGGCCGTATCGCCCGCAGCCGGGCCAGCGCCTGCGCCGGGGCTTCGCCGCATTCGATCATCAGCCTCAGCACCGCCATGCCGGACCGCCCGCAGCCGCCCCTGCAATGCACCAGCACCCGGCCGCCGCCGCCCAGTGCTTGCCGTGCAGACCGGCTGGCCGCCGCCCATTTCGCCGCCACAGCGGGCGGCGGCACCTGGAAATCCGGCACCGGCAGATGCAGCCAGCGGCAGGCCATGCTTTGAATATCAATCCCCAGCCGCGGCACATCTGCGGCTGCGTGCTCGGCCTCGGTGGTCATTGAGATGACCAGCCCCGGTTTCCACTGATAGATCTGGATCAGGTCATTACGGTAATCGCCTCCCGCACCGGGCAGCGGGCATAGCGCCAGAATACCGCCGCCTGCTGACAGCGCGTGGATGGTCAGGCCTGCCGGCGCCGCGCCGTCCGGCGCCGCAGGTTCCGGGATATCCTCAGTTCGCATACCGCCTCCTTAGCCGCTGCGTTCCTGCATTTCCCCCGCAGTCCCCTGAGCTACTCCCCAATTGTTGGACAGGTTCTGGCGTAATTTAAGCTACTCTCTGCTCCTGCTGATCGGGTTGGGTTTTGTGTTTTCTCAGCCAATAGACCACGGCCGGGGGTTTGCCGCCAAGGGCGGAATGTGGGCGTTTTCGGTTGTAGAACTCGATCCACTTTCCGACGCCGACCTTCGCCTCTGATCCGGTCTCCCAAGCATGCAAGTAGACGCATTCGTATTTCAGGCTCCGCCAAAGCCGCTCGACGAAGATGTTATCGAGGAACCGGCCTTTGCCATCCATCGAGATGCGCACACCGGATCGCCACAGCCTGTCCGTCCAGGCGAAGGACGTGAACTGGCTGCCCTGATCTGTATTCATGATCTCGGGCGGGCCGAACTTGTGGATGGCCTCGTTCAGCGCCTCGACACAGAAGTCCGCTTCCAGCGTGTTCGAGATGCGCCAGGCCAGCACCTTGCGCGTGTGCCAGTCAATGATCGCCACCAGATACAGGAACCCCTTGCGCATTGGCAGATAGGTGATGTCCGCCGCCCAGACCTGGTTCGGGCGCCCCACCCGCAGACCACGCAGCAGATAGGGGTAGGTCTTGTGCCCCTTCGCAGCCCTGCCCCCTCTCGCACATGCTTTGCATGTGCTGCCGGGCAGCGGGTGTTGGGCTTCTGGTAGATCGGCATGAGCCCCATCACCCTCATCAGCCGCCTGATCCGCTTTTCGTTCACCAAATGACCTTCATTGCGCAGATGCCAAGTCATCTGCCGCACACCGAAGAACGGCGTTTCCAGGAACTGTTCGTCGATCCGGCGCATCAGCATCAGGTTCAGAGCCGTCTCGCCTTTGGGCTGATAATAGAACGACGACCGCGAGATCGACAGCAGCTTGCACTGCTTGCTAATGGGCAGATTGGCATTGGCAGGCTCGATCATTTTCCTCCTCACTTGCCGATCCACGGTTTGAGCTTTCGTGACAAAAAATCGTTGGCAACGGCCAGCTCCCCAATCTTGGCGTGCAGCTCTTTGACCTGTTCTTCGTCAATCTCCTGGGGCTTCCTGCCGCCGCGCTTGAACACGCCGGACGCGCCCTCCAGAAGAGCCCGCTTCCAGCTGTGGATCATCGTTGGGTGAACGCCAAACTGGCTCGCCAGCTCAGCAACAGTCCGCTCGCCCTTCAGAGCCTCAAGCGCGACTTTCGCTTTGAAATCGGGCGAATGGTTCTTCCGTTTCGACATCTCTGATCTCCTCTTCGTCGAAGATCAGCAGACAGCAAATCGCAGCTTACGTCAGTGTCCGAAATTCAGGGGGTAGCTCACCCTGCCTTTGCAGCCTAGCGGTTAAGCAGGCAATCCCAAAGCTCTTTTGCGGCCCCGGACCAGCCCAACGGCGGTGGACGAACGGGCTGCGCTTCAATACCCTGCGCGCAACGCGGAGCACCCCGCATCCCGAATCCGGCACGAGACATCATGAACGATACCCCCAGCGGCACCTCCGGCGCATCCGGCCAATCCCAATACCAGGTTCTGGCCCGCAAGTACCGGCCCGAAACCTTTGCCGATCTGGTGGGGCAGGACGCCATGGTGCGGACGCTGAAAAACGCCTTTGCCGCTGACCGGATTGCTCAGGCTTTTATTATGACCGGCATCCGCGGCACCGGTAAAACCACCACTGCGCGGATCATCGCCAAAGGCATGAACTGCATCGGTGCAGACGGCCAGGGCGGCCCCACCACCGATCCGTGCGGCCAATGCGAGCATTGCACCGCGATCATGGAAGGCCGCCATGTCGACGTGATGGAGATGGACGCGGCCTCGCGTACCGGCGTGAATGACATCCGCGAGATCATCGACAGCGTGCAGTACCGCGCCGCCTCGGCCCGCTATAAGATCTACATCATCGACGAGGTCCACATGCTGTCGACCAGCGCCTTCAACGCGCTGCTGAAGACGCTGGAGGAACCGCCCGCGCATGTGAAGTTCATCTTTGCCACGACTGAGATCCGCAAAGTGCCGGTGACGGTGCTGTCGCGCTGCCAGCGGTTTGATTTGCGCCGGATCGAGCCTGAGGTGATGATTGCGCTCTTGCGGAAGATCGCCACCGCCGAGGGCGCCGAAATTGCCGAAGACGCGCTGGCGTTGATCACCCGCGCCGCCGAAGGTTCCGCCCGCGACGCTACCTCGCTGCTGGATCAGGCGATTTCCCATGGCGCCGGTGAAACCTCTGCTGATCAGGTCCGCGCCATGCTGGGTCTGGCCGACCGCGGCCGGGTGCTGGACCTGATGGACATGATCCTGCGCGGCGATGCGGCGGCCGCGCTCACTGAACTCAGCGGCCAGTATGCCGAAGGCGCCGACCCGCTGGCGGTATTGCGCGATCTGGCCGAGATCACCCATTGGGTCTCGGTGGTGAAAATCACGCCGGATGCGGCGGAAGACCCCACCGTCAGCCCGGATGAACGCGCCCGCGGCAAGGCGATGGCGGATGCGCTGGCGATGCGCGTCCTTACCCGGATGTGGCAGATGCTGCTGAAGGCGCTGGAGGAAGTCGCCGCGGCACCAAACGCAATGATGGCCGCCGAGATGGCAGTGATCCGCCTGACCCATGTGGCCGACCTGCCCAGCCCCGAAGAACTGATCCGCAAGCTGAAGGACACCCCGCCTCCGCCGCCGAATGGCCCCGGCGGCGGTGCGCCGATGCAGGGCATGGGCGCTCCGGCTTTAGGCGGCAGCGGCGGCGCTTCCGGTCATGGCGGCCAAACTGGTCCCGCAGGCGGCGCGCCGGTGGCACATGGCGGCGGCGGCACCATGGCGGCACTGGCGCCGCAGGTCAGCTCAGCACTGGCGCGCTATCCGTCCTTTGAACATGTGGTCGAGCTGATCCGCACCAATCGCGACGTGAAACTGCTGGTCGAGGTCGAGGGCGGCGTGCGTCTGGTCTCCTACCAGCCGGGACGGATCGAATTCACCCCGTCCTCGCAAGCGCCGCGCGACCTGGCGGCCCGGCTTGGCACGGCGCTGCAGAACTGGACCGGTGCGCGCTGGGTGGTGTCGATCGCGCCGGACGGCGACGCGGCCACGATTGCCGAGGTCCGCGATGCCGCCGAGAACGCCCTGCGTGAGAAAGCCGCCGCGCATCCGCTGGTGCAGGCGGTGCTGGAAAGCTTTCCCAAGGCAAAGATCAAACGCATCCGCACGGCGCAGGAGCTGGCCGCCGAAGTCGCCGCCGAGGCCCTGCCCGAGGTGGAGGATGAATGGGACCCGTTCGAGGACGGGTGACAAAAGTGACCCGGGCATCGCCTGACCTTGGGTGGCCGCGATGGCGCTTTCCTTGGGGGAAGGTCAGGCGCTGCCCGGCCTGCCAGCCGGGCGGAAGGGTGTTAAACTCCGGCACCGAGGCAATCCTCCCCTTGTTTCACGCCCTCGCGGCCCGTATCTGTGCCCCGAACCGGAATCTCAGGAGATGACAGATGCTCAAAGGCCTCGGCGGCCTTGGCGATATGGCCAAGATGATGAAATCGGCACAGGAACTGCAGGGCAAAATGGCCCAGATGCAGGAAGAGCTGCATAATGTGATGGTGACGGGCGAGGCCGGCGCCGGCCTGGTCAAGGCGACCGCGTCCGCCAAGGGCGACCTCAAAGGCCTGGACATCGATCCGTCGATCTTCAATGGCGACGACAAGGAAGTGGTCGAGGACCTGATCCTGGCCGCGATTAAGGACGCCCAGGCCAAGGCCGCGGAAAAGGCGCAGGAAGAGATGGCCAAGCTGACCGAAAGCATGGGTCTGCCAAAGGACATCAAGCTGCCGTTCTAAGCGCTGCCAGCGATGCCAATCTAAAGGCGGCCCGTCAGGAGCCGCCTTTTTCTTTGCCTTGTTCAAGCTGTTTCCAACCGGAATTTCAGAAAACGCTGCCCCTCGTACAGCACTTCTTCGGTTTGCACTGCGCCCAGCCGTGCCAGCGGCCGCAGATGGCGCCGCGTCGGCGGCAGCGGGAAAGTCACATGAGGGATGCGCGGATCGCGGCGGGCAAACGCCAGCGCTTGCCGGGCAATGGCCGGGCCCAGGCCAAAACAGCCGGGCCTTAGGACCAGCCCGAAATCCCACTCGTTCGCCTCTTTCTGAAAACCGCCCCAGCCAAGATATTGCCCCTTCTGCACAAACGCCCAATGACCCAGTCCATCCCTTTGCCAGCAGTTCTCCTTGGCGGTAACAAAGTCTCTGGCAGTTTCTTCGTCCCAGGCGCCTGTCAGCAGCGGCATATGCTCTGCCATCCGCGGATCTGACATGTGGCGGGCAATCTCCAGCGGCGCGATCCCGGTCAGCCGGGCAAAACGCACCGGGTGCTGGGTGTTGTCCTGCCGTCCCATTGCCGCCCCTTTTCTTTCCCGCGCAAGATGTGCTGCAACAGATACGCCCTGCCGCCCGCCAGCTCAATTGCCCTTACCCTTGCAGTTGCCGAAGCAAAACAAACCCTGAACATATTGCCGCCCTGCCCTTGCGCTTCACTGCTGCAATCAGCCTATATAGCACGGCACACAAAGGCCCGGGCATGATCAGAAATTCCACCAGCGACATCGAAGACCTGATTGCCCTGATGGCCAAGCTGCCAGGGCTCGGCCCGCGGTCTGCCCGCCGTGCGGTGCTGCATCTGATCCGCAAGCGGGCGCTGCTGCTGACGCCCCTGGCCGATGTGATGACCGAGGTCGCCGCCACCGCGTGCGAATGCCTCAACTGCGGCAATATCGGCACCAGCGAGATCTGCCCGCTTTGCACCGACCCGGAACGCGCCAATGGCGAGCTGTGCGTGGTCGAGGATGTGGCCGACCTTTGGGCGATGGAGCGCTCAGGCGACTTCAAGGGCCGCTACCACGTGCTGGGCGGCACCCTGTCGGCGCTGGACGCCGTGGGTCCGGAAGATTTGCGTATCCCGCGGCTCGCGGACCGGGTCGCAACCGAAGGTATCAGCGAGGTGATCCTGGCGCTGAACGCCACCATCGACGGCCAGACCACGGCGCATTACATCGCCGACCAGTTGCAGGGGCAGGTCAGGCTCACCTCGCTGGCGCAGGGCGTGCCGATCGGCGGCGAGCTGGACTATCTGGATGACGGCACGATCTCTGCAGCGCTCAGGGCGCGGAAGGAAATCTGACGGTGCGGCCGGGCGTGCAAAATTCTTCAAAGAATTTTGGCCGGAAAATTCGAATTTTCCGGAGCCACGCCCGCCTTTGGTTTCAGCAGTAGAAACTCTTTAGCCCTTGGACCGCGCGGTCCAATGCGCCGTTATCCACATCTTTGTGCAGCACCATGCGGATGGCGCCGGAACTGCCGCCACCGATTACAACGCCCTCAGATGCCAAATGCATCCGCAACGCATCATTGCGCCCGTCCCCCGGAGTGAAAAACACCATGTTGGTGGCCTGGGAAACCTCCCCCGCCCCAAACCGCGCAGCACATCCGCCAGTTCCGCCGCGCGGTCATGGTCCTGCCCCAGCCGCGCCACGTTATGCTCCAGCGCATAAAGCGCCGCCGCCGCCAGCACGCCTGCCTGCCGCATGCCGCCGCCCAGCATCTTGCGCCAGCGCCGTGCCTTGGCGGTCAGGTCTGCAGGCCCCGCCAAAACCGACCCGGCCGGCGTGCCCAGTCCTTTGGAAAGGCAGATGGACACCGTATCCATCAGCCCGGCCAGTTCCGCTTCCGAACACCCCAGTGCCACCGTCGCATTAAAGAACCGCGCGCCGTCCAGATGCACCGCCAGCCCCGCCGTCCGGCCCGCCGCCGCCGCCGCCGCCATATCCGCCAGGGGCACTGCAAGCCCGTTATGGGTGTTCTCCAGCGACAGCAGTCGGCTCTCCGCCAGATGGCTGTCATCCGCCTTGACCGCCCCGGTAATCACCTCCGGGTCCAGCGCGCCATCGTCCCGCACCGGCACCGGGCACAGCGATAGCCCGCCCAGCACCGAGGCCCCGCGGCCTCATAGGCATAGACGTGATAGCCCGCGCCCAGGATGACTTCCTCGCCGCGCTGGCAATGGGCCAAGAGACCAGCCAGGTTGCTCATCGTGCCGGAGGGCAGGAACAGCGCCGCCTCCTTGCCCAGACGCTCGGCCAGCACAGCCTCCAGCCGGTTCACCGCCGGGTCTTCACCATAGACGTCGTCGCCCAGCTCCGCCGCTTGGATCGCCCGCATCATGCCCGCATCTGGCCGCGTCAGCGTATCACTGCGCAGATCGCAAAGGGCGCCGCCGCCCCCCGCTCCTGCCAATCCTGCGTATTGGCTCATTCCGTCACCTGATCATAAGCCAGCGCCGCCACGATGTGCACCCGCCGGGTCTCGCCGCCGTTCAGCGCAGTGTGATAGCCGCGGGTATCGGTGAAATACACCGAGCCATCGGCCGGCAGATGCGTGACGTGATGATTCACGATGAACAATGAGCCGGGATTGGAGACCACCGGAATATGCAGCCGCGGCTCCGGGTCGCGGTGCCAGGAGTTGCAATTGTACAGCCCCTTGGACAGCACCCGCGTGCGCCCGATCGGAAACCGCTTGGCCAGCTCTGCGTGCACATGCTCGAAGTAGGTGCCTGCGAATTTGGGATTAAATTCGGAAAAATCCACCTCCGGCACCAGATCCTCGCGCGGCTCTTCGACATAGCGGCTGTCGGCGCGCAGCCAGTAGCGGCCCGACAGGTCATTGGCGGTCCATTCGGTCTGGCCCGGCCGCTGGGTCAGCGGCAGCGCAGCAAAGCCCTGGTCCTGCAAGCCGCCCATAAAGGCCTCGCGTTTCAGGCACTCCTCCAGCGCCTCCTGCAGCCTTTCGATGTCAAACTTCAACTCCAGCCTTTGGATACCCGGTCCGGGCACAAACTCTGCCACCGATGCAGAATCCGGCAGGGTGCCCATGGCCCTGGTGACAGCCTGCACATCGGTGTCGTTGATCTGCGGTTCAAAACTCATGTCGCGCGTTCCCATTCTTTGTGCTGATCGCAAGAGGGTGATGCTTTGAATGCGATACTGGCAGGCCAAGAGGCCGGGAAAAAGCCGGGATTTTGCAAACTATATTGCAAAAATTGCAACATATGGCAGGGTGCGGGCCATGCGCCGCAAGATCCCGCCCACCTCTGCCCTCTTGTGTTTCGAGGCTGCCGCCCGGGCCGGCAGCTTTGCCGGAGGAGCGCGGGAGATGAATCTGTCGCAAAGCGCTTTCAGCCGCCAGATCCAAAGCCTGGAGGCGTTGACCGGCCAAACCCTGTTCAAGCGTGAACGCCAGCGGGTGCAGCTCAGCGGTGCCGGACGGATGCTGCAGGAGGAGCTGGCACCGCAATTGGAAGCGCTGGAAGCCACCTTTTACCGTTTGCGCACCCGCGACAACCCCTATGGCGCGCTCAATATCGGCACCTACCCGACACTGGGCAGCCGCTGGCTGATGCCGCGCCTGGCAACGCTGGCACAGGCGCAGCCGCGGCTGACAATCAATACCATCACCTATCTGGACAATAGCCAGGTGGACCCCAGCCTGGTGGATCTGGCCATCGTGCAGGGCGATCCGCCCTGGCCGGGCTTTCGCGCGGATCTGCTGATGCCGGAGACCCTGATTGCCGTTGCAGCACCTGATCTGCTGGATGGCCCGCTGCCATCCGCCGCCGGGCTTCTGGAATTTCCGGCCCTGCAGCACAGCACCCGGCCGCTTAGCTGGCAGATTTGGTTCGAGGATCAGACCGGAAGCCTCACTCCCCGCCCCACCGGGCCGTTGTTCAGCCAGTTCGAGATGCTGATCGACGCAGTGAAATACGGCCATGGCGTTGCCATTCTTCCAGAGCTGCTGGTGCGCCGGGATCTGTCCGAGGGCACGCTGATCCAGGCCCATCCGCACCGCTGCACCCCCGCCAGCGCCTATTATCTGCTGACACCCCAGGCCAAGACGGGCACCAGCCGGATCGAGCGGGTCCGCGACTGGCTGCTGCGTGACGCCTGCAGCCCTAGCGCAGGCTGACCAGCCATTGCCCGCAATAATCCTGCAGCAAAATGCAACGTTTCTGCCGGGCGCATCCCGCCGCGCGCCAGCGAGGCGCCAGGCCCAAGGCCGCCAAGGGGCCCCGCCAGGGGCACATGCGGGCGCGGGAGCTTTCCGCCAGCGCCAAAGCCGACGCCCTTAGGTGAAAACCGCCTTATACAGCTTTTCCTTGGTAAACGGCTTGTCCAGCACCGGAACCCGGGACAGATCCGGAAACCCCGCCGCCACGGCGCTGATGGCAAAGCCGCTCATCATCACCGCCTTCAGCCCGGGCTGGATCTTGCGCAGGCCCGCCAGGGTCTCCCAGCCGCCGCGCCCCGGCATGCTCATGTCGATCACCGCGCCGTCAAACGGCCCTGCTGCCTGCAGCTGCGCCAGCGCCGCGTCATAGCCATCGGCCTGCAGCACCTCACAGCCGCGCAGCTGCAACAGCCCGGCCACTGCCCGGCGCACGGTTTCCTCGTCATCCACCACCAGGATCCGCCGGATCTCCGTACCGCGCCGCTGCGCAGGCGGCCCTGCCGCGCACGCTTCCGCCACCGGCTCAGCGGTGCAGGCAGGAAAGTAGAAGCGGAAGGCACTGCCCTCGCCTTCGCGGCTTTCAACCGCCAGGCCGCCCTGATGGCGGCTGATGATCCCCAGCGCCGCAGCCATGCCGAGGCCGCGCCCGCCGGGTTTGGTGGTAAAGAACGGGTCAAAAATCCGGGTCACAGTCTCGCGGCCCATACCGCTGCCGGTATCGCGCACCTCCAGCAGCAGGCAGGCGCCGGCCGGCATGTTCCGACCTTTCAGCAGCTTGCGCCGCTCTGCATCGCTCAGGCTGGTCTTGCGGGTGGTCACCGTGACAATGCCCGCACCGGGCCCGATGGCTTCTGCCGCATTGAAGACCAGGTTCAGCAACAGCTGGCCCACCTGAGACGGATCCATCTGCGCCGTCAGCGCCCCTTCTTCCAGGTCAAGCACCACCTGTTTACCCATCTTGCGCTCAACCGGGACCAGCGCCATGGTCTCTTGCACGATCCCGTTCAGATCGCACGGCCCCTGCTCCCGGCTGCCGCCGCCCTTGGCGTAATTCAACAGCTGCCGGACCAGCAAGGCAGAGGCCTGCAGCCCCTGCTCGACCACTTGCAAATGCCCTTGCGCCGGATGCGCGGCCTCCAGATGCGCCAGCGCCAGTTCGGCGCGGCCCTGCATCGAGGCCAGAAGGTTGTTGAAATCATGCGCGATGGTGCCCGCCAGCAATCCCAGGCTCTCGGTCTTGCGCTTGATCAGCAGCGCCTCTTCCGCCCGGGCGCGGCGCCTTTCGGCCTTGCGGCGGCGCAGCTCCAACCCGATCCGCGCAGCAAACAGCGCGATCAGATCAGTCTCCAGCTTGCGCTGTTTGATTTCCCGGTCGTGCTGCAGCGCAAAGTGGCCGATCACCCTGCCCTTCATATCGGTCAGCGGGATGCCCAGGTATGAGTGCAGGTTCTGGCTGCGGAATTGTGCCTGCTCTGGAAACGCCTCCTGCAGCCCGTCCGGCACCAGGAATTTCTCCCGCCCCTTAAATACGCGCAAGGGGTGCCGTCAAAAGGCACAACCGTGTCTTCCACCTCTTCCATCTGCTGCCCTTCAAAGCAGCAGGCCAGCACCCGGAAACACCCAGGTTTGTCGCCCAGGCATTCCGCAATGAACGCCGAGCGCACCTTGAGCGCGCCCTGCAGCTGCCCGGCCAGCTGCCGGAAGGCCTCACGCGCAGATGTGCCGCTTGGCCCTTCGGCCAGAACTGACAGCGTGGCCAGTGTCTGCAGCCCGGCGGTCTCGGCCCCTAGCCGGGGCGCGAATTGCTGCATTACAGCCGCGATATGCTGCGCCAGGGCGTCGTCGATTTCATAGCGCCACGAGGCCTGGACCAGGCCGATCGCCTCGCCATCGGCGTTTTTCAGGGCGACCCCGACATAGCTTTGGATGCCTTCCTCGATGAACATCTCGTCATCCGGATACAGCTCCTGCACCCCGCAGGGAAAGACATGCGGATCGCCGCTCAGCACCACGTCATGGCACGGCGTCACGCAAGCCTCGTATTCGAAATCCCCCAGCTGCAGCCCGTCAAACCAGCTTGCCAGCACCTTGATGCGCTCGGTCTCCATGACCTTCAGCTCACCCACGGTGACCAGATCGGCCCATAGGCCTGCGCCAGCTGATCCACAAATTCCTGGCAGAACTCCAGGCCGCTCAAACAGGCCAGTGTCTCCAGATCCAAGCGGCTGCTTTCCCCAAGCGCCGCGGCCCCTGCTGCGTCCATTGCTTGTACTCCTGCCATCCCTTTGCGGACAGGCCTGCTAGGCCGGACCGCTGGCAACACTCTGTAACGTCCCGTTCCTTACACTTTGGAAAACCGCCCCGGAACAAAAGGCCTTTCCCGCACCCTGGTCTTTGCGGGCAATCTGGAACACAACTGCCCCGCAACATCATGCTGCGCAAAACAGGGGTACATAGTCAACATATTGTAACGTAGAGAGTCAATTCTATCAGAAAAAGCCGCAAATCCTGAGTAAAGGATCTGCGGCTTTTTAATAAATTTCTTTAGCCGGCAGCGCCGGGGCGGATGGGATCAGAAGCGGGGATCTTCGTCGTCTTCCTCGTCGTCGCCGCCAGCAGGCAGGTTGAAGAAGCTGTCCGCGTCGGGGATTTCCTCTTCCTTCTTCCGGTCATCATCACTCAAACCGCCGCCCAGGGTAAAGGTCTCCAGCCCCTCGATCGCGCTTGGGATCTTCGGCTCGGCGTCCATCTCCAGCGACTGTTCGGTAGAGACCAGCTTGCGGCGCTCATCGTCGCTCATCACGCCGCCTTCGGCGGCTTTCTTGGCCGCGGCCTTCTGCACGACGGCATCCAGTTCGGACTGGCGGCACAGGCCCAGCGCCACCGGGTCGATCGGCTGCATGCTGGAGATGTTCCAATGGGTGCGCTCGCGGATCGACTGGATGGTCGGCTTGGTGGTGCCGACCAGTTTGGCGATCTGGCCATCGCTGAGTTCCGGGTGGAATTTAACCAGCCACAGGATTGAGTTCGGACGGTCCTGGCGTTTGGACAGCGGGGTATAGCGCGGGCCGCGGCGCTTTTCCTCGCCGGCGGCGGCCGGGTTGAACTTGAGCTTCAGCTTGTGCAGCGGATTGGCTTGCGCCCTGTCGATTTCATCCTGGGTCAGCTGGTTGTTGGCCATCGGGTCGAACCCTTTGACGCCTGCGGCCACTTCGCCATCAGCGATGCCCTGGATTTCCAGCTCGTGCATGCCGACGAAATCGGCGATCTGCTTGAAGCTGATCGTGGTATTGTCCACCAGCCACACGGCGGTTGCCTTGGCCATCAACGGTTTTGCCATGCGCTCATCTCCTTAAAACACATCTTCCCCGCCGCCTGGATCAAGGCTGCCCCGCTTTCGGGGTCTGGTTTCCGTTGTCGGGGAACTTCAGGCCTGTATAGTCGGCTTCATTGCATAAGGAAAGAGGCCAATGCGCAAGTTATTGCTGGGGCTGGCGGCTGTTTTGGCCGGTTTTGCCACGTTTGCCGCAGCAGAGGGCGAGCCGGCCGGGGAGTTCGACTATTACGTGCTGGCGCTCAGCTGGTCGCCGAACTGGTGCGAGCAGGAAGGCGATGCGCGCCGCGCAGAGCAATGCGCGCCGCGCCAGGATTACGGCTGGACCCTGCACGGGCTGTGGCCGCAATTCCATCGCGGCTGGCCCAGTTACTGCCGCACAGCCGAAACGCCGCCCAGCCGCCGCATGAGCCGGGAAATGGCGGATATCATGGGCAGCCCCGGCCTGGCCTGGCATCAGTGGAAGAAACACGGCACCTGTTCCGGCCTCAGCGCAAGGGCCTATTACACCCTGATGCGCGAAGCCTACCGGCACGTGGCCCGCCCCGCCGTCTTTCGCAAGCTTGACAAGCCCGTGACCCTGCCCGCCGCAGTGGTAGAGGAAGCTTTTCTCAAGGAAAACCCAAGCCTGGCGCCAGACAGCCTGACCATCACCTGCCGCAGCGGCGCCATCCAGGAAGCCCGCATCTGCCTGTCGAAAGCACTGCAGCCGGTACCCTGCGGGCGGGATGCAATCCGCGACTGCACATTGAAAAACGCCCGCCTTGCGCCGGTGCGCTAAGGCGGAGGCGGAGTCAGGGGCGCTGCCCCTCTTGGCCTGACGGCCAATTCACCCTGGGGTGTTTTCCACCAGAAAGAAGCAGAACCCGCACCTTTGTCAGACCGCGTGATCCGCACAGCTGCCCCCCTGTCCCTTTGCCGGGAGTAGCCCTGCCCCGCTGCGCGCGCGGCAATAAATGGCCTGTGATCCACACTTCCCGGGGTTTTGTGCTAGTATTATGAAACGTGCCGCGCCCGGCCCTGCCTGAACGGCACTTCCGTTATGGTCAGCGAGGAGGAAGAAGCGCATGGCAAAGACAATCGGGAACCCGCTCAGCTGGCTTCTGCAGGGGGCAGAATCCACCGGGCAGCATATCGGCCAGACGGTCGAAGAAATGGGCAGCGACGGCGTCAAGGAACTGCCCAAGGCCTGCACGCTCACCATGGACGACATCATACATTCGCTGGCCGCCGGACTGGAGGACTTTGCCGCCTGCCGCAGCGATGCCATGTTCCTGGTGCTGTTTTATCCGCTGATCGGCATCACGCTGATCGTAATGAGCCTGTCGATGAATTTGCTGCCCCTGATCGTGCCGATGATCATGGGTTTTGCGATCCTTGGCCCGGTGGCCGCGGTTGGGCTTTATGAAATGTCCTCGCGCCGTGAAGCCGGGTTTGAGCCGCGCTGGATGGATGCCTTCGGCGTCCTCCGCTCGCCTGCGTTTGGCGGCATTCTGGTGCTGGGGCTGTATCTGGCAGTGCTGTTCATTGTTTGGCTGGTGGCCGCGGACATGATCTACAGCCGCACCCTGGGGCCGGAACCGCCGGCTTCGATCCTGGGCTTTGCCGCGGAAGTGGTGACCACCCGCGAGGGCTGGATCATGGCCATTGCAGGCGGAATTACAGGCGCGGTCTTTGCCTTTGCCGCACTGGCGATGAGCCTGGTGTCTTTCCCGCTGCTGCTGGACCGCCATGTGGGCCTGCCGGTAGCTGTGGCCACCTCGATCAAGGTGCTGCGCAAGAATCCGGTTAATTGCATGACCTGGGGGGTGATCGTCGGCACCGCGCTGGTGGTGGGCGCAATTCCCTTCCTGGCCGGGCTGATCATTGTGGTGCCGGTGCTGGGGCATGCGACCTGGCATTTGTACCGGCGCGCCGTGCAGTAAGGAAATCCGCATATCAAAACGGGCCGGCAGATCTGCCGGCCTTTCTGTGTCAGGCAGCCTGAAGTTTCAGCCCACTTTCAAAACAATCTTGCCGATATGGCCGGAGCTTTCCATCCGCGTGTGTGCAGCGGCGGCCTGCTCCAGTGCAAATTCGCTGTCCATTACCGGTGCCACCTTGCCTGCTTCGATCAAGGGCCAGACAGCCTCGCGCAGGTCCCCGGCAATCTGCGCCTTGGCCAGATCGCTTTGCGGCCGCAGGGTCGAGCCGGTCAGGGTCAGCCGCTTGACCATCATCAGGGCAAAGTTCAGCTCCACCTTCGGCCCCTTCAGAAAGGCGATCTGCACCAGGCGGCCGTCTTCGGCCATTGCCTTCACATTGCGCGGAATATAGTCGCCGCCGACCATGTCGAGGACAAGATCAGCGCCGCCTTCGGCCTTCAGAACCTTGACGAAATCCTCGTCGCGGTAGTTGATTGCGCGTTCGGCGCCGAGATCCAGGCAGGCCTGGCATTTCGCATCCGACCCGGCGGTGGAAAACACCCGCGCACCAAAGGCCTTGGCCAGCTGGATCGCCGTGGTGCCGATCCCGGAAGAGCCGCCATGCACCAGGAAACGCTCGCCCGCTTTCAGCCCGCCGCGGGTAAAGACATTGGACCAGACGGTGAAAAACGTTTCCGGCAGGCAGGCCGCCTGTTTCAGATCCAGTCCGGCAGGCACCGGCAGGCAATGGGCGGCTGGAGCAGCTACATATTCCGCATAGCCGCCACCGGGCAGCAGCGCGCAGACCAGATCGCCCGCGCGGATGCCGCTGACGCCTGCCCCCACAGCCGTCACCTCGCCCGAGGCTTCCAGCCCCGGCAGGTCACTGGCACCCTTGGGCGGATCATAGGCGCCCGCGCGCTGCAGCGCATCGGGCCGGTTCACCCCGGCATAGGCCACCTTGATCACTACCTCGCCGTGGCCCGGTTGCGGCACCGGGCGCTGGCAAGGCTGCAGCACTTCCGGCCCGCCGGGTTTGGTGATCTCCACCGCGCGCATCATCTCTGTCATGGCATTTTGTCCTCCTGATCCTTGCCCCTTGCCTAGCACCCGTCCGGGTGAGCGCAAACAGCAAAGGCGCCGCAGTTGGGGCGCTTTGCGGACAGCACGATCCGGGAGAAGACTCTTGCCCGAACGGAATGCAAACCCAGCAAGGACATTGGAAGGTGCCGCGCAACTGTGCGAAAGCCCGGCGTACCGGCACACGCTGGATCAAGCGGAACGCCGGTGGCGCCAAGAAAAGCGCCACCGGTAGACTGGCAGGGCTTAGGTCAGCTTGCCGGTGCTGCAATCAAATGTGGCTTTGGTACCTGAGAGCTTCGGAGCAATTTTGAAGACACTCTTGCACGCGGCCGTCAGTGCCTTGTTCGGATCACCCTTGAAGTACTTGTTTGCAGTCCATTCTTTGCCAAGTTTGACGTGGTATCCTGTAATTTTCGTCCCCTTCGGGTGTCCCTTCTTGAAGGCCTGGTCCAGCTTCCCCTTCGCCGCCTTGAGCGGTTTGTCGTCAATCGTTATGTCTTCGGGAGGACCGCTCCGGCAGGATGTCGTCACAAAATGGTGCATCGTGCCGACTTGCTTGTTCTTGTCATAGGCCACAATGCAGATGCAGTCTCCCAGACCCGAGGTCTCAAGCGGATCCCACTTGTCGCTGTGCCCGAACCCGCCGATTTTGACATTCACTTTTCCCATTGAAATACCCCTCAACTGAAAATTCCAGTTTCATCAGCACACTGCCGGTTTCGCTCGCAATGTACTCAAGCAGCCCGTTTGACGATCAACGGCAGACTGGCTGCCCACATGCTGAGCAGCGCTCGCGCCAGCGCTGCGGCAATGCCTTCTGCATAGTGCGGCAGAGGTTTACTTAGGATTAACGGGAGAAATGCTCCGGCTGGTCATCGCCGCCCGGCCAAGGCACATTTGCCGGCGCAGGGAATCCTTTCTGCACCAGGGCAGCATGAGGCGGCACGCATTTGCGTAATGTGCTTCAGGGTGCTGAAAGCCTGCCTTTGCTTTTTACCGGGAGTGGCAGCGGTGAAAGCCCAGGCACCTCTGGCCTCCGCCCTACCTCCGCGGGTTAATCGACCCCGGCAGATCGTCCCGCCCTTTTGGCGGCTTGATCTGTTCGGCCAGCCAGTTCGGCCCCACCAGCAACGGCTTCAGCAGCGGGTTTTTCTGCAGCCCTGCCTTCAGCTTTTCAAAATCCATCACATTGCCGATCCGGCGGTCGAGGAATTCCCAGGTTGCCTGATGCTGAAGACTGTCATCGCCCAGCCAAAACAGCACTGTGGCGGAATAGATCCCGGCCAGCGATGCGCGCTTGGTATACCAGTTCAGATCATCCGAGCCGTCGCCCAGCGTCTCCCAGATCAGATCGCAGGTGCCCCAGATCGCCTTGATCCCGTCGCCGGCATATTGCGGCAGTGTCAGCAGCGTTGTGCCGCGGCGCACCGCTTCCTTGTCATCCACGGCTTCCAGCCGGAACCGTACCGCCGCCGCCACCTTGTCGCGGAACCGCAGGCCGGACAGGTCCTCGGCGTCCAGCCGCGCCAGCATCCGCGAATCGCCGCGGGCGTGATAGGCCAGTGCCAGGTCCACCCCGCCGCGCGGGCAAACCGCATGGGCCAGCACTTCAGCCACCTGCACGTCCTGGCAGGCGGCCCGGAATGTCACCTCGGACCAGCCGTCAAACGGCACATGATTCAACGCCGCATCCAGCAGCTTTTCCTTGATATCGTCCTGCGCGCGATCCTGGTCTTCGGTCATGTCACCCTCCCGCTTTCAGCGTCCTGATACCCTACTAGACAAAATAGCCGGCCTTTGCTATACGGCCACTTCCTGCAATTTCCTTGCAACTCAAACTTAGAAAGGTGGTGAAAACCACATGCAGGTTAGTGTTCGCGACAACAATGTCGATCAGGCGCTTCGTGCCCTGAAGAAAAAGCTGCAGCGTGAAGGCGTATTCCGCGAAATGAAGCTCAAGCAACATTTCGAGAAGCCGTCCGAGAAAAAAGCGCGCGAGAAAGCTGAAGCGATCCGCCGTGCCCGGAAACTGGCACGTAAGAAGCTCCAGCGCGAAGGTTTGCTCTAAGCGGCAGGCCGTCCGGCTTTGGACAGCACTGGGCCGGTCTTGCGACCAGCCGGAACTTAAGTTCAGACGACCCCCGCGGCTCTGCCTCGGGGGTTTGTCATTTCTGCGCCCCTAAAGAAATTGCCGTTTCTTAAGTGGATACACAGAAATACCGCAATTTTGCCCGAATTACATCTTTAGGGTGTATTTCGTTAATTTTCTCTGCTATACAGAGTATACGGCAGGGTAAATCTGATGCGTTTCCCTAAACACTGCCCCGCCGTCCGGGATTGGAACACCCGGTTCATTGAAACCCGGGGCAGGCCGCGTCTCCCCCCCCAAACGACTCCGGCGCCTGTCTTGGTCCCTGCAAACAAGACATTGCCTCTCCGGGTTTTCAGTATTGCCGGGCACCGACAGCTTCCCCCGACGGTGCCCGGCCCCCCTTCTTCTTCTGATTCTGCGGCACAAACCTGTCTCCTGACGGCAGCTGCCCCCCGAATCCTGCGCTGCCCGGCCCGTCGCCCCGCAGCAGGATTGCGCCGATGCCCTCCCAGCAGTTGCTCAGCGCTGCCCGCGGCCGCCGCGCGCGCAGAAATCCGCGTATCTGCCCCCATGCGACGGGCAGAGCTTCGCCGCATTTCTGCTGCTCCACCTTCCGGCCCTTTCGGCGCCTTAAATTTCCGTTAACCGAAGGGAGCACCGCCGCACAGTCGGCACACTCACGGAGCAGTTACAGATGTCACAGGCAAGCCAACTCGAGCGCCAGATGCTCGACCTGATCAACGCCGAGCGCACGTCGCGCGGGCTCAACCCGGTCCAGCTGGAGCTGCGCCTGAACGATTCGGCCGAAGACCACAGCGAATGGATGCTGCAGCAGGATGTCTTCTCCCATACCGGCTCTGGCGGTTCCAGCGCCGGCGACCGGATGAAAGATGCCGGCTTTCAGTTCTCCGGCAGCTGGACCTGGGCCGAGAACATCGCCTGGCAAAGCGAACGCGGCGCCGCCGGGCTGGCTGATGATGTCGTCAACCTGCACGAATCGCTGATGAACAGCCCCGGCCACCGCGCCAACATCCTCAACGCCAATGTCGAGGTGATCGGCATCGGCATCGAGCAGGGCAATTTCAATGGCTGGGATGCGGTGATGGTCACCCAGAACTTCGCCCGCACCAGCGCGGACCTGCAGCTGGATTCCGGATCCGGAGGCGGTAATGGCGGAGGCTCCGGCGGCAATACCGGCACCGGTGCCACCTCCGGCAACGATGCCCTGACCCTTGGCAGCGCAGGCAGTCTGGACGGTCTCGGCGGCAATGACACGCTGACCGGCAGCAGCGGCCAGGACCGTCTCGACGGCAGCGAAGGCCGGGATAAACTGCACGGCAAGGCCGGCGGCGACGAGTTGAACGGCGGCTCAGGCAATGACACGCTGCGCGGCAACAACGGCGCGGATGAACTGAACGGCGGCAGCGGCAACGACAAACTGTTCGGCGGCCGCGGCAAAGACACCCTGGACGGCGGCAGCGGCAATGACAAGCTGGTCGGCAAGGGCGGCGGCGACCTCTTCATCTTCAGCGGCGGCGATGACACCGTGAGTGATTTCAACCCGGATGCCAGCGGCGAGCGCATTGACCTGGGCGCGGCGACAGGCATCACCGGCTTCAGCGACCTGATGAACAATCACACCAGCCAGACCAATGCCGGCCTGCTGATCAGCGACAGCGATGGCGACAGCCTGCTGCTCAGCGGCATCACAGAGCAGGAGCTTCAGGCCAGCGACTTCCTGTTCTGACCCTCGCCGGGCAACCATGCAAAGGGCGTGCCTTGGCGCGCCCTTTCGCAATTTCAACGCCGGCAGCCAGGCCCCCTGCTGGCCTCAATAGATCTTGGGCACGTACAATTCATCCGGCAGCACCTGGCGCTCATAGTCGGGATTGTACTTGCGGTCTGGCAGATCCACCTTTTCGTGCTGCACCTCGTCATAGGGGATCTTGGTCAGCAAGTGTTCGATGCAATTCAGCCGTTCACGCTTTTTGTCATTGCCTTCAACAATATACCAAGGCGCCTCTGGGATGTTAGTGCGCTTGAACATCTGTTCCTTCGCCTTGGTGTACTGTTCCCAGCGGATCCGGCTTTCCAGATCCATCGGCGACAGTTTCCACTGCTTCATCGGATCGTGAATGCGCATCATGAACCGCAGCTGCTGTTCCTCGTCCGTGATCGAGAACCAGTATTTCAGCAGAATAATGCCTGAGCGCACCAGCATCCGTTCAAATTCCGGAACGTCCTGGAAAAATTGGTCGACCTGGTCGTCGCTGGCAAAGCCCATCACCCGCTCGACACCGGCCCGGTTGTACCAGGAGCGGTCGAACAGAACGATCTCGCCCCCCGCCGGCAGATGCGGCACATAGCGCTGAAAATACCATTGGCTTTGCTCGCGGCGGTTCGGTGCCGGCAGCGCCACCACCCGCGCCACCCGCGGGTCCAGCCGCTGGGTGATCCGCTTGATCACCCCGCCCTTGCCCGCCGCATCGCGGCCTTCAAACAGGATACAGACCTTGGCGCCAGAGTTCTGCACCCAGTCCTGGACCTTGATCAGCTCTGCCTGCAGCCGCAACAGGTTGCGGAAATAGATCTGCCGGTCGAGCATTTCCGGGTGCTGCTCGCGGTAGATCTTGCGGATCTCCTGGCTCAGCATCGGCTCCGAGAATTCAATCTCGATATCCTCGTCCAGCGTGTCCTGCAGTTCCGCTTCCAGCCAATCAAGGGATGCGGTTTCAAATTCGCGGGTCACGGGCAGGGTTCCTTCCTTGTCAGGTCGTGCAAACGCCGCCTTTTACGGGCGGCATGCGACTGTTTGATGTCACGCGGCCGGGGCGGCAGCAGAAAGCAGTCACCGCCGCACGGGCGGCTCGGGCGGCAAACATGCGGCCCCGGCTGCGCCTTCCCCCAAGGCAACCGGAATTTACACCGGGGTTCAAGCGCAAAAGCCCCGGACCCGGCCATCAGCATCAAAGCCGCATCAAACCGGCAGCGCCGTGGTCTTGAACACCGTGCGCAGCGCAAAACTCGACTGCATCTGCGCCACCCCCGGCAGCCGCGCCAGATGCTGGCGGTGGATGCGGGCGAAGTCCTCGGTGTTTTCCGCCACCACCTTAAGGATGTAATCCGCGGTGCCTGCCATCAGGTGGCATTCCAGCACATCCGGTATCCGCGACACCGCTTTTTCAAACGCGTCCAGCACCTCATCCGCTTGGCCGGACAGGGTGATCTCGACAAACACCGTGGTCGGCACGTTCATCTTGCGCGCGTCCAGCAGCGCAACATAATCACGGATGTATCCGTCAGCCTCCAGTCGCTGCACCCGCCGGTGGCAGGCCGAGGCCGACAGGTTCACCCGCTCCGATAAGTCGGCATTGGAGATGCGGCCCTGCTTTTGCAGCACCGAGAGAATGCGACGATCTGTTTCGTCCAGCGACATTTCGCGAAGATCCTTGCTGTTCAACACCAGTATACGCGAAGAATCTTCGAAAGGTATGTTTTTCTTCCGCCCAAAAAAGAAGCACATTTTGCCAGCGCTGCGGCAAAATGCCCGCACAGAGTTTTGAGGAGATACTCACATGAAAATCGGCTGCCCCACCGAGATTAAACCCCAGGAATTCCGTGTTGGCATGACCCCGGATGCCGCCCGCGAAGCGGTGTTCCACGGCCACGGCGTTGTGATCCAGAAAGGCGCCGGCCTGGGCGCCGGCTTCACCGACGAGGACTATGTGTCCGCCGGTGCCGTGATCCTGGACACAGCCGAGGAAATCTTTGCAACCGCCGACATGATCGTCAAGGTGAAGGAACCCCAGGCGGTTGAGCGCAAGATGCTGCGCGAAGGCCAGCTGCTGTTCACCTACCTGCACCTGGCCCCCGATCCGGAGCAGACCCACGACCTGTTGGAATCCGGTTGCACCGCGATTGCCTATGAAACCGTGACCGACGACCGCGGCGGCCTGCCGTTGCTGGCGCCGATGTCCGAAGTGGCCGGCCGTCTGGCACCGCAAGTGGGCGCCTACACCCTGCAAAAGGCCAACGGCGGCCGCGGTGTGCTGATGGGCGGCGTGCCCGGCGTGGCCCCGGCCAAGGTTGTGGTGATCGGCGGCGGCGTCGTCGGCACCCACGCGGCCAAGATCGCAGCCGGCATGGGCGCGGATGTCACCATTCTGGACCGTTCGCTGACCCGCCTGAAGTATCTGGACGACGTCTTTGGCCGCACCTTCAAGAACCAGTACTCCACCGCCGGTGCAACAGCTGAACTGGTGCGTGAAGCCGACATGGTGATCGGCGCGGTGCTGATCCCCGGTGCTGCGGCGCCAAAACTGGTATCCCGTGCCCAGCTTAGCGAAATGAAGCCGGGTGCGGTGCTGGTGGACGTCGCCATCGACCAGGGCGGCTGCTTTGAGACCTCCAAGGCGACCACCCACGCCGACCCGATCTATGAGGTCGACGGCATCATGCACTACTGCGTGGCCAACATGCCGGGCGCCGTGGCGCGCACCTCGACCCAGGCACTGGGCAACGCGACCCTGCCCTTCATGCTGAACCTGGCCAACAAAGGCTGGCGCAAGGCCTGCGAGGACGACCCGCACCTGCTGAACGGCCTGAACGTGCACGCAGGCCAGCTGACCTATTACGCGGTTGGCGAAGCTCTGGGCATGGATGTGCTGTCACCGAAACTGGCGCTGAAGCAGTAAGCGAAGCGTTTCCAGAACACCGATTTGAGGAAAGCCCCGCCGGTTTGGCGGGGCTTTTCCATTACCAAGGCGGCTTCCCCTATCATGCGGCGCTCAGTTAATGAGTGTGCGTAAACCTCGGACATGCGGCACGGTCGCGGCTTGAACCCTCCGCAACCAGTGGTGTAGGCCCTTCTCAAATCCGTCTTCAGCCAAAAACTGGCGAAACTTTTCAAAGGTTAAATCCATGCCGACTATGACCGTGACAGGTTCCCTGACGACCCAGATGACCGGGCTTATTCAAACCTTCAACGGGGCACGGCTGACCAATAAATACGACACCGGAACATTCTTGCTGATTTCCAACTACCCCGAAACCGTGAGCCTAAACGGCTATGATTTGCGGGTTCCTGGCTCAGGCAGCTATTTTATCACCGGCGACATCACCAAATTCCGCTATGCCGAGATTTCCTTGACCCCGTCTTTCCACACCATTGAAAAACTGGTGCTGGACGACGTCGATGTCAGCGCTGAAGGCCTATTTGACCTGACCAGCCGCACGGCCACTACCGCAACAGGGAAGTTCGACCTTGAAAGGTTCCAGTCCTTTGTGAACGGAAAAGACTGGACCATCAAAGGTTCGCGCGAAGACGATGACATCCGGCCCGGCGCCTTTTTCACGATGTCCGGAAGCGAGACCATCAGAGCCGGGCATGGCGCAGATACTGTCGCAGGCGGGACCGGTGCCGATTCCATTTCCGGCGGCAGCGGTAAGGATGTTCTCAAGGGACAGAATGGCAGAGATACCCTTGATGGCGGCGGCGGAAATGACGAACTTCTGGGCGGCAATGGACGTGACAAACTGCTGGGTGGTGCCGGAAATGACAAACTGCTCGGCGGCGGGGGTAACGACATCCTTGTTGGCGGCAACGGCAAGGATGTCTTGCGCGGCAACAAAGGCAACGACAGGCTCGATGGCGGCGACGGCGCCGACCTGTTTATCTTCAAGAGGGGCGACGGCCACGATACGATCCGCAACTTTGACGCAAGCGAAGACCTGATCAGGATTTACCGCGGTGCATCCAAATTCTCCGACTTGGAGATCAGCGACACCGGCAAAGGCGCCGATATCAGGTTTGCAGATGTTTCTATCACCCTTCGCAACTTCGACGCGGACGATGTGACTGCTGATTTGTTTGTTTTCTGAATCCAGGGCGAGGCGGGGGCGCTGAGCCCCGCTCCTCCTCTGTGCCGGCTGATTGTTCTCAGGCGCGCGTCCGCACCATCCTGCGGCACGCGGCCTGCCTCCCCCAAAGGTTGAGCCTTTGCCGCCCGATCTTTCCCCGCTGCACCCTATTGCCTCAGCACGCCTCTTCCACGACATTCGGGCACATTTAGGGAAACCGGTTGGGACACGGACATGGAACAGATGATTGAACAGGCGGGCGCCTATTGGCCCCTGATGGTAAATGGCGCCAAGGCGCTGGTGGTGCTGATCCTCGGCTGGATCGCCGCCGGCTGGATCAGCGGTGCAGTGCGCCGCCGTATCAACAAGACCCCGAAGATCGACCCGACATTGGGCAATTTCGCCGCCAGCGTTGTGCGCTGGGTTCTGCTGCTTGTGGTGCTGGTCGCCGTCCTTGGCATCTTCGGCATCGAGGCCACCAGCCTGGTCGCCATGCTTGGCGCCGCGACGCTGGCAATCGGGCTGGCACTGCAGGGCACGCTCAGCGATCTTGCAGCCGGTTTCATGCTGATCCTGTTCCGCCCCTACAAAATCGGCCAGTTTGTTGATATCGGCGGCACCTCCGGCACGGTGAAGGATCTGAATTTGTTCATCACTGAACTGGCCACGCCGGACAATGTGCAAATCATCGTACCAAACGGCCAGGCCTGGGGCGCGATCATCACCAATTTCTCGCATCACGACACCCGCCGCGTCGACATGGTGTTCGGCATCGACTACGGCGACAGCGCTGATGCTGCCAAGGCGATCATCCTTGAACAGGCCGCCGCCGACGCGCGGGTGATGCAAGATCCAGAACCTTGGGTGCGGGTGACCAATCTGGGGGACAGTTCCGTCGATCTGACAGCCCGTGTATGGTGTAATGCGGCGGATTACTGGGAAGTGAAATTTGCCCTGACGCAGGGTGTGAAAGAGGCTTTCGACGCCAAGGGCATTTCTATTCCTTATCCGCATTCTGTGGAAATCAAGAAGGAGAGCTGAGGCGCTCCCGCCCGTCTTCGGCCCTGACGGGCCTCATCCCGTTGGGCCTGGCGCCCCGCCTTTGGCGGGGCGTTCGTGCGCTGCAACCCGGGTGGGTGGCCGGGGGCCTAGCCTGTCCGCGCTGCCTGCGCGGCCCGTGCCGCGGCCAGCTGGGCCCGCGCGGCGCGGGCGCGGTCTTGCAATCTGTCGTCCGGCTCGGCGGGCGGCCAGCCGCACAGAACAGTATACCCATCCGCATCGGCAAAGGCCCATTGCGCGGCCAGCAGCTGATAGCTCTTGACCTCCCAGCCGGACGCATCGCGATCAAAACGCAGCCGCCAGGTGCCGCGCACCTGGACCGGCAGCCGCAGCCGCCGGATACTGTTCATCGCCTCGTGGCCATGCATCGCCGTACGCACCCCCTGCACCCGCAGCTTCTTCATTTGCGTCACCAGACCAGCCGCCTCACGCATCCGGCGCCCGGCAAAGACCACCTCGATCTCCGCATCCGGCTGAATAATCCCCTTCACCACCAGATCACCGCGGTTGTTCCGGTTAAACACCGGCACCAGCTCCAACGGGACATCCCGCACCTCTCGCTTGAACAGGCCCGCGTCCTCGATCAGCGGGGTGATTTGCAAAACAGGTCTGCGGCGGTTCGTCATGCTGTCTTCCTAAGCACCGCACCCAATCGGCGCGCGGTGCTTTACGTAAAGTCGTCGTGCGTTAAGAGGCCAATTTGGCCGTCCAGCGTTAAGGAACCGTTGAAGGGCGCGGCAAATCGCAAAATCGGCGTAAAAAATCCCAGCAAAGTTACACCGGATTCTGCAATGGAAACTGGCACCGGCGGCACACGGCCTGCACCGCGCATCACGCGGTGCCGTGCCCAACGCTGCAATGCGCTTCCTCTGGAAGCGCTTTCAGGGGCGGGAGCCTTACGCTGCCGTGCCAGGCTGCCCGGTCTTGCGCGCCATCACCAGCGACGTGCCGCCGCGGTATTGGACCTCCTGGCGAAATTCATAGCCGGTCTTCGCGGCCAGTTTTTGTGACGCCGTGTTCTCCGGGTCCAGCAGGCAAACCGTTTCCGGCCAAAGACCTGCGGTGTCCGCCCAGGCATGGGTCCGCAGCACCGCCTCTGCCGCAATCCCCTGCCCCTGAGCTTCCGGCGTCAGCACCCAGCTTGCCTCAACCGCATCCCCCAAAAGCGGGTCGCATTGGCGCGGGGTCACGAAAAACCCGGTCTCGCCCAGATACCGGCCGCTGCTGCGCCCGGTGATCACCCAGACTCCGAACCCCATCGCCTGCCAGTGGCCGTGATGGAACATCAGCTTGGCCCAGGCGCCTTCCGGCGTCACGACGGCTGGCTGAATAAAGCGCACAGTCTCAGGGTTTGCCCACAGGGCGGCCACATCAGCAAAATCCTGCACCCGGTGCGGGCGCAGGATCAGCCGGTCGGTCTCCAGCACCGGGGGTGTCATGCAGGCAGTTTGCCCGTCAGCACATAAGCGAGGATTTCAACGACCTGGCGCGGCTCTTGCGCCACTGCCAGCGCTGCTGCGTGGACCTCTTTCAACGCGTGCTGATGCTCCGGCGGGCTAAGGACAATGATCGACTTGCCAAGGGCGGCGGCATAGCCCGCATCAAAGGCCGCGTTCCACTGTTTGTATTTATCGCCAAAGCGCACAACCACCACATCGGCATCGGCAATCCCCTTGCGGGTGCGGATCGCGTTGACCATCGCACCCTTGTGGTCATGCCAGTATTTATTGTCCTCGGCACCCAGAACCGTCACGCCGCAATCATCGCTGGCACCGTGATCTGTGACTGGCGCGCTGAAACTGACCTCCAGCCCTTTTGAGCCTTCGATGATCTGCTCCCGCCAATCGGTGTGGATCTCGCCCGAGAGATAAACCTTCAATGCCACGTTTTGTCCTTTCCTGCGCCAGCCTGCGGGGCCGCGGCCAAAGCAGCCATGACCTCTGCGTCGCTGGTTTGCGTAAAATCCCTGTAGTGCACGCCGACAGCCCGGAATTCCTCCGGACACAGCAAGCAGATCACAGTATCCACCAGCGGACGCAATTCGTCCACCGCTTCCGGCGGCGCCACAGGGACGGCAAGGATAACACTGGCCGGTCCGCGTTCCTTAAGCCAGATATGTGCCGCCATGAAGGTCGCGCCGGTGGCAATGCCGTCATCCACCACAATCGCCGTGCGCCCGGCCAGCTCAACCGGCGCCCGCCCGCGCAGATACCGGGCGCGGCGGGCGGCATTCTCCTCCCGCGCCTGGCCAACCTGGGCTGCAAAATCCTCCGGCCTCAAGCCCGCAATCCGCAGCAATGCGTTATTAAAAATGGGATTGCTGCCCTCCGCCAGCGCGCCGGCCGCCAGCTCCGGATTGGACGGCATGCCGATTTTGCGCACCAAAAGCAGGTCCATCGGCGCCTGCAGGGCCTGTGCAATGGGCAGCGCAACAGGCGCCCCGCCCCGCGGCAGCGCCAGCACCACGGGGTCCTTCACCGGCAGTTCAACCAAATGCCTGGCCAGCTGAAGCCCGGCGGAAATCCGGTCCTCGAACATCAAAGCCTCCGCCTTGTAACCTAGGGCAGGCAGGCAAAAGGCAAAGGTTCAGCGCTGCCGCGCCACCAAATAGCGGCCTGGCGTGTCCGCCGGGTAGTTGCCGGTCTCAATGATGTCGAAACCGGCCCGCTGCACCGCCGCCTCCAAGGTGCGGATGTCGATGAAATCCACATAACTGGGCGCATAACCCACAAGCCGCATCAGCGGAATTGCCACCTGAAACATCCGGTACTTCCAACTGCCCCGCATCTCTCCCAGACAAGGTGTTTTGGAGATGAACAGCCCGCCGGGCGCCAGCCGCGCCGCCACACCATTCAGAACAGCCTCCAGATCCGGCAGCAGATGCAGCAGGTTATGCGCCAGAACCGCATCAAACGGGCCCTCCGGCGCCTCGCCAGCGCTGCTGCATTGAAACTCCACATTGCTGGCGCCAGCGTCCCACGCCCGCTCGCGGCCCACCTCCAGCATTGCTTCCGACAGATCTGTTGCAGTGATTTTCGACACGCTGCGTGCCAGCTCAATCGCGGTGGAACCGGTGCCGCAGCCCAGTTCAAGCACGCTGTCCTCCGGTTTCAAATATGACCGGGTCCGTTCCAGCGCATAGCGGTAAGCATCTTCGTCGCGGATCGCGGATTTGGCGTATTTCGGGGCGACCTTATTCCAAAATCGGGCGTCGGCTGTCATCGCGGATCTCCTTGGTTGCCGGAACCCTACCCATGCAGGAACCACAGATAAATTGCCGAAATTCGCAAGTTCGTTATACATATTTGCATGAACAGCCCCGACTGGAACCACATTCGCGCCTTTCTCGCCACCGCTGAAACCGGCTCGCTTTCAGCAGCGGCGCGTCGGCTCGGCCTCACCCAGCCTACGTTGTCGCGCCAGGTTGCAGCCCTTGAAGGCGAGCTGGGCGTGCTGCTGTTCGAACGCCTAGGCCGCACCCTGGCCCTGACCGAGGCGGGGCATGAGCTGCTCTCCCACAGCCGCAAGATGGGAGCGGCAGCCGATGGCTTGTGTCTGGCCGCCACCGGCCAGGCGCAATCCATCGACGGCACGGTGCGGATTACCGCCTCGGATGTGATGTCCGCCCATGTGCTGCCGCCGGTGCTGCACCAGCTGCGCCAGCGCGCGCCCCGGCTTACCATCGACGTGGTGGCCGCCAATGATATCCGCGACCTGATGCGGCGCGAAGCTGATATCGCCATCCGCCACGTCCGCCCCGAACAGCCCGAGCTGATCGCCCGTCTGGTGCAGGAAGCCACTGCCCACTTCTATGCCGCCGCCAGCTATCTGGAACGGCGCGGCCGCCCTGCATCAGCGGCAGAGCTGGCGGATCATGATTTCGTGGGTTTCGCCGATGTGGAACGCTCGATCGCGTTCATGGCGCCGCTGGGTATTCCCCTGACGCCTGACAATTTCCGTATCAAGTCCACCAGCGGGCTGGCCACGTGGGAGCTGGTGAAACAAGGGTTCGGCATCTGTCCGATGATGGACAGCGTCGCAGCCGCCGCGCCGGGGGTGGAGCGGCTTCTGCCTGGAATGGAACCGATTGTTTTCCCGGTCTGGCTCACCACTCACCGCGAGCTGCACACCAGCCGCCGGATCCGGCTGGTGTTCGACCTGCTGGCGGAGTTCTTCTCCGCGAGGTGACGCATAGAAAGGCCAGCGCCCCAACGGGAGCGCTGCCAAAAGTTTTACAGAAAACTTTTGCCAAGACTTTTCTTCAAAAGCCTTGGTCCAGCCTTAGCCCCGCAGGGTGCCGCCGGTGGCCTTGGTCACTTTGGCGATGATTTTACCGCTCACCGCCTCAATATCCTTTTCCTGCAGCGTCTTGTCGCTGGGCTGCAGCCGCACGGTAATGGCCAGCGACTTCTTGCCCTCACCCAAGGAACCGCCGATGAATTCGTCAAAAACGCGCACATCTGAAATCAGCGCCTTATCAGCCCCGGCGGCCGCATTGACCAGGGTCAGCGCCTCAACCTCAGCATCAACAACAAAGGCAAAGTCCCGCTCCACCGCTTGCAGGTCGCTGATATCCAGCGCCGGGCGGCTGGCACCGGATTTACGCGGCATCGGAATCTCATCCGGCCAGATAGTAAAGGCAACAGCCGCGCCCTTGATCCCCATCTCCTTCAGCACCTTGGGATGCAGTTCGCCAAACACGCCAAGCGTCTTCTTCGGACCCAGGCAGATGCGGCCATGACGGCCCGGATGCCACCAGGACTGCGCCCCGCGCAGGATCTGCACCTTGGCCGGCGCGCCGATGGCTGCCAGAACCGCCTCAACGTCAGCCTTGGCATCATAGAGATCAACAGCGCGCGAAGCGCCATGCACATCCTTCGGACCTGTGCGGCCCACCAGCAGGCCCGAAATCAGGTTGTGCTGCTCACCCGGCTCACCGCCGTGGAAGGCGGGACCAGCCTCAAACAAGGCCAGATCCATGTAACCGCGCGCCTGATTGCGGGCCGCAGCCTGCAGCAGGCCCGGCAGCAGCGCCGGGCGCATATGCGACATCTCGGTTGAGATCGGGTTCGCCAGCATGGTCGCATCACCGCCGCCGCCGAACAGCGCAGCCGAGGGTTTGTCGATGAAGGTGTAGCTCACCACCTCGTTATAGCCGAGGCTGGCGCAGGTGCGGCGCGCCATCTGCTGGCGGCGCTGCTGCGGTGTCATCACCGGCTTCGGGATACCGTCGCTCAGCCGCGGCAGCGGCTTGCCCTGCAGCTTGGTCAGCGAGGCAATCCGCGCCACCTCCTCGACCAGGTCGGCCTCGCCCTGAACATCCGGGCGCCAGCTGGGCACATGCGCCATGTTGCCCTCCAGGCGGAAGCCCAGACGGGTCAGGGTCTGGCGCTGATCGCTTTCCGGGATTTCCATCCCCACCAGCGACTGCACCCGGCCGGAATCCAGTTTGTAGGCGCGCGAATGATCCGGCACGTCGCCGGCGATCACCACCTCCGACGGCTCACCGCCGCAGATATCCAGGATCATCTGGGTCGCGCGGTGCAGGCCCTCGATAGTGTACTCCGGGTCCACGCCGCGCTCAAAGCGGTAGCGCGCGTCGGAGTTGATCTTGAGCGCCCGGCCCGCCATCGCGATCTGCACATGGTCCCAGAACGCGCTTTCCAGGAACACATCAACGGTTTCCTCGGTGCAGCCAGTCTCTTCGCCGCCCATGATGCCGCCGATGCTTTCGGGGCCGTTCGCATCCGAGATCACCATCTGGCCTGCGCCGAAGGTATATTCCTTTTCATCCAGCGCCTTCAACGTCTCGCCGCCTGCCGCGCGGTGCACCCGCAAATCACCAGATACTTTGGCCGCATCAAACACATGCAGCGGGCGGTTCTGGTCGAAGGTGAAGAAGTTGGTGATGTCCACCAGCGCCGAAATCGGGCGCAGGCCAATCGCTGTCAGCCGGTCCTGCAGCCATTGCGGGCTGGGACCGTTTTTCACACCCTTGATCAGGCGGCCGGCAAACAGCGGGCAGCCGTCCAGCGTGTCTTTGTCGATGGTCACTTTGATCGGGCTTGCGAAATCGCCCGGGATCGCCTCAAACGCGCGGGTTTTAAGGGTGCCAAGACCCCGCGCTGCAAGGTCGCGGGCAATGCCGTAGACGCCCAGCGCATCGGGCCGGTTCGGGGTAATCGCGATCTCGATCACCGGATCGACCTTGGCCGGATCGTTTTCCGCCAGCCAGTCCACGAACTTGTCGCCGACCGCGCCCGAGGGCAGCTCGATGATGCCGTCATGCTCTTCCGACAGCTCCAGCTCGCGCTCGGACGCCATCATGCCATAGCTTTCCACGCCGCGGATCTTGCCAACGCCGATGGTGATATCCAGCCCCGGAATATACATGCCCGGCTTGCAGACCACCACAGTGATGCCCTCGCGGGCGTTCGGCGCGCCGCAGATGATCTGCAGCTCGCCCTCGTCGGTATCCACCTTGCAGACCCGCAGCTTGTCGGCATCCGGGTGCTTTTCGGCATGTGTCACATAGCCAAGTTTAAAGTCCTTCAGCGCGTCGGCTGGATTGACGACCCCTTCAACCTCAAGACCCAGATCGGTCAGAGTCTCGGTGATCTCTTCCACCGAAGCGTCGGTGTCGAGGTGGTCTTTCAGCCAGGAAAGCGTGAATTTCATCGGTCGGGGACCCCTTGGCAGACATGCAGTTTGCCAGAGGCAATGACAAAGAATGCGCCAAGGTTCAAGGGTTCTGCGCCCCTGCCCTCAAGGATAGCTGGGAGTGAGGTTCAAAAGCTCGTCCAATTGCCGCCCGATCCAGCCATGCGGGATGAAATGGCCGCCCGGATGAATGTCCAGCACCACCCGGCCCTCCGCACAGTTCCGCCATTCGGTGCGGCTGAGTTTAAGGAAATCCACCACCTGCCAGTCGCCCGCCTCCTGCCCGGCGCCGCAGTCCAGCCTGGCGCGCCACAGCCCCATGGGCACCGCCTGCCCGCCGGGACCGTCGTCGGGAAAGGGCATCACAGTATCGCTTACCCCGTGTACATGGCGCACCTCGCGCGGAGCCTCGGGGCAGGTCTCCCCCGGTGGAAACGCCCCGGCAATTCCCAGCAAAGCGGCCACATGATTGCCGCTCTCGCAAACATACCGCCAGGCCATCGCCGAACCATAGGAATAACCCGAGATATAGATACGCCCCGTATCAACAGGATAGCGCTTGGCCACGTCCCGCAGCACTTCGTTTGTGAAACCGACATCCCCGGTCTTTGGCGACCAGAAGTCCCAGGTCTTGCGCCGCCCGTTCGGCGTCACCAGCAGCACACCGCGCCGTTTGGTTGAGGCGCCGATCCGGCCGCTGCGCTGCGCATTGACCCCGGTCCGCGCCCAGCCGTGGAAATGCAGCAGCACCGGCAGCGGCGTGACCCCGTCCCAGCCCTCCGGCTCCATCACGTGATAAGAGCGGTCCCCGAGCTGGCAAGGCGTCCCGCCATGGCAGTCAGAGGGTTTCGACGGCCCCATGGCGGCAGCGGCGGAGGCCCATAGGAGGACGGCAGAGAAGGAAAGAGCGCTTCGGATCATTTGGCTGAGCCTAGCCAAGGGGGGGCAAGTGTCACGTCACAAGTTTGTGGGTTGCCAAGCCGCGCCATCGCCTGACCGCGGGGAGGCGATCCAACACTGGTGTTTGGCAGTTTATGCCGGCCAGGTCCGTGCGAACTCCAGCTGTAGCGCGGGCGGCCCCAAATCGCCTGCCCGTGCGGGCGGGGAGGCGATGGCGCGGCGGCTTCTCGGCCTTGAGTCCGCGCTGGCGACGGCAATGCCGGGCGCAAAACTTCTCCAGAAGCCGTGCTTCTAAAAACCAGCGCCCCTCTATGACTTACAAAAATAGATCAAAAGTTCGACTGTTCAAAGCGAACAACCGGGTAGAGTTTTCTTTCAATTACCGCAAGCGCCTCAATCTGCTGGCTGCCTAAGGCGTCTTGCTCACCGTAGCTTCCAGAAACTTTTTTCTTTAGCCCGACATAAAACTGAACCAACTCTTTATCGCCATCGGTTTCGGTTCCTGAAACCAAGGTCGAAACAGCGGCCCAAACTTCTTGACGTATGCTAAACAATTTCTCCACAGCTTCGTCGACCTCACGATCGCCAACGAAAGCTCGAAACCGTACCTGCGCTTTTCGAAGCCGGGCGAAGTCCGGTTTTCGTTGATCTATCCGCTCCAAACGCTCTCGCCATTGCCAGCCTTTTCCATCTAGTCCACTAGGCGGAATAGAACTCCAAGGAGAGCGTATGAAACGCAGTGCGCTGTCTGCTTCATTTGCTGCCGAGATCACTTCCTCGGCCACATCTGACTTGCGCTTAGCTTGGGCTTCAGACCGCCACGCGCCCAGCTGTCGATAGGCAACCCAAACACCGCTTGCGACAGCAAACATCATTCCCAATTGGGATACGGACGCAATCCCTTCGAAAACGTCCGAAGAATTCACCTACTCAAACCGCCATGCAGCGCCGGCATGTCCAGGCTCTGGAAGCCGTAGTGGCGCAGCCAGCGCAGGTCGCTGTCGAAGAAGGCGCGCAGGTCGGGGATGCCGTATTTCAGCATCGCCAGACGGTCGATGCCGATGCCGAAGGCAAAGCCCTGATAGATCTCCGGGTCGATGCCGCCGGCCGCGATCACCGATGGGTGCACCATGCCGGAGCCGAGGATCTCCATCCAGTCGTCGCCTTCGCCGATCTTCAGCTGACCGTTATCCCAGGAGCAGCGGATGTCGACCTCGGCCGACGGCTCGGTGAAGGGGAAGTGCGAGGCGCGGAAGCGCAGCTCGACATCATCCACCTCAAAGAAGGATTTGACAAATTCCTCCAGCACCCACTTGAGGTTCGCCATCGAGATGTCCTTGTCCAGCGCCAGGCCTTCGACCTGGTGGAACATCGGCGTGTGGGTCTGGTCGTAGTCGGCGCGGTAGACGCCGCCCGGGCAGATGATGCGCAGCGGCGCGCCCATCTTCTCCATCGAGCGGATCTGCACGGGGCTGGTATGGGTGCGCAGCACATGCGGCGGGCGGTCGTCGCCTTCCGCACGGTGCATGTAGAACGTGTCCATCTCGGCGCGCGCCGGATGGTGGCCGGGGATGTTCAGCGCATCGAAGTTGTACCAGTCGGTATCGATCCGCGGGCCTTCGGCGACGGAAAATCCGAGTTCGGCAAAGATCGCGGTGATCTCTTCCTGCACCTGGCTGATCGGATGCAGGCTGCCCACGCGGCGGGCGCGGGTCGGCAAGGTCACGTCCAGCCATTCGGTGCGCAGACGCTCATCCAGGGCGGCATCTTCCAGGCCCGCCTTCTTGGCCGCCAGGGCCGAGTTGATCTCATCCTTCAGCGCGTTCAGCGCCGGGCCGGCCACCTGGCGCTCTTCCGGGGTCATCTTGCCCAGCTCGCGCATCTTCAGCGCCACTTCGCCCTTTTTGCCCACGGCGGCAAGGCGGATCGCTTCCAGCGCGGATTCATCCGCGGCATCGGCAATCTGACCCAGATATTTGGCTTTAAGATCGTCCATCACGGCCCCTCGAATTCTGCTTGTGCCCTGCTACCACAAGGGCCGGCGAAAGCAAGAGGGCGGGGACGGAAGCCGGGCGGATATGGCCGGACAGAAAGCCCTCCCTGCAATCACGCCCTAATTATGATAGACTCCCCGCATCTCATTCAACAGAACCGGAGGAGACAGTCATGGCGCATGTGGATTGGTATATCGAGGGCCGCAGCTTCGGGAACTGCAACTGCAACTACGGCTGTCCCTGCCAGTTCGAGGATCTGCCCACCCATGGCAATTGCACCGGGTTTGAGGTGATCCATATCGACAAAGGCCACTTCGGCGACACCGACCTTGCCGGCACCCGCGCCGCCGTTCTTTACGCATGGCCAGGTCCGATCTTCGAGGGCAAGGGCGCATTGCAGCTGATTGTCGACGACCGTGCCAGCGACGCCCAGCGCGAGGCGCTTTCCACCGTGATGCTCGGCGGCGAAACGGATGAGGAAGCCACCCACTGGTGGGTGTTCCGCGCCATGTGCGACACTGTGCATGACACGCTGGTTCAGCGGATCGACTACGAGGCTGACATCGAAAACCGCACCGCAAAAGTGGACGTCGAGGGCCTGCTGCACGCCACCGGCCGCCCGATCCAGGCCCCGCACGGCGGCGGCGAGCACCGGGTCCGCATCGACATCCCCGGCGGGATTGAATTCACCCTGGCCGAAGTGGGCAGCGGCTCCAGCAAATCCACTGCCGCCATCCCGCTGGACCTGGAGGATACATACGGCCAATGGGCCATCATCCGCCACGGCCCGCACGGGGTTGCAGCATGAATCCGGAGATCAGGCCTTCAAACAGGTAGTGAACTTCGCATGTTTCTGTTCCGTGAAAACGCCACCGGGACGCACTCCGGCAGCTTCTTCGGGTGTCATGAACTTGTACAGGTCGCCCTTAATACCAGCTTGTTTCCAGCAGGTTTCGATCTGCGCTTTGGTTATGCTGCCTGAAGCAGGTTGGGACGTTACAGTGGCAGAGCTTTGCACAGTGCTTTGACACCCCGCAGCCAGTGCCGCGAACGTCATGCATATTGCCTTGATTTTCATAAGTATCGTCCAATTTTATTAGTAGTTTCTTCACGCGCAAGCTATCGGGATCAGGTCGCTTGTCAACTTGGAAACCGGGCCGCTGCCAGCCTGGATCAGAAGCTGGATTTGACAAAAGAACATTGCACGTGCCGACCTAAAATTGACCCGAACTCCAGATATCTATGACAACAAAAGCCTACGGGTCTCAACCCTGCCCATGCCGGTCCTCCTCGACCTTCCTCTTCCAGCGCTTCCGGTTGAACGGGTACAGGAACTGCCGCCAGTAGCCGCTCGGCACCGTGTCCCCTGCCACGCCGTATTTTGATGGCCAGGCTTCCTCTGGCAAGTAATGGGTGCCGAACAGCCAGTCATAGAGTGGAAAATGCGAGGCATAGTTGATTTCGATCGCCGCCCGCTCGCTGCCGTGATGCCAGTGGTGATAGCGCGGTGTGACCAAGAACCGCTCCAGAAATCCCAGCTTCCAGCCGATATTGGCGTGGATGAAGCTGGAATAGAAATAGATGATCAGCAGATAGGCCTGGATCGCTTCCGGTTTGAAGCCCAGCGTGAACATCGGCACCGCCGTCAGCCCGCGCAGCACCGCGATTTCGATGAAATGCATCCGCGCGCCCGCCAGCCAGTCCATTTTCTTGGCCGAATGGTGAATGGCATGGAAATGCCATAACGCCGGAAATGTATGGAATGCCCGGTGCACCCAGTACTGCACAAAGTCCGTTGCCGCCATCACGATCAGCACCTGCACCGCAAACGGCAGATTGGTGATATGGGCGCGGATGCCCTCCAGATCGGCGTTTGCATTGACATAGTTCGCCGGCGCCAGTGTCAGGAAAGTCAGCACCTGCACCAGCATTGAGCTGACCAGATAATAGAACATGTCCTCGCGCCATTCGGTGCGGAAAACCGTCTGCTCGCGCCGCGCTGCAAAGAAACGTTCCAGCGGCACAAACAGAAAGCCGACCAGCAGAACGTTGACGATGAAGTAATCAAGCCCGAAGTACAGGCTCTGCGGAGTGCCGCCTGCGTGCTGCGGCTGCGCCGTCGCCATCAAAGAGGCCACAACTGACAAGCCCAGGGCCGCCCAGCCCAGCGCCTTCTGGCGGCTCAGGATCAGGCTCAGCAGCGACAGCGCGTAACCCGCCAGCAGCACAAAGCGCAGAAAGGCGGTGACATAGCCGCTGGAATGGATAAAGCCGAGCTGCGGATACGAGAACGTCTCGGGGTACCAGCGCAGCAGCACCAGCAGCAGCCCGGTGAGCGCCGCCAGCAGCGCCATGGCTCCCGACAGCCAGCCGCTGCCCAAGGGCCGCGCCTCGCGCGGGGTTTCCAACTGCGCAATCACATCGCGGATGAACTTCATGGCTGCCTCACTCACCTCAATTCCGGCGCAACCTGCCACAATGCCGCCCGCAGTGCGATTATGGAATTCAATAGGGAAGACCGCTGCCTGCTTAAACCAGCCGGCGCATCATCGCCTGCAGCGCGTAGCGGCTGGCATAGCCAAGATCGCGGGCGACCCGTTCCATCTCCTCGCCCCGCGCCTGCGCCCGCAATGCGATCTGGCAACGCAGCCGCTCCCGCCATTGCCCGAAGCTGCGGCCGGTCTGCCGTTGAAATGCCCGGGTGAACGAGCGGCGGCTCATCCCTGCCAGCGCCGCCCAATGGTCAATTGTCCGGACACTGCCCGGATCCGCCATCAGCGCATCGCAAACCCGGCGCAACCGCCCGTCAGGCGGGTACGGCAAGGCCAGCGGCGTGTCTGGCGCAGCCTCAAGCTCGATCAGGATCAGCTGGCTCAGATGATGCGCCCGGGGCGGCAACGGCCAGGGATTACCCATCGCGCAAAGCGCCTCGATCAGGCCCGCCAGCAGCGGCGGGATGGTCACCGCACGGCAGGCGGCCATTGCCCCGGCACCGTTTTCCGCCGGATCAATATACAAGGATTGCGACTGCACCTCTCCCACCATCCGGATCTCATGCAGCATGGCCGCGGGCACGATCAAACCAGAACCCGCAGGCACCGCCCAGCTGGTGCCGTCGGCCTCAGCCATCATCAGCCCGGCCACTGCATAAACCAGCTGGTGGCGCGGATGATCATGCAAGGCGGAGACATAGCCGTCTTTGTAGCCGCGCGCATAAGACGCCACCCCATGCGGCAGCAACTGCACAGCATCAGACGAAGACCACCCCCGCCGGCGGATATCCGCATTTTGGCCCATTTGAGCCGAAACTGACCCCATTGGCGCAAAAGGGCAAGATATCCTGCAGCCAAAAGGAGGCCAGAGCATGCAGAAAATCACCGGCATAGAAACACTTGAACACATTTACGGCACCCCGGTACCGCGGTCGCTGATCAAAGTCGCCACCCGTCTTACACCGCTGTACCAGCGCTGGATCGAGGCCTCCTGGTTCCTGGTGCTGTCCACCATCGGCCCTGAGGGCACCGACGCCAGCCCGCGCGGCGATGATGGCCCGGTGGTGCATATCGCGGACGCCTGCACCCTGTGGCTGCCGGACTGGCGCGGCAACAACCGGCTCGACTCGCTGCGCAACATCGTGCGCGACAGCCGTGTCAGCCTGATGTTCATGGTTCCGGGCGAAAACAATGTGGTTCGGGTGAACGGAACCGCATACCTGACCGCCGACGAAACCGCCCGCACCACCTTTGAACGCAAGGGACGGCGCCCGGCCACGGTGGCCGTCATCACCATAGACGAGCTGTATTTTCAATGCGCCAAGGCGGTTATGCGGTCCCGCCTGTGGGATCAGGACCGTGAACGCCCGGAACTACCCACCGCGGGCCAGTTCCTGAAGGAGCAGGAGGCCGGGTTCGAAGCCGAAACCTATGACGCTGGTTATGAGGAATATGCGAAAGGCAGGCTGTGGTAAGGGGCCGCTCCGAAACCAAGGACAAAGCCGCTTCGCCGAAATGGCGTTTGTGGCTGGAGTAAAAAACCATCCTGGGAGGCTACACATTTTGCGATCTTCCTGACCTGTCTGACGATTGGGGCTTTCTCAGTCAATTGACAGGAGGTTCCCATAACAGAGGAGAAGATGACCCCGCTGCGTGCGCGGATGAAGGAAGACAAGCGCATACGGTGAATGGGCGATAAGGCGCAGAAGCCGCATATCCGGGCGGCCAAGGATTCTGCGAAGTTTCTACAGCGATCACCGGGCTCTGCCACGCCCGAGGATTTGCGTGTCTACCAGTTGCACATGACAGATATCTACCGTGTTGTTTCAGTCAAAACATCACACCATGCAAGCCCGGGCAAAAAGCGTTCCGATGGATGAGGTCCACACGCTTTTTGCCCGGGCGAATTCATCAGAGCCGCCGTTCATTCGCAGCGCAGCGGATTCAACCAACGAGCCCAAAATCGACCGGTTGCTGATCCATGCCGGCCAAAGCAAGGGGGCAAAGATTGCAAGGCCATGCTGTCACCGGGATTGCTAGATCTGCTGCGCGGCTATTGGCGGGAGGCGCGACCGCAGGTCTGCGGCGTTCTGTTCCGTGCCTCGGCCGAACCGGTCATGACCCCCGCCGCAGACCCCAAGCGCCCCGGCGCCCGCGCCGGCGTGACCAGCGGGCTCCACACTTGGGGATCAGCGCTAACGCATTATTCCCGCATCCGCATGATCAGCCCCGGTAGGGGCCTGCCGCCGGACAGCACCCGGCAGGTGGCCTGCAAACCGGGTTTCCGACTGCATCTGCGCGTCCTGTCCAGACTGTTCAGGCGCCTTTTCCTCGAAGGGCTGATGGAGTTGCACCGCACTGGCCAGTTGGCCTTCTTCGGCGGCATCAGCGGGCGGGCAGACGCAAAGGTGTTCGCCGCTTGGCTCGCGCCGTTCCGAAAGACCAGATGGGCCGCTCACGCCAAACCGCCCTTCGCGCACCCCGGCCGTGCTGCGGTGGCCCGATGCGCATCATCGCTACCTTCCGGCGCGGTCAAAAACCGATGCCGCGCGCACCACTGAGGGAGCAGGCCGCACCCACCAGACCATTGCGCCTGCGCAAGCCCCGCCTCCAGCCATTTGCGCGCTTCCCATAGACTGATCCCAGGCCCGCGCTGCTTTCACCTTGGGAAGGTTTTCCAACGCAGGCCAAGGTCGCACCGAACCCCGCCCCAATTCCACGGCCTGCATCGAAAAACCTTCAGGAAAGCCGATAATGCTGCATGCCAAAGCGAAGATCCGCTATAGTGATCAGCACTTCTGCTGATCGGAGAGAGGAGCATGTTTTGCGACGCTACGAGTTGACGGAACGATTCCGCGCCCTTCACGTCCCGGGCAAGCCGGTAGTGATGCCAAACCCTTGGGATATCGGATCAGCAAAGGTAATGGCGCATCTGGGTGCGCAGGCGCTGGCGACGACCTCTTCAGGGTATGGCTTCACGCTGGGTCTGGCTGATGGCGGCCAGATCACGCGTGAAATTGCCCTGCAGCACGCTGCCAGTATCTGCGCATCGGTCGACGTGCCGGTAAACGGCGATTTCGAAAACGGATACGGAGACGATCCCGAAACTGTCGCAGAGACTGTAAGGCTGGCAGCAGAAGCCGGGCTGTCGGGGGTTTCGGTGGAGGACACAGCTGTTCCGGGGACAAGTTCCTATCCGTTTGATCTGGCGCTGGCCCGAGTAGAGGCGGCGGCCGCTGCAGCCAAGGCGGCGGGGATCGTGCTGACTGCCCGCGCTGATGGCTGGCTTATGAATAACTACGAACAAGCAGAGGCGCTGCGCCGTTGCAAGGCATTCGCCCAAGCAGGTGCAGATGTGATATACGCCCCGCTGGTCGATGCCGGAACCACCCGCGCGCTTGCCGCGACAGGCACAGCTGTCAATCTGCTGGCTGCGGGTGCGATGCGTGATCTCACAACAGATGAAATCGGCGCCCTAGGCGCTGCCCGGATTTCCATCGGCGGGGGACTGGCCCGTGTCACCCAGCAGGTGATCCTGGATGGCACCCGTGCAATGCTGGAACGGGGCGACTTCACGATCCTGAAAGGGGCCGCAAGCACGGCAGAAGTTGAGGCGATACTGGCAACAAAGTAAGCCGCAAACCTGCCCAGCCAGCCTTTGCGCTCAGGATCCTTTCCAGCACAACCGGACAGGCGTTGGCTGGCGGTCATCCGGGCGCTTGAACCCTTGATCCGGTAACCGCCTCCGCGCAAGACAGTCAATTGCGGCCGCTGGACGCAGTGCGGAACAGTGAACCTCAAACACGAAAAAAGGCCGCTCCTACCGGAGCGGCCTTTCCTGAATTCGGAACTCTCCGGCGCCTTAGGCTGCCAGCGCGTCCTGTGCCTGGCGCACGATGGCACCAAAGGCTTCGGGCTCGTGCACGGCCAGGTCGGCCAGAACCTTACGGTCCACTTCGATGCCGGCCAGGGTCAGGCCGTTGATGAAGCGGGAATAGGTCAGCGCTTCGTCGTGCGAACGGACAGCAGCGTTGATCCGCTGGATCCACAGCGCGCGGAAGTTGCGCTTGCGGTTCTTGCGGTCGCGGGTTGCATACTGGTTCGCCTTGTCGACGGCCTGACGGGCGACTTTGAAGGTATTCTTGCGGCGGCCGTAATAACCTTTGGCTGCCTTGATGACCTTCTTGTGACGGGCGTGAGTGACGGTACCACCTTTAACGCGGGACATATCTCAATCTCCTCTTAGCGGTCGTAGGGCATGAAGCCCTTGACGATCTTAGCGTCGGGTGCCGACAGGGTTGTGGTGCCGCGGGCATCGCGGATGAACTTGCGGGTCCGTTTGATCATGCCGTGGCGCTTGCCGGCCTGACCTGCCATGACCTTGCCGGTCGCAGTCACCTTAAAGCGCTTTTTGGCGCTCGACTTTGTCTTCATCTTGGGCATTTCCGTCTCCTTCAATGCGGGTTCGCTAGACGCGCGACTCGGCATGCCTAAGAAAGGCCGGCCACGCGGAACAGAGCTGCCCAATACGCAATGCCTGCCCGATGGGCAAGCCGATTCTCTACAGAAGGCGCCCCAGAACCCGGAAAAACGCATCCGGGATCTCGTCAATGCGGTAGCCGCCGGGTTTCATCATCACCGCATAGGCGATCAGACCGATGGCAATCAGAATGGTCGCCACGGATGTCCGCGGCGGCCGCCGTTCGCTGAAGGCCGACAGAATCGACGGCACCGAAAACCCGGCAATCACCAAACCCGCTATCAGCGGCAAATCGGTCCCCATAAACCACGTCCCCCATCACGGCCTGACACAAGGAAATGGTAGGCGAGGGCCGGTGTTTTCAAATTTCGCTGCCGGCCTGCAGACAAGCAGCTCCGCGTTATTCCGGATCGGTGCTGTAAATCAATCGCTCATCACAGGGGGCAATGCGCAGGATATTGGTGGTGCCCGGCACGTTGAAAGGCACGCCGGCGGTGACCACGATCTGGTCGGTGTCCCCGGCATAGCCGCCGGAGCGCGCCGCCCGCGCCGCACTGACAACCGCGCCTTTGAAGCGGTCCAGTTCCGGCGTCATCACGCATTTGCAGCCCCAGCTGAGGCACAGCCGCCGGGCGGTGGCGCTGACCGGGGTCATGGCGATGATCGGCACACCGGGGCGCTCGCGGGCGGTCAGCAGTGCTGTGGTGCCCGACTGGGTAAAGCAGCAGATCGCCTTGATCTCGGTCTTTTCGGCAATCTCGCGCGCTGCCGCCACAATGCCATCAGCCACAGTGGTGCCCTTGGCCGAACGCGAGGCGGCGATGATCTGGGTATAGGTGGGGTCTGCCTCGACCTCGACCGCGACCTTGTCCATGGTCTGCACCGCCTCGATCGGATACTGGCCTGCCGCGCTCTCGGCGCTCAGCATGATCGCGTCGGTGCCCTCGTAGATCGCCGTGGCGACATCCGAGACTTCGGCCCGGGTCGGCATCGGGCTTTCGATCATGCTTTCCAGCATCTGGGTCGCCACGATCACCGGCTTGGCCGCCGCGCGGCATTTGCGCACCAGCCGTTTCTGGATCGGCGGCACCGCCGCCACCGGCAGCTCGACGCCCAGATCGCCCCGCGCCACCATGATCCCGTCCGAGGCATCCAGGATAGCCTCGAAATCCTCCACCGCCTGCGGCTTTTCGATCTTCGACAGCACCGCGGCGCGGCCATCGGCCAGCCCGCGGGCCTCGAACACGTCCTTGGCCCGCTGCACAAACGACAGCGCCAGCCAATCCACACCCAGGGCGCAGACAAATTCCAGATCCGCGCGGTCCTTCTCCGACAGCGCCGCCAGCGGCAGCACCACGTCGGGCACGTTCACCCCCTTGCGGTTCGATATGGTGCCGCCGATTTCCACTGTGCAATTGGCAAAATCCGCTCCGCAGTCATCAACTGCCAGACGGATCTTGCCGTCATTGACCAAGAGATGCGCACCGGGTTCCAGCGCCTGAAAAATCTCCGGATGCGGCAGGCACACGCGGGTTGCGTCGCCCTCGGCCTCATCCAGATCAAGACGGAAGCTGGCGCCCTCCACCAGATCCTCGGCGCCATTGGCAAAGACACCCACCCGCAGTTTCGGCCCTTGCAGATCGGCCAGGATCGCAATCGGGCTGTCCAGATCCTGCTCCACCTGGCGGATGATCCTGTGCTTTTCGGCAATCTCCGGATGGCTGCCGTGCGACATGTTCAGCCGGAACACATCGGCGCCGGCCTCGTGCAGGGCGCGGATGGTTTCATAGGTCTCCGAAGCCGGCCCCAGGGTGGCGACAATCTTCACATTGCGCGAACGTTTCATAGGGGTCTTCTCCTTCGGACCTGACTTATGTTACCGCAAACAGCGTTCAGGGTGCTTATCCCCCAATTCCCATTCTGCCGCAACTCCCGTAAACAGCTTGCGGCAAAACATATCAGGCTCATGACATACACACCCTATTTTGTTCACGGCGCAGACCGTCCCGCCCGCTGGCTGATCACCTGCGACCACGCAACCAACCATGTGCCGGATTTTGCCGGCGGCGGCGATCTGGGCCTGCCGCGTGCGGATATGGAACGCCACATCGCCTATGACGTCGGCGCCTATGAGGTGGCTAAACTGCTGGGCGGGATGCTGGACGCGCCGGTGGCGGCGTCGAACTTCTCGCGGCTGGTGATCGACCCCAACCGCGGCGAGGATGACCCGACCCTTCTGATGAAGCTTTACGACGGCACCATAATTCCAGCCAACCGCCACGCGGGCACGGCAGAACTGAAGGAGCGGCTGGAAGGCTGCTACCGCCCTTATCACCGCGCCCTGGCCCGGCTGGCCGAACGCCCCGGCACCGTGATCGTCTCGGTCCACAGCTTCACCCGCCAGCTGCGCGGGCGCGAACCGCGCCCCTGGGAGATCGGCATCCTGTTTCCCGAAGGCGAGCGGTTTTCGCCCTTTGTGATCGAGGAATTAAAGGCCGAGGACGGCCTGTGTGTCGGCATCAACGAGCCCTACACCGGCCACCTGCCCGGCGACGCGATTGAGACCCACGCCACGCATGCAGGCCGCCCCAATACGCTGATCGAGCTCAGAAACGACCTGATTGCCGAACACGATGGACAGTGCAAATGGGCGGAACGCCTGGCAAGTGTTCTGCCTAAAGCCCTCGAAAACTCAGGTCTCTGATCTGCGGCACGCTACCGCATGATCTTGCAGCGGTGCCCGGCGCCCCCCACATCAGGGCTGGAAACGCGGCACAGCAACGGGAAAGGAGCCATCATGGCCCAGGAAACCCTCTCCGCCTTCTTCGGCTGGCTGACCATCTTGCACATCGGCCTGTTCACCCTGTCTGCCATCCTCTTGATGCTGCTGCAGGACTGGGTGGCGCGCCTGCACGCCCGGATGTTCGGACTGGCGCCGGCCGATGTCAGCCTCACCGTTTACCGCTGGCTTGGCACCTACAAGATTGTGATCCTGGCCACCGCGCTGGGGCCGTGGCTGGCGCTGCAGCTGGCCTGATCCCGGCCGCCCGCGCCCATTGCCCGCCCCGGTCCCGGCTGCTAGGCCTGAGGCGACGCAAGACAACTCCGGAGCCACCGCCATGGACAAGCAAACCGAAATCGAAATCCAGGCCGCCGCCTTCCGCCGCCTGCAAAAGCACCTGATGGAAGACCGCACCGATGTACAGAACATCGATCTGATGAACATGGCCGGCTTTTGCCGCAACTGCCTGGCGCGCTGGTATCAGGAAGCCGCCAATGAGCGCGGCATCGACATGGACAAAAACGCTGCGCGCGAGGCCTATTACGGCATGACCATGGCCGAGTGGAAAGCCAGCCACCAGACCGAGGCCAGCGCCGAAAAGCAGGCGGAATTCGAGGTCGCGTTCAAGGAAAACGTGACAGACCGGCAATAGGCTGGCCAGCAGGCATTTTCAGGCGACCGCGGGCGGGGGTGCGGTTTCTGCGGCCAAAGAAAGGCTGTGAATATCACTGCCCCGCCCAAAACCGTTGCCACGCCCGTACTTTCCGCCAGGATCAAATTCGCCAGTGTGAACCCCGCTGCGCCCCGCCAGAAGATGATGCCCCAGGCCGCCGCGGTGACGGATCAGGTGAAAATCCCAACCAACCTGAAGATCGCGGCAGAGACCGCAATCAGGACTATTCCCGCCATATGCTGAGAGCCAATGAATGATATCAAGGCCCGGCCCTCCGGTTCCGGGACCTGCCTGCCACTGCGCTGCTGACAGCTGCGCAGTGGCTTTTCACGCTGGCACGCCGCATAAACACAACGGTGCCGTTTCATCCCGGCAGCCAATCCCGCCCGCAAGGCGGGAAAAGTCTTGCGCGGCTTTCACCATGGGTGAATACACTCGGCACAGAGCACTATTGGAAGACTGAGAATGAAGACTTTGATACCAGCGTTGGCCCTTGCAGGCGCTCTTTTGTCCCCTGCGGCCCTGCTCGCCAGCACGCTGGAGCCGGCAGGTATCGTTCAGCAAGGAATTGTAATGCATGGCGGAGGCTGCCGGAAAAGCTCTCCTCCGGGCCAGTGCTGCCATATGGAAACGGCAACCGGCACAGTCCATTGCCATTGAAAACCAAAGAGGCCGCCGGTCAGCGGCGGCCTTGTCATTTCTGTTGCGGGGCCGTGCCGGGACTAGTCATTTGAGTGATCCGGCACCGCAGGGCGCTGCAGGCAGGACAGGGCGGTGATGCTTAGCCGCGGAACCGGCCAAGCAACCGCGCGGCAAGCGAACTTGTGACTGAAGGCTCAGACGCCCGCGCTTTGCCCGTGAACCAGCCGCGCTTGGCAGCCGACTGCGCAATCTCCGGGTCAATGGCCTCTTCTGCGGTCAGCACCCTGCGCACGGCTGCCAGGATCTCGGCCTCGCTGCCCTCGGCTGACGGGCATTCCACAACGGCTGCGAACTCCGGCTGAAAGGTCTGATCCATTGGGCAACTCCCTAACGTGAAACTCTGGCATCCCCCGCTTATGCGGGCAGCGCTTTCTATGTCCCCACCCTATCCTAATTCGTCCGGAACTGGCCCATTTTGTGTAAAATTAGTTAAAATCCCGCCGCAGTCAGCCCCGGGTAACGACATTCACCCGGGGCGCGTGTGATTGTTGCTCCCCGGGCATCAATGACAGCCAATCCTCACCCCGCTAAACCCATGTGAAGGCGTCGTCATCCGCAAAAAATGCAGAAAGGCCGCCCCATTGGGACGGCCCTCATCAATCCGGGCATCTGCAATCCAGGCTGCGTGTCTCAGACTGCTTTCTTACGGCTTTCTTCCAAATAGATCTCGCGCAGGCGTTTGGCGATCGGTCCGGGAGTGCCGTCACCCAGCGCCGCACCGTCGATCTCTACCACCGGCATCACAAAGGCGCTGGCAGAGGTGGTGAAGGCTTCATCCGCCTCTTTCGCCTCATCAATGGTGAACAGGCGCTCCTCGATCTCCATCTGCGCTTCTTGCGCCAGGCGCAACACCGCAGCGCGGGTGATGCCGTGCAGGATGTCATTGGACAGCGGCCGGGTCACGATCTTGCCGTTCTTCACATAATAGGCGTTGTTGGAGGTGCCCTCGGTCACATAGCCGTCCTCAATCAGCCAGGCATCGTCGCAGCCCGCCTTCTTGGCCATCATCTTGCCCATCGACGGATACAGCAGCTGCACGGTCTTGATGTCGCGGCGGCCCCAGCGGATGTCCTCGATCGAAATGATCTTGGCGCCTTTCTGCGCGGCCGGGCTGTCGGCCAGGCCTGGCTTGTTCTGGGTGAACAGCACCAGCGACGGCGGGGTATCGGCGGAGGGGAACACAAAGTCACGGTCGCCGTCGGAGCCACGGGAAACCTGCAGGTACACCAGGCCTTCCTCAATGCCGTTCAGCTCCACCAGCTTGCGGTGGATTTCCAGCAGCTCGTCCTTGGTACAGGGCGAGGCCATGTCCAGCTCTTTCAGCGAGCGATCCAGGCGCACGGCGTGGCCGTCAAAATCGATCAGCTTGCCGTCCAGAACCGAGGTCACCTCATAAACCGCATCGGCAAACAGAAAGCCGCGGTCAAAAATCGAAACCTTGGCTTCCCCTTCAGGCAGGTATTCGCCATTCACAAAAACGGTACGGGTCATGGTATTCTCCTTAGCCCCAGAGTGCAGCCACAGGCGGGTGCACGCCTTCGGCATCAAATGTCAAAGGTTCCTCGCGGTCTTCGGCCAGCAAGAGCGGCCCGTCAAGATCCGTAACCGCCGCACCCTGCGCCACAAGCGTCGCCGGCGCCATCGCCAATGAGGATCCGACCATGCAGCCGACCATCACCTGATACCCTTCGGCCAGCGCCTGATCACGCAGCTTCAGCGCCTCGGTCAAGCCGCCGGTCTTGTCCAGCTTGATGTTGACCACATCGTATTTGCCCTTGAGCTTCGGCAGGCTCTCGCGGTCATGGCAGCTCTCATCGGCGCAAACAGGCACCGGGCGCTCCATGCCAATGAGGGCCGCGTCCTCACCTGCAGGCAGCGGCTGCTCCACCAGCTCCACGCCCAGCCGCACCAGATGCGGCGCCAGTTCGGCGTAGACTTCGGCTGACCAACCCTCATTAGCATCGATGATGATCTTGGCATCCGGCGCTCCGGCGCGCACCGCTTCCAGGCGCGGCATGTCGTCGGGGGTGCCCAGCTTGATCTTCAACAGCGGGCGGAAAGCATTTTCGGCGGCCTGTTTTTGCATCTTCTCCGGCGTGTCAAGCGACAGCGTGTAAGCAGTGATCTCCGGCCCAGGGGCTTCCAGCCCGGCCAGTTCCCAGACACGTTTGCCGGCCTGCTTCGCCTCCAGATCCCACAACGCGCAATCCACCGCGTTGCGGGCAGCACCAGCGGGCAGCAGCGATTGCAGCTCTGCGCGGGTGAAATCAGCAGGCAGCCCCTCTATCTCACCCGTCACGCTGTCCAGCGTCTCGTTGTAACGGGCATAAGGCACACATTCGCCCCAGCCGGTGACGCCGTCCCTCTCCACCCGCACGGTCAGCACTTTGGCTTCGGTGCGCGAACCGCGCGAGATGGTGAAAACCTGCGCCAGCTTAAAGACGTCCGGTGTAACAGTGATGTTCATGAAACTGCCCCTTCCTGCGGCGCCCCGCGCGTGGCGGCGAACCTTAGCCGGAGGCCTGGAAAACCCGGCTCCGGCGTATTCATCTTTTCAAAAATACTCCCGCCGGAGGCACCTGCCCTGTCGGCAAGCACCTCCGGCGGGGCTGTTAGATCAGACCGCGGCCAGCGCGTCCACCAGTCGGCCTGCACCGTGGCGGTACGGGTCGACGGCGGGCAGGCCCATCCGCTCTTCAACTTCGGCCAGATACTTGACCGCTTCATCCTCGGACAGGTGCTGGGTGTTCACCGAGATACCGACAACCTTGCAGGCCGGGTTGGCGCGCTGTGCCAGCGGCAGGGCCACGGCTTTCAGCTCTTCCAGGCTCGGCACGTCATAATCCGGCAGGCCGCGCATATGGGTGCGGGTCGGCTCGTGGCACAGGATCAGCGCATCCGGCTGGCCGCCATGCACCAGCGCCATGGTGACGCCTGAGTAGGAGACGTGGAACAGCGAGCCCTGGCCTTCGATCAGGTCCCAGTGGTCGTCGTCATTGTCCGGGGTCAGGTATTCGATCGAGCCCGCCATGAAGTCGGCAATGACCGCGTCCAGCGGCACACCGTGACCGGTGATCAGGATGCCGGTCTGGCCGGTGGCGCGGAAGGTCGACTTCATGCCGCGTTCCTGCATGTCCGCGTCCATTGCCAGGGCGGTGTACATCTTGCCGACCGAACAATCGGTGCCGACTGCCAGGCAGCGCTTGCCCTTGCGCTTGACACCATTGGCAATCGGGTAACCGACAGTGGGAACACGCACGTCGTGCAGGGTGCCGCCATGGGTCTGGGCGGCCGCCACCAGGTCGCCCTCGTCGCGCAGCAGGTTGTGCAGGCCCGAGGCGATATCATAGCCCATTTCCAGCGCCGCGATCAGCACTTCTTTCCATGCGGGCGAGATCACGCCGCCTCGGTTGGCCACGCCGATAACCAGCGTCTTGGCACCGGCTGCCTTGGCTTCTGCCAGGGACATCTCAGTCAGGCCCAGATCGGCGCCGCAGCCCGGCAGGCGGATCTGGCCGACAGCGTGATCCGGACGCCAGTCGCGGATACCGATGGCAACCTTGGCGGCCAGCATGTCAGGCGCGTCGCCCAGGAACAGCAGATAAGGGGTCTCGATCATCGCGCTCATCCTTCGAGTTAAATTGGTCGCGCTAAAATCGGGCTAATTTCGCGCAAAGTCCTCTCGAAATCACGCGGGAACGCCCTACTTGCACGATTTTCTTCGCGAAACCTACTGAATGTCAGAAGATTCTTCGCAAGCAGCACTGCTTACAGACGTTTCCTCCTCTTCCGCCCATGATTCCGCCTGCAGCACCCCCGGCTGCGCCACGCCGATCACACCCATGGCCTGGAATTCGCCGGTGTCCTCGGGCGCCCCGGAGGTCGCGCGCCGCGCAATGGCGATCAGCGCCACGGTCACGCCAACCGCGATCAGCAGGTATTGCAGCCCCCGCCCGTCCGCGGCACTGATCATGTTCGGCCCGATCAGAATGCCGAAAAACTGCCCCAGCTGCAGCAGGAACGCCATGGTGCCGCTGGCCGGCACCACCTGCCCCGGCTGCAGCTGGTCGTTGGCGTGGGCCGCCAGGATCGAATAGATCGGCAGCGTGGTTGCAGCGATGACCGAAAACCCGACCACTATGCGCGACGGCGCCGTGTCCACCGCCATCCACAACGCAACCAGTGCCGAGATCCCCGACAGCGCAATCACCACATAACGCCGGTCAGTGCGGTCCGACAGCCAGCCGACCGGGTATTGCACCAGCGCCGAGGCGATCAGCGCAATCACCAGCGCGCCCGAGGCCTGCGCCTCGCTGAAACCGTTTTGCAGTGCATAAAGCGGCAGGCTGATGTACCAGGCCACCACTCCCGCCCCCATGATGACGATGCCCAGAACCGTCATCGGCGACACTTTGTACAGCCGCGTGACCGGCATCCGGTCCGGCGCCGAGTAATCCGGCGCCCGGATGTTGGACAGCAAAAGCGGCACAATAGCCACCGACAACAGGATCGAAGTGACACCGAACAACAGGTTGCCGCTGGGATCCGGCAGGCCGACCATCGCGGTGCCCAGCGCCGGCCCCGCCGTCTGGATGATGAAATAGACCGACAGCACCTGCGCCCGGATCCGGTTTTCCGACTTGGCGTTGAGCCAGCTTTCGGTGATCACGTAAAGGCCCGGAAAACAAAAGCCCGCCAGCAGCCGCATCGCCGCCCAGCTGACCGGGTCCGAGGTCAGCAGATGGGCAATCGCCGCCACCGAAACCATCGACGCAAGCGCCGAGAACACCCGGATATGGCCGACCTTCTCGATCAGCCTCGGGGTCAGCATTGTTCCCGCCAGCGCCCCCAGCGGATAACAGGCCTGCATGACGGAAATTTCAAGATCCGTGAACCCCAGCGTCGAGCCGCGGATCGTCAGCAGCGTGACCAGCAGCCCGTTGCCGACCATCAGCAGCAGCATGCCCAGAAACAGGGCCCAGTTGTCGATCAATGCGCGTTTCATGAAACTCCATTTCCGCACGGATCTGCGCCCGTGTCTTTTCTTGCGCAATGCAGCATGCCGGCGGCAGTTTCGCGCGGGTTTGCGACGCAAAAGGCGCAAACGGAATTGCCGCAACGCGGCGTTTCGTGCCGCAAGTGCAAAATCCGCTTGCAAGAAGGCGCGCAACTTAATAACCAGAACAGCGAAAATTCTGCAATTTCCTTACCCAGGGGGTTTCCGCATGTCCTTCCGCATCCAGCCCGCCGCTCCGGCGCGTCCCAACCGCTGCCAGCTGTTCGGCCCCGGCTCCAAAGTCAAACTGTTCGAGAAGATGGCCGCTTCGGCGGCGGATGTGATCAACCTCGATCTTGAGGATTCGGTGGCCCCCTCCGACAAGGATCAGGCCCGCGCCAATGTGATCGAGGCGATCAATGGCGTCGACTGGGGCAGCAAGTATCTGTCGGTGCGGATCAACGGGCTCGACACTCCCTATTGGTACCGCGATGTGGTGGACATTCTGGAACAGGCCGGTGACCGGCTGGATCAGATCATGATCCCCAAGGTCGGCTGCGCCGAGGATGTATACGCGGTGGACGCGCTGGTCACCGCGGTTGAGCGCGCCAAAGGCCGCGCCAAGCCGGTGTCCTTTGAAGTGATCATCGAGTCGGCGGCAGGTATTGCCCATGCCGAGGACATCGCCAAATCCTCGCCCCGGCTGCAGGCGATGTCGCTGGGCGCTGCGGACTTCGCCGCCTCGATGGGAATGCAGACCACCGGCATCGGCGGGACGCAGGAAAACTACTACATGATCCGCGACGGCGAAAAGCACTGGTCCGACCCCTGGCACTGGGCACAGGCGGCAATTGTCGCGGCCTGCCGCACCCATGGCATCCTGCCGGTTGACGGGCCGTTCGGCGATTTCTCGGACGAAGACGGCTATATCGCCCAGGCGAAACGGTCCGCGACCCTGGGCATGGTTGGCAAATGGGCGATCCATCCCAGTCAGATCGCGCTGGCCAATCAGGTCTTCACCCCCTCGGATGAGGCTGTGGCGGAAGCCCGCGAGATCCTGGCAGCAATGGAAGAGGCCAAGGCGTCGGGTGCCGGCGCGACTGTTTATAAGGGCCGCCTTGTCGATATCGCCTCGATCAAGCAGGCTGAAGTGATTGTGGCCCAGGCCGAACTGATTGCGAACAGCTGACGCCGGTTCGCATTGACAAAGTGCAAAGGCGTCCCGATGGGGCGCCTTTTCCGTATGGAGAGCTTGATGACAAAATTGACTTTGCTGCATACGGCAGAGGTGCATGCTAGGACGTTCCGGGCTTTGGCACCCGAAACGGATCTGAACCAGCAAGTGCGCAGCGATTGGCTGGCGCGGGCGCGGGATGGCATTGGCGCGGACCTGAAAGCAGAGATTGCTGCGGCAATCAGCGCGGCTGACGGCCCGGTGCTGTGCACCTGCACCACCCTTGGTCCGGTAACAGAGGAGGCAGGCGCCATCCGCGTCGACTGGCCGATGATGCAGGAAGCGGCGCGGATCGGCGGGCCGGTGCTGATGGCCTATTGCCTGGACAGCACCGCGGCCCCATCAGAGGCGCTGCTGCGGCGGGCCTTTGGCGGGTGTGATCCGCAACTGGCCCCGATGTTTCTAGGGCAGCACTGGCCGTTGTTTGAAACGGGCGCCGGTGCGGATTTTTCTGCTGCCATAGCAGAAAGCATCGCAATGGCGCTTAAGGATGGCGCCTTTGGCTGCGTTGTGCTGGCGCAGGCCTCGATGGCCGGGGCGGCAGCAGTGCTGCGGGCGCAGACCCAGGTGCCGGTGCTGGCCTCGCCGGAGATTGCCATGCGGGTTTTGCTGGCACACCGCTGAACCAGTTGACCCCGGCCACGAGTTTTGCCCGGCAAGGCCCTCTGCCCCGCCGGTTGTTCATCTGTTCTGGATCATGTTCCCTGTGCCGTTACCCAGTGCCGTATCAGCGTGGCGGTTAAGGATTGGCGGCGCCGCCAATAAGGCGGAGGCGGGCGGGCGTATCCGCCCGCATGCTAAACGTTGTCTTTGCGGCAGACGTTTCGCAGTGAGTATTTAGGAGAAAGATGAAGAAGCTCTTTGTTCACCTTTTTACAAATACTCAAAATCCAAAGCCGGCAAGGGATCACGCCCGCAAGTCTTTGGGCGAACCCATTACTACATAGGTGGTGATTGCTGTGACATAAGGAGACGTGCCCAGGATATCAGTATGGAATTTCTTGTAGCTGGGCAGATCGGCGCATTCGACGCGCAGGAGGTATTCAATGGTGCCGGTGATGTTGTGGCATTCAACCACCTCGGGCGCGGCCTGCATGGCAAGTTCAAAAGCTTCCTGCGCGTCCTTGGTGTGCTCGCCCAGGCCGACGCCGATATAGGTGGCAAAGCCTATCCCCAGCTTTTGCCGGTCCAGCACGGCACGGTAACCGGTTATGATGCCGGCGCGCTCCAGCTCCTGCACCCGGCGCAGGCAGGCCGAGGGCGAAAGGCCCGCACGCTCGGCCAGTTCCAGATTGCTGATCCGGCCGTCCCGGGTGAGTTCCTGCAATATTCGTTGGTTTATCTTATCATTCTTCGCCATTGATTGTGAAATTACGCAGCAAACGCTGCAAAACGCAATTTCATTTGGCAATCACTGCGCAATCTTCTTGCCCATGACCTATGAACTCCTCTTTGCGCTGGCCGGTTTTGTCTTTGGCACGGTCTTCACGCCCGGCCCGAACAACCTGATGCTGATGGCCTCGGGGGCCAATTTCGGCTTTCACCGGACGATTCCGCATTTGCTGGGAGTGGCGGTCGGCTTTCCGCTGATGATCCTGCCGGTCGGGCTGGGGGTGATGCATCTGTTTGATGCCTTCCCGGTGCTGACCCCGGTGATGACGGTGCTGTCGGTGGCCTATATGCTGTGGCTGGCCTGGAAGATCGCCAATGCCGCGCCGCCGCGGGAGGGGGCAGCCGAGGGCAGGCCTTTGAGTTTTGTGCAGGCCTGCGCCTTTCAATGGGTCAACCCCAAGGCCTGGGCGATGGCGCTGGGGGCAATCACGCTTTATGCCGCCAGCCGCGACCTGAGTGCCATTCTGTGGGTCTCCGGCACCTACCTGCTGATCGGCTGTTTTTCGGCATCGACCTGGACCATGCTGGGCCAGCAGCTGCGGCGGCTGCTGACCCGGCCCGCGCAGCTGCGGGCGTTCAACTGGACCATGGCCGCGCTGCTGCTGGCGTCATTGGCAGCGATCCTGCTGCAGGCGTAGGGCTACTTCAACGGCAGGCAGATTTCGGTCAGCAGATCCTCGGGCGCGGTGTCGCGCGGATTGTTGAGGTAGATCTCATAGCAGGGCTGATCGGCCGGCTCCTCGCCGGACTGCGGCAGCCAATTGCCGAACAGGCTGTGATAGGCGGCATGGAGGCCAGAATACGGCCCCCTATACGTCAGCACCGCGGTTTTACCGCCGGGGAGGCTGACCTCCTCCATCCCATCGGGCAGCGTGCCGCCGGTAAGCTCTGCCCCGGCAAAGCTGCGCAGATCCGCTTCGGGCACCGCGTCCGGGCTGTCGAAATAGACCCCGGTGATCGCGCCCAGCTGCGGCCACAATCCGCGGCTTTCGCAGATCGCGCCGAAGGCCTCGAAGCTTTTGCCTATTTCCATGTAGGCGCCCTTGTGCGGCAGGCCGGCCAGGCGGCGGGCGGGGTCGGTGCGGGTGATCACGTCATACATCGGGTAACTTCCTGTTCTGAGGGTTGGGTTCGGCAGCCGGAATTGACCCGCCCGGCGGAAGGCCGCCGGGCTGCTGCCGTAAGAATCAGAGAACGCGCGGGAGAAGCTGTTCTGATTGGGGTAGCCGGCGCGGGCCGCAACCTGCGCAATGGGCATGTCCCCCTGCACCAGCCAGCCCGCGGCGCGGTGCAGCCGGATGCGGCGCACCGCATGGGCGCAGGTTTCACCCGTCAGGGCGCGGAATACCCGGTGCCAGTGAAACCGCGACATCGCCGCCACATCGGCCAGCCTGTCCAGCGACAGATCGCCATCGGTGTTGCCGTGGATATAGGCCAGAACCCGCAGGATCCGGTCTTCGTAACTGGCGGCCATTCGCGGTGCCTCCCTTGCGCTCTTTAGCTCTTCCCTCATGCCATGGCAGCAGATCACAAATCTTGCTGAGTTGCATCTTGGCGCTGCTAAGGCCATATAACGGCAAACCCGCTGAGCAGAGGCGACATGACCCAGTATCTGGAATTCGAAAAACCGCTGGCCGAAATCGAAGGCAAGGCGGAGGAACTGCGGGCGCTGGCGCGCGCGAATGAGGAAATGGACGTGGCGGATGAGGCCGCGGCGTTGGACGCCAAGGCGGCTCAGCTGCTGAAAGACCTCTACAAGGAGCTTACGCCCTGGCGCAAATGCCAGGTGGCACGGCACCCCGACCGCCCCCATTGCCAGGATTACATCAAGGCGCTGTTCACCGAATACACGCCGCTGGCCGGCGACCGGAATTTTGCCGACGATCTGGCTGTGATGGGCGGTCTTGCCCGGTTCAACGATCAGCCGGTGGTGGTGATCGGCCATGAGAAAGGCAGCGACACCAAATCGCGGATTGAGCGCAACTTCGGCATGGCCCGCCCTGAGGGCTACCGCAAGGCGATCCGGCTGATGGAGATGGCCGGCCGCTTCAAGCTGCCGGTGATCACTTTGGTCGACACTGCCGGCGCCTATCCCGGCAAGGGCGCCGAGGAGCGCGGCCAGTCGGAAGCAATTGCGCGTTCGACCGAGATGTGCCTCAAGATCGGCGTGCCGCTGATCTCAGTCATTATTGGTGAGGGCGGCTCCGGCGGTGCGGTGGCTTTTGCCTCGGCCAACCGTGTGGCGATGCTGGAACATTCGGTTTACTCGGTGATCAGCCCTGAAGGCTGCGCCTCGATCCTGTGGAAGGATGCCGAGAAGATGCGCGAAGCGGCGGAAGCGCTGCGCCTGACAGCACAGGACCTGCAGAAGCTGGGCGTCAATGACCGGATCATCCCGGAACCGCTGGGCGGCGCGCATCGTGATGCCAAGGCGGCAATGGCCTCGGTCAGCGGCGCGATCCAGGATATGCTGGACGAGCTGAAGGGCAAGACCGCAGACGAACTGATCAAAGACCGGCGCCAGAAATTCCTGGACATCGGCTCCAAAGGGCTGGCGGCCTAAGGCAGCTTACCCGCGCGGATCCGGGTGATAACGCCGTCCCGGTCTGCCTGCACTTTGTCACTGAAGCCGGTCATCGCGTGGCCGGCTTTGTTGTATCTGGCGCTCCACAGGGCGATATCTGCCAGTACCGGCGCCAGATCCCGGCCCTTTGGCGTGAGTGTGTAAATGTAGCTGCGGCCGTTCTGCGGATCCTTGCTTTTGCTCAGGATCCCCGCCTCTTCAAGCTGCTTCATCCGCTGCGCCAGGATGTTGGTCGAGATCCCCTCCCCGCCGTTCAACAGCTCGCCATAGGTGCGCGCGCCCTTCACCGCCATGTCGCGGATCACCAGAAGGCTCCAGCGGTCGCCAAAGATATCAAGGGCATAGGCCACCGGGCAGCCGGACCCGTATTTGCTGTGCTTATCAGTCATGAACTCTTGGTAGTTTTTATACTTGCAAAACGCAAGCCATCATGCGAACCCTTATTCACTTGCAAAATGCAAGCAAATAAACCGGAGCCAACATGACCCACGACCAAAACAACGCGGCCTTCCGCGATCGATCCCGGCTGTCCCGCCGCCAGCTGATTGCAGCCTCAGCCGGGGCGATGCTGCTGCCTTCTCTTGCCAAAACACAGGAAACTGCCATGACCCCAAAAGCCTTTGTCTACACCGAAGTCGCCATCTCAGTGCCGTTCGACCAGGTGCCGCTGCAGGAGATCAACGCCTCGATCCGGAAACAGCCAGGTTTTTTGAACAAGACCTGGCTGTCCGGCCATGGCAATAATTCCATTGGCGGTTTTTATGCCTTTGACAGCATTGAAAACGCCCGCAGCTTTGTGACTGGCTATTTCCCGGGCGAGCCGCGCAGCTTTGGCGTCGCCCACAACACGCGGGTGTTTGACGCCGAAGCCACCGCCACGGCCAGCCGCGACATGGGTGCGGCGCATTACAACAGCGGGACTGCGGCTCCAGGGGCGTTTGTGTACACCGAACTGCAACTGTCGGTGCCGTTTGAAGAAGCCCCCTGGCAAGCGCGCAACGCGGCGTTGAAAATGCTGCCGGGATTGCAGAACAAGGTTTGGCTGAGCGGGCTGCAGACCCGGACACTGGGTGGGTTCGACGCCTTTGACACGCTGGACAACGCTTTGGATTTTGCGCTGAACCTGTTCCCGGAAACTGCGGCGGAACTGGGCTGCGCCTTTTACACACGGGTCTTTGATGCCTCGGTCACCGAGGCGGCCAGCCGGGCAATGAACTCACCCTACTATACCGGCAGCGGGGCCTGATCAGGCGCACCGGATCTTAAGGGCGCAGGTGGCGGAACCCCTCCCGCGCCCGCGCACCGCCGGCTGACGCCGCCGCCGCTGGCGGCCTTGGGCCCGGCCCGGTGCCAGGGCACCGGGCCGGGCCCAATTGCGAGGGTCTGCCTGACAGGCAGGCCTGCGCAGGCGGGAGCCGCTGGCCGGGAGCCATTTGCGCAGGTCAGCGCTGTTCACATCCGCAGATCGCTCACCGGCAAATGACTGGACGATTTCAGCTCCCTCAAGGACAGGCTGGACTTGATCCCCGACACCCCCGGCAACCGGCGCAGCACGGTTTCAACGAAGCGGCTGTAATCATCCAGATCGCACGCCACCACCTGCAGCAGAAAATCCGCGTCCCCGGTGGTATTATGGCAGGCCAGCACATTCGGGCTGGCTTCGATGGCGCGCTGGAAGTCTGCTGTCGTGGCCGCGTCATGTTCAGTGCAGCTAAGCTGGACAAAGGCCATCACTCCGAACCCTAGCGCGCGGCGGTTCAGGACCGCCTGATACCCCTCGATCACGCCGGACTCGCTCAGCCGTTTCAGCCGCCGCCAGCAGGGCGTTTCACTGAGCGACAGCCGTTCCGCCAGCTTAGCATTGGACAGCCTGCCATCGCGCTGAAGACAGTCCAGGATACGGGCATCCACCTTATCAATTTGCTCCACAGCGAAAGACTCCTGCTCAATAGTGGCATTTCTGGAAAGACTACGCCGGATTTCTCCAGAATTGCAGAGGCATCAGAAATACTCTCCCCGGCAGCTGCCTGCTAATAAGCCTTATCTCTTGCAACCGTCAAAGGAACCTGCCCCGATGAAAGCTGTGCTCTATGAACGCTTTGGTGAAACACCGGAAGTGGTTTCGCTGCCGGATCCAGCTCCGGCGCCCCACGGCGTGGTGATCAAGGTTGAGGCAACCGGTGTGTGCCGCAGCGACTGGCACGGCTGGATGGGGCATGATGCGGATATCACCCTGCCGCATGTGCCGGGCCACGAGCTGGCAGGTACGGTTGCCGCGGTTGGCAAGGATGTCAGCAAATGGCGGCGCGGCGACCGGGTCACAGTGCCGTTCGTTGGCGGCTGCGGCAGCTGCCCGGAGTGCCATGCCGGCCACCAGCAGGTCTGCCACAGCCAGTTCCAGCCCGGCTTTACCCATTGGGGATCTTTTGCCGAATATGTGTCCATCCATCATGCGGATTTGAACCTGGTAGCGTTGCCGGAAACCATGGGGTTTGCCACTGCCGCCAGCCTTGGCTGCCGCTTTGCCACATCCTTCCGCGCAGTGGCGGATCAAGGCCGGGTTTCCGGCGGGCAATGGGTGGCGGTGCATGGCTGCGGCGGCGTTGGGCTGTCGGCGGTGATGATCGCCACCGCCCTTGGCGCCAATGTGATCGCTGTAGACATATCCGAGGAGAAGCTAGCGCTGGCCCGCAGCCTGGGCGCGGTTGCCGGGGTCGATGCCAGCACCGTCGCGGATGCGGCAGAAGCGGTGCGGGAGATCTCCCGCGGCGGGGCGCATGTGTCGCTGGACGCGCTGGGGCACCCGGACACCTGCTTCAATTCGGTCAATTGCCTGCGCAAGCGCGGCAAGCATGTACAAGTGGGGCTGATGCTGGCGGATCACAGCACGCCGCAGGTTCCGATGGCGCGGGTGATCGCGGATGAACTGGAGATCCTTGGCAGCCACGGCATGCAGGCCCATCGCTACGGTGCAATGCTGGACATGGTGCAATCCGGCAAGCTAGCGCCCGGCCGGCTGATCGGCCAGGAAATCAGCTTGGAGCAATCGGTGGCTTCACTGATGGAAATGGACCGGTTCCAATCCGTAGGCGCCACCGTAATCACCCGGTTCTGAGGGGCTGGACGAGGTTTGCTCAACCTCAATGCACACTGGACATTCGGAACTTGGCAACTTCGGTTCACGCAGACCCTCCCGCGCCCGCGCGGCACCGGCTTTGCCAGTGCCGCTGGCGGCCTTGGGCGTGGCCCGGCGCCACGGCGCCGGGCCACGCCCAACTGTGAGGCAATTTCCGAATTGACCCGAACAGGCGGGAGTGCCTCCGCCCTCGTACCTGGCAGCAGGATCGGGAGACAGACCTACCCGGCCAGGAGCCGCAGACCCTGGGTCACGTCAGAGCGCACTGCCAAACGCAAACCCGGTTCATCCCCGGCCTTCAGCGCCGCGATGATCAGGCGGTGGTTTTGCGGCGGGTCGGTGCGGCGCAACCGGCCGTAAAGCGCCCGCATGGTGGGGCCCAGCTGCAGCCAGACGGTCTCGGCCATCGCCAGCATGGCCGGTGCCTGGGCGCGCAGATACAGGGTGCGGTGGAACTCCAGATTGGTGCGGATATAGCCGACCGCGTCGCGTTTGGTGACCATCTCGGCAACCGTTCCGTTGATCATCTGCAGCCGGTCGATCAGGGCCATATGCGCGCGCGGCAAGGCACGGCTGGACAGCTCCACCTCCAGCAGCGCGCGCAGGGCCGCCAGCTCCTCAATCCGTTCATTTGTCAGTTCCGGCGTGGATACCCGCCCCGAAGAGGACAGGAACAGCGCGCCCTCGGCGGCCAGCCGCCGCACAGCCTCGCGCGCAGGCGTCATCGAGACGCCGAATTCGCGGCCGATGCCGCGCAGCGTCAGCGCAGCGCCGGGGGTGATTTCACCATGCATGATACGGGTGCGCAAAGCGCGGTAGACGCGGTCGTGGGCAGGGGCGGCAGCGTCCTGGGGGGAGCGGGCAGTCAGGTTCATCCCCTCAAGTGATCACAAATTGCGCCGCGGTCAAGCGGACAGATCCGCGCGTGTGATCACGGCCCCCAAGTCCGGGGCAGCACGTCAGGGGCGGCCAGGCAACCCTGCCAGGCTGAATCCGGTGCGCAGCCGTTGCAGCGCACTGCCGCCCCCGGCCCTGGCACCATAGGGAAAGGCGCTCGCTGCCTGATCCAGTGTCAGCCCTGCGGCCTGCAGCTGCGCGCAGGCGCTGCCAACCTCTTCAAAGCGGCCAAGCGAGGCCAATCCCGCGCAGCGCACCGCCTGGGCCAGCTGCGCCTGGGGTTCCAGCGCCAGCGCCGCACTGGCAGTGTCAACGGCAGCCTCCTCTTGCCCGGCATCAAACAGCATCGACGCGCGCAGGCTGTGATAAAGCGCAGACGGCACCGGGTTGAGCCGCAAAGCAGTGGCATAGGCGGCCTCGGCGGCGGCACCCTGCCCCTCCACCTGCAGCAGCCAGGCCCGCAGCAGATGGCCATCTGCATCGTTCGGAAAAGAGCGCTCCAACGCCTGCGCATGGGTCAAGGCGGTATCCGGCGCGCCGCTGAACTGCGCCGCAAGGGCGCGGATGCGCAAGGTTCCGGGTGTTTCAGGCAGCCCGTCGAGCAGCTGTGCCGCTTTGGCCGCGCGCTGCGGCAGGCCGGCCAGCGGGCCCGTCAGCAAGTCCAGGTCAAGCTCTGCCTGCAGCACTCTAGCCTTTGCCAGCCCGGGGGCCAGCTGCAAAGCCTGTTTGACGGCCAGTCTGGCCTCTTGCTGCTGCCCAGCCGCCAGGTGACTGCGCGCCATCAGCATATGCATCAGCGCCTGATCCGGCCCTGTCGCCGCCGCGGCCGCATGCACCGGCTGGCTGAAGGCGTTGAGAATATCTGCCGCCACTGCAGATGCCAGGCCGGACAGGTTGGATTGCGGGCGGGGCGGCAGAGCTGCCTGCCCGGACGGGCTGCGGATATCCAGCCGGATCCCCTGTAACGGAGCGGCAGGCAAATGGCCGCTGACCAGGAACTCTGTTCCCAGCAGTTTCGCCGCCTGGTCCGGCGGCAGTCCGGCCGCCGCCCGGCTGCTGGCCGGGGCCACCACTGCCAGGCCGGGAACCGCGGCAAGCGCGCGGATCACCTCGCCGGTGAGCGCCTGCGCCAGTTCAGGAGATGCCGAGGCCGCCGTGAAGGGCATCACGGCAACCAGCGGCCGCGTCTGCTCTGCCCCGCTGGCCGTCTGCGCCGCCCCTTGCAGACCCGGCATGCCCCCGGCCCACCAGCCGCCGCCGGCCGCAGCCAGGACCGTAAATGCAGCCAGCGCCAGCCACATAGGCCGCCCGGCCCGCCAGCGCGGTGGCGAAGCTGCCTGGTCCGCTTTATTTGGTGTGGCCACCGGGTGCAGACTGGGCAGCGAGGTCAGCTCATCGCCGAGCACATAGACCTGCACAGGCTCGGGAATATTCTTGACCTCATGCAGGCCCAGGTCCTCGAACGCATAAGGAATACGGCCCCGCACCTGGCCATATGCTTCAGCCGACAGGGCCACCCCGCCAAGCGGTGCCAAAGCCTCCAGCCGGGCAGCGATATTGACATCGTCGCCATAGATATCGCCCTGGGCAATCAGCACTTCACCCAGAGTGATACCGATCCGAAGCTGCAGATGCCGGTTGCGGGCAGCGGCGGCCTGGATCCCGGCTGCCGCCTCTACCGCCGAGATCACGCTGGGAAAAATTGCCAGCACCCCGTCGCCCATCAGCTTGATGATCCGGCCCTCATGGCTGCGGATCGCCGGAGCAATCAGGCTTTGCTGCTGCGCCAGAACCTGGTTCAGCGTTCCAGCCTCATCTTCGGCCATCAAGCGGCTGAAACCGGAGACATCCAGCACAAAAATGGCGGCAAGGCGTCGTTGCGGTTTGTCTGACACGGGCAAGCCTCAAGAACCGGGGAAACTGGAAACAGGTACCTGCCAAGAGGTTAGCCCGCGCATCCGCAGGGTCAAAGCTTTGCCGCTATTCGCCGAACCGGTAACGGTGCAGGCCGGCGCCGTTTTCGCGCAGCCAGCCGCGCGGCGGCTCGTATTGGCCATAGAGGCGTTCCACCACCGCCCAGAAGGCAGACGAATGGTTCATCTCCTGCAGATGCGCCACCTCGTGGGCGGCGACATAACGCAGCACTGCGGGCGGCGCCAGGATCAGCCGCCAGGAATACATCAGCCCGCCATCGGCGGTGCAGGACCCCCAGCGCGACCGAGTATCGCGCAAGGTCAGGCGGCTGTAGCCCTTGCCCAGCCGGGCGGCATAGAAATCCGACGCCTCGGCCAGCCGGTTGCGAGCCAGCTCTTTCAGGTAACGCTGCAAGACCCGCCCCGGACTGTCCCCCGGCACCGCAATACGGCCCGCGTCCAGCTGGATGCGCCGTCCTGGCGCGCGCTCAACCACCCGGTTCTGGCCATCAACCGGCAACACCGTGCCAAACCCTGCTTCCACTACCTCGGGATGCTTTTCCAGATGCGACCGGATCCAATCCGCCTTCTCCTCGGCAAAGGCCAGTGCGGCCCGTTCCGGCAGGCTTTTGGGCAGCGTCAGTGTCACCCGCCCGTCCAGCGAGGATATCCGCAGGCTGATCCGCCGCGCCCGTGCCGACCGCCGCAGCGTCAGCGGCACCGGCGGGTTTCCGGGCAGGTGGTGTTCGGCCATAGGCGCCCCTTTCCAGGCTTTGGCTTTGACAGTCCCCCCTCATATGGCAAGGCACCTGAATCGTCGATACGACTCACCAGTAAATCAAGGGGATCCACATGCCCAAGGAAGAATGGGGTGTAAAGCGCATCTGCCCCACCACTGGCAAGCGCTTTTATGACCTGAACAAGAACCCGATCGTCAGCCCCTACACGGGCGAGGCCGTCGCGCTGGACACCGGCAAAACCCGGATGATCGAGGCAGATGCCGAGGATGCGGCAACCCTGAAGGCCAAAGAGAACCTCGAAGGCGATAGCCCGGTTCTGGAAGATGATGACGACGTCGATGTTGATCTGGGCGATGATGTCCTGGACGATGACGATGACGAGGACAACGTTCCGCTGGACGAGATTGCCGACATGTCGACCCCCGAGGACGATTCCTAAGGCATTTCCAGCTGCCCGGGGAAGCGCCTCGCCTTTCCCGGGCAGCCCTCCGGCAGTGCCGGAAAAAAGTTTGGAACCCGGCGCATTTTACGCTTGCAGCCTGCGCCGCCGTCCCTTAAACGACGCTCACACCGCAAGACGGACCGCACCGGAGACGGAACGGACACTGGAAAGCGGACAGGTTTGGGGCCTTAGCTCAGCTGGGAGAGCGCCTGCATGGCATGCAGGAGGTCAGGAGTTCGATCCTCCTAGGCTCCACCAAATCTTCACTGTAAATTGTCAGATAGTTTTGCCTTTTTGGCCAGCAGTATTGCCTCTGGCTGCGCAAAACGTGTCACCTTCAGAGTGAGCTCAATCGGCTCACTGAAGTCCAAGCTTTGCGCACGAAGGGCGGAAAGCAGTCATTTTGGACCTGTCGCGGTTTGATGCCGCTCCTTTGCTAGCATTTACTGCAACAAAGGAGACTGACTATGGGACTGAAACGGACGGACGAATTCCGCCAAGATGCGGTGCGTATTGCGCTGACCAGTGGGCTGACGCGCAAGCAGGTGGCTGATGATCTGGGCGTTGGCATGTCGACGCTGAACAAATGGATCACCGCACATCGCGACACGAACGTGGTTTCACAAGAGGATTTAGACCTCGCCAAAGAAAATGAGCGGCTTCGACGTGAGAACCGGCTTCTCAAGGAGGAGAGGGAAATCCTAAAAAAGGCCACCCAGTTCTTCGCGGGCCTAAAGCAATGAGATTTAGGTTTATCGAAGAACAAAGCGGCCACTTCCCAGCCAAGCGGTTATGCGATGTTGTCGGCGTCAGCACGCGCGGCCTACGAGCGTTCCGCAACCGCCCGGCCAGCCGCAGGCAGCGATCAGATCTGGTCACGTTGGCACACATCAAAGAACAATCCCGTCTCAGCTTGGGCAGCAATGGCAGGCCGCGAATGACCGAAGAGCTGAAGGAGATCGGCCTAGACGTCGGTCATCGCCGAGTGGGCCGCTTGATGCGCCAGAACGGCATATCCGTCGTCAGAACCCGCAAACACAAGGTGACGACCGATAGCGATCACAAGTTCAATATCGCACCGAACCTGCTGGATCGAGACTTCAACGCTGATGCGCCCAACCAGAAGTGGGCCGGTGACATTAGCTATGTCTGGACCTGCGAAGGTTGGTTGTATCTGGCCGTGATCCTCGATCTGCATTCACGGCGTGTGATCGGCTGGGCCGTGAGCAACCGGATGAAACGCGACTTGGCGATCCGAGCGTAAGCATCCGGCGTAGACCGTGGACGTGGGCAGTTCTCAGGTAGTGCCCTTGGAGGGTTTGGGGTTGCGGGGCCGCGGAGTCCATTTCTTTGCAAGCTGGCTAAACCGCTCGACGATCCTGTCGGTCCGAGCATCGTTGGGATCGAAGGCGCCACCCGACCAGCGGATCATGTCCTCGTGTTGCTCGTGGCCGGGATCGGCGAGGGCTTCGAGGAACTCTTCGTAGCCCCAGGCGCCGCCGACGTCCTCGGGCGGACAGGCGCCGGTGGCCTTGAGAAGCCGCGGGTAGAGCACGCCGGGGGTGGCATCGTTGACCCGCTCGACCCGGATGCTGCGGTCCCAGTCGTCGCCGAAGTCATAGATATACTGGACCGTCCTGACGCCGGTCCCCTCGAGCACCTTCTCCAGCGTCGTTTTCTTTGCGGGCAACGGGCCATCATAGAACCCATCCGGATCTGGTATGCCCCAACCAGCATCGCCGGCACGGAACTCATAGAGATGGGTATCGGTCCAGCCCATAGCTGCCTGCATAACCTCATGCAGCCGGTCGAGCCTGATCTTCAGCGGCACCTCGATATGGCGCATAGGCAGAGGATCAACGTCGTTCAGGATGATCCGCAGGCGGGCGATCGGGGTCATGCAGCTATCCTTTTCTCGGTCGGGGACCAGTTCCACGGCAATAGATCCGGCACACGGGATGCCGTCGTGCCGGGCAGCCGGGCAAGGACATCGGCCAGCCAGGTTTGGGGATCGGCATCGTTCATCCTGGCAGTGACGATCAGGGAATACATGAACGCGGCGCGGTCGCCGCCGCGCTCTGACCCGGCGACGAGCCAAGACTTCCGGCCGAGAGCAACGCCCCGCAGGGCCCGTTCGGCCGCATTGTTCGTCAGGCAAATACGGCCATCATCAAGGAAGCGGCTGAAGGCCGCCCATCGGTCCTTGGTGAACATGTAGCTGATCGCCTTGGCGACCGGGTTATGCTTCGACATCCTGTCGCGCTCCGTGCTCATCCAGTCGTGCAATGCCTTGACCAGAGGGCGGGACAGCCGTTGCCGGATGGCGTGCCGCTCTTCGGCGAGCAGGCCATTGATGCCGCGCTCAATGTCGAAGATCGCGTCGATCCGGGCCACCGCCTCCAGCGCCACGGGCGAGATGTCATGGGCAGGCTTGCCCCTGCGGATTATTCCTTTGATGTCGGCGAGCTCGAAGAATTTACGCCGGGCATGGCTCCAGCACAGCGCGCTGCTGACTGGCGCCGGATCGCGTCCGGCGCGGTAGAGGTCGTTGTAGCCGCCATAGGCATCGGCTTGCAGGATGCCCTGCCACCCGGCGAGGTGCCGGTTCGGGTTGGCCATTCCGCGGTCACGGGAGAAGTGGAACAGAGCGGCAGGTGGAGCGCCGCCGCCAAAGGCGCGGTCATCCCTGACATAGGTCCAGAGCCGGGCAGTTTTTGCCCCGCCCTTTGCCAGCAGCGGCACCGTTGTGTCATCGCCGTGCAAGCGTTTTGCCTCAAGGACATGGGTCCGGATCAGCGCATGAAGGGGCTCAAGTGCAACGGTGCAGGCCCCAACCTGATCGGCAATCGTCGAAAGGCTGAGATCGACACCTTCCTTTGCGTAGCGCTCGGCCTGACGGTTCAAAGGCTGATGCTGCCCGCACTTCTCGAACAGGATCATCGCCAGCAGGTTCGGACCGGCCCAGCCACGGGGGGTGGGGTGGAAGGGCGCCGGCGGCTGGCTGATCTTCTCGCAAGCCCGGCAAGTGAACTTCTCGCGGACCATCTGGATCACTTTCCATTGCCGAGGGATCACCTCCAGCGTCTCGGTAATGTCCTCCCCCATCTTCACGATGCGACCTGAGCCGCAGCAGGAACAGGCCGTGGGGGCCTCGACCACCACACGTTCACGCGGCAGATGGTTCGGAAAGGGCTTGCGTGCCGGGCGGCGGCGTTCGAAGCCGGCCACGGCCGCCGTCTTCGTCAGCCTCATTGCCGCGATCTCATCCTCGGCGGCCGCAGCTTCGAGCTCCTCGAGCTGCATCTCCATCTGGTCGATCAAGTGGGCACGCCGTTCCGAGCTGTGGCCATATTGTTCGCGCCGGAGTTTGGCGATCTCAAGCCGGAGATGCTTGATCATCGCCTCGGAGGTTGAGACCACCGCCCGGACCTGCGCAAGTTCAGTCTCGGCAGCTTCGGCACGTGCTTCCGATGCCGCAAGTGCGGCGCGCAATCTGGCAATCTCGGAAGCGGCATCTGACATGGCCGAGACCTACCACATGCACACCGCAAAACCTATGAAAAAAGGGCTGCTGATTCCAATTTATCCCGCCTTTGCAGGGCGTTGTGTCCAGCGCGGATTACGCCAGTCGATCCCCTCCAGCAGGTATCCGAGCTGGGCGGCGGAGATCTGTACTGCTTCACCGGTCCCGCTGGCAGGCCAGATGAACTTCCCCGCTTCCAGCCGTTTTGTGTAGAGCGACATGCCGACGCCATCGTGCCAAAGCAGTTTGACCAGGTCGCCCTTGCGCCCTCGGAAGCAGAAGATCTCACCCGCATGCGGGTCACGTCCAAGACCCTGCTGAACAGTTAGAGCCAGGGTGTTCATGCCGCGCCGCATGTCGGTCACTCCGCCCGCGATCCAAACGCGCACCCCCGCCGGGAAGGCGATCATCGCCCCTCCAGCACCGGAAGAAGCCGGGACAGCATCTTGGGGTCCACTGTGGAGGGGGCAAGGAGCCGGCGCCCGTTCCTCAGCACGATCTCGAGCTGTACATCGTCGACTCCAGACTGTGCGACTTGTGTTGGCGCGGGCGTCCCAGGCGAAAGCGTCAACGGGATAAATGCCGGTGAGGTCTCGTCGCCAAGTTCCCCGTCCCTGTATTGCCGCCGCCATATCGTCAAAAGAGAGCGCTATACACCATGCCGCCGCGCTGTCGCTGCCACCTGGCGATGCCCCACGAAGCTCTCCTCCACGATCCGGATTTTGTCGGCATCGCTCCAGTGCCGCCGTCGCGGCGCATCTGCGGAAGAAAGGATTTCAATCTCAGGTCTGAACTTATCGTCGGTCATAAGGTCGGACTTACCACCAGAGCCGTGATCTCGTCAGACAGCCTCCGCCGGAAGCATATATCCGAGCGTTGAACATGGCCATAGTTTTCCGGGAGCCGCCCAAAGGTTGCATTCATCATACGGATCGCGGGTCGCAATATTGTTCACACGACTATCAGAAGCTTCTGCGCCAGCATGGCTTCAAGGTGTCGATGAGCGGCAAGGGCAATTGCTACGACAATGCTGCCGTCGAAACGTTCTTCAAAACCATCAAGGCTGAGTTGATCTGGCGGCATCCCTGGGAAACGCGACGAAAAGCGGAGATGGCCATCTTTGAATACATCAACGGCTTTTATAATCCGCGCCGCCGACACTCAGCACTCGGTTGGAAAAGCCCCGTCGCGTTCGAACGAAAAGTGGCTTAAACGAGCACTTGGGGCGGCACGAAAACGCGACAGGTCCAAGAGCTTCTTCAAGTCGCTGAAGGCCGAATTAATCTGGCGCCGGACCTGGCAGACCCGCAGAGAGGTCGAACTGGCCGTCTTCGAATACATCAACGGCTTCTACAACCCACGCCGACGGCATTCGGCCATCGGCTGGAAATCACCCGTGGCTTTCGAAAAGATCGCCGCCTAACATGAGCTACACACCGGAACGAAAACGGTGCAGGTCCAGTCGGCGTCGGAAAGTGGATCGAGTTCTACAACCGAAAACGCCCACATTCCGCCCTTGGCGGCAAACCCCCGGCCGTGGTCTATTGGCTGAGAAAACACAAAACCCAACCCGATCAGCAGGAGCAGAGAGTAGCTTAAATTACGCCAGAACCTGTCCAACAATTGGGGAGTAGCTCACACGAAGAAGGCCCCGGATGGTAGATCCGAAGCCTTTGATATGTCAGGTTAATTAGTGTTGGTTGCGGGAGCAGGATTTGAACCTGCGACCTTCAGGTTATGAGCCTGACGAGCTACCTGGCTGCTCCATCCCGCGTCAGGTTTTTTTGAGACCGTATTGAGAGATTATTGGATTTTACTAGGTTTGGCGGTGACCTACTCTCCCAGGGCTTGAGCCCAAGTACCATCGGCGCGACAGTGCTTAACTTCCGGGTTCGGGAAGGGACCGGGTGTTTCACTTGTGCTGTAGCCACCAAACCAAGAAAAATCCAATTCCGACGGCCTTGCGAAGCAAGGCTGGCGAGCGGCAGGCAGCGTATTTGCTTCAGCAAATGCGCGAGATGCCGCCCGGTTGCTGTGTCACCGCCGGGTGGCGGCAGGCACGGGCAACTTGCGTCGGTTACAATCAACGTTGTCCAAGTCTTGCACTTGGGATGTGTTTGCTTGTTTGGTTTTGAGTAACACTGTCTGTTACTGGATCAAATCAAGCCTATCGGGCGATTAGTACCGGTCAACTGAATGCATTGCTGCACTTACATCTCCGGCCTATCGGCGTGGTGGTCTTCCACGGCCCTCAGGGATACCTTGTTTTGAGGGGGCTTCCCGCTTAGATGCCTTCAGCGGTTATCCTGTCCGAACATAGCTACCCTGCACTGCTGCTGGCGCAACAACAGGTCCACCAGTGGTTCGTTCACCCCGGTCCTCTCGTACTAGGGGCAACTCCTCTCAAGTATCCTACACCCACGGCAGATAGGGACCGAACTGTCTCACGACGTTCTAAACCCAGCTCACGTACCTCTTTAAACGGCGAACAGCCGTACCCTTGGGACCTGCTCCAGCCCCAGGATGAGATGAGCCGACATCGAGGTGCCAAACACTGCCGTCGATATGGACTCTTGGGCAGTATCAGCCTGTTATCCCCGGCGTACCTTTTATCCGTTGAGCGATGGCCCTTCCACTCGGGACCACCGGATCACTATGGCCGACTTTCGTCTCTGCTCGACTTGTCAGTCTCGCAGTCAGGCTGGCTTCTGCCATTGCACTCAACGAGCGATTTCCGACCGCTCTGAGCCAACCTTCGCGCGCCTCCGTTACTCTTTAGGAGGCGACCGCCCCAGTCAAACTACCCGCCACGCAGGGTCCCGGATCCGGATAACGGACCGCGGTTAGATATCAAGAGTGCGAAGGGTGGTATCTCAAGGGAGGCTCCACCGCGACTTGCGTCACGGTTTCGATGCCTACCACCTATCCTGCACATCACAATCCTGATACCAGTGCGAAGCTGTAGTAAAGGTGCACGGGGTCTTTCCGTCTAACCGCGGGAAGCCTGCATCTTGACAGGCAATTCAATTTCGCTGAGTCGATGTTGGAGACAGCGGGGAAGTCGTTACGCCATTCGTGCAGGTCGGAACTTACCCGACAAGGAATTTCGCTACCTTAGGACCGTTATAGTTACGGCCGCCGTTTACCTGGGCTTCAATTCGGAGCTCTCACCCCTCCTTTTAACCTTCAGGCACCGGGCAGGCGTCAGACCCTATACGTCGTCTTGCGACTTCGCAGAGCCCTGTGTTTTTAATAAACAGTCGCCACCCCCTGGTTTGTGCCCCCGGATTCCACTTGCGTAGGACCCGGGCCTCCTTCTCGCGAACTTACGGAGGTATTTTGCCGAGTTCCTTCAACATCGTTCTCTCAAGCGCCTTGGTATTCTCTACCTGTCCACCTGTGTCGGTTTAGGGTACGGTCTGATGGAGGGCTATTTCCAGGGACTGATCAGCAGCCCATTCAATCCGATAAGGATGAACTACCTTCACAATCCGTCACATCCTCCTGGCCCACGAATATTAACGTGGTTCCCATCGCCTACGCCTTTCGGCCTCGGCTTAGGGGCCGGCTTACCCTGCTCAGATTAGCTTTAAGCAGGAACCCTTGGACTTTCGGCGAGAGTGTCTCTCACACTCTTTGTCGCTACTCATGTCATCATTCTCACTAGTGATCTCTCCACGGGATCGCTCACGCGCCCGCTTCATCGAAAGCTCCTTGCGTCCAATTCTTCCCGCAGGAAGATAAGGACGCATGGAACTATGTCACACTACGCTCTGCTACCATGCACTATGTGCATCCTCGGCTTCGGCTCATGGCTTGAGCCCCGTTACATCTTCGCCGCAAGACATCTTGATTAGACCAGTGAGCTGTTACGCTATCTTTAAAGGATGGCTGCTTCTAAGCCAACCTCCTGGTTGTTTTGGACGTCTCACCTGCTTTCCCACTTAGCCATGAATTGGGGGCCTTAGCCGGAGGTCAGGGTTGTTTCCCTCTCCACGACGGACGTTAGCATCCGCCGTGTGTCTGCCATCTAGTACTCCCGGGTATTCGGAGTTTGGTTAGGATCAGTAAGCCTGTGGGGCCCCATTACCCATCCAGTGCTCTACCCCCCGGGGTATTCGGATGACGCTCTACCTAAATAGATTTCGCAGAGAACCAGCTATCTCCGAGTTTGATTGGCCTTTCACCCCTAGGCACAGCTCATCCCGATCCTTTTCAACGGATGTGGGTTCGGTCCTCCAGTGCGTGTTACCGCACCTTCAACCTGGCCATGCCTAGATCACTCGGTTTCGGGTCTGATCCCACAAACTCATTCGCCCTATTAAGACTCGCTTTCGCTGCGCCTACACCTAACGGTTTAAGCTTGCTTGTGAGACCAAGTCGATGACCCATTATACAAAAGGTACGCTGTCAGCCCTCAAGGGGCCTCCAACTGATTGTAGGCGTTCGGTTTCAGGTACTGTTTCACTCCCCTCGCCGGGGTGCTTTTCACCTTTCCCTCACGGTACTGGTTCGCTATCGGTCAGTAAGGAGTACTTAGCCTTCGGAGGTGGTCCTCCGATCTTCAGACAGAATTTCACGTGTTCCGCCCTACTTAATACGTCCCTCAGAGCTTAGAATACGGGGCTGTCACCCGCTATGGCCATGCTTCCCAACATGTTCTTCTCACTCATCAGGCTCGGCTGGTCCGCGTTCGCTCGCCGCTACTAACGGAGTCTCTATTGATGTCCTTTCCTCCGGGTACTTAGATGTTTCAGTTCCCCGGGTTTGCTCTTATAAACCTATGTATTCAGTCTATAAGTACCTGGTTAAGCCCATTATAAGCAGCCATCCGGAATGAACCGGCGGCTATTATAACAAACTTTCAGGTGGGTTCCCCCATTCAGAGATCTT
>NZ_CP038234.1:3507500-3830000 GCF_004535885.1 Leisingera sp. NJS201
ACCTCTGCACATCACTGGTTGCTTTAACAAAACACTCAAACACGGGGGCTTGAGACGCCTTGCGATCCGACCCGGCTAGGAACCGGAACTGCAACCAATTATTCTCTGTCTGTTGTGCTTGGTTTCAAAAGAAACCGAAGCCGAACAAGACAGTGAAGCTGACACTCAATCATCGGAAGCGAACTTCCTATGAGCGTTGATATACAGACGTTGATCCATCGAAACGAACCAAACCGCCCACATATCTCTTCAGTTATCCATCAATGTCAAAGAGCAGCACCAAGAGGCCAAAAACAAGACCGATGCGCCAGTATTCCCCAGCGCGCCCGCCTGTCAGATCTATCAAAGTGCCTCAGTCTCTCCTGAGCGTCCGGCCGCCTCTCCAGCCCGTCCCACCGTCTCTCCGGTGTGTTTCCCGTCCCGTCCTGCGTTCCCGCCGTCCCGTCCGGTGTGTCTCAGCAGCATCTCGTCGCTGCCGGTGAAGGGGGTTCTAAGGTTAGACCAACAAACCCGCAAGCCAAAAAACAGCAAAAACCGAACTTTCCGAAGAGAAAAGATGAAAATAAAACAAAATCAACAACTTACATGCCAAAAAAGTCAGCAATACTGACCCGGATGCTGCGGCCGCAAACGCCTCGGAACACCCAAAACACCCCGCCACGGGACTTACCCACAGACCAGCCCAGCTTATCCACAGACCCGCCGCCAGGAATCACAGCAAATCACCCCGGAAAACGAGTCGCCACGGACAAAGCCCGAAAGAGAACAGCACAAAACAAAAAGACGGCCCAAACAGGACCGCCTTCCTATTCAATCAGTTTGCCCTTCAGCCTTCGAGGTTACTCAAACCCTTCGAAAGGCTGCTGCGAAGTCCGGCGTCCTCCATATGCAACCGCAGCCGCTGGTTATAGCCTCCCGGGGTGTTCAGTGCTTCGATCAGATCCGCGCAGCCCGAAGCCTGCAGGCTGGCCGACACCAGCATCCGCAAAAAGGTCTCGCCCTGCGCCTTGTCTGAGACCCGATCGCCGAGCCATTCCGCGGCATCCCCCACCAGGCGCGCCGCTGGTGAGAGCACAGCCTGAGCTGACAGATACGCATTCAGTTCTCCCTCATCCTTAAGCACAAAGATCTGATTGTCCGGCTCGAAGAGACTGCCAAGCAGCGCGGTATTCCCCAGCGCCATGACCGGAGAGCCGCCCTGTGCGATACCCGGAAAGGGGATCATAACTGCAACGGCTTCAGCCGGCGCGGTCAGTTCTGCCACGCGGCCAAGATCCGCACCGGCCATGAAGGAGACCACCTGCTGATCTTCGCGGAAGGCCAGCTCCTTCAGAATGCCCTCAGCAGACTCAGCCATCAAGCCGAGGAAGATCACATCGCTGGCGTCGATCACTGCCTGGTTTCCGGTAACGGTCACGTCCTCGAAAGCCTCAGCAAGCGCTGCGGACTGTGCCTTGCTGCGCTCCGAAACCGTAATCTGGTGGCCCTTGCCGGCCAGTCCCCGCACCACGGCAGAAGCAATGGTGCCGCATCCCAAAAATCCCAAACGCATATCAGATATCCTTCATCAGCCGCAGCGCATCATAAACCGCCGCATGGGTGTTGCGGGCAGAAACCGCATCACCGATGCGGAACAGCTGGAACTGCCCTTGCGGGTTGGAGAATATCTTCTGCGGCCGGCCCGCAATCAGTGCGCCTTGTTCGATCTCACCGCGATTGGACGACTGTTCCTTAAGGTCGAAGTACAGGTCATCCAGCGGCAGCGTCCCGTAGTTGAGAACCACCTGATCATAACCGGCCTCATACACATGACCGCTGTAGTCTGTCCCGATGGAGGCCGTCAGCTTATTGCCGGTCCGCGCTACCTCCAGCAAGCGGCGGGTCACGGTGAAGGTGACGTCCTTGTCCTGCAGCGCCCGCATGTAAGGCACCAGGTTCATCGCCATGATGTCCGGGGCAAAGGTCCGGTCAGGAGTCATCACCTCGACCCTAGCGCCAGCATTGGCGGCGATCTCTGCTGCCATCAGCCCAGGATGGTCGCCGCTCTCGTCATAAACCAGCACATTTGCGGCCGGTTTCACGTCACCGGAAATAATGTCCCAGGCAGAGACAATATGCGAAGCCTCGCCACGTGTTTCGAACAGTTCGGTGTTTGGCAAACCTCCCGTCGCGACAACAACCACATCCGGATTCAGCGCTGTCACATCTGCGGCCTCAGCCCAAGTGCTGAAGCGGAACTCCACGTCCCGCGCGGCGCATTGAGCCATGCGCCAATCAATGATCCCGATCATTTCTGCCCGGCGCGGGTTCTGCGCTGTCAGGCGGATTTGGCCGCCCGGCTCTGCCGCAGCTTCAAACACGGTGACATGATGACCACGCTCTGCCGCCACCCGCGCAGCCTCAAGCCCGGCGGGTCCGGCACCAACGATCACAATCTTCTTGCTGGCCCTGGCAGGCGCAAATTCATGCGGCATCGTCAACTCGCGGCCCGTCGCTGCATTGTGAATGCACAGCGCATCCCCCGATTGATAGATCCGGTCCAGGCAATAGGTGGCCCCCACACAGGGGCGGATCTCATCCTCGCGCCCTTCCATGATCTTCTTCACCACATGCGGATCAGCCATATGGGCGCGGGTCATGCCAACCATGTCCAAAAGCCCCGCGGCAACCGCATGGCGGGCAGTTGCCACATCCGGGATGCGGGCGGCGTGGAATGTGGGCATGCCGGTTGCCTTCTTCACCTCTCCGGCAAAATCCAGATGCGGGGCTGATTTCATGCCCTGAACCGGGATCACGTCGGTCATCGCAGGATCAGTATGGATGCGGCCACGGATCACGTTCAGAAAATCCACCATACCGCTGCCCGCCAGGCGCTTGGATATCTCAAGGCCTTCTTGCGGAGTGATGCCACCCTTCTGCGCCTCATCCGCCGTGTAGCGCAGACCGACGATGAATTCCTCTCCGACCCGGTCCCGCACGGCCTGCAGCACGTCCATCGGGAATTTCATCCGGCTCTCCAGCGTCTGGCCGCCGTATGGCCCGTCCAGATCATTGGTCAGCGGCGACCAGAACTGATCCATCAGATGGCCATAGATCTGGAGTTCGATCCCATCCATCCCGCCTTCTTTCATCCGCTCTGCTGCATCGGCGAAATCGCTGATGATCCGGGCGATATCCCAATCCTCAGCCAGTTTCGGAAAGGCGCGGTGCGCCGGTTCGCGGTGCCTGGACGAGCTGACAGAGGGCAGCCAGTCGCCTTTGTTCCAGCCAGTGCGGCGTCCAAGGTGGGTAAGCTGGATCATCACGGCGGCGCCATGTTCATGCACCTGATCCGTCAGGCTGCGGATCCACGGCACCACCTCGTCCTTATAGGCAAGGATATTGTTGAAGACCGGCGGGCTGTCCTTGCTGACTGCAGCAGACCCGGCGGTCATCGTCAGCGCCACGCCCGCCTTGGCCCGTTCCGCGTGATAGGCGGCATAGCGTGCCTTGGGCATCCCGTCTTCCGGATATGCCGGTTCATGACTGGTGGTCATGATCCGGTTGCGAAGCGTCAGGTGCTTCAGCTGATAGGGCTGCAGCAGCGGGTCCTTGGACATGATGCGGATCTCCTGGAACGATGTCTGGGCAAGCGCGGCATTGGCGAGTCGCCAACCATTCTTGACATATATGTCAATTAAACATTCATACCTGTCAAGAAAAGTTGCACCCGCCCTGCCCCGCTGTTATGGCTGCCACATGGACACTCAGGACATTACCCGCACCAGGCTGGGTGACGAAGACTGGCTATCAGCCGCTTACGAAGTATTGACCGAGAGCGGCGTGGAAGCCGTGAAAGTGATGCCACTGGCCAAGCGGCTTGGCGTGGCCCGCACCAGTTTCTACTGGCACTTCAAAGACCGCGAGGCGCTGCTGGAGGCGATGGTGCGGCGCTGGGAGGAAAAGAACACCGGCAACCTGATCGCCCGGTCCGAGGCTTATGCGGAAACCATTGCCGAGGCGCTCTTCAACCTGTTTGACTGCTGGATTGATGCTGACCTGTTCGACTCCCGGCTGGATCTGGCCATCCGCAATTGGGCGCGCAATGACCGTGACCTGCAGGCAAGGCTGGACCAAGCCGATACCCGGCGCGAGAAGGCACTAACAGAGATGTTCATCCGCTTTGGTTTCGACGCCGGCGTCGCACTGATCCGCGCCCGGGCGATGATCTACACCCAGATCGGCTATATCTCGATGCAGGTGCACGAAAGCACGGAATACCGGATTTCACTTATGCCCGGCTGGGTTGAGGTTTTCACCGGCGCGCCGCCGTCAAAGCGGGATCTGGACCGTTTTCTGGCCCGCCACAGCTGATGTAACTTACCGCTCGGAGCACAGGCCGGCCGCCTGCCTCAAATGTTCCGCTGGATAACCTCAAACGCAAAACGGGCGCAAAGCCATCAGCTCCGCGCCCGTTCTGATCTCGCTCACACGCGGCCGGGATTACTCGGCAGCGATCTGGCTTTCTACCTTCTCAACCCGGACAGCCGAGAACTTGAACTCGGGGATCTTGCCATAGGGGTCGATAGCCGGGTTGGTCAGGATGTTTGCTGCTGCCTCGACATATGCAAAGGGCACAAACACCATGTCCTCGGCAATTGCCCGGTCAGCCCGTGCCATAATCTCAATCGAGCCGCGGCGGGTGGACAAGCGCACCATCTCGCCCGGCTCCACGCCCATCGCCCGCAGGGTTTTGGGGTTGAGAGAACAGTTCGCTTCCGGTTCCACAGCGTCCAGCACCAGGGAGCGGCGGGTCATCGACCCGGTGTGCCAATGCTCCAGCTGGCGGCCGGTGGTCATGATCATCGGATACTCCGCATCCGGTGCCTCATCCGGCGGGATCACCGAGGCCGGAGTAAAGCGGGCGCGGCCTTCGGGACGCGGGAAGCCATCGCCGAACACAATCGCCTGACCCGGGTCGGTCTCATGCAGCGACGGATAGGTGATGGTCTCGGTCTCCAGACGCTCCCAGGTGATGTTGTTCAGGGACTTCATGTTCAGCTTCATCTCGTTGAAGACTTCGCTGACGTCCTTGTAGTCCCAGGGCAGGCCGATGCGCTGCGCCAGTTCCACGGTGACTTTCCAGTCCTCACGCGCCTCACCCGGAGGCGCCACTGCGGGACGAACACGCTGCACCTGGCGGTTGGTGTTCGACACGGTGCCGTTCTTTTCATAGAGCGCCGAGGCCGGCAGGATGATGTCGGCATAGTTCGCCGTCTCGGTCAGGAAGATATCCTGAACGATCATCAGCTCCAGCTTGGCAAAGGCATCGCGGGCGTGATCCGCATCCGGGTCGGACATCGCCGGGTTTTCACCCTGAATGTACATGCCCTTGATATTGCCGGCATAGGCCTGGTCAACGATCTCGGTCACGGTGAGGCCCTTCTCGTTCGAGAAGTCGCCGCCACCCCAGACATCGGTGAAGGATTTGCGCACATCATCCGACGTCACGGTCTGATAATCCGGCAGGAACATCGGGATCAGGCCCGCGTCGGACGCGCCCTGCACGTTGTTCTGACCGCGCAGCGGGTGCAGGCCGGCACCCGGCTTGCCCACATTGCCGGTCATCAGGGCCAGCGAAATCAGGCAGCGCGAATTGTCGGTGCCGTGAATATGCTGGGAGATGCCCATGCCCCAGAAAATCAAACCAGCATTTGCACCAGCAAAGATCCGCGCCACACGGCGCAGCTGGTCCGGTTCGATGCCGCAGATTTCCGACATCTTCTCGGGTGTGAACTGCTTCAGATGCTCTTTTTCAGCTTCCCAGTTCTCGGTCCAGCGGTGGATGTACTGGCTGTCATACAGTTCTTCCTCGACGATCACATGCATGATCGCGTTGAGCATCGACACATCCGCGCCAGGGCGGAACTGCAGCATCTCGGTCGCAAAGCGACGCATGCCGACACCGCGCGGATCCATCACGATCAGCTTGCCGCCGCGTTTGGTGAACTGCTTAAAGTAGGTTGCCGCCACCGGGTGGTTTTCGATCGGGTTGGAGCCGATGATGATCGCCACATCCGCGTTTTCGATCTCGTTGAAGGTCGCGGTCACAGCACCGGAGCCAACGTTTTCGATCAGCGCCGCAACCGAAGATGCGTGGCAAAGACGGGTGCAGTGATCAACGTTGTTGTGTTTAAAGCCCTGGCGGATGAACTTTTGGAAAAGGTACGCCTCTTCGTTGGTGCATTTTGCCGAGCCGAAACCAGCAACCGATTTCGGGTCTTCATCGCGCAGCTTCATCAGGCTTTTGCCAGCCAAATCCATCGCCTCTTCCCAAGTCGCTTCGCGGAAGTGGGTGGAGAGATTGCCCGGGTCGACATTCAGGCCCTTGGCCGGCGCATCGTCACGGCGGATCAGCGGCTTGGTCAGGCGGTGCGGGTGGTGGATGTAGTCAAAGCCAAAGCGGCCCTTGACGCACAGACGGCCTTCGTTTGCCGGGCCGTTGATGCCCTCAATATGCTTGACCTTGCCATCCTTGACCTTGAGCGAAACCTTGCAGCCGACGCCGCAGAACGGGCAGACGCTTTCGGTCTCGCTGTCATAGTCTTTCAGGTCGCCCTGACCTGCATCGTCCAGTACCGCAGAAGGCATCAGCGCGCCGGTCGGGCAGGCCTGCACACATTCACCACAGGCCACACAGGTGGACGCGCCCATCGGGTCGGCAATGTCAAATGTCGGATAAGCATCGTGGCCGCGGCCGGCCATGCCGATCACGTCATTGACTTGAACTTCGCGGCACGCGCGGACGCACAGACCGCAGGAAATACAGGCATCCAGGTTCACTGACATCGCCACATGGCTATCATCCAGCAGCGGGATGCGGCCCTCTTCCAGCTTGGGGAAGCGGCTTTCAGTGACGCCGTTCAACTCGGCCATGTCCCACATGTGGGAGGACTTGTCGTGCGCCTCTTCCTTCTTTGGCTGGTCAGCCACCAGAAGTTCCATCACCATCTTACGGGCATTCTCAGCCCGCGCGTTATTGGTGGTGACAACCATGCCATCAGCAGGCTCGCGGATACAGGAGGCCGCCAGCGTGCGCTCGCCTTCGATCTCGACCATACAAGCCCGGCAGTTGCCGTCCGGACGGTAGCCCGGCTGCGGCTTGTGGCACAGATGCGGGATCTTCAATCCGCGGCCGTTGGCGACTTCCCAGATGGTCAGGCCTGCGTCTGCCGTGACCTGTTCGCCATCGAGTGTGAAAGTGATTTTATCGCTCATGGCTTATACCTCCTCGGGGAAGTGTTTGATAGTCAGGCGGATCGGGTTGGGTGCTGCCTGGCCCAGACCGCAGATCGAGGTATCGACCATCGCGGCACTCAGCTCTTCCAACAGCCCCTGATCCCACTTCTTTTCGCCCATCAGCTTCACAGCTTTCTCGCAGCCCACCCGGCAGGGGGTGCACTGGCCGCAGCTTTCATCTTCGAAGAAGCGCAGCATGTTCAGCGCCGCATCGCGGGCCGAGTCCTTGTCGGACAGAACCACAACAGCGGCGGAGCCAATAAAGGTGCCATGCGGCTGCAACGTGTCAAAGTCTAGCGGGATGTCGTGCATCGACGCAGGCAGCAGGCCGGAGGACGGGCCGCCCGGCTGATAGGCCTTGAAGGCGTGGCCATCCAGCATTCCGCCGCAGGCCTCGATAACATCGGTGATGGTGGAGCCGGCAGGCAGCAGATGCACACCTGGGTTCTTCACCCGGCCCGACACGGAATAGCTGCGCAGGCCCTTGCGGCCGTTCTTTTCAACCGAATTCAGGCACTCCGGCCCTTCGCGGTTGATCTTGCAGACCCAGTACAGGGTTTCGACGTTATGCACGAGGGTCGGACGACCGAAGACACCCACCTGCGCTACAAACGGCGGACGGTGGCGCGGCTCGCCGCGCTTGCCTTCGATGGACTCGATCATCGCGCTTTCTTCACCGCAGATATAGGCACCAGCCCCGCGGCGCAGATCGATGTAGCCTGCCTCGACGATACCTGCGTCTTCCAGCGCCTTGATCTCAGCAGCGAGGATTTCCAGCACCGCCGGATATTCGTCACGCATGTAGATAAAGGCTTTCTCGGCCTCTACCGCCCAGGCGGCCATCAGCATCCCTTCAAGGAAGACATGCGGGGTGCGTTCCAGATAGTAGCGGTCCTTGAATGTGCCGGGCTCACCCTCGTCGCCGTTCACGGCCAGGTAACGCGGGCCCTCGTTGGCGCGCACAAAGCCCCATTTGGTGCCGGACGGAAAACCAGCACCGCCCAGACCGCGCAGGCCGGCTTCTTTGACTTTCGCTTGAACCGCTTCCCAGTCACCGTTGGCACGCAGGTCTTTCAGCGTGGCGTAACCACCTTCAGCCTCATAAGCTGCAAAGGTTTCGTATTCGGGGACATGCGCGTGGGTATCATCCGCCGCGATCGCCGCTTCGACCTTTTCAACCGTGGCATGGTCGATGTGGTTGTGGCCAATCTCCAGCACCGGCGCGGTATCGCAGCGGCCCATGCAGGGTGCGCGCAGCACGCGGACCTGGGAGGCGTCCAAACCGTCTTCCAGCGCCTTCTGCAGCGCTTCGGCACCTGCCAGTTCGCAGGACAGCGAGTCGCAAACCCGGATGGTCAGAGCGGGCGGCGGGGTCTCGCCCTCCTTCACCACATCGAAATGGGCATAGAAGGTGGCCACTTCATAGATTTCCGCCTGGCCGGTGCGCATCTCCTCCGCCAGCGCCCGGATATGCGCGGCGCTGAGGCAGCCGTATTTGTCCTGAATCAGGTGCAGGAACTCGATCAAGAGGTCACGGTTGCGCGGGCGGTCACCCAGCAGCTCCTGAACCTCGCTCAGCGCAATGTCGTCAACCTGGCGGCCTTTGGGCGTCTTGCGCCCTTTGCCTTTGCCGGACTTCCATACGCCCTTGCTATCATCCAATGGTGCCATGGGGTCCTCCAGTCAGCACGTAATTCAACCCGAAATGCCATCAAGAATGAATATCGTCAAATCTAGAAAACCGATTGCACGATAAGCTGTGCTTATCACGCCATTTGCGGCATCCCATCGTCCACAAACGTCGCAACCACCTCTTTTAAAGCGCGCACAGTTGTGAGTTCCGGTGTCCGGTCCAGAGAAGCGATGCAAATCTGCCGGGTTTGTTCCGGCTTGTTCAACGTCAGCACCCGGGTTCCGCCGAGGTTTCCCAAGGCTTGCATCAACGCACGCGGCAGAATCGTCGCCACCGAACCTTCACGTGCCAGCACCATCGACGCCATGAAACCGTTGGATTCGGACACAATCTCCGGCTTCAGACCCAGATCGGCAAAGATCCGGTCCAGAATGCGGCGGTTCTGCATTTGCTGATCCAGCAAGCTGAGCGGCAGCTCTGCCGCATCAGCCCAGCTGATCGCATCGCCCCGGTCCGCCACCATCTGCTCCGGCGCCAGCAGAACATAGCTTTCCTCATAGAGCGGCTGAACTGTCACCAGATCCCGGCCCATGCTGTCGGAATAGGTAATCCCGGCATCAATTGTACCATCATAAAGGCGCTGCTGAATAGCCAGCGATGTGGTGACTTCGACGCGGGCCAGGATCCGAGGATAGGCCAGATGCACCTGATCCACCAGCTGCGCGGCCCAAGCGGTGGCGGTCGGCACCACCCCAGCACCAGAGTGCCAGTCACTTCGCCGCGGGATGCCGCAATCTCCTGCTCCAGCGCCTTGGCATCGTCCAGGATCGAGCGCGCCCGGCGCACAATCATCATGCCTTCCTCGGTCAGCCCTTGAAACCGGTTGGCCCGGCGCACGATGGACAGACCCAGGCGTTCCTCCAGATTGCGGATCCGCATCGAAAACGCGGGCTGCGAAATACCGCAATCAGCAGCGGCCTTGGCGAAATGCTGATGCCGCGCCAGCGCCGTCAGCAGCTGAAGGTCTTTAAGTTCGATCATGACCGAACCTTACGCTGCCGCTGCCGCACCGCGCAATGGGATCTGCTGCGCCCTCAAGAGCCGCTGCGCGCTTCGGCCTGACGAACAGCGACGCCGAATAATTCGGTCAATTCTTCCAGGGTTTCCGCAGCGCTGTGCAACCGTCTGGTTAGATCCGGGTGCCCCGCCAATGCCTGCAGCAGCAGGCGTCCACGGATATCCTGCAGTCTCTCTGACACATGGCAGCCTTCCTCAGTCAAGCTGTAGGTGACTCCGGAGCGGCCCGCCCCTTGCTTGCGGGTCAGCCCGGCAGAGGCAAGTTTGCGCAAGGAATACTGGATGTTGGGAATGTCGGTCCGGTTGGTGGCCCGGGCCAGTTCCTTGATCGTTTTGGACTGGCCGCCCTTGCCGATCAACTGCAGCAGAGTAATCTCTGCACTTGCCAAGGACACGGTGCTGAGCAGCTCAAAACTGCCAGCTTGCCATCGGGTCAAACCCTCTCCCGCCCTTTGAATCGCCATCTCCAGCATATGCAACGGGCCATCCGGCGACATCTCAACAGCCGTGTCAGCGGCCAGGCCGGCAGTCAAACAAGATAAAGGGGAACGGTCGACTTTGTTATCCAACGAACAACTCCGGAAAAAATAAATTATAGCTGCCCTGAAAAGGCATGAAGACAGCGGATCAGAAAATGTCTCTGCCCAAAGCCGCCTGTCTGGCAACGGCATGCAGTCAATCCCTGCATGTAGCGGCGGCGTCGGAAGTCCTTCTGAAAAACCTACTCAAATTACCCGCAACATATCCAACCAATTCCAAGAGATTTCAATACCCGGCGTCGCCATCTGTTGCGCAACACCAAAGGTGGCCTGAAAAATCTGAACAGCCGAGTTAGGTGGATTTTCCGCTCCTGATCCGGCAGCGTTGCCGGGACGAAGGAGTGAAAATGGCTAGACGGCCACGGCGAAACCTCAGCCCTGCCATTAAGGCGAAAGTCGCTTCGGCAGCATTGAAGGGCGACAAGACGATGAGTGAGCTGGCGACGCATTTAGGCGTGAATCCGAACCAGATCAAGCAGTGGAAGGGTCAGCTTCTGGATGGCGTGACGGATGTCTTTGACGACACGCCGAAGACTTCCAAGGAGCCGGATGTCGATGTCAAAGCGTTGCATGCAAAGATTGGCCAGCTGACGCTGGAGAATGATTTTTTTGAATGAGCGTTCGCCAAAGCCGGTCTGTTGGGGAGCGGTGACTTTGCGACACATCTGGAAGAAACCACCGCAGTTGTCGGCCCGATTGCAAAGCAAGCCACACAAAAATGACGGCAATCCGGTACGCCGGGCAATACCTCGGCGTACCGTCTGCAACACCAGACGGAGGCTGAAATTATGAAAAATTGGGCCATTGAAGCAACGAGCCTGGTGCTGTTTCTGCTTTTGGGGGCGGCCTGTGTCTGGGCAGCGACCCAAATCACCGGGTTCTCGTTTGACCCGCTGGGATCCAAATTCGCCGCTTGCTTCATCGCAAGTCCGCCGCATAATCAATCCAACCAGATGAGCCACATCCTCTCTTAGCTCAGACAACCATCTGTCCCAAAAACCCTGACGACGGACAGTAGCATTCGTTGAAATTCTCGGCAACGACCTTCCAGTTGGCCGATGCCAGCCGCCCGGTCAGCGCCGCCCGGTGGTAGCTTTCATGGTTCGGCGCATAGTCCCGGATCTCCGGAACCGCCTCTGCCGCCAGCTCCACAAAGGGCATAGCCTCTGCATCCAGGTTGACCAGCACCAAGCCAAAGAACACCTCCACCCGCACCTGGCGCAATCGGTGCTGCGCTTTGTCGAAACCGGTGAAGCTCGTTGCATTGGGCGCGGCACGCAGCTGGCCCGTGGTGTCATAGGTCCAGGCGTGGTAGGGACAGGTCATCTTCTTGGCGCAGCCCTTCCCCTCCAAGAGTTCATGGCCGCGGTGGATGCGGACATTGTAGAAGGCCCGGATCTCCCCGTCCTGGCCCCGCATTACGATGACGGAAGTGCCGGAGACATCTTCCACCACGTAATCGCCCGCATTGGGGATATCATTTGCATGGCCGATCAGCAGCCAGCAGCGGCGGAAGTGAGCTACTCCCCAATTGTTGGACAGGTTCTGGCGTAATTTAAGCTACTCTCTGCTCCTGCTGATCGGGTTGGGTTTTGTGTTTTCTCAGCCAATAGACCACGGCCGGGGGTTTGCCGCCAAGGGCGGAATGTGGGCGTTTTCGGCTGTAGAACTCGATCCACTTTCCGACGCCGACCTTCGCCTCTGATCCGGTCTCCCAAGCATGCAAGTAGACGCATTCGTATTTCAGGCTCCGCCAAAGCCGCTCGACGAAGATGTTATCGAGGAACCGGCCTTTGCCATCCATCGAGATGCGCACACCGGATCGCCACAGCCTGTCCGTCCAGGCGAAGGACGTGAACTGGCTGCCCTGATCTGTATTCATGATCTCGGGCGGGCCGAACTTGTGGATGGCCTCGTTCAGCGCCTCGACACAGAAGTCCGCTTCCAGCGTGTTCGAGATGCGCCAGGCCAGCACCTTGCGCGTGTGCCAGTCAATGATCGCCACCAGATACAGGAACCCCTTGCGCATTGGCAGATAGGTGATGTCCGCCGCCCAGACCTGGTTCGGGCGCCCCACCCGCAGACCACGCAGCAGATAGGGGTAGGTCTTGTGCCCCTTCGCAGCCCTGCCCCCTCTCGCACATGCTTTGCATGTGCTGCCGGGCAGCGGGTGTTGGGCTTCTGGTAGATCGGCATGAGCCCCATCACCCTCATCAGCCGCCTGATCCGCTTTTCGTTCACCAAATGACCTTCATTGCGCAGATGCCAAGTCATCTGCCGCACACCGAAGAACGGCGTTTCCAGGAACTGTTCGTCGATCCGGCGCATCAGCATCAGGTTCAGAGCCGTCTCGCCTTTGGGCTGATATGGACCTGCTTCACTTTTGTTCCGGTTTTCTGCGAGCAATGCTCGCCATAGAGGAGACCGGAAATGGCACCCAAACACAGTGACGATTTCAAACGCGAAGCGGTTCGGATCGCGACAAGCAGCGGGCTGACGCGTCGCCAAGTCGCGTCGGATCTGGGGGTCGGCCTTTCGACCTTGGGCAAATGGATACGTCAGTTCTCGGACGATCCTTCTACCGCGACCCAGGATTCTGAGCTTCGGCGCGAGAACGAACGCCTACGCAAAGAAAACCGCATTCTTCGGGAGGAGAGGGAGGTGTTAAAAAAGGCGGCAATCTTCTTCGCGGGTCAAAAGCAATGAGATTTCAGTTCATTGCGGATTACCGCGGGGATTTGCCACGCAGCCATTTGTGTCGCCTGATGCAGGTGACGGATCGTGGTCTTCGGGCCTGGCGGCACAGGCCGCCGTCACGCCGCCAACGTCGGGATATGGTGCTCTTGGCGCATATTCGAGAGCAGCATCGCTTGAGCCTGGGCAGCTACGGTCGTCCGCGCATGACGCAGGAACTCAATGAACTGGGCATCCATGTCGGGCAACGCCGTGTGGCGCGGATCATGCGTGATAACGGCATCCAGGTGCTGCGCAGCCGCAAGTTCAAGCGCACGACCGACAGCAATCACACCTTCAATATCGCGCCCAACCTGTTGCGTCAGGATTTCACCGCAAGCGCCCCGAACCAGAAGTGGGCGGGAGACATCACTTATATTTGGACCCGCGAGGGATGGGCCTATCTTGCTGTGATCATCGACCTCTATTCGCGACGGGTGATCGGCTGGGCCCTGAGCAACCGCATGAAACAGGATCTGGCCTTGCGCGCTTTGGACATGGCGATTGCCCTACGAAAGCCGCCCCCGGGCTGCATCCACCACACTGATCGCGGCGCCCAATACTGTGCCCACGAGTATCAAAAGCGTCTGCGCAAGCACGACTTGGTGCCGTCGATGAGCGGAAAGGGAAATTGCTATGATAATTCGGCCGTCGAGAGCTTCTTCAAGTCGCTGAAGGCCGAATTAATCTGGCGCCGGACCTGGCAGACCCGCAGAGAGGTCGAACTGGCCGTCTTCGAATACATCAACGGCTTCTACAACCCACGCCGACGGCATTCGGCCATCGGCTGGAAATCACCCGTGGCTTTCGAAAAGATCGCCGCCTAACATGAGCTACACACCGGAACGAAAACGGTGCAGGTCCAGATAATAGAACGACGACCGCGAGATCGACAGCAGCTTGCACTGCTTGCTAATGGGCAGATTGGCATTGGCAGGCTCGATCATTTTCCTCCTCACTTGCCGATCCACGGTTTGAGCTTTCGTGACAAAAAATCGTTGGCAACGGCCAGCTCCCCAATCTTGGCGTGCAGCTCTTTGACCTGTTCTTCGTCAATCTCCTGGGGCTTCCTGCCGCCGCGCTTGAACACGCCGGACGCGCCCTCCAGAAGAGCCCGCTTCCAGCTGTGGATCATCGTTGGGTGAACGCCAAACTGGCTCGCCAGCTCAGCAACAGTCCGCTCGCCCTTCAGAGCCTCAAGCGCGACTTTCGCTTTGAAATCGGGCGAATGGTTCTTCCGTTTCGACATCTCTGATCTCCTCTTCGTCGAAGATCAGCAGACAGCAAATCGCAGCTTACGTCAGTGTCCGAAATTCAGGGGGTAGCTCAGCGCCCCTGGAAGCCGGACGCCCTGCGGGACCTACCGGAAAAGATCCCTTCACCGACCCCGATCTCCCCCTTAAAATGGGGTTGATCGGTCGTGTTATCGGCCACGGTGAAGAAAAAAAGGGCAACATTGCCTTTATCGCCCTAATCCTTGCAGTGTTGCTTTTGTTGGGGTGCATTGGCGCATTGCTAAATGTAGATGATAAAAGCGACACTCAAGTTTTGACGGGCATGATCACGCCAGTGTTCGGCATCATTACGGGCGTTATCGGCTTTATTACCGGCACCAAAAACTAACTGAGCCGATCGTCGAAGAGTAACCAGTCCGCCATCTACCTGGCTTTCCCTTATGCGATCCGACAAAGTCCTGGAAAGTGGACCTTAGCCAGAACTGATTGTCATTGCTCGGGAACACGCGAGTTTGCACTTGCAGCGATTGTCTCCTCTAGCGGGCCGCGCCGCAGCACTGAGTCATTGTGGCGAGTGACCGCAATAGGCCGTCCACGCCGAACGGCCCAAGTGAGCCAATTTCAACAGCTACAGCTATTGTCAGTGCGTCTGCAAATTCGTCGTAGAAAATTGCGCCAGCGCGCTGACCCCAATCCGCTTTTCCAGTTTTAGATGCCTACAACCGATAGCAGCCACCTACGCCGCTGCTTTTTTTTGAGAACCAACGGGATTTTGACAAGCCAATCACCCCTGGCCGTCAGGGTGAGGGCACTGCCTTCCCCTTCGGGCAACCCTATTAGACAGGGCCGTGTCCTCGGTTGCGCCTGCGGGCCGCACCAACCCTGTCGAATAGGAATGCCTCGCCCTCTCCCTCGTTCGCCACGTGGCAGATCAGCTGGAACAGGCGCCTTCGGCGTCTGACCTGCAAGTCAGCCGCGAGCGTATAGAACCGATGGAACGGGGAATGGAACGACTATGGGTGCCAAATGGCAAAACTATGCGTCGTCCTACAAAGAAGATAATGGCGGACCGAGGAGGATTCGAACCCCCGACCCTTGATTCGTAGTCAAGTACTCTATCCAGCTGAGCTATCGGTCCACTGCCGCGGGGTGTAATCGCAGCTCCGCACAGGCGCAACCCCAAAAGAGATCAATGCCCGTATTTCTTGCCTGCCTTTCCCGCCAAAGTGCACAGGCGGTTGAGCACTGCCAGCTTCTGCAACCACAGCCCGGCTAAATGTGGTATAAGGCCAAAGCTGACGATCTCGCCACCGCCCCTGAGCTAGGGGAGGCAACACTTAGAAACGGAATAAGGGGACAGAAAATGCCGGACCGGCAGTCCGCAGAGTTACAGCTCAGGCCGCTGGAAGCGGAAGACCTCGCCACTATGGCCGGCTGGTTTCAAAATGTGACCGACCTGGCCTGCTTTGACCGCGCTGCCCGGTCCCCCTCAGCCTGCCTGCCAGTGCGCAGGCCTGGATCCCCCTGCCGGTACTGCGCCGGATACCAGCAAGTGCTGGTTTGCAATTGTTACAAATACCAATGCACTGTGCGGTATTGCCGGGCTGGAAAGCATCTCCATGGTCAACCGGGACGCCATCATTGCGCTTTTCATTGAGCAGTCCAAGCGCCGGCAGGGCATCGGGATCCGGTCGCTTGCGCTGCTTCTCGACTTTGCATTCCGTCAGATCGGGCTAAATCGCATTACATCATATTACCGTGCCGACAATACCCGCAGCGAGGAACTCACCACGCGCGCAGGCTTCGCAACCGAAGGCAGGATGCGAGCAGCCTGGTATGCAGAAGGCCGGTACTTCGACATGATCACAGTAGGCCTCCTCAGGGAGGAATGGGAGGCCAGCCGCAGGGTTCTCGCGCAGGAACTTGACGCCAGTGTGAAGGCAGGCTTCCACGGCGCGGAGATTACAGGCTGGGCCTGGCCGCCGGGCCCGGCAGATCCGCCAGCAGGCTGACCGGCAGACCAAAAGGGCAGAACCGGCTTCTCCGGCAGTTCTTGCCGACACTCACAGGAGGAGGACAGCTTGTGAGCGGCCATAGTAAAAAAACAACGGTCCGGCGCCAGCTTGGAGCAGTGCTGTTTGCCGATGTTGTCGGCTATGCCCGGCTTATGGGCAATGACGAAATCGACACATACAGCGCACTGAAATCCCTGCTGGAAGAACTGGAAACAGCATGCAATGCGCATGACGGTCAAGTGGTGGCAGTTCGCGGCGACGGGTTCTAGCGTTGTTTGAAACAGCGACGAACGCGGTGAAATTCGGTGTCGAGCTGCACCGCATTGCAGAGCAGAACAACAGTGCACGGCCAGAAGACCAGCAGCTTCGGTTTCGGGCCGGTGTGCATATGGGCGAAATCCTGGTCGATGACCGCGGCATTCACGGCGACAATGTCAACATTGCCGCCCGGCTGCAGGAAATTGCCGAACCGGGCCGGGTTTTTGTCAGCGGGTCGGTTTATGAACAGATCCGCAACCGCTTGCGCTTCGGTTTTGAATTTCTTGGCCCGCAGCGCCTTAAGAATATTGCGGACCCGGTGCCCTCCTATTGTGTCCGCAGCGAGGTCGCCGGAGCGGCCATGGCTGCCACCCGGCGCCCTCCGGAGGCTCAGCCTGCAGGCCGGCCGCCCCTGGCATACCATCCGTCGCCGTGCTGCCATTTGCCAGCTTGAGCGGCGACCAATCCGACAACTGGTTTGCGGACGGGCTGACAGAAGACATCATCCTGAACCTGTCCAAATTCAAAAATCTCTTTGTCATAGCCCGCAATTCTGCCTTTTTCTTCAAGACCCGTTCGATGCCCCACAGGAAGCCGCGCGTGAGTTAGGGGTACGCTACGTCGCACGCGGCAGCGTCCGCCGGGCCGGAGCAAGGGTACGGATCGCCATTGAACTGATTGACGCGGATTCGGGGCGGACGATCTGGGGCGAGCGCTATGACCGGAACATTGACGATATTTTTGCCATCCAGGACGAGGTAACCGATGCAATCGTTGCAGCAACGGCCGTTCTGATCGAAGCCCAGGAGCGCAAACGGATGGCGCAGGCAGCACCGGCAGATCTTGCTGCCTATGGCTTTGTTCTGCGCGGGCAGCAGTTTATCTTCCGCTACACCAGGCAGGATAACCGCGAAGCCCAGACCCTGTACGAACGCGCCCTTGCGCGGGATCAGGATTATGCCCGGGCCTCGGCCGCACTATCACGCACCCTGAACATTGATTGGCGCTATTCCTGGGCCAAGGACGCCGAACACGCATTGGACACAGCCCTGTCTTACGCCCAGAAAGCAGTTGAGCTGGACCCGACCGATGCCCGCGGTTTCGGTGAGTTGGGATTTGTACATCTTTACCGGAAAGAGCATGACGCAGCGATCGGCGCTTACCGGCGCGCCCTTGCACTTAACCCGAATGATGCCGACCTTCTGTCGGACTACGCCGATGCGCTGGCCCATTCCGGTGACAATGAAACAGCCATCGAAAGCCTGCAACAGGCGATGCGGCTGAACCCCTATTTCCCCGATCAATACCTCTGGCACCTGGGTGGCGCCTACTACAACCTCAAACACTATGAGGCGGTTATAGAAACGCTCACCAAAATGAATAACCCGACCGAGGGACAGCGGATGCTGGCCGCCAGCTATGCGCAGATGGGCAAGATGGAACTGGCCCGGGATATGGCCGCCCGGCACCGCGAAGCACATCCGAATTTTTCACTCGAACGCTGGACCAAGGTGCAGCCTGACCGGCTGGAAGAAGACACCCAGCACTTTGTTGAAGGCCTGAAGAAAGCAGGTTTCTAAAAGGCTGGCGCCCAGGACAGGAACGCCAACCCTTTCTTATCAAGTCACAGCAAACCTCTGCCAGATACTCAATCTCAGTCGCCGGACCCGCGTGCTTTTGCGCCGCTGACCTTGGCACCGCTGACTTTGGCTCCACTGACCTTCGCGCCGCTAACTTTCGCGCCGCTCACCTTGGCACCGCTGACCGAAGGTCCGCCGTCGCCGAAATAGACATCCAGCAACACCTGTTCCAGCCTTCCGGCCATCACATCCATCCGGATCGAGTAATCGGCCTGATCATAATCCCAGACCCGGATGTCGTTTGCGATCTGGTACTCGGCCGAGGCAACGCCGGTCACCGAAGGGTTCAGCGGCGCCCGGGAAACCTGAACCTGATCGGCAGGCGATTCTGGACCTGTCGCGCTGTCACCGTCGCCATGCACAAGGAAAATCACCGGCTCCGGCAACTCAAAATAGGTGCCCTCATAGGAAAACCCGTAGATACGAGCAAGATTCGCATCATCGCTCAGCTGATCGCCAAGCAGGTTGTTTCTGCCCTGGCCTTTCTGCCGCCGTTTTTCCGCCCTGGAAAATTCCTGCTGCCCGGCATCATAATCACCAACCTGCTTCCACAATCCTTGGCGGGGACCGTGGGCAACCTCAAGTATGGTACCTTTGGGAAACTGGCACTGATGAAGCCAAGGATTGCTACGTCCTGATCCAACTCTATAGAGGCCATTTTCAGTCTTTTTATTCTGGGCCATAACCAGAACTTTGTCACCAGGCACAACAGTTTCACTGCCTACTTCTGTACCTTCCAATTTCGGCATATCATCAACCGTCCCGACCACAGCCCCTGCAATTTTGGGGACAACTTTCATGTCGTCGATCAAACGGCCAAATAACAACACTTCAGAAAAACTCAGCAAAGACTCGGCCACTGTACACACTCCTGTGGCTATGAAAACAACTCAGGATGACAATTCAAAAATGGACACGTCCGGAATTTCTGCAGGTTCTGATGCCTTGAATGTCCCCCTGAGAGGTAAAATAGCACAAAAAGAATAGAATTTGTAGACAATCAGCCTGTCAGCCGCCGGGCACCCTTGTCCGCACGGAATTGGCATGGCTGTCCTCATCCGCTTCGGCCAGTCGCGGTCCAGCCTGGGCAAAGCCAATTCCCCGCATGCGGAAGTTGCCTTCTATGATTGAGTGGAAGGCGCCTCCGGTTGTTTCTTGGTCAACAATCAGCAACGCCTTCTCCACCGCCGCATAGGTCAGGTTTTCGGCATCCAGCATGCTCCACGCCGCCGCCAGATAGGCGCCCAGAAAGTCACGGGCTTCCAACAGCGATACCCGGAACCCTTCGGGATCAAGAGCATAGCGCGCATCAAACAGCGCCTGCATGACATCGCTGTAATAGGGGGTTTCCTCCAACTGATCAGACAGATCCTCCATTTCAGGTGTGATCAGACCATGCACCAGCAGCCGCTCGTGAAAGATATCGACGAGGATATCGAACATCGCCCCCGTCAACGGTTCGGACAGCGCGTGTTCACTGCTCCAGCCGGAAACAAACTCCTGCAGCGACCGGGTATTTGCCGCCATCCGGATTTGCGCATTCCCAGCGAGTTCGGCGAAGCGGTTCAACTGATTGAACGTGTAAAGATTGCCCTTGGTGTTCTCCAACAACTCCTCGACAACCGACCCGAAGTGAAGCGAGGCTATCAGCGCCACCATATCAGCTGCAGATTCGTGAAATCCAAAATACTCGCCCGGCACATCATCCGAGACCGGCATACCCGCAACACTGTAGATGATGGCATGGCCGATTTCGTGGGCGACCACATCAAAATTCAGGCTGTAGGCGCGGTATTCGCCTCCATGCTCCCAGGTGCCGCCGGTTTCCAGAAATCCCCAGCCGATATGCGCGTTGTCCAGGCTTGGCAGCAGCGACAGCTCCAGCCGGTCATAATCCCGCGCAAAATGCCAGGGGATCGGGTGCCCGAAATACGCCTCCCACACATCCAGCGTGAAATGGGCGGCGGCAAACAAATGCACCGCCTCAAAACCGGGATCCGAAGGCAGAACATGCGTAAAGTGGCCATCTTCATCCGGCGCCGGCGGTTCCTGCACCTCTCCATGCCAAGGCGGCAGATACATGCCAGGCCCCGACGGGCCAGGGACTATGGCCCCAAACGGAATGGTTTTGCCCAAAGGGTTGACTGTATACATCCGCGGTCCCGACGGCCCCGGCCCGATTGAACCGGGCGGCGCGGAAATCTCGACCAGTTCCGGTTCCGGATCCGCAGTCCGGAACGGAGATTGCGGAAACAGGAGAAACCGGGTTCCCGGCGCTTCTTCAGCCATCTCAAACATGTCGTCCATGAGCCCTCCAAATTTGCGGAGGTTTCACCGTATATGCCCTGCCTGGTCTCTGCTTTGCGGTGCAGACTGTGTTTTGTCCTTTTGATGATACATGAATTCACGCCGGATCAGCGCATAGAATTCATCCAGGTCTCTCAGGCCGATACCCGCAGCATATTCCCCCAGATCTTCAGGGGTCCCCCGCTGCAGGCGTGTTTCGAAATACCAGACGACCCAGCGCAACCGGTCCTGTTCAGGCTGATCGCTGCCCCGCTGGTCCAGCTCAGCCAGCCGCTGCGACTTGGAAATCGCCCGGGACTTCAATTGCGCATAGGCGCCTGCCTGCCGGAGCTCTGCCAGCAGGTGCAGATCCAACTGCTTGCCCAAGGTGTTCACAGCAGTGCCAGCCAGCGCTGTTTCCCCAAGCAGCGCTTCATACCCGTCAGCAGTCAGCCCGTTTTCTGCCAGCCACTGTTGCAGGTCGCGACTGCGGAAAAGCTGGAGCGTTTCCCGGTGTCTGCTCAATTGCTCTAATATCTCTTGCCGGTCCGGGCGCAGCCCCTTCCGCCTCGCATTCTCCAGCGCCAAACAGCGCGCTGCAGCGCGGATCCGGAATTCACCAAAGCGCACAGGCTCCAGGCGCAACTCATCCAGCACCTGCAAGTCCGCGTCCGGCAGGCTGTACGCCTCCGCTTCGATCCGCTGCACCAAACCCTGCCAGGCAAGCGAGCGTTCAACTTTTTCAGGCGGAATGGAAACGGCCTTGCCCTCCGTCGCCTGAAAGGCCGCCATACGGATCAGCATCATCTGCGCGTCCTCGCGCTTGGCGTCCACCCGCCCGGTTTCAAGCCAGGCCGAAAACTTGCCAAGCCAGGATGCGTCCGCAAGTCCCGCAAGGATCTGTTCCCAGGTCCTGTCGTGGTAAAACAGTTGCTTGGCCGTTCTGAGCAGCTCCGCAGCCTGATCCGCTTCCAGCACCGCGTCAGCGACCGCGCGCGCCACGGTTGCCCGGATCGAGACCATCGGTTCGCTTAGCGGTGCAAAGCCCAATTCTGCCGGGCTGTGCAGGACCGCGACTTCGTCATCGTCGCAAATCTCACCCGCAGCATAGGCTTCATAGATGTCTCCAATGCCCACCATCCCGAACGCAGACAGCTCAGCCGCCCTCAGCGCCCCCATGCTGGCGCTGCCAAACACCGCGATCCCCTGCTCCAGCGCCCACAGGATTTCCTTGTGCCAGACCGAGGGCACGCCTTCAAAATACCCGTCGATCAATCCGATGACAGATGCACCTTGACGGGCGGCCCGGTAAATGTCGCCTTGACCAGCCGGCGGCAGAACAGTGGCATTCAGCAGGCTCAAGACCTCCTCAGCGCTGATTGTCGGGCCTGCAAAAACAATTGCCGTCAAACCTGCGCCTCCGCTGTTCTCAGGGCCCTCGGGCCTGCTATGAAATCCGGATCGTCATGCGGCGCCTCCAGGCCCGGGATCACCGCACGCACCACAGAAATTCCCAGACCCGGACGCGACAAGTCGACCGTCAGAACTTGCTCTATCCCTGCATCCCCCAGCCGGTTCAGGAGCCAGGCCAGGTCATTTTCGAAGGACGGCGCTGAGTAGGACGGGCAATCATGCAGCCGGTCCACCGGTTCGGATCGAGCCAACAACGCCCGGACATAATGCGCGCGTTCTGCCGACGCCTTGGGGGTAAACTCATCCGGATCCAGATCGTCGCGCGCACCGGAGATATAGGTCAGCCGTGTCTGGGCCGCCTCGGTCAGCGCCCTTAGCAGGGCAATGGCCCGGTCCGGGTGGCAGCCGCTGCCAATGCCGATATGGCCGGGCCGGCTGCCGGCTTCGCAAATCATGCAATGAAACGCCGCCACCCCGGTGTCTGTCGCGATACTCCAGATGCCGGCGTCCACTCCTGCTGCAGCAAACTGTTCCAGCGCCGCACGGCAACGCGGGTCGTCTATAGTTTCGGGACCGATACGCGGGCCCGGCGGTGCATGATGCCACAAAGTGATCGCATCCCTTTCAATCAATTCGCAAATCGCGTGGCAGGTGGCTTCTGCCAGACTGTTGCCGGACGCAAGACCGTTGGTAGTGCGCGGAAACGCACCCTGCCCGCCGCAGGGCCGCGCGGTGTAATCGGTATCCACCATTTCATAGGGCAGCCAATACGCCTTTTCAGTTATCAGGTCCGTTCCTTCAATCCACAACATCGGCTGGTGCGGATCAAAGCGGCCTCCGGTCACGCGGGGCAGACGATCAACATCCATCACCAATGCGTCTTGCCGCAAGTCGTGATAGCTGGCCGCCCGCAGAGGCAGCGCGATCCGTTCCGCGTGCCAGGTCTCAATCGCTTCCATCACGCCCGAGGCCTGTGCCGCTTCCAGCGTCAGCCCCTTGCCCAGCGCCACCGCGACTGAACGGGAATTAGGCCGCGTCACCATAACGGTTGGCAGGCCGATCCGGTCCAGCCCGGTCAGATTGGCAATGCGGGTGATGCCCATACCGGCAAGATGCGGCCGGACTGCAGCCAGCGTCTGCGCCGGATCGCACAGCCGGTGGGTGTCCAGAACATATCCCTTCTGCTGCGCCTTTGGCATGGGGCAGGCCTCACTGTCATGACTGCCACAGAACATCTGCTGGCCGCCTATTGGTATCCCGCAATATTCAGATAAGGATGCTGGATCACACGCCGCCGGTCAACAAAACTGCCGCCTGCCGGACTAGCCTGCTGCAACACCGTCACCGCTGCGGATGAAAATCAAACACCGGGACAAAACTTGCCGGCGCCAGGGATTGCTCCAGCATATCCCCGCGCTGCGAGTTCTGATCAAAGACCTGGATTTCCGGCCCGGTATGTTTGACGCTCAGCTTTCCCTCTATAGCCCGCACCGCCATTTCCACCGCCAGCCGCCCTTGCAGAACAGGGAAGTCCGTGGGTGCTGCAATGATCCGGTCACGCAGAACACCCCGGTAGACGGCGTGGGTCATGTAGTCAGACACGACCAGAACCTTCCCCTGCAAACCACGGGCACGCAGGACCGACACCGCGGCCTCGGCAGCAGGCGCAGACCCGGCGATGTAGTCCAAGTCCTGCGCCTCATCCAGCGCCTCTTCGACAAGGCGGACCTGAATCTCCCGACCGGTGTCCCCGTATTTCGTCACCGCGACCACCGCCGAGCTTTCCGCCAGTGCCGCGCGGAACCCTTGCTCAACAAATTTCACCCAGCCCGCATTCTCCGGACCGGGAAACCAGGCCACTTTCACTGGCGGCGCGCCTTTGGGGTGCCGCGCCGCGATGATACGCCCGGCCACAGCGCCCATTTCCGTCCAGGACACACCGACCTTGGCAGTGATCCCCGCATCGGCGATGTCATTCACCGCTGCAATTACCGGAACCTTTGCCGAAATCCGCTCCACCGTTCCGGTCAGACCCGCAAATGAGACCGTCCCCAGGATCAGCGCATCTGCCCCCGTCTCCACACAGTCTTCGGCCTGGCGGATCTGCCGCTGCAAATTCGGATACCCGCCGGCCTCAACCAGTTTAAAGGAAACCCCCAGCCGTTCAGCCTCAGCCACCATTCCGTAGTTGACGCTCAGCCAATAGGCGTCCTTCAAATGCGGATACGCGATGCAAAGCCGCCACATCTGCGCCGCCCGCTCCAACGGCTGATAATCTGCGGCCTCGTATCCGCTTTCGTAATCGAACGGGGTTCGCGGAACCTGCAGGCGCCAGCTGTCCGCGGCGGCTGCAGTGCAAAGCCCAGAGAAGAACAAAAACCAGAGTGCGCGCATGAAAATCCCTTCCAGACACTGAGGATAGGCAGCAGAACGCAAAAGGGAAATTCAAATTTGCACTACAGGCAAATGCGCGCGACAGTCCAGGGATGTTGAAAAAGCTTGGTCTTGGCGGAAAATTAAGCCTCGCATTCGTCGTCATTGCAGGACTGCCCACCCTTGCGGGCATCCTTGGCCTGGTTGAACTGCGGGTGCTTGCACGCCGCCAGGCAGAGGTGATCAGCCAGACCATACCTGCCATAGCCGAAGTCCGCGGCATGGCCGAAGAAAGCACCCGCATCATTGCCATCGCCCCTGAGCTGGCCGCAGTTGACACCCAGTCCGAGCGGGAAAACCGGGCAAAATTCCTGTCCGCCCAAGTCCAAGCACTGACCCGGCGGCTTGAAGCGCTGGAGACAGCCGGCGGCACAGGATCCGCCCGGCTGCGTGACACGGTGACGGAAGCGTCCCGCGTGCTGCCGCTGCTGAACGCCCTGGTCGAAACCCGCATCGCTCTGCACAGCGAGTTCAACCAGTTGGCCGGGCAAAACCTATCCGCTGCGAACAACCTGCTCAGCATGGCCGACACTTTGGTGGCAAACGCCGAGATGGGCACAACTGCAGTTATCTCAAGCCTTTACGGTCCAGGTTCCTCCCCGATTGAGGAGCAGGCCCGTACCGATACGCTGGACAAGCTGATCGAGGTTGACCTGTTCCAACTGGGCCTGATGTTCGAGCTGCGCTCGCAAACTGCTGAAATCGGGCTGCTGATCAACCGGATCGAAGACGCCGGCGATGAAACTGAACTGGGTGAGATCGAGGCAACGCTGACCAGCCGGCTGCTCGTCGTGTCCCGCCGGATCAAGGCGATCCGCGACCCAGGGCGGCGCCAGCAGGCCGAGGGCTATGCCGCGCAATTGCGTACCGTCTCAGAGCAGGACATCGGGCTGTTTGTGCTGCGCGACAGGATTCTGGCCACCGAAGCCCGTATAACCGCGCTCCAGCAGGGCCTGCAGGCTACCGCATTGCGGCTTGGCGACGAGGCCGCAGCCGTTGCGGACCAGGCCCAGGCACGGGTGATCCGGTCCGGCAATGCTGCCGCTCTCGACGTCCAACGGGCCCAATTGCGCAACGGCTTTGCTGCGATTGCAGGGTTTGTGCTGTCGCTTGCAGTCCTGTGGTTTTATGTGCGCGGCAGCATCACCCGGCGCCTTAATCAGCTGTCGGGCACAATGGCGGCCCTGATGCGCGGCCAGCTGGACCACCGGGTAAGACCGCGAGGGCATGACGAAATCGCCCGGATGGAGGCCGCGGTGGAAGTTTTCCGCCAGCAAGCCATCGACAAATTGGAACTGGAAAGTGTCCGGGACCGCAATGAACAGGAACTTCGCGAACACCGCAACAATCTGCAGGTCCTGGTCAATGAACAGACCGAGCGCCTGCAGGAAGAAGTCGAAGCCCATGATGAGGCCCGCCGGAAAGCGGAAACCGCTGACCAAGCCAAATCCGAGTTCCTCGCCATGATGAGCCATGAAATCCGCACGCCTATGAATGGCGTGCTTGGCATGCTGCGCAGCCTTTCGGACGATGGCCTGCCGCCTACGCAGATGGAGCGGCTGCGGGCAGCGCTGGTCTCCGGCCAAAATCTGCTGAAGATTTTGAATGACATTCTGGACTACTCGAAAATCGAAAGCGGCGCCCTAAAGCCGGAGATAAGCACATTTTCCCTGCGGGAACTGGTCACCGACATCGTCGTGCTGCTGCGGCCCGGCGCAGACAGCAAGGGCGTCCACCTGTGGCTTGATGCCCCCGGAAACCTGCCAGAGGCCGTGCAGGGCGATGCCGCCAAGCTCCGTCAAATTCTGTTCAACCTGCTTTCCAACGCCCTGAAATTTACTGACGACGGCGAGGTCATTCTGCGGATCCGGATCAACGATACTGCCAGCGGACGCCACCGGGTGACCTTTGAAGTCAGTGACACCGGCAAGGGCATATCGGCGGAAGCAAAGACCAGAATCTTTGAGGCCTTCGAGCAAGAGGACACAGATACCGCCCGCAAATTCGGCGGCACCGGGCTGGGGCTGGCAATCAGCAGACATTTCGCCGAAACCATCGGTGCCAGGTTGTCGCTGGAAAGCACCTCCGGCGTGGGATCCGTTTTTACACTGTCCCTGGAATTGGAACCGGGCAACCCCGCTGATCTTGTGCTTGAAGACCCGCCCGCACCGGCAACAAAAGCCGAACACCCCCTGTCTGTGCTAGTGGTCGAGGACAACGAAATCAATCAGATGGTCGCGCGAGGGTACTTGGAGCGTATGGGGCACAATTGCCAATGCACCGGCAGCGCCGAAAGCGCGCTGGAACTGCTGCCCGGCTCCGGTTTTGATCTGGTGCTGATGGATGTGAACCTGCCGGGCATCAGCGGCACCGAGGCCACCCGCCGCCTGCGTGCCCTGCCCGACCGGCGGATTGCCGAACTGCCGGTCATCGGCATTTCGGCGCATGTGCAAAAGGACCAGATCGAGACTCACCTGCAGGCCGGCATGAACGGCTTTGTCGCCAAGCCGGTCTCCCCCGAACGGCTGGCCAAGGCATTGGACAGCGTCATGCAAGGGCGCGAGGGCGCGATCTATTTATCGGCCCGCCAGGCAGTTCTGGAACAGCCGGACCGCCGCGCCGGCCTTCAGAAACAGATGCAGGAAAACATACGGGACCTTGGCAAAGTGCAAGCTCTGGACATCGCAAGAATATTCAAACAGGAGCTTCCGCGAAGCCTTGCACAGATGACTGCGGCTTTGGAAACGCAAGATTTCGGATCACTTGCAAAACAAGCGCACCGCGCCAAAGGGGCTGCCAGCACCTTTGGCCAACAGGATCTCGCGGCGCTGCTGGCAGCGTTGGAAGCACACTCGGAAAATGGGGAACTGAACGCAGCCCAAGACCAGCTGGACAAGCTGGCAGCCTTGGTCCCGCACATCCTGGAGGCGCTGGCCGCAGTGCTGCGCGAGTGCGAAACCGTCAGTTCAAAGGCGCCGTGAACACATAGCCCTCGCCATGCACGGTGGTGATCACCCGCGGATTGGCGGGGTCCTCCTCCAGCTTGCCGCGCAAACGCCGGATCAGCACATCCACGGTACGGGGATTCGCGCCGTATTGCCGGTGGGTGACCCGGCTCATCAGCGCATCGCGCGAGGCCACCTCGCCTGCCCGGCTGATCAGCATCTCCAGCACTTCGAATTCAGCCCGGGTCAGGGAAATGCTGTCACCCTCGACCGTTTGCAGATGCCGAGCCGCGACGTCGAACTGGAACCGCCCGAATTTGTAGATCCGGCGCGACAGACGCCGGACATCCTGCGTCCGCCGCAGCAGGTTTTTCAGCCTAGCCAGCAATTCACGCCGGTTGAAGGGCTTGCAGACATAATCATCCGCGCCAAGCTCCAATCCGACAATCCGGTCAATCTCATCATCCCGGCCGGTCACCAGGATAATCCCCAGCTCAGACTTGGCACGCTGTTCCCGGGTAATCTGCAGCCCGTCTTTTCCGGGCAGGTTGATGTCGACCAGCAAAAGGTCAACGTCCTGTTCTTCCAGTATAGTTTCCGCGTCTTCGGCAGTTTCAGCCTGCGAAACACTGTACCCTTGGGCATCCAGATAACTGGCGAGAGTGGCCCGGGTGACGGGCTCGTCCTCAATGATCAAAATATGCGCCATGATTTTGAAACCCCCGAAAATATTCCTACCGGTTAACAAATTTTAACATACCTGACCAGCCTGTTCATCCCGCCGGGCTGACCTGTTCACAACTGCTGCCTAACTTCTTGTCTCGAAAGCCCGGCTTTCAAAACGCGGAAAGGCTCAGGCCATCAGGACCAGGGCTGCGACAACAGGGAGACACACATGAGATACCGGCAATACCTAATGGCCAGCGCTGCGGCCATGATGATGACGGCCCCGATGGCGATGGCCGAGGATTCCTCGGACCCTATCATTATTCCGATCCACAACTGGTCGAGCCAGATCGTGATGAGCCACGTTGTCGGACAAATCTTTGAATCAATGGGCAACAGTGTCGAATATGTGTCGACCGACAGCCAGGCAGTCTATGAATCCGTCCGCCTTGGCGATGTGACCCTGGAACTGGAAGTCTGGGAAGGCGCCTTTGGCAAGTCCTTCAACGAGGCGCTGTCCAAAGGCGGCCTGCATGACGCAGGCGACCACAATGCCGTGACCCGCGAAGACTGGTGGTATCCGGCCTGGACCAAAGACGCCTGCCCTGGCTTGCCAAGCTGGGAAGCGCTGAACGACTGCGCTGCGGCTTTTGCCACACCTGAAACTGGCGACAAGGGCCGTTTCCTGGGCGGTCCTGTTGACTGGCTCAAGCACGACGCCGAGCGTGTTGAGGCGCTCGGCATGAACTTCACAGTTGTGAACGCAGGGTCTGCCTCGGCGCTTTGGGCCGAAGTTGCTGCTGCGGAAAGGACCAAAAAGCCGGTGGTGATCTTCAACTGGACGCCGAACTTTGCCGAAGCTGTCTGGCCAGGTGAATTCGTCGAATTCCCCACCTGGGTCGAAGGCTGCGACAAGGACCCGTCCGTCGGCCCGAACCCGGACGCCACCTATGACTGCGGCAATCCGGCCAACGGCTACCTGAAGAAAGCCGCTTGGGACGGCATGAAAGAGAAATGGCCGGCGGCCTATGAAACGCTGACCGAAATCAGCTTTACCAACCCGCAAATCGCAGAAATGGCCAAGCTGGTCGACATTGACGAGATGGAGCCCGAGGACGCCGCAGCTGAATGGCTGGCCGCGAATGAGGGCCTCTGGAAGCCCTGGACCGGTTCCTGATTCCCCCTTCCGAACCCTTATTCCGGGGCAGCGCGCTGCCCCGGTTTCAATGCCAATGAAAGAAAAGCCATGACCGCCGCCACCCCCGTCATTTCCTGCAAAAACGTCTGGAAGCTGTTTGGCGCCCAACCGGAACAGTATCTGAAGTCGCTGACCGGCAACCCCGGCTTTGATGAGATCCGCCAGGCTGGCTACATCGCAGCTGTGCGCGACGTCTCTCTGGATATCGCCAAGGGGGAAATGCTGGTGATCATGGGGCTGTCAGGTTCCGGCAAGTCCACCTTTGTACGCTGCCTGTCCCGACTGATTGATATCACCGGCGGCGAGGTTCAGGTTGACGGTCAGAACATCGGCGAGATGTCCGAGAAAGAGCTGATCGGCCTGCGCCGCAACAAGATGGGCATGGTGTTCCAAAGCTTCGGTCTTTTGCCGCACCGTACCGTGCTGGACAACGTGGCATTCCCGCTGGAAATGCGCGGCCAGGATCGCCACGCACGCCGCGCCCGTGCGCTGGAGGTGATCGAACTGGTAGGCCTGTCAGGGCGCGAGGATTACTTCCCGCGCGAACTATCCGGCGGCCAGCAGCAACGTGTCGGCATCGCCCGAAGCCTGGCAATTGAACCTGATATCTGGTTCCTGGACGAGCCGTTTTCAGCCCTCGATCCGCTGATCCGCCGCGAGATGCAGGACGAATTCCTGCGTTTGCAGGAAATGCTGGGCAAGACCATCGTCTTTATCACGCACGACTTTGACGAGGCCCTGCGCCTTGCCGACCGGATTGCCATCATGAAGGACGGCGTGGTTGAACAGTGCGACACCCCCGATCAGATCGTGCTGAACCCGGCCACCCAGTATGTTGCGAAATTCACCGAAGAAATTGAGAAATCCCGCGTGGTGCACGCCGGTGTTTTGGCACGCGAGGTGAATGGGCACAGCCTGACCGGCACGCCGATCGGAGAAAAACAGACCATCGCCGAACTGGCGCGCCTGCTGGTCAATGACAACCGCGACTTTCTGCCGGTTGCCAACACCGCAGGCAGCCTGATCGGTGCGATGAACCGCCAGGAAGCGCTGGACGTGCTTCTGGGAGAGCCGTCATGACAGATCAGACGATGGTTCTTTCTGGAAGACCTCAGACATGGACACGCGCCAGAACCGGCTGGGCGCTGTTTGCGCTGGCCTTCGTTCTGGCGGCGGGCAATGCCGTGCTGCCGGCAGGGCTGGTACGGCCGCCTGAATGGCTGGTGCTGCCTTTTGCCGACTGGATCAACGCGATCTTTAACTTCCTGCGCGATGATCTTGGACTTATCTACCTGACCCGCGCCTTTGCTGATGGGGTTGAATGGCTGCTCGATGTGACCGCCAACTTGCTTTACGGCAAGAACCGCTGGCCCCGCGTCGGCCCCATTCCGTGGACCGTGATTGCCAGCATCGGCTTTGTTATCGGCTATGCGTTACAAGGTTGGCGGCTGTCGCTGCTGACCGGCGGCACCTTTGTCTGGATCGCCGTCATGGGACAGTGGAAATGGGCGATGGAAACCCTTTCGGTTATCGTTGTCGCGGCCCCGTTCTCGATCCTGTTCGGCCTGGTCATGGGGGTCCTCGCCTGGCGCTCGAAGAGCTTTGAGCGGATCCTGAATCCAATCCTCAACATCGCGCAAAGCCTGCCGCATTTCGCCTATATGATTCCGGTTGTGGTCTTCATCGGAGTCGGCCCCAAGGCGGGTGCCATCGTCACCATCATCTTTTCGGTGCCGCCGATGATCCGCATGTCCTTGCTGGGTTTGCGCAAGGTCCCGCATGAGGTGATTGAAAGCGGACACATGTGCGGCTCAACCCGCTGGCAGCTGCTGCGCCACGTCCGCATCCCCACCGCCCGGACCGAGATCCTGGTCGGTGTGAACCAGGTCATCATGCAGTGTCTTGCGATGGTGGTCCTGGCCAGTTTCATCGGCATGCCGGGGCTGGGCCAGAAGCTGCTGCAACTGCTGCAGGCGTTGAAGATCGGCCGCTCGGTCGAGATCGGAATCACCATCGTGCTGCTGGCCGTCATGCTGGACCGTTGCACCAAGGCCTGGGCGACCAAGCAGCCTGAGCATTTTGAAAAAGGCATCTCCTTTGCGGTCCGCAACAAGTTTCTGCTGATCGCTGCGGGCCTGTCGCTGGCCTGCATCCTGCTGGCACAGTTCATTCCAGTAATGGACCAGATCGGCCGCCGCGACGCCTTCACCATCTCCAAGCCGATTGATGCCGTCGCGGACTGGTTCATCGTGCTGATAGATCCGGTCACCCAATGGCTGCGCTGGTTCCTGATCACCTGGGTGCTGATCCCGATCCGCGATGCCTTCCTATGGATGCCCTATGCCGCAGTGCTGGCGCTGCTGGCCGCCGCAGGCTGGGCCATCGGCGGGCTGCGGTCAGCTTTGGTATGCGTTGCTTTCTTCGGCCTCATCGCCATGTCCGGCTGGTGGGACCGTGCGATGATCACTGTTTATACTGTCGTCGTCGCGGTCTCGATTGCGACTGTGCTGGGTTTTCCGCTGGGCATCTGGGGATCGTTTCACGAGAAACGTGCCGCCCTTGCCCTGCTCATCTGCGACACATTGCAAACCTTCCCCAGCTTCATCTACCTGATCCCGGTGGTCATGCTGTTCGGGGTGAACGATGTGGCGGTGATCGGCGCCGTGGTCCTGTTCGCAGCCGTGCCGCTGGTGCGCTACACCATTGAAGGGTTGCGCCAGGTGCCCGAAACCCTGATCGAAGCCGCTGATATGGCCGGTGCTACACGGATGCAAACCCTGTGGAAAGTCCGCCTGCCGATGGCGCTGCCTACCATTATGGTCGGGGTGAACCAGTCGGTGATGTTCTCGCTGTTCATGGTGATCATCGCCGCCTTCATCGGCACCCAGGATCTGGGCCAGGAGATGCAGCGTGCGCTGTCTTCCACCGATGTCGGCAAAGGGCTGGTGCTTGGTCTTGCCGTCGCTTTCATGGGGCTGATGGTCGACCACCTGGTCACTACCTGGGCGAAGACCAAGAAAGATGCGCTGGGGCTGGAGTGACATCATGACTATCCATTCCAACGACTTTGGCCCCGCCCCATCCACCCGCATAGGCTTTCTGCTGTTTCCAGGCTTTCCAATGGCCTGCCTGGCCTCGGCAATGGAGCCGCTGCGCGCCGCCAATGAAATCGCCGGGCACCAGGTGTTTTCCTGGTCCTTGGTGACGGAAACCGGCGCGGACGCAGCGGCTTCAGCCGGGGTCCTTTTTCCAGCAGATGCCAGCCTTGCCGGGATCAAAGGGCTGGACTGCCTGTTCCTGCTGTCCGGCCCGGAAGGTGAATTCGAAGATCCTGTCTCAGGGCATGGGCGGCTGCGCTACTTATCGCGGCATGGTGTGACCTTGGGCGCAGTGTCCGGTGGTGTTTTCCCGCTGGCGCGCAGCGGGGTTTTGTCCGGACGGCGCTGCGCTGTTAACTGGTGTTACCGCAGCGCCTTTGAGGCCGCCTTTCCCGATTGCCCGGCTGTTGACCGGCTGATTGTGCGGGACGGCAATATTCATACGATCTCTGGTGCGACCGCCATGTTCGACCTGTCACTGGAGCTGATCGGCAATGCTCTCGGTGCAGACGCCAAAAATGAAATCGCCTGCCTGTTCCAGCATCCCGTCATCCGCAACGGCAGCGCCCGTCAGAAGGTCCCGGTGCTGCAAAGCGACCGCACCGTCGACCAAATGCCACCCGCAGTAAAAGAGGCTATGGCGATCTTCTCGGAGAATTACGAAACACCGGTGTGCATCCGCGACGTGGCCCGCATGGCCGGCATCTCGCCGCGCCAGCTGGAGCGCAGTTTTCGCGCCGCTACCGGCCTCAGCCCCGGCGAATACTACCGCCGCCAGCGCCTGAAGGCCGCCCGGCAGATGGTGCTTCATTCATGGGATACCGTGTCCCGCATAGCCCATGCTGTTGGCTATGCCAGCTCCTCGACCCTGACACTGCATTACCGGAAGTTCTATGGAGTCACACCGGTTCAAGACCGCAAACACGCTTTGCAGCCGCCCGGCCGCCGCCAAGTTCAAACAGCGCCACCGGGCGGCCTCTAAGCAGGCTTGGCCGTTCATCCAGCTGCCGCCGGACCATAACTGAAAGCGCCGTGTAAGGGCGCGCGCTGCTTGCCCTACTGGGCAAAAGCACAGGCGTCGTAGCCCTATGGTTTCCGCTGCCAGAGTTCACAGCATTGAATGAACAAGCGAATTGGCCTCATTGATGCCTATTCCGCTAGTAAAAGGATCTCGGCGGGCAGCACTTTCGCGGCTTTCACACACAGGCTTCCCGGTCCCAGGGCGGCACCTCACCGCCAAGATGTTCCAGGATGAAATCAATGAAAACCCGCACCTTGGCAGGCAGATAGCGGCGCTCCGGATAGATGGCATAAAGGGTCTGCGACGGCAGCAGGCAGTGCGGCAGCACCCGCACCAGCCGACCCGCCGCCAGATCCGGACCGGCAGTGAAGGTCGGCAGCCGGCCGATGCCAGTGCCGCCTAGGATCGCCTCCCGCAGCGCTTCGCCGTTGTTGACGCTGTAGCTTCCGCCGGGCCGGAAGGTCTCCAATTCGCCGCCGCAGTTAAAGACCCATTCCTGAAAATCCCGGCTGTAGGAATACTGGAGGCAATTATGGCTGCGCAGATCGCTGACCGTTTCCGGCACACCATGGCGCTCCAGATACGCCGGGGTGGCAACCAGGGCATTGTGCAATGGCGCAATCTTGCGTGCCACCAGCGCGGAATCTGCCAGCGTGCCGCCGCGCAGCGCCAGGTCGAACCCGTCCGCAAACAGGTCCGCCAGCCGGTCATCCATCACCATGTCCACCGAGACGCCAGGATAGCGCGCCAGAAAGCCAGAGATCAGCGGCGCCACGTGCAAGCGCCCGAAAGCCATCGGCACATTCACCCTTAGACGCCCCTTGGGTGCCTCCTGCAGCGCCAGCACGCTGTCCTCGGCCTCCTGTGCCGCCTCCTGCGCCCGGACCGCATGGGCATAGAAATGCTCTCCTGCCTCGGTCAGGCTGACATTGCGGGTGGAGCGGTGAAACAGTTGCGCGCCCAACCTCTTTTCGATCTGGGTGATCCGTTTGCTGACCGCGGACTTGGTCACCCCCAGCCGCCGTGCCGCCGCGGCAAACCCCTGCGTTTCGGCAACCGCCACGACCACCGGGATGTCTCCCATTCCTTCCATTTTCCTCTCTCTCCGGACCGGTGAGTTTTTCTCAACATTAGGTTTCATCTTACCCGGATTATCGCGCAGCTGGAAACCGATTACCTTTGCCGGGTCATCAAGGAGACGAGCCATGGCAAAGATGCTGATCGACGGTGTGCTCACCGAAAAGCCGAAACCGGGCAACGGGGTATTCCGCCGCATGAGCAGCGGCTTCCGCGGATGGATCGAGCCGCGGACGGATGCGGACTTTCCGGCCGAAGCAGGCCGCTACCACCTGTATGTCTCCATGGCTTGCCCCTGGAGCCACCGCACCACGATCCTGCGTGCGCTGAAGGGGCTGGAGGAGATCATCACCGTCACACAAATGGCGCCGCTGGCAGGCCCTGACGGGTGGCAGATCGACACCGCGGGGCATGATCCGGCAGCCGGGGTCCCAAGAGATGAGTACCTCTATCAGGTCTATCAGCGGGCGGATCCCGGCCACACCGGCCCGGTCACGGTGCCGGTTCTGTTTGACAAGAGCACCGGCCGCATCGTCAGCAACGATTCCGGCGATATCATTCGGATGCTGAATTCAGCCTTTGCCGGGCTGGCGGGCACCGCCCCGGATTTCTATCCGCCGGACTTGCAGCAGGACATCGACCGGATCAGCGCCGAAATCTATGACCCGGTCAACAATGGCGTCTACCGCGCAGGCTTTGCCACCACCCAGGCGGCTTATGACGAGGCGATCACCGCCCTGTTCGGCAAGCTGGATGAACTGGACGCCCTGCTCGGCACCCGCCGCTATCTGACCGGGGAGCGGATCACCGAAGCGGACTGGCGCCTGTTCACCACCCTTGTCCGGTTCGACCCGGTTTATGCAACCCATTTCAAGACCGACCGCAAGCGGATCGCCGATTACCGCAACCTCGGCCCCTACCTGCGCGACCTCTTCCAGGTCCCAGGCGTGGCCGCCACGATCGATATGGAGGCCATCCGCCAGCACTATTTCCTGAGCCACCGGCACATCAACCCGCACGGGATTATCTCTGCCGGCCCGGAACAGGATCTGAGCCAGCCGCACGGGCGGGATGGCACAGCCTGCCCCGCCTGAGCCCATCACCCCGCAACCCGACCGGGGACACTGCCCCGGGCACTGAATTGGAGAACTCCACTATGAAACTGCTTTCGAAACTTGCCGCAGCCGCAGCCGTGCTGTGGCTCCCCGCCCAAGGGCTTGCCGGCGCTGAGGACACTGCCGGCCTGCTGAAACTGGAATACACCGATGGCCGCCCGGCCTCGCTTGGCGTGGAGGACGTGAATGCGGTCCTGAACAGCGTCGGTGTCCGCGTAAGCACCGTTGCGATCCCGGATCAGGCGCTGCCGGTCCTTGAGGCCTCAGGCAGCCGCGCCATCACCGCCGAGGAGGAGGCGCAACTGATCTCTGCCTTTGCACTCAGCCGCGAAGATCTGCTGGCGGAAATCGCAGCTGCGGGACGGCAGCCAACGGTCGAAAACGGCGGCTCCCTCACCACTTCGGAACCGGGTGTTGCGCCCTACCCCAAGGTCTATGACATGAACAAGATGGACGCGGAGACCCGGGTCTGGGTCCACAAGAAATTCGGACCGCTGCACATCAACCATGCAGAGGGCGGCACCGGCATCGACGAGGTGATGACGATTGCCTCCGGCGGCCCCTGGGTCTGGTTCTTTGAGCTGCCCGGCGATGTCATCGGCAAGCTGACCCTTGGTCACGTCGGCCCGGAGGGCGAGGCGTGGCGCATCAGCTATCCCGGCATCCGCCCGCACGGCGGTTTCCTGAATCCCGAGTATGGTCTGGTTGTCGCTTATGCGCACGGGCCCGAGCAGTTCGAGATCCATTTTGATGCGGACAATGCGGCCGGTTCCCGCCTGAACGGCACCAATGCCTGGATCGACTTCTCCGGGGACAAGCCGGTGCTTCTGGATACCCCGCTGAGCGGCAACTGACGCATCTGCGGCTGCCGGCGCCTGACCTGCCGGCAGCCCTTTTCCTTCTCATCGAGGTGAAATGATGAAATCCCCCGTTCTGACCATCGACTTCTTCCACGACACCGTTTGCGGCTGGTGCTTTGTGATGTCCTCTAAGCTGCGCAAGCTGGCCGCCGAATTTCCAATCCGGGTGCGCCATCGCACCTTTGTCCTGCAGGACTCGCCCGCCAAACTGGCCGCAGCCTTCGGCTCAGCCGACAAAGCTAAATCCGCCATTCTGGGCCATTGGGAGCGATGCGCCGAACATGACAAAGGCAACCGCATCAACGTGGAGGGGATGCGCCGCCAGCGCTTCCCCTATCCCACCGGCCTGCTGAGCGCCAAAGCCTGCAAGGCCGCAGAACTGCAGACCGGGGACGCCGGGCACTGGGACTATTTCGATGCGGTGCAGGCCGCGCATCTGACGGAGAACCGCAATATCGCGGACGAAGGCGTGCTGCTGGATGCGGCCCGTTCCTGCGGGCTGGATGCCGGACGGCTGCGCAAGGACATGCACAGTGCTGATGTTTCGCAATTGGTTTCCCAGGACCGGCAGCTGGCCGCCTCCTGGCGGATCAGCGCGGTGCCGACTCTGGCGGTTTCCGGCGGCAAATGGCAGCTGCGCCATGGCTCGCTCGCCCAGATGCGCGCAGAGCTGGCTTTGGCTGTGACCGATGTGGCGGCTCAAGCCCCAGCCGGCAAAAATCTGCGGTGAGCAGTGCCCCCGGCATCTTGGGATAGGCAAAGACGCTGGGCCATTCACTGGCGGCGAGGTTGGTTGTGCCTGCAATTGAGGTGCGCTCGTAAAAGCGGCTGGCCCCGCATCTTACCCGGTCCGCAATCCGGACCGGGCCATGCGCTTCACATCCCCGGACCTGATCAGGCTTTCAGCGTTTCGGTCGAGGAAAAAAACATCGCCTGGCTCACTGCCGAACGAACCTGATCCTCGGTGTAGGGTTTTGAGATCAGGAAGGCCGGCTCCGGCCCTTCGCCGGTCAGCAGGCGTTCGGGGTAGGCCGTGATGAAAATCACCGGGCGGTCGCCATGCTTGGCCAGAATGCCGTTGACCGCGTCGATGCCGCTGGAATTATCCGCCAGCTGAATGTCCGACAGGATCAAATCGGCCGGGGCCTCGGACGCCAGATCCAAAGCACGGGCTTCGGTTCGGGCAATGCCTGTCACACTGTGGCCCATTCCGGTCACGATGGCCTCAAGGTCCATTGAGATGATCGCTTCGTCCTCAATGATCATGATCCGGCCGGAAGTGGCGCGCGACATTTCTTCGTAAGCGATCGCAATCAGTTCTGAAGCTTCGTCATCGCTCACCCCCATGACGATGCCGGTATCGGCTGCACTGAACTCCTCGATCGTGTGCAGCAGCAGCGCTTCACGGGTGTTCGGCGTAAGCCGCCGCATGTGTCTCTGCGCCTTCGCCGCCAGGCTTGTATCGCCTTCTTCTTCCCCGGCGGGCGCGCCGGAAGAGGACCAGATCGCATGAAAGACGCGGAACAGCGCAACTTTGGGTGAAAGTTCGCTATCGTAATCACTTTCGCCAGCCAGAATGGCTTCAAGCGAAGCCAGCGCATATTTGTCGCCGCTGCTCTGGCTGCCGGTCAGCGCCCGGGCATAGCGGCGCAGGTAGGGCAGGTTTGCGCCAATCTGGCTGGCGATCAATTCTCCCGAGTGAGCAGTCATTTTGCGTCGTCCCTTTTTTTGCAATACATATGGAACTATACGCGCCTCAACGCGTTTGGTTCCAGAAACTGCGCAAAAAACCGATGGATTGCATGACACAGCCACGACGCGCCCGGCCGCGCAATGAACAGGCCGACCGCGAAATAGACGAAAACCTCAAGCGGGCCTTCGATGAGATCGCGAGTGAACCGGTGCCGGACCGGTTTACCGATCTGCTGAAACAGCTGAAGGAGAAAGAGGCGCACGCACCCCGCGCCCCGGACCAGCCGGAGGAGAACCGCTCCGATGACTGACTCCGCGCATGACCCGAGAGAGGACCTGGTCAACCACCTGGGCGCCCTGCGCGCTTTTGCCCTTAGCCTTGCCCGCAATGGGGCCACAGCCGATGATCTGGTGCAGGACACGCTGGTCAAAGCCTGGACCAATATCGACAAGTTCAAAACCGGTACCAACATGCGGGCCTGGTTGTTCACCATTCTGCGCAACACCTATTATTCGCTGCGCCGCAAGCGCAAGCGCGAGGTGGAGGATACAGATGGCGCGTTGTCCGGCGCCCTGGCGCAAAAGCCCGATCACGACGGGCGGCTTCACATGCGCGATTTCAACGCCGCCTTTGCGCAATTGAACGACGAGCAGCGCGAAGCTTTGGTGCTGGTTGGCGCAGGCGGATTTTCCTATGACGAAGCAGCAGAAATGTGCGGCGTGAAGACCGGAACTGTCAAAAGCCGTGTAAACCGTGCCCGTGCCCGCCTGGCAGAGCTGATGGAACTGGATGAAGAAAGCAAAATGGAACTGACTGATACGGTCACGGCTGGGATCGTCGCCCAGCAAAGCGCCGCATGATCAAAGTCCCGCGGCTGCAGGGCGGCAGCCTGCTGGTACGCCTGGCCGCGCTGATGACATTTGCGCTGTTGCCGCTGGGCCTGATCGCTCTGTACCAGACCAACGCCGTGGTGGCAGAAGCCAACAGGCTGTCCCATGCATCATTGCTGGCACACACACAGCAGGCCGCCGCCAAGGAGCGTGAACTTTTACAGCGGGCCGGCGGCGCGACAGAAGGCCTGGCCGCAGCCATCCTGCCAGTGTTCGGCAGTGATGACCGCTGTGCAAACCTGATGAAATCGTTCACCCAGGGCCAGAACCCGTTCACATTTGCCGCCTTCATCACGCCCGGCGGCTCGATGGAATGCACCTCGGACGGCAGCATCGGGGATGTCTCCGAGAAGTGGCTGTTTCTCAAAGCCCGGCAGGCTGCTCGCCTCTCGTTTGCGGCGGGCCAGGAGATACTGGGCGGAAGCGGTCCCCAGCTGGTGGCAACCAGCCCGGTGCAGCGCGACGGCATCCTGCTGGGCTACGTCTCCATCGCGGTTCCGCATCAGCTGACCAAATCACTGTCCGGCACCAAATGGGCCGAGCAGGGTATCCGTTTTGTCACTCTGGACGCGCAGGGGGAGATCCTGTCCGCAAGCATTCCAGAGCAGCAAGCCGCACAGGCCCTGCCGGTTTCAGTACCGCGCCGGGAACTGCTGCAGCGCACCGGCGACACGTTTTTTGAAGACGCGCGCTCTGGCCAGGAACGTTTCTTCGCAGTGAGTGAAATTCTCCCCGGGCAAGTTTCCGTAGTCGGCAGCTGGCCGGTGGAAAATGCCATGACCGTAAGCGCCAGCCCAACCTCCTGGATGACGCTCGCTTTCCCGGTCCTGATGTGGCTTGCCGGGATTTCGGTTGCTGTCCTCGGTCTTCAGCAAATGGTGATCCGCCATCTCAGCGCGTTGCGCAGGGCAATGCGGCTGTATGCGCTGGGAGAGCGGGATGACCCAAGCCTGAAACTCAACAGCCCTCCGCGCGAGTTTGAGGAAGCCCGGCTGTCTTTTAACCGCATGGTGGCGATTCTCAGCGAAGCAGAGCGGCGGCGCGAGCTTGACCTTGAGGAAAAGACCATGCTGCTGCGCGAGGTGCATCACCGGGTGAAAAACAACCTCCAGCTTGTGGCGTCCATAATGAATATGCAGGGCCGGAACGCGCAGACCCCCGAAGCCCGGAGGATGCTGGCACAGCTGCAGCGGCGGGTGCGCGGCCTGGCGACGATCCATCGCAGCCTGAACACCAACCCCGACATTTCCACCGTGGACAGCCGGGAGCTGATCAATGAGCTGATCGCGGAGATCGGCACCATGAATGCAGGAACCGGACAGGACATTGCGATCGAAACGAACCTTGCACAGATGCCGCTCAGCCAGGATCAGGGGTAACCTTGTCAATGCTTGTATCGGAGGCGATGACCAATGCGGTCAAATACATTGGCGTGCCCGACGGGGGACGGCCGGAAATCAGTGTCAGTTTGCGCGAAACCGCCAAGAATTGGCTGGAGCTGGAATTGACCAACACCAAAGGGCAACCTCTGCTGGATCCGGCGGAGGAAATCGGCGGAACTGGCATCGGAACACGGCTGATGGCAGCGTTTGCCACTCAGCTTGACGGCGAAGCCGTCACGCATGAAAAAGAGCACAGTTTCACGTACCGGCTGGGCTTTCCCGCCGTTGCAGGAGCCGTACCACCAGCAGCGCCGATGCCGGAACAGGAGCAAGATGAAGCAGAACCCGCCGCCTGAACTCCGCCGCGGTGATTTTGAAGTTCTGATCACCGCGGAGCAGGCCTGGCCCGCGTTTGAGCGCGCAGTCCTGGATGCCCGGAGCGAAATCACCGCCAGCTTCCGCCTGTTCGATTTCGCCAACCGCCTGCTAAGCCCCGAAGCGCTGGAAACCGGGGAAACCTGGGCCGATCTGATTGTTGACGCATTACAGCGCGGGGTTCGGGTCCGGCTGATTGTAAGCGACTTTGATCCTGTCATGGCCGCGCCGCTGCATGCCGCCGCACAAGACACGTTGAAACAGGCGCAAGGGATCGCGGCCCGGCTTGAACCGGATCAGGCTGCGCGGCTATCGGTCTCGGCCGTTCTGCATCCGGCGCGGGCGGGTCTCTTGCCGCGGCTTGCCTTTTCTCCGTTCGTGATGCGCAAACTGCGCAAGCTGCCTAGACGTCTGCGGCCTGCCGCGGCCAGCCGTCAGGGTGTGCCGCAGCTTTACCCGGTTTCGCAGCACCAGAAAGTCGCGGTGATCGACCGTGAGGTTCTGTATATCGGCGGGCTGGATCTGAACCGGCGCCGTTATGACACGCAGAAGCATGACCAGCCGGCGCATGAAACATGGGCCGATGTGCAGCTGATGCTGCGCGGCCCCGAAGCCGCAGAAGCCGCAAGCCATCTGGAGCGCTTTCAGGACGAAATCGCCCTGCGCAAGCAACCGCCCGATGGCAAGCATATCCGTCGCACGCTGTCTGCACCTCGCCGCGCCGGTTTCTGGGCCTTGTCACCGAGGACGGTCCTGAAGGAGATTGAGGAGGACCACCTGGAGGCCTTCGCACGAGCCCGGCAGCTGATCTATCTGGAAACCCAATACCTGCGCTCCAGCGTTATTGCGCGCGGGCTGGCCGATGCCGCACGCCGCAACCCGGACCTGTCGCTGATCCTGATCCTTCCCGCGCTGCCCGAGGAGGTCGCCTTTGATGAAAACCGCGGATTGGATGCGCGCTATGGCATGGCGCTGCAGGCCGAAGCGCTGCAGGAGATAAGCGCCGCCTTTGGTGCGCGCGCCTGTATTGCCAGCCCGGTGCAGCGGCGCATGGCAGCCCGCGAAGCGCCTTCGGTGCTGGCGGGATCTCCGATGATCTATCTGCACAGCAAGGTTCTGCTCACTGACCAGGATTTCGCCATGGTGGGTTCAGCCAATCTGAACGGGCGCTCAATGCGATGGGATACTGAGGCAGCGCTGCGGATCACGCAGCAAGACAGGATCAGGACGCTGTGGCATGCGCTGACGCGGCACTGGTGGCAAGAAGAACTGCCGGCTGAAGCGTTGGATCCGGCCCGTGCTGCCGCTTGGTGGCAGAACGAAATCCGCCGCAACAAGGTGCGCCGCCCCGAGGCGCGCCGCGGACTTTTGGTTCCGCATGACCCCGATAGGATGTCGGAACTGCGGCAACCATTGCCGGGGGCAACTGAAGACATCGTCTGAACCGCCACCAGTCCCGTTGCCTGGCGCTTCAGCACAACCGGCGCAAAAAAGGCCCGGCGCCGATAAGCCGCCGGGCCAATAAACATCCAGGAAGTACAGCAGCTCTCTACTGTGCTTCTTGGGATTCTTCGGTGATTTCATTGCCGAGATTCGACACGTCCCTGCCAAAGCCTTCGGTGGTTTCACAGGCGGCCAGACCGGCCAGTGCGAATAGTGCGAGAATGATGCGCATAGTGTTTTCCTTACTTCAGTTTCGACGCAACGTTGCCTGCAAAGGCATCGATGATGGCGGTGTAAAACACCTCGCTGTCTACAGCGACGGCGGCCGGGTCAGTGCCTTCGGGGTAATATGTGTTCAGCTGGTCAGCTGAAACGGTCAGGTCGTAACGCATGTCCTTGGATGCGTCGGGCATATCAATGTCCACATCGCCTTTCAGCATCCATTCTCCAACGCCCAGAGCCTGTTCGAAATTGCTGGCCAGCATGACGGAGTCGATCTCAACATGGATTTCCGCCGCCTCTTCAGCATCTTCATCCGCGATTTGGCCGACAAGGCGCTCCGCCAGGGCGGTTTCCAAGTCTGTTTCCAGGCTGGTCCAGACTGCGGCTGCCGGATAATTCTCGATCGCGCTCAGGTCTGCCGTCACGTCTATTTCGGAGACTTTTGAGCCGGCTGCAGCTGCCGTCGCCATAGCCGTAACAAGGGCGGTGGTGCGGATCAGATGAGTCATGTTTTAAGCTCCTTACGTTTCTGCCCCTTCTTGGGGATGCACCGAAGCAACGCGCGGGCTTCTTGAAAGGTTCCTGAATTGGCTGGAGAAACTTTTTAAATGATCGGATTCCCGCAAGTTTTCCTATAATGATAGGCCCTTAGGCACAGGGAACTGAGTAAGGGTGCAAGCGCTTGCTCGCGCAGGTGAGCATTGGAACCGGCGCTTGGCAGCGCGCCCGCATGGGAGCCCGGCCAGGGAACTCGGCGCCGTTTCAGGCGTTTGCCAGTCGTGCCCCTGCAGCCGCGCGGGGACCAGGAGTAATGTCGGGAGGATCGGCTGAATGGACATATTCGCAGGTGCAGGAAGCTCTTCAACACAGCTGGACTGGGCCTTACAGCTGGACTGGGCATTGCGGCTGGCCGTTGCCCTGGCAGGCGGTGCGCTGCTGGGGCTGGACCGGGAATTGCGCCACCGCCGGGTGGGCATCCGCACTTACATGATGGTTTCGCTTGGTGCTGCCGCTTTTGTTATCTTGGGTCTGGAATTCGGCCGTCAGATGCAAGCCGAGGGCCTGTCTTCCGATCCGACCCGCGTGGCCCAGGGGCTGATGGGCGCTATTGGCTTTATCGGTGCGGGGGCGATCATCAAGGGTGACAAGCGGGTCGGCGGCATTACTACGGCAGCCAGCATTTGGGTTGCCGGAGCGGTTGGAATGGCGGCGGGCCTCGGCTTCACTGTGATGGCTTTTCTCACGGCGGGGCTGGCGGCCCTGCTTCTGTCGGTCAGCCGTTTAATGACACACCGTGGCGCAGATGACCGGCCTGACATCAAATGACTCTCCTGGGGAGTTTCCGGCTGGGAGCAGGCGGGCAAGCCAGCGTAAACGCGCCTATTGATATCTGCGGCGGCCAAGGTGCTCGTCCAGCCGACTCCTGTTTTATACGGCACCGGCAGGAACCATTCCCATCTTGACGCGTTGGCTTCCGGTGAGCGTCGAGCAGAGGGAAAAATGGCAAACCTAAAACACCACCAACAAGTGCCCAGTGCTGCGGACCATATCGACCGCAATTTGAAGAAGGCCTTTGACGAACTGGCAGCGGAACCGCTGCCCGAGCGGTTCACCGATCTGCTTGAGCAGCTGCGCAAAGCTGAGCTTCCTAAGAAGGACATCCAATGACAGCTGATCCGCGCGATGAGTTGACCGAGCATCTCGGCGCGCTGCGCGCCTTTGCGCTCAGTCTCACCCGGAATTCCGCAACCGCCGATGATCTGGTGCAGGACACGCTGATCAAGGCTTGGACCAACATCGGCAAGTTCAAAACCGGCACCAACATGCGGGCTTGGCTGTTTACCATTCTGCGCAATACTTTCTATTCACTGCGCCGCAAGCGTAAGCGCGAAGTGGAGGATGCCGACGGATCGCTGGCTTTGGCGCTGGCCTCCAAGCCCGATCACGACGGCCGCCTGAACATGCGCGACTTTATGCAGGCCTTTGACCAGCTGCCTGACACCCAGCGCGAAGCCCTGACCCTGGTGGGTGCGGGCGGATTTTCCTATGAGGAAGCCGCAGAAACCTGCGGTGTCGCAGTCGGCACGATCAAAAGCCGGGTCGGACGCGCCCGTGCATCCCTTGCGGATCTGCTGCACCTGAAAGATGACGAGGCACTGGAGCTGACCGACAGCGTGACAGCCGGGATTCTATCCAAGACTCCCGCTGCCTGAATGTCCTGTGTGGATAGCTGCTGCAAAGCAAGACATTTTTGAAGCTGATTTCGGCACTTGTCAGAAGCAGACGTGTGTCCGGCCTGTTTGTGCGGCACATGTGGCCGCTGGCCTTGATGGTTTCCGCAACCCGAGTCCCAAACCGCTCTGCGGGCAATTAGGTGTCCCTGACATTCGACGGGGTGTCTCGGTTGACGGGCTGACTGTGCTCCATCATTTCAATGGTCTTGCTGTCTCGTGTGTTCTGTTCTCCTCGGTTTAAGCAGTGTGCGGTCTGTAGTATTCGTTCCTTGTTAGGACGGCCCAAATGATCCGCGCCGTCTTGTTTGCCATTGCAACTGTGGCAAGGCGGGTTGGTTTGCGTTCAAGCAATGCTCGGGCCCACGGATCAACGCGCTCCGGATGTGCTTTCAATTGCCTCAGTCGAGACGTCATTCCTGTGACCAGCAGCCGTCTGATGTATCGGTCCCCCATCTTGGAGATGCGGCCTAGCCTTTCCTTGCCGCCACTTGACCGGTTGAGCGGTGTCAGGCCCAGCCAGGCGGCAAATTCGCGACCGTTTTTGAATTGGCTGGCGTCTCCGGCTGTTGCAATGACCGCTGACGCCGTGACCGGCCCGACGCCGGGGATTGTGCGCAACAACATCACGCGAGGGTCCTGCCTGGCTTGGAGCTGCAAGCGCATCTCGTACCAGCGAACACGTAGGTGCAGTGCAACAAGCTGGTTGCTGAGGTTGCTGAGCACATCAACGGCCACCTCAGGAATACCGGGTTTGTCTCCATCCAACACACCCTTTGCAAACTTGATCGCGCTGCCGATCCCTTGCGCAATCACGATACCAAATTCAGCCAATAAACCGCGCAGCATATTGCTCAGCTGGGTTCTTTGCCGGGCAATCAGATCGCGGGCGCGGTGAAGAAACAGCACAGCTTGCTACTCTTCCGATTCGATCGCTACAAAACGCATGGTCGGGCGCGTCACCGCCTCGCAGATGGTAGCGGCATCAACCGCATCGGATTCGCCCCGCTTCACATAGGGCTTCACATACATCGCCGGGATCAGGCGCACTTCATGGCCCAATTTACTCAACTGCCGCGCCCAATAATGACTGGATCCGCAAGCCTCCATCCCAACCAGACAGGGTGGAAGTTTCTCAAAGAATGCGAGCAACTGCGCGCGTCGCAGAGCTTGATTGAAAGCGACTTCGCCATTCTCGCTCACGCCGTGGACCTGAAAGATACTCTTGGCCAAATCGAGGCCGACTGTTGTAACCTGCATTGGGTAGCTCCTCTCATAAGCAGTAGATAACAACTGCAGTATGGCGCATCGCGACGCCGATTGGAGCAGGAGCTATCCACACCATCCGGTCTGTGTGTCAGTACTGCGCTGCTCCTGGCGGAGAGCGCGGTCTTGTCCTGCTTCTTTTTTCTTCCCAGAGGCCGGACCAACGGACAATAGTGGCGCAGGTGCATCCGCTGGGCATCCGCACAGGCAGAACGGAGCCGCGCCTTTGCCGGTGAGGCTGGTCATGACAACCAATTGCGAAAACTGCCCGCTGCGCAGGCAGTCCCTGTTCCTGGAGTTCTCGCCGGAAGAGGCCGACTTTATGCAGCGCTTCAAGACTGGTGAAATGCAGGCAGGCCCCGGAACCCACCTGCTGACCCAGGGGGAAAAATCACCGCAATTGTTCACCGCCCTGTCTGGCATGGGGCTGAAATACAAAATGCTAAGCGATGGCAGCCGCCAGGTGGTCGGCTTTGTGATGCCCGGCGATTTCCTGGGCCTGCAGGCCGGGGTGATGGGGGAAATGGGCCACTCGGTCGAAGCGGTGACGGATATGACGCTCTGCGTGTTCAACCGGGCCGGCATCTGGGATCTGTTTACCTGCCACCCCGAACGCGCCTTTGCTGTTGCCCATCTGGCTGCGGTCGAGGAACATTTCCTGGGCGATGCGCTGGCCGCTGTCGGTCAGCGCCCGGCCTATGAGAAGATCGCCTGGGCAATGGCCCGTTTCTTTCGACGTGCCGAAGGAACCGGGCAGGCCCGCAAAAATACGGCGCCCCTTCCCTATACCCAGCAAGATATTGCAGACGCTTTGGGCCTTTCTCTTGTCCACACCAACAAACAACTTGCCGAATTGCGCAAGAATGGCGTTCTGAGCTGGCAGCAAGGTACGCTGACGATCCATGATATGGAAAAGTTGGAAGAGCTGGCGGGTGAGGAAAGCCATGTCCGTGAACGCCCGCTGGTCTGATCCCTCGCATTGCCAGACTGGCGCCCCGCAGCGCATTTGCGCAGGCGAATGAGCCACAGAATTTTGCGCTCCGCGCATTTCTTGCGGAACATTTCCGCGTGCTGTGCGTCTTTCAACAGTTAGCAGCCTGAAAACGCTGCAGGGCCCGTCCCCGATTTGGTCCATTCACTGGACCCCTGCCTTTAATCCGGCAGGGGTCCTTTTCTTTTTCACTTAGCGCGTTGAGCCTTGAATCGACTTGCATTTTTGCTGTGCCGGGCGGTTTTTTACGGAACCTTTCCGCTCGCGGGCGCGTTAGCCGGATGAAGCAACCCGAAAGGACAGTATCGTGAAACCTCCTATTATTCTTGCCGCAGTCGCTGGCATCCTTGTGCTGGTATTTGGCATCTATATGATCGACATCGATCAGACCCAGGATACCCGTCTTCCTGATGTGGAGGTCTCCGTCGAAGGCGGTCAGCTGCCGGAATTCGACGCCGAGGTTGGCGACATTGAAACCGGCACCAAAGAAGTGACCGTGACCGTCCCCACCGTCGACATTCAAAGCCCTGAAGAAGACGCCAGCGACGGCGGCTGATCAAGCGTCCCGGTTTCACAAAGCGCAGCGCCGGCCGCTGCGCTTTTTCTTTTGCTAAGAATCCGCAGCATTGCAGTCATGGCAACGGAAATCCGGAACCATTCGCCCGCTCAGCCGTTAACTTGCCAGATGGCGCTCTTCGCAGCGCGCAAACAATGAAGGGAAAGAGCCATGCTTGGTTGGGCAATCACGTTTCTCGTCGTGGCACTCGTCGCCGCAGTTCTTGGATTCAGCGGCATCGCGGGCGCATCCGCCGGGATCGCACAGATCCTCTTTGTGATTTTCCTGGTGCTCTTTGTCCTCTCGATCATTGTCCGCCTGATAAAAGGCTGACCTGACCCGCCGCACGCACACAGCAGAATGGCAGCTAGTAAAAGGAACCCGACACATGACCAACACAGCCGAAGCACAGCAGAAAACCAAAAGCAGCGCCGCATCCACTTCAGACAGCGAGTCCGGCAACCTCGCAGGACGCGTAAAAGAGCAGGCCGCTCAAACGGTTCAGCAGGCGCAAGAGCAGATTGACGCCGGGCTTCAGTACAGTTCCGGTGAAATGCAGCGTCTGACCAAAGAGGGACAAGCATTTGTCAGGAAAAACCCGGGCCTTGCCATTGCCGGCGCCTTGGGCGTTGGGGTGCTGCTGGGCCTTGCCATGCGCAGCCGTTTTTGACCCTGCCGCCCGCAGGGGCCGTCCGAATTACTCGAAATTTGCCAAAGCCGCGCAGCCAGCGCGGCTTTTTTGCGGCTGGCCGGCCGCCATCCCTAAAAGGGTCACCTTCCATTTTTGCCCTGACAGGGAACCTTTTGCCGGTTCCGCGCGTTTTCCCTTCAGAACAACAAACCGAAGGGAGCAAATCATGGAATATGGAATTATTGGCCTGCTGGTGCTGGCCGCCGACATTTATGCGATCATTCAGATCCTGTCTTCTGGCGCCTCCACCGCAGCCAAGATCCTTTGGACGCTGGTGATCCTCATTCTGCCCGTTGTGGGATTTATCATCTGGCTGATTGCAGGTCCAAAGTCCTCTGCCGCGAAAATCTGACTCGGCTGCTGCAGCCATTGTGCGGCCCGGGCTTCGGACGCCGGGCCGTTTTCATTCGACCAAGGGAACAAAAAGCGTCAGCGCGCGTTTTCCCCTAGAACCCCGAGACCAAAGAGGCAGATGATATGACCGATACTTCTGATCTGGAATCGCAAGCCCGCGCCCAAGCTGCCGATCTGGGCCGCAAGGCCAAGGGTGCGGTTAAAGGCACGGTTCGCGATGCCGCAGACGCCGCGCAGTCGCAGGCCGCCCGCGAGGTGCAGGCTACAGCGGATGCCGCTGGCGCCGCAGCGGATGCTTTTGCACCGGGCTCCATGCAGTCGCAGGCCGCGCAGATGGTTGCCGGCCACCTTGAGGACGCCGCCCACCGGGTGCGCAGCTTGGACATTGAACAGTCTGTGCGTGATGTCAGTGCCTTTGCGCGCCGCAATCCGCTGCTGTTTTTGGGCGGCGCGGCACTGGCCGGGTTCGCCGCCACCCGCTTCCTCAAGGCAAGCGAACCGGACGGCCGCAGCAACGGTCCGGCAGATATGACGCAGGAGGCCGGGCATGGCACGTCATGATCTGCGCCAAGCGCCGGATATGTTCCTGGAAGCTCTCCGGCATTTCACGGCACTGCTGCGCAGTGAGGCCGAGCTTGCCAAGAGCGAGCTGAAGGAGAATGCCGCCCGCGCCGGAACCGGGCTGGCTTGTTTCGCTATTGCCGCTCTGGTGGCACTGGCTGGACTGCATGTGCTTGCGGCAGCGCTGGTCGCCTGGATTGCATCCGCAGGCCTGTCCGCCGGATGGGCCGCGCTGATCGTCGGCGGCGGGCTGATCGCCATTGCCCTGGGTCTGCTGCTGTTCGGAAAGTCGCAGCTCAGCAGCGAGGCGCTGCTGCCATCGCGCACCATCAGCAATGTTAAAAAAGATGCCGCCAGCATCAAGGAGGCCGCAAATGCCCGCTACTGAAGAGATCGAACAACGCGTGGACGCAAACCGCCTCCGGCTGGCAGAAAGCTTGTCCAGCCTGTCCGGCACCGTTGCGCCGCAATCGGTGACCGAACAGCTTTCGGCAGCGGCAAACGGCTATGGCGGCGAACTGGGGCGCCAGGCAATTACCGCAGCCAAGCGCAATCCCGCAGCCCTGGTTCTGGCCGGGGCTGGGTTGGCCCTTCTGTTCACCGGAACCGGCAGCAGCAGCCGCCCGCGCACCGCCGCCAAGCCGGCCGCCGCCGTTCCCCCGAAGCCGCTTTTGCCGGTTTTGACGCGCGTGTCGCCGCGGCAGATGCCGCCATTAAACAGGAGATGACCGGTATGAGTGAAGAAACCCTCCGCGCTGGCAAGATGCGCGAGACACTGGACGCAGGGCTGGACGCCCTGCCCGCAGCTGCCCGCAAGCGGGTGTTGAAGGCGCGCACTGCTGCCCTGCAGGCGCAGGAGAAAGTTGAATCGCATACCGCCAAAGCCGCGGCCCGCTCGCGAACTTTTTTCGATCAGAACCCGCTGGCCGCCGGGGCCATTGCCCTAGGCCTGGGCGCACTGATCGGGGCCTTGCTGCCTTCTACCCGCCAGGAGGACGAGTTGCTTGGCGCCCGCCGTGATGCGCTGGCCGCCAAAGCCGAGGCCGCCCTCCGCGAGGAAATGGACAAGCTGCACCGCAAGGCCAGCGCAAGCCTCGATCCGTCAGATACCGACCCGGCACCGCATGCGGCTTCTGTCTGACGGCAATGCCAGGATATCTAAAGACCACACTCAGCGGCCGGGGGTCCGGGTGATGCTGATGATCCTCACGATCATCAGCATCACAGCGGCATTGCAGCACGCACAGCAGATCCTGGCACCGATGAGTTTTGCTCTGGTGCTGGGCATCGTTGTGTCGCCGCTTGCTGACAAGCTGGCACGCTATGGCGTGCCGCGGCTGGTGATTGCCTTGTCTCTGCTGCTTGCCTGCACATTGTTTGTAGCCACCGCCGTACTGCTGATCGAGCCGGTCGTGAATGCCCTGATCGAGGAACTGCCGCGCATCAAGGCGGTCATATCCTCACTGATCGACAAGGCCTCTTCCTTGCTGCGCGGGATAGAGACCATCAGCGAGGAAATCGAAAACACCGTCGGCGCTGAAACGATGGAGCCCCAAACCGCCATCCCATCCGTGGGGACGCGCTATGGCTGGCGCCCAGCTTTCTCTCTCAAGTGTTCATCTTCGTGGGCACGCTGTTCTTCTTCACGCTGACCCGGGACGATCTCTACCGCCTCACCGGTCCGTTGTACGGCCGGCTCAAGCATGCCGACAAGGCCGTGGCCCGCTATTTTGCCGCGATCACCGTGGTGAATGCTGGTCTTGGCGTGGTGACTGCAGGCATTTTCTTGGCTTTGGGGCTGGAATACGCCGTGCTCTGGGGGCTTGCGGCGGCCCTGCTGAACTACGTTCTTTACCTTGGCCCGCTGCTGATGATTCTGGGGCTGGGTATTGCCGGCGCCCTGCAATTCACCGGTGCCCTTGCGGTGGCGCCGCCGGTGCTGTTCCTTATCATTAACCTGACCGAGGCGAATATCGTCACGCCATTACTGGTCGGCAACCGTCTGGCAGTGAACCCGTTGCTGGTCTTTCTGGCCATTGTTTTCGGCCTGTGGCTGTGGGGTCCCATCGGTGCATTTGTGGCGCTGCCGCTTCTGTTGTGGCTGGGAGTTATGCTGGATCCGCGCCACAGCCTGCCTGCAAAGACGGCTGAGGATCCATTGCACAATATTATGTGAGTGGAATATGCCCGCACCGCCAGGTGCGGGCGGCAGCCGGTCCTTACTCGGCGCGCTGCTGCGCATCCAGCAAGTTCTCCACACCATCCAGCCCCTCACGCTCCCGCTCGGCGGCCCCGGTCACCGCCGGTTCCGCCCGCGCCGGATCGGCGGCCTCGGGCAAATCTGCGCTGCTGGCCGCTGGCGGGGTTTTCCGGGTGTCAACGCGCTTCGCCGGGGCGGCAGCAGCGGCGTCTTGCGCCCCGTCCAGACGGACCCGGTAGATTGGCTCGGGCAGGCCGAATCCCGCGCCTTCCAGCGCCATTTTGGCTGCCCGGATCGCCTCACCGCGCGCCTTGGCGAAATCCACTTGGGTCTGATCTACCCAGCCGGTGAAGGTCAGGATCACATTGGAATCCCCGACTTCGCTGATCCAGGCGCCAACCTCCGGATCTTCCAGCACAAATGGCTGCGCCTCGAGTGCGGCCACGGCTGTGGACAACGCCGCTGCCAGATCAGCGTCGGCATCCACACCCAGATCAAAGCCGAAACGGCGATGCGGATCGCGGGTGAAATTCACGATGCGCCCCTTAAAGACAGTGGCATTGGGAATTCGGATATGGTTGCCCTCGGGAGAGATCAGGATGGTTGCCCGCGAAGTCAGCCGCGCCACCGTTCCCTGATCGCCCTGAATGTCCACGTAATCATTGGGCCTGAACGGCTGGCGCAGGCTAAGCAGAATGGAGGCAATGAAGTTCTCCACTGTGTCACGCACCGCAAAGCCAAGCGCCAGGCCAACTACCCCCGCCGCCCCCAGCACGGCACCAATCAGCGCCGTTGCGTTCATGATATCAAGCGCCAGAACCAGCCCCGTCAGAATGAACATGATACGCGCAACCGCCCGGTAGACATCCGCGATAAAGGGGTTGGGTGCCAGCCGGGTCCAGATGCCGATCCGCGTCGTCAGCAGCCAGCCTCCTGCCGCCACCAGAAAGAAGGCCGTCACCGCAACCAGAAAAATCGGCCCGTTCGCCAGCAGATTCCGCGTGCGGGCGGCAATCCGGTCCACCGCGGGGGCCAGCCTCTCTTCGAGCGTGCCGCTGATTTCGGTTTCGTTCTCAATCGCCACCACACCGGCCACGCGGTTGACGATCTGCGTCAGCCTGTCTTGCGCCGCATTGTCGATCACCTGGCCGGTGATACGGACAACACCTTCGGAAACCGATACTGTCACGGCCCCATAGCCTTCAATTTCAGCGAGCAGTTTTTCGATCCTGCTCAAAATCGCGCTATCGCGCACTGCCGCGTCGCCGACTTCGATCAGGCCGTCGGTCTGAACCGGATCAGTGGCGGTCTGTGCCTGGCCGCTGGCCGTTCCAAGGCAGAGTGCAGCCGCAGCAACCAGGCACACTAAAAACGCCTTCAGTCCATGCCCAAGCGTCAGGATGCGCCCCTGATGCCGCCCGGTACAAATCTTTCTACGGTTCAAATCCGCATCCTCCCGATCAATTCCAAGGCAGTTGCACCACTCGGCGGCCATCGCTGCGGCAGGTCCGCACTGTTATGCAGGTGACGGTTCGCCTGCCGGAGCAGTGCGCTCTCCGCATCCGGCTGCTACAAACGGTCCGCAGGCAAGACGCTGGATGACTGGCGACCTGGATTGTCCTCATACAAAAATCCATAAAGCAGTCCCCCTGGCTTTAAAACGTCTGGAGGCAACCGCGCCGTTCGGCTTGGATCACGTTGCAAATCCGCCATATGACGCCCGGATATCCCGCGCTGGCCAAGGGGCATAGCCCCTAACGTGCCGCCCGCTGGAGTGAAGTGTCCTGTGACAATTGGCTTTACCCGCCGTTGCGGCCGAAGCTTTCAGGGAAGACTTTCCTCTTCCAACCGCACCACCCCAGGGCAATGCACGACAACCAATATTTATCAACAGGTTAGCCGACACCCTCCCTTGCCCGCCTTCGGGTTCGCCATCCCGCGGCTGTGTCCGGACAGAAAAACACTCTGACGGCATTTTTCGAGACTCGATATGTCATAGTTTAATGCCAGCTGCCCGGCGCAATGCCATGGCTCCTCTACAAGTGAATGGAGACCTTATGGGTACTGAAACTCGCGGCGCGGAAGCGCCGGTATTGATCCTGACAAAGAACGCTCTTGAAGCGCTTGACATAAGCGACTATCTGATCCGCCGCGGTCTGGATACCGTTTTGAGCGAAACCAAAATTGAGCAGTGTTCCGCATTTTTCGATGACAGCCAGCCGCCGCCCCGGCTGGTGTTCTTTGCCTTCCCGCTTAGTGAACCGGCGGCGCGTGACTGGCTTTTCACAGCTCTGTCAAAAAATTGGCCTGTCATCCTGGTGAATGGGGACACCACCGAGCCGGAACTGCAGTCCCTGCCCATGCTTTCTCGCCCGTTCAAGACATCCCACCTGGATGCTGTGATGGAGATGGTCAGCGAATAATGCATTCCGGCACAATTAATGAAGGTCATGCCCGGCTTCGAAGGGAGACACGCTGCCACGACGGCAGAGACCGCCCGGCAGCCAGCCGGTCCTGAAACTCCAAGGTGGCCACTGCCGCACGCCGTCTGTGGATTGCTGCCGATGCAAGTTTCACGGTCTGCACGGAACCTTACGGCCTCGGCAGCGTTTTCTAATTGAGAGCGCGTCACCGCGGCACACCCCCGGTTTCCGCCCGATCTTGAAAGGAGAACACGACATGGACGACGACCGTTTCACCGGCAATTGGACCGAACTCAAGGGCCGCCTGCGCGAGACCTATGGCGACCTGACCGACGACGAACTGGAACAGGCCAAGGGCGAGCGCGAACAATTGGAAGGGCTGCTTCAGCAGAAACTGGGCAAGACCAAGGACGAAGTCCGCCAAGCTGTCGACCGCATGCTGGAGAGCATCTGATATAGGCGCAGACCGCATAGCATTTTTCACGCTATGCGGTGAGTACCGCCTATCAGGTACCAAAGCCGTGCGGCCATCTGGTGGCAATATTCTTAGGCCGCACGCTCTCCTGCAATTCAAAGACCGGTCCGCCAGACTGCCTAAGACTGGTCTGGCGGCGCAAAATGCTGCTCAATGGCGCTCATGGACCACGCTGAATTCTTTGGCTTAGCCTCCTATCACCTGATGCTTGCAGCCATGGGTGTAGTGATCATTCTTGCTCATTGGTCACCGCGCTTCTTTTCAACCCGAGAGCCTGCCGCCGCACCGCTTCTCATCCTGCTCGGAATGGCGGCTTACTGGCTGGTTCCTGGCCTGCCCCAGCTTCCAGACCCGCGCGCTCACCCGAAGCCTTGGGAAGTTGTCAGCGAGCTGACTGTGATTATTGCGCTGTTTGCAGCCGGTCTCCGCCTCGACAGCCTGAGGCCATGGAAAAAATGGAGCCCGACGGTCCGGCTTCTCCTCATCGGGATGCCGCTCACAATCCTGGCGGTTGCCGTGCTGGGGTGGGGCTTGGGCGGCATGACTGCTGCCGGCGCAATACTCCTGGGTGCCGTGCTGGCCCCGACAGACCCGGTGCTTGCGGGTGACGTGCAAGTCGGTCCGCCGATGGAAGGCAACGAACACCCGGTGCGTTTTACTCTGACAACTGAAGCGGCGCTCAATGACGGGCTCGCCTTCCCCTTTGTCTACCTCGGCCTCATTGTTGCCGTGCAGGGGTTGAACCCTCAGGCATGGCTGGCTGACTGGCTTATTATTGATGTCGCGTACCGTATCTCAACAGGTGTTGTGATGGGCGCCTGCGGTGGCTGGGCGCTGGGGCAAGTGCTGTTTCGGTTTCCCCGTTCTGCGGTTCTGGCTGACACTGCGTCGGGTGTTGTGGCGGTTGCCGGCGTATTGCTTTGCTACGGCTCTACCGAACTGGTCGAAGGCTACGGGTTCATCGCCGTCGCTGTCATGGGCCTGACACTGCGCCGGATCGAAAATGAACACCGTTTTCACCGCAGGCTGCACGATTTCTGCGAAACAATCGAACACGCTTTGACAGCACTGCTATTGGTTGCCCTTGGCAATGTCCTGCCGGTTCTTCTTGAAGATCTAACCTGGGCACATCTCCTATTGGCGCTTTTGCTTATCGGTGTGATCCGGCCTCTGGCTGGCTGGCTCTCGCTGGCTGGTTCGCAGCTCCGCAAACGCGACCGTTTTGTGGTGTCCGTGTTTGGTGTTCGGGGATCGGGTCAATCTATTATCTCTGCTACGCCGGCGCACATTTGGAGTTTGTGAACGAACCGGAATTATGGGCACTGATCGGGCTGACCATCCTGCTTTCGACCATGTTGCACGGCTTCACTGTCGGCCGCGCTATGGATGCGATCGCAAAATAAGCAGGCCGGTCAATCTGAAACACGCAGCCTATAGTCTTAAGCATGCAAGAAACGGGAGAAATTCCGGGAAAGAGTGACCAGACGACCCAGGCATTCATGTGCACTTTAACAAGCGCTTCCAGTGCAACAGCCATCAACATTCACGGACTTCGGCAATTCTGCTGCAATCCCTAACTTTGCCCGGCAACACCGCGATTGCTCCGCATCCTGCACTGCTCCTGCGCCAGATGCGCCTGAATCATCCGGGTGGAAACTGGGCGGGCAAGCACCGGCCATCTTAAGCGCGGTGAATGCCCGTCCAGTTCGTCTTCGGCAGCATCACCCAATAGGACCAGCCTCCCGCCGCGTCCCTGAACCGCCTGATCAATCTTGAGACTGGTAACCTGTTCGGATCCCGCTTCGACAAAGGCCACCGCAATCCGCCGGAATGGCGTGATCGACATCAGCGCGCATTCATGCCCCTTTTGCACACTGATTTCGGCCACCGGGTCAAAGTCCGAGATGGTATCGCAGATATCGCAAGTGATCAGGTAGTTTCTGGACACGATCAGATAGACATGTGCCCTGTCTTGATTGGGCTCTTCCATTGCTTCCGCTCCCCCTACAGTCAAGCATTTTGGAACTTTTCCGGTTCAGGCGCATTAAACTGTGACATAGCTGCGAAAGGGGAAGGCCCGTGTCACCAACCGCCTGCCAGAATTGCCCGCTGCGCAAGCGGCCCGTTTTTACACCAATGTCGCGTGAAGAAGTCATCTTTACCCAGGAGTTTAAAACTGGAGAGCTAACGGTGGATGCAGGCACGACGATCCTGCTGGAAGGATCTAACAGCCCGCAGTTTTATACAGTGCTGAGCGGCATGGGCACGCGCTACACGACCTTGGAAAATGGCCGCCGGCAAGTGATCAATTTTCTTTTCCCCGGCGATATAGCCGGTCTGCAGGCCAGCCTGATGGGAGAGATGAAGCATTCAGTGGAAGCGGCCACCCCGATGACGCTGTGCGTGTTCCGCCGCGCTGCGCTGTATGAGCTGTTCCAGCGGCAGCCAGAGCGCGCATACGACTTGACGTGGATTGCCGCGGTCGAGGAGCATTTCCTGGGCGAAACCATTGCGTCTCTGGGGCAGCGGGATGCTTCGCAGCGCATTTCCTGGGCACTGGTGCGGATTTACGAGCGGCTCAAATCTGTTGGCATGGAGGTGAAGGACACAGTGCCGCTGCCATACCGCCAGCAGGACCTGGCAGATGCGCTTGGCCTGTCTTTGGTACACACCAACAAGATGCTGAAAACGCTGCGGGACAGCAAACTTGCACAATGGCAGAATGGAAATCTGCAGATCAGGGACCTGCCCGCGCTTGCCGAGGTGGCGATGGTCGAATTGACCGCGCCCGAACGGCGGCCGTTGATCTGACGCAGCATTGCCAGGTGCTTCCGCCAAATCTTCCGCCTGCCTCCAGCTTCGGCTTCCTAGGTTTCAGCGGTCTCTCTGCTTCGAGTTTCTTGCGCGGGGCATCGCCGCTTTAAAGATCAACAAATGCGCGCCGCGAATAGGTCCCCGGCCCGGCCTTGCGCCCGGATTGGCGGCCAGAACTATGTTTTGTCCTGACGGATCGCGGTCAGCACTTTGCCGCTAAGGAAGTTCCGGACCGCAATACGGAACTTTTGGCTGCCTGAAGGGTTTTACTAACAACAACTCGCAACCGAAAGGACAAGGTATGCTCAATTGGGCTCTCGTTTTCCTGGCCGTTGCCATCATTGCCGGCATCTTCGGATTTGGCGGCATCGCTTCGGCCTCCGCTGGGATCGCACAGATCCTGTTCTTTATTTTCCTCGTGCTATTTGCACTGGCGCTGATCCTGCGCTTAGTTCGCGGCGCCTCCCGCTGACGGCCAGTGCGGGCGGCCGTCCGAAATCGCCGGATTCTTTCCTGGTCGGGGATGAAGGTGAGGGTGCACGCACCCATAATGCCAATGCGAGACCAGCGAGTGCCAATGCTCTTCCGCGCCAATCTGATGTCAGTCAGCGCAGGGCGGCAATGTCCTGCAGGAAGTGCCAGCCAGTTCATTGAACAGGCGGCGAGCTTCCGGATGCAGATCCGCGCCGCAATGTTGGTGCAAATGTATTCGCGATGCGGCGCCAAAGTCTCGGCAAGCGCTCTGCCCATTCCGGTCCGAGGCTGATCGTTTGCTCGGCGGTATAGAGCAGGTATTCGACGTAATGGTCATAGGCAATGCGCTTTTCAAAGGGATGAGCGACGCAGTGGTCGAAGGTGGCCAGTTCGGATTTGTTCATCGAAATCCCGAGAAAGCCCCGGTAACAATCCCGGGCTGATTGCGCGCGCTGCTGCGCCGCGGCAGAATCGATCTGGAACTTTACTCCCACGATCGCGACGACCGCCGCAAGCGCCATGCTCAGCGCCGCGAGCGCCTTGATCGGCGTTGAATGTCTACTGATCGAAGCCTGCTCCACATTCTGAAATTCAATTGAGCGAGATGCCGCAGACGCTCGTGTCTTACGAGTCCCCGGCTGGTGAGGCACGAAAAACTGCTAGCAACATGGGGAGGTCGAAGCCACGGAAACCTTCAGCCCCATGCAATCTCCCGGCTGCAGTAGCCAGCAATTTTGCCCGGGAAGCCGACCCATTCGGTTCGCTTCGGCATCTTCGCCTTCACGCTCATCGCAGCCCCTTTGGAGGGACACCCCAGTGGTCTGCAAAATCGAAAATAAGCAGTTCCCGGACGTGGGTCATATTCCGGTCAACCAAAGTCACCCGTCACCCTTCCCTACGGCGCAGTTTCCGGTCAGCCCGTATATTCAGTGCCAATCTGCCCTCTATGCAGCCTGTGCGTGCAATCACTGCCAGCCTGAAGAGGACTGCCAAAAGCGGCACCAAAAGCACCACGATACTGGGGGCGGTTCGCCAGTCCCACAGATGGGGGACTACCGGGAAGCTGCCCCGGCGGGGATCATGCGGGTATTTCGCGAAGCTTTGAAGGAGCGTTCGATGACAGGTTATTCGGTAGACGGAACGCGGCTTTGGTCCCGGCTAATGGACATGGCCGAAATCGGTTCCACAACAAACGGCGGTTCGCACCGGCTGTCGCTCAGCCAGGATGACGAGGACGGCCGCGAGCTGTTTCTTGCATGGTGCAAAAACCGCGGCTTTGCACCGGTCTTCGACAAGATCGGCAACCTGTTCGTCCGCCGTGCGGGCCGGAACCCGGCAGCGCCTCCGGTTGTCATCGGCAGCCACCTGGACACGCAGCCCAATGGCGGCCGGTTCGACGGCGTGCTGGGGGTGCTGGCCGGATTGGAAGTGCTGGAAACGCTTGAAGATCTCGGCATTGCAACAGTGACGCCGGTAGAGGTCGCCGTGTGGACCAACGAGGAAGGCGCCCGGTTTCAGCCTGCCATGATGGGCTCGGGCGTTCATTGCGGTGTGCTTCCCCTTGCAGAGGCACTGGCGGCGACCGACGCATCCGGCATCCCGGTTGCGCGGGAACTCAAACGATTTGGCTACGATAGCGGTAAGGAGCCGGGAAACCGCGCAACCGGCAGCTATCTGGAACTGCATATCGAGCAGGGGCCGGTCCTTGAGCAGGAGGAGAAGACCATCGGTGTAGTCACCGGCGGACAGGCAATCCGCTGGTATACCCTGACACTGAGCGGCGAAGAGGCCCACGCAGGTCCGATGCCCATGGCGATGCGGCGCGATCCCGTGCAGCATCTGGCAGCAGTGACGGAGCTTGTTTACCGGAGTGGCCTGACGGATCCCGATGCCCGCGCGACCATCGGAATAATCGAAACGCTGCCGGGTTCGATCAATGTAATGCCCGGTCAGGTTTGCCTGTCGGTCGATTTGCGCCACCCCGGCGAGGCCGCGCTGGAGCACATGCATGGCGCGTTGGCCGAGGGTATTGCGCGATTGAATGCCGCGGCCGAGGGCGTGGATATTCGTCTTGAGCAGATCTGGCACTCGCCTGTGGTGTCTTTCGATCCGCAATTGATTGAGGCGGTGCGAACCGGTGCTGCAGCGCGGGGCTATCCCTCCCGGGATATGGTCTCCGGAGCCGGGCATGATGCGTTCCATCTTGCCAAACTGGTACCCGCAACGATGATCTTTGTGCCCTGCCGTGATGGCATCAGCCACAACGAGCGGGAATACACGGCACCGGAACATGTCGAGGCCGGTGCGAACGTGCTGCTGGATGTCGCGCTGCAAGCAGCGGGTGTGCAGGCATTGGCGGGGGCACGGCATGAGGATCAGCATTGCCGATTGGGATCCGCGGCCGCAGGCAAGGGCGGCGCAAGCGGACGCATTGGCCGACCATGCGGCGGCAGAGCAGAGCGACCTTGTGCTGCTGCCGGAAATGCCGCTGAGCGCTTGGCTGGCCATCAGTCCGGAACGTGACGCGGCGCTGTGGGAACAGTCTGTCCATGACCACGAGAGCGGTTTGGATGAACTTGGTGAGCAGCTGGGAACGGGTTTGGCGGGATCGCGGCCGGTCCTGAATGCAGGCGGCCAGCCCAGAAACCGTGCTTTCCTGTGGCAGAACAGCCGGTTCGCCGCCGTGCAGCACGAGAAAGCGGCCCTGCCGGAGGAAGACGGCTATTGGGAGAGCCGCTGGTATGGAGCGGGTGCGCAGCAACCGGCGCCGCTGGATTGGAACGGGCTGCGGATCGGTTTTGCCATCTGCACCGAGCTTTGGGACCCGGCGCATGGCTGCCGCCTGTCGCAGGCGGGGGCAGAAGTGCTTCTGGTGCCCGCGCAAGCCCGGATCTGGGCAGCGATATCTGGGTCTCCGGCGCCCGCGCCATGGCGGTGCGGACCGGCTGTTATGTCCTGTCTTCGAATTTTGCCTATCCGGCAGGAAGTTTTGCTTTTGAGGGGCTTTCCGTGGCGGTGGATCCGGACGGCGAAATTCTCGCGGTGACCAGCGAGGAGCAGCCCTATGCCACGGTGTCAGTCAGCGCCGGTGCCGCACGGGATGCAAAGGCCACCTATCCCCGGTATGTGTTTGACAAAATCAAGAAACAGAAAGGTGCGACATGAAACATCTCTGCGCAGTTGCGGCGGGGTGGGCCCTTTTGGCAGGCGGTGCCGCAAATGCGGACAGCCTGGTGCTGACCAATGCCGCCATATACACGGTGGATGAGGCGCGCAGCAGGGCCGAGGCGCTTGCCATTGATGAAGACGGCATCATTACCGCCGTTGGCAGCGAGGCTGAGGTACTGGCTGCCGCAGGTGAAGACCCGGAGATTGTGGATCTGGCCGGGCGAATGGTGCTGCCGGGGTTCCAGGACATCCACTTGCATGCGGTAGAGGCCGGGGTGAATGCGGTTCTCTGCCCGTTCGAAGCCTTCGACACGCTTGCGGGCTATAAGGCCACGGTACAAGGCTGCGCCGAAAACGGCGATACCGGCGCCTGGGTGCTGGGGGCCGGAGTGAATATGGTCAACCTGCTGGAATTGCACAGCAACCCGGTTACGGTACTTGACGAAATCTCGCCGGACCGCCCGGTGATGATCCTCGACGACATCGGCCATGGCGCCTGGGCCAATTCCCTGGCGCTGCAGGCAGCGGGATATGACACGGCCAAGGATGCGGCCAACGGCAATATCATCCTGCGCGGGGCTGATGGGCGGCCCAACGGGGTGGTGCTGGAAAACGCACCGCACAACCTGCGCACACTTGCCTTCCCGCCAACTCAGGAGAACTTGGACTTTGCCTATGACAGCCTGCTGAACGCGGCAGCAGAACTGAATGCCAACGGGATCACTTCGATCAGCGATGCAGGCGGATATTGGCCGCAGGGCCATCACAAGGTGTGGGATTGGGCCGAGGAAGCGGGTGAGCTGCCCCTGCGGGCCTCGAACGCCTTTTACATTTATCCTGACCGGCCATTGGACGCGCAAATCGCGGAGATCAAGACCCTCTACCACAACGACCCGGACCGGCTGGTGCGCTTCAACGCCGCCAAGATCTATGTCGACGGCATTCTGAGTCAGGCCACCGGCGCCTTGCTGGAACCTTATGAAGCAGGGCTGGACCTGCAGGGCGGCGCGGAATACGGGTATCTCTATTTCGAGAAAGACGAGCTGATGCGCGCCGCGCGGGAACTTGCCGCAACCGGCTTTCAGCTGCATTTCCATGTGACCGGGGATTACGGCGCGCGGCTGGCGCTGGACGCGATTGCCCAGGCCGCGCCGGAATCTGGACCGCATCGGCTGACCCATCTTTACCTAGCCGACCCCGCCGATTACCCCCGCTTTGCCGAGCTTGGCGCCATTGCTGATTTGCAGCTGGCACCCAGCGCGGTCGCCGAGGACTACCAGGCCTTCATGGCAGAGTTCATCGGCGACCGCATCGATCGGCTGCTGCCTGCCGGGGCACTGCTGGAAGCCGGAGCGACCGTTACGCTGTCAAGTGACTGGGACGCGGATGAGTTGAATCCGCTGATCAAGATCGAAACGGCGGTCAGCCGCAGGCACGACGGCCTGCCCGATGTCGCCACGGCCATCGCGGCGATGACCATCAACCCGGCCATTGCCCTGCGCCACGCAGACCGGACCGGCTCCATCGAGGTTGGCAAATTCGCGGATCTGGTGGTGCTCAGTAAAGACATCCTGAAGATCCCGGCCAACCAGATCAGCAGCGTTGCCGTTGAGGCGACCCTGCTGCAGGGCGAAGCGGTCTTTGACAACGCGGGGCTGTTCGCTGAATGAGCTCAGAGCTGCCCGCTCACTGGCCTGTCGAGGTAGCTGAGCGGGTCTTCGGTGGCATTCGCCGGTGCCTTGGTCAATGCCTCGAGAAACAGCGAGAAAAGTTCGCCCTGCGAGGTAATACCCAGCTTGTTGTGAATGCGCTTGCGGTGGACCTTGACGGTTTCCGGGCTGTTGCCCAGCTCGCGTGCAATCGACTTCGAGGAATGCCCCTTAAGGATCAGCTGCACGATTTCAACCTCACGCCCGCTCAGCGTCGAGGTGGCAAACCGGTCAAAGGACTTTTTCAGATGCAGCCCCATGCGGCCGCTGCCGGCCAGAGAATTGGGGTCCAGCGCAGGCCAATGGCGGCGGCACAGCGCCGCAATGCAGGGCAGCAGCCCGGCAAGCGCGGCCCTTTGATCCGGACCAAACTGGAAGCCTTCCTCCCTGCTGCCCAGCGAGATCACCGTAGCAGCACCGTTCCCGAAGCCGACGAACACGCTGGTTTCATCAAACAGACCGGTGTCTGCATAGAAGGTCTGGTAGTATTCTGACCACATGAAATCATCAGGCGCGCATTCGCCAAGCGTGACCACGCGGTCCCCGATCCCCTGCTGGAAGAGATTGTAAAAAGGGTCGAGGAAATAGGCGAAATCCAGATAGGGCTTGATCGTCGCGGCACTGTATTCATCCGACAGGTTGTCGAACAGCTCCATCGGCGGGTGATCCGGGAAAAAGGCTGCAATGAAGGTGCTGTCATATCCTGATGCCGATTGGCACAGGTCTGCGAGGGCGGCCAGGAACCCGTCCTGCCCGGCAAGCTCGATGGCCCGGGCAAGGCCTGCAAGGCAGCCAGACTCACCTGTTCTGTTGGAGCTTTGCATCATCGTCCTTGCGTCAAACATCGTGATTCCCAACGTTCAAATCAGAATAACCTTGACCGCCTGCCGGCATCTAGGCCGGCTGCTGCTGTGTCATGCAGTGGATGCCGCCGCCGGCATGGCAGATCCCGCGCATATCCACCGCCAGGATCTCGCGGCCGGGGAAAGCCTTGGCGAAGATTTCCTGCGCTGCCGCATCAGTGGGCGTTCCGAACGATGGGACCACCACGCCGCCGTTGGCGATATAGGCGTTCACATAAGACAGGGCCGTCGTGTCGGTTTCGGGTTCGACCATATAGGCCTCGTCGATCAGCCCGAATTCGATCTCCCGGCCATCGGCATCGGTCTGGCCGCGCAGGGCTTTCAGGTTTTCCTCACAGACCCTGTGGCGCGGGTTTGCCGGGTCCGGGTTGCGCTCGAACAGCAGCTTGCCCGGCGCAGTGAAGGTCAGCATGCCGTCGATATGGCCGTCAGTGATCCATTCCTCCTCGTCGCCCGGCAGCCAGATGACCTTGCGGGCGCCGATGGCATGGAACAATTCGCGTTCCACATCCGCCTTGGTCATGCCCGGATTGCGGTTGGGATTGAGAAAGCAAGTCTCCGTCGTGATGACGGTGCCGCGGCCGTCCACATGCAAGCCGCCGCCTTCGCCGGTCAAGGGGGACTGGAACAGCGGCAGGTTGAGGTGGCGTACCAGTGCGGCACCGATGCCTGCATCAAGCTCGTAGTCCGGGAACTTTTCGCCCCAGCAATTGAAAATCAGATTGGATCCGATGGTCCGCCCGTTGCCATCCGTCACGAACAGCGGGCCGGTGTCGCGGAACCAGTGATCATTCTGCGCCAGCGGTACGACATCGGCCTGAGGCGGCAGCAGACGGCGCGCAATGCTGGCGTGATCGGGATGCGCGGCAACCCGGACCGGCTCAAACCTTAAGATCGCAGTTGCGACCCGCACAAAGTTCTCCTGCGCGGCAGCCAGGCCGCTGCCCCAGTTGTCTTCGTGGCCGTCCCAGGGCCAGGCCATCCAGCAGGCGGTATGATGCGCAGTTTCGATCGGCATGACAAAGCCCAGTTCTCCGGGGCTCTTGCCGCTGGCAAGGGCTGCGGTCAGGTCTGTTGAGGTAAGCATGTTCATGCTGCGGGCTCCTGCTGGGTAATACAATGAATGCCGCCGCCGCCAATGGCGATGGCAGGGATCGGCACTTGCGCCACGCGGCGGCCGGGGAAGAGTTCTTCGAAGATTTCGCGCACCAGCCCGTCCTCGCGGATCCCGTATTCAGGCATCACCACACCGCCGTTGCAGATGTAGGAATTGACGTAGGAACGGCAGAACCGCGGATCGTCAGAGTCGGCACTGGCGGCATCGGGGATCTTCACCAGCCTGAGGCTGCGGCCCTTGGCGTCGGTCTGGTCTTCTATCGCGCTGATATTGGCCAGATTGATACCGTGCCAATCGTGATCAGCGGGGCCTTCCGCCTCGATCAGCACCACGCCCGGTGCGACAAAGTTTGCGATGCCGTCGACATGGCCGTCGGTTTCGGTTTCCTCCACATTGCCGGGCAGCCAGATCACCTTGTCACCGCCAAGCATGGCCTTCAGCTCTTCCTCGATGCGGCTGCGGCTCCAGCCAGGATTGCGGTTGGCATTGGGAAAGCAGCTCTCGGTGGTCAGGATGGTGCCTTCGCCATCGACGGAGACGCCGCCGCCTTCGGCGATCAGACCGGAGTGGAAGATTGGCACACCGGCGGCGTTCAGGATCGCATCCGCAGCGGCATTATCGCCATCAAACGGCTGGTACTTGCCGCCCCAGGCGTTGAAGCCAAAGGACACGCCGGCGCGGCCGCCCTTGCCATCGGTCAGGAAACAGGGGCCGGCATCGCGCGCCCAGCTGTCGTCGATCGGGCTGGTAAGGACGTCGATATCCGACCCCAGCAGCGACTTTGCTTCTACCGCATCTTCGGGGCGGACCAGCATGGTCAGCGGTTCGAATTCGCGGATGGCGCGGGCCACGGCGGCGTAGTTGCGGCGGGTCTCTTGCATATCGGGCCAGAACCCTTCCCGCGTCGGCCACATCATCCAGGTGCGCTGGTGCGGCGCCCATTCAGCGGGCATGCAAAAGCCCGCGGATTTTGGTGTTTGCTGGTCGGACATGGAGGGCTCCATTATGCAGGAAATGTTGTCCGACCAGTCTAAATGTGAGAATATGTAATGCACAAACGCGGATTTCTACGGGTTAGGATGAGATATTTTAATGAATAACCCCTATCGCCCCTTACCGCCGCTGGGCGCCCTGATCGGGTTCGAAGCCGCGGCCCGGCTCGGCAGTTTCTCGCTGGCGGCGGAAGAGCTGAACATGACGCAATCGGCAGTGTCGCATCAGATCCGGACGCTGGAGACTCATCTGCAGCAACCGCTGTTCCTGCGCATCAGCCGGCGGGTGGAACTGACAGACGCCGGCCGCGACCTGATGGTCTCTGCCCAGGAGGCGCTGGAGACGGTGCGGCTGGGGGTGCGGCGGCTGGACGCCTATTCCAAGCCCGGTTCGGTGGTCATCCACATGCCGCCCGCTTTCGGGGCGCTCTGGCTGGCGCCCCGGCTGGCGCGTTTGCGCGGCAGCCATCCCGATGTGGACCCTTGGCTTTATACCGGCAGCCACGACGTCGATCTCACCGAATCCGAATTTGACATCACGCTGACAACAGAGGCGCCGATTGGTGAAGGCTTTGCCGCGGCGACATTTTTGCGCGAGGAACGCATTGCGCTGGCGAGCCCCGGTCTGGCGGCGGATTTTCAAAACTGCATGGGCGAGGCCCCCTGATCCATGACGAACACCCCGATGACTGGCAGAGCTGGTTCCTGGCAGCCGGGCTGGAGCGGGCGGATTGCGCCAAGGGGCTGAACTTCTCCGATACCGCGCTGGCAGTTGATGCCGCCACGCGCGGACTGGGGATGTGCCTGTGCGACAGGACGCTGGCGCAGCCGCTGGTCCGCGCGGGCAGGCTGCAGGTGCTAAGCACTGTCAGCCTGCGCGGCGGCGGCCAATACCGCCTTGTGACGCTGGAACGCAATCTGAAGCGCACTGCGGTCCGGGCGCTATGGGATTGGATGCTGGCGGAAACCGGCGGCAGTTAGCGGCCGGCTGCCGAAGGGGCGGTGCCGGTCTGGCCGCCTCATCCGGGAAGAAGCAGGCCGACTGGCGTCCACCCGCCCGCGTTTCCAACTGCGGCACTTCGGTCCGGCAGCGGGCCGGGCAGCCCTTCTGCTCATACAGCCAGCAGCGGGTGTGGAAGGGGCAGCCGGCGGGAATGGCGGCGTGTGAGGGGACGTCGCCGGACAGCACGATCGGCGCGGCCTGTGCCCGGTTCCTGGCCTTGACCCGCGGCGCTGCCGACAAGAGGGCCGTTGTATAGGGATGCGCTGGGGCGGCGGTCATCTGCTTTGACGGACCGATCTCGACAATCCGGCCCAGATACATCACCGCAATACGCTGGCACAGATGCCGCACCACCGACAAATCATGGCTGATAAACAGCATCGCCATGTTTTGTTCGGCGCGCAAATCGTCCAGCAGATTCAGGATCTGCGCCTGCACCGATACATCCAGGGCACTGACTGGCTCGTCTGCGATGATCACCGGCGGATCATTGGCAATCGCCCTTGCGATGGCGATGCGCTGGCGCTGACCACCGCTGAACTGCTGGGGGTAGCGCGCCGCATGGTCCGGGCTCAGCCCGACGCGCCGCAGCAGCGCCCGGACGCGGGACTGGAGCTCAGGGCCCGAGGCGGTTTGCTGGATCCTGAACGGTTCCGACAGAATGCGTCCGATGGTCTTTCTGGGATGCAGCGAGGCATAGGGATCCTGGAACACCATCTGAACCCGCCGCGCGAGAGTGAGCCGCTCTGGTGAACAGGAAGGATCAATATGCTGGCCGTTGACTTGAATGCCGCCTGCAGAGGTTCCGGTGAGGCCGACGATGGCCTTGCCCAGCGTGGTCTTGCCGCTGCCGGATTCACCAATCAGGCCCAGCACCTCGCACTGCCGGATCTCCAGGGTTACATCGCTGAGCGCCTTGAAGGTTGCGGGTTTCTCAAACAGCGCCCGGCTGCCGGAGGCACGGAATTCGACGGCAAGATTGTTGATCTCAAGCGCCGGGGACGGTGTCGGCCTCATGCGGTTTCCTTTGCCTGGGAAAGGGTGGCGTGCAGCAGGCAGGCGACCTTATGCGCCTGCTGCGGCATTGCAACGGGTTGCGGTTCAACCAGGGCGCAGGTGTCAAATGCTGCCGGGCAGCGATCGCGGAAGGCACAGCCCGAGGGCCGCTGCCAGATCGCCGGCGGGGTTCCGGGAATGGGCGTCAGCCGGGCGTGCTCGCCGTCCATTGACGGATGCGCCCCCAGCAATCCTTGCGTATAGGGATGCTGCGGGTTTTCCAGTACCTCAGCGGCGGGTCCGCGTTCCACGCCGCGCCCGGAATAAAGCACGATCACCTCATCGGCCATTCCGGCGACCACCCCCAGATCGTGGGTGATCAGCACCAGCGCCATGTTCAGATCCTGTGAGAGTTTTGTGAGGAGCTGCAGAATTTGCGCCTGGATCGTCAGATCAAGCGCGGTGGTCGGCTCGTCTGCGATCAGCAGCTTGGGTTCAAAAACAATGGCCATCGCGATCATGACACGCTGGCGCTGGCCGCCGCTCAACTGATGCGGATAGCGGGCCATCATACCTTCGGGGTCCGGCATTCCAACCCGTGACAGCGCCTCTATGGCCTTGCGGCGGGCCTCGGCTTTGGTCAGGCGCCGGTGCGCCTGCAGACATTCCACAATCTGATCGCCGATCCGCATCACCGGGTTCAGGCTGCTCATCGGGTCCTGGAAGATCATCGCAATGCCGGTGCCCTGCAGTTTGCGGAACTCCGCTGCGGGCAGCTGGGCCAAATCGGCGCCGTCGAACAGGATCTGCCCGGAGACCTGCAAAGGCCCAGCAGCCAGCAGCCCCATAATGGCCATCGCCGCAGTGCTTTTGCCGGAGCCGCTTTCACCCACGATGCCCAGGCATTTGCCCCTTGCAAGGCGCAGGCAAAGGGGGGCGACAATTGCTGCCGTCCGATCGCCTGCCTTGATGCTTACTTTCAGATCCGTGACGTCCAATAGTGCCATGGCGCGCGCAACATCCTTTTTTGTCTGGGTGTCCGCCGGCACACAGAGAGAACCGGGGTATTGCAAATTACTATAGCCCATCCGCTTCAGGTGGCTGTGCCCCATAGGTGGTATCGACAGGAACAGCACTATTTTGGGAGTTTAAGAGCAAGGAAACGGTAAGCGGCTCCCTGATTGGCCGAGGCGCAGATTTCCTGACAACATAGGGAGCTGAACATGAGCCATCCGCGCAAACGCCCGAACACACCGCAATTCCATCTGCCGCGCCGGTCCTTTCTGGCCGGCAGCTGTGCCTTTGCCGCGTTGGCAGCGGCGCCAGGTACGGTGGCCTGGGCCGCGGGTTCTGCGGTTCCGCCCAGCCTTGGCGCCCGCGATCCCAATGCCCTGGTGGTGCTGGTGGATGCGACGGTCGAAAACCTTGACCCGGCGACCAATATCGAATGGGCCTATGGGCTGCGCCCGGTCTATGAAACGCTGACCGTGCTGGACGGCACCGATACGCTGAAGGCGGCACCGGCGCTGGCGGCCTCCTGGGAGGCCAGCGAAGACGCCAGCAGCTGGACCTTTACCCTGGCCGAGGGGGTGATGTTCCACGATGGCACCCCCTGCGATGCCGCAGCGGTGAAAAAAGCGGTCACCCGTCTGGTGCTGCATCCCGCCGGGCTGGCCGGCACCTGGCAGCTGGATGACCCGGACAGCCAGATCGTGGTGGTGGATGCCAAAACCATCCGCTTTGACCTGGGCGAGCCGCGCCCGTTCTTCGACCGCCAGGTGTCTTCGCAATACGGGTTCTGGATCGCCAGCCCCACCGCGGCCGAGGCGCATTCCAAGGGTGATGATGACATGGGGTCGCAATACCTGCAGGCCAATCCGGTGGGCACCGGCCCGTATACGCTGGAAAGCCTTAACCCCGGTCAGGATGCAACCTTTGCCGCCAATACAGAATTCCGCGGCGGCTGGGACCATCCGCATTTCAACCGGGTGATCACCAAGACCATTCCGGTCTCCGCCACCCGCCGCCAGCTGCTGGAAACCGGCGAAGCCGATATGACCCTGGCGATGGAACCCGAGGATATGGTGGTGCTGCGCGATGACCCGCGGTTTGCGGTAAGCGATACACCGACCTTCACCGTGCAATATGTGGCCTTTGCTACCGACGGAAAACTGGCCGACCCGCGCGCCCGCCAGGCGCTCTGCCATGCCTTTGACCATAACACCTATATCCAGGAAGTGGCGCTTGGCACCGCTGACAAACCTACCTCGGTATTTCCATCGCTGATGCAGGGCATGGACGGCAAGGACCGGCTGCTGCCGTTTGACCTGGACAAGGCCCGCGCCCTGCTGGCCGAGGCCGGGATCACCGAAGGCACCGAGCTGACGATGGCCTATTACTCCGGTTTCGGGGACATCGAAGGCCAATTGCTGCAAGCCTGGCTGTCCGAGATCGGCATCAGCCTCAAACTGCAGGAAATGTCCTTCTCCGCCTATCTCGACGTGTTCTTTGGCGAAGGCACCGCCGAGGAGCGCCCCGATCTGTTCTATTTCTCCTGGTGGCCCAATGTGGATCATCCCTACAGCTTTGCCTGGGGGCTGTTCAGCGGCGATGCGGCCACCTTCGACGGCAATGCCGGGCGTTACGGAAATGCCGAGGCGACGGCGCTGATCGACGAGCTGCGCAATCAGGTGATAAATGACGAAATGGCGGCCAAGTTCCAGCGCCTTGCCGCCATACTGACAAATGAAGACCCGGCCTGGCTGCCCATTCTGCAGGAGCGGTCGCAGTTTGTATCGCGCAGCGACATTGCCGGGCTGGAGAACAACCCGGTCTATGTGGCGACGCTCGATATGTACAACCTGTCGCGCACGTCATGAGGGGTGTCTGAATGCTGCGTTTCATTCTCAGGCGCACGGCAGCCACCCTGGTTCTGCTGACAGGTGTTGTGCTGATGACCTTTGCGCTCGCCCGGCTGTTGCCGGGCGATCCCGCGCGCCTGATCGCCGGCGCCCGCGCCGATGCCGAGGCGGTGGCTGCGGTGCGCGAGCGGCTTGGCCTGGATGACCCGGTCACCACGCAATTCGCGGCCTATGCAGGCAACGTGCTGCAGGGCGATTTCGGACGCTCGGTTGTTACCAGGCGGCCTATATCCGAGGACATCCAGGCCTTTTTTCCTGCAACGCTGGAATTGGTTCTTGCAGCGGGGCTGATCTCATTGGTGCTGGGGGTGCTGCTGGGCACTATCGCCGCGGTCAAAAGCGGCCGGCCCGCGGATGCCGGCGTGCGCAGCGTGGCGGTTCTGGGCCTGTCGGTGCCCGACTTCTGGATTGCGCTGGTCTGCCAGCTGATCTTCTTTGCTACCCTGGGGCTGGTGCCCTTTGGCGGACGGCTTGGCACCGGGATTGCAGCGCCTGAGTTTGTCACCGGCTTCATGACCATCGACAGCCTGATTGCGGGCCGGTTCGACCTGTTCACCGACGCGCTGCACCATATGGTCCTGCCGGTTGCTGTGCTGGCGATCCCGTCTATGGCGATCACCATCCGGGTGGTGCGGACCTCGCTTCTGGAGGTACTGTCGCAGGATTTCATCCGCACCGCGCGCGCCAAGGGGATTTCGCCGGTCCGGGTCTATTTCAAACATGCGCTTGGCAATGCGCTGCTGCCGATCGTCACCATCTTCGGGCTGAACACCGGGCTGCTGATTTCCGGCGCGGTGTTCATCGAGCTGATCTTCGACTGGCCGGGGCTGGGCCGCTACACCGCCAATGCAATCTCCGCCTCCGACTATAACGCCATCATGGCCATCACCCTGGTGGTGTCGATGGCCTATACGCTGATCAACTTCCTGGTTGATCTGAGCTATTCCTTCCTCGACCCGCGGGTGGATCTGACATGAGCGCCGAAACCTCTTTGCCCCCGTCTCGCACCCGCCTGCCAAAAACCCTGGGCCGCATCATCCGCCCGGTTGCCGGTTTTGCCGGTTCATCGGGCCAGGCTGCTCTGGCGGTGGCAATTGTCACCCTGGTGCTGACGATCTCGCTTCTTGCCTTCGGTGCCTATGCAATGGACACGCATATCACTGCCTTTGACCCGCTTAAGATGAACATCCGGGCGCGGCTTGATCCGCCCTCGGCAGAGCATTGGATGGGCACAGACAAGATCGGCCGGGACATGCTGGCGCGGGTGGTGGCCGGGTCCTGGATCTCGCTGTCGGTGTCCTTTGCCGTGCTGACGGTTGCTGCGGTGATCGGCACCAGCTTCGGGCTGATTGCGGGCTATGCCGGCGGGCTGGCGGATGAGATCCTGATGCGGGTGACCGACCTGTTCCTGGCATTCCCTGCGCTGATCCTGGCGGCGGCAATTGCCGCCAGCTTTGGCGGCGGGATGCTGTCGACCACCATTGCCCTGTCGGCGGTGTTCTGGCCCTGGTACGCCCGGTTGATCCGCAGCCGCATCCTGTCGCTGAAAGAGCAGGAGTTCATTGCCGCCGCCCGCTGCATGGGCGCCTCGCACCTGCGGCTGATCTTCTCGGACCTGCTGCCGATGGTCTGGCCCTTGGTGATCGTCCAGGCCACCACCGACGTGGGCTTTGTGATCCTGGCGGCATCCGGACTGTCGTTCCTTGGGCTGGGTGCGCAGCCGCCAACGCCGGAATGGGGCGCGATGATCTTTGACAGCCTCACTCACCAGCCGGCCTCGTGGTGGCTGGCGGTGTTCCCCGGCGGCGCGATTGCCCTGGTTGCAATCGGCTTCAACCTGCTTGGCGATAGCCTGCGCGACCACCTCGACCCTTCGCTTGGCGCGTCCGAAGCCGGCATCTGAACAAGGAACCCCTGATATGAACCGACGAAACTTTCTCGCCTCCGGGGCGGCGGCGCTATCCGGTGCGCTGACAGCAAGCCCTGCCGCGGCAGCCCGGTCTGTGAACTACGCCAAAACCGGGGCTGAGATCATTCCGGGCAGCGCGGGTGCGGACGGATTTGCCTTTCCCGCCGAATGGGTTCGGCACGAGCGCACGCTGATGCAATTCCCGCCGCCGCAGAACTGGTATCCCAACCAGCTCAACGCTGCGCGCAAGGAATGGGCGGAAGCGGCCAATACCGTGGCGGAGTATGAGCCCGTCACCATGGCAGTGCGGCGGCGCGATATGGCAACGGCGAAAAAGCTGTTGTCCTCGGAGATCAGCCTGATCGAAATGCCGCTGAACGATGCCTGGTCGCGCGACAGCGGGCCGATGATTGTGCAGAACGCGCAAGGCGCGCGCCGGATCGCTGGATTTACCTTCAACGGCTGGGGCCGCAAGTTTCCGCCCTACAAACACGACACGCTGGCAAAAGGCCGGTTTGCGGCACACCTTGGCCTGCCAATGTATACGTCCGATCTGGTGCTGGAAGGCGGCGCCGTGGCGGTGGACGGCCAGGGCACCCTGCTGACCACCGAGGAATGCCTGCTGCACAAGAACCGCAATCCTGGCTGGAGCAAAGCCCAGGTGGAGGCAGAGCTGAAGGCGGGTCTGGGTGTTCAGAAGGTGATCTGGCTGCCTCGCGGCCTCACCCCGGACCCGATCACCGACGGGCACGTGGACGGCATTGCAGCCTTTGCCGCGCCGGGCGTCGTGCTGCTGCACACAACCGATGACCGCTCCGATCCGAACTACGAAATCACCCAGGATGCCAAGCGCATCCTGCAGCAGGAAACCGACGTCCACGGGCGGCGCTTTAAGATTATTGAGATCCCGTTGACCAGCTATGACGTTGTTCACATGAACTTCTACATCTGCAATGGCGCTGTAGTCGTTCCGGTGTCCGGCAGGAAGGGCGAGGATGACCAGCCCCTCGCCATCCTGCGCGAGGCTTTCCCCGGCCGGCGCGTTGTGGGCGTTTCAGGCCGCATGATCGGCGGCGGCGGTGGCGGGGTGCATTGCATCACCCAGCAGGTACCCGCGGTTTGAGAGCAAAAAAGAAGGGGCCAATTGCTTGGCCCCTGTTTCAGTTGCGGGAGAGGGGCTTGTCGTACTTCACGAAAGGTGTGAGCGCGGCAATCCGGTCGTAGAGCTTGCGTGCAGTGTGATTGAATTCCTGCGTGTGCCAGTAGAGGACAGAGGCACCTTCGGCCGCCCCCCGCCGCGCCACTTCATCGATCAAAGCCCGCCCGATACCGGCTCCACGCGCCTGCGGATCGACAAACAGATCCTGAAGATAGCAGGTATCTTCCACCGACCACATGTCGCGGTGCAGCAAATAATGGGCGAGTCCAACGGCTTCGCCATTCAGTTCAGCAATCAGGCCGCTGTATTCCCGCGCATCCGCCGACAGCAGCCTTGCAAAGCTGCTGTCGTAGATGCGCGCCGGCAGCGTAGCCTTGTAAAAGGTGAGGTAGCCGGTCCACAGGCGGTCCCAGCATTCACGGTCGCTTTGTTCAACCGCTCGGATCGTCAGCAAGTTTGTCATCGCAGTGCCCCTGTTTCGCCGTCCAAGGTACGCAGCGCCCCGTACATATGCGGCCTGCGGTCCCGGAACACCCCCAGGCACTGCGGTAGCGCGCGGCGGCGTCCAGATCGACAGCTGCCGTGATGAAGGTTTCCTCCGTGCGGTTGGCGTCCGACAGAATCTCTCCAGTATAGCCCGCGATGAAGGAGGTGCCGTAAAAGACGCCGGCTGTTTCGCCACCCTGTTCGGTGCCCACGCGGTTGGACGCCACCACCGGGATCATGTTTGCCGCGGCGTGGCCCTGCATCGTGCACCGCCAATGGCCGCTGCTGTCCAATTCAGGGTTCTTCGGTTCGGTGCCGATGGCGGTCGGGAACAGCAGCACCTCAGCCCCCTGCAGCGCCAGGCAGCGGGCGGTTTCCGGGAACCACTGGTCCCAGCAGATGCCGCAGCCGACGCGGCCAAAGCGGGTTTCAACCACCTGAAAGCCGCTGTCGCCCGGCGAGAAATAGAATTTCTCCTCATATCCCGGTGCCTGCGGAATATGGGTTTTACGGTAGTTGGTCAGGATGGTCCCGTCAGCATCGGCGATGGCCAGCGAGTTGTAGCGCGCCAGCCCTGCCTCCTCGTAATAGGAGATTGGCAGCACCACTCCCAGTTTCCGCGCCAGCGACGCAAAATGCGACACCACCCGGCTTTGCTCAAGCGGCCGGGCGAGCTGCAGGTGGTCTAGTGACTGTTCAAGACAGAAATAGGGCGTTTCGAACAGCTCCTGCAGCAGGATAACCTGGGCCCCTGCTTCGGCGGCATTGGACACCAGCGCCTCAGCCTTGGTGATGTTTTCGTCGATGTCCCAGTTGCAGGCCATCTGGGATGCAGCAAGCGTTATCTGTCGCATGCATTCACTCCTGACTCAATGAAGTCCTTGATTGAGCCGGCAACAGCCCCGATCAGCTGGTCGCATTGCTCCCTGTTGATGATCAGCGGCGGTGACAGGATGAGCCGGTCGCCAACCGGGCGCACGATGACGCCCCGCTCCATGCAGCCCTTGAACACCTTTCTGGCTGCTTGCTCGGACAGATCGAGCGGGGCCTTGCTTGCCTTGTCGGCGACCAGATCAATGCCCAGCATCAGATGGCTGCCACGCACATCGCCTACAATCGGCAGATTGAGCAAAGACTGGGCGCATTCCTGAAGATAAGGGCCAACCGTCCGCACATGATCCAGAATGCCTTCGCGCTCGATGATCTCGATGTTCTTGAGCGCCGCCGCGCAGGCCACGGGATGCCCGAAATAGGTCAGCCCCATTGAGAATACGCCGCCCTCACACTGCGGCCTGGCGATGATGCCGTAAATCTCATCCGAGATCAGCGTTGCCCCCAGCGGGATGTAGCCCGAGGTCAGCCCCTTGGCGCAGACCAGGATGTCCGGCGTATAGCCATACAGCGTTTCCGAGGTGAACCACTCCCCCAGACGGCCAAAGCCGGTGACCACCTCATCAGCAATATAGAGCATGCCGTGGCGCTTGCAGACTTCATACATGCGCTTGTGGTAGCCCGCGGGCGCAACCAGCACACCGCCGGCACCCATGATCGGTTCGGCGATGAAAGCGGCCACATTGTCAGGGCCCAGCTGTTGAATGCGGGCTTCGAACTCGCGCACCAAATGGTCGCAATAATCCGCATCGCTCCAACCCTCCGGCTTGGCATAGAGATTGGCTTCGGAAACGTGGCTGATGAACTCCTCGCCAATCCGGTCGAAGCCGTATTTAGTGCCATGGATGCCGGTGAGCGAGGCCGCCACATAGGTGGCGCCATGGTAGCCGTTCTGCCGCGAGATGATCTTTTTCTTCCGGTGCTGGCCCTTCATGTCAAAGTAGTAGTGGACCAGCCGGACTGCGGCATCATTGGCGGTGGAGCCGCCGCAGGTGTAATAGATGTGGTTCAGATCCCCCGGCGCCAGCTCCGCCAGCTTGGCGCCCAGCTGGGCCGCCGGCACATTGGTGCTGTGCCCGAACGGGTTGTAATACTGCATGTCCATCACCTGTTTGGCGATGGTCTCGGCCATCTCCTCGCGGCCATGGCCGATGTTCACGCACCACAGCCCGGCAATGCCGTCCAGCAGCCGGTTGCCCTCGGTATCGATGACATGCATGCCCTGGGCACGCTCGATGACATGGCTGCCTTCTTCGGCAAAGGCGGCAAAATCCGTGTAGGGGTGCAGAAGATGGGCGCGGTCCTGTGCCCATGCGGTCTGCGGTTCGGGAACACTCATCTGGACTCTCCTGAATGTGGCGGGGTTTCCATTGCTGGGTCCCAGCTTCTTCCAGGTTGTCTTGCGGGCACAGTCCCCCGCAGTGGGTATTGGCAACCCGGTTGCCATCCAAGGAACCAGGCCATCACCAATGTCGCACCGGTCAGCCATGCCTCCGCCTGATAACCTGCTCCATGCGGTATTTCTGGATTGAGCGTGTCCGGAAGCTGCGAGAGATGAAGTGATCATGGTCGTGCAGCATAGATGCAGCGTCTGAAACGAACTGGAGCTTCCCGGGCCGCACTGCAGGGTTGAGGTAGACGGCATTCAGAAAACAGCGCCGATCTTACCGCGGGCAAGCTGCATTCTTGCTGGCTGCCAAGGGTCGTCATGACCTTCATTTTCAGACCTTCGATTGCAGCACCTAAGTTCAGGCAAAGACAGTGTATTTTGCATCAGATCGAGATCTTTCAGCCAATCGTTTTTCGGGCCTACATCAATTCGCTCACGGATGGGCCTTGTTGCAAAAATCGGGCGAGGGATTCACTGCGTGAAACCAGCATGCTAGCTGTGAGCCATGAGCAGTTGGGCCGCTAGGAAGTACAAGACCACGAACCGGCCGGCTTACAATGAGGCACTAAGGCGGCGCGGTTCGCTGACGGTGTGGTTTGATCCCGACATGGTGTGGAGACCTGCGCCGACGGGACGGCAGCCGAGCTTCAGCGATGCCGCAATCCAGACCTGCCTGACGATGAAGGTGCTGTTCGCGATGCCGTTGCGACAGACGGCTGGGTTCGTCGAAAGCCTCCTGCGGCTGGTCGGGCTGGACTGGCCGGTCCCGGACTTCAGCCCCTTGTGCCGTCGCCAGCGGAAGCTGAACGTGGCCATCCCCTACCGTGGAGGGAAAGGCCCGCTGAACCTGTTGATCCCCTCTCGTGACATCACTGCGTGATGCACTGCCGGGCAGCGGACAGCACCGGGATCAAGGCCGAGGGCGAAGGTGAGTGGAATGCCCGAAAGCCCCCCTCTCGCACATGCCATGCATGTGCTGCCGGGCAGCGGGTGGCTCCAAGCGGCGCATCTGGCGCAAGATACACATCCCTTGCCGTCAGGGTCATGCACAGCATGATCCCGAGAGGGGAATTGATGAGGAAACGCTGGAAGTTCGGGCGGTTGATGTCACCAGTAGCAATATCGGCGACGCCCCCATACTACCGGAACTGCTGGACCAGACCGGAGCGGATCAGGACATCGCGCCGGTCACAGCCGGCGGGGCCTGCGGCACAAGAAATTGCCACGAGGCAATCGCTGCCCGAAATGCTGCCGCTGTCATACCGCCACGCAAGAACGCAAAGCCTTGGAAACCAACGGGTCCCGGCGCCGTCGCCCGCAACGAAGCGCTGCGAGCCTCGAAGGACTTGGGCCGTGCCGTCTGGCGACGGTGGAGCGGCTGCCACCGCCGGAGCCGTGTCGAGATATGAGGAGGATCAGAAGAGGATCCGGGGGATCCTTTTCCCGGCGATTGTATGAATTGCATCAAACTCCTTGGCCAATCCTTGATGGCACGAGACTTCGAACGCCAAGTCGCCGAGCTGCAGGTCCGTATCGCCGTGCTGAACGGCTGCACTGCGCTTGGCATATCTGTTACGCGGCCCGTGGGGTAAGTCCGTCCGGGGAAAGGGGAACTACGGTCAAACCCCGATTTGTGCAACAAGGCCCGTCGCTGGGAATGAAACCTGAAGCCCAATAAACTCGCAATTCTCATCTTCCGGGTTCGACGCAATCAAAGCCCGATTTTGCTTAACGAGTTCACACATCGCGGTTGTCTTGCCGCTTCCCGATTGCCCAATAAGCACAATTCCACGGACATTCGTTGTGAGCCGCCGCCGCTGCTTTGCCTGTGCTGCAGGCAATCATCGCCTGGCGCACCGGTGACAGCAGGGCCGCGTGGGACAGCCGGGCGGAGATTTCGTCGCGGGTGATATGGCGCAGGGCAGGTGTCATGGCAGCACCTCGAACCAGCCGGTGCCCAGGATTGAGACCTGACCTCCGACTTGAATAGCTCTGATCCCGTCCGGCCCGCTGTCGACCTGCACCGAAATCCGGCTGGGGCGGCCTGCATACTGCCCCTGCTTAAGTTCCAACCTGTTGGCCGCGTTCAGCAACTGGTGCTTATGGGCATAAGCGCCGATGACGCCTGCGGCGCTGCCGGTTGCAATGTCCTCGATCCGCCCATCGTTGGTCCAATGGCGCCCTTCGGTTTTTGGTTCCGGCAACCACAATGTGATCGCTGGTCGCACCGGCAAAGGTAACAGCCGCTGGAAAGGTTAGCCCGGCAGGGTCGGTGTCTTGCAGCCCGAGGGCCAGGATCGAGCGGGTTGTCCAATGATTGCCTGGCACCAGGCTCTGCGCCGAGAGGGCCAGGTCGGATAATTTCAGCGGTACCGGCTTTAATTTGATTTTCGTCTCAATCACCTCAGCCAGCAGCGTGAATGCATCTGTATGAAGCCCGCTGATCGGGTGCCCGGAATTTGTGACCCCTGTCACGATAATTCCGCGCGGTTTCAGACGCTCAACAAGACATCGCGTGTTGTCGCAGATCTTGTGCAGGTCAATTTTAATACGCGGTACGCTCATAGCGCTGCCGCAACAGGCATCAGCCGCAACCGGGAATAGCTAACCTAGGTCAGTGCGCACCGATCGGGACCCAGCTAAGCATTCTAGACTGGCCGCGCATTTGCCAGCGTGAGTATTACGAATGCAAAGATGCGCGGAGGATGTGCCGGCCTAATTTAGCCCTGCGTGCAGTTCGCGCTTCTTTTTCCGCGGGCGCCAAGGAAAGGACAATCGAATGACACCTGAAACAAGAGAGCTGTCCATAAAGCTGGCCTCTGTCAGAGCTGCCTGAGAAAGGGTTCCTGCCGGGCCGCGGAAAGATACTGCCTGGAAGCATTACCGGCTGGCCGAGCTGGCGCAGAGCGAGGAAAACGATGCCGAAATGTACAAGGGGCTTGATGCGGCAAAACTAGCCCTCGTGTAACCTTCCTGTTCCGGACCGGTTTACCGGCCGCCCAGGTTTCACCCGAGGGCGGCCGCTTCATTTCAGAAGCGGTCCAGCCTGATCCAGATACGCCGGATCGAAATCCGCCAGTGCCACCAGGCGGTCAAAACTGCCGAACTTCACATAACCGTCGCAAAAGCTGACAACTTTCTTGTAAAAGGGCTATTTTTGATGGCGTTCATGGCCCCCCGGACAGACGCAGCAGTTCAGAACGCCCCCAGGACAGTGACTGCTCTCGATCAGCCCAGCATACTCCGTTTTCTGCAAAGATGCCCTTCATCACCAGTCTGCCACATTGGCTTGATATGCAATGCAAGAAAGGAAAATGCAGGATGCCTGAGTATTCCGGCAATGCTGGAATGGCCGCCCTATCAATTTGCGAGGCGCTGCTGCTTGCCATCAATGACCTCCAAGTGTTGCCGGAGCATGAAATCACCGGAATCCTCCGTGACGCTGCAGCCTCACATGAAAACGCTGCCGGTACGGATGCAGAAGTCGCGATTCACAAGGCAGCGGCTGCTCTGATCAATCAGATCATCGCCAACGGAAACTCTGTCCGGCGGACGTGAACGCGGCTCTCGGCAAGCGGTGCGAAGGACTGAAATCCTGAAGCGATCAATGCTTTGCAAAGCCCGCTTCCTGCGCAAAGGTGCCGCTCGTGCTAGGCGCAGCATTCGGCGCTCTGGGTTCTCCTGTTGATTTCGCTGCGCGAAAGAAGAAGGGCTGCTCTGCTGAAAATCGCATGGGCTGAGTATTGACCAAAGCAACACGATAGATGTTCTCCACCAGAAAGAAGCAGACGGCCGGCAAGGCGCATCAGGCCTTCTTCCTTGCCGGCATCCTCGCAGTCCCTTTGCGGCATCAGGCCTCTGCCAAGCTCGGTGCAGCAGCCCGCGCCGCATGGGCACGCCGCGCGGTGACAGCTTCTGCCAGCGCCTCCAGCTCTTGTACTGTATCCTCCCAGCCCAGGCAGCCGTCGGTAACCGACTGCCCGTAAGTGAGGTCCCCTTTGCCCAGGTCCTGACGGCCCGCCACCAGATGGCTTTCCACCATCACCCCGGTAATGCGGCTGTCGCCGCCTGCGATCTGGCCCGCTACATCGCGCAGCACGGCGGGCTGCTTCATGGGATCCTTGCCGCTGTTGGCATGGCTGGCGTCGATCATCACATGGCCGCGGATGCCGTCTTTTTCCGCCAGCCTGCAGGCCGCATCGACCGAGGCGGCGTCATAATTGGTGCCGCCGCCGCCGCGCAGGATCAAGTGGCAGTCCGGGTTGCCGCTGGTCGCCGCAATTGCCGCGCGGCCCGATTTGGCCAATGCCATGAAATGATGCGGATGCGCCGCCGAGCGCACCGCGTCCACTGCGATCTGCAGATTGCCGCGGGTGCCGTTCTTGAAGCCCACCGGGCAGCTGAGGCCTGAGGCCATCTCGCGGTGGATCTGGCTTTCGGTGGTGCGGGCGCCGATGGCGGCCCAGGCCACCAGATCCGAGATGTATTGCGGCACCGCCGTGTCCAGAAACTCAGTTCCGACCGGCAGGCCCAGGCTGTTGATGTCCAGGCACAGACGGCGGGCCAGCCCCAGGCCTTCGTTGATGCGGAACGAGCCGTCGAGGCCGGGATCGTTGATCAGCCCTTTCCAGCCCGAGATGGTGCGGGGTTTCTCGAAATAGACCCGCATCACAACCTCCAGCTCACCCGCCAGCCGTTGGCGCAGCGGTGCCAGCCGTTCGGCATACTCCATCGCCGCCTTGGGGTCGTGAATCGAACAGGGGCCGACCACAGCGACAACACGGTCATCGCGATCATGCAGCACATCCTGGATGGCGGTGCGGCTGGCCAGCACGGTATCTGTGGCCGCCGCCGTGCCGGGTAGCTGGGATGCGAGGTCTTCCGGCGAGATCAGCTCCTGCATGCCGGTGATACGGAGATTTTCGGTCTGGGGTGTCATGTTTCAGCTTCCTTGGCGGGGGCCCTTGGCGCTGCGGCGGATACGAAAAAACCGCCGGCTGCTGCGGGCGGTTGGTGGTATCCTGGTGCGTTCCGATATCTTAGCTCAGAATGCGCTGACCCCTCCGTCCGCCATGTGGCGCGGATAAAAGAAATACCAGAATGCGGCATAGCTACGGGTCATGAGCCGGACGCTAGCGGAGATTCGCCGGGCTGTCACCCCGGAAAATCCTCCCTGAAAAGGCAACAGGCCCTCCACCAGGGAGAGCCTGTGCGGCGGTTTCCTCTGCGACTCAGAAATCCTGCCAGAGGTCGCGGGCTGCATTTCCGTCTGCCGCCGGCGCTGCTGCGGGCGGGGCCGGGTTGGCCTCCAGGTCCCAATCATCGCTGCCATGGGCTGAGGGCGCCATGGCAGCCGGCGCCGCGGAAACCGGGGCGGATGCGGCTGCAAGGGCACCGCCGCCGGCCACCTGGAAGCGGGCGACCAGATCCGACAGCTTACCCGCATCGCTGTTCAGCAGATGGCCTGCTGCCGTGGCTTCCTCGACCATGGCCGCGTTCTGCTGGGTAACCTGATCCAGCTGGGTGACGCCGGTATTGATCTCAAGCAGGCCGGTGGATTGCTCCTCGGCGCCTTCTGCGATCTCGGAGACCAGTTGCGAGATATGGCTGACCTGGCCGACAATCGACTGCAGTGCGTCACCGGCGCGGCCGACCAGGTCCACCCCCTCCCCGACCTGACGTGAACTGTCGCCGATCAGAGTTTTGATCTCCATCGCCGCGTCCGAAGACCGCTGCGCCAGCGCCCGCACCTCGGACGCCACCACCGCAAAGCCGCGACCGGCCTCGCCCGCGCGGGCGGCCTCGACCCCGGCGTTCAGCGCCAAAAGGTTGGTCTGGAAGGCGATGTCGTCAATCACCGAGATGATCTGGGAAATCTTCTTCGAGCTGGCCTCGATCCCGCTCATGGCGGCCACGGCGCTTTGCACCACCTCGCCGCTGCTTTCGGCCTCCTGGCGGGCTTCGCGCACGGTTGCCTCGACATTACGGGCACCTTCGGCGGCGGATTTCACCGAGGCCGTCAGCTCATCAATCGCGGCAGCGGTTTCTTCGAGCGTTGCCGCCTGGCTTTCGGTCCGGTGGGACAGATCGTCGGAGGCCTGACTGATCTCTGCAGAACCGCTGCGGATGCTGGTGGCGGCTTCGATCACCTGCTGCACCGTGGCGTTCAGATTGTCGATGGAGCCGTTGAAATCAGCGCGCAGCTGTTCGTATTCCTCCGGGAATTCCTCGGCGATGCGGATGGTCAGATCGCCGTGCGACAGCCGCGCCAGACGCTCGCTCAGCTGCTGGACCACATTGCCCAGTTCGGCGTCTTTGCTTTCCGCCTTCTGCGCTTCCGCCTCCTGCATCCGCAGCAGTTCAGCGCGGAATTTATCCAGCGCGCGGGCCATATCGCCGACCTCGTCGCCGCGGGTCTGGCCCTTGATCTCCACCGCGTTGTTGCCCTCGGCCAGACCCCGCATCGACACCACAATGCGCCGCAGGCCCGAAGCGATGCCGGAGCCGGTGATCAGCGCCATCACCGCGCCGATCAGGATCGCCGCAGCAATTGCCCCCGGAATCATGATCCGGGTCTGGGCGGCTAGCGCCTCATTGGCGGCGCGGCGGGCGGCCATTGCCTCGGCCCCTTTCGCCTCGATCGTCTCCATGGTGGCACGGAAGCTGTCGAAATACGCCTTGCCCTGCCCCTGAGCGACAAGATCGGCCATGTCATCCATAGTCGCCGCGCTGCCGATCACCCGGCGCAGCTGCAGCATCGGAACCACCACGCTGCTGCGCCATTCGTCAACGATTTTGGCCACGTTATCCAGGCGGTTTGCCTGCATCAGATTGTCGGCCAGCGCTAGGTGGAGGTCGGCCAGCACCTCGTTGAAGCGCCCGTTGCCCTCCATATACGGTTCGAGAAATTCCCGGTCGCCCGCCAGAAGAAAGCCGCGCATCCCGGTTTCCATGTCGACCGCCGCCGACAGCAGATCCTTGGCGCTGCTGATGACCTTGTGGGTCTGCTCCACCGCCTGCAGCGAGGTGTTCAGGTAATCCGGATCGGCAATCCCGGCGTTTACCAGGGAAGAAAAGGTGTTGCGCCGGTTGTTCAGCTCGACTTCCTCTTCCTCAATGACCTTAGCCATCTCCGCACGGAAGTTCTCGAAGTAGACCCTGCCCTTGGACTGTTTCACCTCTGCCGCCATGTCGTTCATGGTCAGGGCGTCGCCGATATCGCGGCGCAACGCGATGGCGCCGGCCGCGACATCCTCCTGCCAGCCGGCCAAAGTCTGCTCCGCCGTATCGAGGTCAGCCAGCAAGTCCGGATTGCCCGCGGCCAGGCTGCGCAAACGATCCAGGGAGCCGGCAACTTTGGCGCTGCCGTTCTCAAACGGCACCAGATATTCATCCTGCCCGGCCAGCAGATAGCCCCGCAGCCCGGCCTCCATGCCTGAGGCGGCTTCGGCCAGCGCCTGCGCTTCGGTCAAAATCTCCTGGGTGTGGTCAACAGCCTGCGCAGTCTTGTCCATGCGGCCCAGGTTCACCACCGCCAGCACCCCGACCCCAAGAACCAGCAGCAGCGGGAACACCGCCACCGAAACGATCTTTGTCTTGGTGCTGAGGTTCGCCAGTGAGAACCGCCTGGCCGCGGGTGTCTTCTTTACTGCCATCACATCCGTCCCGGAACTTGCTTGTTTGCGACAGTAAAATCAGAAGAAAATTACGATTCCCTTTCGCACAAAAAATGCATTCTAAACATTGTCCGGATGCCGTCAGGTAACGAAAAACCCCCGCTCCGGGCGGAGCGGGGGCCAGATAGCTGAACCTGATAATTCAGCGTGATTTATTCGTCAGCTTCAGCAGCTGCTTCTGCTGCTTCCAGGCGGGCCTTGTCGGCGGCACCTTTGGCGGCAGTGTCGCGGTCGACAAACTCGATGATCGCCATCGGAGCCATGTCGCCGTAACGGAAGCCGGCCTTCAGGATACGGACATAGCCGCCCTGACGGTCCTTGTAGCGCGGGCCCAGAACCTCGAACAGTTTTGCGACGTCCTTGTCCTGCTTTAGCTTGGACGCGGCCTGACGGCGGGCGTGCAGGTCGCCGCGCTTTGCCAGGGTGATCATCTTTTCGATGATCGGGCGCAGTTCTTTTGCTTTGGGCAGGGTTGTCTTGATCTGCTCGTGTTCGATCAGCGAGCCGCACATGTTCGAAAACAGGGCTTTGCGGTGCTCATGAGTACGGTTCAGGCGGCGGTAACCACGTGCGTGACGCATTTCTAAATTCCTTATCTTGCGTTTTTGCTTTGTCAGGCAGCTGATGCGTGTCGGCTGCTCACCTTGGGGCAGAAGCCCGTGTCTTCCCCGGCCAAACCCGGGAATGGTTTGGGGAGGGCCAGTGCCCTCCCCTCAAAGACGCGCTTTAGAAGCTGTCTTCGAATTTCTTGGCCAGATCTTCGATGTTGTCCGGCGGCCAGTCCTCGACGTCCATGCCAAGGTGCAGACCCATGCCCGACAGCACTTCTTTGATCTCGTTCAGCGACTTGCGGCCGAAGTTCGGCGTGCGCAGCATTTCTGCTTCGGTCTTCTGGATGAGATCGCCGATATAGACGATGTTGTCGTTCTTCAGGCAGTTTGCCGAGCGCACGGACAGTTCCAGCTCGTCCACTTTCTTGAGCAGAAGCGGGTTGAACTCGAGACCGTCGTCCTCGTCCTGACGGTTTGCCGATTCCGGCTCGTCGAAGTTGACGAAGATCGACAGCTGGTCCTGCAGAATGCGGGCGGCATAGGCCACGGCGTCATCCGGCGTGATGGAGCCGTCGGTTTCCACCTTCATGGTCAGCTTGTCATAGTCCAGAACCTGGCCCTCACGGGTCGGCTGAACGTCATAGGAGACCTTCTTGACCGGCGAATAGATCGCGTCGATCGGGATCAGGCCGATCGGTGCGTCTTCCGGCTTGTTCTTCTCTGCCGAGACATAGCCTTTGCCGGTGTTCACGGTCAATTCCATGAACAGGTCGGCACCGTCGTCCAGGTGGCAGATGACGTGATCGCGGTTCAGAACCTCGATGCCGGCGGTTTCGGCAATGTCACCAGCAGTGACAACAGCCGGGCCCTTGGCATTGATCGACAGGCGCTTGGGGCCTTCGACTTCCATGCGCAGGGATACGCCCTTGAGGTTCAGGATGATGTCGGTGACGTCTTCGCGCACACCGGCAACAGACGAAAACTCGTGCAGCACGTTGTCGATCTGCACGCTGGTGATGGCCGCGCCTTGCAGCGAGCTCATCAGAACGCGGCGCAGCGCGTTGCCCAGGGTCAGGCCGAAACCGCGTTCCAGCGGCTCTGCGACGACAGTCGCCTGACGTGCAGGATCGTTGCCCGGCTTCACTTCCAGCTGTGCCGGCTTGATCAGCTCTGCCCAGTTCTTATGGATCATGCGTTCCCTCCATTCCTGTCCTTGCCCCATGTCCGAAAGGCCAAGGACGCCCGAGGTTTAAATGACGCACTGGGGCCCTGCGAATCAAGCGGGGCCCCAGCAAAAATTCGAATTAGACGCGACGGCGCTTCGGCGGGCGGCAGCCGTTGTGCGCGATCGGGGTCACATCACGGATCGAAGTGATGTTGAAACCGACGGCAGCCAGTGCGCGCAGAGCCGATTCACGGCCAGAGCCGGGGCCCTGAACTTCGACTTCCAGCGTCTTCACACCGTGATCCTGGGCTTTCTTGCCCGCATCCTCGGCAGCCATCTGGGCCGCGTAAGGCGTGGATTTCCGCGAGCCTTTGAAGCCCATGGTACCGGCCGACGACCAGGAGATCGCGTTGCCCTGCACGTCGGAGATCAGGATTTTGGTGTTGTTGAACGACGAGTTCACATGCGCAACACCGGTTGCGATGTTCTTGCGCTCTTTCTTCTTAACGCGTGTCTTATCACGTGCCATTGGTCAAACCCTCCCTTACTTCTTCTTACCAGCGATGGCCTTTGCGGGGCCTTTGCGGGTGCGAGCGTTGGTGTGGGTACGCTGACCGCGGACCGGCAGGTTGCGGCGGTGGCGCAGGCCACGGTAGCAGCCAAGATCCATCAGACGTTTGATGTTCATCTGAGTTTCACGGCGCAGGTCGCCTTCGACGGTGAAGTTGGCGTCGATGTGCTCGCGCACGGCCAGGACTTCTGCGTCGCTGAGTTCGTTCACACGGCGGGTCGCGTCGATGCCAACGGCTTCGCAGATAGCTTTCGCCGAGGTATTACCGATACCGGTGATGTAGGTGAGGGCGATGGGAACCCGCTTTGCAGTCGGGATGTTAACGCCGGCAATACGTGCCACGTGTCACTTTCCTTTTCGTTGCGGTTCCGTAGCGCCGGAACCTTTTTTCACAACACTTGACCGTGGCAGTGTGGCCAGAGGGTCCAGCATTTCGAGGTGATAAAGCAGGCAAACGAATCTGCCCGCCGGGAATCATTCCCAGAAGGGATGTGGGTAACTAGGGGCTGGGAAATGGGCCGTCAAGCCCTAAAGAAAAAGCCCCGCCGGACCGGCAGGGCTTGGCTGTTCAGGCAGCTGGCAGAGCGGCTGCCCTGCTGCCTGCAATGTGCGTTATTCGCCCATAATCCAGGCCATCGTCTTGCGCACTTCCTGGATCGAGGCAAGGCCGTCCAGACGCTGCAGATTGCCCTTGGCATAGTAGTAGCCAATAAGGGGCGAGGTCTTTTTGTAATACTCCATCAGACGGGTCCTGAGGCTGTCCTCATTGTCGTCCGCACGGCGTTTCACATCATCGCTGCCGCAGTTGGCGCATTTGCCGTCCGCCGGCCAGGGCTTGGTCTGGTCATGGTAGACCTCGCCGCAGCCGCCGCAGGTGGAGCGGCCGGTGATGCGGGTGACCAGCGCGTCATCATCGACCTGCATCTCGATCACCGCATCAAGCTTCAGACCCATCTCGTCCAGCAGCTTGGCCAGCGCATCGGCCTGCGCAAGGGTGCGCGGGAAGCCGTCGAAGATAAAACCGCCCTCGGCGCCCTCGCGCAGTTTCTCGCGGATCAGGCCAATGACGATCTGGTCGGTGACCAGCTTGCCTTCGGCCATGATGGCAGCAACCTTCTTGCCCATTTCGGTTCCGGAGGTCTGGGCCTCGCGCAGCATATCACCGGTGCTGAGTTGCACCATGCCGCGGGATTCAACCAGGTAGCGCGCTTGCGTACCTTTGCCCGCCCCCGGCGGGCCAAGAAGGATAATGTTGCTCATCGGCGAGAGGGTCCCCGTTTTGTCCGTTTTTTGTTGCGCCCGCGCAGCTGGCTTTTCTCAATAAGCCCCTCATACTGATGCGCGAGGAGGTGGCTTTGCACCTGTTGGATGGTGTCCATAGTGACGGATACCACAATAAGAACGGAGGTGCCGCCAAAATAGACGGGGATGGCGAATTGGCCGCGGAGGACCTCGGGCAGCAGGCAGACCAGCGCCAGGTAGCCGGAGCCGAGAACCAGGATGCGGTTGACCACGTACTCGATGTATTCTGCGGTTTTCTTGCCGGGACGGATGCCGGGAACAAAGCCGTTCTGGTTCTTCAGGTTGTTCGCCACGTCATCCGGTTTGAAGGAGACGTTGAAGGTGTAGAAATAGGCAAAGAACACGATCATCGCGACGAAGAACAACAGGTACAAAGGCTGGCCGGGGCCGAAGTTTGCCAAGAGCCAGGACATCACCGGGCCGGTTGCAGCACCCGAGGAGAACGCCGAGATGGTGGTCGGCAGCAGCAAGAGCGACGAGGCGAAGATCGCCGGGATCACGCCCGCCGGGTTCACCTTGACCGGCAGATGCGAGGAGCCGCCGTCATAGACCTTCATGCCGACCTGGCGGCGCGGGTACTGGATGTGGATCTTGCGCAGGGCGCGCTCCATGAACACGACAAACATGATCACGCCGATCACCATCAGGATCACACCGATGATCACGGCGGGGCTGATCGCACCGGAACGGCCGGAGGCAAAGAACTGGGCAATCGCTGCCGGAACCTCGGCGATGATGCCGACAAAGATGATCAGCGAGATACCGTTGCCGATGCCGCGCTGGGTGATCTGCTCGCCCAGCCACATCAGGAACATGGTGCCGCCGACCAGGGTGATCATGCAGGCCATGCGGAAATACATGCCCGGATCGGTCGCCAGATCACCCGATTCCAGCGACACCGCCAGCCCATAGGCCTGCGCGGTCGCCAGCGCCACGGTGCCGTAGCGGGTGTACTGGTTGATCTTCTTGCGGCCCTGTTCACCCTCTTTCTTGAGCTGCTCAAGCGAGGGCACCATCGAAGTCAGAAGCTGAACGATAATGGAGGCGGAGATATAGGGCATGATGCCGAGGGCAAAAATCCCCATCCGGCCAAGCGCGCCGCCGGTGAACATCGACACCATGCCGCCGATGCCCTGGCCTGCCTGCTCCATGAACTGGCGCAGGGCGCCTGAATCAATGCCCGGAACCGGAATGAACGTGCCCAGGCGATAGACAATCAAAAGGCCGATCGTGAACAGGATCCGGTTGCGCAGATCCGTGGCCTTGCCCAGGGCAGCCCAGCTGGTGTTCGCCGCCATTTGTTCTGCTGCTGATACCATGAAAAGGTCTCTTCTTTAGCGAAACGCCGCCCGGAACCGTTTTCCGGCTCGGGCGGCGTTCTAGGAAAACTCGAAGACTATGTAAGCGGCATTGGCGCCGCTCACAAGCCGTTACTCTGCGGCGGCTGCAGTTGCCACAGTCAGAGCGCCGCCAGCTTTTGCAACAGCGTCAACGGCAGCTGCCGATGCACCGGTCACAGTGATGGTGGCTTTGGCGGTGATTTCACCTTTGGCCAGGACGCGGACGCCGTCCAGCTTGCGGCGTACCAGACCCGATGCGATCATCGAATCTTCGGTGATGTCCGCAGCGTCCAGCTTGCCCAGGTCGATGAATTTCTGGATCAGACCCAGGTTCACAACGGCGTATGCCTTGCGGTTCGGCTTGTTGAAGCCGCGCTTGGGCAGACGCTGGTACAAGGGCATCTGACCGCCTTCGTAACCGTTGATCGACACACCCGAACGGGATTTCTGGCCTTTGATACCACGGCCGCCCATTTTGCCTTTGCCGGAGCCGGGGCCACGGGCAACGCGCATGCGTTTTTTGGTTGCGCCAGGATTGTCGCTGAGTTCGTGAAGTTTCATGTCGCTTCTCCTTGCCGGATGTGGCCCCCGAAGCGTGATGGGCCAACCGCGGCGTTTCTTGATTGGTGATTCCATGGCGCAGAACGCCACCGGGTGCCTATAGACCCGATGGAGGATGGGTTCAAGGGTTACGCATCCACATTCAAGCGACGACTGGTTCAAGGCCCTTTGGAATGAACTTCGCCTCAAGCCTCACTCGCCCCGGCAATCGAGCTCCCATCAACTCCAAATCGTCGGCACAGAACTCCACTAGAGGCATTCCTCGCTCTAGTTCCGCCCACAATTGGCGCCCCAAATTTCGAAGCTCGGGTGTTTGTATGCAACGAACGCTATGAAGCCATATCATTGCTCCTGCCGCATCGGACAACTGGCCTTCTTTTTGAAATGTGCGGATCAGCTTGTTCAATCGAAGACCGGCGGTATCGTCATCAATTCCGTTGGAATAAAGCCCAACATCCAAGGCGCTTTCCGAAATCACTCCCCTCTCAAGTAAATTTAGGCGAATGGTAGTCGCTACAACTAACATCATGCCTAACTCTTGACTGGCCGCACCCTTCAGCGACTCCAAGAAACGAAGAAGATCATCACGCATTGTATCTGCGATCTTCTTCTGGGCTTTTGCTTTAAGCCAGCCAAACATAACAACCTCGATGAGTGTACGCCGTATGATATTCACCATTTAGGTTTCTCAAGTCGTCGACAAGTAGAAACCACCCGCCAAGGCCCCTGCCCTGCCGGTTGCGCGTCCTGCCGCTGTCTGTATCCGTTCCGTTGCTGGCCGTCCGGTAAAGGGTGGCGCCGCCGCCGGGGTGGAGATGGGATGGGGCTGCCCCCATGCGAAAATGCTTCTTGCGCGCTCCGGGTGAGCTACTCCCCAATTGTTGGACAGGTTCTGGCGTAATTTAAGCTACTCTCTGCTCCTGCTGATCGGGTTGGGTTTTGTGTTTTCTCAGCCAATAGACCACGGCCGGGGGTTTGCCGCCAAGGGCGGAATGTGGGCGTTTTCGGTTGTAGAACTCGATCCACTTTCCGACGCCGACCTTCGCCTCTGATCCGGTCTCCCAAGCATGCAAGTAGACGCATTCGTATTTCAGGCTCCGCCAAAGCCGCTCGACGAAGATGTTATCGAGGAACCGGCCTTTGCCATCCATCGAGATGCGCACACCGGATCGCCACAGCCTGTCCGTCCAGGCGAAGGACGTGAACTGGCTGCCCTGATCTGTATTCATGATCTCGGGCGGGCCGAACTTGTGGATGGCCTCGTTCAGCGCCTCGACACAGAAGTCCGCTTCCAGCGTGTTCGAGATGCGCCAGGCCAGCACCTTGCGCGTGTGCCAGTCAATGATCGCCACCAGATACAGGAACCCCTTGCGCATTGGCAGATAGGTGATGTCTGCCGCCCAGACCTGGTTCGGGCGCCCCACCCGCAGACCACGCAGCAGATAGGGGTAGGTCTTGTGCCCCTTCGCAGCCCTGCCCCCTCTCGCACATGCTTTGCATGTGCTGCCGGGCAGCGGGTGTTGGGCTTCTGGTAGATCGGCATGAGCCCCATCACCCTCATCAGCCGCCTGATCCGCTTTTCGTTCACCAAATGACCTTCATTGCGCAGATGCCAAGTCATCTGCCGCACACCGAAGAACGGCGTTTCCAGGAACTGTTCGTCGATCCGGCGCATCAGCATCAGGTTCAGAGCCGTCTCGCCTTTGGGCTGATAATAGAACGACGACCGCGAGATCGACAGCAGCTTGCACTGCTTGCTAATGGGCAGATTGGCATTGGCAGGCTCGATCATTTTCCTCCTCACTTGCCGATCCACGGTTTGAGCTTTCGTGACAAAAAATCGTTGGCAACGGCCAGCTCCCCAATCTTGGCGTGCAGCTCTTTGACCTGTTCTTCGTCAATCTCCTGGGGCTTCCTGCCGCCGCGCTTGAACACGCCGGACGCGCCCTCCAGAAGAGCCCGCTTCCAGCTGTGGATCATCGTTGGGTGAACGCCAAACTGGCTCGCCAGCTCAGCAACAGTCCGCTCGCCCTTCAGAGCCTCAAGCGCGACTTTCGCTTTGAAATCGGGCGAATGGTTCTTCCGTTTCGACATCTCTGATCTCCTCTTCGTCGAAGATCAGCAGACAGCAAATCGCAGCTTACGTCAGTGTCCGAAATTCAGGGGGTAGCTCAGGGTGCCACGCCGGAACCCTGCTCCAGGTGCCGGGGGTGTCAGGCCCGGCGGGTGATCATGACCGGGGAACAGCATGGCGCATCCGGGTTAAATCCGCGTGGGCAGTGCGAACGGCGCCTGCGCAACACCTCTGCAAACAAAAACGCCCCCGCCGGGATGGCAGGGGCGCTTTCGGGCCGGGCTTTCGGAGAGGGAGGAGGATCCGTCAGCCGGCCGATGAGGTTACTTGCCGTAAACGTGTTCACGCGCGACGCCGGGGATGGCGCAGCGGGTCAGGCCGATGTCGGCCAGATCGCGGGCAGACATCGCGCGCAGGGCGTTGACGGTCGCCTTGTAGTCGCGGCGCAGCTTCCAGTTCTGGATCAGCCCGGCGGCAAAGCCTGCGAAACGGGCTGAAATCCCGGCGGAGGGTGCGGAGAGAGTTGAATATGCCATTGTTCTTGTTCCTTCGCTGCGCTGCCGGAGCGGGCCTCCGGCGCGTTGCTTGATCTGTTCGTCTGAAGTGAACGGCACATAAGGACGGCACGGACCGGGATCAACGGATGCTTTGGTCTGGCGGCTATGCAGCACCCGCATAGCACGATTGCGTGAGTTTCCTTCAAAGGCGCGCAAAAGAAAACGCCCCCGCCCGGCGGGGGCAGGAGCGCTTTGGCCCGGACACAAAGGAGGAGGAGGAGAGTAGCGTCCGGGAAGGAGGAAATTCTTAGCCGTAGACGTGCTGACGGGCCAGGTCGGCGATATCGTCGCGACGCACGCCGATGTCCGAAAGCTCATGATCGCTCAGCGCGTCCAGTTCATTGTAGGTGCGCTGGAATTCACGGGCTTTCACCCAGGAATCGGCCAGGCCTTCCACGGCGGAACGGATGCGGGCGGTGAGGCTGTGGGTGCTGTGTGCGGTGCTGATAACATGTGCCATCGTAACAATCCTTATCTCTGATACCGGGCATATTCCCGGTGGTCTGTGTTTGGTCATTTGCTGTGACCCCGAGATAGGGAGCCGCTGCGATTCCAACAACTGACACAACCGGCAAGCCGCTATGCACGCGGCGCAAGGGGCTTTTCCCGCAGGCAAACGCCCTGCCCCGGCCCTGCGCTGTCCCAAAACGAAAAACGCCCCCGGTTTCCCGGAGGCGTTTTTTAGTCAGGGATCGAAAAGAGGCTTAGCCGCGCTCTTCGATGATCTGAACCATATGCGAGATCGAGTTGACCATGCCGCGGACCGAAGGAGTATCCTCCAGCTCACGGGTTTTGTGCATCTTGTTCAGGCCCAGGCCAATCAGCGTTGCGCGCTGTTTGGCAGGACGGCGGATCGGCGAGCCGATCTGCTTGATCACGATGGTTTTTGCCATGTCTCTCTACTCCTTACGCTTCAGCTTCGGCAGCTGCCGGTGCTTCGTCCCGCTTGGGCAGGATGTCAGCGACCTTTTTGCCGCGGCGCTGAGCCACCGAACGCGGGCTCTGCTCTTTGGACAGGCCGTTCAGGGTGGCGCGGATCATGTTGTAGGGGTTCTGCGAACCGATCGACTTCGAAACAACGTCTTTGACGCCAAGCATTTCGAAGACAGCACGCATCGGACCACCTGCGATGATACCGGTACCTTCAGGCGCGGTACGCATCACAACTTTGCCTGCGCCGTGACGGCCGGCCATGTCGTGGTGCAGGGTGCGGCCCTCTTTCAGCGGCACGCGGACCATCTGGCGCTTGGCCTGCTCGGTCGCCTTGCGGATCGCTTCGGGCACTTCTTTCGCTTTACCCTTGCCAAAGCCGACGCGGCCTTTTTGGTCGCCAACAACAACCAGGGCTGCAAAACCAAAGCGCTTACCGCCTTTTACGGTTTTGGAGACGCGGTTGATCGCGACCAGGCGATCTGCGAATTCCGGTGTCTCGTCACGGTCGCGGCGGTTGCCACGGCGGTTATCACGTTCTGCCATCAGGCATTCCTTTTAAGAGAGGCGCACTGCACAAAGCACGGGGCGCCTGTTGTTCCAATCCTGGTGACACCCGGACAAAGCCCGGGGTCCCGGATCATCGGGGCGGTCCCGAAAGACCGCCCGCAATAGATTAGATCTTCAGGCCGCCTTCACGCGCAGCGTCGGCCAGAGCCTTCACCTTGCCGTGAAACAGGAAGCCGCCGCGATCGAAGTAGGCTTCGCTGACACCGGCCGCTTTTGCGCGTTCGGCGATCAGAGCACCAACTTTGGTCGCTGCTTCGACGTTGTTTTTGCCAACAACGCCGAGATCTTTTTCCAGGGTCGAAGCGGAGGCCACGGTCACGCCGCGCAGGTCGTCGATCAATTGAACAGAGATGTTCTTGTTCGAACGGTGCACAGAAAGACGCGGACGGCCTGCGTTCACTTTGCGAAGCTTGTTCCGGACGCGCAGCCGGCGCTTCAGAAACAGGGTACGTTTGCTGTTTGCCATTTTGCTGGTCCTTACTTCTTCTTGCCTTCCTTGCGGAAGATGAATTCGCCCTTGTAGCGGATGCCTTTGCCTTTGTAGGGCTCGGGACGGCGCCATTCGCGGATTTTCGCCGCGACTTCGCCCACCTGCTGCTGGTCGATACCTTCCACAACGATTTCGGTCTGCTTCGGTGCGGTGATGGTGACGCCATCAGGTGCAGTGAAGTCGACATCGTGGCTGTAGCCCAGGTTCAGCTTCAGGGTGTTGCCCTGCATCTGAGCCCGGTAACCCACACCCTGGATCTCAAGCTCTTTCTTGAAGCCCTGGGTCACGCCGGTCACAAGGTTGGCCACCTGAGTGCGGGACATGCCCCACTGCTGACGGGCACGCTTGGACTTGCCGCGCGGCTCGATGGTGACAACATTGTCGTTGACCGACAGGGTGACATCGTCGGTGGCAGTGAAGGTACGGGCGCCTTTCGGGCCTTTCACTTCGATGGTCTGGCCGGACACGGCAGCGGACACGCCGCTGGGCAGTTCGACCGGTTTTTTACCAATACGGGACATCTGCGAGCCTCCTTAGAAGACGGTGCAGAGCACTTCGCCGCCAACGTTGGCTGCGCGTGCGCTTGCGTCCGACATCACACCCTGGGGGTGGAGACAATCGACACGCCCAGGCCCTGACGGACCGACGGGATGTCATTGACGCCCATGTAAACGCGGCGGCCGGGCTTGGAGACCCGCTTAAGCTCGCGAATGACAGGTTCGCCGTCGAAGTACTTCAGGCTGATTTCGATGGCCGGGTGGCCATTGGCACCAGTCATCTTCTCATAACCGCGGATGTAGCCCTCGTCTGCCAGCACGTCCAGCACCCAGGCCCGCAGCTTGGAAGCCGGGGTCAGGACGGTGGATTTGCCGCGCATCTGAGAGTTACGGATACGGGTGAGCATATCGCCGATAGGATCGTTCATATCTGTCTCTCCCTTACCAGCTCGATTTCACCATGCCGGGGATCTGACCAGCAGAACCCAGCTCGCGCAGCGCAATACGGCTGACCTTCAGCTTACGGTAGTAAGCGTGGGGACGGCCGGTGAGCTGGCAGCGGTTGTGAAGACGGGTTGCCGACGAGTTGCGCGGCAGTTTCGCCAGTTTCAGACGCGCTGTGAAACGCTCTTCCATCGGGCGGCTTTCGTCAGTCGCGATTTCTTTCAGCTCGGCGCGCTTTGCGGCGTATTTTGCCACCAGGCGCTCGCGCTTCTTCTCGCGTTCGATCATGCTTTTCTTAGCCATGGTCTCTATCCTTCCCCCGCTTAGCTGTTGAAGGGCATGTTGAAAGCTTTCAACAGCGCCTTTGCTTCCGCGTCGGTGTTCGCGGTGGTGGCGATCACGATGTCCATGCCCCAGTTTTCATCGATCTTATCAAAATCGATTTCCGGGAACACGAGATGCTCTTTCAAGCCCATGGCATAGTTGCCACGGCCGTCGAAAGAGGTGCCCGAAACACCGCGGAAGTCGCGGATACGGGGCATCGCAATGGTGATCAGACGGTCGAGGAATTCGTACATCCGGTCACCGCGCAGGGTCACCTTGGCGCCCATCGGCATGCCTTCGCGAACGCGGAAGCCGGCGATGGAGTTCTTTGCCACGGTGGTCAGAGCTTTCTGGCCCGCGATGAGGGTCAGATCGGCCTGAGCGGATTTGGCTTTCTTGCTGTCTTTGACAGCAGCGCGGCCGCAGCCGATGTTCAGAACGATTTTCTCCAGCTTGGGGAGCATCATGTCGTTCTTGTAGCCGAACTCTTCTTTCAGGGCGCCACGGATGGTGTCCTTGTACAGAGTCTTCAGGCGCGGGGTGTAGGTTGCAGCGTCAAGCATCAGACAGTCTCCCCGGTGGTCTTGGCGAAGCGCACCTTCTTGCCGTCTTCCTCGCGGAAGCCGACACGGGTTGCTTTGCCGTTGCTGTCCAGCAGCGCCAGGTTCGACAGGTCGATCGGCAGTGCTTTGGGCAGACGGCCGCCCTGTTCGTTTTGCGACTGGCGGGTATGGCGGATGGCCATGTTCACGCCGTCGACGATGGCTTTGCCGGCTTTCGGGTCAACGGAGGCGATAGCGCCTTCTTTGCCTTTGTCTTTGCCGGACAGCACGACGACCTTGTCGCCTTTGCGGAGTTTAGCAGCCATGATTACAGCACCTCCGGAGCAAGCGAGATGATCTTCATGAAGTTTTTCGCGCGCAGTTCACGAACAACCGGGCCAAAGATCCGGGTACCGACCGGCTCATTGTTGGTGTTCAGGATGACGGCTGCGTTCCGGTCGAACCGGATTGCAGTGCCGTCTTCGCGGCGGACTTCTTTGGCGGTGCGTACGACAACGGCCTTGCGGACGTCGCCTTTTTTCACGCGGCCGCGCGGGATGGCTTCCTTGACCGAAACGACAATGATGTCGCCTACGGATGCGTATTTACGCTTGGAGCCACCCAGAACCTTGATGCACTGAACTCGGCGGGCGCCGGAGTTGTCAGCAACATCCAGATTTGTTTGCATCTGGATCATGTGGTTTCTCCCGACCTATGGGGCGCCGATGCGTGGCGTGATCCCCCAGGGTTTCGACTTTGCTTTTCAGCCCAGTCGCCAGGAGTCTCGGATGAGACTCTTAGGCTTCCAGAACTTCCCAGCGTTTCGTTTTCGATTTCGGCGCGCATTCGATGATGCGTACAGAGTCGCCGACCTTGAAAGCGTTCTTTTCATCGTGAGCCCGGTATTTCTTGGACTTACGGATGGTTTTCTTCAGAACCGGATGCGTGAAGCGGCGTTCAACCGAGACAGTTACGGTCTGGGCGTTGGCATCGCTGGTCACGGTGCCAGTGAGAATACGTTTGGGCATCGTGTCGCTCCTTATTCAGCTGCTGCAGCAGCTTTTTCGTTCAGGATGGTCTTCACTTTGGCAGCGTTGCGGCGGGCCGCTTTGATGCCTGCAGTGTTTTCCAGCTGACCGGTCGCCTGCTGAAAGCGCAGGTTGAAGCTCTCTTTTTTCAGGGATGCGAGGGCATCGCGGAGTTCATCCACGGTTTTGTCGCGCAGATCATTGGCGTTCATCGCCTTTGTTCCTTGTCCAAAGCACCAGAAGGCCCCGATGGGTAACCTTTGACCTGGTGGGTTATGTCAACCGCGCCAAAGACGCGGCAAAAAAGAATCACCCGGCCCAAATCCAAGGCGGATAAGGGACAGGCGATGGGTCCCTATAGAGGAGACAGGGTGCAGGGGCAAGGGAAAGATCGGAGATACGCCGCAAGCCCGTCCGACCAGCGGCGGCGGCGGTTCAGATGATCTCATCCTCGTCGAACATCGCCGCGTCCTCCAGCTGCGCATGCAGGCTCTCGATGCGGCTTTCGGCCTCTACCGGCGTCGCCACCCTGGCAATGTGGAACAGGGCGTCGCCCTCATTCACGATCGGCATATTGGCACGGCCGATGATCAGGCCCGCCTGGCCTGCCTGCAGCTCTTCTTCGTGTTCGCCAAAGGGATCGGAAACAACCCCCAGCACATCGCCCTCCTCGACCATTTCACCGGTGGTCTTGTAGGTCCGCAGCAACCCGCCGGCGGGCGCGCGCTCCCAGCTGCTGCTGCCCGCCCGGACCGGCACCACCTCGGCCAGCGGCACGCCATCCCCGGGATCATGTCCAGCGCGTGCATCACCCGCAGGATGCCGGCAACCCCCACCCGCGCGGACTGCTCGTCGAACCTAAGGCCCTCGCCGGCCTCATACAGCAGGACATCGACCCCGCGCGCCTGCGCCTCCTTGCGCAGGGAACCGTCGCGCAGCCCGGAGCGGATCACCACCGGCGCGCCAAAGGCATCGGCATAGGCCAGGGTCTCCTGCGCCTTCGGCGACACCCGGATCTGCGGCATATTGGTGCGGTGGATGGCGGCAGAATGCAGGTCGATACCCAGATCGCAGCGATCCACCACTTCGGTCATGAACAGATGCGCCAGGCGGCTGGCCAGCGAACCGCCGCCGCTGCCTGGGAAACAGCGGTTCAGGTCGCGCCGGTCCGGCAGATAACGGGAGTGGTTCAAAAACCCGAAGGTGTTGACGATCGGCACCACGATCAGCGTGCCCTTCAAGCGCGAAAACTTGCGGCTGCGCAGCAGGCGGCGGGCAATTTCCACCCCGATCACCTCATCGCCATGAATGGCCGCCGAGACAAACAGGGTTGGCCCGTCCTTCGCCCCGTGGATCACATGTGCGGACATGGTTACCGGTGTATGATCCGACAGCACGCTCACTGGCAGGTCCACCGTGCGGCGGGTGCCGGGCGGAATGTCGAAGCCGCCGATTTCAAAGTCAGGACGGGTCGCCATGGCAAAGCCTTTCAATGAGATACTCTCAACAGGCTTAGCAAGTTTTCCGCGTTACGCAATTGCACCGGTCCAGGTCAGCGCTCTGCCCGTTCGCAGGCGAAACCCTCACCGGAGCGTTTCAGGGAAGCCTGGTTACTCCCACTTGTAATTAAAACTGACCGAGATCCGCTCTTCCTCGGCCATATTCAGCGGCACTTCGTGGCGGATAAAGCTTTCCCACAACAGCACATCCCCCACCGCGGGCGACTGGTAGACAAAGGTCCGCAGCTCCTGACGGCAGTCCTTCACCCGCGGCGGATGCGCCATCATCATCGCATGGCGCGGGTCCTCCAGCTTCAACGCCGAGGCGCCCTCGGGCATCGACACATAGGTGGTGCCGGAAATCACCGAATGCGGATGGATGTGGCTTGCATGGGTCCCGCCCTCAGGCAGAATGTTGATCCACAGATCCTCTAGCACCAGTGCGCGCCCGTCCAGATCCAGCTCCAGATCCTTGGCAAATGCCGCCACATGCAGATCCAGCGATTTCACCAGATCGGCAAAGATGGGAAACCGCCAGGGCAGATCGGTGAGCGAGGCGTAAGAGGTATAGCCGGGATAGCCGTTCTCCTCGCACCAATCCTGCCCGGCATCGTCATCACCGGCGATGACAAGACAGGAGTTTTCCATTTCCTGCGCGTCAATAGATGGTCCGTGTTCGGACAATTGCGCGCGGTAGAGGCGGGTCGCAAAAAGCGATTCAATCTGGGCCATAGCGCCGTCTTAGCGCAGCACTCCTGCCTTGGCGAGATGCTTCCTGCAGCTTCTTTCTGGTTGCAAATACCCCGGGGGAGCCGCCAAGGGCGGCGGGGGCAGCGCCCCAACGGACGGCCACAACGAAAGACCCCCGCCGATCACTCAGCGGGGGTCTTTGATTTTTTCAAAAACCGGCCGCGCTCTCATCGCTTTTGCAGGCAAAAGCAACTGTTGCGCAGGCGGCGGCAAGGCCGCCGTTTACCAGTCTTCGCGAACCACGACGCGGGTCTTGACCGGCAGTTTCATCGCTGCCAGGCGCAGGGCCTCGCGGGCGACTTCGTCGGTGACGCCGTCGATCTCGAACATCACGCGGCCAGGCTTAACCTTGGCGGCCCAGTAATCCACGGAACCTTTACCTTTACCCATACGGACTTCGGTCGGCTTCGAGGTCACCGGAGTGTCCGGGAAGATACGGATCCAGACACGGCCCTGGCGTTTCATGTGCCGGGTCATGGCGCGGCGGGCAGCCTCAATCTGGCGTGCAGTCACACGCTCAGGAGTGGTTGCCTTCAGGCCATAGGTGCCGAAGTTCAGGTCGGAACCGCCTTTTGCCAGGCCGTGGATCCGGCCTTTGTGCATTTTGCGGAATTTAGTGCGCTTTGGCTGAAGCATCTCAAATCCTCCTTAGCGACGGCCGCCACCGGCACCGCGAGGTGCTGGGCCGTCCTGGATTTCTTGTGCTTTACGGTCACGTGCCGAAGGATCGTGCTCCATGATCTCGCCTTTGAAGATCCAGACCTTGATCCCGATGATCCCATAAGGGGTCACCGCTTCGGTGGGTGCGTAATCGATGTCGGCACGCAGGGTGTGCAGCGGCACGCGGCCTTCGCGGTACCATTCGGTACGGGCGATTTCAGCACCGCCCAGACGGCCGGCGACGTTCACCCGGATACCCAGGGCACCCATGCGCATGGCGTTCTGCACGGCACGTTTCATCGCGCGGCGGAAGGACACACGGCGTTCCAGCTGCTGAGCGATGGACTCGCCGACCAGAGCAGCGTCGAGTTCCGGCTTGCGGACTTCAACGATGTTCAGGTGCAGCTCGCTGTCGGTCATCGAAGCCAGCTTCTTGCGAAGCACTTCGATATCCGCGCCTTTTTTACCGATGATCACGCCCGGACGCGCGGTGTGAATGGTCACACGACACTTCTTGTGGGGGCGTTCGATGATCACACGGGCGATGCCCGCCTGCTTGCACTCGGTTTTGATGAACTCGCGGATTTTCAGGTCCTCGAGCAGCAGATCACCGTAGTCTTTGGTGTCGGCATACCAGCGGCTGTCCCAGGTGCGGTTCACCTGCAGGCGCATGCCGATCGGATTGACTTTATGACCCATTAGGCTTGCTCCTCAACTTGACGCACCTTGATGGTGATCTCCGCAAACGGCTTCAGGATTTTGCCGAACCGGCCACGGGCACGCGGACGGCCGCGCTTCATGGTCAGGTTTTTGCCGACCCACGCCTCGGCGACGACCAGTTCATCGACGTCCAGGTTGTGGTTGTTTTCCGCGTTTGCGATGGCGGACTGAAGGCATTTCTTCACGTCCTGAGCAATCCGCTTGTTGGAGAATGTCAGGTCGGTCAGCGCCTTCTCGACTTTCTTGCCACGGATCATCTGAGCCACCAGGTTCAGTTTCTGCGGCGAGGTACGGAGCATGCGCAGTTTTGCCATTGCTTCGTTGTCTGCCACGCGGCGGGGATTCTTTTCCTTACCCATGACTTACTTCCGCTTCGCTTTTTTGTCAGCGGCATGGCCATAATAGGTGCGGGTCGGCGAGTATTCACCGAACTTCTGACCGATCATGTCTTCCGAGACGTTGACTGGGATGTGCTTTTTGCCGTTGTAGACACCAAAGGTCAGACCGACAAACTGCGGCAGGATGGTGGAACGGCGCGACCAGATCTTGATCACTTCATTGCGGCCCGACTCACGCGCTGCTTCGGCCTTTTTCAGGACATAAGCATCAACGAAGGGGCCTTTCCATACGGAACGTGCCATGGATTAGCGGCCTTTCTTCTTGGCGTGGCGCGAGCGGACGATAAGCTTCTGCGACGCCTTGTTTTTGTTGCGGGTCCGTTTGCCCTTGGTCGGTTTACCCCAGGGGGTCACCGGGTGGCGGCCACCGGAGGTCCGGCCTTCACCACCGCCGTGGGGGTGGTCGATCGGGTTCATAACCACACCACGCACCGAAGGACGCTTGCCCTTGTGGCGCATACGGCCGGCTTTACCGAAGTTCTGGTTCGAGTTGTCGGGGTTCGACACGGCACCGATGGTGGCCATGCATTCCTGACGCACCAGACGCAGCTCACCCGAGGACAGGCGGATCTGAGCGTAACCGCCGTCACGGCCAACGAACTGAGCGTAAGTACCGGCTGCACGGGCGATCTGGCCGCCTTTGCCGGGCTTCATTTCGATGTTGTGAACGATGGTACCGATCGGCATGCCCGAGAACGGCATTGCGTTGCCCGGCTTGATGTCAGCCTTCGCCGCAGCGATGACCTTGTCGCCGACTGCCAGACGCTGCGGTGCCAGGATATAGGCCTGCTCGCCGTCTTCGTATTTGATCAGCGCGATGAATGCGGTCCGGTTCGGGTCGTATTCGATCCGTTCAACGGTGGCCGCGACATCAAATTTGTTCCGTTTGAAGTCAACGATCCGGTAGAGACGCTTTGCGCCGCCGCCGCGGCGGCGTGAAGTAATCCGTCCGGTGTTGTTCCGGCCGCCCGATTTGGTCAGACCCTCAGTGAGAGATTTGACCGGACGCCCTTTCCAAAGCTCCGAACGGTCGATCAGAACCAGCCCACGCTGGCCCGGCGTCGTCGGCTTATACGACTTAAGTGCCATGCTTTCTGTCTTCCGTTTAGCGTGCAGGCCCTTAGGTTTTTGTCTTTGGACCCGCTATGTGTTAGCCCCCGCCCGGTTGTCTCCTTTGGAGACGCCCTACTAGGGTTGCCTGAGATATAGGGCCCGAAGGTCCCAAAGTTGATGCATCCTGACAAACGTAACAACCCCGGAACGAATCCGGGGTCTGCAGGATTGGTGCGGCTTAGCAGAGGTGTTTGGGAGTGTCTAGGGGCAAGCCATCTCTTAGCAACTCGAACTTACAAATCGTAAGTTTCCAGGCGGCTTTGAAAATCAACCAAGAGTGGTTCTCCCGGTTGGCAAATAGAGGTATCAAACCAAAGCTATAAAAAGGATTTTGCCATGACCAGCCCAGAACCAGGCAGAAGGTTCTCCTTAAACTACATTTCTCACCCAGAACTCTTGCCGGACAGCATGAGAATGCGCCGACGCTTGGGGCACCTTTACTTTAAGCACTGCGACGGAGCAAAGCTTAAGTCGCGATTGAACAGAGAACTTGGGACGACCCTCGGCAATGCTGATTCGGGCACAGAATCTTACTGGCCGAGAGCGATGGGTTCAGTCGAGCTTCGCGACGTCTTAGATGCTGTAACCATTACCAATGATTACATCATTGATACTTTCTACGACAATTCAGAGCGATCTGCCTCTTTCCTGGGCGACGTTCAAAAAATCTTTCAAGAGGAACGCGTTCGCTATTTTGTAGATGACCAAGGTGGTGTTCACCTCGCTGTAGATGCAGCCTTCGAGCAAACGCGCATTTCTACAGTTCAAGCTCTAACTTCAAGCAGATATACTGCTGTTCGCAAGTCACTCGAGGACGCCTATACGGCTTTAGATCAAATTCCCCCAGATGGGAAAACAGCGCTTAGGCAAGTCTTCTTCGCCAATGAAAGCTTGTTTCGGCTTATTTTTCCAAAAGCACATCAGCTTGGAAAGAGTGAGCTACAAAAGAACCTCAAGCCCGCAGTTGATCAAAAATACTCCGGACAAACTCCTGCAGTTTATGCCGCACAAAAACAACTGGCACAATACACTGAGTGGGTAGCAGGCGCGCACTTTTATAGGCACGAACCTGGAAGCGAAGAGCCAAGCCAACCTCCATTGGAAATGGCCATTCACTTTGTCACGTCGGGAACTGCTTGGCTTCGCTGGCTTCAAAGTTTCGACAATATCGGAACAACATAGCCACCAGACCTTAAGTATTCTAATCGTGCCAGCGCCGTCCCGCGGGGTGGCGCTCTCAACGTGGCGTAGGCCACTTTATCCCGGCCAAATCCGCGCACATCACCGACGCGCACATCACCAGCCAAAGCGCCGCCCCATGGGGGCGGGTCATGCCGGAGGCATGCTTTCAGCATGACGCTGGCGCGGCGGCCTGCGGCCTTGATCCCGCGCCGGGGAACTTTCCGCTCCTGCAGCACTTCGGGGGCGGATTACGCCGGAGGCATAATTTCAGCATAACGCTGGCACGCCCGGCAGCGCCCTATTGCGCCTCAAGAAAACGGCTGGCGTCCAGAATGGTCTCGGTCAGCCCAGCAAAGAAGCCGGGAAAACTGATATCCACCAGCCCTACTGATGCCGCGCCGTCATCGTCCGCCGTGTCCTGGCTGGTATTCACCGCAAACTTGCCCCCCGGCGCATTCAGCAACTCCCGGTAGCTCGCCCCCTTGCCGTGCTTCAAAACATTGATCACCAGATAATACTGATGGACCCTCTCGGCGAGGGCGGCCTGCCCGGACTGCGACAGCAGGGCTGTCAATTTCCGTGAAAACGGTCCGCGCTTAAAATGGTGCTGCATCCGCGCCTCGAACAGAGTGAAGATATCGACCGCTTCCGCCTCCAGCGCCACCGTAGCCGCGCGCAGCTCCTCGGCTTGGCCGGCCGATGCAGCCGGCCCGCCGTCAGGGGACTGTGCCGCCATGATGCGATCCTCAAGCGTCTTGGCATTGGCCCGCGCCGCCGCGACCAGTTCAGGCAAACTCTGTGAAGGTCCCATCATTCATTCTCCTTAAGGCACCCTCTCCCATACGCTATAACGCCAGGAATGATAGTGCCGGGGCGTCGTTTTTGAACGCCGCCCGTTGCGCAGGCAGCGCACGCGGGGCTTCGCGGATCTTAACCGCCAGCGGCTATTAATCAGCGGACGGAATGCACCAAGGAAGCCGCCATGCAGACATGCCTGCCCCGCACATACGCAAAAGGCCCCGCTGTCGCGAGGGCCTTCCAAAGTCTCAAAGAGGCGAATCTCAGAGTCCGGTGGACACGTCGATTGTGTTGCCCTCTTCCAGGGTCACATAGGCTTTTTTGACGTCTTTGCGACGGCCCATCTGGCCGCGGAACCGCTTGACCTTGCCTTTGGTGATGGTGGTGTTGACCGCCTTCACCTTGACGCCAAAGAGAGCTTCAACAGCTTCTTTGATCATCGGCTTGTTCGAGTCGATTGCCACCTCAAAGACCACTGCGCCGTTTTCGGACGCCATGGTGGTTTTCTCGGTGATGATCGGCTTGCGGACCACGTCGTAGTGTTCTGCTTTCGCGCTCATTTCAGGCGAGCCTCCAGTGCTTCGACACCTGCTTTGGTGATCACCAGGATGTCACGCTTCAGGATGTCATAGACGTTTGCGCCCATTGTCGGCAGGATATCCAGGCCTTCAATGTTGCGCGACGCTTTCAGGAAGTCTTCGTTGACCGAAGAACCGTCGATGACCAGCGCGCGTTTCCAGCCCAGGTTTTTCACCTGTTTGGCCAGAGCCGCGGTTTTGCCTTCGGAGGCTGCATCCTCGATGATGACCAGCTCGCCCGCTTTTGCCTTAGCGGACAGCGCGTGGCGCAGACCCAGCTTGCGGAACTTCTTGGTCAGATCGTGGCCGTGCGAACGGACAACCGGGCCCTTGTAGATACCGCCTTTGCGGAAGATCGGCGCGTTACGGTCACCGTGGCGTGCGCCGCCGGTGCCCTTCTGGCGATAGATCTTCTTGGTCGAATAGGAGGTTTCCGAGCGGGTCTTCACCTTGTGGGTGCCCTGCTGCGCGTTGTTGCGCTGCCAGCGGACCACACGGTGCAGGATGTCCGCACGCGGCTCCAGGCCGAACAAGTCTTCGGACAGCTCGATGTCGCCGGACTTGCCGCCGTCGAGTTTGATCACGTCAAGTTTCATGCTTCACCACCTTCCGCGGGGGCTTCAACAGCCGGTGCATCGGTTGCAGCCGCTTTCAGACCAGCCGGGAACGGCAGACCTTCGGGCGCTTTCTTCTTCACGGCGTCCTTGACGGTAACCCAGCCGGATTTCGGGCCGGGAACGGCGCCTTTGATGAAGACCAGGCCGCGATCGGCGTCGGTTTTCACCACTTCCAGGTTCTGGGTGGTCACGCGGGCAGCGCCCATGTGGCCGGCCATCTTCTTGCCTTTGAAGACTTTGCCCGGATCCTGACACTGACCGGTCGAACCATGCGAACGGTGCGAGATCGACACACCGTGCGTGGCGCGCAGGCCGCCGAAGTTGTGCCGCTTCATGGCACCGGCGAAACCTTTACCGATCGAGGTGCCGGTGACGTCCACTTTCTGGCCAGCCAGGAAATGTTCGGCCGAAATTTCGGCGCCGACTTCGATCAGGGCGTCTGCGGGCACGCGGAATTCCACGAGCTTGCGCTTCGGCGCAACCTTGGCTGCTGCGAAGTGGCCGCGCATGGCTTGCGACGTGCGCTTTGCCTTGGCGGAACCAGCACCGAGCTGAACGGCGGTGTAGCCGTCTTTGTCATCGGTGCGCTGCGCAACAACCTGCAGGCCGTCCAGCGACAGAACGGTCACAGGGATCTGCTTGCCGTCTTCCAGGAACAGCCGGGTCATGCCGACTTTCTTTGCGATAATACCAGAGCGCATATTCATTACCCTCCGATCTTACGACTGCAGCTTGATTTCGACGTCCACACCAGCGGCGAGGTCGAGCTTCATCAGCGCGTCCACGGTCTGGGGGGTCGGATCAACGATGTCGAGAAGACGCTTGTGCGTCCGGATTTCGAACTGATCGCGGGATTTCTTGTCAACGTGGGGGCCACGCAGAACAGTGAATTTCTCGATCTTGTTCGGCATCGGGATCGGGCCACGAACCTGAGCGCCGGTGCGCTTGGCTGTGTTGACGATTTCCTGGGTGCTGGCATCCAGCACGCGGTAATCGAATGCCTTCAGCCGAATGCGAATGTTTTGGCTTTGCATTACATCTGCCTTTATTGAGGCGTTGAGGTTGAGAGGAGGGCCTGCGACCACCGCCGAACCCTCATCGAACCCAAAAGGCGGGAATCACCCCGCCCCTATCCGCACATAGCGAACCTGCGCGCTATACGCTTGATGAAGCAATGTGGCAAGGGGTTTCGCGGCGAAACGGTTGCGTTTGGGGCGGACGGTGCGTTTGGGGCTTGTTTACTGTCGGTTCTCTCAGAAATGTACTAGCGTCACACAAGCTTAGCACACGTCTCGATTGAGCGGCACGCCAACTCCAAAGCAAGCTTCGTCTTATCTGAGATTGTCTTGTCTGAATACCTTTTAGGTTTCACAAGATCCATGATGCAGAATCTAGAATTCCCAAGCGCTGTACCCTTGAAGGAATCCAGTAGAATCAGAGAACCAATGTTAGCAATTCTTTGAGCCAATTCCGGCTTTTGTGTTGCCCAAACTAAGTGTAGGTGGCTCTGACCCTTTTCAAAGGTGCGGAACCAAGGATCGACTTTTAGCTCAATGTCGAAATTCGGAACCGAGTAAACCCTTTGTTGATCAACCACTTCAATCTGCTTGGCCTTCCCAAACTTAGCGATGAAGTTCTCATAGGCAGCTTTGTTGTACTTGCGTTCCGCTTCTTTGCTGGGCGTGCCTAAAATGTCTTCGATTTCTTCTGGAGTAGAGCCTTCGATATGGCAATGGATGGCCTTCTTCAAAGACCAGTGAAAATTGTGACCGCCGCCTGGATTGTTCAACATCGCATCAAGTGCACTTACCAGTTCGACCTGATCGAAGTGGCAAAGCTTGATGAAGGTTTGCAGGCGCATTGTGAGCATTAGACTCTCCCTTTAGGTGCAGCACAATAACACCCCCAAACAAAACGGCAAGTAATGGAAACTTGGTTTCTTGGTGTCGCTGGATGAGTGAATTTAGCTTGGAAATTCAAAAACTTCGCCTGGACGCCCCGCGTTCGGGCCGCGCCCGGCCAGCCCGGAGGGCGGGCGCGATTGCATCGCTCCCGGAGCTAACGCTCCCTGCGGCCTCAAAAGCTCCACCGGAGCTTTTGCAAGACGGCCTTCGGCCCCTGGCCGGTCCCTGCCCTGTTCCAGCGTCAGCGCATAGAAAAAGGGCCGCTCGATTGAGCGGCCCTTTCGCAGAACATTACCGGTGTGGCTCCCGGCGATTTTCTAGCGAAAACCGCCTGCCGCCACTGTTTCCAAAATTACTCGGTAATTTTGGAAACGACGCCGGCGCCGACGGTGCGGCCGCCTTCGCGGATGGCGAAACGCAGGCCGTTTTCCATTGCGATCGGCGCGATCAGCTCAACGTCGAACTTCAGGTTGTCGCCGGGCATAACCATCTCGGTGCCCTCGGGAAGGGTCACGGTGCCGGTCACGTCGGTGGTGCGGAAGTAGAACTGCGGACGGTAGTTCGCAAAGAACGGCGTGTGACGGCCGCCTTCTTCCTTGGTCAGGATATAGGCTTCGGCTTCGAACTTGGTGTGCGGGTTCACCGATTTCGGGGCGCACAGAACCTGGCCGCGCTCAACGCCGTCACGGTCGATGCCGCGCAGCAGGGCGCCGATGTTGTCGCCGGCTTCACCGCGGTCCAGCAGCTTGCGGAACATTTCAACACCGGTGCAGGTGGTGGTTTTGGTGTCGCGGATACCAACGATTTCGATCGAATCGCCAACGTTGATCACGCCGCGCTCAACCCGGCCGGTCACAACGGTGCCGCGGCCAGAGATCGAGAACACGTCTTCAACCGGCATCAGGAACGGCTGGTCAACAGCACGCGCCGGGGTCGGGATGTACTCGTCCACAGCGGCCATCAGCTCTTTGATCTTCTCTTCGCCGATTTCAGGCTTGTTGCCTTCCATTGCGGCCAGAGCCGAACCCGCGATGATCGGGATATCGTCGCCCGGGTAGTCGTAGGACGACAGCAGCTCGCGGATTTCCATCTCGACCAGCTCAAGCAGTTCTTCGTCGTCGACCTGGTCGACTTTGTTCATGAACACGACCATGTGCGGGATGCCGACCTGGCGGCCCAGCAGGATGTGCTCGCGGGTCTGCGGCATCGGGCCGTCAGCTGCGTTCACAACCAGGATCGCGCCGTCCATCTGCGCCGCGCCGGTGATCATGTTTTTCACATAGTCAGCGTGGCCGGGGCAGTCGACGTGGGCGTAGTGGCGGCCTTCGGTCTCATACTCGACGTGGGCGGTCGAGATGGTGATGCCGCGGGCTTTTTCTTCCGGTGCGCCGTCGATCTGGTCGTAGGCTTTGAAGTCACCGAAGTATTTGGTGATTGCTGCGGTCAGCGTGGTTTTGCCGTGGTCAACGTGGCCGATGGTGCCGATGTTGACGTGCGGTTTTGTGCGTTCGAACTTTTCCTTAGCCATGATGGCCTCCTATTGTTTCGAGAGGAGCCCGCAGCGGATGCGAACCCCTCAATTTTTTGACGCTTACGCGAATTTCGCCTGGATCTCTTCCGAGATGTTCTGCGGAACCGGTTCGTAGTGGTCGAACTGCATGGTGAACTGGGCGCGGCCCGAGCTCATCGAACGCAGGGTGTTGATGTAGCCGAACATGTTCGCCAGAGGCACAAACGCGTCGATTGCGATTGCGTTGCCGCGGTTCTCCTGGCCGGACACCTGGCCCCGGCGCGAGGTCAGATCGCCGATGATACCGCCGGTATAGTCTTCCGGGGTGATCACTTCGACTTTCATCACCGGCTCGAGCAGTTTCGCACCAGCCTTGCGCATACCTTCACGCATGCCCATGCGGGCCGCGATTTCAAAGGCCAGAACCGAGGAGTCCACATCGTGGAACTTACCGTCGATCAGGGCAACCTTGAAGTCGATCACGGGGAAGCCTGCCAGCGGGCCGCTATCCATGACGGACTTGATGCCTTTTTCGACGCCCGGAATGTATTCCTTCGGAACCGCACCGCCGACGATGCGGGATTCGAAGGAGTAGCCTTCGCCCGGCTCTGTCGGCGAGATGATCAGTTTCACCTCGGCGAACTGGCCCGAACCACCCGACTGTTTCTTGTGGGTGTAGGAATGCTCGACCTCTTTGGAGATGGTCTCGCGGTAGGCAACCTGCGGCGCACCGATGTTGGCTTCGACCTTGAATTCACGCTTGAGACGGTCAACCAGGATGTCCAGGTGAAGTTCGCCCATGCCCTTCATGATGGTCTGACCGGACTCGATGTCGGTCTCCACACGGAAGGACGGATCTTCAGCAGCAAGACGCTGCAGACCCTGGGACATTTTCTCCTGGTCGGCCTTAGTCTTGGGCTCAACCGCGATTTCGATAACCGGATCCGGGAAGGTCATGGTTTCCAGCACGACCGGATCGTTGACAGCGCAGATGGTGTCACCGGTGGTGGTGTCTTTCAGACCTGCCAGCGCGATGATGTCGCCCGCGAACGCTTCCGTGATTTCCTCACGGTTGTTCGAGTGCATCATCATCATCCGGCCAACGCGCTCTTTCTTGCCTTTGGTCGAGTTCAAGAGCGTGTCGCCCTTGTTCAGGACACCGGAATAGATCCGGGTAAAGGTCAGCGAGCCGACAAAGGGGTCGTTCATGATTTTGAACGCCAGGCCGGAGAAGGCCATGCTGTCGTCCGCACGGCGGGCGATGTCACGGACTTCTTCTTCGTCACCGGGTTTGAAGCCCATGTAATCAACAACGTCCAGCGGGCTGGGCAGATAGTCGATCACAGCGTTCAGCAGCGGCTGCACGCCTTTGTTCTTGAACGCAGAACCGCCCAGAACCGGCACAAAGGCCATTTCCAGCGTGCCCTTGCGCAGCAGTTTGCGCAGGGTCGGCACGTCGGGCTCTTCGCCTTCCAGGTAAGCTTCCATGGCGTCGTCGTCCATTTCGACGGCCGCCTCGATCATCTTACCGCGCCATTCGTCAGCCATGTCTTTCAGGCTGTCGCGGATCGGTGCTTTGATCCACGATGCGCCAAGGTCTTCGCCCTGCCACAGCCATTCTTCCATGTTGACCAGGTCAACCAGGCCTTCCAGCTCGGTTTCGGCGCCGATCGGCACACCAACCGGAACCGCGCGGGCGCCGGTGCGGTCTTCGATCATTTCAACGCAGTTGAAGAAGTCAGCGCCGATCTTGTCCATCTTGTTGACGAACACCATGCGCGGAACCTTGTAGCGGTCAGCCTGACGCCACACGGTTTCGGTCTGCGGCTCAACACCGGCGTTGGCGTCCAGAACACAGACAGCACCGTCGAGAACCGCCAGCGAACGCTCAACTTCGATGGTGAAGTCAACGTGGCCGGGGGTGTCGATGATGTTCAGGCGGTGCTTGGGCGAGTCAGCGGTTTCACCGTCTTCGGTGCGTTCCCAGAAGGTGGTGGTCGCAGCCGAAGTGATGGTGATGCCGCGTTCCTGCTCCTGCTCCATCCAGTCCATGGTGGCTGCACCGTCGTGCACCTCACCGATGTTGTGGGATTTGCCGGTGTAATACAGGATGCGCTCGGAGCAGGTGGTTTTACCTGCATCGATGTGCGCCATGATACCGAAGTTACGGTACAGTTCTAGCGGATAGTCGCGTGCCATAGGTCTAGGTCCTCCGGCTTACCAGCGGTAATGGCTGAAGGCTTTGTTCGCCTCGGCCATCTTGTGGGTGTCTTCGCGCTTTTTCACTGCGGTGCCACGGGACTGGACAGCGTCCATCAGCTCGCCTGCAAGGCGCTCTTCCATGGTGTTTTCGTTGCGCTTGCGCGCAGCAGTGATCAGCCAGCGGATTGCCAGTGCTTCACGGCGCTCGGGGCGGACTTCAACCGGCACCTGGTAGGTGGCACCGCCCACACGGCGCGAACGGACTTCGACCGAGGGTTTGATGTTGTCGAGAGCTTCGTGGAACACTTCAACCGGAGCGCGCTTGATTTTGCCTTCAACGCGGTCAAAGGCGTTGTAGACGATACGCTCTGCGACCGACTTCTTGCCGTCGATCATCAGGTTGTTCATGAATTTGGTCAGAACGCGGTCGCCGAACTTGGCGTCGGGCAGGACTTCGCGTTTTTCGGCGGCGTGACGACGTGACATATCAGCCTCTCCTTCTTACTTAGGACGCTTGGCGCCGTACTTCGAACGGCGTTGTTTACGGTCTTTAACGCCCTGGGTATCCAGAACACCGCGCAGGATGTGGTAACGGACACCCGGAAGGTCTTTTACCCGGCCGCCACGGATCAGAACCACAGAGTGCTCCTGAAGGTTGTGGCTTTCACCGGGGATGTAGGAGATCACTTCGAAACCGTTGGTCAGGCGGACCTTCGCAACTTTCCGCATAGCGGAGTTCGGTTTCTTCGGTGTGGTGGTGTACACGCGGGTGCAGACGCCGCGCTTCTGCGGGCACTGCTCGAGGTGCTGGGACTTCGAAACTTTGCGTTTCGGCTGACGCGGCTTGCGGATCAGCTGCTGGATCGTTGGCATTCAGGTTTTCCCCGTTTTCGCAACACTGTCATGCACGCCGGCGCGTGCGGGTGATTTCGCTGCACTTGTGCGTCCACAAGCGCAAAAACCGCAATCGCTCCCATTCCGAGGTGAGACGACGCGGTGAGGTTACAGAGGGCCCGGGTGGTAAAAGTGCCCAAGCCTTGAGCCACTGCAATTTTGAATTCGGCTTTCGAAGAATACACTCCGGGTGCCGGATAAGCGCGCGTATATGGGGAGTCGCCAAGGTTGTCAACAGCAGGCGGGGGCCGCCCTGCCGCCGGCAGGTCCGCATGCGTGTCCGCGCGCCCTGCCCGCCCTTGCCCGCGGCACGGCTGAGCGGCATAGTCGCGGCGGCAGCGCTTTAGTATAAGACGGATTTCAGAATGCAAGTCATCGGATTGTGCCGGTTTTCCTATCCGGCCATCGGCGGGTTCCAAGTAGAGCATGAAACGATTGAGGAGCGGATTGCCTATCTCTATGCCGAAGCCCGGATGGAGGAGCGGTTCCGGCTGCTGGAAACCGTCGCGCTGCCCTGCCTGCGGGAGCAGACCGACCAGGATTTCGACCTGATCATGGTGATCGGCGACAGCCTGCCGCAGGTTCACCGCGACCGGCTGCAGGATCTGATCGCGGACATACCGCAAATCCAGCTTCACGCAGAGCCGCCGCGCAGGCATCGCGAGGTGATGAAAGATCTTCTGAACGGTGCAAGGCGGAAACCCGGCCAGCCCTGCCTGCAATTCAGGTTCGACGATGATGACGCGGTGGCAACGGAATTTGTCGAGCGCCTGCGGGACACCGCAAAAGACTGCGCCAAGCTGTTTGCCAAATCCGCCTCGGCTGCGATTGATTTCAACCGGGGCTATGTCGCGGAGTTCGGCCCGGACGGCATTTCAGCGGCACCAACCGTCCGGCCCTATTTCACCGCAGCCCTTGGCATGCATGTGGCAGCGGGCAGCCGCAAAACGATAATGAACTTTGCCCATCACCGTATTCACCACCACATGCCGTCTGTCACCATTACCGACGTCCCCATGTGGGTCCGCAGCCACAACCGGTTCAATGACTCCCGGCAAGACGGCGCCGCAGCCGTTGACGTCGCACCGCTGACGGGCAAGCTGGAAGCAGAATTTGCAACGGTCTTTGGTCTGCGGGCAGCCAAGGTGCGGGCGGCATTCAAGCCGCGCTAAACCTGCCGCGGCCAGGCGGGCAGCTACGGCAGCAAGGCCTTGAGGCGCGCCGGTGTGAAGCCGAAATGCTCGTTCAGCGCGTCTTCGATCTGGCGGGCGGGCCATTTCCGGGTCAGCCCCATCTGCGCCGGATCCGATTTATTGTCGCCATGAATGGTCCGCAGGAAGGCGGGCACCGAAATGTCGGAAAACGTATTGTAATGCTGCGCAATTTTGCGGTGGTTGAACGCATAGGGGTTGGCCCGGTGATCCGCCGGAGCAACCAGCGACAGGCCGGTGGACAACGGCGACCGCTCGCAGGTGTCATACAGCTCGGCGCCTTTGGCGGTTTTTTCCAGATACAGGCCACGGTTATGGGCGATGATAAACGGCGTCTGGCCTTCGCCCTGCAACGGGATCATGCCGCGGGCAAAGCCCTTGGTGCGTTTGACGAAATTCCGGTCCAACGCATCATCATCATCCAGCCGGAACAGAACATGATGGGTGGCGCGCCGTAAATTCACCAGGCCAAAAGCGTCCTTCAGCTGCTGGTAATGCGAGTCCGGCGCCGCACCGTGGCAGAAGATGTTGCTGTAAGGCTCTGTCAGTTCCAGCAGCCGTTCCAGATAGGGAGCAGGCAAGTCTTGCGAGGTCAGAACGATCAGCCGGAAACTCGGGTCGCTTTGCTGTGTCAGCGACCGCAGGCACAAATGTTCAAACAGCCGGAAGCGCAATTCCATCCGTTCGGGCGAGAACAGATGTGCTGCCTTTTCCTCCAAACTATTGAACCGCTCTGAATAATAATTCGTGCTGAGCACGGAAAACCGCACCAGTCCAATCATCCGCAGCCTGATGTCCATCACCGTCCCCTGCCTGCCGCCATGTTGCCCGGTGTAATCCCGCGCCCGGCTGACGATAGCTGCGGTTGCGGAAATGAAAAAGCCCCCGCATGAAACCATGCGGGGGCTTTCCTGAAGGTATGAGCCGTGGCTTAGTCGCGGCTTTCCGGGGTTTCGACCAGGATATCCAGATCGTCGCCGCCCATCGCGTCTTCGTCCATCACCGGTGCGGCCAGGGCTGCAGCGGCTTCGGCTTCTTCGCGGCGGGCTTCCAGAACCACGTTGTCGCGGCCCTGGGCAATGGCGCGCACTGCCTGGGTCGCACCACCGGTGCCGGCCGGGATCAGGCGGCCCACGATGACGTTTTCCTTAAGGCCGACCAGCTTGTCCTTCTTGCCCTGCACCGATGCCTCGGTGAGAACCCGGGTGGTCTCCTGGAAGGAGGCCGCCGAGATGAAGGAGCGGGTCTGCAGCGACGCTTTGGTGATGCCGAGCAGGATCGGTGCGCCTTGAGCCGGACGCTTGCTGCGGGCCAGCGATTTCTCGTTGGCTGCGTCAAACTCCTGCTTGTCCACGTGTTCGCCTTTGAGCAGCGTGGTGTCGCCGGAGTCGGAGATCTCCCACTTCTGCAGCATCTGGCGGACGATCACCTCGATGTGCTTGTCGTTGATCTTCACACCCTGCAGGCGGTAGACGTCCTGAACCTCGTCGATCATGTAGTTGGCCAGAGCCTCGACACCCATGATGGACAGGATGTCATGCGGCGCCGGGTTGCCGTCCATGATGTAGTCGCCCTTCTGGACAAAGTCACCTTCCTGAACAGGAATGTGCTTACCCTTGGGCACCATGTATTCGACGGCATCCCGCGACTCGTCCGACGGTTCGATCGCGATGCGGCGCTTGTTCTTGTAGTCGCGGCCAAAGCGCACGTAACCATCGATTTCGGCGATGATCGCGTGGTCTTTCGGACGACGGGCTTCGAACAGTTCGGCAACGCGCGGCAGACCACCGGTGATGTCCTTGGTCTTGGCGCCTTCACGCGGGATACGCGCAACAACGTCACCAGCCACAACCTGATCGCCATCTTCGACCGAGAGGATCGCATCCACCGACATCGGATAGGTCAGCGGATTGCCAAGGTCGTTGCGCATCGGCTCGCCGTTGCTGTCGACCAGGATGATCTCCGGCTTCAGGTCCGAACCTTTCGGAGCCGTGCGCCAGTCGATCACGATCTTCTGGGTCATGCCGGTGGCTTCGTCGGTCTCGTCACGGACAGCCAGGCCCGAGACCAGGTCCACGTATTTGGCAGTACCCGGCTTTTCGGCGATGATCGGCAGGGTATAGGGGTCCCATTCGAACAGCTTGTCGCCGCGCGCAATGTCCTGACCTTCCTTGACGAACAGCTTGGAACCGTAACCCAGCTTGTGGCTGGCACGTTCTTCGCCGTGTTCGTCCTGAATGATCAGCTTCATGTTGCGGCCCACAACCATGGTCTCGCCGTTGGCGTTCTCCAGGGTCTGCGGCATCTCAAAGACGATCTTGCCTTCCTGGGACGCTTCCTGGAACGACTGCTGGCCACCCTGCGCAACGCCGCCGATGTGGAAGGTCCGCATGGTCAGCTGGGTGCCGGGTTCGCCGATCGACTGCGCCGCGATGATACCCACCGCTTCGCCTTCGTTCACCTTGGTGCCGCGCGCCAGGTCGCGGCCGTAGCACATGGCGCAGACGCCCTCTTCCGACTCACAGGTCAGCGGCGAGCGGATACGGGTCGACTGAACGCCGGCCTCTTCCACGGCATCTGCCATACGTTCGTCGATCAGCTGGCCTGCAGCAATGATGACTTCTTCGGTGCCAGGACGCAGAATGTCGTCTGCAGCCACACGGCCCAGAAGACGTTCGCCCAGGGTCGCGACGACTTCACCATCGTTTACAGCCGCTTCGGCAGTGATCGCACGCTCGGTGCCGCAATCGTTCTCACGCACGATGCAGTCCTGCGCCACGTCCACCAGACGGCGGGTCAGGTAACCCGAGTTCGCCGTCTTAAGCGCGGTATCGGACAGACCCTTACGGGCACCGTGGGTCGAGTTGAAGTACTCGAGAACGGTCAGGCCTTCTTTAAAGTTCGAGATGATCGGAGTCTCGATGATGTCGCCGTTCGGCTTGGCCATCAGGCCGCGCATGCCGCCCAGCTGCTTCATCTGGGTAACCGAGCCACGCGCACCGGAGTGGGCCATCATGTAAACCGAGTTCGGTTCCATGACAGCGCCAGCCTCGTCACGCTTGTCAGCCGAGATGGTGCCCATCATCGCTTCGGTGACCTTGTCGTTACACTTGGACCATGCATCGACCACTTTGTTGTACTTTTCACCCTGAGTGATCAGGCCGTCCATGTACTGCTGTTCAAAGTCCTTCACCTGATCGCGGGTCTCTTCAACCAGCGTCCATTTGGTGTCGGGGATCACCATGTCGTCCTTGCCGAACGAAATGCCTGCCTTGAACGCTTCGCGGAAGCCCATGGTCATGATCTGGTCACAGAAGATAACCGATTCCTTCTGACCGCAGTAGCGGTAGACGGTGTCGATGACCTGCTGCACTTCCTTCTTCCGCAGCAGCCGGTTGACCAGCTCAAACGGGGCTTTGACGTTTTTCGGCAGCAGTGCGCCCAGACGGACACGGCCAGGCGTGGTTTCAAACCGCGACTTAACCTCGTTGCCTTCTTCGTCAAACTGGGTGATCCGGGCGGTGATCTTGGTGTGCATGTGCACAACACCAGCGTCCAGCGCATGCTGAACTTCTTCGATCGAGCCGAACACCATGCCTTCGCCCGGCATGCCTTCGCGTTCCAGGGTCACATAGTAGAGACCCAGGATCATATCCTGCGACGGAACAATGATCGGCGCGCCGTTGGCCGGCGACAGAACGTTGTTGGTGGACATCATCAGGACGCGCGCTTCCAGCTGGGCCTCAAGGCTCAAGGGGACGTGCACAGCCATCTGGTCGCCGTCAAAGTCCGCGTTGAACGCCGAGCAGACCAGCGGGTGCAGCTGGATAGCCTTGCCTTCGATCAGTGTGGGTTCAAACGCCTGGATGCCAAGACGGTGCAGCGTCGGTGCGCGGTTCAGCATCACCGGGTGTTCGCGGATCACCTCGTCGAGGATATCCCAAACCTCGGGACGCTCTTTTTCGACCAGCTTCTTCGCCTGTTTCACGGTGGAGGACAGACCTTTGGCCTCCAGACGCGAATAGATGAAGGGCTTGAACAGCTCCAGCGCCATCTTCTTGGGCAGGCCGCACTGGTGCAGTTTGAGTTCCGGGCCGGTCACAATGACCGAACGGCCGGAGAAGTCGACGCGCTTACCCAAAAGGTTCTGACGGAAGCGGCCCTGCTTGCCTTTCAGCATGTCAGAGAGCGATTTCAACGGACGCTTGTTGGCGCCGGTGATGACGCGGCCGCGGCGGCCGTTGTCGAACAGCGCGTCCACGGATTCCTGCAGCATCCGCTTTTCGTTGCGGACGATGATGTCAGGCGCGCGAAGTTCGATCAGCCGCTTCAGACGGTTGTTCCGGTTGATCACGCGGCGGTACAGGTCGTTCAGGTCGGAGGTCGCAAAGCGGCCGCCGTCCAGCGGCACCAGCGGACGCAGTTCCGGCGGGATGACCGGGATCACGGTCATGATCATCCATTCCGGACGGTTGCCCGATTCCAGGAAGGACTCCACGACTTTCAGACGCTTGATGATCTTCTTGGGCTTCAGTTCGCCGGTCGCTTCGGCCAGTTCGGCGCGCAGCTGCTCGGCTTCGGATTCCAGGTCGATCTGGGCCAGCATGTCACGGATCGCTTCGGCGCCGATGTTGGCGGTGAAAGCGTCCGTGCCGAAGGCATCCTGGGCGTCCATGAACTCTTCTTCAGTCATCATCTGGCCATAGGACAGATCGGTCAGGCCCGGCTCGATGACAACATAGTTTTCAAAGTACAGAACACGTTCCAGGTCGCGCAGGGTCATGTCCAGCATCAGGCCGATGCGCGACGGCAGCGACTTGAGGAACCAGATATGCGCAACGGGTGCGGCCAGTTCGATGTGGCCCATGCGCTCGCGGCGGACTTTTTGCAGGGTGACTTCGACGCCGCATTTTTCGCAAACGACGCCGCGGTACTTCATCCGCTTATATTTGCCGCACAGGCATTCGTAGTCTTTGATCGGGCCGAAGATCCGGGCGCAGAACAGGCCGTCGCGCTCGGGCTTGAAGGTCCGGTAGTTGATGGTCTCGGGCTTTTTGATTTCGCCGTAAGACCACGACAGGATCCGTTCCGGCGACGCCAGCGAGACTTTGATTTCATCAAAGACCTTGGGCGGCGTCAGCGGGTTGAACGGGTTGTTGGTGATTTCCTGGTTCATTTTGATACCTCAAATTCGTGCGGAAGGGAGGAGGGGGTAAGGGCCGCAGCCCTTACTCTTCTTCCGCATCCAGGAGTTCCATGTTCAGGCCGAGGCCGCGGACTTCTTTCACCAGAACGTTGAACGATTCCGGCACGCCCGCTTCATAGTTGTCCTCGCCCTTGACGATCGACTCATAGACCTTGGTCCGGCCGGCGACGTCATCCGATTTCACGGTGAGCATCTCCTGCAGGGTGTAGGCGGCGCCATAAGCTTCGAGAGCCCAGACTTCCATCTCACCAAAGCGCTGACCGCCGAACTGCGCCTTACCGCCCAGCGGCTGCTGGGTAACGAGGCTGTACGGGCCGGTGGAACGCGCGTGGATCTTGTCGTCCACCAGGTGGTGCAGCTTCAGCAGGTACTTGATGCCAACGGTCACCGGACGCGCGAACTGCTCACCGGTGCGGCCGTCGAACAGGATCGACTGGCCGGACTGGTCAAAGCCCGCACGCACCAGGGCGTTGTTGACGTCGTCTTCCTTGGCGCCATCAAAGACCGGAGTCGCAATCGGCACACCGCGGGTCACATTGCCTGCGGCATCCACCAGGGCGGCCTCGGTCATGTTGGCGATGCCTTCGTCATAGACGTCGTCGCCATAGGCGTGGTGCATCGCTTCACGGACCGGGGTCAGATCGCCCGAGCGGCGGTATTCCTGCAGCGCGTCGTCCACCTTGATGCCAAGACCGCGCGCGGCCCAGCCCATGTGGGTTTCAAGGATCTGACCGACGTTCATACGCGACGGAACACCCAGCGGGTTAAGACAGAAATCGACCGGGGTACCATCGGCGAGGAACGGCATGTCCTCCATCGGCACCACTTTCGAGATCACACCTTTGTTGCCGTGACGGCCGGCCATCTTGTCGCCCGGCTGCAGCTTGCGCTTCACGGCAATGAAGACTTTGACCATCTTCATCACACCCGGCGGCAGGTCGTCGCCGCGGCGGACCTTCTCGACCTTGTCCTCGAAACGGGCGTCCAGGGCACGCTTCTGCGCCTCGTACTGCTCGTTCAGGGCCTCGACAACCTGCGCGTCTTTTTCGTCTTCCAGCGCCAGCATCCACCACTGGCCGCGGGACAGGGAGTCCAGCAGCTCTTCGGTGATCTCGGCGCCGGCACGGACGCCTTTCGGGCCTTTGACAGCCACTTTGCCCAGAAGCATGCCGCGCAGACGGGCATAGATGTTGCGGTCCAGGATCGCCAGTTCGTCGTCCCGGTCACGGGCCAGACGTTCGACTTCTTCACGCTCGATCTGCAGCGCACGTTCGTCTTTTTCCACACCGTGGCGGTTGAAGACGCGCACCTCGACCACGGTCCCGTAGTCGCCCGGCTTCACGCGCAGCGAGGTGTCGCGCACGTCAGATGCTTTTTCGCCGAAGATGGCGCGCAGCAGCTTTTCTTCCGGGGTCATCGGGCTTTCGCCCTTGGGCGTGATCTTACCGACCAGAATATCGCCCGGTTCCACATCGGCACCGATGTAAACGATGCCCGCTTCGTCGAGGTTGCGCAGGGCTTCCTCGCCGACGTTGGGGATGTCGCGGGTGATTTCTTCCGGGCCAAGCTTGGTGTCACGTGCGGCGACTTCGAATTCCTCGATGTGAACCGAGGTGAAGACGTCGTCACGCGCGATGCGCTCGGAGATCAGGATGGAGTCTTCGTAGTTGTAGCCGTTCCACGGCATGAACGCGACGACCACGTTTTTGCCCAGAGCCAGTTCGCCCATATCGGTCGACGGACCGTCGGCGATGACTTCGCCCTTGGTCACGGTGTCGCCCACCTTCACCAGCGGACGCTGGTTGATACAGGTGTTCTGGTTCGAACGCTGGAACTTGCGCATCCGGTAGATGTCCACGCCCGCGTCGCCCAGTTCCAGATCGGAGGTGGCACGGATCACGATACGCTGCGCATCAACCTGGTCGATGATACCCGCACGCTTGGCCTGAATGGCCGCGCCGGAGTCGATCGCCACTTTTTCCTCGATGCCGGTGCCGACCAGCGGCGCCTCGGCGCGCAGCAGCGGAACCGCCTGACGCTGCATGTTCGAGCCCATCAGAGCGCGGTTGGCGTCGTCGTTTTCCAGGAACGGGATCAGCGAGGCCGCAACCGATACCAATTGCTTGGGGCTGACGTCGATCAGGTCCACGCTTTCGCGCGGCGCCAGGGTGTAGTCGCCGGACTGACGGGTCGAGACCAGATCATTGATGAACTTGCCGTTCTCATCCAGCGTCGCGTTGGCCTGCGCCACAGTGTGGCGCATTTCCTCGGTCGCGGACATGTAGTGGACTTCGTCGGTCACCTTCGCTTCGTTCACGACGCGATAGGGTGTCTCAATGAAGCCGTACTTGTTCACACGGGCAAAGGTCGCCAGCGAGTTGATCAGACCGATGTTCGGGCCTTCCGGCGTTTCAATCGGGCACATCCGGCCATAGTGGGTCGGATGAACGTCGCGGACTTCAAAGCCTGCGCGCTCGCGGGTCAGACCGCCGGGGCCAAGCGCCGAGAGACGGCGTTTGTGGGTGACTTCCGACAGCGGGTTGGTCTGGTCCATGAACTGCGACAGCTGCGAGGAGCCGAAGAATTCACGCACGGCAGCAGCAGCCGGTTTTGCGTTGATCAGATCCTGCGGCATCACGGTGTCGATCTCGACAGAGGACATACGCTCCTTGATCGCGCGCTCCATGCGCAGCAGACCTACGCGGTACTGGTTTTCCATCAGCTCGCCGACGGACCGCACGCGGCGGTTGCCAAGGTGGTCGATGTCGTCGATATCGCCGCGGCCGTCCCGCAGATCGACCAGCGCCTTGATACAGGCGACGATGTCTTCCTTGCGCAGAGTGCGCTGGGTGTCTTCGGCGTCCAGTGCCAGGCGCATGTTCATCTTCACGCGGCCAACTGCGGACAGGTCGTAACGCTCGCCATCGAAGAACAGGGTGTCGAACAGCGCCGACGCAGCCTCGACGGTGGGCGGCTCGCCCGGGCGCATCACACGGTAGATATCCATCAGCGCGGTGTCGCGGGACCGGTTCTTGTCCTGCGCCATAGTGTTGCGCATGTAGGGGCCGACGTTGACGTTGTCGATGTCCAGCACCGGAATGTCGGTGATGCCGGCATCCAGCAGACCTTTCAGCGAGCCGCCGATCAGTTCGCCGTCTTTGTCGTATTCCAGGGTCAGCTCATCACCGGCTTCGACATAGATCGCGCCGTTTTCTTCGTTGATGATGTCCTGGGAGACATATTTGCCGACGATATGCTCGAAGGGCACCAGAAGCTCGGTGATGGTGCCTTCTTCGATCATCTTCTTGACGGCGCGCGGGGTGACCTTCTTGCCGGCTTCGCAGATGATTTCGCCAGTGGCCGCATCGACCAGGTCATAGGTCGGGCGGGTGCCGCGCACACGTTCCGGGAAGAACGGGGTGACCCAGCCGCGGGACTTTTCAAGCTTGAACTGGACGGTGTCGTAATAGGCGCTCATGATGGCGTCCTGGTCCAGGCCCAGGGCGTACAGCAGAGTGGTCACCGGCAGTTTGCGGCGGCGGTCGATACGGGCAAAGACGATGTCTTTGGCGTCGAATTCGAAATCCAGCCAGGAGCCGCGGTACGGGATGATACGGCAGGCGAACAACAGCTTGCCCGAAGAGTGGGTCTTGCCCTTGTCGTGGTCAAAGAACACGCCCGGCGAACGGTGCATCTGGGACACGATCACACGCTCGGTGCCGTTGACGACAAAGGTGCCGTTCGGGGTCATCAGGGGCATGTCGCCCATGAAGACGTCCTGTTCTTTGATGTCTTTTACCGACTTGGCGCCGGTATCTTCGTCCACATCAAAGACGATCAGGCGCAGGGTGACCTTCAGCGGCGCGCTGTAGGTCATGTCGCGCTGCATGCACTCTTCGACGTCGTATTTCGGCTTTTCAAACGCGTATTTGCCGAACTCCAGGACCGAAGTCTCGTTGAAGTCCTTGATCGGGAAAACCGACTGGAACACACCTTTGATGCCTTCGCCGTCCAGCGGCTCGGCTTCATCGCCAGAGCGCAGGAACAGGTCGTAGGAAGATTTCTGCACCTCAATGAGGTTCGGCATCTCCAGCACTTCGCGGATTTTGCCGTAGTATTTGCGTAGACGTTTCTGGCCAAGGAACGATTGAGCCATGTCAGATGTCACCTTTCGAGTTCTCACCGGTCAAGGATGCCGCCGGGCCCCGGCACCTTGCCCATACGAGACAGCGCGTTCGGATCAATTCATGGCCACCGTCCCGAAGGCAGCCTCCCGATCCTTTGAACTCCGCCTGAAAAAACGCCTCCTCAGAGGCCCTTTCTAAGACAGGTTCGGCTGGGCCCGGAAAACTCCGGACCCAGCCAAATTTCCGATGCATCAGAAATGCACCAGGAGCAGGGCTTAGGCCAGCTCGACTTCGGCGCCAGCTGCTTCCAGCTTGGCTTTGACGTCTTCGGCTTCGTCCTTGGACACGCCTTCTTTGATCTTGCCGCCGGCTTCGACCAGTTCTTTGGCTTCTTTCAGGCCCAGACCGGTCAGACCGCGGACTTCTTTGATCACGTTGATCTTGGAAGCGCCGGCGTTCTTCAGAACGACGTCGAATTCGGTCTTTTCTTCTTCAGCAGCTGCGCCGCCGTCGGCCGCAGCCATGACAACTGCGCCGCCAGCTGCGGGCTCGATGCCGTACTCATCCTTCAGGATGGTTTTCAGTTCTTGTGCTTCCAGCAGGGTCAGACCCACGATGCTTTCTGCGAGTGCTTTCAGATCAGCCATTGTATCAGCTCTTTCCGTTTACAGTATGTGTGTTCCAACGTGCAGGCTTTGCCCCACGCCAGTCATTCAGTGCCAACCGCTTACGCAGCTTCCGCCTTCTCTTCGATGGTCGAAAGGATGCTTGCGATGTTGCTTGCAGGTGCGCCAATTGCGCCGGCGATGTTGGAAGCGGGTGCGCCAATGCAGCTTGCGATCTGAGCAATAAGCTCGTCGCGGGACGGCATTTTCGACACGGCTTCGACGCCTGCGCGGTCCAGAGCATTCTCACCCATTGCGCCGCCGAGGATTTCAAACTTTTTGTTATCCTTGGCGAAACCCTCGGCCACTTTTGCAGCGGACACGGGGTCTTCGGAATAGGTCAGAACGGTCATCCCTGTCAGCAGGTCAGACATGCTTTCACACGGCTTTCCCTCGAGGGCGATTTTGGCGAGCCTGTTTTTGGCAACACGCACAGAGCTGTTCGCATCGCTTGCACGCGCGCGCAGATCCTGCATCTCGGCAACTGTCAGACCGGCGTAGTGGGCAACCACTACGACGCCAGAGCTTTCGAAGATCTGGCCGAGTTCCTCGACCACTTTCTCTTTCTGGGCTCTATCCACAGTTCTCTCCAAGTTAGGGATGCTTGTGCACCCCGGCTCATATTTGCCGGTCCAGAAGTCCCGGCGTTCAGGTCCGTTTTACGGGATGAGCCAAATCCGCCCGAGGGAATGAAAACCCTCGATCTTCTTGGTCTGTACCCGTCTCAGGAGGGAGATTAAGGCCCGATCGAAAGGCCGCCCACCATCTTGGACGAAATGAAATAAAGCGCACGACGAATCGCACGCTTTATCTCGTAGCCGTAGTTAGTCGTATTTTACGGGATTTCCAAGGGGGAAACTGGCCGTCTCAGGCAAATTCACTGCGCCGCCAGGCAGACCTGCCCGCGATGGGAATCCAAGCAGCCCTTCAGCACACGCGCCTCGCCTGAGGTCAGCGTCATCGCCGCAGTCTTGCCGAACCGGCTGCTGTCCCGGCCAAGCGACGGAAACAGCGACAACAGTTCACGGCGCTGCGCCCGGTCCAGCGCAGCCACCGATCCCGGCGCCAGAAAAAAGCTTTCGGTCAGCACGCCATTGGACCTTACGATATGATGCCGGTCGAACATGAAGTGAAAGTACCGGATCACGGCCTGCTCACGGATCCCGACTCCCGGAAGCCCGCAGAGATGCTTTGCAGCCACCAGAACATCCGCCTGGCCGAACAGCATCTCCGCTACCGGCAATTCAACATGAACCCGGTGCTGCTGCGACAAGATCAGCTCCCGGTCATTACCAATCGCCCCCGGCGCAAAAACAACCGGCGCAAACGCCCCGGTGCCGCGCACAGATGTCTCAGCGATCCAGCAAATTGGCTGCGCCCCGGAATCTTTGGTCCAGACACGCTGCCCCCGGGAAAGGTCCTCCACCGCAACCGGACCATCGGCGGTATCAATCCACGTCCCCTCGCCAAAGCAAGTGACATAATCGGAATAACGCGACGTGCCGGTGTTCTGGCCACCGGTCTTTACATAGGATTTCCCGGCCTCAAGCGGCAGGTCCGTCGCAAATCCCCAGACATTGGATGTCTGGCCGTCCTGCGAAAAGACGTAGATCCTGATCTGCGGACCGGTAGGGTTTCCGTTTCCGTCAAGTTCGCGCACCAGGATATGCGATTCGGATTCGACCTTGGCACCGTCTGCAACGATGCCGCCGCCATCGGTAATGACGTGATCCGATTCCCTGTCGTCATTGAACCTGTTCCGCCCGCCGCCGGTGTCATTCAGCGTAACCTCGGTTCCGGCGCCGCCGGAATAGGCGAAAACCGTTCCGTTGGGCGTGTCCGAATTATTGATGACCGCATCACCGACAATCGAGCCATTGGAGCTCGACGTAACAACCAGGCTCGAACTGTCCTGAGCAAAGAAACTGCGTAGTGCCATAGGTTGCAATTATGGGTGCTGCCAGGCAGGCACAAGGGTAAACAACCGGTTAAAATGCACCGCACGGCCATTTGAGCGCCTGATTGCCGCCCGGCAAAAGAAAAGGCCCCGGGTGCGTCACCCGGGGCCCATGATCTGGCAATGCTGTCCCGATTACTCGGTGACAGCGTTGTCCACGTCAACTGTGACGCCCGGACCCATGGTCGAGGTCAGGTTGATCTTTTTCATGTAAGCGCCTTTGGCGCCCGACGGACGGGCCTTGGCCACAGCCGAAATGAAGGCGCGGATGTTTTCGACCAGCTTGGCTTCGTCAAACGAGGCTTTGCCGACACCTGCGTGCACAACGCCGCCTTTTTCCGCCTTGAACTGGACTTCACCGCCCTTGGCCGCTTCAACAGCTGCCTTGACGTCCATGGTCACGGTGCCGACTTTGGGGTTCGGCATCAGGTTGCGCGGGCCAAGGATCTTACCCAGACGGCCAACGACGGGCATCATGTCCGGGGTTGCGATGCAACGGTCAAAGTCGATGCTGCCGCCCTGGATGGCTTCCATCAGGTCTTCCGCGCCGACGATGTCAGCACCGGCCGCAGTGGCTTCTTCTGCCTTGGGGCCGCGGGCGAACACTGCAACGCGCATGGCTTTGCCGGTGCCGTTCGGCAGGCCGACAACACCGCGGACCATCTGGTCTGCGTGGCGGGTGTCAACACCCAGGCTCATGGCGATTTCGACGGTTTCGTCAAACTTCGCAGTGGCGTTCGCCTTGATCAGGGAAACAGCTTCTTCGACCGACAGGTTATCTTTGCCGACGAGAGCTTCGCGCGCGGCGCGGGTACGTTTACCGAGCTTTGCCATCTTACTTTACCTCGATGCCCATGGAACGGGCAGAGCCCAGGATGATCTGCATTGCCGCGTCGATATCGTTGGCGTTCAGATCTTTCATCTTGGCTTCGGCGATTTCTTTCACCTGGGCCGCGGTCACGGTGCCGACGGTTTCGCGCGACGGGGTTTTTGCACCCGACTTAACCTTGGCAGCCTTCTTCAGGTAGTAAGACGCGGGCGGCGTCTTGATGTCCATGGTGAAGGACTTGTCCTGATAGTAGGTGATCACGGTCGGGCACGGCGCGCCGGGCTCCATGTCTGCGGTCTTGGCGTTGAACGCCTTGCAGAATTCCATGATGTTGATGCCGCGCTGACCCAGCGCCGGACCAACCGGCGGGCTTGGGTTTGCCTGACCGGCTTTTACTTGCAGCTTCATCGTGCCGACGAGCTTCTTGGCCATTGGCCTTCTCCTTTTCCAACACCCTCGGGACGCGTCCGTTGGGCTGCTTTGCTGTGTGGTCCGGCCTTGGCACCGCGGTGCCGCCGCCTCCCACGCTCGGGGTGCCGGCCAAAGCGGCCGGCGTCACATCAGATCTGCTTGGTGACCTGAGTGAAATCCAGTTCGACCGGGGTTTCCCGGCCAAAGATCGAAACGGTGACCTTCAGCTTCTGGCTGTCCTCGTCGACCTCTTCGACCATGCCGTCGAAATCTTCGAACGGGCCGTCGTTGACTTTGACCTTCTCGCCGATCTCAAAGTGGATCAGCGTCCGCGGCGCCTCGACGCCTTCCTCGACGCGGCCCAGGATACCCTGCACCTCGGCGTCGCGCATCGGCATCGGGCGGCCCTGCGGACCCAGGAAGCCGGTGACCCGGTTGATCGAGGAGATCAGATGATAACCGCGGTCGGACATCTCCATGTGGACCAGCACGTAGCCCGGCATGAACCGGCGCTCGGTCGAGACTTTCTTGCCGCGGCGGATCTCGATCACCTCTTCGGTGGGGACCAGCACTTCGTCGATCTCGTCCTCAAGGCCCTGTTCAGCGACCGAGGTGCGGATTTGCTCTGCGATTTTCTTTTCGAAGTTCGAAAGAACGCTGACCGAATACCACCGTTTCGCCATGAACAATCGTCCTTGTTTTGCCAGGCGGGCCATTGCCGCGCCGCCGCTTTATCATCCCGATGCAGCCCGTAAGCTGCGCTCTCCAACAAAAAGCGGCGTGCAAACCGAATCGCCGCACGCCCGCCTTAATAGTTACGGGTCACCTACCGCCCATTGCCGCCAAGATCAAGGGCGGCACAGCAACACGGGCTTGGAAGCCATCAAACTGCCGCAGGCTTAACCGAACATCCCCAAAAGCCCCTGCAGGCCATAGCGGATCAGCAGGTCGACCAGTGCAAAGAACACCGCCGTAAGCGCCGCCATGATAAACACCATGACCGTGGTCAGCAGAACCTCGCGCCGGGTCGGCCAAACGACCTTGGACACTTCGGCACGGACTTGCTGAATGAACTGAACTGGATTGATAGTCGCCATACTGGGGTGTCTCTCTGCTAGCAGTGGTCGCGATTTAACGCCTGCTGCGGGTAAATTCAAGCCCTGCTCCGGCGGCAGAGCGGCTTGGGCCGCGCAGTCAATCCAATTTTAATCCACTTGCTGCAAAACTGTCCCAAGCAGCCCCGGCGCCATGTGCGCGCCGCGCAGGCATATCCCGCGTTTATTGATGAGATTGGATGCCATGACACCAGCATATTCCTTATCCCAGGCCGAACAGCTTGAACGTGATTCCAAACTTGAGGATGCAGTGCTTGCCTATTCCGGCATCCTGGCACGCAACCCGAAGAATACCCGCGCCCTGCAAGCGCTGGACTCCCTGCGCGGTCGCCTGCGTGAACAGCGCGAGCCCTCGCCGGACACCAAAGCGGAACTGGAGACAGCGCTTGCCGCCGGCCGCCACTTTGATGCGGCAGACAGCTGCGGCGCCTTGCTTAAGACGTTCCGCGATTCGCATTTCCTGTGGGATTTTCTGGGCCGCTGCCATCTGGCAGCAGGCCATTTGGACAATGCCGCAACCTGCCTGAACAAGGCCTGCGGTCTGAACCCCCAGGAAGCGGGCACCTATGCCGCGATGGGACGCGTCCATATGGCACGCGGGCAGCATGACAACGCCATGGCGCTGTATCAGAAAGCCCTGAAACTGGATGCCGAATGCCTGCCCGCCCTGCGCAGCATGGCCGAAGCTCTACCGCTGGAGGGCCGCAGCGTCGAGGCCGCCGGCGTTCTGCGCCAAGCGGTTTCCCTTGCCCCGAAGATGCCTCATTGCATTTCACATTGGCCGGCCTGCTGCAGCAGCTGGGCGCGGCGGCTGAGGCCAAGGAACATTACACCCGTGCCGCCAGCCTGGATCCGCAACTGACCGAAGCGCACTTCCAGCTTGGCCTGCAGCTTAAGGCCGAGGGCCGGTTTGCGGATGCTCTGCCTTGTTTTGACAGAATCCTGCAGATTTCGCCATCCGACGACCGCAGCCGCACCCAGCGGCTGCATGTTCTGGCAGAGCTCAATGACTGGCGGTGGATCCAAGAATACGCGGACTGCCGGCGCCTGCTGGGCTTGCGTGGCAGCGGCTGCGATCCAAGCGTACTGATGCTGATGGAAGACAACCCGGATCTGCTGCGGGCACGTGCCCAGGCTTATGCCGGCGACGCATTTCCTGTGATAGAGCCGCAAACGGCGCCACCCGTCCGGCAGCGTCCCGCCCGGTTGCGGATAGGATACTTTTTTGCCGGCAGTGATGGAGACGCAATTGCAATCCGGCACGCGGCAATGCTGGCAGCCCACGATAGCACCCGGTTTGAAATCCACGCCTATGCCACCGGCTCCAGGCTCTCGGCAACGACCACTGCCGAACTGAGCCAAACCGTCTCCTGCTTCCGGCAATTGGGCGGAACAGCCGGACAAGAAGCGGCCGTCGCAGTCAAGGCAGACCGTCTGGACATTGCCGTGGATGTCTCAGGCTATACAAACGGCAGCCTGAACCACTTGCTTTCCGGCCGGCTGGCACCGCTGCACCTTGCCTGGCCGAGCTATCCCGGCACCATGGGCACCGCCGCCTTTGACTACCTGATCGGCGATCACACCGTGTGCCCGCCCGGCAGCGAACGGTATCACAACGAACACTTGCTGCGCCTGCCGGCAAGCCATCTGGCTGTGACGCCTGCACCGGCCGCAGCAGCGGGCAGCCCGGACCGGGCCGGCTGCGGCCTGCCGGAGTCTGGATTTGTATTCTGCAACTTTGCCGCAGGCAGCCGGATCACCCCGTCGGAATTCGACATCTGGATGCGGCTGCTGAGCGGGGCCAAGGATAGCGTTCTGTGGCTGCAGGATAATGGCGCGCATGCAGTGTCCAACCTGCGCCGGGCTGCAGCAACGCGCGGCATTGATCCGGACCGGCTCATCTTTGCACCGCCTGCCCCGCCGGCGGAACACCAGGCCCGCCTGCCGCTGGCAGATCTGTTCCTGGACACCTTCACTGTGAATTCCCGCAGCGCCGCCCAGTCAGCCTTGGCTGCCAGGCTGCCGGTGCTCACCTTGCCGGGACAGCAATTCGCCGCCCGCACTGTCGCAAGCCTGCTGCAGGCCGCCGGGCTGCCGGAACTGATCGCCGCCGGTACAGAAGACTACGAGGCGAAGGCTGCGGGCCTGGCGCAGGATCCCGAGGCCGGCAAGGCATTGAAACACCGCCTACAGTATGCAGTTTTGCCGGACCCGGCACGCCTGGCACAGCAGGCCGAACAGGCCTATGACGCTGCCTATGACCGGTATTTGCAAGGATCCGCCCCGGAGCATCTGCCGCTGGCCTGACCATAGCACTGGCGCCCGCAACCCAAGCGGGCGGGCTTTCCCGGAAGTGTTTCACTGTGCTGCTAGTGATCCGCCAGTAAGGCATGAGAATGCACGCTTCTTTGATTTGAAAATCAAAGCATAAAATTTTACTATTAACATCAATTACTTACTGACCGCGAATGGTGGAGCACCCCAAAAACATGCACGCGAAAACCAAAAGCATGCACATACTTGGCAAAGTAAGCAGCCCGCACAAGGCGGGCCTTTCGGAGCAGTTACTGGCGTCCTGACTGTTATTGGTTTTTATGAAGCAGCGACACCATCACCTTGGGATTGAAGGCCTCTTCGAAGTCGATAACAGTGAAAGGTGAGTACCCGCGCCGCGCGAAACGCTGCCCTCCTATGTTGGGCGTTTAGCAACTTATAGGGACATCACCGCGCAGAACCTGTGCTACGACATCAGTGTTTAAATTCGCCGGATGCTGCACCACGAACCTTATGCGCTGGAGTGCTTAGCTAAGTGGGGACACCTTACTGACATCCAAATTGAAGAGATGCCCTCCTGGACCGGCCGCATTTGTGGTGATGCGCGCATACTCTTCAGTGGAGAGATCTATGTCTCAAGATCTCTCCGCAACCCCGTGGTCCGAGGATGCCCCAAGTGTCTTCGGGAAGACCTGAAGACGCTAGATCCGCCGCTCGCGGAGACGATGGTTAAACCATCCGTCGTTCCATGCGGCTCCACGTTTGCCAGCCAAGGACTCAAGGATCAGGCTCCACGTATTTCGCGCCTTGAGGTGAAGATCGCCGTTGCCTCTCAGCCGACGTTCGATTTCCTTCGCATGTTGTGGGTGCAGCCGGTGCTGGCGAACGGCCCACCACGCAAAAACGGGATCGTTTAGGTGCTTTGCGGACCAGTCCAAGAGATGAGACAGGCGTGATGGGACGGCCTCCCATCCTTCGGGCTGCCTGCCAGCCAAGCTATGCCCCAGAGTGGATTGGAATCTCCACGTCGCCATTCCAACAAATGATCATGTGTACGGGCAGTCCTGCGTCCTGTCTCTGGAGGCCTTTCGGGGTCATCGTCCAGGCCATAGACATCCAGTGGATCAAACGCGGCTGCGTATTCACCGGAGCTTCGGGGTTTCTTGGCTGCTCGGCAGGAAGCGTCAAAGACGTTCAGCCACTCGGCAGGAGGAGAGTTTTCGGACCTGGAAAATAACCTTGCTCCGGGAGTACTGCGCACCAAATGCGCGACCTGCCCGTGCTCGTGAGGGGACAATGCCCTAGGTCCCTTTCTCGCTACATCGACGACCCTGTTGAGCCAAGTTCGTGGATCATCTGCACGGTCGGCCCAAGCCTCCAGCGTCTCCCACAAATGACTATGGTCCGCTTAGGGGATTGGCGTGACACCACGATCTCGCCACTTGACTTCAATGTCTTCCAGTCTGCCTCGGTCAAAGGCATACAGGTTGGCCGTGTCACGCAGCCCGTCATGGTTCAACCCTTGCAGCAAGTATTTCACCGGTGGGCTCTCAGCCTGGTAGCCCACCAAGACGACTGTGTATTGGTCCAAGAACGCCCTCACAAATTTGGTAGCCCATCCCTCGGCAAGATATGCACGCCCGAAGTCAGCGCTGCTTAGTATGTAGTCGTGGTGTGGATAGTCTGGCGATTGGATCCGGCCATGTAGGTAAGTGACCCCATAGATCGGCATGCCAAGTGGACCTGTCCCGCTTTCGTGCCGCCCCAAGTGCTCGTTTAAGCCACTTTCCGTTCAAACGCGACAGGGCTTTTCCAGCCCAATGCTGAGTGACGGCGGCGCGGATTGTAGAAGCCGTTGATGTATTCGAAGATCGCCATTTCAGTCTGCCGCCGTGTTTCCCAAGACCGTCGCCAGATCAACTCAGCCTTGATGGTCTTGAAGAACGTCTCAACAGCGGCGTTGTCATAGCAATTTCCCTTCCCACTCATCGATACCTTGAACCCGTGTTGGCGCAGGATCTTCTGATAGTCGTGAGAACAATATTGCGATCCACGGTCCGTGTGGTGAATGCAGCCCTTCGGCGGTGTCCGGAACGCAGTTGCCATGTTCAACGCACGGATCGCCAGGTCACGTTTCATGCGGTTTCTCACGGCCCAGCCAATGACGCGCCGAGAGTGCAGATCAAGGATCACAGCAAGATACAGCCAACCCTCGCGCGTCCAGATATAACTGATGTCGCCAGCCCATTTCTGGTTGGGTTGGCTGGCTGCGAAGTCCCGGTCCAGCAGGTTTGGCGCAATGTTGAACTTGTGGTCACTATCTGTCGTGCCCTTGTGTTTACGTGTGCGCACAACAGATATGCCGTTCAGGCGCATCAACCTGCCCACACGGCGGTGGCCGACATCCAAACCGATCTCTTTCAGCTCCTCTGTCATGCGCGGGCGACCATAGCTGCCAAGGCTGAGACGGGATTGCTCTTTGATATGGGCCAATGTCACCATATCAGACCGCTGCCTGCGGCTTGCTGGGCGACGACGGAAAGCCCTCAAGCCACGCGTGCTGACTCCGACAACATCGCACAGCCGGTTGGCTGGAAAGTGGCCCCTGTGTTCTTCGACGAACCTAAATCTCATTGCTTTAGGCCCGCAAAGAACTGGGTGGCCTTTTTTAGGATCTCCCTCTCCTCCTTCAAGAGACGGTTCTCACGTCGAAGTCGGTCATTCTCTTGGGCGAGACTCAAATCCTCTTTCGAAACCACGTCAGTATCTCGATGTGCCGTGATCCACTTGTTCAGCGTCGACATTCCGACACCCAAATCGTCAGCCACCTGTTTACGCGTAAGCCCACTGGTCAGCGCGATACGCACCGCATCCTGCCGAAATTCGTCCGTCCGTTTCAGTCCCATAGTCAGTCTCCTTTGTTGCGGTAAATGCTATCAAAGGAGCGGCATCAAACCGCGACAGGTCCAAAGCTCGATATCAGGGAACGCCGGTGGCTCGAAGATTCTGCCCTCGGAAACGCCGGGGCATTGATCGAGAAGTCGGTCGAAGTTGGTGGTTACAATCTGTGGGCGGCCCCCAGGGTCAGATGAAATGCGGCAATGAGCCTGTGCTCCCGGCTGACTTTAGTCAAGTCTTCGGCTGTCAACCGTTCGGCAATCAGAATGCTTACTTCTTGCTTGCCATATTCCTGTTCAGCAGATGAAACACCTGATCGAGCGGAGCCAGGGGACCACCCTCATTCCCCGGCCTGTAGTCATCTCGCATTCGAAGGCAAATGCGCTAACGATAGATGAAACCGATGGTAGATCGAAGAATTTCGATTACATGTCGGATCAAGCCTGCAAAGTCTGGCATGCCAGACGTGAATGAAACTCAGACATCGCACAAGAAAACTACACAGCCTTGGTCGCAGCGATGTAAAAGCGCATCCGGGATGTTAGGGCCATTCGCATGAAACCGTATTTATTCAGGCCTTTATCTCAGCATGCCAAGCGTTCGGATCAATTTAAGTGACCAGACAAAGAACCATAAGTGCATAAATAATCCAGCTCTACGTGCGCACTAAGGGTCAGTTGTCCGGAAGCTTCAATGTCCACTCGTTATTGGCGTTTTATTGGCGTTGGAAAAAATATTGTAATCATAGAGAATTTTCGCTTCTCGCCCATCCTGTCGATTGCCACCTACGTGAAGCCGGTGCCACCGACCGCCAGCTTCGGACTAGCTCCCGTAAAACCGGGGAGCCTCCGAGATCTACTCTGGTCTTCCAAGGCGGTGGCCTGGTCGCCGCGGCGCCGCACTGCGGCTGTGTGTCCAAAGAACCGAATGCTGCGTTGGGTGCGGAGGTCCGATTTAGAGAAACCAAAGTAGGACCAAGCAAAACAGCCGCCGTGCTGCTATGCTATCCAGAAACGCCCCCAATAAAGACTTCACGTGTTAGCACGCCGCATCGATTGAGCGCGAGTATAAGGAATTCTGTGGCTCCTCCTAAAAGATGGAGGTGCCGAGCATTTTGATGTTAACAGCCAGTGCGCATAAAAACCGGCATCTGTGCATTCTTATGCTTCAGTGGCAATCCGGTGAACTGGCAGGGGCATCAGGGTTCGAACCCGAGACCTACGGTTTTGGAGACCGTCGCTCTACCAACTGAGCTATACCCCTGCGGTGCGGCATTTCCTAAGGCAGACGTGTTGCGCTGGCAAGAGGAAAAACGGGCTTTCTGCGTACAGGCCTGCGGTTTGGCCGCTGCAGGCTTTGCCATGGCGCAGCCAAGCAGTTAGACAGAGCAGATAACTGCGCCCCTGCGCCGGGACGCCCGAAAATACGAGCCGCCTACCGTGAGTCTGAGAAAGAAAATCGCCGACAGCCCCGGCGTCAACCGCGCCGTCGAGGGGCTGCTTGCCGCCTATGTGCGATTCGCCTTCCGCACCTCGCGCTGGACCCGCAGCGGTTTCGAAGAAATGGATGCCTGCGTGCGCCGTGGCGAACCGGTGATCTTTGTGCTGTGGCACCAGCGGCTGATTATGGCGCCTTATCTGTTTGACACATCGCTGGGCCGCATCTGCGCCCTGACTTCCTCGGCCCGCGCCGGGCGGCTGGCCGGCCAGATTCTGGTCAGGCTTGGGTTTGAGACCATTCCGATGTCCAGCCACAAACGCCATGTGGCGCTTTCGCGTGAAGTGTTGCGCCGCACCAGGGACGGCTGTTCAATCGGGATTGCCGCCGACGGGCCGCGCGGCCCGGCGCGCATATCCTCAACCGTCCCTGTTGTCTGGGCCCGGATGACCGGCTGCCGGGTGTTCACGGTCGCGTTCGCCGGGAAAAAAGTAGTCGAGCTGCCGACCTGGGACCGCCAGATGCTGCCTCTGCCGTTTTCGCGGGGTGTGCTGATGTGCCAGGAGTGGACAGATGAAGTTCCGAAAAAGCCGACCGATGCCGAGGCAGAAAGTTTGCGCTTAAGTCTGGAAGCCTCGCTGGAGGCAATCACCGCTGCGGCAGACAGCGCCGCCGGACGGATTAGCAAGCGCCCGCAATCCCGGACCACCTGAGCACCGTTCCCTGCAAGAGAAGCGGCCCGGAAAATTGTTTCTTCCGGCCCGGAAACCGCGCCGGTTTCCGGATGTTAAAACGAAAAAGGGCCGCTCTTTCGAGCGGCCCTTTCTATTATCTCAGAGGTGCGGGCTCTCAATGATTTTGCTGCGCAAAACCACCTGCCGCCCGCCAGACGGCAAAGCCGTCTTACTCGGTGATTTTCGAAACGACGCCGGCGCCGACGGTTCGGCCGCCTTCGCGGATGGCGAAGCGCAGGCCGTTTTCCATCGCGATCGGCGCGATCAGCTCAACGTCGAACTTCAGGTTGTCGCCGGGCATAACCATCTCGGTGCCCTCGGGAAGGGTCACGGTGCCGGTCACGTCGGTGGTGCGGAAGTAGAACTGCGGACGGTAGTTCGCAAAGAACGGCGTGTGACGGCCGCCTTCTTCCTTGGTGAGGATATAGGCTTCGGCTTCGAACTTGGTGTGCGGGTTCACCGATTTCGGTGCGCACAGAACCTGGCCGCGCTCAACGCCGTCACGGTCGATACCGCGCAGCAGGGCGCCGATGTTGTCGCCGGCTTCACCGCGGTCCAGCAGCTTGCGGAACATTTCAACACCGGTGCAGGTGGTGGTTTTGGTGTCGCGGATACCAACGATTTCGATCGAATCGCCAACGTTGATCACGCCGCGCTCAACCCGGCCGGTCACAACGGTGCCGCGGCCAGAGATCGAGAACACATCTTCAACCGGCATCAGGAACGGCTGGTCAACAGCACGCGCCGGGGTCGGGATGTACTCGTCCACAGCGGCCATCAGCTCTTTGATCTTCTCTTCGCCGATTTCAGGCTTGTTGCCTTCCATTGCGGCCAGAGCCGAACCCGCGATGATCGGGATATCGTCGCCCGGATAGTCGTAGGAAGACAGCAGCTCGCGGATTTCCATCTCGACCAGCTCAAGCAGTTCTTCGTCGTCGACCTGGTCGACTTTGTTCATGAACACGACCATGTGCGGGATGCCGACCTGGCGGCCCAGCAGGATGTGCTCGCGGGTCTGCGGCATCGGGCCGTCAGCTGCGTTCACAACCAGGATTGCGCCGTCCATCTGGGCCGCGCCTGTGATCATGTTCTTCACGTAGTCGGCGTGGCCGGGGCAGTCGACGTGGGCGTAGTGGCGGTTGTCGGTCTCATACTCGACGTGCGCGGTCGAGATGGTGATGCCGCGGGCTTTTTCTTCCGGTGCGCCGTCGATCTGGTCGTAGGCTTTGAAGTCACCGAAGTATTTGGTGATTGCTGCGGTCAGCGTGGTTTTGCCGTGGTCAACGTGGCCGATGGTGCCGATGTTGACGTGCGGTTTTGTACGCTCAAACTTTTCCTTAGCCATTCCTTAGGCGCCCTTTTGAAACAGGGGTCATGCATTGACCCGGTTACCTCTGCGCGGGCGGATTATTTGGTTTGAGCGGAAAAATCAACCCGTTCCTGCTTGACGGAGGCGGAAATCGCAAGGCTCAGCCGGCTGGCGCAGGCGCGGCGGCATCCGCAGCAGCTCCGCTTCCGGAACCTGCCGCCGGACGTGGCGCAAACCATCCCTCGTCCTCGTGCTGCTTAGCCATCCATTCTTCCACCTTGTCGGCAATATTGACCGCCAGGCCCTGGATTTGCTGCTCTTTGGTGCGGGCATGGCCGGATCCCAGCAACGCGCTTTCGCCGGTGGTGCTTTCAAAGATCTCCATCTGGTGCTTCTTGGCCAGGAATTTCTTTGCCGCAACGTCATAGACAAAGACATTCACCACCACCGCGCTTTTGGGGGAGAACAGCACCGGCACGCCGGGCGGTGCCAGCATGAACCCCTCCAGCGTAACCGCCACATCATATTCCTGCGCCCCCTGATAGCGGCGCAGGCGGGTTTCCAGGGCGTTCTTCATCGCCGCATCCCACTCGCTGTGTTCCGCATTGCGGGACAACGGCCATTGCAGCGCTTTTTCGGTGTAGACATGCGTTACCCGTGCCTGAAAAGCGCCAAGGTCCTCGGGCGCTTCGTCCAACCGGGTTTCACCGCAGGACGCGAGCAAGGCCAGCGTGGCCAGAATGGAAAGAAAGCGGATCATGGAGCCCCCCAAGGAAATTCGACACCGTCCAGATAGCCGGGCACGGCACAGCGGGTAAAGAGGTGGAAACAGCTGCCCCCGCGCGGGTGGCGCGGGGGCACAGGCAGGCAGCAGGTTTCAGCCGCCTTATTTGAACTTGTAGTCGCGCGGGAAGCCATGCGGCGGGCGTTTGCCAACGCCGGCCCGCTTGCCCAGCCACTGGCCAAGATCTGTTTCGTGGCGGGTCTTGCCACCGCCCATTTCCCATTTGAGCCCATCATCCCAATTGAAGGTCGTGATGTCGCTGAGACCGCCGTCCAGTTCCAGCGAACCCTGCTTGCCGCGGGCCATGTTGTATTTCTGCAGGCGTACGCCCTTGCCGCGGGTGAGCTCCGGCATTTCCTCGACCGCGAAGACCAGGAACTTGCCGTTTTCCGAGACAATGGCGACGTGATCGCCTTCGACCGGGATACAGATCTTGGCGTGATCGTCATCCTTGACGTTCAGCACCTGCTTGCCGCTGCGGGTCTGCGCGACGATTTCCTTCTCTGCGCAGATAAAGCCGTTGCCCGCATCGGATGCAACAAGCAGCCGGCCTTCGGGATTGTGGATCAGCAGGTCGACAATCTCCACCTCGTTGGGCAGGTCGACCATAAGGCGCAGCGGTTCGCCCATGCCGCGGCCGCCGGGGAGATTCGCCGCCGACAGGGTGTAAAAACGGCCATTGGAACCGAACACTAAGAGCCGGTCGGTGGTTTCCGCATGGAAGACAAAGCGCGGACCATCGCCGTCCTTGAACTTCAATTCGCGGCTGAGGTCGATATGGCCGGTCATTGCCCGGATCCAGCCCATCTGGCTGCAGACAACAGTGATCGGCTCGCGGTCGATCATCGCCTCCAGCGGCACGTCCTCGACCTCGCCCGCCTCGGCAAAGCGGGTACGGCGGGCGCCGCCGGCGTAGTCTTTGCCAAACTGCTTTTTGGTGTCCTTCAGCTGTTCTGAGATCCGGCTCCACTGCAGCTCTTCGGACCCCAGAAGCTCAACCAGCCCGGCCCGTTCCGCACGCAGCGCGTCGCGCTCGCGGACCAGCTCGATCTCTTCCAGCTTGCGCAATGACCGCAGGCGCATGTTGAGGATGGCCTCGGCCTGGACCTCAGTCAGCTCGCCCACGCCCTGAGCCGGGGTAACATAGTCCGCCTCGGTGAAAGCGCGGGGGTGGTCGCGGCTCCAGTCCTCGCGGATCAGGGCGGCCTTGGGGTCGTCATCATAGCGGATGATGTCGATCACACGGTCAAGGTTCAGGAAGGCGATAATGAATCCTTCCAGGACCTCCAGCCGGTGGTCGATTTTCTCCATCCGGTGCTGCGAGCGGCGCTGCAGCACGTCGCGGCGATGATCGAGGAAGGCACGCAGCACCTCTTTCATCGAGCAGACCTTGGGGGTGACGCCGTCGATCAGCACATTCATGTTCAGGCTGAAACGGGTTTCCAGATCCGAGTTGCGGAACATCATGTTCATCAGAACCTCGGGGTCCACGTTTTTGGACTTGGGTTCGAGGATGATGCGGATGTCTTCCGCTGATTCGTCGCGCACATCGGCGAGAATCGGCACCTTCTTGGTCTGGATCAGCTCGGCGATTTTTTCGATCAGCTTGGATTTCTGGACCTGATAGGGGATCTCGGTGACGACGATCTGCCACTGGCCGCGGCCCAGGTCCTCGACCTCGTGGGTGCAGCGCAGGCGGAAGGAGCCGCGTCCGGTGCTGTAGGCCTTGGCGATGCTTTCCTTGGGTTCGACAATGACGCCGCCGGTGGGGAAGTCCGGACCGGGCACATAGTTCAGCAGCGTTTCGTCACGGGCATCCGGGGTTTTGATCAGATGCAGGCAGGCGTCGATCAGCTCGGCAATATTGTGCGGCGGGATGTTGGTCGCCATGCCAACGGCAATACCTGCGGCACCGTTGGCCAGGATGTTCGGGAATGTGGCGGGCAGCACCGCCGGTTCAGTCAGGCGGCCGTCATAGTTGTCGCGGAAATCCACCGAATCTTCGTTCAGGCCTTCGAGCATCGCCTCGGCCACGAAGGTCATCCTTGCCTCGGTGTAGCGCGAGGCCGCCGGGTTGTCGCCGTCGATATTGCCGAAGTTGCCCTGGCCGTCGACCAGCGGGTAGCGGACGTTGAAATCCTGCGCCAAACGCGCCATCGCGTCATAGATCGCGGCGTCGCCATGCGGGTGGAAGTCGCCCATGGTGTCGCCGGAAATCTTGGCGGACTTCAAAAAGCCGCCAGTGGAGCTGAGCCGCAGGCGGTTCATCGCATAGAGAATGCGCCGGTGTACCGGCTTCAGCCCGTCACGCGCATCGGGCAGTGCGCGGTGCATGATAGTGCTCAGCGCATAGGTCAGATAGCGCTCGCCAATGGCGCGGCGCAGCGGTTCCAGGATTTCGCCTTGTTCGGGGGCGGACGGCATGTCGGGGTCTTCTACCAGATCGGTCATGAATCGGTGATACTGCCGCCGCCGGAATTGGTAAAGCGGGCGAGCGCGAAATTCGCACAGTCCTGCGCAGCTTTGGCGGCAGCGGATGCGGTTCGGGGGAGAAGCCGGCCGACTCTCCCCTGTTTCCGCGGCTTTAACTTGCCCTAGATAAAAGGGAACCAAGCTGCCGCACCGCGCGTTTGATTCCAAACTCAAGCAATAAAGTGCAGCTGCTGTCTGTTGGTCTGGGGGGACCGGGTTATGTCGCGATTTGTTATGGTATCTTTCGCCTTCCTTGGGTGGGGCTTTTACGAGTTGAGCGGAGGCGCGGATTTCGAGCCGCCCAAACGGCCCGCCGCCGTGGCAGAGACTGATACCGCGGCCCAGCCGGCCGAACGGCCAAGACTCTCCGCGGCCTCAATCGCGGCCCAGCCTGTTCTCACTCAGCGGGCGCAGATTCAGAGACCGGCCCGCCCGGCAGCGGATCCGGCGTTGCGCCAGCGCGTGGCAGCAGGGCATCTGGCCAGCGCATCCGGTGTGCTAGCCACGACACAAACCGCCTTTTCAGACGAGCCGGCACCCGGTGGCCTGCAGCTGGCATCGCTTGACGGCGGCCTGGCAGCCATCACCGCGGCCCCCGCTGCAGAACTGATCCCGCAGCCTGCAGAAGTTTCATATTTGGACCGCCGCAGCATCCGTGCCTCACGCGTGAATATGCGCCAGGGGCCCGGCACATCCTATCCGGTCATCACCCGCCTTCTGGGCGGCGAGGAAGTCATCGTGATTGAGGATAGCGGCACCGGCTGGCTGCATCTCCGTGCCCCGGACAAAGGCCATACCGGCTGGATTGCGGCTTCCCTGGTAAGCAAGAAACGCCCATAACTGCTGCGGAGCATTCCGCGGCAAGAGGCGTTCACATGAAGAAAACCATTCTGATTACCGGCTGCTCCTCAGGGATCGGCCTGGATGCGGCGCGCGGTATGCGGGAACGCGGCTGGCGGGTGTTTGCCTCCTGCCGCCAGCAGCGCGATTGCGACCGGATGCGCGCCGAGGGGTTTGACAGCCCGCGCATCGATTACACCGACCCCGCCAGCATCGGAACAGGCCTGGCCGAAGTACTGGCGGCCACGGGCGGCACTTTGGATGCGCTGTTCAACAATGGCGCCCACGGGCTGCCCGGCGCGGTGGAGGATCTGCCGACCGACGCGCTGCGCACAATTTTCGAAGCTAATTTCTTTGGCTGGCACGAGCTGACCCGGCAGGTGATTCCGGTGATGCGCAAGCAGGGGCACGGGCGGATCGTACAGAATTCCTCGATCCTCGGCTTTGTCACCTTTCCCTGGCGCGGCGCTTATGTGGCGACGAAATACGCGTTGGAAGGGCTGACCGACACGCTGCGCGTGGAGCTGCGGGGCACCGGGATCCATATGGTGCTTATTGAGCCGGGACCGGTCACGTCGAAGATTCGCGAGAAGTCGATCCCGCATTTCGAACGCTTCATCGACTGGCAGGCGTCGCCGCTGCGGGAGCTTTACGAATCGCGCCTGCTGAAGCGGCTGTATGAAAGCAATGGACCGGACCGGTTCGAACTGCCGGCCTCAGCCGTGACAGCCAAGCTGGCGCACGCCTGCGAATCCCGCCGTCCGCGCGAACGCTATTACGTCACCACCCCCACCCATATCGCCGGATTTCTGCGCCGGATCCTCAGCACAAGGGCAATTGACCGCATCCTGGTGAAGCTCGGATAGCGGATTCGCAGTCGCCAATGGCCCTGACGCAGGGTAGAGGGAGGCAACAGAATTGATGCGCCTTTGGGGGACAAGATGAGCGATCCGCTGTATTATCTGGGACTGGCAGCCGTTGCCGCCGTGGTTGTGGCACTGGTCGTCGGCATCGGCGGCTTTGGCAAGGGCGGCGAGTTCAACCGCAAGAACGCAAACAAGATGATGCGGCTGCGTATCCTGTTTCAGTTCATTGCAGTGGCGGTGCTGCTGGCCTACGTCTACCTGCGCAGCAAGGGAGGATAACCGGCAATGGTCGTTTTGAACAAGATTTACACCCGCACCGGCGACAAGGGTGAGACCGCTCTGGGCAACGGTGATCGCGTTGCCAAGCATTCGGCGCGGGTCAATGCCTATGGCACCTCGGATGAGCTGAATTCTTTTGTCGGCGTCGCACGGCTGGAAGCAGACGGCGACATGGATGCAGCGCTGGCGCGGATCCAGAACGACCTGTTCGACCTGGGCGCTGACCTGTGCCGGCCGGAAATGGCAAAAGACGCAGATGCGGAATACCCGCCGCTGCGGGTTGCCGTCGCACAGGTCGAGCGGCTGGAAGCTGAAATCGACGTGATGAACAAGGAACTGGAAGCGCTGCGCAGCTTCATCCTGCCGGGGGGTCGAAACTGGCCGCGCATCTGCACGTCTGCCGCACCGTCGCGCGCCGCGCCGAACGGCTGACTACAGATCTAAGCACCGCTGAAGAGGTGAACCCGGCAGCAGTGAAATACCTGAACCGGCTGTCCGACTGGTTCTTTGTCGCCGCCCGCATGGCGAACAACGGCGGCAAGGACGACGTTTTGTGGGTTCCCGGCGCCAACCGCTAATTCCCCAGCTACCGGCTTGATTCGCGATTTCACGCCGGTTTTCGGCCGATCCCGCGGGCAACGCGTCATTTTCGCGCCCGCGGCAGCGCCAATCCGGCAGGCTGATTTCCCTCCGGAAACATTCTTGCAAAAATGATGTTCCAAATGAGCAAACGCGACGTCGGCGTGCGCTAACGTGACGATTTTGCCCTGTTGCAGACGCACACCAGCCGGTATCAACGCAGCGAGAGCATGGAGGGGAGTCGCCCAAAGGTGGCTTGCCGTTTGTTAAGGAGAGAACGCAAAATGAAGGTACTTGTGCCTGTCAAGCGCGTGATTGACTACAACGTGAAGGTCCGCGTCAAAGCGGACGGCAGCGGTGTCGATCTCGCCAACGTGAAGATGTCGATGAACCCCTTCGACGAAATTGCCGTCGAAGAGGCGATCCGCCTGAAAGAAGCCGGCAAGGCCGACGAGGTGATTGCGGTTTCGATCGGCGTGAAGCAGGCCCAGGAAACCCTGCGCACCGCGCTGGCGATGGGTGCGGACCGCGCCATCCTGGTGGTTGCAGCCGACGACGTGCACACCGACATCGAGCCGCTGGCCGTTGCGAAAATCCTGACCAAAGTGGTCGAGGAAGAGCAGCCGGGCGTCGTGCTTTGCGGCAAGCAGGCAATCGACAACGACATGAACGCAACCGGCCAGATGCTGTCGGCGCTGCTGGGCTGGTCCCAGGGCACCTTTGCCTCTGAACTGGACATTGAAGGCGACAACGCCAAGGTGACCCGGGAGGTCGACGGCGGCCTGCAGACTATTTCCGTGAAGATGCCCGCCATCATCACCGTGGACCTGCGCCTGAACGAGCCGCGCTATGCGTCGCTGCCGAACATCATGAAAGCGAAGAAAAAGCCGCTGGCCGAAAAGACCGCCGCCGACTACGGCGTCGACGTCACCCCGCGCCTGGAAATCGTCAAGACCGAAGAGCCGGAGGCCCGCGCCGCAGGCATCATCGTCGGTTCCGTCGACGAGCTGGTTGAGAAACTCAAAGAAGCGGGGGCTGTGTAATGGCTGTTCTTCTCCTTGCTGAAGTGACCGACGGCGCGCTGGCGCTGGACGCAACCGCAAAAGCCGTGGCCGCTGCCGCATCGCTGGGCGACGTGACCGTTCTGGCCGCTGGCGCCTCTGCTGCTGCGGCCGGCGAAGAAGCTGCCAAGATCGCAGGCGTTGCCAAGGTTCTGGTTGCCGAGGACGCATCGCTGGGCCACCGCCTGGCAGAGCCGACCGCGGCGCTGATCGCAGGCCTGGCCTCTGACTTCGAGCACATCGTGGCCCCCGCCACCACCGACGCCAAGAACGTTCTGCCGCGCGTTGCCGCGCTGCTGGACGTGATGGTGATCTCGGACGTGTCCGGCATTGTCGACGGCGACACCTTCGAGCGCCCGATCTATGCCGGCAACGCGATCCAGACCGTGAAGTCGAAAGACGCCAAAAAAGTCGTCTCGATCCGCACCGCATCCTTTGATGCAGCCGGTGACGGCGGCTCGGCTTCGGTTGAGAGCATCTCGGCTGCAGCAAACCCGGGCTTGTCCGAGTGGGTTGAAGACAAGGTTGCCGCAAGCGACCGTCCCGAGCTGACCTCGGCCGGTATCGTTGTTTCCGGCGGCCGCGGCGTTGGCTCCGAGGATGACTTCAAACTGATCGAAACCCTGGCCGACAAGCTGGGCGCCGCAGTTGGCGCATCGCGCGCCGCGGTTGATTCGGGCTACGCCCCGAACGACTGGCAGGTCGGTCAGACCGGCAAGGTTGTTGCACCGGACCTGTATGTCGCCATCGGCATCTCGGGTGCGATCCAGCACCTGGCCGGCATGAAGGACTCCAAGGTCATCGTGGCGATCAACAAGGACGAAGAAGCACCGATCTTCCAGGTTGCTGATTTCGGCCTGGTTGCCGACCTGTTCGAAGCCGTCCCGGCCCTGACCGCAAAACTGGGCTAAGCCCTGTTCGACAGCTGATCAATCAGGAAAGGCCCGCCATCCGGCGGGCCTTTTTTGCTTCCGCCACTGGCGCTGTTCCTATTTACGAACAAGCGGCAACAGGCGGTCAGCCAGCGCATCGGCGATCCGCAGATGTTCCTTCGGGCCAATCATGTGGCGGGCGGCGGGTAATTCCATCTGGCCAAAGATCATGCCGGCGATATCCTGTGCCATTGCCGCCGAAGAGGCTCTGAACTCCAGCACCCCCTGAACCTTGGGGCGCAAGGCATCGGCCATGGAACGGTCTACCAGGACCGGCTCTTCTGGAAATCCGGCTTCGGCATCCAATTCATAACGGAGCCATAGCAGCAGAACACGGCCATCAAGTGCCTCGATCAAAACGCTCATCCGCTCTATCCAGCTGCGTTGCAGCTGTTCCTGCACCTGCTCAAACCGCTGGCTGGAGATTTCACGCAGGGTGCACAGCAGATGCTTGTTGAAATGAAACTCCGTAAAATCCACTTCGGGATAAAGCGTCTTTAGGGCCGCATGGGCCTGCAGGAACCGGTCGTTGCGGCGCGGATGCACCCGGTAGTAGGGGTTTGAGATGTTCTGCGCCCCCAGCATCTGCACCACTGATACATCCGCCTGTCTGGCGATACCGATCAGGGAATCATCCTGCACAAAACTGTCCAGCCCGGCATTCACACTGCCCAGATTGATGCAATCCAGTCCAAGCTGGGTTTGCAGGGAGTCGACAAAGGGAAATTCAACGAATCGCCCGTAAACTTCGGTTCCACCAAGAAAGGCAACATAGGGATCTTCCAGGGACCGCTGCGGGCCCCGGACCAACAGTCTGGATTGCCCGTATCTGCATGGTTCCCCGAAAGCGCCCCCGCGCTTTTGAGTTCATAGCTCATTTCACCACCAATTTTTCACCCGAGACTCACCTTGCCGCGCAAGCATTGCAAATTCCCTAAAGTGAGAATTTGCCTCAAATCAGCCCCAGCCGCCCTTGTGCCTGCCCTTCGCCCGCCAGTAAGGTTGCCGCAGATATTTCGGGAGCCTGAGGCATGGAAATTCAGAAGGTTGGAGTGATCGGCGCCGGGCAGATGGGCAATGGCATTGCCCATGTTCTGGCGCTTGCCGGGTACGAGGTCGTGCTGAATGATGTCAGCCAGCCTGCGCTGGACAGCGCCCTGAGCCTTATTCTCAAGAACATGGAACGCCAGGCAAGCAAGGGAAAAATCTCGGAGGCAGACGTAAAGGCTGCATTGGCCCGCGTTACGCCCTCACTGAAGCTTGCAGATGTCGGCGCAACCGATCTGGTCATCGAAGCGGCCACCGAACGGGAAACTGTCAAACAAGCGATCTTTGATGACCTGCTGCCGCATTTGCTGCCGCACACGATCCTGACCTCCAACACCTCGTCAATCTCGATCACCCGGCTGGCCAGCCGCACCGACCGGCCGGAACGCTTTATGGGCTTTCACTTCATGAACCCGGTGCCGGTCATGCAGCTGGTCGAGCTGATCCGCGGAATTGCCACGGATGAGCCGACATTCACGGCCTGCCAGGAAGTCGTGGCACGATTGGGCAAGACCTCTGCCAGCGCCGAGGACTTCCCGGCCTTTATCGTCAACCGGATCCTGATGCCGATGATCAACGAGGCGGTCTATACCCTGTATGAGGGCGTTGGTTCGGTCAAATCGATCGACGAATCGATGAAACTTGGCGCCAACCACCCGATGGGTCCGCTGGAGCTGGCGGACTTTATTGGTCTGGACACCTGCCTGGCCATCATGAACGTGCTGCATGACGGGCTGGCAGACACCAAATACCGCCCCTGCCCGCTGCTGACCAAATATGTCGAGGCCGGCTGGCTGGGCCGCAAGACCCAGCGCGGCTTCTATGACTATCGCGGAGAAACGCCGGTGCCGACACGGTAGAGGGAACAAAAAAGGCGCCCCGCGGGGCGCTTTTCTGTTTCCGGCCCGGTGGTGATAAGGCAGGCTTAGCCTTTTTTGCCGAGGCTCAGGGTATGTTCGCGCAGCCAGGCCATAAAGCCCCGCGGATCGCTTTGCAGCTGTTCCATCTGCGCGTCCGTCAGCGGTTCACCCACAACCGGCGCCTGCGGCTTGTTGCAGGAGCGCACGATTTCGCGCAACAGCAGCCCCTGGCGCAGGATCGGGGAAATCCGGCAGGCGATCTGATACCAGCGGGAATTGTGGCCGGGGAAGTAGATCGGCACCACCCGGGCACCAGAACGGCGGATCAGCTGGGCAGTGAAGACATTCCATTCACGTTCAACCGCGGGGCCGAACCAGCTGTCGGAGGACATCACCACGCCGGACGGGAACAACGCCACTGCGCCGCCATCCTTGAGGAAAGTCATGGTTTTTGCCCGCATGTCGACCATCTTGCGCTGCGCTTCGGGGTCATGCGGGAAGGGCACCGGGATCATGAAGGAAGTTGCGGCCTCGTCCAGCCCTGTCAGCACCGAGCGGGTCAGGATCCGGTAATCCAGGCGGCGGCGGCCGATGAGGTCGGCAAAAATCATGCCATCGACCATCCCATGCGGATGGTTGGCGACGATCACCACAGGCCCGTCCTTGGGAATGTTGTTGATCTGCTGTTCCGGTGTCTGCAGTTCAATGCCCATGATATTGAGGGCCCCGCGCCAGAACTTCTGACCGCGGTATTCTGCATTCTGTTTTTCGAACTTGCTGACCATACGCAGGATGGTCAGTTTTCCGGTGAGCCATTCGATGGTCTTGATCGCCAGCGAGGTCCAGCGGTCGTCAAAGGAATTGGCATAGGTCAGCGTGCGGCGGTCATAGACCTCGCCCGTCTGATCAGCGGTTTCCGGCGCGACGCCGGTATTCCTGTCGTGTGCGGTATCCGCCAAAGTGTTTTTCCCGTTCCGCTGCCGGCGCGGGCCTAGTAGCCCTCGCCGAACTTGCCGGCCACCAGGGCCTCCAGCGCATGCGCCAGCGCATCAGCATCGGGCCCCGAAGTCTCGACGTCAATAGTCGTTCCTTTCGAGGCTGCCAACATCAAAAGACCCATTATGCTGTCACCAGAGGCAGACAGGCCGTCCTTGATAACTTCTGCCGTGGCGTCAAACCCTTCTACAACCTCTACCAGCTTGGCCGAGGCGCGGGCGTGCAGCCCCTTTTCATTGATGATTTCCAGCGTCTTCAGAGCCATTTAGTGTGCTTGCTCCCCGTCAGGGTTAACGTTTTGCGCGTTGATATACTTGCGCCCGGCCTCCATTGCCTGCCGGACTGCATCGGCAACCGGCAAGTGGCGGGATTTCGCCAGTTTGATCAACATCGGCAAATTGGCCCCGTACAGAATACGGCGATCCGCCGGGGCGCATGCCTTCAGGCTGAGGTTGGAAGGCGAGCCGCCGAACAGGTCGGTGACCACAACGACCCCGTCGCCGGTGTCCACTTCATTCGCAGCCGAGCATATTTCGTCCTGCTTGCTGTCCCTGTCGTCCTCGGGTCCGATGCCGATGGCCATCAGGCAGGGCTGCGGGCCCACAACGTGTTCCACAGCGGCAAGGTATTCCCTTGCCAGCTCGCCATGCGCTACGATCACAATCCCGATCAACCCGGCCTCTCACTTCTTTTGCTGGCCTTGCAGCTCGCGGTGTCTAATTGACACTTGCAGGCCGTCTTCCGCAAGGGCCTTGGCCAGGGTTTCCGCCATCGTTACCGATCTGTGCTGCCCGCCGGTGCAGCCGAAGGCGATTGAAAAATGCGACTTCCCCTCTTCCCGGTAAGCCGGCAGCAGCAGACGGGTGAGGTCCAGCACCCGGGAAAAGAAAGGGGTGAACCTGCCGTCGGCCCGCACAAAGTCCTGCACAGCCTGATCAATGCCGTTGAACTGCCGCAATCCGGGCTGCCAATAAGGGTTGGCCAGAAAACGGCAATCAAACACCATGTCAATTCCGTGCGGCATCCCGCGTTTGTAAGAGAAGCTTTGCACCGACAGCGCCAGCGCGCGGCCTTCAGGCGCAAACCAGCGTTCGATCTCTGCCTTCAACTGGTGCACATTCATATCCGAAGTTTCCAGCAGGATATCAGCACGGTCACGGATCGGCGCCATCAGATCCAGCTCTCGGCGCACGCCTTCGCCCGGAGATTCCGCGGGTGCCAGCGGATGGCGGCGGCGGGTCTCGGAATAGCGCCGCAGCAAAACGTCAGCTTTCGAATCAAGGTAGAGCACCGTCAGCTCTACCTCGCGGCGGCCGGACAGCATGTCGATCACATCCAGCAGCGCCCGCGGCGAGAAATCCCGGTTGCGGCTGTCCAGCCCCAATGCCATCGGCCGCGGAGCCGCAGCTGCATCAATCAGCCCCGGCAGCAGCCGCAGCGGCAGGTTGTCGATCGCCTCAAAGCCAAGATCTTCAAGCACGTTGATCGCCGTGGTCCTGCCCGCCCCGGAAGGGCCGGTGACCAGCACCGCCGGGACCGCCTTTTGCTCTGCCTCAGGCATCGGGGTCCAAAGCTCCGCATCTGAGATACTGCATCAGCGCCGGAGCAAAATGCGCACCGTCCACGCGCTTGACCCGAAGCACCTCCTGCCCCAGCAACTGCGTGCTGTGCCGCATCGGCAAGCGTTCAGTTTCGGCCTCATCCAGGTCCACCAGTGCAGCAACCGGCACAGGGCTGCGGATCTGCGCGTGCAGCAGCCCCATAAACCGCGCCTCGATCAGTCCGCGGATCGGCTCTGGCGCGCTGGCCACAACCTGCCCGTCCAAAAGCTGCAGCAGCACCCGGTCGTCCGCCACCAGCTGCGCGCCAAAAGCCATCAACTGCAGTGCCAACGCGGATTTGCCTTGCCCGGAATTTCCCGTGATCAAAAGCCCCCGCCCCTCCAGCGCGACGCAGGAGGCATGCAGAATAAGGCTTTCGGTATCAGGCATGGTTACACCGGAAGACCAACTACAAACCGCGCACCCAAGGGCTCGGAGGTGACGTCGGCTTCTGTCGGACGGATGTTTTCGGCCCAGATCACGCCGCCGTGCGCCTCGACAATCTGCTTCGAGATCGCCAGACCGAGTCCTGAGTTATTGCCGAAATGCTCCACCGGGCGCTGCGAATAGAAGCGTTTGAAAATCTTCGACAACGCCTGGTCCGGGATGCCCGGACCGGTATCCTCAACCACAATCAGCACCCGGTTGGCACGGCGCCGGGCCCAAACGCGAATGGCGTCACCCTCTTCGCAGAACGAGATCGCATTGGTGATCAGATTGACAAAGACCTGCGCCAATCGTGCTTCAAGGCCCTGCAACTGAATGGGCTGAGCCGGAAGGTCGGTGATGTAATCGATCCCCTTGGTGCGGGCGTCTTCCCCCAAGTACTGGTTGAGATTGCCCAGCATGGCCAGCAGATCGAAGTCTTCTTCTTCCTCCTTGACCAGCTCGGCATCCAGCCGCGACGCGTTGGAAATGTCGCTGACCAGCCGGTCCAGGCGGCGAACATCGTGTTCAATCACATCCATCAGCTTCTCGCGCTGGTCATCACGGTGAACCATGCGCAATGTGCCGACCGCCGACTGCAGGCTGGCCAGGGGGTTTTTGATTTCATGCGCCACGTCGGCTGCAAACTGTTCGTTGCTGTCGATCCGGGAGTACAACGCCTTGACCATCCCGCGCAGAGCCCGGCTGAGGCGGCCGATCTCATCCGGCCGGGCAGACAGGTCCGGAATCCGGATCCGTCCCGGGTTTGACTTGCGGCTGCCGCGCTCGCGGCCAAGTTCGGCAGCCTCGGCAAGATCGGCAAGCGGGTTGGCGATGGTCGAGGCCAGCACCAAACTCAACCCGACCGAGACCAGCAAGGCAACGACAAACATCTGCAGCACGCGCTCCTGCTCGCCGCGCACCAAAGCGTCCACCTCGCCGGTGGGGGACGTCAGCGCGATAACGCCGACTGCCCTGCCGTTATGCATGATCGGCGTGGCCGCGGAAATCACCCGGCTGCCGGTGGTGTCCACCACAGTTTCAATGCCGGTGCCGCCGCTCATCGCCCGGTCAACCAAACCGCCCAGCCGTTTCTCTAAGGACGGCCCCAAAGCGGCGGCATCTTCAGCTGCCGCATCGCCGCCATCCGCAATGCCCCAAATGGCCGACAGCCCGTCGCTGATCAGCGTGCGGCTTCGGCCGCTGTCATTCAGCACATTCAGGGCATCGCTGCGGTCCACGCCCTTGATGCTGGAAATCAGATTGCCGGTGGTGTCGAACACAAAGGCTTCGACGCCGCCGCGCAGGCTGAGCCGCGCCAGGGTGTCCTCGACCTGGATGCCGTCACCTGCAACGAAGCTGACCGCGCCTGCGGCCGGCATTTCGGCCTCAAAGACATCCGCCGCCAGCATGGCTTCGGATACCAGAGTGCCCGCCCGCTGCTGCACCAGGCTTTGACGCGAGGAATTCAGGTACAGGATCCCGGTGACCAGAATGATCAATGCGATCAGGTTGAAAGTGATGATCTTCCGGGTCAGCGGCGAACCCTTGAGCGACAAAAGCCCCCGGCGCGCGCGCTTGACCTGCATTTCACGCGTGACGGATTGTTCCGGGGTGACCCAGTCTTCCCCTAGAACAACATCGCCGTCCTGCTGGCGTTGCGTAATGCTGGTATCGCGCATGCGCGCCCACTCCTTCGGCCCCGGGGGCAAACAGCCCCGCTTAAACGTGCCGCTTATTCTTCGTTATAACGGTAACCGATTCCATAAAGGGTTTCGATTGCCGCAAAATCCGTGTCTGCCGTGCGCATTTTCTTGCGCAAGCGCTTGATGTGGCTGTCGATGGTCCGGTCGTCCACATAGACCTGATCATCATAGGCCACATCCATCAGCTGGTCCCGGCTTTTGACAAAACCCGGCCGCTGGGCCAGCGCCTGCAGCAACAGGAATTCGGTCACAGTCAGCGACACATCATTGCCCTTCCAGCTGACCGCATGGCGCAGCGGGTCCATCCGCAGATTGCCGCGTTCCATCACCTTGGTTTCAGGCGAGACGGTTCCGGCGGCGTCGCTGTTGATCGCCTCCTGGCGGCGCAGCAGCGACCGGATCCGTTCGACCAGAAGGCGCTGCGAGAACGGCTTTTTCACATAATCGTCGGCGCCCATGCGCAGGCCCAAAACCTCGTCGATCTCATCATCCTTGGAGGTGAGGAAGATCACTGGCATCTGGGATTTCTGGCGCAGCCGCTGCAATAGGTCCATGCCGTCCATCCGCGGCATTTTAATATCCAGCACGGCCATATCCGGCAGCTTCTTGTTGAATGCGTCCAGCGCCGCCTGGCCGTCGTTGTAGGTTTCCACCTCAAAGCCTTCGGCCTCAAGCGTCATGGAAACGGATGTCAGGATGTTCCTGTCATCATCTACCAATGCAATTTTTGACATCGGAATTGCCCCTAATCTGCTCTGTTCTGTGTTGTTTTTTAGCACTTTCATCGCCGTTATGGTGCCCCGAATCAATCCCATTTAAAGAATCAGGGCGATCTTTGGTCTCAATTGGGGCAAAAATACCTTAGCGTCTGCTGAACAAGCAGGCACCGGCGCAGGCTTAAACTGATGGTTGCGCTAAACGTCGCCTTGGTGGCGCTAACTCGGGGGAACCGGCCTGTTCACCGCCCGAAACGCCGTGTTAAGACCCCGCCACCGGCAGCGATGCCGTGTTCTATTGCCCCATTGGCGCAGCCCCGCAGCCTGCGTGCAGCCGCGCCGCCACAGGAGAAAAAACGTATGACATCTGGACGGGTTAACCCGCAATTCCGCCTCGAGGATCAGGGCATCGAGGGTCTGGGCAATGTCTTCTACAACTTCATGGAGCCCGCGCTGATCGAAGCCGCGCTGAAGCGCAGCGAAGGCACGCTGGGCAATGGCGGCGCCTTCCTTGTGACCACCGGGAAATTCACCGGCCGCTCGCCCAAAGATAAACACGTCGTCAAGTCGGACAGCGTCCGCGACACCATCTGGTGGGACAACAATGCAGCGATGAGCCCGGAAGGCTTTGATGCGCTTTACACCGACATGCTGGAGCATATGAAGGGCAAGGACTATTACGTCCAGGATCTGGTCGGCGGTGCCGACCCTGCCCATGCCATCAATGTCCGCATGGTGACCGAACTGGCGTGGCACAACCTGTTCATCCGCACCATGCTGCGCCGTCCGGACCGCGAAGACCTGGATGACTTCATCGCAGACTTCACGGTCATCAACTGCCCGAGCTTCCAGGCTGACCCCAAGAAGCATGATTGCCGTTCCGAGACCGTCATTGCGATGAATTTCGACCGCAAGATGATCCTGATCGGCGGCACTGAATACGCAGGCGAGAACAAGAAATCCGTCTTTACCCTGCTCAACTACCTGCTGCCGGAGAAAGGCATCATGCCGATGCACTGCTCCGCCAATCACGCCAAGGGCAACCCGGTCGACACCGCCGTGTTCTTCGGCCTGTCGGGCACCGGCAAGACCACCCTGTCCGCCGACCCGGACCGGGTGCTGATCGGCGATGACGAACATGGCTGGGCCGACAACGGCACCTTCAATTTCGAAGGCGGCTGCTATGCCAAGACCATCAACCTGAATGCCGAGGCAGAGCCGGAGATCTATGCCACCACCTCCAAATTCGGCACCGTGATCGAAAACATGGTGTTCGATCCGGAGACCAAGGAGCTGGATTTCAACGACGACAGCCTGACCGCCAACATGCGCTGTGCCTATCCGCTGCATTACATCTCCAATGCCTCGGACAGCGCCCGCGGCGGCCACCCGAAAAACATCATCATGCTGACCTGTGATGCTTTCGGCGTACTGCCTCCGATCTCGCGGCTGACCCCGGCGCAGGCGATGTACCACTTCCTGTCGGGCTTCACCTCCAAAGTGGCCGGCACCGAGCGCGGCGTGACCGAACCGGAACCGACCTTCTCGACCTGCTTCGGCGCCCCCTTCATGCCGCGCCGCCCGGAAGTTTACGGCAACCTGCTGCGCGAAAAGATCGCCCAGCACGGCGCGACCTGCTGGCTGGTGAACACCGGCTGGACCGGTGGCGCTTATGGCACCGGCAGCCGGATGCCGATCAAGGCAACCCGCGCCCTGCTGACCGCAGCTTTGGATGGCTCGCTGGCCAATGTCGAATTCCGCAAGGATGCCAACTTTGGCTTCGACGTGCCGGTCGACGTGCCGGGTGTTCCTGAAATGCTGCTGGATCCGCGCCGCACCTGGGACGACAAAGGTGCATATGACGCGCAGGCGGCCAAGCTGGTGCAGATGTTCTCCGACAATTTCGAGCAGTACCTGCCGTTCATTGACGAAGACGTGAAAGCCGCCGCGATCGGCTGAGCCATTTGCTCTGCAAATAGAAAACCCGGCCAATGGCCGGGTTTTTTCGTTTCAGATGACTGAGCAGATCAAATATTCAGACTGCCTGTAACCATGTCCCGGACCTTGACCGCGTAACGGTCGGTCATGCCGGAAACGAAGTCGGCAAGCGAGTGCATCGCGGTGTACGGGTCTTCCACGCCGCGCAAATCCAAATCCACAGCGCGGATCAGCTGCTTCCAATGGTTGTGCTTTTTGCCCAGCTGATCCTGATCCCAATCACAAGCAGCAAGATCGGCATAAAGCCCGTGAAACTGGTCGAGAAGGCGATGCAGCACGTGGCGGCCTGCCACTTCCAGCTCGGTTTTGCGGCGCGCGGCAAAGATCCGCTCCACCGACAATCGCTGCAGCTCGGCGAACGCGTCTGCCTTGGCGGAAGCGCCAATCAGATCGCCGTCGAATTCGCCGCTCATGATGGCGTCATAATTGTCCATGAACGCCTGCACCGCAGCGCTGGTGGCAGCGCCGATCGACAAGGCGCGCAGCAAAGCAACCCGGTCATTCAGCGGCATGGCCGCGTCTTCCTCACGGTTGCGCTTGCCTGTGATATCCTCGAGCACCGCGGCCACGTCGGCGCGATCCAGGTCGCCGACTGCGCCTGCGTCCTCGATGTCCATGATCCGGTAGCAGATGTCATCCGCCGCCTCGACCAGGAAGGCGAGCGGATGGCGGCGGAACCAGCCTGTGTCTTCGCGAATCATGCCGGTGGCCGCGCAGATTTCGTCAAGCAGTGCAGTGTCAGAGGCAAAAACACCGAATTTCTTGAGGCCCGCATAGGGCGCCGGGCCGCCGCCGCAGGCCGCGTCCCGCACCTGGCGGGTGCAGGGGTACTTCAAAAAGGCACCCAGCGTTGCATAGCTGAGCCGCATGCCGCCCTCGCGCCGGGCCATTTCCAGCCGCCCGGCGATGCGCAGGCCCTGAGCGTTGCCCTCGAAATGCGCAAATTCTGCCTGCCGGTCCGCAGGCACCTGTGCTGCCAGCCCCTGTTTCGTACGGAACTGAACGGCGAACCAGCCGCCGATGCTGTCCTCGCCGGAATGGCCGAAGGGCGGGTTGCCGATGTCATGCAGCAGGCAGGCGGCCTGAACGTGGCCCGCGATGCGCAAAACCTGATCCGGAGTGATGCGATCTGCTGCCAGCAGCGCCTGACCGACGCCGGCCCCCAGAGAACGCCCGACGCTGCAGGTCTCCATGCTGTGGATCATCCGGTGATGCACATGGTCGTGACTGTAGAGCGGATGCACCTGGGTCTTCTGGGCCAGACGGCGGAAGGGCTCGGAGAACAGAATGCGGTCATAGTCCTGCAAATAGGCCTCGCGCCCCGGCGCTTCAGGGTAATCCGGCCGGCACAGCCGCCCCGGGTTCAGCAGCCTGTTCCACTCCATCGCCAATTGCCTGCTCCTTTGCTGGTTTCGTAAGCGGTTAAACGGGAGGCCGGGCGGAAATGCAATCGCTTCAGCGCGGCGTGATCCCGGCAGGTTCCAGCTTGGTCTCAGGCTCCACGTGAATCACCGGCTGCGCGTCCGGAAAGGCCTTGTGCAGTGCAGCCTCCACCCGGTCGCAGATGTCATGCGCTTCCTGAACAGTCATGCTGCCAGCAACAACCATGTGGCACTCCACAAACAGCGCCCTGCCTGCGCGGCGGGTCTTGAGGCCATGCACCTGCAACGCTCCGGCGGCCGAGCTGTGGATGATTTCCTCGACCTCCGCACGCTCTCCTTCGGGGCGGCGGTGTCCATCAGCCCGTTCACCGATGCAGCAATCACCAGCCAGCCTTCGCGCAAAATATTGACCGCAACCAGCAGCGCCAGCAGCGGGTCGAGCACAGCCCAGCCGCTGGCCAGTGCCAGCACCAGTCCCAGCAACACCCCTGCCGACGTCCAGACGTCGCTCATCAGGTGCCGCCCGCCGGCAGACAGCGCCGGTGAATGCAGCTGCCTGCCCGCCCGCAACAGCACCCGCGCCCAGGCCAGGTTCACGCCCATTGCCACTGCATTGACGACTATTCCGGCGATGCCCCATTCGGCTGCAGCCGGGCGGCCCAAGGCATTCACGGCTTCATGCACGATTACCAAAGCGGCGATGACAATCATGATGCCTTCGGCCACAGCAGAAAAATATTCGGCCTTGTGATGACCAAAAGGGTGGCCCGCATCCGGCGGCCGCTGGGCGTAGCGCACAGCAAACCACGCCATAACTGCGCCCCCGATATTCACCAGCGACTCCAGCGCATCAGACAGCAACGCAACTGAGCCCGTCATCACCCAAGCCGCCGTCTTCAGCCCCATAACCGCCAGCGCGATCAGGATAGAGCCTGTTGCCAGCTGCCCGGCACTTAGCCGTTGATGCATGATCCCATCCTCCGGCCCATGGTCACATCAGCAAGCCGCGGCGCAGCAGGTTCACCCCCGCAATCAGCAGAACCACAAGTGTTGCGCGGCGGAACAGCACCTGATCGATCCGGTCATGCAACAGGCCGCCGATCCACATGCCTGCCACTGCCGGCGCAATCAGCACCAGCGAAAAGGGCGCAGTTTCAATCCGCATCACGCCGGATCCAATATGTGCGACCAGAAGCGCCACCGCGCCAAGGCCATAGATCACTCCTTGCACCCGGATCTGCTCTGTTTTTTCAGTATTCAATGCGGTCAGGTAGGCGACCGTCGGCGGCCCCCAAACTCCGGAGACACCGCCAATCAGCCCGGCGATGCCGCCCACCATGGCCTCGCTGCGGCGGGAGGGATAGGTGATGGTGAATGTCTTGCCCATCAGCAGGATACAGGCAAAGACCGTAACCGGCAGGCCAATCACCAAAAGCAGCGCCTGCTGCGGCAGCAGCCGCACTGATTGGGCGCTCAGCAGCAGGCAAACGAGACCAATCAGCAGGAATACCCGGAACTTGCGGATCGAGGCCATCGCCGCGTCCGGCCCCTGGCGCAGCGCCTGCATGCCGTTTGTCACCAAGGTCGGCAGAATCAGTCCCGCCAATGCCAGATCCGGAGCCAGGAACAAGCTGAGACCGGAAATAAAAATCATCGGCATGGCAAAACCAACCAGGCCTTTGACAGTGCCTGCCAGCAGCGCGATGCCAAAAGCTGCTGCCAGCTCTGCCGGGGAAAGGAGTGAAAACAATGCCGTCATATCTCCGCTGTACCACATCCGGGCCGTGCTGCACGGGCAAAATCAATACGCAATATTTGATCCAAACGCCGCAGCTGTGAGTATTTTTGTTGCGCTGCACCTGCAAAATGATTTACCACCGGGCGACCGGAAAAGGATCTGATTCATGGCCCGCGACGGACAGGACTTGCATATGAAACCGACACTCATCCCCGACCTGCTGGCGTTGACCGCCGCATCCCTGGAACCCCTGGACCAGCTGCTGGAGGCCGCTCGCGCCTCGGTCAAGGACATGGTGAGCGAAGAGGGCCGGATCTCCGGCCGCCTGATCGAGGAAAACCAGGTTGCCGCACATGGCCTGTCGTGGCTGGCAACCTATGTCTACAGCCTGCGGCAGATGCAAAAATGGGCCGAAAAGCTGCAAGCCGAGGGCAAGTTCAGCGAATTGGATCAGCTGATCCATCAGATCGGTTTCGGCGAATACCTTTGGCAGGTCTACGGCGGCATCCAGATGAACCAGGGCGAGATTATCCGCCTGCAGGATCTGGGCCTTTCCCAAGACGCGCAGCGCGGGCTGATGGTGCCTGCAGTGATGACACTTTGCGAACAAGGCAACAGCCAAGCCGCCCGTACCCGCCTCGTGGACCTGATGGAAGAGCAGGCCGGCGCCACCATGTTCGGCGCTTCAGGCCTGGAAGAAGAACTGGAAATGATCCGCGACCAGTTCCGCCGCTATGCGGTGGAGAAGGTAGAGCCGCACGCCCATGACTGGCACCTGAAGGACGAGCTTATCCCGCTCAGCGTGATCGAAGAGCTGGCCGAGATGGGCGTATTCGGCCTGACTATCCCGAGGAATACGGCGGGTTCGGTCTGTCCAAGGCGTCGATGGTCGTGGTCTCGGAGGAACTGTCGCGCGGCTATATCGGTGTCGGATCACTTGGCACCCGTTCGGAAATCGCAGCCGAGCTGATCCTGTGCGGCGGCACCGAGGAGCAGAAGGCCAATTGGCTGCCCAAGCTGTCCAGCGCCGAGATCCTGCCCACCGCCGTGTTCACCGAGCCGAACACCGGTTCCGACCTCGGCTCCCTGCGCACCCGGGCTGTGAAGGATGACAACGGCGACTATAAGATCACCGGCAACAAGACCTGGATCACCCACGCTGCCCGCACTCACGTGATGACCCTGCTTGCACGCACTGATCCGAACACCACGGATCATCGCGGCCTGTCGATGTTCCTGGCGGAAAAAACGCCAGGAACCGATGAGGCACCGTTCCCGACTGAGGGCATGACCGGCGGCGAAATCGAAGTTCTCGGCTACCGGGGCATGAAGGAATACGAACTGGGTTTCGACAACTTCCACGTAAAGGGCGGGAACCTTCTGGGCGGCGAGGAAAACAAAGGCTTCAAACAATTGATGGAGACCTTTGAATCGGCCCGCATTCAGACTGCGGCACGTGCAATCGGCGTGGCCCAGTCGGCACTGGACATCGCCATGCAGTACGCGCAGGACCGCAAGCAGTTTGGCAAATCGCTGATCAAATTCCCGCGTGTGTCCGGCAAGCTTGCAATGATGGCGGTGGAAATCATGATCGCCCGCCAGCTGACCTATTTCTCGGCCTGGGAAAAGGACCACGGTCACCGCTGCGACCTGGAGGCCGGAATGGCCAAGCTCCTGGGTGCCCGGGTTGCCTGGGCCGCCGCGGACAACGGGTTGCAGATCCACGGCGGCAACGGGTTTGCGACAGAGTATAAAATCTCCCGCGTGTTGTGCGACGCCAGGATCCTGAATATTTTTGAAGGCGCAGCGGAAATTCAGGCTCAGGTTATCGCCCGCCGCCTGCTGGGCTGAACCGGCTGAAAGCAATTCCTAAGGGAGCAATCCTGTTCAGGCCCGGCGTTTACGCCGGGCTTTTTGCAGCCGCATCCCATCCAAAGTGCGTTCACGCTGCAACCAGCACACGGAATAAGACTGTTTCCAATCCTGGTTATTCGGTTTTTCATAAATTGTGGTTAACAAGAGTCCATGACACTCTTTCGCTGCTTCCTGCTTCCCTTGCTGTTTTTGTTTTCCGCCTGTGCCGGTGCCGTGCCGCCGGAACAATCCCCCCGCATCCTGGCGATGGGGGATTCCCTGCTGGCCTGGCACAGCCTGGCAGGTAAATCCATCGCAGACACCGTTGCCCGTGAGTTGCAGGAACCAGTCGTTGACCGCTCGGTCTCTGCCGCACGGATCATCTACAAGCTGCCGATTTCCGGCGCGGCTGGGATGCAGATCCGCAAGCAGTATAAGCCCGGCAAATGGGACTGGGTGATCGTGAATGGCGGCGGAAATGATCTGTGGCTCGGCTGCGGCTGTTTTGCGTGCAATCGAAAACTGAACAAACTGGTTTCCCCCGACGGACGCAAAGGTGCGATTCCGGGCATGCTTTCTGAACTGCGCGCAACCGGTGCCAAGGTGATTTACGTCGGCTATCTGCGCAGCCCCGGAGTGGGATCGATGATCGAGCACTGCCGCGACGAAGGAAACGAGCTGGAATCCCGCATCGAACGGCTGGCCGCGCTGGACACAGGCATTCATTTCCTGTCTCTCAAGGATTTGGTGCCCTTCGGCGACCGGTCTTATCACGCGCTCGACATGATCCATCCGTCGGCAAAGGCCAGCGACGAGATCGGCCGCAAGGTGGCCGAAATTATCCAGTCGAATTAAACAGCGGCCCCTCCCGCCCCTTCAGATACATTCTTGGAATGCACCTTCTGCGCCGTTGCGCCCGGACCCGGCCTGCGCCGCGCATTGCGCGGCGCCACGCCCAACGGGAGCAAGGTATTTTCAATGCCGCCGCAACGGGCGGGAGCCGTCACTATTTCAGGGCGAGGCCTTGCAATTTCTGCCCCTCTTGGCCAGAGTGTGCAAAATACTTCAATTGGGTAACCCGGTGCCGCGCATCGCTTGGATCTGTTCTCTGCTGTTTGCCAGTGCCTGCACCGGCGACGAAACGCTTTCAGCTTACGGGGCGGCGGGAAAGGTCTGGCACCTCTCCAGCATTGATAATGAGCCCTATCCCGCATTGGCCAGGCTGACCTTCCCGGAACCTGGAAAAATCACGGGGCGGGCACCCTGCAACAGTTTCCAGGGCACTCAGACGGCACCTTACCCCTGGTTCAGCGCTGAGGCGCTTACCGCTGCACGCGCTGCCTGCCCGGAACTGGCACTCGAAGCCGATTTCCTGCAGTCCCTTCAGAAAATGACGCTGGCCGAGGTTTCCGGCGATGTGCTGATCCTCAGCAACGGCCAGGGACGCGAGATGCTGTTCACAGCCGGCGGATGAGCAGGTCCGTCAGCCGTCCCCGCGCCTCCGGCACTGGCTGATTGCCCAAAGACGGCGCCAGATGCGCGTCCAGAAAATAGCCGGTGGTGTGCAGCGCCTGCACAATTTCCGCATCCTCCGCGCTGCCCTGCCCCAGCATCACCGGCGGCAAAGGCAGCAGCCGATCCGCCCAGCCTCCGGCGCCTTCACGTGAAACAGCCCGGCCAGATTTCGGCGAGACATAGCACAGGGCGCTGCCACTGCCGGTCACGGCGCAGGCTGTCAGATCAAGGCCGAAACCCATCTCCTCCAGCAGCGCCAGCTCCCAGCGCAGATAGGCAAGCGGCCAGAGCTCTTCATTACCCAAGAGATCCAGCAACAGTTCACTGCGGGTATAGAGGTCAGGATGCGGTTCACGCTCTGGCAGGCAGAAGGACAGCAGCGCTGTCACCGCATTAAGGCCGGCCAGCGCCAGCCGTCCGGACATCGCAGCTGCAGCACGGCTGCGTAAAGGTTCAGCGTGATAGCTGCCCAGATGATCCTCCAGCCGCGCTCTCCAGGTCAGGTCCAGCTGCGCACCGGGCTGCAGGATCGGGGCCAGCTTGCGGCTGGCACCGCCGCGCACCATGCCCGCATGGCGGCCATGCTCTTCTGTAAAGACGTCGATGATGGCCGAGTTTTCACCGTGGCGGCGCATCGAAAGCAAAATGCCGTGATCACGCCATTCCACTGGCGGCCCTCACTGTTGTTCTGGCAGCCTCAGCAGACCGCATTGCGGTGCGTTCCGCAAGCGTCAAGACTATTCCAACCCAGGCTCGTCCAGCAGGTGGCGTCCGGCCCGGTCTTCGACCTCAATAACCCAGAGGTCGGGATCAAACGACCGCTGACGCAGGATAGAAGTGTCGACCTCAGCCTCCGGCCCGGCTGAAAGCCCATCCCATTTGCGCGCGCCGCTCATCAGATCATAGGTGCGGTGGAAAGCGCGTGCCTGGCCGTCCAGGGTGTTGAGTTTGACCAGCACGGCACCCGCCGTGTCGTCACCATGCGACGTTACAAAGGCAGGGATCCCCATCAGCCGCAGCCGGGCCAGATAGGCCTGCACCCAGAATTCAGCAGTAAGGCGGGTCATGCTGCGTGTTTTCCGGCGGTGCCGCCGGTTGAACGCACGGGAGCCTCCGGCGGGAGTATTTTCACAAAGGTGAAACGCATGGGGAGCATTAATTACCGTCTTTGAAGTCGAGGCCCATTTCGGAATAGCGTTCGGATTCCTCCAGCCAATTCGGGCGCACCTTCACTTGCAGGAACAGATGCACCTTACGGTCCAGGAACCCTTCCAGCTCAGCGCGGGCCGCTTGGCTGACCGCTTTGATCGTCTCGCCCCGTTTGCCCAGAATAATCCCCTTATGCCCGTCGCGCACCACATAGATCAGTTGATCCACCCGGGCTGAGCCGTCCTTGCGTTCTTCCCAATTCTCGGTTTCGACCGTCAGCTGGTAGGGCAGTTCCTGGTGCAGGCGCAAAGTCAGTTTTTCGCGGGTCATTTCTGCCGCAATCATCCGCATTGGCAGGTCGGCAATCTGATCCTCGGGGTAGAGCCAGGGGCTTTCCGGCAGTTTGCCCGCCAGCCACTGGCGCAGGTCATCCACACCATGGCCGCGCTCGGCCGAGATCATGAAGGTTTCGGCAAAACCGTAGCGGCTGTTCAGGTCCTCGGCGAGGCCCAGCAGTTTTTCTGCCGGCACCCTGTCGATCTTGTTGATGGCCAGCGCCACTTTGCGGCCAGTGCCGATTTCTTCAAGTCCGTCCAGAATGGTTTCCACGCCTTCGGTGATACCCCGGTGCGCCTCGACCATCAGCACCACGACGTCGGCATCCGCTGCGCCGCCCCAGGCAGCGGCGACCATTGCCCGGTCCAGGCGGCGGCGTGGTTTGAACAGACCTGGTGTGTCGACAAACACCAACTGCGCGTCACCTTCCATCGCCACGCCGCGGATCCGGGTACGGGTGGTCTGCACCTTATGGGTCACGATCGAGACCTTGGCCCCGACCATACGGTTCAAAAGGGTCGATTTGCCCGCGTTGGGCTCTCCGATCAGGGCAACGAATCCGGCGCGTGTGGTCATCTTTACTGGTCCTGTTTGCAGAGTAGACCCCCTACAGGATTTTACCCACAGGGGCCAGAGGCGTTTTCAACGGGGATCCGGCACCTTCCGCAACCTTGCCCTATGTCAAAGACCTGTGGCAGATCCAATGTGACAATCGCAGCGCCGAGCCATTCCGCGAGCCAGGCTTTTCATGACATTTATGCCTTGGGGAGGCTTCCGATGAGACGCCGTGATTTTCTGCTTGGGTCTGCTGCGACGGCAGGGGTGATGGGCGCCGCGTCCTGGGGCAGCGCTCGCAGCACCGTACAGCAGCTGACCATCCAGACCGCCCGTTTTGCTTTTCGCGAAAGACCAACAGACGGGCTGGTGAGCCTGTCGCCGGATGCGCCGCCGCCGGTTCTTTACGGAACCCAGGGCGCCCCCATGCGCCTGCGGGTGGTCAACGGCACCGAAGATTACACCGCGATGCACTGGCACGGGCTGCGGATCGCCAACGCAATGGACGGGGTGCCTTATCTGACCCAAATGCCGATCGCCGGCGGCGAGTCGTTTGAGTATGATTTCACCCCGCCGGATGCCGGCACCTACTGGTATCACCCGCATTGCATGACCATGGCGCAAATGGCGCATGGGCTGACCGGGGTGATGGTAATCAGGGAAGCAGAGGATCCCGGTTTCGACAGTGATCAGGTGATCAATCTGCGCGACTTCCGGCTGGATGGGAATGGCGGCTTCCTGCCTTACTACACCGCCCGCGGCGCGGCCCGCAGCGGAACCCACGGCAATGTGCTGACCGCGAACTGGCTGCAGGCGCCGGTTTATGATCATCCCACGGGCGGGCTGGTGCGGCTGCGGGTGGTGAACAGCGACACCACACGGATCTACAAGCTGCACCTCAGCACCGGTCAGGCAAGGATTATCGCTTGGGATGGGCATCCCGTAGAAATTGACGTTCCCCTGCCGTCTGTTGAGCAACCGCTGCTGATCGGCCCTGGCCAGCGGGTGGATTTCGCGGTGCGGATGCCAGCAAGCGAGGGGCAGACGGCGGATCTGTTGGCAGAGCTGCCAGGACAGCCCACCCGCACCATGGCGCAGCTGAGGTCCGTTGGAGCTAATCAAAAACGGGACCTGCAGGATCTGAAGCCGCTGGCTGCCAACCCTGTTTCACGTCCAGACCTTTCAAGCGCCGAGATGCTCGACTTCGTCTTTGGCTGGACGCCAGAGGGCGGGCCGCCGAATGACGGCTATTGCGGTTCCTTGGGATACAGTTTCTGGTCGATCAACCGCACGCCCTGGGCCGGAGATGCGGCCAAGGGCACCGGGCCGCTGGCGACCCTGAAGCGCGGAAAAAGCTATGTGCTGCGGCTGAGGAATGAATCGCCGAACCTGCATCCGATCCACCTGCACGGGCTGACCTTTGTCCCGATCCGCTCAAACTTGCGCAGGCTGCCGCCGCTGGTGACCGATACCATGCTGCTGCTGAAGGATGAGGTGGCCGAGATTGCGCTGGTCGCCGACAATCCCGGCGACTGGGCGTTCCACTGCCATGTGATCGAACATCAGAAAACCGGTCTCGCGGGCTATATCCGCGTGACCTGAGTGTTCAGCCGAGCTGTTCCAGCAGAGCTTTGGCGGCGGCCTGTTCGGCCTGCCGCTTAGAGCCTGCGGTGGCTTGTGCTTCGGTGCCGTCCTGCAGCCGCGCTGCGATAGTGAAGACCGGTGCGTGATCCGGGCCGCTGCGGGACACTTCGACATAGGCCGGCGGTTTCTGTCCGCGTGCCTGTGCCCATTCCTGCAGCGAGGTCTTGGCGTCGCGCGCGTCGCTTTCGACCTGATGAACACGGCGGCCCCACAGACGCAGGATCATCTCTGCTGCGGCCTCAAAGCCTGCATCTTTATAGACTGCAGCAATCACCGCCTCCATCGCGTCACCCAGCAGCGCCTGCTTGCGCCGGCCGCCTGACATCATCTCCGACCGACCCAGTTTCAGCACTGCGCCCAGGTCGATTTCAGCGGCAACATCAGCGCAGGCTTCCTTGCGCACCAGCGCATTGAAACGCGGCGCCAGCTGGCCTTCGGTGGCGGTCTTGTCATGCTCCAGCAGAGCCGTTGCCATCACCAGCCCCAGAACCCTGTCGCCCAGGAATTCCAGCCGCTGGTTGTCTTTGCGGTTGGGCGAGGACACAGACGCGTGGGTCACGGCGCGCTGCAACAGGTCGGGGCGGGCAAAGCGATGCCCGATCCGGTCTTCAAACGCGCGCAATTCCTTGGACAGCTTCACTGGATCCCCTTGAAGAAACGGTCGCTCCGCCAGGTCCAGAAGTAGAGCATGGACCGCCCGGCTGAGGAGAACATGATCCGGTCGGCCCGGCCGATCAGGTTTTCAAACGGAACGAAACCCACGCCGCCGGCAGACTGCGGCAAGCGGCTGTCCGAGGAATTGTCCCGGTTGTCGCCCATAAAGAAATAGTGGCCTTCCGGCACCTGATAAACGCCGGTATGATCCATGCCCTGATTGGTGATGTTAAGCACAATATGCTCATTGCCGCCCGGCAGGGTTTCCAGTTTGCGCGATTTATTGCAGACAGCACCCTGGCCCACCGGCGCGTTTTCACATCGCGGGAAGGAACCCTGCGGCCCCTGGCGTTCCATCACTTCCTCGAACTGGCCCGCGTCCTGCAGTTTGACCGGTTCGCCGTTGATGAACAGCACACCGTTTTTCATCTGAATCTTGTCGCCCGGCAGACCGATCAGCCGTTTGATGAAGTCATTGCTGTTGACCGGATGGCGGAACACCACCACATCGCCGCGCTCAGGCTGGCTGCCCATCAAACGGGTGTTGTCGCCGTCCAGGAAGCCGCAGATGTTCTTGGCGTCGATGTTGAGGCCAACAGCAGGGATGCGCACGCTGGGGCAGGACGCGTAAGAATAGCCATAGGCCATCTTGTTCACGAACAGGAAATCCCCGATCAGCAGTGTCTCTTTCATCGATCCGGAGGGGATCCAGAAGGGCTGGAAAAACAGGGTGCGGAAGACACCGGCGATCAGCAGCGCATAGACGATGGTCTTTATCGTCTCGATGATCGAACTGCTGGTCTTTGCTTTGGCCGTCATCAGGCTCTCCGGATTGGAAACAGGGTCCGGCGCTACATGCGGGCCTGAGGGAGGCAAGTCAAGTTCCGGCGGGCAATTCCGCCGGGTTCGCGGGGATAGGACGCGCCTCAATCACCACAAAGGCCTGCGCCCAGGGGTGATCATCAGTCAGTGTCACGTGGATCACAGCCTCATGGGCAGGAGGCGTCATCTCCCGCAGGCGTTCGGCGGCCCAGCCGGTCACATGCATCACCGGCTGGCCGGTGCGCAGATTGGTAACTGCCATGTCCTTCCAGGCAATCCCCATGCGCAGGCCGGTGCCCAGCGCCTTGGAACAGGCCTCCTTGGCGGCCCAGCGTTTGGCATAGGTGCCCGCCACGTCGCGGCGGCGTTCAGCCTTCTTCTGTTCGGTTTCGGTGAAAACCCGGTTGCGGAACCTGTCGCCGAAACGGTCCAGCGTGCGCTGGATGCGTTCGATATTGGCGAGATCGGTTCCAACACCCAGGATCATTCTTCCAACCGCTTCAACCCCAGTTTGATGCCATGCCCCAGGAACAGGCGGTTGACCATCAGGATGACTGCCAGAAGCAGCAGGAAAATTCCGGCCAGGAAAACAAGTGGAATGGTCTCCCGCGCCTCGGCGACCATTGGCGAGTTCCAGTAGAGCGGCAGCTGAATGATGGTCAGCACGGCCACCACCCCGGTCATCGCCGCAGCGTTGATCCAGGCCGTTTTACCTGCCAGCGGCGCCCGGGTTGAATGGGCAATTCGGATCCCTTCAAGAACCGCAGCAAACATCGGCGGCAGAACCGTTGCCAGCCCGGCCGGCATACCAACCCCGAATTGTGCAAGCACCAATCCCAGCAGAAGCATCGCGACTGAGGCCGCCATCCACAGCAGCCCGTAGCGGATCAGATTGACTGGCATAGCCGCGTTACCCCCGTGCATCATCCATCAGCCGGCGCATTTCCTGCACTGCAGGGGTCAGCCCGCGGAAGACCGCCTCGCCGATCAGGAAGTGGCCGATATTCAGCTCCTTCACCTCTGGAAATGCCGCCACCGGCTTTACTGTTTCATAGGTGAGGCCATGACCTGCATGCACTTCCAGCCCCAGCGAATGGGCAAACGCGGACATCTCGCGCAGTGCTTCCAGTTCGCGGTCGCGGTCCTCGGCCTTGCCCTCGGCGTGATAGTCGCAATAGGCGCCCGTGTGCAGTTCGATCACCTCGGCACCGATCCGGTGCGCGGCTTCGATCTGCTTTTTATCAGCCGCAATGAAGATCGACACCCGGCAGCCCGCATCGCGCAAGGGCGCGATGTAATGGGCCAGACGGTTTTCTTCACGGGCGACCTCGAGCCCGCCTTCAGTGGTGCGTTCCTCGCGTTTTTCCGGCACGATGCAAACCGCGTGCGGCTTGTGGCGCAAGGCGATCTGCTGCATTTCCTCGGTCGCTGCCATCTCGAAATTCAGCGGCACGGTCAGCGCTTCCATCAACCCGTCGATATCTGCATCAGTGATATGGCGGCGGTCTTCGCGCAGGTGCGCCGTGATCCCGTCTGCGCCAGCCTCCTCGGCCAGCTTCGCGGCGCGGACCGGGTCCGGATAGGCACCGCCGCGGGCGTTGCGCACGGTGGCAACATGGTCGATGTTCACGCCCAGGCGCAATTTGTTCTGTGTCATGACAGCTGTCTCATCCGTCTGAAGTCAAAGCTTTAACCAAAGACTAGACACCAGCCCGGCAAGAGCAACCCCGCAAGTGATAATGGTACAATCCGGCTGTACGGGTCAGGCGTCAGTCCCGACTTCTGCCCGTTGTTTGATTGCCTCGAACTTGGCCTTGATCTTGGACCGCCGGCGCTGCTGGTAGACGCGGATCACCGGCAGGCTTAGCACATAGCAGACCGTGGCCGTGATAATGCCCGGGAGGATGCCGCCGATCATGTAAGGGTAGAACACTTCGTTGTAGAACAAATACAGGCCCTGCCAATCGGCGGGCCGGTCGTTGAACAGCGCAATCAGGTTGTCCTTCAGGTCGCCGCCGGCTGCCATGAACTTGCCAACCAGGGATTTGTCGACTTCCTCGTCGAACTCGGTGCCCAGGATCCAATGCCCGGTCTGCAGCGAGGCCACTCCGATCGGCACATAGGTCAGCGGGTTGCCAAAGAAGGTGGCGCTGAGCGAGGCAAGAATATTTCCGTTCATCAGCCGGGAAACGATCGCCGCCACAAGAAAATGCAGCCCGTAAAAAGGCGTGAAGGTGGTGAACACTCCGGCCCAGATGCCGCGGGCGATGCGCTCGGGCGAATCGGGCAGACGCCGCACCCGGTGCTTTACATACAGGAACGCCCTTCCCCAGCCGCCGCGCGGCCAGAGAAAATTCGCCAGCGCCCGGAGGGGCGGACGTCTGTCCCGGCGCCTGAATACCAAAGCTGTGCGTCCTTCCCAGTTCCCGGCTCAAAATTTCAGCGGCTTATCCCGGAAAATGGCGTTCTTCCGGCTTGTTCCGGAACCGCGCCACCGCGGCAACATCGCTTTCGGCTTCAAGCGTCAGCATCAGCGAGTGCAGCTGTTCCACATCCCGCAGCTCCACATTGATCATAAGCCGGTAAAAGTCTGGTTTCCTGTCGACAAATTCAAGGTCCGAGATATTGGCCTTTTTCTCGCCAATCAATGTGCAAATGCGCCCCAGCACACCGGCGTCATTGCCAATGGTCAGTTCAAGCGTGGTGCCATAAGCCGCCGGGTGGGTGCCGCTGTGCCATTGCACATCCATCCAGCGTTCCGGCTGGTCCTCAAACTCGCCCAGCTTGTCGCAATCCGCAGAATGCACGACAACCCCGCGGCCGCGGTAGGTAATACCAATGATGCGCTCACCCGGCAGCGGCTGGCAGCAGGGCGCGCGCTCAAAGCTTTGACCCGGCTCCAGGCCGACCACCGCGCGGCGCGGAGAGATTTCGTCGCCATCGCCAGTGGTGGTCAGTTCCGGATAAACCGATTGCACCACGTCATGCGCGGTGATCTCTGCCGCGCCAAGCCGCGCCAGCAGCTCATTCACCCCGCCTGCCCGCAAGGCGCGCGCTGCGGTTTCCAACGCTTTGTCGGTGGCTTTCTTGCCGACATGTTCAAAAGCCGAGCGCGCCAGTTCATGGCCCAGCTTCACAAACCGCGCCCGGTCCGCTTCGCGCAGGGCGCGGCGGATCGCAGTGCGGGCCTTGCCGGTGGTGGCAATCTCCAGCCAGCTGACCTGCGGGGTCTGGCCCTCGGCGGTGATCACATCCACAGATTGGCCATTGCGCAGCCGGGTCCACAGCGGCACCCGGATCCCGTCCACCTTCGCGCCGACGCAGGCATGGCCGATGCGGGTGTGGATGGCATAGGCAAAGTCGATCGGCGTCGCACCTTTCGGCAGTTTGATCACATCGCCCTTTGGCGTGAAGCAGAACACCTGGTCCGAATACATCTCGAGCTTCACCGCCTCGAGGAATTCGTCGTGATCATCCTCGGCGTCGAATTGCTCGGTCAGCGAGGCGATCCACTTGGCCGGATCAACGGCAAAGGGGTTCTCCGTCCGCACACCGTCGCGGTAAGACCAATGCGCCGCAACCCCGGTTTCGGCCACATCGTGCATCTGCCGGGTGCGAATCTGCACCTCAACCCGCTTGCCGTCGCGGCCCGACACCGTGGTGTGAATTGAGCGGTAGCCATTGGATTTCGGCTGGCTGATGTAATCCTTGAACCGGCCCGGCACCGCCCGCCAACGCTGGTGGATGGCGCCCAGCGCGCGGTAGGCGTCCTCTTCGGACAGGGTGATCACCCGGAAACCGTAGATATCAGAGAGCCGCGAAAAGCCCTGATCCTTGGCCTGCATCTTGCGCCAGATCGAATAGGGCTTCTTGGCGCGGCCGAACACTTCGGCTTCGATCCCGGTCTTTTCCAGCTCCAGCCGCATGTCCCCGGTGATCCGGTGGATCACATCGCCTGTTTCGCGCTGCAGGGTCACAAAGCGGCGGATGATCGACTGACGCCCTTCGGCGTTGAGCACGCGGAAGGCCAGATCCTCCAGCTCTTCGCGCATCCACTGCATCCCCATGCGGCCCGCCAGCGGCGCATAGATGTCCATCGTCTCGCGCGCTTTCTGGGCCTGCTTTTCCGGGCGCATCGCCTTGATTGTGCGCATGTTGTGCAGCCGGTCGGCAAGCTTGACCAGGATCACCCGCAAATCCTTGGACATCGCCATGAACAGCTTGCGGAAGTTTTCCGCCTGCTTGGTCTCGCGGCTGCTGAGCTGCAGATTGGTCAGTTTGGTGACGCCATCGACCAGCATCGCCACCTCATCGCCAAAACGGCGGGTGACCTCCTCGTAAGAGGCCTTGGTGTCTTCGATGGTGTCATGCAAAAGCGCGGTGATGATTGTTGCATCATCCAGGCGCTGTTCGGTCAGGATGGCGGCAACGGCCACCGGATGCGTGAAATAGGGTTCGCCCGAATGGCGGTATTGCCCTTCATGCATCTGCTCGCCGAATGCAAAAGCTTCAGCAATCCTGTCCGCATTTGTCTTTGGGTTGTAGTTGCGGACCAGAGCAAGCAGATCTCCAGCGGAAATATCGGGGGAGTTCATGTCGGGTCCGCAGCCTCAAATTCGTCAGCGTACGCCTCAGCCCTGGCCCTGGGCCTCCATCAGCGCGCGCAGCAGTTTCTCTTCAGACATATCGTCATCGGCGGGCTTATCGTGATCCGCTCCCATCAGCAGAGCCATCGAATCCTCTTCCGGCTCATCGACTTCGATCTGAGTCTGGTTGCCTTCGATCAGACGCTCGCGCAGATCGTCTGCGCTTTGAGTCTCGTCAGCGATTTCACGCAAGGAAACGACCGGGTTTTTGTCGTTGTCGCGGTCCACGGTGATCGGGGCACCAGCCGAGATTTCGCGGGCACGGTGCGCTGCCAGCATCACCAGCTCAAAGCGGTTGGGCACTTTATCGACGCAATCTTCAACCGTCACGCGGGCCATCAGCGACTCTCCATATCATTCCGGGTCCAGAAGGCAGACATTTACGCCCAAACCTTTCCCTTGACAAGAGCGGAAAACACCGCATCACGCGTCCTGCAACGGCGTGACCTCTGCCACATCTTCCGGTGGCAATTCCGCCAGCAGCCCGGCGGCAGTTTTCTGTAGCACCGGGTGGCGCCAGCGCGGGGCAATATCGCAAAGCGGCACCAGCACAAAGGCGCGGTCCTGAATGCGCGGATGCGGCAGGATCAACTGCCCTGGCGCCTCCTGCATCTGGGTCTCCAGCGGCAGCCCCTGCCAGCGGGCGAACCCCTCCGCGTCCGGCAGCACCGCGCCGCCATGGTCAATCAGATCCAGATCAAGTGTACGCATCCCCCAGCGTTGCTGGCGCACCCGCGCGAACTGCGCTTCAATCTCGTGCAAGCGCGCCAGCAGCGCGCGCGCGGACAAAGACGTCTCAACCGCAACCGCGGCGTTCACATAATCCGGCCCCGCCCCTGCCGGGAAACAGGGCGTCTGAAAGAACCGCGAGATGCAGCGCAGCACAACATCATCCGATTGCAAAGCGGCAAGAGCCTTTGACAAGGTGGCTTGCGGCGCATCTGCCTCAACAGGCAGGTTGCCGCCAAGCGCGATGAGCGACGTTTTCCGGTTTCCGGCCATTTTTGACCCTATTTCAGAATGGCAGTATACTTGCGGCAGATGACAAATAACTTACATTAAGTCCACCCGTCCCGCTGATTTCAAGCACTCACTCACGGAAGACCCGGCCGGGACGGTTATACCGGAAGGAACATTTTATGTTTTATAAAGACGAACGGCTTGCGCTGTTCATAGACGGGTCGAACCTGTACGCCGCAGCTAAGGCGCTTGGGTTTGACATCGACTATAAGCTTTTGCGGCAGGAATTCATGCGCCGCGGCAAGCTTCTGCGGGCCTTTTATTACACTGCCCTGCTGGAGAATGACGAGTATTCACCGATCCGCCCATTGGTCGACTGGCTGCATTACAATGGCTTCACCATGGTCACCAAACCGGCCAAGGAGTACACCGACAGCATGGGCCGCCGCAAAGTCAAAGGCAACATGGATATCGAGCTTACCGTCGATGCCATGGAATTGGCCCCGCGGGTGGATCATATCGTGCTTTTCTCAGGCGATGGCGATTTCCGGCCGCTGATTGCCAGCCTGCAGCGCCAGGGCGTGCGTGTCTCGGTGGTGTCTACCATCCGCAGCCAGCCGCCTATGATCTCGGACGATCTGCGCCGCCAGGCTGACAATTTCATCGAGCTGGAAGAACTGCGCGATGTCATCGGCCGCCCGCCGCGCGAGCAAAGCGAACCGCGTTCAGCGACCGCTGCGCACGGCTAAGAAAAACCTGCCGGAACAAGGCGCCTGATGGGGTGGCGCCTTGTTCCGGACAGCGCGTTCCCCCGCTTGACTATTGGTCTGATTGCGGCGGGTTGCCCGTATTGTTGCGTGTGGCGCATCCAGCGTGCCGGCAGTGCCCTGAACCGGTGGATCGCCGGCATCAATAAGCTGCTTTGAGCTTGGGCGGGGCCGTCTGAACGGCCGCGCCAGCCGCTGCCTGTTAAAGGCAGAAATTGTCTTTTTCATACAATCACCGCTGTCCGCGCGGCACTTCCGGCCTATTTGCGGCCGGTCGCCGCGGCAAGTTCCGCAGGCACCGGCTGCGGCCCCGCCGGCACTGGACCTTACGGCCCGAACCGCTTACCTCTGGCCGTAAGGAGACGCCAATGACCAAGCCAGCCCTGACACTCTACCTTGCTGCGCCGCGCGGCTTTTGCGCCGGAGTGGACCGCGCCATCAAGATTGTCGAATTGGCGATCGGTAAATGGGGGGCGCCGGTCTATGTGCGCCACGAAATCGTGCACAACAAATTCGTCGTCGACTCGTTGCGCGACAAGGGCGCGGTGTTTGTCGAGGAGCTGGACGAATGCCCTGATGACCGCCCGGTGATCTTTTCCGCCCACGGGGTTCCGAAATCAGTCCCGGCTGAGGCCGGCCGCCGCGAAATGGTCTATGTCGATGCCACCTGCCCGCTGGTCTCCAAGGTGCATATCGAGGCCCAGCGCCACGCCGAAGCCGGCCTGCAGATGATCATGATCGGCCACAAGGGCCACCCCGAAACCATCGGCACCATGGGACAGCTGCCCGACGGCGAGGTGCTGCTGGTGGAAACCGTCGAGGACGTGGCCGCGGTGGAGGTTCGCGACCCGGATCAGCTGGCCTATGTCACCCAGACCACCCTGTCGGTCGATGACACCAAGAGCATCGTGGCAGCATTGCACCAGCGGTTCCCGAACATTACCGGCCCGCACAAGGAAGACATCTGCTACGCCACCACCAACCGCCAGGAGGCGGTGAAGTCGGTGGCGCCCAAAGCAGACGCTCTGTTGGTGGTCGGGGCGCCGAACTCCTCGAATTCCCGCCGCCTGGTCGAGGTCGGCGCCAAAAACGGCTGCGATTACGCCCAACTGGTGCAACGCGCGGACAACATCGACTGGCGCGCGCTGGAGGGCATCCGCTCGGTTGCCATCACCGCCGGCGCCTCGGCCCCGGAACTGCTGGTCAACGAAGTGATCGACGCCTTCCGCGGCCGCTACGACGTGACGGTCGAGGTGGTGGAAACCGCTGTCGAAACCGTGGAATTCAAGGTGCCCAAGGTGTTGCGCGAAACCGCCTGACGAAACGCGGCTGGATTGCGGCGAAAGTCACAGAAAACACGCCTGCGGTACGCTATTCATGTTACCCAAAAGCACTCGGACATTTTTTCAGGAGCCGTATTGATGATTACCCTGCAATTTCTGATCACCGCCTTTGTTGTTGTCCTCGCCCCGGGTACCGGCGTCATTTACACATTGGCCCTGGGCCTCGGCCAAGGCCGCCGCGCTGCGATCTGGGCTGCGCTTGGCTGCACCTTCGGCATTCTTCCGCATTTGGCTGCAGCAACCCTCGGGCTGGCGGCGGTCCTGCACAGTTCGGCGCTGCTGTTCCAGATGGTCAAGGCCGCAGGCGTTGCCTATCTGCTTTATCTGGCCTGGCAGGCCCTGCGCGGCGGCGGCGTCCTGGCCGTCAGCTCTAAGCGTACCAGCCAGCCCGGCCGGACCATCGCCTGGCGCGGAGCGCTGATCAACATTCTGAACCCCAAACTGTCGGTATTCTTTCTGGCGCTGCTGCCGCCGTTCCTGAGCGGCACCCCCGCCAGCGCAACGCTGGAGATGTCCGTTCTGGGACTGGTGTTCATGATGATGACCTTCGTCATTTTTGTGTTCTACGGACTGTTTGCCGCACAGGCCCGCAATTATCTGCTGAACAGCGAGCGGGTGCTGAAATGGATGAGCCGAGGCTTCGCCGCCGTGTTTGCAGGCCTCGCAGCCCGGCTAGCGTTGGAACGCGCCTGAGCCTACGGAGACCGCAGTATGACCGATTCAGAAACCATCCGCGTCTACGATAGCCGCGCCGCAGATTATGCCGCACTGACAGATGAGCAAGCCGGAAACGACCCAAGCCTGGCGGCCTTCATCGAAGCCTGCCCCAAGGGTGGCCGGGTGCTTGATCTTGGCTGCGGCCCCGGTACTGCTGCTGCGTGCATGGCCCAATCCGGTCTGCAAGCTGACGCGCTGGATGCCTCTGCCGAGATGGTCGCATTGGCGGACCAGCACGCTGGCGTCAACGCCCGCCTGGCGACCTTCGATCAGATCGGAGGCACCGCGATCTATGATGGCATATGGGCCAATTTCAGCTTGCTGCACACCCCGCGCGCCGATATGCCCCGGCATCTGGCAGCCCTCAAGCAGGCGCTGAAACCCGGCGGTGTGTTTCACATCGGCATGAAACTGGGGGAAGGCGGAGCCCGCGACGGTATCGGCCGCCTCTATACCTATTACTCCGAGGACGAACTGGTGCAGCTTCTGGAACAGACTGGCTTTGTCGTGAAAACCCGCAAATTCGGCGAGGCTGAGGGCCTGGATGGCACCATGGCCCCCTTCATTCTGGTGACCGCCCATGGCTGAGCTGTTTGCCTATACCGATGGCGCTTGCTCCGGCAACCCCGGCCCCGGCGGATGGGGTGCGTTGCTGCGTGCGATGGATGGAGACACCGTCGTCAAGGAGAAAGAACTGAAGGGTGGCGAAGCCGAGACCACCAATAACCGGATGGAGCTGCTGGCGGCGATTAACGCGCTGGAAAGCCTGGCGCGCCCGTCCACGCTCACCGTGGTGACCGACTCGGCCTATGTGAAGAACGGCGTCACCGGCTGGATCTTCGGCTGGAAGAGAAACGGCTGGAAAACCTCCAGCAAGAAGCCGGTCAAGAACGTCGAGTTGTGGCAGCGCCTGGACGAAGCGCAAGCCCGCCACAAAGTGACCTGGGAATGGGTCAAGGGCCACGCCGGCCACCCGGAGAACGAACGCGCGGATGAACTGGCCCGCGCGGGCATGGCGCCCTTCAAGAAAAAGAAGAGCGCCTGATGCAAGCGCACTGCCCATGACATTTCTGGCGCTGCTGGATTACGCTTCTGTTCTGGTTTTTGCCCTGTCCGGCGCACTGGTAGCCAGCCGGGCACAGCTGGATATCGTCGGCTTTGCTTTTGTTGCCTGCCTGACTGCGCTTGGCGGCGGCACGCTGCGCGACCTGCTTTTGGACCGCAATCCGGTGTTTTGGATCGGCAACCCGAATTACATCCTGCTTGCGGCCTTTGCAGCGGTGGCCGTGTTCTTCACTGCGCATTTGCTGGAAAGCCGGTTGCGCTGGGTCGTGTGGCTCGACAGTTTTGCGCTGGCCGTGGCCGTCCCCGCGGGGACAGGTGCTGCGCTGGCGCTGGACAGCCCGCCGGTGATCACCGTGCTGATGGGCATGGCTACCGGAACCATGGGCGGTTTGATGCGCGACGTCGTCTGCAACGAGGTGCCATTGGTGCTGAAACAGGGTGAGCTGTACATCTCCTGCGCCATGGCAGGAGCGATCACTGCCGTTATGATGATCTGGCTGGGACTGGAGGTGCGGTTTGCCCTGCTGGCCTGCGCCGGGGTGTGCTGGACATTGCGGGCAGGTTCCATCCTGTTCGGCTGGCACCTGCCTGTCTACAAAAGCCGCCCGCCGCGCAGTTAAGACCGACTTGCGGCCAGAACAATGGGCGCCTTCCTCCAATCAACCGGAAATACCTGATTGTGAACCCAATCTTCACAACCCGGATCCGGAAACTGTCACCAGCGCAATCAGATACGCGGCGGCTGCGGAGCAAGGCTGCTCAATCTGCCGCCACCGGAAGCCAAGACGCGCTGACACGAATGGCACCCGCTACCAATCAGCCGCAATCAGGCGGTTTTGCGGCTGTCAGCCAACGAGTTCAGAAACTCCTGGCCGTCCTTGCTGATCCTGGCTTTCCGGCCCTTGCGCCGATGCCAGACCAGCGCCATTTCATGATATTCCCGCAGATTGTCGTCTTGCAGAAGGTCTTCCTTGATCTGCAGCGCGGCTGAGAAATTGTCCGCCAGCCGCCGGTCTTCTTCTTCATTCTTATCAAACTTGTGCCAGTAGCCTGGCTCGATGGAGGAGGTGAAGTGGTTTGCCCGGCCACGCGCTTTCTTGTTCAGGAACCCGTCACGCGACCGCAGCGCATAGTGGTTGAGCTGCGCTGCAGAATAGCCGTAGCCGCCGCGCACGTACAGGGCGCCTTCCAGCTCATCCTCCGGCAGGCGTGTGCCATCGGCAAGCTGCCAGTTCACCTCGCCCGCCGTGTCCGCAAGAAAAGGGCGGTGAACCCCCATACGGGTGAATTTCCCATTTTTGCGGAACGCTGTCTTGAAGAAACGGTGTTCATCCGGGAGCCCCGCCGCGGGTTCAGCCAGCACAAAGGCCTGAGGCACAGGGGGGTGATCCACAGGTCCAACACCCGCATTGCCGAAAATGCGCCAAACAAAGGAAACCGCATCTGCATCCGCCCGCTCTGCCAGCAGCCCCGGCAACGTGCCGTCACCGGAATTGATCTGCAGATATTCATCGACGTCGATCACCAGAACCCAGTCGGCATTGTTCACCTTGGGCTCGTACTCCGCCCACATCAGTGCGCTTTTGTGCGGGCCGCGGCGCACAACCCGGCTGAACCGGTGTTCGATTACACCCATCCGGTGCAGACAGCGCAGGATATGGTCCGTGGGATCGGAGCATTCATTGGTGAAGATGACAAAATCGCTGACACCAATGGATTTGTAGTGGCTGATCCAGTCGAGAATATAGGCGCCTTCATCCTTCATGGTGGTCACAACCACCACGTTCGGCGCGCCGGGCTGGCCGCTGTCCTGTGTCATCTGCAAATGCCCTCTGCCTCGATTTTCCACCGCATTGCTCAGCGGTTGAGATATTGTATTCATTCAGCGGCCCGGTGCAGCAGAAATCGCGCGTTCTCCCTTCGGCTGTGGCCTGTGTACCTCAGCCGGGATTACTTGTGCAGATAACGCTGCCAAAGCCAGATCAGCACCAAAGCGCCCAGTACCGCGCCGGCAAAGCCGGCCATGAACCCCATGACCGCCAGCAGGGCGCGCAGCACCAGCCCGCCGATCAATGCACCGGCCATGCCAATCACAACAGTTGTGATAATATCGGTTTCAAGCCGCATCAGCCGGGTCGCCAGGAAACCTGCCGCAGCGCCGATGATAATCAATGCAAGAACGGGCATAGCAATCTCCCTATCTGCGCCAATGGGTCGGCACGATCACCAAGGCCCCGATGGAAGAAGCAATCGCATTCCAGCCCGGCGCGCTGAAGCCGATGCCGAACATCAGCCGCATGAAATAGAACAGGAACGCACCGCCAGTGCAAATGATGATCGATGGCACATAGCCATTGCTGGTAAAGCCGCTGCGTTCAGAAGCGTAGCCGACAATACCGGCAATCACCACGGTGCCCATCAGGGTCAGAATCATGCCCGGCTCCAGGTTACAGGCGGCAGCCCTTCGAAACAGGGTAGCCACGTAAGAATGCTTCAGGATCCTGCGCGCTTTTACCTGCCCGTTGCAAGCGCAACAGCTGGACCGCCCCGGACCCGCAAGCGATTGTCAGATTGTCATCCAGAACTTCGCCCGGCGCGCCTTGACCCTTTGCCAAACGCGACGCCAGCAGCTTGACCCGCTGGCCCTCGATTTCGCACCAGGCGCCGGGGAAGGGCGACAGCCCGCGGATCTGACGGTCCACTTCAGCCGCCGGACGGGTCCAGTTTATCTGCGCCTCGCCTTTGTCGATCTTTTCGGCATAGGTAACACCCGCCTCCGGCTGCACCTCAGGCGTCAGCTCTGCCAGGCGGCTTAGGGCGTCCACGATCAGCGCAGCGCCCATCTCCGACAGCCGGTCATGCAGCTGGGCGGTAGTTTCCCCGTCCCCGACTGCGGTGGCCTCCCGCAGCAGCACTGGACCGGTGTCCAACCCTGCCTCCATCTGCATGATGCAAATGCCGGTTTCCGGATCACCCGCCATGATCGCCCGGTGGATCGGCGCCGCACCGCGCCAGCGCGGCAAGAGGCTGGCGTGGATGTTCAGGCAGCCATGTTCGGGTGCGTCCAGAACCGCCTGCGGCAGGATCAGACCGTAGGCCACAACCACCGCCACATCCGCATTCAAAGCCGCAAAGGCTTCCTGTTCTTCTGCCCCTTTCAGAGAAACTGGATGGCGCACTTCCAGTCCCAAGGCGGCGGCGCGGGCGTGGACGGGCGCGGGCCGGTCCTTCTTACCGCGGCCTGCAGGCCGGGGAGGCTGGCAGTAAACGGCGGCAATTTCGTGCTCTGCATCGACCAGCGCATCCAGCACCGGCACCGAAAAATCAGGCGTTCCCATGAAGATAATACGCATCTGCATCCCCTGCCCCGGTTGCCCTGCCCGCAGCCGTCAAAACGGGCCTTACGCAGTTTCGCGTCCGTCCTGGGGACGGGGCCGGGCGCGAACCGGGCCCAAGCGGCCCGGGAAATGAAATCCGGCCTCAGCCGTTCAGCTTTTTCGCCTTGCGGATCAGCATGTCGCGTTTCACCTTGCTTAGACGGTCGAAATACATCCTGCCGTTCAGATGATCGATCTGATGCTGTACCGAGGTCGCCTCAATTCCGATAAAATCCTTGCGGTCAACCATGCCCTGTTCGTTGATGAAACGGACGGTCACGGCACGCGGGCGTTTGATCTTGGCTGAGACGCCCGGCAGATTGGGGCTGGCTTCGTCATGCTCGCGCAGTTCGATCGAGGAGTGCAGGATCTCCGGGTTGGCCAGCTTCACCGCGCGGCCGCGTTCGGTGGAGCCGTCCACCACTGCCAGCCGCAGCATCACGCCGATCTGGTTGGCGGCCAGGCCCACGCCCGGCATCGCGTCCATAGTATCAACCATGTCGTTCCAGATTTCACGAATCTCACTGGTGATTTCGCTCACGTCTTCGGCCTTGGTGCGCAGGCGCTTGTCAGGCCAGGGCAGGCAGGTGCGGACGGTCATGTCTGATGTTTCCTCAGGCGCGGGCGCGTTCGCGCTTCAACTTCTGCATCTTGCGGGTGATCATCTGGCGCTTCAGCGGTTTCAGGTAATCGATGAACAGCTTGCCATTCAAGTGGTCGATCTCATGCTGCACGCAAGTGGCCCAAAGCCCGTCGAAGGTCTCGCGCTGCGCATTGCCGTCGCGATCCATCCATTCGACTTCTACGACCCTGGGACGGGTCACTTCGGCATACTGGTCCGGGATCGACAGGCAGCCTTCCTCATAGACGTTGGTGTCGTCCGACGACGACAGGACCTGCGGGTTGAACATCACCAAGGGGCGCGCATCGCCGTCCTCTTCCTTAACGCAATCCAGCACGATCAGCCGTTGCAGAATACCGATCTGCGGCGCCGCCAGACCAATGCCGGGGGCTGCATACATGGTTTCCAGCATGTCATCCGCCAGCACGCGCAAATCATCGCTCAGGTCCGGCACAGGCACACAGACCTTTTTCAGGCGGGGATCGGGATGGATCAGGATCGGTCGTTTCATGCGCTTCATGTATGCGATCAGCAGCGCCATCGCAACGCCCCCTTGCGCGTGCCGCTGCAGCGGCTAGCTTCGCATGCAAAGTTACGGGCAACGACACGGGAATTCACCACATGAATTTTGACAAAATCACCGACCGCTGCGGCACTCACAGTTCGAAATGGGACAAGATGGAGAAACTGTACGGCATCCCGGCGCAGGACGGTCTGGCGATGTGGACGGCGGATTCCGACTATGAAACTGCGCCTTGCGTGATTGATGCCGTCAAAGCCGCCGCCGAACATGGTGTCTTCGGCTATTCCTGGCAGCACCCGGAGTATCTGCAGGCGGTTCAATGGTGGATGAAAACCCGCCACAGCTGGGACATTGAAACCGATTGGGTACTGACATCGCAAGGGCTGGGCAATGCCATTGCCCTCTGCCTGGATGTCTGGAGCCAGCCCGGTGATGGCGCTGTTATCTTCTCGCCCGTTTATCATGAGTTTGCGCACAAGGTGAACAAGTCGGGGCGCAAGGTTACCGAATGCCCGCTGGCGCGCGACGGCGATACCTACAATCTGGACCTCGACGATGCGCAATCGCGCCTGAACGGAACCGAGAAGCTGCTGCTGTGGTGCTCGCCGCAAAACCCCTCAGGCCGGGTCTGGACCGCCGAAGAACTGCGCGCAGTGGCAGAGTTCGCCAAGCGCAACGGGTTGATTCTGATCTCCGACGAAATTCACCATGACCTAGTCTATTCTGGCAGCACTTTTGTGCCGATGGACGTGGCGGCCCCCGACGCACGCGCCTGGACTGTGACCCTGACCGCGCCTTCGAAAACCTTCAATATTGCCGGCCAACGGACCGGCAACATGATCATTCCAGACCCGGAGCTGCGCGCCGCAATGCGGCACCGGCAGAACACGCTGGACTATGATCCCAGCGCGCTTGGTGTTGCGATGATCACCGCCGCGTATTCTCCCGAGGGCGCCGAATGGGTGGATGCCCAGGTCGCCCACCTGGAAGGCAACCGAAGACTGTTTGACGCGACCGTGAACGCCCTGCCGGGGCTGCAATCACTGCCGCTGCAATCGACCTATCTGGCCTGGGTGGATTTCTCCGGCACCGGTATGAACCGCGAGGAATTCATCAAACGGCTACGCGAAGACGCAAAGATCGCGACTTCGCCCGGCGACGGTTTCGGCACCGGCGGCGAACTCATGGAACGCTTCAACCTGGCCACCCAGCGGTCACGGGTGGAGGAAGCCTGCCGCCGCCTGACTGCAGCCTTCTCGGATCTGCAGTAACCATGAAGCGCCTGCTGCGTCTTCTGGCGCTGGTTATTCTAACCGGCGCCGCCTGGGCCGCCTGGCAGGCTTTTGCACCGCGGCCCGCACCGCCGCCGCAGGCCGCGGCGGTGGAGCGGATCGACCGCATCCTGATCGAAAAATCCGCCCGCCGCCTGACCGCCAGCCGGGCGGGTGAGACGGTGCTGGAGTTCCCCATTGCGCTAGGGTTCGAACCGGCAGGTGACAAGTTTCAGGAAGGTGACGGAAAAACGCCCGAAGGCACATTCCTGATCGACCGGCGCAACCCCAACAGTGCCTATCATCTGTCGCTGGGAATCAACTATCCGCAGCCCGAAGACAGGAAGCAGGCCCAAGCGGCCGGGGTCAGCCCCGGCGGCGACATCTTCATTCATGGACAGCCGAATTCGGTAGGCGATCTGATCACCCTGCCCGGCGATTGGACCGCCGGCTGCATCGCTGTCAGCAATGAACAGATGGAAACGCTGTGGCGCCTGGCAGAAATCGGGACGGAGATTGAAATCCGTCCCTGAGCCAGCGGCTCAGATCTTGCCCTGCGACTGGTCGAAGGGGATCAGCCCGGAAGGTGCGTCCGGGGATTTGTAGAAATCCAGCGGTGCCCTGTCCGCAGCGGGTGTTGAGCGCTTGAATTCATAGCGCATCTCGCCGCCCTCTTCTTCGCTGGCAACGATCAGGCATTGCGACAGGTGCCGCGCTCCCTCGTAAAGATCGACCAGCCCGCGCAGCATCGGCGCGGTCTCTGCCTCAACCGAAAAACCCGTCTTCCACATCCGCAGAACCGGGACCAGCTCATTGTCCGCCATTACCCGCAAACGGCTTTTCTTGCGCATCCCCTGAAGGCGGGCGGTGTCCAGCGCTTCCTGCACGGCTTTGGGCACATAGGTATTCATCGTTCCGGCCTTCCAAATGCTTAGGGTCTCTCGGGTCCTTCTTTCAACGGTGCGTCACAAATATATAAAATCAAGTGAACATTTTCGGAAATTTGACGGTCGCGCAATTTTGTTGCTCTTGTGCAGTGGCGCAGAGGGCTTGCGCGCTGCACTGCATAGGCACCCGGCCTGAGCAGGTCTATGTTTCCTGCGCACAGCAGCAGGAGCAGACCCGATGGGCCTTTTGATCGACGGGAAATGGCACGACAAGTGGTATGATACCAAATCCAATGGCGGCGCGTTCAAACGCAGCGAATCGCAGTTCCGCAACTGGATCACAGCCGATGGCAGCGCCGGTCCTTCGGGCAAAGGCGGCTTCCCGGCAGCAAGCGGACGCTATCACCTTTTTGTCTCGCTCGCCTGCCCCTGGGCCCACCGCACGCTGATCTTCCGCAAGCTGAAGGGGCTGGAGGATCATATCTCCGTTTCCGTTGTGCATCCCGATATGCTGGGCGAAGGCTGGACCTTTGACAGGGATGACCATGGCGCCACCGGCGACACTCTGTTCGGCAGTTCCCATATGCACCAGATCTACACCCGCGCCGATGCAGGCTATACCGGCCGGGTGACGGTGCCGGTTCTGTGGGACAAGGAACAGGATACCATCGTTTCCAACGAAAGCGCCGAGATCATCCGAATGCTCAACTCAGCGTTCAACGGGATCACCGGCAACACCGGCGATTACTGGCCGGAAGAGCTGCGGGAGCCGATCGAGGCGGTGAACGCCCGCATTTACAGCACCATCAATAACGGCGTCTACAAATGCGGCTTTGCTACCACGCAAGAGGCTTATGACACCGCAGTCAAGCCGCTGTTTGAAAGCCTGGACTGGCTGGAGGACCTGCTGTCGCAACACCGCTACCTGCTGGGGGACCGCGTGACCGAGGCCGATTGGCGGCTGTTCACCACACTCCTGCGGTTTGATCCGGTCTATCACGTGCATTTCAAGTGCAACCGCAAGCGGTTGGCGGACTACCCGAACCTTTGGGCCTACACCCGCGAGCTGTACCAATGGCCGGGCGTGGCGGAAACCGTCGGCATGCAGCATATCGTGCGCCACTATTACTACAGCCACGACACCATCAACCCGCACCGGATCATCCCGGTCAATCCGGATATCGACTGGCAAGAACCGCACCGGCGCGGCTGATCCGCCGCTGGCAGCCGCCAATCCGGCGATTCCGGACGATACCGCTAAAATTAGGGAGTTCACGCCCCGTCCCGGTTGCTTTATGAACCGCTGTGTCTGATTTGACGTCCGATCCGTTCGGAGCAACATTCAACCGGTGGCTACCGCGATGCTTGAACTCCCGCATGAAAATGCAGCCCCATCCAGGGACCACGGCGGCAATTTGGGCGTTGCCATGGCAGAATTCGGCGGAACCCGCAGCGATTGGATGGACCTGTCCACCGGTATCAACCCGCACCCCTATCCGCTGCCGGACTTTACTGCCGGAGATTGGGGCGCGCTTCCGGACGCCGATGCGCTGACCGATATGGAACGCGCCGCGCGGTCGTTCTGGAACATCCCGGATGAGGCCGCCGTCCTGGCTGCCCCCGGTGCATCAGCCCTGATCGCAGCCCTGCCTGCGCTGGCCGCGCCGCGCTGGGTGCAGATCAGCAAGCCGACTTACAACGAGCACGCCGCTGCTTTTGAAGCCCGCGGGTGGAAGATTCGCGTGGATGGCCCGGCTGAGGCCCGTGTCGCGGTGCATCCGAACAACCCTGACGGCCGGATGTGGAAAGAAGAGCAACTCACCGCACCGCTCACTATTATCGACGAAAGCTTTTGCGACGTCTGCCCAACGGAGAGCCTGATTCGCATGGCCGCCCGCCCCGGCGTGATTGTCCTGAAAAGCTTTGGCAAATTCTGGGGCCTCGCCGGCCTGCGGCTGGGCTTTGCGATCGGCGATCCCAAACTGATCGCCGCTCTGTCAACGTGGCAAGGCCCTTGGGCCGTCTCCGGCCCGGCCCTGCGAACTGGCGCGCTGGCCCTGCAGGACCACGGCTGGGCCGGAGACACCCGCAGCCGGCTCCGGGCGGATGCGGCGCGGCTGGATGAAATGGTGCTTGCCAAGGGCGCCAGCCTGGTGGGCGGCACCGATCTGTTCCGTCTCTACAATGTTGACGATGCTGCTGCCTGGCAGGATAAACTTGCCCGCGCCCGCATCTGGAGCCGCATTTTCCCTTATTCCAAAACCTATCTGCGCCTCGGCCTGCCGCCCGCTGACGGTTGGGACCGGCTGGAGGCCGCGCTATGACTACCGCGGCAATGCTGGCGGTGGCCCTGGTGCTGGATGCCGTTTTCGGCGAGCCCAAATGGCTGTGGTCCCGTATCACCCATCCGGCGGTGCTGATGGGCAAGGCAGTCGGCTTCTTCGACCGCAAGCTTAATACCGGCCAAAACCGCCGCGGCAAAGGCGTGCTGGCGGCGTTGGCGCTGGTTCTTTGCGGCATTATCGCCGGCAAGCTGCTGTCGCTGCCCGGCACGCTGGTGGAAATCCTGGTGGCAGCCATCCTGATCGCCCAGCGTTCGCTGATCGAACATGTTGCTGCCGTTGCCAAGGGCCTGCGCAGCAGCCTGGAGGATGGCCGCCAAGCGGTGGCCATGATCGTCAGCCGCGACACCGCGGCCATGACGGCGCCGCAAGCCGCCCGCTCTGCCATTGAAAGCGGCGCCGAGAACATGTCGGACGGCGTCATCGCCCCTGCCTTCTGGTTTCTGATTGCCGGGTTGCCGGGCCTGATTGCTTACAAGATGGTCAACACCGCCGACAGCATGATCGGCTACCGTACCAGCCGGTATGAGGATTTCGGCTGGGCATCTGCCCGTCTGGACGACCTGTTGAACCTGATCCCGGCCCGCCTTACCGGGGTGCTTATCGCCCTGTCCAGCGGCCAGCTGCGCCACTGGGGCGCAATTTCTGCAGACGCCCGGAAGCACCGGTCGCCCAATGCAGGCTGGCCTGAAGCCGCCATGGCGCGGGCGCTGGACACCGCACTGGCCGGCCCGCGATCCTATGAGGGGCAGATGCGCGATTTTCCCTGGGTCCATGCCTTTGGTGCCAAAAGCGCCAATGCCGAAACCATCACCCGCTCCGTGACCCTGCTTTGGCAGACCTGGGCGCTTGCGCTTGTCCTGACGGTTGCCATTGCCACGGTTTTCTAGCACATAAGGCCCTGCGGGAGCGGTCAGACAAAGGAGCGCCGGATCAATGCGCCTAATGCCCTTCGTCCTTGCAGCAAGCCTGCTGCCTGCGGCGGCAACTGCCCAATGCGGCGGCGGCTTTCAGAATTTTGTTAAGCTGATGAAAGACGAGGCGGTGCAGGCCGGATATGACACGTCCACTGTCAACGCCTTCTTCTCGGGCACCCGCAAAGATGCCCGCGTGCTTAAGGCCGACCGTGCCCAGGGTGTGTTCCAAAAACCTTTCATCGAGTTCACCCGCCACCTGATCTCGCAAAGCCGGATCAAGCGCGGCCGCCAGATGGCGCAAAAACATGATGCCACCTTCCAGCGGATTGAGAACACCTATGGCATTGACCGCGGTGTGCTGTTGGCGTTCTGGGCCTTCGAGACCGACTATGGCGGCTATCAGGGCGATTTCAACACCCGCGATGCGCTTGTCACCCTGGCGCATGACTGCCGCCGCCCGGAGCTTTTCCGGCCGCAGGTCTTCTCGGCACTGGAGCTGTTCAACCAGGGCAATTTCGATCCCAAACGCACAACAGGCGCCTGGGCCGGCGAGATCGGCATGGTACAGATGCTGCCCGGAGATATTCTGGATCATGGTGTCGATGCCGACGGCGATGGCCAGGTCAGCCTGAAAACCTCTGCCGCCGACGCGCTGATGTCGGGTGCGCGGATGCTGTCCCATTTGGGTTGGAAACCGGGCCAGCCCTGGCTGCAAGAGGTCATCATCCCTCAGGATCTGGATCTGACGCTGACAGGCACTGGACGCAAGAAATCCGTGGCCCAGTGGCGCGGTCTGGGCGTCTCTGCGCGGGACGGCAAACTCCCCGATCCCTCCATGCGCGCTTCGCTTCTGCTGCCGCAGGGCCACAAGGGGCCGGCTTTCCTCGCTTACCCTAACTTTGACGTCTATTTTGAGTGGAACCAGAGCTTTACCTATGTCCTCACGGCTGCTTACTTTGCCAACCGGTTGAAAGGTGCGGAAGCCTTTAGCGCCGGCCAACCCGAAAGCGGGCTGAATGGCACCCAGATGAAGCAGTTGCAGCAGATACTCCAGGCCCGCGGCCATAACGTTGGGGATATCGACGGCATTCTCGGCGCCCGCACCCGGATTGCAGTGCAAAAAGAGCAAGCCCGCCTTGGCCTGCCCGCTGATGCCTGGCCGACGCCGGCGCTGCTGCAGAAGCTTTAACGGACCGGGAACCGCTCGCCCTTTTCGGTAATCAGGATAACCCGGCTTCCATTGCGCACATACAGATCGCAGCGGCCAAGTCCGTTGGCGAACTCCACGCAGACGCTGCCATCTGCGGCAATCCGGTAAGTGCCCCAAGCGGTGCCCCCGCCGTTCTCCGCCGAGTAAGTATAAGCATAGGCGCCATCGCTGCCATACAGAGACTCTCCGCCATCATAAAAGCGAAAGGACCGGCCTGACAGCGCGTCCAGTTCGTCCTGCGCCAAGACCGTGTCGCCGGGCCGCAGCGGCCAATCGCCGGCCAACGCGCTGCCTGCCATCAGAGATAGAAAAAGGGGCATGATCCATTTCATGCCCCTACCTTAGCGGTTCACTTGTTAAGCTGGTGTCACGATCCGGTGACTCGTGGGTTCACCAGTCAATGAAAGCTTCGAAATCCAGCATTGCGCGGTTCCAGATCCCCACTGCCTCGGCAAAATCATCCGGGCTCATGCCCTTGTTGCCCAGGAACACATCCATTTCGATCCGGGCTGAACCCTCTTCCGAGACATAGCCGCGGGCAAAACGGTTTTCATTGTTCCACTCGTTGATCTTGGACAGGCGCACGCTGCCGTCTGTCTGATAGCCGGAAAAGAACTGGATGGCCTCGCAGTTGGTGTTGTTATCGCAGCCGTAGTAATAGACTGAGAAATCGTTGCCGTAATACTCAACTTTCAGGTTGGGATCACCTACGCTGTCCGTGGTTACTTCGACCTTGGCGCCCTCATCCTTGAAGAAACCGGCAACACTGTCGCCGGTTTTGGCGACTACATTCTGGGCCGCCGCGGCAACCGGGATCATCAAGACCACGGATGCGGCAATTGCTTTGAGCATATTCATTTGTCACTCCACTAATAAATTCAAAAACAAAAGCACCAATCCCAGTAGTGCCTCTGCCTTAGGCCACCATCGCCTCTGCTTTCTTCAGGTCAACTGAAACCAGCTGGCTAACGCCCTTTTCCTGCATGGTGACCCCAAACAGCCGGTCCATCCGCGCCATCGTTACAGCGTGGTGGGTGATGATCAGGAAACGGGTGTCAGTCTGGCGGCACATCTCGTCCAGAAGGTCGCAGAAGCGGGTGACGTTAGCGTCATCCAGCGGCGCGTCGACCTCGTCCAGCACACAGATCGGCGCCGGATTGGACAGGAAAACCGCAAAGATCAGCGCCATCGCGGTCAGCGTCTGCTCGCCACCCGACAGCAGCGACAGGGTCGACAGCTTTTTGCCCGGCGGCTGGCACATGATCTCCAGGCCCGCATCCAGCGGATCGTCGCTTTCGACCATCACCAGATTGGCCTCGCCGCCGCCGAACAGATGGGTGAACAGCATCGCAAAGCTGTTGTTCACCTGCTCAAACGCCGTCAGCAGCCGTTCGCGCCCCTCGCGGTTAAGACTGGCAATCCCGTCGCGCAAGGTCTTGACAGCGCCTTCCAGGTCCAGCTTCTCGGCGACCAGCGTGTCATGCTCGTTCTGCACGCCGCGGGCGTCTTCCTCTGCCCGCAAGTTCACTGCACCCATAGCATCGCGCTGGCGCTTGCAGCGGTCCACGTCGTGTTCCAGGTCATCCGAGGCGGGCATTTCATCCGGTGAAACGTCCAGCTTCTCCAGCAATGCCTGCGGGGTGATCTGCTGCGCCTCGATGATGCGGCCCGCGGCCTGGGTCACCGCCTCCTTGGCCGCATCGCTGCGCGCCTCGGAGCGGGCGCGTGCTTCGCGTGCCTCAGATGCCAGCCGCTCGCATTCGCGTTCCTTATGAACCGCGTCGCGCAGTTCGGCCTCGGCTCCAATCAACGCTTCTGTTGCCGCAGACTTACGCACCTCTGCCTCGGAAATCGCCTCGTTCAGCTCCTCGCGTTTCCCGGCAATCTCCGCCGGGACTGCATTTGCCTCTTCCAGCTCTTCTTGCGAGGCTTCGCGGCGTTCGGCCAATTCTGCGATCCGTGCCTCAGCGCTCTCCAGACGGTGGCGCCAGCCGGACAGTTCCTTGGTCACTTCCTGGGCGCGCTTGGTGCGGGCCTCGCCTTCACGGCGAAGCTCATCGTGGGAGGACCGGTGAGTCAGCATGGTGATCCGCGCCGCCTCGACCGACTGCTTGATGTCCTCAACCGCAATGCGGGCCTGGTCCAGATTGCCGAGATCCCCCAGCGCTTTTTCCGCCTCTTTCAGCTGCAGGCTGGAACTCAGCGCGTCTTCCTCATGGCGGGAGACGGCAATCCCCAATGTCTCAAGTTTGGCCTCAGCCAGGTTGCGGTCCGCCTCGGCACGGCTCAGCGCACGCGCGGCGTCAGCCACCCGCTGGTCGGCCACGCGGCGCGCCTGGCGGGCGTTCTGGTCGGCCAGCGTCACCTCCTCCAGCTTGCGCAACAGCATCTCATGTGCCGCGCGCGCGCCGTCCGCCGTGGCGCTGACACGTTCCATCTCCTGCTTCAGCGTTTCCAGCTTGTTCAATTGCTCCAGCCGCAGGGCTGCTGCACTTGGCGCGTCCTCGGCCCAGGCGCGGTAACCATCCCAACGCCATAGGTCACCCTCAACCGTCACCAGCCGCTGCCCTGGCATCAGCTGCGCCTGCAGCCCTGCTGCCGCATCGCCATCCACCAGTCCGATCTGCGCCACCCGGCGGGACAGGGCATCAGGGCCGGAAACAAACAGCGCCAGCGGCTGCACACCATCGGGCAGGGGCGCATCCTGATCATAACCGGACAGCGACACCCAGCCCGTCGGCCCGTCCGCCTCCGCCAGCGGCGCACGCAGATCATCGGCCAGTGCCGCACCCAGAGCCTTTTCATACCCCGGAGCCACGGTCAGCTCGTCCAGGATCTGCCCCCCCTCGGCGGTATCCCGCTCCACCAGTTTGGCCAGCGCCGTAACCTCGGCACGCAATGCGCCCAGCCCGCCTTCGGCTTCCGAGCGCTGCGAACGCGCTTCGGCCTCCCGGCTTTGTGTCTCGGTGCGGGTCTCATCCGCATCGGCCAGCGCCTCTTCAGCCATTTCCGAGGCCTCGCGGGCCTCTTCCTCAGCGGCCACCGAAGTTTCGAATTTCTCCACCGCCAGTTCCAAGGCATCCTGCGCCTCGCCCTTGGCGGCGCGGGCCTTCTCAGCCTCGCCCTCGGAACGGCCCAAAGCTCGTTGGCAATCCTCTAATGCACGGCGTGCCGACTGGTGGCGAGCCGCCAGACGGGCCACATCCTCGGTCACCTGCGCCAGATGATCCTCGCGTGCCTGCAAGATCGAGTCGGCATCGCGCGCCAGCTCCGCTGCTTCGGCCATCTTTCCGTCATGCCCGTCACCGGCCTTGGAAAGCTCGCGCTGCTCCCACTCCAGCCTTTCGATGGTTTCGCCGGCGTCCTTGTTGAGCCCCGCTTCGCGCTCAATGTCGTTGCCCAGCTGCACAACACGACTGCTGAGCCGTTCGATGGTCTGGCGCGCCTGCGCCTCCTGATCGCCCAGCGAATCCCGTTGCACCGCCAGCCGCTGCAGGATGGCAGCGGCAATCGCCTCCTCTTCCCGCAAGGGCGGCAACTTTTCTTCAAACGTGCCGCGCTGCGCCGCGGCTGCACGCACCAGCGCCTCAGCCTTGGCGGCCTGCTCAACCCGCGCCCGCAGCTCATCCTCAGAGGCCAGCCGCAACGCATCCGCTTCGCGCCAGCGGCGGTACAGCAGCATGCCCTCGGCCAGGCGCAGCTTTTCACCAATCTCTCGGTAGCGCTGCGCCTGCCGCGCCTGCTTGGCCAGCTGCGCCAGCTGTGCCGCCAGCTGCTCGATCACGTCATCGACACGCAGCAGGTTGGCTTCGGTGTTCTTCAGCTTCAGCTCAGCCTCGTGGCGCCGCTGATAAAGGCCGGAAATACCCGCCGCCTCTTCCAGAATACGCCGCCGTGCCTTGGGCTTGGCGTTGATCAGCTCGGCGATCTGCCCCTGCCGCACCAGCGCCGGCGAATGCGCCCCGGTCGAGGCATCGGCAAACAGCATCTGCACATCGCGTGCCCGCACATCCTTGCTGTTCGACTTGTAGGCACTGCCCACATCGCGGGTGATGCGGCGCACGATTTCCAGCCCGTCCGCCTCATTGAACCCCGAGGGCGCCAGCCGTTCAGAATTGTCGATTTGCAGGCTGACTTCGGCAAAGTTGCGCGCAGGCCGCGACGAAGTACCGGCAAAGATCACATCTTCCATGCCGCCGCCGCGCATTGCCTTGGCACGGGTCTCGCCCATCACCCAGCGCAAAGCCTCCAGAAGATTGGATTTGCCGCAACCGTTTGGACCCACAACCCCGGTCAGCCCATCGGCAATGACCAGTTCGGTAGGATCAACAAAGCTTTTGAAGCCGTTCAGCCTGAGCTTGGAAAACCGCAAAGCTGCCCCTCCGTGATTCCGGATCGAGAAAGTTCAGCGGTTCCTATCGTGTGTGTCAACGCTCTGCATCCCCAAATCGGGGCGAACCTGCCTCAAACTACACCATATCTTGTGGATAACCCGCACAACCCGGCGATCTTTTGCCAAGCCGGTGGCAATCCGGCCTTAGACATAGCCCAGCAGCCGGCCCAACCGGGCAATCCCGTCCTCAATCGCCGTATGGTTAGAGTTGGAAAAGCTCAACCGGATCGTGTTCTGGCCGCTGCCATCGGCGAAAAATGCCTGCCCCGGGACAAAGGCCACCCTCTCCGTCTCCAAAGAACGGGCCAGCAACTGCGCCCCATCCATGCGGTCCGGCAGGGTCATCCACACGAACATGCCGCCCTCAGGCCGGGTCCAGCTGACACCCTCCGGCATGTGCTCCGCCAGCGCCGCCAGCATGACGTCCCGGCGGCGTTGGTAGACCGCGTGCAGCTGCGCCACATGCACATCGAAACGGGCCTCGGCAACGCCATGGACTGCCATCTGGTTGATTGTCGAACTATGCAGGTCCGCCGCCTGCTTAAGCAGCACCATTTGCGTGATCACCGGCTTGGCTGCCACCGCCCAGCCGATCCGCAAACCCGGCGAAAGGGTCTTGCTGAACGAACCGCAATAAATCGTCCGGCAGTCCTCAATCGAGCCCTTCCGTTCCAGCTCCAGCGCCAGAACCGGCGGCACCACTTCCCCATCATAGCGCAGCGACTGGTAAGCCGCATCTTCGATGACGGCACACTCCAGACTGTCAGCCAGTTCCAGCAGCCGCAGCCGCCCGGCGAGGTCCAGGGTCTCTCCGGTTGGATTGGCAAAATCCGGCGACAGATAGGCGAATTTCACCGCGCTGCCCGCGTCCGCTGCATCCTCGGCATAACTTTCCGCCGTTCGGTTGCCCTTCAAAGACAGCCGGTCATAACGTGGCTCATAGGCGTTGAACGCTGCCAGCGCGCCCAGATAGGTCGGCCAGCCGACCAGTGCAGTATCCCCCGGCGACAGGAACAGCTTGCCCAGATAATCCAACGCCTGCTGGGAGCCGGAGGTGATCAGCACATTGTTCGCATCACAGGCGATACCGATCTTCGCCATCACCTCAACAATCCAGTCACGCAGCGGCAGATATCCCTCGCTCACTGAATACTGCAGTGCCATGGCCTGCCGTTCCGGTGTCAGCGCATTCTTGAATGCATCGGCAAATTCATCCGCCGGAAACAGTGCCGGGTCCGGGATACCGCCGGCAAATGAGATGATATCCGGCTGGTCCAAGAGCTTCAGCAGTTCGCGGATTTCCGACGCCTTCATCCGCGTGTTCCGGCTGGCAAAGCTCTGGTCGAACTGCATCCTGGCTCTCCTGGCTTGGGATCTGGTGCCACGGTAGGAGAGCGTGAAATAATGTCAACAATACTGACCTAATGTTACAGCCTTCGTGATCCCTGCCTGCCCTTGCAGCCCCTCCTCCCCGTGGTCATATGATTTGACCAATTCAGATGAGCCTCAGCATGCCATTTCAGAAAGTTCAGCCCGAAAAACTCTCCGCCTCCGTCGTTAAGCAGATAGAGCAGCTGATCCTGCGCGGCATCCTCTCACCTGGTGAACGGCTGCCCGCCGAACGGGAGCTGGCGGAGAGGCTTGGGGTCTCCCGCCCCTCCCTGCGTGATGCCATCGGCGAGTTGCAGGCGCGCGGGCTGCTTGCCTCCAAGGCAGGCTCCGGCGTGTTTGTGGGGGATGTTCTGGGATCTGCTTTTTCGCCGGCACTGATCCAGTTGTTCGCCACCCATGACGAAGCCGTGTTTGACTACCTCTCCTTCCGCCGCGACATGGAGGGGCTGGCCGCAGAACGCGCAGCCCGGTTCGGGTCGGACTATGACCTGCAGGTGATCCAGGCGATCTTTGACAAGATGGAGGCGGCCGGCAATCCCGCCATTTCTGAAGAAGCGGCCCAGCTCGACGCCCAGTTCCACTCCGCCATCATGGACGCCAGCCACAACGTCATCATGCTGCACATGATGCGCTCGATGTTCGATCTGCTGCGCGAGGGCGTGTTCTACAACCGCCGGATCATGTTCCAGCAGCACACCACCTATGAAGCGCTGCTGGAGCAGCACCGCGCCATCAACGCCGCCCTGCAGACCCGCGACCCGCAAGCCGCCCGTTCCGCGGTGGAGGCGCATCTGGACTATGTGAAACAGGCCCTCACCGACCACCAGCGCGCCGAGCGCAACGCCGAAGTGGCAAAGCAGCGGCTGGAGCATGAGATCGGCAAGGGGTGAGGCTGAAACCGTGAACAGAATTCGGGGCAAACCGAATTGTGCCACTGTCAAACCAGTGCCGGCTTTGGAGGCCGGAAAGAAAGACGAAAAATGATAGCCTATATCACAGTCGGAGCGGATGATATCGCGTGCGCGAAACTGTTTTATTCTGCGTTCCTGCCAGCCCTTGGATACAAACTGGAAGAGGGGTCTGAGGGCCTTAGTTACGCACTGCCTGTTGGGTCCGGTCAGTCTCCGATTCTGCCTGACTTCTACGTTAAACCAACTTTCGACGGGCGCCCCGCCTCGGCTGGCAACGGGTCTATGGTCGCCTTTGAAGCGTGCAATCAACAACAGGTTCGCAACCTTCACTCCGCCGCGCTTTCTGCGGGCGGGTCGGACGAGGGCCAGCCCGGCTTTCGTGCCTCTTACGGGCCTCACTTCTATGTGGGGTACCTGCGCGATCCTCAAGGCAACAAGATCGCACTGTTCTCAAACGATCCAAACGAACCTGGACGCGACGGGTAAAGTGGACGGCACGGGCAATCTGCGGCGGCGCGCGGATTTGCGGAATGGGTTCACATCATCCCCTCCCAAATTTGCACAAAAAAACCCGGCCGCTTGGGCCGGGTTCTTTGATTTCAGCAGTGGTGCCCAGCTTAGTGCAGCTTGGCGTCCACATCCGCGATGGCGGCGTCGATCAGCTTGTTGGCCTCGGCGGCGGTCATCTGCTTGGAGATCACCTGATCCGCAGCAGCAACAGCGATTGTGATCGCCTGGTCGCGCACTTCCTTCACAGCCGAGGCTTCCGCCGAAGCGATCTGCTCCTCGGCAGCCGCCAGACGGCGGGCTATGGAGGTTTGCAGATCCGCTTTTGCCTGTTCCGCTGCGCGGGCAGCTTCGTCACGGGCGGCAGCAACGATCTGATCAGCCTGGGCCTGAACTTCCTGCTGCTTACGCTCATAGGACGCCAGAACGGTCTGGGCCTCTTCACGCAGCGCGCGGGCTTCGTTCAGTTCCTTCTGGATACCTTCCGCACGGTTATCCAGCTGGCCTGCGAGCAGCGATGGCACTTTGGCAAACAGCAGAATGCCAACGAACAGTACAAAGCCGAGACCCACAACCAGATTGGTATTGGACAGGTCCAGGCCGCCGCCGGCAGCAAAGGCAGGCGAAGCTGCACCGAAGATCAGGGCAAGGGCGAGAATATTGCGCATGTCCTTATCCTTTCGTCCGCTCGGCAACTGCCGCGGCAATTGCGTCTGCGTCTGCCGAACCGCCCAGCGCCGTCACCAGCGCCTCTGCGGTATCGGTGGCAACAGCCTTCACGCTTTCCAGCGCACCGGCCTTGATTTCGGCGATTGCCTTTTCGGACTCGGCGGCCTTGGCAGCGATCTGTTCGTCTGCTTTGGCAATTGCCTCGTCCAGCCCGGCCTGAATTTCCACACGTGTCTCAGCAACTATGCGCTGAGATTCGGCACGGGCATCCGCCAGAGCTTTGTTATATGCGTTTTCGGCCTCGACTGCCTTGGCTTTCAGGTCTTCAGCCGCGGCGAGGTCGTTGGTGATGGTCCCCTGACGCTCGGCCAGCACAGCCGCAATGCGGGGCAGCGCGACGCGCGACAGGATGAGGTAGATCACGACCAGAGCGACCGCGAGCCAGAAGATCTGGTTCCCGAAGGTCGAGAAGTCCAGCTGCGGCATACCCGGAGCAGACCCGTGCGCTGCGTCTGCGGCGCCGTGTGCTGCGTCTTGCGTATTAGATGCCATGTCGTCCTCCTTGGGAACTTGCCGTTACACCGGGCAGTGCGGATTTAGGCCGCACTGCCCGGCCGTAAGGAAATAGGTTCCTGAGGTCTTAGACGGCGAACATCAGCAGCAGCGCAACCAGGAACGAGAAGATGCCCAGTGCTTCTGCAAATGCGATGCCGATGAACAGGGTTGCGGTCTGGCCGGCGGCTGCCGACGGGTTGCGCAGAGCGCCTGCCAGGAAGTTGCCGGCAACGTGGCCCACACCGATTGCGGCTGCGCCGGAACCGATTGCTGCCAGGCCTGCGCCGATGAACTGACCGAGTTGTGCGATATCGCCTTCCATGAGTATTCTCCTTACGATGGAATGTGGTGATTTAGGGTCTGGGTGAACCGCCAGGCTCACCCGGTAAACTTGTCGATCCTGGCCTTAGTGGCTCGGGTGCAGCGCATCCTTCAGATACACGCAGGTCAGGATGGTAAAGACGTAGGCCTGAATGAAGGCCACCAGAACTTCGAGTGCGTAAACCGCGGTGATGGCAAAGATCGGCAGGAAGCTGAACATGCCCAGTGCTGCGGCAAAGCCTGCGAACACTTTCAGAACCGCGTGGCCCGCCATTACGTTGCCTGCCAGACGAATGCTGTGGCTGACAGGGCGCACGAAGTAGGAAATCAGTTCGATGATGGCCAGGATCGGGCGCAGCGCCAGCGGCGCGCTCGACACCCAGAACAGGCCCAGGAAACCAGCGCCGTTCTTGACGAAACCTACGATGGTCACAGTGAAGAACACCAGCGCCGCCAGAACCGCGGTCACCGCGATGTGCGAGGTGGTGGTGAACGAGCCGGGGATCAGGCCCAGGAAGTTGGCCATCACGATGAACATGAACAGGGTCATGATGTAGGGGAAGAACTTGACGCCGTCCTTGCCTGCCACGTCCTCGACCATCTTGTAGATGAAGCCGTAAGCCAGTTCCGCGACCGACTGGGCGCGGCCAGGCACGATGGCGCGGCGCGATGAGCCCATGACCAGCAGCGCAAACACCGCGGCAACAGCCAGCGCCATCCACAGGGTCACGTTGGTCGGGGTGTACCAGGAGATGTGATCGCCAAACAGCGCTGCCACGTTGAACTGGTCCATCGGGTGGATTGCCAGTTTTGACTCCGCCGGGGCGAAAATCAGGCCGGATACCAGCACCAGCGCCAGCGCTGCGTAAAAGAAAATTTTGCCCATCGGTCCGCTTCTCCTGTCGCCGGCGTTTGATCCCGTCGGATCAGTCCCGGTCTTGCGCATTTTTCTTGGCCTCATCGGCCAGTTTCTGTTCCTGGATCTCCTGCGCGGTGCGAAGCATTGTCTTCACTCCAGCCGCAAGGCCCAGCATTACAAACAGCACCATGAAGATGGGCAGGGTTCCAAACAGAAGGTCCAGCCCGTATCCGATGCCAAAGCCGATCCCGAGACCGGCCACCAATTCAATCACCATCCGCCAAGCCTGATTGGCCATGGAATAGTGCTCATCCGCGCGCGGCTTGGGCTGCTGTGCCTTACGCGCCGCCGCGAGCTTTTCCTCCAGCTGCGCCATGCGCTGCTTTTGGTCGTCGTCGGTCACGGGCGCCATCCTCACGCGATTTCTATGAGGTTGCTAAGGCCATGGGGCTTAGGAGTCAATTACAAGGGAAGAAGATTCAATACGTCACCAAGTCACTGATTTATAAGTGACAATTTGATCTCTCGAAAAACCGCGCCGCTCTGCCGCAGCAGCCGTTGGCGCCAATCCACCCCAGTTTCTATATTCAACCAAAAGGTTGATTTTAGCGAATGGGCGGTTTTGCCATCCGCCAGCGCACAATCCGCCCGTCGATCAGCAACAATCCCAGCAGGATCGCTGCCATGCCCCACAGGTGCTCTGCCAGCAGCTGCTCCTTCAGGATGTAGGTTCCAAGGAACAGCGCCGAAACCGGCGCGATCAGCGTTGGCAGGGTAATGTTGGTTGGCCCCACCTTGGGCAGCACCCAGTAAAAGGCGATGAAAGCGGCTGAGGTCAGCACAAAACCGATGATGAACAAGGAGGCCCAGGTCTCAATCCGCGTCACATGCGGCAGGCCTTCGCTCCAGATTGCCAGCGGCGCAATCGCCGCGGTGGCCCCGGTCAGCGCAATGGCCACCAGCACCACCGGCTGCATATCCTTAAAGCGTCGCGCGATGTTGACCGAAAAGGCATAGCACAGCGGCGCGCACAGGGTGATCAGCACCGCCCAGATCTCCGACGACCGGCCGCTATCCAGCAGAGGCAGCGACAGCAGCACGATACCAAGGAACCCGCAGACCACCCCTAGAGACTTCAACCCGGTTGCGCGCTCGCCGCCGGGCCAGAAATGGGAGACAACCACCGCCAGCGCCGGCGTGGTCGCATTGACGATACCAGCAACACCGCTGGCGATATGCTGCTGGCCCAAGGCGTAAAAGGCAAACGGCCCGGCATAGCTGAGCACTCCAAAGCCAAACAGCGCCAGCCAGCGCCCAGGCTCTGCCGGCACCCGCTTGCGTGCCGCCAGCACATAGATCCAGCAGCCCAGCGCGCCAAATCCGACCCGCCCCATCGACACCGACAACGGCCCCAATTCGCGCAGCAGAATGGCGTTGAACATGAACGACATGCCCCAGCCGATGCCGAGAATGAATATCACCAGCCAGTATTTCAATGCCATGCCATCAATCCCCGTGCGCTTGAAAGGCGCCACCATGACGGTTCAGGACAGATTGTCAAACTGCCGGACGATGGGTAGGAGTATCAGGCATGAGCGAACCTCTTGACACTGTCTTTGCGGCCTTGGCCGACCCCACCCGCCGGGCGATCCTCACCATGCTGCTGGAGGACGATATGGCGGTGACCGATGTGGCGGAACCGTTTGAGATGTCGCTGGCAGCAATTTCAAAACACTTGGTTATCCTGACCCGCGCAGGCCTGATCGCGCAGGAAAAGCATGGCCGGGTCAAATGGTGCAAGCTGCAACCGGATGCCATGCGCGCAGCCTCTGTCTGGATGCAGGGCTTCGGCCAGTTCGAGCCGGTCAATCTGGATGCCTTTGAACGCTTTCTGGAGGCCGAGCATCTGTCAGAGGACGCGCAGCCGGACCTCTAGCGCACCACAAATACCGAGGTTTCGGAATGCAGCACCAGATGGCTGGCGTGGGACGAAAACACATAATCCAGGATCCCCGGCATATGGGTGCCCATCACAACCAGATCCACCTCCAGCTCCTTGGCGGTCCGGGGCAGAATGGAGTCGATCTCTGATCCGACATCCACAGAATAGACCGGCAGCCCCTCCACCCTTGCACCGGTCTGCGCCGCCATCTTGTTTGCCAGGTCTGCCAGCTCGTCACCTGACGGCCCGACCGTATGCCCGCGCTTGACCTGCTGATCCGTCACATGCACCAGCGTTACGCGCGAGCTGTGATTTTTGGCAAAGTCCGCTGCCACATCCAGGGCTTTCTTGACCGTTGCGGGCATGTGCAGATCAACGGGCACCATGATATGCTTGAACATTTCTCCCTCCTCTATCCGAAGAGTCCCTCAGGACCAGTATAGCGGAAAACAAGGGAATTGCGTTGACCTGCCGCAAGCGGCGGCGAAGGCCCGCCGGCGGTCAGGCCCACTGCGTTCAGGCCCGTTGCGTTCAGGCCGGGACCCGCGACCGCGCGCCTTCCAGCAGCATCGCCAGCGCCACCACCGACATCGCCACCCCGATCAGCACCAGGCCCGGCGGCGCGCCGCGGCCCAGCGCGATCTCCCACAGGATCACCCAGCTGGGGGTGAGATAAGTATAGGCCATCACCTTGGCCGAGGGCAGCCGCATCGCCGCATATTGCAGCAGCACAAAGGTGGCAGAGCTGGCACAGACCGCCAGATAGAACAGACCGATCCAGACGATACCGGGCAGCTGGGACCAATTGGTGGCCAGAATGTCCTGCCAGCCGAATACCGCCAGCAACGCGCCGCCCGCCAGCAGCATCCCGAAGGTGAACACCACCGCCGGCTCACCCCGGTTCAGCTTGCGCACCATCGGCGTATAGATCGCGTGCAGCACGCAGCCCCAGAAATAGATGACCTCGCCCTGGCCGATCTCAAAGGCAGCCAAGGCGCCCGGATCACCACGCACGATCACCCAGACCGCGCCTGCCGCGCCAATCGCCAGCGCCAGTGCCATCCAGCAGGTTGTGATCTGCCGCAGCAGCAGCCAGCCGAACACGGCGCTCATCACCGGCACCAGCGTGAAAACTGCCGCTGCGCTGACCGGCGCCGCCGTCTGCAGCCCGTAGAACATCAGCACGAAATAGCCGCCGAACAGCCCGCCCAGCACCGCAAACCGCCACGGCGCCCGGAAATGCGCCCGTTGCAGCCCGGTGGTGGCCAGCGCCGCGACACCGATCACCACAGCGGCAATACCAAACCGCGCCGCATTCAAGGCCGCTGGTGCAATCTCGTTGGCGACCATGACACCCAGCGAGAAAGACCCCGCCACCAGGGCCGAAAACAACAGCATCGCCAGATGCCCGCGCAGTGCCTCGCTCACAGCTGCCAGTCCTTTACCTGTTCCTTGAGGAACGTCAGGAACGCCTGCACCTTAGTGGTCCGGTGCAGATCCACATGGGTCACCAGCCACAATGCGCCTTCCCAGTCCTCCTGCGGCGGCATCATCTCTACCAGATCCGGTTGCCGCCGCGCCTCCCAGGCCGCCATAAAGCCAATCCCGGCACCGCTGCGGACCGCTGACTTCAGCGTAAAGCCATCGGTACAGCGAAAGGCGATGGCCTCAACCGGCGCATTGGCCCGCAACCAGCGCGAAAACGGCGCCCTGCTGCTCTCATCGTCCTGACCGACAAACCGGTGATTGGGAATATCCTCGACACCCTTCAGCATTCCGTATTCTTCGGCATAAGCCGTGGAGGCATAAAGCCCGATCTGCTGTTTCATAAAGGGCTGCACCACATTGTCGGGCTGATCCGGTGCATTGCCCGCGCGGATCGCCACATGCGCCTCGCCATACTCCAGCCGGAACAGGCGGTCGCCGGTCAGGTAGCGGATGATCAGCCCCGGATGCATATCCTGAAACAATTTCAACGCCGGCACCATCATCGGCGCAAAGGACGCCAGCGAGGTCACAACCAGTTCCCCCGACACATCGTCGCCCTGCCCTTTCAGCCGCCCGACCAGCTGGCTGAACTGGTCATCGGTCGCCTGCGCCACCCGCAGCAAGTCCTGACCGGATTCCGTCGGGGTATAGCCGCGGGCGTGGCGCTGAAAAAGTTTAACGCCCAGCCGCGCCTCGATCGCATCAATATGCCGGATCACCGTCGCGTGATGCACGCCCAGCACCTCGGCGGCACCGCTGACCGTGCCCATGCGGGCCACTTGATAGGCGGTGCGGACTTCGTCCCAATTATCCATGGCGGCCTCCTTGCCAGCGGAATAGCATCTCCCACAAAAACGCACAATTCATGTGATTTGAGCGGCATTGCGTTCGAAAATGCAATAACCCAAATTCCTGCCAGCAACAAGCACAGGAATACAGTAATGGCCCGTACCATCCTCCATATCGACTCCTCCGCCCGCATCGATGGCTCCGTTTCCCGCGATCTTTCGGCGCAGATAACCAGCCGCCTTGGCGCCTCCCATGTGATCCGCCGCGATCTGGCTGCACCGCTGCCGCTGCTGGACGGCGCCTGGATCGGGGCCAACTTCACCCCGGCAAACCAGCGCAGCGATGAACAAAAGCAGCAGCTTGCCCTTTCCGACTCGCTGGTGGAGGAACTGAAACAGGCCGATACCATCGTGATCGGCACGCCGATCTACAACTTCTCGGTGCCGTCCACACTCAAGGCCTGGATTGACCTGGTGGCCCGCGTGGGCGTCACCTTCCGCTACGAGGAAACCGGTCCCGTCGGCCTGCTGGAAGGCAAGCGCGCCATCATCGCAGTGGCCTCCGGCGGTACTCAGGCGGGCTCTGACATCGACTTTGCGACCACCTATCTGCGCCACGTGCTGGGCTTCATCGGCATCACCGAGGTTGAGATCGTGGCCGCCGACGCCCTGATGGCCGGCGCTGACAGCGCCCTGGCCAAGGCAAAATCCCAGATCGAAGCCCTGGCGGCCTGATCCTCTGCACATCCGCACGGCCGCCAGCTCTCCATCGGGAGGGCTGGCGGTCTTTTAAGTTTGGCACCCCTCCGCTGCCGTGCCAATCTGCCAGCATCAGCGTTTAAAGGGCAGGCAACTCAATGAAGAAAATCGGCATTCTCGGCGGCGTCGGCTGGGCCTCCACCGTCGATTACTACCGCGCCATCTGCGAGGGCGCTGGACGGTTCTTCGCGGAGCGCGGCGCCACATCGCCGCTACCGGTACCGCCCATTGCCATCGAATCCGTTGTTCAAGCCCAGACCCGCGCTCTGCGCGGCCGCCCCGGTGATGAGGCCAGCTGGGCCGCTTTCGACGCCGTCTTTCGAGAGGCCATGCTGACCCTGGAACGCGCGGGCTGTGATTTTGCCTTAATCGCCTCCAACACTCCGCACGCGCGACTGCATGCGATACGCGACGGGGTAATGATGCCCATCCTCAGCATCTTTGACACCACTGCCAAAGCCACCGCCGCCATCGGCGCGACCCATGCGCTGGTCTTGGGCACCGCTGTCACCATGCAGGCCCGCAACTATGCCAGCGTACTCGCCGAACACGGGGTCAGCGCCAATGACCCTTTGCCAGAGGAAGATATCATCGGAATGCAGGCCATGATCGACGAGGATTTCCATGGCGGCGCGGCCAGTGGCGCACAGAGCCGTCTGCTGCGGTTTTGCGCCAAACACGCCCGGCCCGGCACCGCCATTCTGCTGGCCTGCACCGAACTGCCGCTGGCCTTCCCTGACCACATCGACGACGTCAGTTTCGAGACCGGCGGCTTCCTGTTCGTGAACCCCTCTGCCGCCCATGTTGCCGCCGCGCTGGATCTTGCGCTGGAGGAGGAGCGGGCCGGTTAGACCCAGCTGACCTCGCAGCCTGTCTTTTCAAAGAATGCCATCACATCGGCACGTTTCATCGCCACCGTGCGGTCATTGACCAGCGGGTGCATATAGATCACATCCGCTTCCTGTGCAGCGGCGTCCATATAGAAGGTGACGCCTTTCTTTGCGCCGGTGATCATCGCCAGCGGGCTGACCGCGCCAGGGCGGATGCCGAGGTTCTCCAGCAACCTGTCAGCGGAACCAAAGGACAGGTTGCCTGCGCCCAGTTCCGCGCCCAGCGCTTTCAGGTCGATTTCGCGGTCCTGCTGCAGCGTCACCAGATAGTTCCGCTTCTTCTTGTCGCGCAGATACAGGTTCTTCAGCCGCAGAGCGTTTTCGCCCGGCACCATGAACTGCTCCTCGACGCCCTTGGCATCCTCCACCGTGCGTAGCGGCACATGGGTGTGCAGCTGATAGGCAATGCCCCAGTCGTCCAGCTGCTTCAGCAGCGCGTCCGAAGAGACAGGCAGGCTGTCCTGATAGGTTGATGAGGCGTCCATGGCGTGCTCCGCGAAATCAGTGTCGAATTGCAGAGCAAATCACGCAAAACAGCAGCGGGACGCAAGAGGTGTTCCGCCCCCTGCACCCCGATTTGCGCCAGCCTGGACCTAGGCCTCGGCGAAATCCGCCCGCCGCGCCTCTTCATAGTGGTCGAAATCAGTGCTGAACCAGCCGGTACCGCGGGTGGCACTGGCCAGCGTGTTGCACAGATTATCCTGCGCCGACATTGGCAGCAGGGTTTCGAACACGTCCCAGCCGGCCACGCCGTCCTCAGCCTCGAACCCCAGAATCTGCCCCTTCATGCCGCTCACCACCGGCACCAGCCCGCCGGTGAAGACGGACGGCACATGGATATGCACCCGCATGATCGGCTGCAGCAGCACCGCGCCGGCCTCAGACAGCGCCTCCCGAACCGCGTTCTTGCCCGCGGTGCGGAAGGCATAGTCGGAACTGTCGACCGAGTGATGCTTGCCGTCCTTCAGCGTCACGCAGACATCCACTACCGGATGGCCGTTAAGCCCCTGCGCCAGCGCTTCGCGCGCGCCGGCCTCGACCGAGGGGATGTAGTTCTTGGGCACCGCGCCGCCCTTCACTGTTTCCTCGAACACAAAGCCGCTGCCGCGCGGCAACGGCTTCACCTTGATCACCACATCGGCAAACTGACCCGCGCCGCCGGACTGCTTGCGGTGTCGGTATTGGATCTGCACGCTCTTGCTGATGGTCTCGCGCAGCGCCGGAGGCACCTGCCCCTCCTCCACCTCGACGCCGAACTCGTCTTTCAAAGCCTGCTTGATGCGTCGCATGTGCAGCGGCCCCTGCAGGTTCAGCAGCAGATGGCCGCTGGCCTCATCCTGCCCCACCACCAGCGCCGGGTCGATCTCCGCCAGCCGTTCCAGCGCGCCCGACAGCCGCGCATCGTCGCGCTCATTCAACGGAGTGATCACCCGCCGGAATGTCGAAGGCCGCGGCTGCGCCCAATCCGGCAACGGCGCCGCCCCTTCCGGCCCATAGGCAAAACCCAGGTTCAAATGATCCGATTTAACCGCCTGCCCAATGTCTCCTGCCTGAAACGCGTTGTTCACGGCGCCGCCGATCCCTGTCAGCGACCCCAGTGCCGCGCCGCCGACAGGGGCGCCATTGCCCATGCCTATGTCCAGCGCGCGTACCATCACCGTCTTGCCAAGATGTTTGACCAGATCCGCCATGCAGCCGACGGCCACCACCGCGCCGTCCTGCGACAGCCGCTCCAGTGCGACGCCCACATCCGGCGCCTCGTGCCGCAAGGACTTCATCAGCCGCAGGATGCCATTCTTATGCTCAGCCGACCCCATCAGTGCCGGAACCAGGTCGTTATGCTGCAGCACCTTGGTCGCCACATCATAGACCTCTTCCGGCATCACCTTCTGATCCTCGATCAACTCTTCCAGCAGCGTGTCGTCAAAATCCGCCAGCGCTTCCAGCAGCTCGGTGCGGGCCTCCTGCTCGCGCGCATACATTGCCACCGGCAGCTCAATCAGCGCCGAAGGCTTACCCTCCTGATACTGCCAGGCGCGTTCGGAAATCAGATCCACAGCGCCCACAACCTGGCCATCCTCGCGGATCGGCACCTGCCGCAGAATGATGTTGTGGCTGCAATAGGCCTGAAGCGCGGCAACGATCTCTGCCACCCGGTCCGCTGCCTGGTCCATGCGGTTGACAAAAAGAAAGGCGGGGATGCCCGCCTCCTCCAGCTTGCGCAGATACGGCGCGCTTAGCACCGCAGCCCCGGCATCAGCCGGCACGCAAAGGACGGCCGCGTCGCTGGCCGCCAGTGCAGGCCCCGCCTGCGCCAGATTGTCGGCCCCGCCCGCGATGTCGATTGCGGCCCAGTCCTCGCCCATGAATGAAAAAGGCTGCAAAGCGGCAACGCCTGCAACCTCCTGCCGCTTGCCGGCAGCGCTGTCCAGATTGGCCAGCGCCGTGGCCAGCGTTGATTTGCCGGACTGCGACGGTCCCAGAATAGTGAAAACGCGCATGTTCTTAGATCCTCCCTTGGCTGATGCGAATGCCCGCCTAGGACCGCAGCCGCCAAGGGCGTGCAGCTTACCTGTGTCAAAGATCTGCCTCGGTGCTCTTCTGAGCGCCCCGTGCCGGTGAATGGACAGCAGAGGGCCGTTTTTGATGTTGGCCAAGCGCCCCGCCCCGAGTCAAGCGCGCAGAGGGCGTAGCGGCGGCGCCCCGTACACGAATTTGACGCAAAGTCCGCCATTTTCCCCTGAAGGACCGCTTTCCCCAGGGTAAGCTTACACCATGAAAATCACCCGCAACACGCCTGAACAGCTGATCCTGGCCGATAACCCTTGGTTCATCGGCATCGCCCTTACCCTGTTTATCCTGGTCTTTGTTGGCGCAGGTCTTGGCGCGGCCAGCACCGGCGGCGCGAACCTCTGGTTCGGCATCTTCTTTGCCCTCGCGGGCGGCGGTATGGGCTTTGCCGCCTTCTGCCTCTTTGTGCGCCGGGTGCAGGTGATCCTCGACCGCTCCGGCGGCAGTATCGTGATCCGGCGCCAGTCGGTGTTCGGCTACAGCGAGGCCGAACACCGGCTCGCCGACCTGTCCCACGCCGAGGTGGAAAGCACCACCAGCCGCAGCGAGGGCCGCACCCGCACGCTTTACCGCCCGGTGCTGGTACTGGACGGCGGCATGAGCGCCGGCCGCCACCCGGTGGTTGAAGCCTTTACCAATGGCCGCGGCCCGCTGCAGCTGGCCGATGCGATCAACGCATGGCTGCCTGCAGCCCCCCTTGCAACAGTTGACTCTGACGGTCAATCGGCGTAACGCCTGCTCCAACGTCCGGAAGCACTGAGTCTTCCGGTCCCTGCCCGTGCCAGGGATCGCCCCCCACCAGCGTGTTACGCCCGTGGGGCAAACCCGTTTGGTTTGCCCCACGACTGACACGAGGAGCTTGGGGCATTTGCGCATGGATCGCATGTCTCCTACATACGGGGGCGCTACAACTGGAAACCGGCACAGGAGGCCGCAAGGCATGTTTGAAAATCTATCCGAACGCCTTTCCGGCGTCTTTGACCGGCTGACCAAACAGGGCGCCCTCAATGAAGAGGACGTCAAGTCCGCCCTGCGCGAAGTCCGCGTCGCCCTGCTGGAGGCTGATGTCTCGCTGCCGGTGGCCCGCGACTTCGTTAAAAAGGTGCAGGAGCAGGCCACCGGCCAGTCCGTCACCAAATCGGTGACCCCCGGCCAGCAAGTGGTCAAAATCGTCCATGACGCGCTGGTCGACGTGCTGCGCGGTGACGAAGACCCCGGCAAGCTTAAGGTCGACAACCCGCCCGCCCCGGTCCTGATGGTCGGCCTGCAAGGCTCGGGTAAGACCACCACCACCGGCAAACTGGCAAAAAGGCTGAAGGACAAAGAGGGCAAGAAGGTCCTGATGGCCTCGCTCGACGTCTACCGCCCGGCGGCGATGGACCAGCTGGCCGTCCTCGGCACCCAGATCGGCGTCGACACTTTGCCGATCGTACCCGGCCAGAAACCCGTCGATATCGCCAAACGCGCCAAGCAGCAGGCGACGCTGGGCGGCTATGACGTTTACATGCTGGACACCGCCGGCCGCCTGCACATCGACGAAGTGCTGATGCAGGAGGTCGAGGACGTCCGGAACGTAGTCTCCCCGCGCGAGACCCTCTTGGTGGTCGATGGCCTGACCGGCCAGGTCGCCGTCGAGGTGGCCGAGGAATTTGATGCCAAGATCGGCATCTCCGGCGTAGTGCTCACCCGGATGGACGGCGACGGCCGCGGCGGTGCGGCGCTGTCGATGCGCGCCGTCACCGGCAAGCCGATCCGCTTTGTCGGCCTGGGCGAGAAGATGGACGCCCTGGAAACCTTTGAGGCAGACCGGATCGCCGGCCGCATCCTGGGCATGGGCGACATCGTGGCGCTGGTCGAAAAGGCCCAGGAAACCATCGAGGCCGAACAGGCCGAAAAGATGATGAAGCGCATGATGAAGGGTCAGTTCAACATGAACGACCTGAAGATGCAGCTTGAACAGATGCTCCAGATGGGCGGCATGGAGGGCATGATGCAGATGATGCCCGGCATGGGCAAAATGGCCAAGCAGGTGCAGGATGCCGGCATGGACGACAAGGTGCTGAAACGTCAGATCGCCATGATCCAGTCGATGACCAAGAAAGAGCGTGCCAACCCCGCGCTGCTGCAGGCCAGCCGCAAGAAACGCATCGCGGCCGGTTCCGGCATGGAGGTCTCCGACCTCAACAAGCTTCTGAAGATGCACCGGCAGATGGCCGATGTGATGAAGAAGATGGGCAAGATGGGCAAAGGCAAGATGCTGAAACAGGCCATGAAGGGCATGTTCGGCAAGGGCGGCATGCCGGATATGGGCGGCATGGATCCCAGCCAGATGGACCCCAAAGCGCTGGAAGCCGCGGCCAAGGCAATGGGCGGCAAAGGCGGCCTGCCCGGCGGCCTGCCCGGTCTTGGCGGCGGCATGGGCCTGCCCGCGGGCCTCAGCGGTTTCGGCAAGAAGAAGTAACCTATGCAGCTCCCCGCCATCCCTCAGCTTGAAACCGAACGCCTGGTCCTGCGCGGACCGGAGGCGGCGGATTTCGGGCCGGTGGCAGAGTTCTTCGCCGATGAAGCACGCTCCTGGGGGTTTGGCGGCCCGCTCGACCGCAACGAAGCCTGGCGCTGGTTCACCATGTCGGTGGGCCACTGGGCAATGCGCGGTTTCGGCTTCTGGACCATAACCTGCAAGGAAACCGGCGAGGCGCTTGGCATCACCGGCATCTGGCAGCCCGAAGGCTGGCCGGAACCGGAACTGGGCTGGGTGGCGTTCCCGGCCGGCGAAGGCCGCGGCGTCATGGCCGAGGCCGCGCTGGCCGCCCGCACCCACGCCTATGAGGTGATGGGCCTGCCCGCACTCAGTTCCAACATCTTCCCGGGCAATACCCGTTCGGTGGCGCTGGCCGAACGGCTTGGCGCGGTGTTCGAGGCGGAATTCGACAACCCGAAACACGGGCGTGAGCTGGTCTACCGCCACCCTGCCCCGAGGCGCCTTGCGACGGCGGGATGGAGGCCTACGCATGAGCTTCTGTCAAATTTGCACAAACCAGGCCGCACCGGCAGCCCGGGATGCAGCCCGTTTAACTGAAAATTACGCAGTCTCCCGATACTCCCTCATTGGATGGGTGAAATTTATGCCGGGCGGTCCGCCGCCCGGACAAAGGGGTACAAGATGACTGACGTGCAAACGCCGTATCCGCGGCTAAAGTCCAAACGGCTTATGCTGATGTCTCCGGCGGACCCGGAGTTCGACGCCAATGCCGCCTTCCTCGACACGGGCGCGGCGCGCTTCATCGATGCGGCAGAAGATCCGGATTCGCTTTGGTGGTCGATTGCCACCATCATCGGCCACTGGCATCTGCACGGCTACGGCCTGTTTGCCGTGGTTGAACGCAGCACCGGCCGGACCGTGGGCCTGGTTGGCCCCTGGTTCCCCAAAGGCTGGCCGGAACCGGAACTGTCCTGGCACCTGATGGAAACGGGCCGCGGCAAGGGCTACGCCAGCGAAGCCGCGCAATGTGTTCTCGACTGGCTGTTTGCCGAGGCCGGGTGGGACTGCATCGTCTCCTACGTGCCCGAGGAAAACGGCGCCTCCATCGCACTGGCCCAACGCGTCGGCGCCCGCCCGGAAAAGCCGGTCAGCTTCCGCCTGCAGCCCGCGCCCAATATCCGCGTCTGGCGCCATGTCCCGCCCGCCCGCATGTCCGGCGCGCAGGCCGAACGGGGCCTGCTGCACTAATGCGCCGTTACGGGATCATAGTCCGGCCCGGCCGCGACCTTCCGCTGAAGGGAGCGCGCTGATGCCCTTTGACATCCCGGTGATCGAAACCCGCCGTCTGGTACTGCGTGGCCCCGAACCGCAGGACTACCCCGATTTCAAAGCCACCTTCAGCTCCTACCGCTCGCGCTTTATGGGCGGTCCGCTGAATACCTACGAGGCCTGGATGCTCTATGCGGCTGAGATCGGCCATTGGCAGGTGCGCGGTTTCGGCATGTGGATGATCCATGACAAGGCCACGGACGAGACTTACGGCATGGCCGGCGGCTGGCAGCCCGCGGGCTGGCCCGAACGCGAGATCGCCTGGATCATCTGGCCCGGTGCCGCCGGCAAGGGCTATGCGCTGGAGGCGGTACAGGCCGCACGCGGACATTTTTATTCAAATCTGGGCTGGGAGACCGCGGTCAGCTATATCGATCCCAAGAATCTCGATTCGATCCGGCTGGCGGAGCGGCTCGGCGCTGCCAAGGACCACAGCGCCGCAACCATCGACGGCAATGATGCGGTCTACCGCCACCCTGCGCCGGACACCCTGAAGGACAGCCAGATTGCGCATGGCATCGAAATGGAAATCGGCCACTACGCCGACCCGTTGTTCAAGCCGGAGGGTTGGGCACTTGACTGAGTTGCACCAGAACACCCATTTGCTGCGCTGTGGCGGTCTACTTGCTGTGAATAGCGGATATATGCCTGCTGCTGTCCCGGCACGCCCTGGCATTGCTGCCCTGCGGAGGACCTGATGACGACCGAAACCCAAGACCCCGCCGTCCGCGCAGCCCAGCTGCTGAAGGGCCACCGCGAAAGCATCGACCGCCTGGATGCGATCCTCGTTTACACTCTGGGCGAGCGGTTCAAGCACACCCAGGCAGTGGGGCGGCTCAAGGCTGAACACCACCTTCCGCCGTCTGATCCAACCCGCGAAGCGGCGCAGATCGCGCGGCTTGAAGACTTGGCAAAACAGGCCGATCTGGACCCTGAATTCGCTAAGGCATTTTTGAACTTCATCATCGGTGAAGTCATTCGGCACCACAAGAAACACCAAGAATAATAACAGACAACAGGAACAACCGGGGCAAACCCCGGACAACGCCATCAAAGGAGATGTACCCATGGCAATGAAAATCCGTTTGGCCCGCGGCGGCTCTAAAAAGCGTCCTTTTTACCGCATCGTGGCTGCTGACAGCCGCATGCCGCGCGACGGCCGCTTCATCGAGAAGCTGGGCACCTACAACCCGCTGCTGCCGAAAGACAGCGAAGAGCGCGTGAAAATGGACATGGAACGCGTGCAGCACTGGCTGGACCACGGCGCGCAGCCCACCGACCGTATCGCCCGCATGCTGGAAGCGGCCGGTGTCCGTGCCAAGACCGAGCGCAGCAACCCCAAGAAAGGCGCCCCGGGCAAGAAAGCCCAGGAGCGCGCAGAAGAGAAAGCTGCAAAGGCTGCTGAAGCCTCCGCAGCAACTGCAGACGCGGAATAATTCCGTGGAGCTGCGGGGCGCTTTTCCCGAAGAGTTCCGCAGCCAGCTTGATCTGCTGATGCGGCTCCGGCGCGACGTGCGCCGGTTCCGCAGCGATCCGGTGGAAGAGGCAGTGCTGATGCGCTGCCTCTCTGCCATTCCGCTTGCCCCGTCTGTGGGTCTCAGCGAACCCTGGCGCATCCTGCGGGTGGACAGCAGCCCTGCCCGTGCCGCTGCGCTGAAGAATTTTGAGACTGCCAATGCGCAAGCCCTGGAAGGGTATTCCGGCGAACGCGCCGAGCGTTATGCCGGGCTGAAACTGTCCGGAATGCGCGACGCCCCGGTGCAATTGGCGGTCTACTGCGACGATGAAACTGCGCAGGGCCACGGCCTGGGCGCCGCAACCATGCCGGAGATGCGCCGCTATTCGGTGGTCACCGCTATCACATTGTTCTGGCTTGCTCTTCGGGCCGAAGGACTGGGCCTGGGCTGGGTTTCGGTGCTGGACCCCGAACAGTTGAACCGCGACCTGAACGCCCCGAAGGCTGGCAGCTGATCGGCTATTTCTGCATTGGCTATCCGGAACGGTTCTCGGACACGCCGGAGCTGGAAGAAACCGGCTGGGAAAGCCGGATGGCCAGCCTGCCGCTTGAAACCCGCTGAGGCCCGCGATGGGACGGTTGATCCGGCTTGTGTTTTTTGTTGCAGTGGCATTTACCGCAGGCATCTTTTTTGAACGCAACCACCAAAGCGAACTCTGCGAACACTCTGGCGGCCAATGGCTGCGCGCTGGGTTCTGTGCAAAGGAATAACACCATGAGCGACCTGATCTGCGTGGGAGCGGTGGCCGGCGCTTTCGGCGTGCGCGGCGAGGTGCGGCTCAAGAGCTTCTGCGCCATTCCCGAAGAAATCAGCGACTATTCACCGCTTACCAGCGAGGACGGCAGCCGGAGTTTTACGGTGACCCTGACCCGAACGGTCAAAAACGGCTTTGCCGCCCGGCTGAGCGGCGTTGAAACCAAAGAGCAGGCCGATGCAGTCAGAGGCCTGCGCCTGTTTACCCGCCGCGACCAGCTGCCAAAGCTGCCGGATGACGAATTCTATCACACCGACCTGATCGGGCTGGAAGTGTATGACACCGGCGGCACCCTGCTGGGCACAGTGAAATCGGTGCAGAACCACGGCGCAGCCGACCTGCTGGAAATCCACGGCCCCGGCCTGAAAGCCACGGTGCTGCTGCCCTTCACTCTGGAAGCGGTGCCAACCGTGGACCAGACCCGGGGCCGCATTATCGCCGATCCGCCCGAAGGGCTGTTCTGAGCGGGCAGGCCCCGCTCAGCCCGGCTCTTGGTCCAGAAGTAAATCAAGAACCTTAACCACCTGCTCAAGCTGCCTCTGACCTTTCTTTCCGGCGGCGCGGCCGGATGCCGAGAACCTGATCCAGGATTCCCAAAGCCGCAGCGCAAAGCAGAACTGGAAAAGCGGTTCACGGGAAACATGCCGCCCGTAGCCTTCTTCGAACGCCGCCCAATCTGCTTGTGAAACCCCGCCAAATCCAGCGTCTCCGTCCAGGCCGGACAAATGGTCCAGGCCATTTGCAAGCCATAGGTTGGAGATATCGCGCTCGGCGATAGAAAACCTCTGGCTGGAAAAATCGATAAAGGAAATCTGATCATCTGAGGCCAGAACATTCCGGAAATGCAGGTCGCCATGGGCAAAGCCGGGCTGGTATCTGACACCTCTGGCGCGCCGCCCAGCACGGTGCAGATACGCACACAGCCCCAGGAAACGCTTCGGTTTTACAACGGTCACCTCTCCTGCACGAACGGTACCGGCAGTCCGTGACACGGTTTTAAGATGCCGCATCGGCCAGAATACCTGCTCATCCGTCGCCGAGCAGCGGTGCAGCGCAGCAACCGCGGCGCCGATCCGCTGCAACAGCCGGTCGCGGTCCCCAAGCCCATAGCCAGCCAGATACAATGCCTGGAATGCTGTATCCCCAGGAGCCAATTCCATCAGCGTGTACTTATACTGGGGATCGCACCAAAGAAGCTGCGGCACCGATACGCCCGCCGTGAATTTCAGCGCCTCTGCTGCGGTCCGGTGGCGTTTCAGGTTCGCCTGATGCCGGTGAAGGTTTCCTTCGGCGAAGTCAGCCCGCATCACAAGTTCCCTGCCGTCCTGCAAGCATACTATCAAGACGCAGCATTGATCCTCTTTTTTGGGGTTGACCTGCATCCGTCTGAACAAAGCGCCTGCAGCCGGGAGCCCCAGATCCGAAGCAATCCCGGGCCACAGCGCTTCGGCACGGCGCTGCGCGGCCTCGAACCCGCCCTGCTGCTCAATGGATGCTGGCAGAGAAGTGCGTTTCGAATTCATGCAGGGGCCAAAGCTTTCTATTGCGCGAAAATCTGACTGAACTAAACAGCATTATTATGACAGCACCAAGCAAATCCCACGGCCGCAAGGCCATCCGTCCGACCCTGAAACCGCGTGAACTGATGACACCCACGCCGGACCTTGCAGGCGTTTGGAAAGCCAAGGTCATCACCCTGTTTCCCGCAGCCTTCCCCGGAGTGCTGGGCGAAAGCCTGACGGGTAAGGCGCTGCAAGACGGGTTGTGGCAGCTTGAGACAGTGGATCTGCGCGAGTTCGGCGCCGGCAAGCATCGCAATGTGGATGACACCCCTGCGGGCGGCGGCGCCGGCATGGTGCTGCGCGCGGATGTTCTGGGCAATGCTATTGAGCACACCATGGCCGGAACCAAAGGCAACTGGCCACTGATCTACCTGTCGCCACGGGGGCGCCGGATGGACCAGCAGATGATGCAGAACTTCGCCCAATGCGATGGTATGACCCTGTTGTGCGGCCGGTTTGAAGGCGTCGATGAACGGGTACTGGACCATTACGGTATTCAGGAAGTCTCCCTGGGCGATTTCGTGATGACCGGCGGCGAACTGGCTGCGCAGGCACTGATTGATGCCACCGTCCGGCTGATCCCCGGCGTGCTGGGAAATCAGGCCTCGACCGAGGAGGAGAGTTTTTCCTCCGGCCTGCTGGAGCATCCGCAATATACCCGCCCTGCCGAATGGAACGGCCGCGCAATCCCGGATGTGCTGATGTCAGGCCACCATGGCAAGATCGCGGAATGGCGGCACAGGATGAGCGAAGACATTACCAAGGCCCGCCGTCCTGATCTATGGGAAGCTCACAGCAGCAAGAAAGACAACAAACGCTGATCGGGTGATTGGCCCGCACCGCCGATTCCGCGTTTGCAGCAGCCCCAAAACATTGCCGGATGACCCAAGCCGTGATTAAGTCCCCTCATATTCATCAGGAATTAGGAGTGAGCAGGGTGTCTGGGAAATTCGAACTTTATACCGATAATGCGGGCGAATTCCGCTTCCGCCTGAAAGCAGGCAACGGCGAGAACATTCTGGCCAGCGAAGGCTACAAGCAGAAAGCCAGTGCTGAGAACGGCATTGAGTCAGTTAAAAAGAACGCTGGTGATGATGGGCGGTATGAGCGCAAGGAAACAGCCGCCGGCAAGCACATGTTCAACCTGAAAGCCACCAATGGCCAGGTGATCGGCACCTCGCAAAGCTACGCCAGCGCCTCTGGCCGCAACAATGGCATCGAGTCCGTCAAGAAAAACGCCCCTGATGCAGCAGTGGACGACAAAACCGGCTAAGATTGCCGGTATGACAGACACAAGGCCCACCGGCCTTGTGCAGCCACGCCCGTCCGGGAACCCGGTTACTCTTGGCTCTCCTCACTTTGCGTCTGCCGCCTCCCGGCCAGCGCATCTGCGATCCGGAGCGGCCTGGGGTTGTTGCCATCGGGCCGCGCAGGCCAGCCTTCACGATGCCGGCTGCGGTCGCCATCGGTTTCCTCGGTCTGGTCGTGAAACAGCATCACCTGGGTCGGGTACGGCATGTCAATTCCGCTGTCATCCAGCGCTTTGTAGACAGCCTCGATCACCTGGGCAAAGGTCTGCACCACGCTTGCCCGGTCGGATTTGGTCCACCAGCGCAAGCGGATATTGTTGCCATTGTCAGCAATCGCCCAAGGCAGCGCTTCCGGCGCCGGGTCCTCCAGCACCCCGTCGCATCCGCGCGCAGCCTCCAGCATGATCCGCTTGGCGTCGTCCCAGCTGTCGTTGCAACCGATCTGCACGTCATACTGCGAACGGCGCTGCTCAAACGCTGTGTTGACGGTGACGGCATCGGTGTAAATGTCAGAATTCGGAATGACAACGCGGCGCCCGTCGTATGTTTTAATCAGCGTTGCCCGGGTTTCGATCCGCTCCACCGTGCCTTCATGCCCGCCAGAGATAATCTGGTCCCCAACTGAAAACGGTTGGCGCAACAGAATCAGGATCCCCGCCAGCAGGTTCTGCAGAATGTCCTTAAAGGCAAAGCCGATGGCAACGGAGCCGATACCCAGGCCGGCAAACAGATCCGCAGGAGTGATGGAGGGCGCAATGACCGTGATCGCCAGCATCAGACCGACAATGATCAGCGCCCATTTTATCAGGGCTGCGCCGACCTCGCCCAGATTGTCCCGCCCGCGTCTTTTTCCGGCCCTACTCACGACACCGGCAACCAGCCTGGCCAGCAGCCAGAACACGGCAAGCAGAACCAGCGCGATGCCAAGGTTGGGCAGGATTCTGAAAAAGCCGTCCACCCAGCTGTCTATCTTCTCAAAAACATTGCCGACATCCGCATCCACCTGCTCCATCTGTCTTCCTCTCTTGGCTCCGATCAGGTAAAACGCCTGTCATCCTCGAAGGTTCCCTGCTCCGCCCCCGCTGCGGCCGGACCTGCATTTCTTTCCCTTGATCCGGCCCGCATTTCTGCCTATACGTCCGCAAGTCTGGATTCGCTTTTGCGGCTCCGGACTGCTGGCTGTTGGATCAATCCACCTGAAGATCTTCTTCGGTTTTCACCCGGGATCTGACCGCCAGAAGCAAGAAACAGACTGCGTGATCTCTGGCGGGCTGCCTAAGGCGGGACCCGGTGAAGACCAAGAGCTCTCATGACGGCGCAAACCTCTGCGGAAAGAACCGCAGGCCAATTTAGGAGAGTTGCGATGAACTTGATCGCACAGCTGGAGGCGGAACAGATCGCCGCCCTGGGGAAAGATATCCCTGATTTCAAAGCCGGCGACACCATCCGTGTCGGCTTTAAGGTGACCGAAGGCTCGCGTTCGCGCGTGCAGATGTACGAAGGTGTTTGCATCAGCCGTAAAAACGGTTCGGGCATTGCCGGTTCGTTCACCGTCCGCAAGATTTCGTTCGGCGAAGGCGTGGAGCGTGTGTTCCCGCTGCATTCGACCAACATCGACAGCATCACCGTTGTGCGCCGCGGCCGCGTGCGCCGCGCCAAGCTGTACTACCTGCGCGAGCGCCGCGGCAAGTCGGCCCGTATCGCAGAAGATGCACACTACAAGCCCAAGAAAGCCTGAGGAGCGGTATCATGAAAAAAGACACTCATCCCGAATACCACTTCATCGACGTCAAAATGACCGACGGCACCATCCTCAAAATGCGCTCCACCTGGGGCAATGAAGGGGATCAGCTGGCGCTGGACATCGACCCGACCGTGCACCCGGCCTGGACCGGCGGCACCTCGCGCCTGATGGATGCCGGCGGCCGCGTGTCGAAGTTCAAGAAGAAATACGAAGGCCTGGGCTTCTAAGCCACCTGCCGTATTTTGCCAAACTCCCGAAGGCTGCCCCGGACGGGCAGCCTTCTTTCTTTTCTCCTGACGCTGAGGCGGTATGCGCCTTGCGGGAAAGACAGCCCTCCTCGTGAAACAAGCCCTGGCCAACGCACTGCAAGAGCGCGGATATGAAACCCTGACTCAAGTTCAGGAGGCTGTGACCCAGCCAGAGCTGAACGAGCGCGACCTGCTGGTTTCGGCGCAGACCGGATCAGGCAAGACCGTCGGGTTCGGACTGGCGCTGGCACCGACACTGCTGGGTGAGGCTGAGGCATTTGAGGCTGCTGCCGCGCCGCTGGCCCTGGTGATTGCGCCGACACGGGAATTGGCGCTGCAGGTGAAACACGAGCTGAGCTGGCTGTACAAGGGCGCCGGTGCGGTGATCGCCTCCTGCGTTGGCGGCATGGATATGCGCGACGAGCGCCGGGAGCTGGCCCGCGGTGCGCATATCGTCGCGGCAACGCCAGGGCGGCTGCGTGACCACATCATGCGCGGCTCTATTGATCTCAGCAATCTGCGCGGCGTGGTGCTGGACGAAGCCGACGAAATGCTGGACCTGGGCTTCCGCGAAGATCTGGAGTTCATTCTGGGCGAAGCGCCCGAAGACCGCCGCACCCTGCTGTTCTCGGCCACCGTGCCGTCGGGCATTGCCAGCCTGGCCAAGACATTCCAGAAGGACGCGCAGCGGATCCAGACCGCAGGCGAAACCAAACAGCATTCCGACATTGAATACCGGCTGATGAGCGTGGCGCAGCAAGATGCGGAAAACGCCATCATCAATGTGCTGCGCTACTATGAGGCGCCCAGCTCCATTGTTTTTGCCAACACCCGAGCGGCGGTGAACCGTCTGGCGGCACGGCTGACCAACCGCGGTCTGTCGGTGGTGACGCTGTCGGGCGAATTGTCCCAAGCCGAGCGCAGCCAGGCGCTGCAGGCAATGCGCGACGGCCGCGCCCGGGTCTGCGTGGCCACTGACGTGGCCGCACGCGGCATCGACCTGCCAGGGCTGGAGCTGGTGGTTCATGCCGAGCTGCCGTCGAACCACGAAACTCTGCTGCACCGTTCGGGCCGCACCGGCCGCGCGGGCCGCAAGGGCGTCAGCGCGCTGATCGCGCCGCCCAAGGCCCGCAGCAAGGCGCTGCGGCTGCTGAAGTGGGCCAAGCTGACGGCAGAACACTGCGAAGCGCCCTCGGCCGACGACATTATGGCGCGTGACGAGGAGCGGATGCTGGCCGACCCTGTCTGGCAGGAGCCTGTTGTGGAGCAGGAACAGGCAGGCGTTAAGACCCTGCTGGAGCATTTCTCTGCCGAGCAGATTGCCACCACCTACCTGCGCCTTTTCCGCAGCCGCCATTCGGCGCCGGAAGATCTGCGCCCGGCCGGTGCGGAGGAACCGCGCAAGGAACGCAAAGAACGCAAGGATTTCGGCCCGTCGGTGTGGTTCTCGCTGTCAGGCGGGCGCGCCGCTGGTGCGGACCCGCGCAAGGTACTGCCGATGCTGTGCAAGGCCGGCAATATTGATCGCGACGTTATCGGGGCGATCCGGATACAAGAAAACGAAACCTTTGCCGAAATCAGCCAGGATGCGGTTGATGGCTTCCTGAAAGCACTGGGCGGCAAGACCGAGCTGGAGCCAGGCGCGGTGCTGACACAGCTGTCCGAAGCCCCTGATCTGGGACCAGCCCAGCGCCGTGGCCCCGGTGGCCCCAAGGGCGGATTCAAGGGCGACCGTGATCGCGGCGAAAAACCGCACCGCGGCAAGCAGGATGGCCCCAAACCCTATCGCGCCAAATCCGATGACGGCCGCGACAGCCGGCCGCCGCGTAAGGAATGGAGCGGCAAGCAGGACCGGGAAGAACGCCGCGAACCGCGCCCCGATGACCGTCCCCGCAAGCCCGCTCCGGCAGTCACGGCCAAGCCCAAAGGCGCTTCGGATCCGTCCAAACGGATGGCAAAACCCGGCGCACCGGCAGCCAAACCTTTCAAAGCCAAAGGCCCCAAACCGCCGGCCGGCAAGCCGAACAGCAAGAAAAACAAGGCCCGCGCTCCATTTGCCAAACCTGGGAAAGGCGGCGACACCCGTCCCAACCGCAAGCCGGCGGGACCTTCAAAACACAGGTGATACACTAAGTTTACCAGCCCGCGCAGACCGCTTTTCTTGACCGAATCCAGAGCCTATACAGGGGCGCAAAGATAAAAGCGTGCCAAAGGCACGAGCGAAGGGACCTGTACATGGCGCATATTATTGTCGTCGGCAACGAGAAGGGCGGCGCGGGAAAATCCACTGTGTCCATGCATGTTGCTACCACCTTGGCCCGGCTTGGGCACAAGGTGGCGGCGCTTGACCTGGACTTGCGGCAGCGCTCGATGGGGCGGTATCTGGAGAACCGCAAGGATTTCTGCGCGAAGGCAGGGCTGGACCTGCCGATGGTGGGAATGCACGAACTGCCGGAGATTGATCCCGATAGCTTGCAGCCGGGGGAAAACATCTATGACCACCGGCTGTCAGCGGCGGTCTCGGCGCTGGAGCCTGGCCATGACTTCATCCTGATCGACTGCCCCGGCTCGCACACGCGTCTCAGTCAGGTGGCGCATTCGCTGGCTGACACGCTGATCACTCCCTTGAATGACAGTTTTGTCGATTTCGACCTGCTGGCGCATGTGGACCAGAAGGGTGAGGCGATTACCGGGCCGTCAGTCTACTCGGAGATGGTCTGGAACGCCCGTCAGCTGCGGGCGCAGGCGGGGCTAAAGCCGATCGACTGGATCGTGATCCGCAACCGCGTCGGCACACAGCGCATGGTCAACAAGGAAAAGATGGAGCGCGCAATTAATATGCTGTCCAAGCGGATCGGCTTCCGGGTCGCACCGGGCTTTTCCGAGCGGGTGATTTTCCGCGAGTTGTTCCCGCGCGGGCTGACGCTGCTGGACCTCAAGGATATCGGTGTCAAGCAGCTGAACATTTCCAACATCGCTGCCCGGCAGGAGCTGCGCGACATGATGAAGGAAGTGAACCTGCCGGGGGTCGAGATCAGTATCTGATCCTGCCCGCGGCGGTTTAGCCATCGCAGCCGCAATTGCCGCGGTAAATGGTGTAAAGCTCAATCGGCTCGGCCACTCCGCGCAGCATGTAACGGCCCAGCGACACCAGATCGTGGTTGGTGCCTTTGGCCGCCTTCTGCACGTCTTCGGACATGATGATGCTTTGGCCGACCGAACGGTGCATCCCCGCGATCCGGGCGGTCTGGTTCACCGCCTGGCCGATGACGGTGAAATCAAGCCGGTTCTCTGCACCGATATTGCCGTAGAGGATGGTTCCCGCGTGCAGCGCCAGGGTAAAGCCCGCGGTGGGCAGCCCCCGCTCTTCGCGCTCGGAGTTGAAGGCACGCACTTTGCCGCACAGTTCATTGGCCGCCGCAAGGGCCGCATGGGCGTCCTCCTCGATACTGCCGAGGTTGAACATGGTCAGCATGCCGTCGCCCATGAACTTGAGGATATTGCCGCCATGCGCCTGGATGGTTTCCACCGCCAGGCCGAAATAGCCGTTCAGCATCTCGATCAGCTCGGTTCCGGGCAGCCGTTCCGCCAGCTGGGTAAAGCCCTTAAGGTCAAACAGGCAGAGCACAGCATCGATCTGCTGCGAGGAACCGCGTTGAATTTCGCCTGACAAAACCCGGCGGCCCGCATCGCGGCCCAGATAGACCTGCAAAAGATCACTGGCCATCTGCCGGTTGGAAGAGGATTTCAGCGCCAGCCCCAGGTGCGGCAGCGTAGTACGGATCAGATCCAGCTCGCGGTTGCTGAACCCGCCGGGCCGGTCTGATGACCAGGAAACCAGCATGCCTTCCTGCGGATGGCGCGGATCGTTCGGACCCGCTTCGGGCGGTGCAAACCGCACGCCTTTTGCGAAGTAATCGGTCGCCCCGCGCTCGCGCAATTCAGGCAGCAGCGGAAATTCTGCCGGGGCACTGTCTTCGATCCTTTCCCGGAACTCTTCCAGATTGTGCTCCAGAATGTGGAAGAACGGGCTGCGCAGCCATTCCTCGCGCGGGGACTCGCGGTATTCGTAGTGCTCGTGGCTGATGCCGTCGGTGCGGGTCCAATTGAAACCGAGACCACCGAACTTCGGGTGGAAGGCGCGCTGTGCCAGGTGGAACCGCCACAGCGGCACTCCGGCATCGACCAGACGCTGGCAATATCCCTGCAAAAGATCCTGCTGCTGCGCGCCTTGAAGCCCCTGCTCCATCAGCCAGGCAATCAACGGTCCGGAATTGACATCAATCTGTATCATGTTTTCACCTTCAATACCGCCGCCTTACTTGGGTATTCCAGGCGCCGATGTCTATGGGTCTATCTCTGCTAAATTGCGCAGCATATACCGCAAAATTGCAACTTCGCCGGTGGTGAACCGGGCGCAGATGCCGGTGTCGAACTGCAACGCATGTTCGCGCAGATCTTTATAGGCGGCCTCCCCAGCGGCAGTCAGGGTCAAATGTTCGGCCCGCCGGTCATTTTCATCGCGGGTGCGGGTCACAAACCGCTTTTCCGATAGTTTGGCCACGGCGCGGCTGATTTTGGTCTTGTGGATCTTTGCCCGCGAACCGATTTCCTTGGCGGTCATCTCACCGTAGTTGCCCAGGTGGAACAGCACCCGCCACTCTGTGCGCAGCATTCCATAGCGGTTTTTGTAGTGTTTTTGGAAACCCAGCGAGCTTTCCTCAGCCGCCCGGTTCAACAGATACGGCAGGAAATCCTGCAAGGCAAAATCATCTTTTTCGTTCATTTTGCTCCCCTCTCCCTTGTTAGTTACAAAAACAACTAATATTCCGCAAGCAGCAAGAGGAGAAACGCGCGATGAATCGGCCCGCCGATCCCCATGAAATGATCTTGGCCCCCTCTCTTCAGGGGCCGAACGAGGGCTACATGCCCGGTTTTGCCAATGACTTTGAAAGTGAGGCGCTGCCCGGTGCGCTGCCGCAGGGTATGAACAGTCCGCAAAAGTGCAACTATGGCCTTTACGGCGAACAGCTGAGCGGCACCGCCTTTACCGCCGACCCGCCGGAACGGACCTGGTGCTACCGGATCCGCCCGTCGGTAAAGCACTCGCACCGTTATGAGAAAATCGACCTGCCGCTTTGGAAATCAGCGCCTTACGTTGACCCGGACGTGATCTCGCTGGGCCAGTACCGCTGGGATCCGGTGCCGCATTCAGATCAGGGCATGACCTGGCTCACCGGCATGCGCACCATGACCACCGCGGGCGACGTGAACACGCAAGTAGGCATGGCCAGCCACATCTATCTGGTCACCGAGTCGATGGTGGACAGCTACTTCTTTTCCGCTGATTCCGAACTGCTGGTAGTGCCTCAGGAAGGCAGGCTGCGTTTTACGACAGAACTGGGCATTATCGATCTGGCGCCGCAGGAAATTGCCATCATCCCGCGCGGGCTGGTTTACCGGGTCGAGGTGCTGGAAGGCCCCTGCCGCGGTTTTGTCTGCGAAAATTACGGCCAGAAATTCGAACTTCCGGGCCGCGGCCCGATCGGCGCCAATTGCATGGCTAACCCGCGCGACTTCAGGGCGCCGGTGGCAGCGTTTGAAGATCGTGAAGCCCCCTCGACCGTAACCATCAAATGGTGCGGCCAGTTTCACGAGACCAAAATCGGCCATTCGCCGCTGGATGTGGTTGCCTGGCACGGCAACTATGCACCTTTCAAATACGACCTGACCACCTACTGCCCGGTTGGGGCGATCCTGTTCGATCACCCGGATCCGTCGATTTTCACCGTTCTGACCGCTCCTTCGGGCGTTCCGGGCACTGCCAATATCGACTTTGTGCTGTTCCGCGAGCGCTGGATGGTGGCGGAGAATACCTTCCGCCCGCCATGGTATCACAAGAACATCATGTCGGAGCTGATGGGCAACATCTATGGCCAGTATGACGCTAAGCCGCAGGGATTTGTCCCAGGCGGCATGTCGTTGCACAACATGATGCTGCCGCACGGGCCGGACAAAAACGCATTCGAGGGCGCGTCGAATTCCAACCTCGGCCCTGAAAAGCTGGAGAACACCATGTCCTTCATGTTCGAGACCCGCTTCCCGCAACATCTGACTGCCTTTGCTGCCAAGGAAGCGCCGCTGCAGGATGACTACATCGACTGCTGGAACGACATCGAAAAGAAATTCGACGGCACGCCCGGCCTGAAATGAATATGGTGAGGGGGCGCTGCCCCCTCTGGGCCTGACCGGCCCATTCACCCCCGGAGTACTTCCGGAAAGATGAAAAGGATCTGCGGATCCGGAAACTGGAGACACCATGCCTCTGCTGAAATCCTGGGTGGCCTCGGCCAATGACGCTGCCCACCCGTTCCCGCTGAACAACCTGCCATATGGCGTGTTCTCTGTTGATGGCGACGATCCGCGCTGCGGCGTGGCCATCGGCGGCATGATCCTGGACATGCAGGCCGCCGAAGAGACCGGGCTGATCCAGCTGGGCGATGCGCCGCTGTTCGACGTGCCCTATTGGAACGACCTGATGGAAGAAGGCCCCGCAGTATGGGCCGCACTGCGTGAACGGCTGACTGCGCTGCTTTCCGACGGCGCTGCCGAACAGGAAAAGGTGGAAGCCCTGCTGGTCTCCGCTGTGGATGCCGAGCTGCACATGCCTTTTGCGGTCAGCGAATACACCGACTTCTATGCCGGCAAAAACCACGCCTTCAACGTCGGCACAATGTTTCGCGGCCCGGAAAACGCGCTGCCGCCGAACTGGCTGCATATCCCGATCGGCTATAACGGACGGGCATCCTCTGTGGTGGTCTCCGGCACCGATGTGCGCCGCCCCTGGGGACAGCTGAAAGGCCCCAATGATGCAGCCCCCCGCTGGGCCCCCTGCGCGCGGTTCGATATCGAACTGGAGATGGGCGCCATTGTCGGCACGCCTTCGGACGGTCCGATTACTGTGCAAGAGGCCGATGACCATATCTTTGGCTATGTGCTGCTGAACGATTGGTCGGCGCGCGACATTCAGGCCTGGGAATACCAGCCGCTGGGGCCGTTCCAGGCCAAGGCGACCGCCAATTCGATCAGCCCCTGGATTGTGACCAAAGCAGCACTGGAGCCGTTCCGCTGCGACACGCCCGAGCGCGAGGTGGAGCTGCTGGACCACCTGAAAGACTGCGGGCCGATGCTCTATGACATTGACCTGGAAGTCACCATGGCGCCGGAAGGCAAAGAGGCGACCACCATCGCGCGAACCAACTACAAGGAAATGTACTACTCCGCCGCGCAGCAGCTGGCACATCACACCACCTCGGGCTGCCCGATGAATGCAGGCGACCTTTTGGGGTCCGGCACCATCTCCGGCCCAAGCAAGGAAAGCCGCGGCTCGTTGCTGGAGTTGAGCTGGGGCGGCAAGGAACCACTGACGCTGGACAGTGGCGAAGAGCGCTCCTTCATTGCCGATGGCGACACGCTGACCCTGCGGGGCGCGGCAAAGGGCGACGGCTATTCCATCGGGTTCGGCGACTGCACCGGCACCGTTCTGGCCGCCCTTGAAGACCCCTACGCAAGATAAGGAAGACCACCATGGCAAAAGCTTTTGCGTCCCAAGGGGACATGACCGAAAAGAAGATCACCTTTGATGAAATCGGAGAAGGCCTCTATGCCTTCACCGCCGAGGGCGACCCGAACTCCGGCGTCATCATCGGCGATGACTCTGTGATGATCGTGGAGGCGCAGGCAACCCCGCGGCTGGCGAACAAGGTGATCGAATGCGTGCGCTCGGTGACAGACAAGCCGATCACCCACGTCGTGCTGACGCATTATCACGCTGTCCGGGTGCTGGGCGCCTCGGCATTTGGCGCGCAGCAGGTCATCATGGGCGATGCGGCCCGTGCCATGGTGGTGGAACGCGGCCAGGAAGACTGGGACAGCGAGTTCCAGCGCTTCCCGCGGCTGTTCGAAGGCCATGAAAGCATTCCGGGCCTGACCTGGCCGACCACGACTTTTTCCGACGATATGACCGTGTATCTTGGCAACCGGCGGGTCGATCTGATGCACCTGGGCCGGGCCCATACCGCAGGCGACATCGTAATCCATGTGCCCGACCAGAATGTGATGTTCACCGGTGACATCGTGGAATACCACTCCGCCTGCTACTGCGGTGACGGCCACTTCAGCGACTGGGGCGATACGCTGGACAACATCAAGTCATTCGACGTGGACGCCATCGCACCTGGCCGCGGCGACGCGCTGGTGGGCAAGGACATGGTGAATGCCGCAATCGAAAACACCCGCGGCTTTGTCGAGAGCACGTACCGTCCCGCCGCCAAGGTAGCCGCCCGCAATGGCACCCTGAAAGAGGCCTGGGACGCCGTGCGTGCCGAGTGCGACCCGAAGTTCTCGGATTATGCGATCTACGAGCATTGCCTGCCTTTCAACGTCGCCCGCGCCTATGACGAGGCCCGCGGCATCGACACCCCGCGTATTTGGACCGCCCAGCGCGATCTGGAGATGTGGGAGGCCCTGCAGGGCTGAGCCCCGGCCAGGAATTGCAACCGGGGCGGTTTGATCCAGATCGTGTCGCCCCGGCAGAACCTGTGAGACGCTAGACCATCCTCTCGGCTGCCCACGCCGGGAAGCGGTAAAGCTGTGCCTGACGGCACCCGAATTAGGGAGGAGACCTGATGAACAAGATCTTTGAAGTCCCGTTGTACCCCTATGCGCGCCACGCGGATCAGGACGCCCCTGCCCCCGTGCGCCGCAAGGTGGTGGTGATCGGGGCAGGCCCAATCGGCCTGGCTGCCGCCATAGACCTGGCGCAAGCCGGCACCGAAGTGGTGATTCTGGATGACAACGACAAGGTGAGCTTCGGCTCCCGGGCGATCTGCTTTGCCAAGCGGCCCCTGGAGATCCTCGACCGGTTGGGCTGCGGCCAGCCGATGGTTGACAAGGGCGTGCAGTGGAATGCCGGCAAGGTGTTCTTTGACGAACGTCAGGTCTATGACTTCAATCTGCTGCCGGAGGAAGGCCACAAACGCCCCGCCTTCATCAATCTGCAGCAGTATTACTTTGAGGAATACCTGGTGAACCGGGTTCGCGAGCTGCAGCAGCAGGGCGCACCAATCGAAATCCGCGGCCGCAACAAGGTTTCGGCCATCGGCACTCATCCCAGCCATGTGACATTGGAAATCGACACGCCCGAAGGCTCCTATAACCTGGAGGCCGATTGGCTGATCGCCTGCGACGGCGCAGGCTCTCCGACCCGGCGGATGCTGGGACTGGATTTCGTCGGCCGGGTGTTCGAGGACAACTTCCTGATCGCCGATGTAATTATGGAGGCGGATTTTCCGACCGAACGCTGGTTCTGGTTCGACCCGCCATTCAACAAAGGTCAGTCGGCGCTTTTGCACAAGCAACCGGACGGTGTCTGGCGGATTGATCTGCAATTGGGATGGGATATCGACAAGGAGCGCGAGAAACGCCCGGAAAACGTGATCCCGCGCCTCAAGGCGATGCTGGGGGAGGACGTGAAGTTCGAGCTGGAGTGGGTGTCGATCTACACATTCCAATGCCGCCGGATGGAGCAATTCCGCCATGGTCGGGTGCTGTTTGCCGGCGATGCCGCGCATCAGGTCTCGCCCTTTGGGGCCCGCGGTGCGAACTCCGGCATTCAGGACACCGACAACCTGTGCTGGAAGCTTCAGATGGTGATCGACGGCACCGCGCCGGAAAGCCTGCTGGACAGCTATGACACCGAGCGGGTTCACGGTGCGGATGAAAACATCCTGAACTCATCGCGCTCCACCGATTTCATCACGCCCAAGTCCGAGATGAGCCGGGTGCTGCGTGACGCGGTTCTGGACCTGTCCGAACAGTTTGAATTCGCCCGTCCGCTGGTGAACTCGGGCCGCCTGTCGGTGCCATGCACCTATGACGGCTCGCCGCTGAATTCGGCAGATGCACTGGACGGGCCAGAGCGTACCCGCCCAGGCTCCTCCTGCCCCGACGTGCCGCTGGGCGACGGATTCTTGCTAGACAAGCTGGGAGATAAATTCGTGCTGCTCACCATCGACGCCGATGCCCCGATGTGATCGAGGAAGAAGGTATGGAAGTCACCCGGCTGGCGCTCTCCATCAAGGATGACAAGACGCTGGCGCTGAAGGAACGGTATCTGGGCAAGCATGACAGCGGTGTTTACCTGATCCGCCCGGACCAGCATGTTGCTGCCCGCCGCCCCGGCTTTGACGAAAACCAGTTCCGGCACGCAATCCGCCGGGCCATCGGCAAGGAGTGATCAAGATGACCGAAGACCAATTGATCCTGACCGCCAACCTCGAGCGCGCCGACGATTTCTATGCAGATCTCCTGACCGCGCATGAGGGCCTCAGCAAAGCCGAAAGCGATGCGCTGAATGCGCGTCTGGTGCTGGTGCTGGCTAATCACATTGGAAAACGCGCGATCCTGAAACAGGCGCTGGCCGCGGCCGCGCTGAAACCTGGGGAGGACACCGCTTGAAAATCGAACAGATCCACCACGTCGCCTACCGCTGCAAGGACGCCAAACAGACGGTAGAGTGGTACAACAAGATGCTGCACATGGACTTTGTCCTGGCAATTGCCGAGGACCATGTTCCATCAACGCATGAACCCGACCCCTACATGCATATCTTCATGGATGCAGGTAACGGCAACGTCCTGGCCTTCTTTGAACTGCCGACCAAGCCGGAGATGGACCGCGACCGCAACACGCCGGTCTGGGTGCAGCATATCGCCTTCAAGGTGAAAGACCGCGAGACCCTGATCCAGTTCAAGGAGCATCTGGAGGCCAACGGTGTCGAAGTTCTGGGCGTCACTGACCACTCGATCTTCCACTCGATCTACTTCTTCGACCCGAACGGCCACCGGGTGGAACTGGCCTGTCCGGATCCCGAGGAAGAGGCGTTGCTGAAGAAGCTGGACTCGGTGAAATGGGAAATGCTGGAAGAATGGTCCAAGACCAAGAAGGCCCCCAAGCATGCCGAATGGCTGCACGCCAAGGAATTGCACAAGACCTGAATATGGCCAAACCAATTAAGGCAGCCCATCGGGCTGCCTCCTCAGCACCGGAGGACGCCGATGGGCAGCACGCTTCTTTATGACTACTGGCGATCATCGGCCAGCTACCGGCTGCGCATCGCGCTGAACCTGGGTGAAATCGAATACACCTCGGTCCCGGTTGATCTGGTTAAGGGCGAGCACAAGAGCCCGGAGCACCTGGCCCGCAACCCGCAGGGCTTTGTACCGGTGCTTGAGATCGACGGGCTGCGTCTGACCCAATCACTGGGGATTCTGGATTACCTGGACGAAACCCGGAACCTCGGCCTATTGCCCAAAGACCCAGGCTTGCGTGCCAAGGCACGGGCGTTGGCCCATTCGGTTGCGGTGGATGTGCATCCGGTCTGTAACTTGCAAGTGGCCAGACACGCGACCCAGCTCAGCAGCGGTGCGGCAGACATGCCCAAGGCCTGGATGCAGCATTTCATCCGGCCTGGCCTGCAAGCGTTTGAGGCATTACTTGCCGGCTTCAGCCAGTCGCCCTTTTGCATTGGAAAAACACCGGGGCTCGCCGATATCTGCCTGATGCCGCAACTTTACAATGCACGCCGCTGGGAAGTGGACTTTGCGGACCTGCCACGGATCTGCGCCGTGGAAACAGCCTGCGCGGCGCACCCTGCTTTTGCCGCGGCGCACCCGGATCAGCTCCGCTGACCAGTCACTCCGCATGTTGCGCCGGCATAAATATGCAATAGACCGAGGCATTGGCGGGAGTCTGCGTGCGCCAGGGGCGCAGGCAGGACAGGCGCACATCGGGTGCAGCATTTCAAATTAAGCAATGTTCCCGCAGGGCTAGCCGGTTTTCGCGGCACCTGCCGCTTGCGTAAACTGGAGGGGCTTCAAGTTGCTATTCAAGCCATTCAGCGAACATTGGCGACGCAGTGGCGATAAGCATTAATTAATTCAGTTGAAAGAAGGTCAGCATCTTCTTCCTGCATGCCGTATCCAATGACAGAAGCCCGAATGATCTTGCGGCCCGCCCATTCGCCGTGTGTCGGGTAAACTTTGCCATTTTCCTGAACACGCCGCAGGACCTGCATAGTGAGCTTGTCGCCATCCGCCCCGTCGCCGCAGCAAATCGCAACCTGGTTGCTGTGGGTGCGGTTCAGGACTGTTAAGCCGGGCTCGTTAGACACCGTTCGGGCAATCCGCTCCGCGAGGCGGCAATGGTGCGCCACAAGTTCGCGAACACCCGCCCGGCCGAGATGCCGCAGTATCGCATAGCTAGGGACACCTCTTGCCCGCCGGGATAATTCAGGCGTTGAATCACTTGGTTCCCAATGTTCAGTGGTCTCAGGCAGATAGGCGCCACGGGCAGACATCGACGCAACGAGCGGCGCACGGTCGCGTACTATAACCATGCCGGCATCGAAAGGAGCGTTAAGCCACTTGTGCAGGTCGATTGCCCAGCTGTCCGCTTCGCCGACCCCCTCCAGCCGATTTGCAAGCTCGGGCACTGCAGCGAGCCATAGCCCGAACGCTCCATCGACATGAACCCAGCCCTTCTTCTCGCGCACCATTGGGATCAATTCGTCAAACGGATCGAAGGCGCCGGTGTTTATTTGACCTGCTTGCAGGATCACAAGCGGCGGCTTGCTGCACCGGTTTATTGCTGCCCGAAAGGCGTCCGGCTTAATCCTCCCTTCGCTGTCGGCAGCTACAGTTTGTGTGCGGCTTGCTCCAAATCCGGCGTAGCGCAGGGCTGCAAATGGCGCAGAATGTGCGTCTTGCCCGATCAGAACCGGAATCTCCGGTGCCCCGAAAAGCCCATCAGCTTCGACATCCCAACCCTGAGCGGCCAGCAGCGCATGGCGTGCCGCCATAATGCCAGCCATGTTTGCAACCGTACCGCCGGTCACCAATCCGGCTCCGCTTTCGGCAGGCAGCGACAGCAATTCAATAACCCAGTTGCAGACGGCGCGCTCCATACCCGTGATTGCTGGTGTCTCAAAGGATGAACCCGCGTTTTGCCCCCAGGCTGACACTAAGAAATCAGCAGCTACACCAACGGGATGCGACGCACCAAGGACATAGCCGAAGAAGGTCGGGGCTGCCATTTTGTGCAGCCCGCCGTCAGCCTGCTGCACGATATCCTCGATAACCTTACTCTCCGGCACCCCTGTTTCAGCAAGAGGCCCCAGGAAGCGGTTTGCAGCTTCGCCAAGTTCCAAGCTGGGGCGGGCCAGCCCCTGAGGCAGATCCTCGCGAAAAGCCTTTGCCGCTCTGTAGGCTGTTTCTAAAGCTACCGCTTGCCCATCACTCAAGCCACGCCGAACACGTTCCATCTCACATATCCCTCCTACTTTTTAACAACACGTCGAAAAGTAGCACGAATTCCGAGTTCCCCTGAGCGACCAATGCCATTTTGGCAATGCGGCCGGTCGTGGCGGATTGGAGAACCCGCCAGCTGCCTGCCGCCCAGCCTGGAGCGAGGGACGGGTTGTTGGGCAGGGGGTTTTTCGGGTGCCGGTTCGTGTTTGGGCCATTCGTGTTCAATTAGCCGCACGTCCTAAGCCCGTATAAGCTCGCGGCCCTTCAAGCGATATCCTCCAGGAGCAATCTGTTTACGGAATTCCTGATCATGGCTGACCAGAAGGATTGCTTGATCAAGCCCTTTCAGGATCCCGGCCAGCCGCGCGTAGTTGTCCGGGTCCAGTGCGTTGGTCGGCTCATCCAGAATAAGCACCGCCGGCTCCATGGCCAGCACCGTGGCCAGTGTCACCAGCCTCTTCTCGCCGCCCGACAGTTTGTGGGTCACCCGGTCGCGCAGGTGCATCAGTTCCAGGCGGGTCAGCACGCTGTCAACAATTGCCAAGGCATCCTGTTTGGATTTGCCCAGGTTGAGCGGACCAAAGGCCACATCCTCGGCCACGGTCGGGCAGAAGAGCTGGTCGTCGGCGTCCTGAAACACAAAGCCCACGCGGCGGCGCATCTCGTGAAAATCCGCTTCCGCCATGCAAGGCTTGCCAAAGGCGGTGACGGTGCCGCTGGCGGGAACAAGCAGCCCCATAATGATTTTCAGCAGTGTCGATTTTCCGGCGCCGTTGGGCCCGGAAATCGACAGCCGTTCACCAGCGTTGAGCCGCATCGAGGCGCCTTCCAGCACTGGATCAAGCCCTGGGTAGGCAAAGTGGATATTGTTCAAATCAAGAAGCGGCATAGGCGGCCTCCGCCCAGATCAGGGCAGCAAGTGCGGCGGACAACGCCGCGGCAAACAGCAGGTCGGACCGGTTGAAACGAAAATCCTCCAGCAGGATGATGCGGCCGGAGAACCCCCGGCATTTCATCGCCGCCAGAATGCGCTCCGACCGTTCGATGGAGCGCACCAGCATCATGCCAACCAGATAGCCGTAGCTGCGGTAGGTGTGCCAATTGGTTCCGGGTCGGAAGCCGCGCAGCTTCATCGAGGTGCGCAGGCGCTGGTATTCCTCGCGCAGAACGTCGATGTAGCGGATGGTGAACATCATCAGATGCACCAGCCGCTCCGGCATCTTGAGGGCAAAGAGCGCGTGGCCCATGGTTACCGGCTCCATCGAACCCACCAGTGTCATAACCGCAAGGATCACCGCATTGGCGGTAAGGGCAATCTCGGTTGCACGCCACAGGCCTTCCCAGCTGGCCTCCAGCCCCAAATGGACAGGGCCGGGGTTCCCGGCACTGTAAACGGCAGCAGCACCAGCATGAAGATGATGAAACTGTCCATCATCGCCATCCGTTTCAGCGTTTTCCGGGGCGGCAGGCCAGAGAAGGCCAGCAACCACATCGACAGGCCGAGAGCGGCCGCCAGAACCCAAAGATTGCTGAGCGAGACAACCACCACCGCATAGGCGACCGTCATCACGATGCGCATCCGCGGGTCAATTGCTGTGACCTTGGCGTGGAAGGTGCCGAAACCGCCGAGCGGTTTTTCCTCGCTCGTCAGAACATAGGTCATGCGCTGCTGCCGATCTTGCGGCGTGCGGCAATGTAGAAGCCCAGCCCGAACAGGCCGCAGATATAGCCGATGCCGCCAAGCACGGATTGAAAGTCCGACTTGTTCTTGAACGCTGTCAGCTCCTGCCGGAGCGGGCGCAGTTCATTGCGCATCATGGTGGCAAGTTCGGAGCGGGTTTGATCGGAGAGGCCCGCGGACCCTGCCGTCGCCGGCGCTGCAGAGGTGTCCGGGGCAGCAGCCGCTGAAACTGCTGCCGCGCCCGGGCTTTGCCCAATGATCTGCGCGACTTCCGCACCGTCCATCATCATCTCGGCCACGTGGCCAGCACCCAGATCGCCGCGGAAGATATGTGTCACAGGCTCCGACGGAGTGAACAGGAAAAAGCCGTCACCGTCGGTTCTGGCCTCTCCCAGCTTGCTGCCGGCCGCGTCAAAGATCTCAATCAGCAGGTCCGCGGCCATGTCACCGTTGGAAAAGCCCACTTCGCCTTCAATGTCGGAACCGGACGGAAAGACAGCTGAGATAACATTGTGTGCCATCACCGGGAGCGGCGCCAGCAGTGCAAGGATCAGAATGCAGGAGCGGATCATGCAAGGCTTCCTTTTGTGTCGAAAAACAGCTCGGGCTTCACACGCCGCGCCAGGAAAATGGCAGCACCGGACAAAAGCGCTTCGATGATCACCACCGGAATATGGGAAAAGAACACCAGTTTCGCGGCCAGGATAAACTCATCGCCGGACAACATCAGCGAGACTGCAACAGCAAGTGTTGTGGCAGCAATGGCCGCGCCGCCGCCGATACCGCCCCAGATGGCGCCCTGCAGAGGCGAGCCGCGGGCCACCAGCGGTCGGAATATCAGCCCGACCAGAACTGCAGGCAGGGCGATGTTCACGGCGTTCACGCCCAGCACGGTCAGCCCGCCAAAGCCAAAGAACACCGCCTGCAGCAAGAGGCCGACAAACAGGGCCGGAAAGGCCGCCCAGCCCAGAACCAGCCCCGCAAGCCCGTTCAGGATCAGGTGAACCGAACTCGGCCCGATCGGGACATGGATCAGGGAGGCCACAAAGAAACTGGCCGAAAGAACCCCCGCCGCCGGAATACGTTCCAGCGGCAGGCTCCGCAGCCCCATGGCGATACCGCCGACGGCGGCAACCGCGCCGCCGATCACAACCGGATTCGACAATGCGCCGTCTACGATATGCATGGTGCTATTCTCACTTCAGCTCTTCAGCGTGGATCCACAACACAGCGTCCTGGCTGAGTTCCTTGCCGTCATGCTCAGTCGCCGGGCCGGAGCCGAGAGCAGCAAAGCCCCAGTGGCCCGCTTTCGGAATGCCAAAGGAAAAGACGCCATTCTGGTCTGCAATCGCAACGATGGCGCCGCCGGACATCGGCTGAACCGTCGGGTTGGTTGTGGAAAAGGCCGCAAGGTCAGGCTCTGATGCCATGAATTCAACCTCGATTTCGGCACCAGGAACCGGCTTGCCATCCGCCAGCACCTGACCTGAGAAGGTAGAGCCGACAATGACGTTATAGGGCTTGTTCAGCGGCAGGATCTCGGTTTCCAGGCCCACCGGCTGATCCCAATCGGTGGGCAGGGTGTTGCGGTTCAGCACGACTTTGGAAATCTGCTGAATATAGATGTCTTCGCTTTCCTCATAATAGGGCGCGGGCACAGTCACCACCACATAGTCGCCCGAGCGCTTGACCGGAACCGACGCCCTGTAGGCGGCGGCTTCGTTCTCCGCGCCCTTGAATGTGGCCGGTTCCAAGCGGTCCGAAAGATCAACCTTTTCGCCCTTGTGAACCATAAAAAATTCTTCGGGTTTGCCCATGTCCATCACATGGCCGTTTTCCAGCGGGTGCCAGAACACCAGCCCCATCGGCACATCGCCGGGCTTCCCGATCAGCACGTTTTCAGTGTAGTTCAGCTGGAAATGCGCCGATGCGGTGACCGGCAGGGATATGGCCAGAGCTGCAGCCAGATAATTCAGTTTCATTTCGTCCTCATTCGACGACACAGGCGCACCTGCAATCAGGAATGAACAACGGGGAGAGTGGCACGGAGAAGCCTGAACGGCAGCCGCGCCAGACGCGCACCCCGGCGTCCGGTGGAAAAGGGCAGACACTCCGCTAGCGAAGTCTTTGCCCTGTGTCCGGCAGGTCTCCTGACTCGCGGGTCTTGGTTCGGCTGGCCTTCCCGGGAAAGATCCCAGTGGCATGTTCAGCGTCACTCACCGCTCACAGTTGCGGGGGCAGTCACGGATTTGGTCCCTTATGGGTACGCCGCACCGTGTTCCCTATTTCTTCCGCTGCGCATTGAAACACTCGCGGAACCGGTCACACTGGCTGAATGGCAAAACCATTTTACTGAGTCAAGCTTCCCGTCTTCTGTTCAATTGCCGAATGAGTACTTCCTTGCGGTGCTCCATGATGAGCTGGCCTGTTAGTATTGAGTGGCGGATCACGAACAACAATCGGCCCTTTTCGGTACTCTTGAATGCCGGCAGGTGCCACGTTCCTGTTCCGGCAGCTGGCACCTGCTATCTTGATATAAGTGCGTCGTTGCACCTTGCCGCCGCTAGCTGTTCAGTCCCGGCATCTGGTGGATCGGATCAATGATGAATCGATCTGGCTCTGAAGTCCGGATTTTGCAGATGCATTCGTAGGGCGTGAGGCCGCTGAGAGTTTTGAGTCTGCGGGCAAAGTTGCAGGCAGCCATGAGGTCGCCGAGATGTGTTCGTAACTGATCGTGGCTGTCGTTGAGATGTCGCATCACTGCCGCCTCATTGAGCGTGCGGTTCATCCGCTCAAGTTGGCCGCCACTCTGGAGAAGTCCCCCGGACTGTTTACCAATCCTCGCAGCTCCACGGATGGTTCAGTTTGGTCAATCGATGCTCGATCCCGTTAGCCTCACAGATCATGCCGCAGCGCATCTTCCGGGAGTATCGGTCGACCTTTATTTGCAATTTCCAAATATTGATTTCACTACGGATCCGATTGTCTTAGCGCGCCCCTGCGTACCCTACCCCGGCAAACGAGGATAATTCCAATGTCGGACCCCCGCGCAGATTCCACTGTTCTTGAAGACCTCGAGAAGAAGGCACATTGGTTGTCGACATGGAAGAAGCCAAGGAGACGCTGCGGGCGCTGGTGGAGCGGATCGTGCTGACACCTTCGGTGGAGGGCGCTGGCCTGGATCTGCCCCTGGAAGGCGATCTGGCCGGGCTGCAGCGGCTGGCGGCAGGTGCTAAAGGCACGAACACGGATAAGGCCCCGGACGTGTCATCCGAAACCTTTGAAAAAAATGACGAATTAGGGATACTTGCGGGAGCAGGCAAGCGCCGTATCCTACCTGCCCTCGCCGGGCTTCGGTCCCGCTACCCGGATATCGAACTGGAATTGCATGCCGATGATTCAAAATCGGATTTTGCGGCAGAGGCCATCAATCTTTCCTTCAGAACCGGTCTCGCAGACAAGGAGCGGTTTATTTCGGCGGCCGTGCCGTCCGCGCAGCGCGCGCCTTTTGCCAGCCCGGCCTTTGCAGAAAAGTCACCCTGTCTCTCCCGGCCTGCGCGTCAATTCGATGGAGCTTGTATTTGCAGCTGTCCTTGCCGGGCAAGGAACGGCCCTGCTCCCGTCCTTGCTGACAGAGGTGCATTTTCTCGCGCACCTGATCCCTAACTGGTCTGCCGATCCTGTGTTACTGACTTTGCTTTGCCGTCCTGAACGTTTGGCTGCTCCTCAGGTTGCGGCGGTACGGCGCCATATCCTGGATGCATGCGGTAACAGCGACTTCTTGGGGACAGAGCATCGAGACGAGAAAGTCTTACAGCTTACCAAAGCCCGGTTTGGACCTGTCCCGCTTTCGTGCCGCCCCAAGTGCTCGTTTAAGCCACTTTCCGTTCAAACGCGACAGGGCTTTTCCAGTCCAATGCTGAGTGACGGCGGCGCGGATTGTAGAAGCCATTGATGTACTGGAAGATGGCCATTTCAGCGTCTCGGCGCGTTGGCCATGACCTGCGCCAGATCAACTCTGCTTTGATGGTCTTGAAGAACGTCTCAACAGCGGCGTTGTCATAGCAATTTCCCTTACCACTCATCGATACCTTGAACCCGTGTTGGCGTAGGATCTTCTGATAGTCGTGAGAACAATATTGCGATCCACGGTCCGTGTGGTGAATGCAGCCCTTCGGCGGTGTCCGGAACGCAGTTGCCATGTTCAACGCACGGATCGCCAGGTCACGTTTCATGCGGTTGCTCACGGCCCAGCCAATGACGCGCCGAGAGTGCAGATCAAGGATCACAGCAAGATACAGCCAACCCTCGCGCGTCCAGATATAACTGATGTCGCCAGCCCATTTCTGGTTGGGTTGGCTGGCTGCGAAGTCCCGGTCCAGCAGGTTTGGCGCAATGTTGAACTTGTGGTCACTATCTGTCGTGCCCTTGTGTTTACGTGTGCGCACAACAGATATGCCGTTCAGGCGCATCAACCTGCCCACACGGCGGTGGCCGACATCCAAACCGATCTCTTTCAGCTCCTCTGTCATGCGCGGGCGACCATAGCTGCCAAGGCTGAGACGGGATTGCTCTTTGATATGGGCTAATGTCACCATATCAGACCGCTGCCTGCGGCTTGCTGGGCGACGACGGAAAGCCCTCAAGCCACGCGTGCTGACTCCGACAACATCGCACAGCCGGTTGGCTGGAAAGTGGCCCCTGTGTTCTTCGACGAACCTAAATCTCATTGCTTTAGGCCCGCAAAGAACTGGGTGGCCTTCTTTAGGATCTCCCTCTCCTCCTTCAAGAGACGGTTCTCACGTCGAAGTCGGTCATTCTCTTGGGCGAGACTCAAATCCTCTTTCGAAACCACGTCAGTATCTCGATGTGCCGTGATCCACTTGTTCAGCGTCGACATTCCGACACCCAAATCGTCAGCCACCTGTTTACGCGTAAGCCCACTTGTCAGCGCGATACGCACCGCATCCTGCCGAAATTCGTCCGTCCGTTTCAGTCCCATAGTCAGTCTCCTTTGTTGCAGTAAATGCTATCAAAGGAGCGGCATCAAACCGCGACAGGTCCAAATCTCTTCCGGCTGGTGTCGCTTTATTCCCATATTCGATCCTCCGTTTCCTAACTATACGGGCGGACCACTTCAGTGGGGAGGATCAAGACAGCAAGACCATTGAAATGATGGAGCACAGTCAGCCCGTCAACCGAGACACCCCGTCGAATGTCAGGGACATCTTACTGCGTGCAGAGCGGTTTGGGACTCGGGTTGCGGAAACCATCAGGGCCAGCGGCCACCTGTGCCGCGCAACCGGGCCGGACACACGTCTGCTTCTGACCAGTGCCGAAATCAACTTCAACATGTCTTGCTTTGCAGCAGCTATCCACACAGGTCATCCGGGTGTCCTGGAATGCTGCGATACTGCTTCGCCGAAGCAGACATTGTCTGCACAACGGAGCTTCGACAGAGGGGTCCTATGTCCGGGCTTTCTTCGCAACAGAGGAGCGCAGACTTTTCTTCATGTAAGTCCACGCAATAAAACGACTGGTTTTTTGCCCCTGTGCCTTTTCGACGACTTTGCATTCAGCAACCCTGGTTTTTCCTAAAATTCGGTTGAGGGGCTGGAGGTTATCTTTTTTCGACACCAACGAAGTAAACCACAGGCACTGGCCGGCGAATTCCATGCTCTGTTCAACCATGCAGGCGAGCAACTTTATCTCCCCACCAGGGCACCAAAGTTCCGCGTTTTGGTCACCAAAGTTGAGTTTTGTTGAGCGCCCCTTACCAGCCCGACCAAGGCGCAGGCACACTCCCTCAACACCCATTCCGGGCTGTTGAGGGACCAGACGACCACGCGTTCCCCCGGAGCGAACCGGGTCGAGATAGCCCGCGCCAGTTTCTCAGCCTCTGCCAGCAGTTCGCCATATGTTCAGTTCCGTCCCGACGACCCATCCTGCCGGGTCTCTTTTCAGGGCCTCGAAAACTGGCCGCGCCTCGGCAATTTCGCGCAGCGAAACTCCGATGGTGATCTCGCGTACATCCATGTCTGACTGGGCCGGTATGTAGGTAATCGTGGGGTCACCTCAATCGAAGACATGTCTCGCGGGCCCTGCGCAGGGTCATCCATGCGCACGATACAAACACCACAGCCCTGATACGGGGAATAGCCCGATGAGCAGACTCGGTCGGCTTCCTGGCCATCTATGGTCATCACGCGGCCCAACTACGCCACACCACCAGTCACACGCATCCCCCAGGTACGGCAGGATTTGTCGGCGGCTTCCAGAAACTCGCGGCCGATAAAGTCTCGGTCACCGAACTCTACAAATGCGCCAAGCCCGGCGTCGAAAGTTGTGGTCTCCGCTCCGAAATCGGATCCGGCATTCAGCAGGCCGGCCTCGATCCTCCGGGCGCGGAAAACAGGTGTGCCGGTCAGCAGGATGTCGAATGCCGCACCGATCTCCATGATCTTGCCGCCGATTGCAGGGATAAGTTTCGACGTGGATGTATTGGTAGGCCATGAGGTGGCATTCCATTTTTCATTTGGTACGCGGCCTCGGTGAAAACGCAAAACGCGGATCCGCTCCAGAAACTTTTTAATATGAGGATAAGCTCTTTTGCCATATAGTTTTTTTGTCTCTTTGGGCAGCTCTGACAGGCGCACAAATGCGCGTGAAAGCTCCCCAAAGAGACAGACTATAGGTAGCTGAAGCTACCTCGTCTGCCCCTTACGCCGGGGAGGCGCTCCAGCAGCCCTGCGGGTGCTTGCGCGGCCGGTTCCCGGCCTTGCGTTTGGACTGTTTCGAACGGCTTAAAATGCTTTTTGAGTGTCCATCTCGGCTTCAACGCGGCCAGCTTGCCAGCACTTTTTTACACAACTCAGAGTTTTTGGCTATCACAAGGATGCTCCGAAAGCCTAGGTCAAGGCTCGCGTTACTTAGCAGGCCGCACTCCGGTAGAAAAAAGCAGTTTCAGTATTGCTCCCACCTGTTTCAAGAAGCTCAACCACAGTCTGATGCCGCGGTGACTTCCGGCACACGGGATCGGTTGCGCCTGCATCCCCGGCCAGGGCCAGCGCCTGACAGCGGCAGCCGCCAAAATCGGTTTCCCTTCGGTCGCAGCTGCGGCAGGGCTGCGGCAGCCAATCCGTGCCCCTATAGGCGTTGAATGCCGCGCCCTCGTACCAGATCGCCGCCAGCGGTTTGCTGCGTATATTGTCGAAGTTCAGATGCGGGATGGTCTGCGCCGCATGGCAGGGCAGCACGGTGCCGTCTGGCGCGATGTTCAACCCGGCTGTGCCCCAGCCGCCCATGCAGGCCTTGGGATAATCCGCATAATAGTCCGGCGGCACGAAGTCGAAGGCCAGCACCCCGCGCAGCCGCTGCTCTGCCTCTGCGACGATGCGTTTGGCGTCCTCAGTCTGCGCGCGCGTCGGCAGCAGCTGGGCCCGGTTGCGGGACGCCCAGCCGTGAAACTGCACGCAAGCCACTTCGAGCCGCCGGGCACCCATTTCGACAGCCATGTCGACGGTGCGTTCCAGATCATCCAGATTGTGCCGGTGCATGACGGCGTTCAGCGTCAGGGGAATTTCCCGGGCCTTGATCTCCGCCGCGATCTTCATCTTGCGGTCAAACCCGCCCTTGTAGCCGCCGATCCAGTCCGCGAGTTCTGCAGTCGTGCCTTGCAGAGACAGCTGAATGTGGTCCAGTCCCGCGGCCTCCAGCGCATCCAGCCGCCTGGGCGTCAGGCCGATGCCGCTGGTGATCAGATTGGTATAGAGCCCGCAGCCCTGTGCTGACGCGGTGAGCTCTGCCAGATCCGGGCGCGCGGCGGGCTCGCCGCCGGACAGGTGCAATTGCAGGACACCCAGTTCGGCAGCCTGGCGGAAGGCATCCGCCCATTCAGCGGTGGTCATCTCCGCCTCGCGGCCCAGCAGGTCCTGTGGGTTGGAGCAATAGGGGCAGGCCAGCGGGCAGCGGTGCGTCAGCTCAGCCAGCATCGCGATGGGAGGAGGCACGGTCATGACCGCACCGCCAGATACATGCGGGCCCGCAGACCAGCCAGAAAGCGCTGCACATCCCCGGCGATCTGCTCCGACGGGGCATCGTAGGCCGCCGCCAGACCGGCAACGATTTCCTTGAACGAAGCGCGTCCATCCACCCGCGACAGGACCGCCTCGCCGATGGCATCTAAAGCAATGGCCTTTTCCGGGCAGAGCAGCACCGTGCCGCCCCGCACCTTATCCGTGATCATCCGCACCCCGCGCGGCAGATAGGGGCGGTCCGTGGGGGCAAGCGCCAGTGTCATGCCAGCCCCTCGCCCGGCTGCCAGGCGCCCGGCGGAATCCGCCCCGGCTCCACATAAGCGCCCCAAAGCGCATCCAGCTGCACCCACAGGACATTGGTCTTGAAGATCAGCGCCGCGCAGGCGGCGTCTTCCTTTTCCGGGGTGTTGGCGTTCTCCAGCACCCAGGCCAGGCCGAATTTCACGTCCTTCGGCGCCTCGGTCAGCCGTTTGCGGAAATAGGACAGGCTGGCGGCATTGGCAAAATCGTAGTGCTGCAGCAGGCCTTCGATCCGCCGTTCGTGGATGGAGGGGGCGAATAATTCCGTCAGCGACGAGGCCACCGCCTGCAGGAGCGGCATGTCGCGCACGTAGCGGACATAAGCGTCGACAGCGAATTGGGTGGACGGCAGCACGCCCCGGCCGGAGGCCACATAGTCCGGATCCAGCCCGACCGCTTCGGCCAGCCGCAGCCAGCGGCGGATACCGCCGCCCTCGCTGACGCCGCCGTCATGGTCTTCGATCCGGCTGCGCCAGGCTCGGCGCATGGCGGGATCGGTGCAGCGGGACAGAAAGGCCGCATCCTTCATCGGGATCGCCGCCTGATAGGCCCAGCGGTTGATCACCCAGGCACGGACCTCGTCAGGCGAACACTCCCCGCCGTGCAGCCTGTGGTGAAACGGATGCTTGTCGTGGTAGCGCGCCGCGCCGATGGCGCGCAGGCGGGCCTCAAGCGGTTCTCTGGCCGGCATTTCCCGGGTTTGGGCTTTCATAGCGCAATCTCCATTCCATCCGCTGCAATTGTCCACCCTGCGGCCAGCACCTGCGCGCGCTCGGCGCTGCCGGGCTGCCAGACGGGATTGGTGTTGTTGATGTGAATGAACGTCTTGGCGGCATCCACATTCCGCAAGCTGGCGATGGAGCCTAGGGGGCCGCTGATGGAGATATGCCCCATCCGCTGGCCGGTCTTGGTCCCCGTTCCGCTCTGGATCATCTCCTGATCGTGCCAGAGTGTGCCGTCAAAGAAGATGTGATCAGCATCCGCCAGTATCCCCAGCAACCCTGCGGAGACAGCGGAACAACCGGGAATGTAATAAGCGGTTTTGGTGCCGTCGGTCAGCCGGACGCCGACTGTCTGCTCGCCCATCAGATCCGTCTCCACCTGCCCGCCTTCCAGGAACAGCGGCACCTTGCCCGGCACCGGGAAAACCGTTGCCTGTAGCCCCGGAAGCAACTCGAAACCCTCGCTCAGACGCACCGGATAGCGGCCGACAGCCGCCGGAAGCACGTTGAACACCGGGTTCGCCGACAGCAACTCCAGCAGACCCGCCGTGGCGAACAGGGAAAACGGCGATTGCTCCCGCAAGGACAGCAGCCCCGCGATGTGATCAATATCGCCATTGGTCAGCAGCACTGCGCGCAGTGGGCAGTGGCGCAGCGATTGCGGGTGCATGGACGGGCAGTTCTGCAACTGAACACGGATGTCGGGAGAGGTGTTCAGAACCGCCCAGTTCTGCCCGTCCAATGTCACGGCCAGCGAGGACTGGGTGGCGGAAGCGATCCTGCCGAGACGCGCGTCCCGGCAGTTCCGGCAGCCGCAATTCCATTGCGGCAGGCCGCCACCCGCTGCTGCACCAAGAACAAGAAACCGCATGGCCGTTTTCCTGTTTCGCGATCAGTACAGATCGGGTTCGTATTCGCGGCCCTCGTCCTCGGACGGGGAGTACATGTTGATTTCCATGCCGCAGTTTATTTCTTTCAGTTTCGGGCAGACCAGGCCATTTCATCCTCCTTTGCTGGCTTTAATCCCGTCAGCCTACCCTCCCGTCCCGGGCCCCGGTATTGGCCTTTGGTCGTAGGGACGGCCTCAGACTTTGGTCCAATGGCACGGGACGTATATGCCCGGCAGACTGCCAGCCATGCGCGTATCCTGGTTCATACTCTGGCTTCAGGCCTGGCTGTTTGCGGCCAGCGCGCTGGCGGCGTCACCATTGCCGCGTGAGGAAATCAGCGCCCTGATCATGCCGCCGTTCTCCTTGGGGGAGCCGGTGAACGGCAAGGGCGTTTATACGCTGCTAAACTCCGGCGGGGCGGAGGCGGGCTATGCCTTTGAAACCGAGCCCCTAGCCCCCCTGCCCGGGTTTTCCGGCGCGCCGGTCAACGTGCTGGTGCTTCTGGACCTGGACGGCACCTTTCTGGATGTCCGGCTGATCAGCCATAACGAGCCAGTCTTTGTCTCTGGGCTAGGCCCAGCCCCGTTTCACAAGTTCTTTGAGCAATATCCCGGCCTGTCAGTCTTTTCGGCGATCACTGTCGGCACTCCCTACGGCGAGGCGAGCTCCGGTTCATCCCTCGTTTATCTTGACGGGGTAACCAAGGCGACCGCGTCGGTGCGGATCGCGCATGACTCGGTTATGGCGGCAGCGCTGGCGGTCGCGCGTGAGAAGATGCACGGCGTCATCACCGCCCCCCCGGCCCGGCCGGACCCGGACTACAGCGAGGCGCTGGACTGGGCCGACCTGGTGGATCAGGGCTTGGCCACCCACGCCACCATCTCCAATGAGAAGGTTGACGCGGCTTTTTCCGGCACGCTTTGGGCCGATGACGATCCGGAGGCGCAGCAGCACCCGGAGGCTGCCTATCTCGATCTCTGGATCGTTGACCTTGGCCCGCCGTCAATCGCACAGGCGGTTCTTTCACCAGACGGTTATGATGAGCTGCAGGAGTTCCTGACGATCTCCCCCGATGATGAGCCGCTCTTGCTGATCGAGACCGGCCGTCACGGGCTGGTCAGTTCGGATTTCATCCGCAATACTGCGCCGGACCGGGTTTTTGCCACACAGAACGAGCTGCCGGTCGCGCTGCGGGACAGTGATCTGCTGGTGGAGCTATCGCCGGACCTGCCCGGCCCCTTGCACGACGGTACTGCGATGATCCTGCGGGCGGACCGCCGCCTCGGGTTTGACCCAGCGCAGGAGTGGACGCTGCACGTCCAAGCGCTACGCGCGCATGGCATGTTCCAGCCTGAGACAGGCACTGTGGAACTCCCCGTAACGCACCAGACCCACGAGCGTTTTTTCCTGCGCGCCGCCCCCCGGCACCGGTGCCCCCTGGCTGGAGGCAATGCGCAGCCGCCGTACAGACCTGATCGTTCTGGCGTTGCTGCTGACCGCGCTGACCGCCGCGCTGCTGTTGGCTCAAGGCCGGATCGCCGCCCGCAAGGTGCTGACACCGCTACGGCTGACGGTGCTGGCGGTTGTCACCCTGTTCATCGGCTGGTGGGGCCAGGGTCAGCTGTCCATCGTCACTGTGCTTGGCGTGCTGCGTACCGCAGCCGAGGGCGGCAGTTTTGCTTTCCTCGCCTACGACCCGTTTTCGCTGCTGCTTTGGGGATTTGCCATCTTTGGCCTTTTCCTGTGGGGCCGGGCGCTGTTTTGCGGCTGGCTGTGCCCGTTCGGCGCGCTGCAGGAATTCGCACACCATCTGGGACGCAGGCTAGGGCTGCCGCAGGTACCCCTACCGCCGATCTGGGACGGACGGCTCAGATACATCAAATACGGGGTTCTAGTCGGACTGGTATCTCTGCTGTTCCTAGCTCCCGCGCATGTGGATACCGCGGCAGAGGTTGAGCCTTTCAAGACCGCAATCACCACCTATTTCCTGCGCGAATGGTATTTCACCGCCTATGCCGCCTTCTGGCTGGTGGCGGGGCTGGTGCTGTTCAAGCCGTTCTGCCGCTACCTGTGCCCGCTGGGCGCGGCCATGGCCGCGGGCGGACTGCTGCGGCAACGCAGCTGGATCGCCCGGCGCACTGCCTGCGGCAGCCCTTGCCAGCTGTGCCGGGTGAAATGCGCCTATGGCGCTATCGAACCATCCGGCTCGGTCCGCTATGACGAATGCTTCGGCTGCCTCGACTGTGTATCGATCCACGACGACGCGGCCCGCTGTGTGCCGCTGATCCTGGCGGCACGCAAGAAACAACAGCTGGAGGCTGCGGAATGAGCGCCAAACTGACCCGCCGCCGGTTCCTGACAATCTCTGCCGCCGCCCTCGGCGTCACAACTCCTGCGGCGCGGGCCGCACCCGTCACTTGGCAGGGATTTGCACTTGGCGCCGAGGCACGCCTTACCATTCACGCGCCGCAACCGCAGGCAGACCGAGCAATTGCCGCCGCGCAGTCGCAGCTGCGTCAGGCCGAACAGCTGTTCAGCCTTTATGATCCAACCTCCTTGCTGTCCCGGCTGAACCGGTCGGGATTTCTGAAAACACCGCCCTTGCCGTTTCTGCGCCTGATCCGGCTCTGCACCCGGATGCACACAGCTACCAAAGGCGTGTTCGACCCGACGGTCCAGCCGCTGTGGCACGCCCGGTCACGCGGAGGCCGCGTAGACGAGGCAGCCCGCCTCGTGGGCTGGCATAAGGTCTCAGTGACGGAAAAGGCGATCCGGCTGGCGCCGGGCCAGGCGCTGACCTTCAACGGCATTGCCCAGGGCTATGCCACCGACATGGTGCGCACGGCGCTTGGCCGTCTGGGGTTAGAGCGAATTCTGATCAATGCCGGCGAGTTTGCCGCCCTCGGTGGTCCGTTCCGCGTTGGGCTGGCCGATCCTGAGCTCGGTGTCTTTGCAGCGCGCAGTTTGATTGACCGGGCCATCGCCACCTCCAGCCCCGGCGCACTGGAATTGAAGGGCTCGGCGCATATTCTACATCCCGCCCTTGACCGCCAGCCGCAGTGGGCCACGGTCAGCACCGAGGCTGCGAGCGCCGCGCTGGCGGATGCCGCCTCCACCGCCTTTTGCCTGATGCAGGAAAGTGAAATCACCGCCGCGTTGGCGCGCCTTCCGTGTGACTTCAGCGCGACCCTGCTGACACTGGATGGCCGAGTAAAAACAATGAGCCGATGCCGTTGAAAAACCTGTTGTTTTTGGCGGCATACCCGGGGTTATGGACCTAATTTCCTGGAGTAATCTGTGGTTGCACCGCTCTTCTACGCAGCGGCAGGCACTATTGGCTTCAGTTTGGCCAGTTTCCTGAGGTTCTGGACGGTGGCTGCGAGGGTGAACTCGTCCTGGACGCCACATGGGCCTCGTAGCCGGAGCCGCCCCAGCCCGAGGATGCGTTTGAGGTGCGCGAAGAGCATTTCGACCTTCTTACGCCGCCTCTGGGCGGTCGGGTTGTAGCCGGAGGCCGTGCAGAGCCGGGCGAAGTCTCTCACGATCTCATATTTGTCTCGATTGATGCTGCGCGTTGCAGTGTCGGGGCAGCATTTCTGCTTCGATAGGCAGGTCTGGCTGTCGAGTTTTGAGCTGCGGTACTGGCGGCGGCCGGGCTTGGGGTTGTGTCTTCTGGGATCAGAATAATTTCGCCGGGTGTGGCGCAGTTCTTTACCTTCCGGGCAGATGTAGCGGTCATTTTCTTCGTCCCATGCGAAGTCGGATCGCAACCGGATGCCATCCTTGCGCTTTGAATGATCAAAGACCGGAATGAACGGGAGTATCTTCCGCTTGAGCGTCAGCCAAACCAGATTATCAGATGAGCCATAGGCGGTGTCCGCTGCGGCCCGATCAGGCTTCAGGCCAAAGCGCTCTTCCGTCCGGCCGGTCATCTTGCGCATGGCACCCGCCTCTGCCTGCCGGATCGAGCGGCTGGCATCCACGTCAAGAATGATCCCATGATCCGTGTCGATCAGGTAATTGTCTGAATAGGCAAAGAATGCAGGTCCTTTGCGAGCCGCGGTCCATTGGCTGGCGGGATCGGCATGTGCCGTGAACTTGGGTGTTGTTTCACTGGCCGCACCGAATGCTGCGTCATCGAGAGTGTCGAGATACTCGCGCACCGCCCGTGATATATCATTGGGATCGATCTCCCTGGCCACCCATTCTTCGGGATTGCTGGAGTTCTGCTTCTGAACATCCGCAACAATCAGGCTGGCATCCACGGCGACCCCCTGGCCACCGACAAGCCCTTCCGACACGCATCTTTCAACAGTCGTCTCAAAAACATGACGCAGCAGATCACTGTCGCGGAAGCGGCCGTGCCGGTTCTTGGGGAATGCCGAGTGATCCGGGATGCGGTCAGTCAGATCAAGGCGGCAAAACCAGCGACAGGCCAGGTTCAGATGCACCTCTTCGCAAAGCCGCCGTTCGGATCGGATGCCAAAGCAGTAGCCAACCACAAGCATGCGGATCATTGGTTCAGGATCGGCCGATGGTCGGCCCGTGCGGCTGTAGAAACCCGCCAGATGACCCCGGATGCCGCTCAGATCGAGATGCCGGTCAAGCGATCGCAGCAGATGATCTTACGGGGCATGCTCCTCTAGAGAGAACTCGTAAAAGAGTTCGGCCTGCGCCGCCTGCCTCGGTCCCGTCATCGCCAACCCTCCCGCTTAATGCGGATATTGAATCAGCCACTTAATCGCCGATCAAGTAGGAGTTTTTCAACGACATCGGCTAAGGTCAGCGTAACTCCGGCGGCCGGTGGGTCAGGCTGTGGGCTGCGAAAATGGCGGCAATCCGGCCATCCTGTAGCCCGGCGGCAATGGCATCCTCAACCGCATAGGCCAGCGGGCGATACGAAAAATGCACCGCCACCCCGGCGGTCCAGGTGCCCGCAGAGAAGCCAGGCAGCGGCGGTGTATGGACCGCGGTCTGCGCTGTCAGACCAGCCTCCAGCTGTGCCAGCGGCCCCATTGCAGCCTTGGTCTCAGCCCGTCTCAAACCCGCCATCGCCGCTGCCGCCGTCGGATAGCGGCGGATATTACTGCTCAGCTGGCCGCCCGGAAAAGCCGAGAGGTAGAAATCAGCAATCGAGTCATTCTCCACCGCGACGCTGTCGAAGCGGAAATAGGCCGGCACCGGCGGGTCTTCGGGATAGGCCTCCCGGCGGTAGGCGATGGCGACCTCCTCGACGTGGTATTGACCGGTGAACACCACCTGTTCGACCCGGCAGGCAAATTCGCTGTCATAGGGCACATGCAGCATGACGTTGGCCACGCTGCCGCCCACGATAGGCCCTTTCCAGATCCAGTGGCGCAGGTCCGCGTCCAGTGTCTCGCCCGCCGCGACCAGGGTGAAACGAGCCTCGACCCCCAGCTCCGCGGCAATCAGCCGGGCCAGGTCGATGTCGGCGCCTTTGATTTTGCCCGCCTCCTCGTAGGACCAGGGGCGGAAATCATCATAGGCCGCAAAGGTGATGAAGCCGCGCTCAAGGATAGTCTCGAGATCCTGCCCGACGATGTCGCGCGAGGCGTTCTGCGGCTTTGGCTGCGGCACGTGATCCGCACAGCGGGCCTGCCCGGCCTGCGCCCAGCCGCAGCCCAGCGCAGTAATCGCAAGAAATCCGGCCAGCTGCTGTCTCATGTGCCGCCCCCCCCGTCTTAGTGCGCCGCCGAGAGGCCGACAGTCAGGACCTCCGCGGCCCCGGCAAAGTCCGGCTGCGCGCCGCCGATCAGGCTGGCAGCCCGGTAGGGCGCGCTGTCAGCCACCGGAGCGCCGGACCCGGTTTCGACCCCTTGCGCGATTTTTGAAAGCTCCGCCCGCAGCGCCGCCGCATCACCATTGCTGCCCCCTGCCAGCGCGGTCAGCTCGTCGCGGATCTCCAGCAGCCGGCCGGTGGCCTCATCCAGCGCGCCGTCATCAGGCCGGGTTTCCAGATAGGTACGGATTGCCCAGGCGGCCTTCTGGCCCAGCAGCTCCCCGAAAGCGGGCATCTTGGTGATACCGTTCTGAGTGTAGCCAGTGCGGAACCGTTCCACGAACCACTCGTCGCCGAACTCCTCCGCCTCCAGATAGCGCAAATCGGGGGCCAACCCGCCTGAGACGCCACCCAGACCATGGCATCGGGCACAGTTCTGGTTGTAGCCGCTGCCGCCGATGTCGATCGCCGCCTGCCAGACCTCCGCTTCCTGGCCGCGATAGGGGTTTTCGGTCAGCCATTCCTCGCCCACTTCGGGCAGGGCATCGGTATTCACAGGCTGCGGCGCGACGTCTCCGTGGGCCTGCACCGTGGTGGCAAGAGCCGCGAACCCGAGGGCTGCAAGAGGCAATTTGAACATGAGTTCCTCCCGTAAGTTTGAGCTTGCCGCAACCATAGCCAGTCCGGGCCATGCCCCGATACGCGACTTAAGTCGGTCACCGGCCCCGAAAGCCTACGACCTTGGTCCAATGGCCGCGGGGCTGCAGGCGGCAGTACGCTCGGCCCATGCAGCCAGAACAGGGTGCCCCGATGCGCTTTCTAATCATACTCCTGATGGCCCTTTGCCCCGCCGCCTTTGCCGCGCCCAACAAGATTGAGGTGCCAGTCATTTATCTGAAACAGCAGGAGCAGCAGCCCCCCACCCTTTCTAATCTCGACCCGCCACCCGCAGACCTGGGCGAGACCGGCGCCCGGCTGGGGCAGGAAGACAACCGGACAACCGGCAGCTTCCTTGGCCACAGCTACAGTCTGGAGGTGGTGGTGGTGCCGCCGGGCGGCGATTTCACCGCTGCGGTACAGGCGGCGCTGGCACGCAGCGCGCTTCTGATCCTGGATGCGCCCAAACCGGCGCTGCTGGCCGCCGCCTCCCTGCCGGAGGCGCAGGAGGCGCTGCTGTTCAACACCACCAGCCCGGACATCGGCCTGCGCAGCGGCGACTGCCGCCGCAACCTTTTGCATACCCTGCCCTCTGACCTGATGCGCAGCGACGCGCTGATGCAGTTCGCGCTGTCCAAGCGCTGGACCGGGCTGGCGCTGATCTCCGGCAAGCACCCGCAGGACCAGGCTTTTGCCGGTGCCCTGCGCCAGAGCGCCGCCAAGTTCGGGCTGGAAATCACCGCCGAAAGGACCTGGGACTATGGCGCCGACATGCGCCGTAACGCCGCCCAGGAGGTGCCGCTCATGTCACAGGGCCTGGGCCGTCACGATCTGCTTCTGGTCGCTGACGAGCTGCAGGATTTCGCCCGCTACCTTCCCTACAACACCTGGTTGCCGCGACCGGTCGCCGGCTCCGAAGGCCTGGTTCCCGCGGCTTGGGCGCCGGTGGTCGAGCAATGGGGCGCCGCGCAGTTGCAGTCGCGGTTCCAGGAGCTTGCCGGACGCAAAATGCTGGCGCGGGACTACGCGGCTTGGGCTGCGGTGCGCAGCATCGGAGAGGCGGTGACACGCACCGGCTCGGCCGACGCGGATGTCCTGCGCCGCTACATGCTGTCGGACGCGTTCGAGCTGGCCGGCTTCAAGGGCCGCCCGCTCAGCTACCGCAGCTGGAACGGCCAGCTGCGCCAGCCGATCCCGCTTGCAACCCCCCGCGCGCTGGCGGCGCAGGCGCCCCTGCCCGGCTTCCTGCACCAGCACAGCGAACTTGACACTCTGGGCCTTGATGCGCCCGAAAGCCGTTGCGGAGCCTTCCAATGACATTTGCTGCAAAATCCCTTGCGCCCCTCGCCCTTTCGGCGCTGCTGGCCCCGGCGGCGCCGCTTAGCGCCGCGGAAATCTGGGTGACAAACGAAAAGGACGACACCATCAGTGTGATCGACATCGCCACGCTGGAGGTGGTCCGCACTATCGCAACGGGGGAGCGGCCACGAGGCATCACCTTTTCCAAGGATTTTTCGCGGGTCTATGTCTGCGCCTCCGACAGCGACACGGTGCAGGTTCTGGATGCTGCCACCGGCGAGATCCTGCACGACCTGCCCTCTGGCGAGGATCCGGAGCAATTTGTGCTGCACCCCAACGACCGGCACCTTTACATCGCCAACGAAGACGATGCCGTGACCACCGTGGTCGACACCGAAACCCGCAAGGTGGTTGCCCAGATCAATGTCGGGATCGAGCCCGAGGGCATGGCGGTCTCGCCCGATGGCAAGATAGCCATCACCACGTCGGAGACCACCAACATGGCCCATTGGATAGACACGGAGACGCAACAGCTGTTTGCCAATACGCTGGTCGACGCCCGCCCCCGCCACGCTGAATTCACTGCCGGAGGCAGCGCTCTGTGGGTCTCCTCCGAGATCGGCGGTACCATCACTGTCTTTGACACCGCAACCCAGGCCAAAACCGGCAAAATCACCTTCGAGGTCAAGGGCGTGCATCCCGACCGGGTGCAGCCGGTGGGCTTTGTCTTCACCGGCGATGAAAAGACTGCCTTTGTGGCGCTTGGCCCGTCCAACCATGTGGCGGTGGTCAATACCCAGACGCTGGAGGTGGAGGATTACATCCTGGTCGGCCGCCGGGTCTGGCACATGGCGTTTTCCCCCGACAAGTCGCTGCTGTTCACCACCAATGGCGTTTCCGGCGATGTGACCGTGATCGACACCGCCCAGCGCCTGGCACTGAAATCAATCAAAGTCGGCCGTTTTCCCTGGGGCGCGGCGCTGCGCCCCTGAGACTTGCCGCGCCCCGGCGGCGCGGCGTATCCTGACAGGAGGATCCACGATGCTTAATCCCCGCTTTTTCGCCGCGGCGCTGTGCCTGGCGCTGCCCGCCGCCGCCCTGGCCGATGACGATAACGATCCGGGCAAGGCCAGCCTAGGCCTTGCCGGACTGCTGTCCGCCGACAACAAGAAAGACCTGCCGCCGATTGCCCTGTCGGCGGGGATGCCGCTGGCGGAATCGCCCTGGGTGCTGAAATCCGGCACCTATTACGAGTTCGAAATCCAGGGCGACGGCAGCCAGGAACTTGCGTTGACCGGGGCTGATTTCTTTCGCGCTATCTGGATCGACGAGATCGTGGTGGAGGGCCTGGAAATCCGCCCGCTGGGGCTCGACAGCATCGAATTCGACGAGGCCGGCGAGATGGAGATCGGCTTTATCGCGCTGAAGCCGGGGAATTACCATCTCAAGGTGCCCGGCTCCACCGGCGATACCCAGCGGCTGGAGATCACTATCCAATGACCGGGCTGCGGGTGGAGAACCTGAGCTACGCCTACGGTGCCCGGCAGGCGCTCGACGGGGTCAGCTTCCGGGTTGAGCCCGGCACCTTCTGCGCCCTGCTCGGCCCCAACGGCGCGGGCAAGTCGACGCTGTTTGCGCTGCTCACACGGCTGTTCACCGCGCCGCAGGGCAGGATCGGGATTGCCGGCCACGACATGGCACGCGCCCCGCGCAAGGCGCTGCGGCAGATGGGGGTGGTGTTCCAGCAGCCGACACTGGACCTGGACCTGACGGTGCAGCGCAATCTCAGCTATTTCGCCGCCTTGCACGGCCTGTGCGGCGCCAGCGCGCAGGCCCGGATCGAGGCCGCGCTGGAGCGGCTGGAGATGCGCGGCCGGCTGGGTGAGCGTGTGCGCGACCTCAACGGCGGCCACCGCCGCCGGCTGGAGATCGCCCGCAGCCTGATCCACCATCCCAAGGTGCTGCTGCTGGACGAGCCAACCGTGGGGCTGGATGCAGCAACCCGGCGCGCAATCACCGCCCATGTCCATGACCTGTCCCGGCGCAAGGGGCTGACGGTGCTCTGGGCCACCCATCTCACCGACGAGGTAGAGGACGCCGATCAACTACTGATCCTGCACCGCGGCAAACTGGCGCAAAACGGCACCGCCCGCCAGCTGCGCGGCGGCCTGGGGCTGGCCGATCACTTCCTCAGGCTTACGGGTCAGGCCGCATGACCGCCTGGCTGACAGCCCTAGTGGCAATAACGCAGCGCGAAGCGCTGCGGTTCATCGGCCAGCGCGGACGCTTCGTCGCGGCGCTGGTGCGGCCAATGCTGTGGCTGGTGGTCTTTGCCGCGGGCTTTCGCGCCGCGCTTGGCCTGTCGATCACCCCGCCCTACGCCACCTACACCACCTACGAGGTCTATATCGTGCCGGGGCTTTGCGGCATGATCTTGCTGTTCAACGGCATGCAAAGCTCGCTGTCGATGGTTTATGACCGGGAGATGGGTTCGATGCGGCTGCTGCTGACCAGCCCGCTGCCGCGCTGGTGGCTGCTGGTCTGCCGGCTGCTTGCCAGCACCGCGATCTCGATCCTGCAGGTCTATGTCTTCCTGGCACTGGCAGGGTTATTCGGCATCCGCTTCAGTTGGGGCGGCTATGCCGCGCTGCTGCCCGCCCTTGTCCCAGCCGGGCTGATGCTGGGAGCGCTGGGGCTGGCGCTGTCTTCGGTGATCCGCCAACTGGAGAACTTCGCCGGGGTGATGAATTTCGTGATATTTCCGATGTTTTTCCTGTCCACCGCGCTCTACCCGCTATGGAAGATGGCCGAAAGCTCGGCGCTGCTGCGCGACATCTGCGCCGTGAACCCTTTCAGCCAGGCAGTCGAGCTGATCCGCTTTGCGCTTTACCAGCAACTGAACGCAGGCGCGCTGGCCTGGGTTCTGCTGTCGGGGCTGGTCTGGCTGGGGCTGGCGGTCTGGGGCTACGACCCGGCGCGCGGGCTGATGCGCAAGGCCGCGAAACCGGGGTGAGCGGCCACCCTCTGCACCGCGCGGCAAATTCACCGCAGACCCGGTCCGCAAGGCTCCGGGCATTGCTGCGTTGCGCCGGCCTCCCCCCTTACCGCCGCCCGCATACGACCATTGTGCAATACCGCCGGCCCGGCGCGCCTTGGATACTGTGGCAGGCCGGCAGCCCGCACCGGGTCGTGGCTGTTGAGGATCCAATGAGAGGGAGGAGCCAGAATGAACCGCTTCATCACGGCGGTCGCCGCAGGGACCATGATGGCGGGCGTCAGCCACGCCGGGGTCACCGAGGACGACCTCAAGAACGATCAGACGACCACCACGCAGGTGGTCACCAACGGGATGGGGCGGCACCTGCAGCGCTACAGCCCGCTGGACACCCTAAACAAGGACAACATCGCTAATCTGGTGCCTGCCTGGGCCTTCAGCCTCGGCGGCGAGAAGCAGCGCGGCCAGGAAACCCAGCCGCTGATCTACGACGGCATCATGTACATCACCGGCTCCTACAGCCGGGTCTATGCCATCGACATCGAGACAGGCCAGGAGATCTGGCAATATGACGCCCGTCTGCCCGAAGGCATCCTACCCTGCTGCGATGTGGTGAACCGCGGCGGCGCGATCTATGGCGACAGCTTCTATTTCGGCACGCTGGACGCCCGCATCGTGGCGCTGGACCTCAAGACCGGAGACGTGAAGTGGCGCAAGAAGGTGGCCGACTACAAGGCCGGCTATTCGATGACCGCGGCACCGCTAATCGTCAACGGGCTGGTGATCACCGGCAACTCCGGCGGCGAGTTCGGCATCGTTGGCGAGGTACAGGCACGCGACGCCGAAACCGGCGAACTGGTCTGGACCCGGCCGGTGATCGAGGGCCACATGGGCACCTTCAAGGGCGAGGAAAGCACCGTGACCGGCACCCTGAACGCCACCTGGCCGGGCGACATGTGGAAGACCGGCGGCGGCGCCACCTGGCTGGGCGGCTCCTATGATGCGGAGACAGATACGCTGGTCTTCGGCGCGGGCAACCCGGCGCCCTGGAACAGCCACCTGCGCAACGCGGGCACACCGGTTGAAGGCAACGCAGGCGACAACCTTTATGCCGCCAGCCGCATCGGCATCGACCCTTCGAACGGCGAGATCAAATGGCACTTCCAAACCACCCCGCGCGAGGGCTGGGATTATGACGGCGTCAACGAGGTGGTCGCCTACACCGACCGCAGCGGCAACAAGCGCTTTGCCACTGCCGACCGCAACGGCTTTTTCTATGTTCTGAACCGCGAGGACGGTAAATTCGTCAGCGCAACGCCCTTCGTCAAGGACATCACCTGGGCTGAGCGCATCGACGACACCGGCCGCCCGGTGTTCAACGAGGACAACCGCCCCGGCAACCCCGCGGACGCAGCCGATGGCAACAAGGGCGAGGTGATCTTTGCCTCGCCGTCGTTCCTGGGCGGCAAGAACTGGATGCCGATGGCGTTCTCGCAGAACACCGGCAATTTCTATGTGCCCTCGAACGAATGGGGCATGGATATCTGGAACGAGCCGATCAGCTACAAAAAGGGCGCCGCCTATTTGGGCGCGGGCTTTACCATCAAGCCGAACTACGAGGACCATATCGGCAGCCTCAAGGCGATAGACCCCGACACCGGCACGGTCAAATGGGAGTTCAAGAACGACTCGCCGCTATGGGCCGGGGTGATGACCACTGCGGGCGGTCTGGTGTTCACCGGCACGCCCGAAGGACGCTTCATTGCCTTTGACGACGAAACCGGCGAGGAGCTTTGGTCGTTCCAGACCGGCTCCGGCATTGTCGGCCAGCCGATCACCTGGGAACAGGACGGCGAGCAATATGTCTCGGTCATTTCCGGCTGGGGCGGCGCGGTGCCGCTGTGGGGTGGCGAGGTTGCCAAGAAGGTCAACTATCTGAATCAGGGCGGCATGCTCTGGACGTTCCGCCTGCCCCGCCAGCTAGCACAAGCAGACTGATTCCGGCCGGCAGAGGGCCGCAGGCAACAAACTCAGGCGCGCCTCCTGCGGGGGCGCGCCCGCCATATGCGACTTTAGGCGTATACCGCTGCTGCCGCCGGCTTGCTAAGCTGGCAGGAAAACAACAGCTCTGGTGCAGATATGCCGACACACACGGACACGCCGACCACCCCAGGGTTCCACGCGGCGCTGCTGGTGGATGACCACCCGCTTTTCTGCGACGCCCTGGCGATGACACTGCAGGCGGTCACCGCAATCAGCAGCATGCACACCGCGCCGGCCCTGCAGGCCGCGCTCGACATGATCGCCGACGGCATCCGCATCGACCTGGTGGTGCTGGACCTGAACCTGCCCGACGTCAACGGGCTGGACGGGCTGCTGCGGCTGCGCAAGGTGACGGACTGCCCGATCCTGGTAGTCTCCTCGATGGCCGACAACCGCATCGTCAGCTCGGTGATCCATGCCGGCGCCAACGGCTTCATTCCCAAACACAGCCAGCGCGACGTGTTCCAGAAGGCGGTGGAAGCGATCAATCAGGGCAAGGTGTTCCTGCCCGAGGGCTGCGTGCTGCTCGATGACAAGGCCGGCAGCAGCGACGACGTGCTGCAGCGGCTGTCGCAGCTGACCAATCAGCAGGCCCGGATCCTTCAGCTGATCTGCGAAGGCAAGCTGAACAAGCAGATCGCCTATGAGCTGTCGATCGCCGAGACCACGGTCAAGGCCCATATCACCGCCATCATGCGCAAGCTGGGGGTGCAAAGCCGCACCCAGGCGGTGCTGGCCGCCAAGCAGGCGAGCTTTGCAAACGTCTTGCAAGACGCGCCGCCGCCCGCCTAGTCTGGCGGGTGGAATTTTGGGAGGAGAAAGAGGATGGACCCTGTCGATGGCCCGTCAGGCGCGCCCGTGGCGGAGCCGCAGGTTGTCCGGTCCGGCTCGGTCGACTGCCGGGCGCCAGATGCTGTCGAACAGCTGGCCCAGGCGCTGAACCCGAACGGCCTGTCGCTGGTGGTGCTGTTCCTTTCGCCGGACACCGACGTTGACCGGCTTATCGGGGAGGCGCAGCGCCGGTTTGCCCCGGCGCAGGTCGTCGGCTGCACCACCGCGGGGGAGATTTCTGCGGGCGGCTATGTGGAAGGCGAGATCGTCGCCATCGGCTTTGCCCAGTCGCATTTCCAGACCCGCACCATCCTGATCGAGGATCTCGGCAGTTTCGATCCGCACTGCGTGATCGAGCGGATGATCAGCAACCGCAACCACATGGCACAGAACACCGTGGACTGGGTCTCGGACTTCACCTTTCTGCTGGTCGATGGGCTCTCCACCAAGGAAGACACGCTGACCTCGCAATTGTCGATCGGGCTGGGGCCCGTGGCCTTCTTCGGCGGCTCGGCAGGCGACGGCACCAACTTCGGCAGGACCTTTGTTCTGCATGGCGGCCAGGCCCATTCCAACGCCGCCATTCTGATCCAAGTCCGCAGCCGCTGCCCGATCGAGGTGTTCAAGACAGACCACCTGATCCCGTCGGAAAAGCGCATGGTGGTGACCGGGGCGGATCCGGCCCGGCGGGTGGTGCATGAAATCAATGCCGAACCGGCCGCCCGCGAATACGCCCGGGTGCTGGGCAAGGACCCAGAGCAGCTGACCGCCTTCACCTTTGCCGCCCATCCGGTCGCGGTGCAGTTCGGCGACCAGCACCACGTGCGTGCCATCCAACGCGTCGCCGACAACGACGAGCTGGTGTTCTTCTCAGCCATCGACGAGGGCGTAGTGCTGACCCTGGCCGAACCGGAGGACATGGTGACCCACCTGGAGCGCGAGATGGCCGCCCTCAGTGCCAGGCGCCGCCCCGAGATCATCCTGGCCTGCGACTGCATTCTACGGCGGCTTGAAGCGCAGCAGAAACAGGTCTCGCAGGACATTTCCCGCATCCTCCGGGACAACAGGGTCGTCGGCTTTTCAACCTATGGCGAGCAGATCAACTCGATGCACGTCAACCAGACCCTGACCGGGGTGGCGATCTACCCGCCGGACGAGGGCTGAGCGATGGTGCATGAGCTGATCGACCCCCGGGACCCGCCGGAACGGCAGAACGAGAAGCTGCTGAAAATCATCGAGACCCTGATGCGCCGGGCCGAGCAGAGCTCGGAAGCCTCCGGTGAGGCCTACGCCCAGTTCCAGCGCGCGGTGATGCTGGAGGAGGAGGTGCGCCTGCGCACCCGCGAGCTGGAGCACGCGCTGGACCTGCTCAACGAGTCGAACGCCCGGCTGGCGCTGGCCAATGCCGAGACCGAGGCCGCCCGCGCCAACCTGGCGAACGCGATCGAGACGGTGCAGGAAGGCTTTGCCCTGTTTGACGCGCAGGACGTGCTGGTCATGTGCAACACCCGGTTCGGCAAGCACATGACCGATATCTACCATCTGCTGCGCCCGGGACTGAAATTTGCCGACTATGTGAACCTGGTGGCGACCAGCGCTCATCTGGCGCTGCCGGAGGGCGAGACCGCCGTCGGCTGGGAAGCTTACCGGATCGCCCGCCACAAGGACGACCATGCGGTGTTCAACGTGATGATGGCCGGCAACAGCTGGCTGCAGGTCAGCGAGCACCGCACCCCGGACGGCGGCACCGTGATCCTGCAGACCGACATCACCGACATGATGCGGCTGGAGCGGCAGGAGCGCGAGCGGCTGCTCGACGACCAGTCGCGGGTGATCAAGGCGACGCTGGAGCATCTTGACCAGGGGGTCTGCATCTTCGACGCCCAGAACCGCCTGGTCGGCTGGAACCACCGCGCCGGAGAACTCCTGTCGATGCCTGCGGGCAAATTCCAGCTGGGCATGTTTTTCGCCACCCTCTACCGCCAGGCCGCGGACAGCATCCGCCTGCTCGGCGGCACCCGGCCGGAAGAGGTCGAGGCCTGGGTGGCCAGCACCGCCAAGCGGGCGCCCCTGTCGTTCGAGATCGGATTGGGCCGCGACCGCGTCCTGGCGGTCTTTGCGCAGCAGATGCCGGACAAGGGCTTTGTGATCAGCTTTACCGATGTCACCGCCGAACGCGCCGCGGTCCGCACCATCTCCCAGGTCAACGAAACGCTGGAGCAGCGGGTGGCCGAACGGACGCTGGAGCTGGAGGACGCGCTGTCTGAGGCGGAGCGCGCCAATGCCTCCAAATCGCGGTTCGTCGCCGCCGCCAGCCACGACCTGCTGCAGCCGCTGTCCGCCGCCAAGCTCTATGTCGGCTCGCTGGAGGACGACCTGCAGGATGCGGGCTTCAGGGACCGGGCGGCCAAGGCTGGCAACGCGCTGGTCGCGGTCGAGCGGATCCTCGGCGCCCTGCTGGACATTTCCAAGCTCGACTCCGGCCTGGCGGCAATCGACCGGAGCGCCATCAGCCTGAGCGGCATGCTGGACCAGCTGAAGGACGAGCTGGAACCGGTTGCCCGGCTCAAGGGGCTGGAATTCCGGGTCGTGCGCAGCGGCGCGGTGGTGGAAAGCGACGCCGCTTACCTCCGCCGCATCCTGCAGAATCTCGCCTCCAACGCGGTGCGCTACACTGATAGCGGTAAGGTTCTGATCGGGGTGCGGCAACGCCGCAGCCGGGTGCTGCTCGAGGTCCGCGACACCGGCCCCGGCATCCCGCCGGAGCATCAGGACAGGGTGTTCCAAGAGTTTCAGCGTCTCAACGCCAAGGCCAGCCCGTCGGACGGCATGGGGCTGGGTCTCGCCATTGTCGAACGGGCCTGCCGGCTGCTGAAACATCCGCTGAACCTCACCTCGGAGGTCGGGCGCGGCACCTGCTTTTCGGTGGAGCTGCCGCTGAGCACGGCGGCGCGCCCACCGTCGCCCTTGCCCGTCCCCGGCACCGGCGCCGCGGTGCCGTTTGCGCACCGGATCGTGGTTCTGATCGAAAACGACACCGGCCTCAGGGCGGCGTTGGAGATCACGCTGGACAGCTGGGGGCTGAATGTGCTGCCCTGCGCCAGCTGCGCCGAAGCCAGCGCGCTGCTGCAGGAAATCGACATTGGCCCGGATGCGATCATCGCCGATTACCAGCTGGACGACGGGGCACTTGGCACTGATGCGATTGCCACGCTCCGGGCGCAGCACGGGCCGATCCCGGCCTGCCTGGTGACCGCCAACCGCTCTCCGGATCTGGCGGCTGCCTGCGCCGGGCTGAACGCGGCGCTCTTGCATAAGCCGATAGACACTGGCGCGCTGCGCGGCTTCCTTGGGCGCGCGCTGACCTGACCATGGTGCGGCGCAACTCAGCGCAGGCACACGTCCGAGCGGGTCAGGAACCGCTTGCCGCTGCCGTTCTCCAGCGAGAACATCCCGCCGATACCGTCAATTGCGTCGATCACCAAATTGGTGTGCTTCCAGCGTGCATGCTGATCGGCATTCATGTAAAACGGCACCCCTCCGATTTCCCCAACCAGCACATCGCTGCCGCCAATGATGTAGTCGCCCTGCTGAAAGCACATCGGCGCGGACCCGTCGCAGCAGCCGCCGGACTGGTGAAACAGCAGATCCTGCCCGAACCGCGCCTTCAGCGCGCCGATCAGATCCAGCGCCGCCTCTGTTGCCGTCACGGTCATGCCAGTAGCCCCGGTCATTGCAGTCTCCCCGGTTGAATGAAAAAAGGAACGGCCCCGGACACCCGGGGCCGCCTGCAGCGCGACTTGCTCAGAAGAAGCCCAGCGCGTTGGGGCTGTAGCTGACCAGCAGGTTCTTGGTCTGCCGGTAGTGGTCCAGCATCATCTTGTGGTTCTCCCGGCCGATGCCCGACTGCTTGTAGCCGCCAAAGGCCGCATGGGCCGGATAGGCGTGATAGCAGTTGGTCCAGACCCGGCCCGCCTGGATGTCACGGCCAAAGCGGAAGGCGCGGTTGGTGTCGCGGGTCCACACGCCGGCGCCCAGCCCGTAAAGCGTGTCATTAGCGATCTCAAGCGCCTCGGCGTCGTCCTTGAAGGTGGTGACGGACAGCACCGGGCCAAAGATTTCCTCTTGGAAAATCCGCATCTTGTTGTGGCCCTTGAACACCGTCGGCTCGATGTAATTGCCGCCTTCAAGCCCCTCCAGGGCAGAGACATTGCCGCCGGTCAGCAGTTCGGCCCCCTCGTCCTTGCCTAGCTGCAGGTAGGACGCGATCTTCTCATTCTGCTCGGCGGAAGCCTGAGCGCCGATCATAGTGTCCATCGACAGCGGGTTGCCTTGCTTCACCGCCTTCACTCGTTCAATCGCGCGGGCCATGAAGTCGTCGTAGATCGATTCCTGGATCAGCGCCCGGCTGGGACAGGTGCAGACCTCGCCCTGGTTCAGGGCAAACATGGTGAAACCTTCCAGGCATTTGTCGAAATAGGCGTCATCGGCGGCCATCACATCCTCAAAGAAGATGTTCGGGGACTTGCCGCCCAGCTCCAGCGTCACCGGGATCAGGTTCTGGCTGGCATACTGCATGATCAGCCGCCCGGTGGTGGTCTCGCCGGTAAAGGCGATCTTGGCGATCCGGTTCGACGAGGCCAGCGGCTTGCCCGCCTCCAGCCCGAAGCCGTTGACGATGTTCAAGACGCCCGCGGGCAGCACATCGGCAATCAGCTCCGCCAGCACCATGATCGAAGCCGGCGTCTGCTCGGCCGGCTTCAGCACCACGCAGTTGCCCGCCGCCAGCGCCGGCGCCAGCTTCCAAACTGCCATCAGCAGCGGGAAGTTCCACGGGATGATCTGCCCGACCACGCCCAGCGGTTCCGGAATGTGATAGGCATAGGTGTCGGCGTCGATTTCGGAGATATGGCCTTCCTCGGCGCGGATGCAGCCCGCGAAATAGCGCCAGTGGTCGACACAAAGGGCGAGGTCGGCTGCAATCGACTCGCGGATCGGCTTGCCGTTGTCCAGTGTTTCCGCCGCCGCCAGCAGCTGGGTGTTTGCCTCCATGATGTCGGCTATTTTCAGCAGCATGTTGGCACGTTCGGTGGTCGAGGTCTTGCCCCAGGCCGGAAACGCCGAATGAGCCGCGTCCAGGGCTGTCTCGACATCCTCGGCGTTGGACCTGGCAATCTCGCAGATCACATCGCCGGTAATCGGAGTGGTGTTTTCGAAATACTGACCCGAGCGGGGCTCGGTGAATTCACCGTTGATAAAGTTGCCATAACGCGGCTTGAACGGAAAATCGACGCCCAGATGGGCCGTGTCCAGTGCCGCGTTGGCCAGCCCGTTCGTGTGGATGTTCATGCCATTCCTCCCAAGAATTGATCCAAGAAATGCAGCGGAACTGGTGGCCATGCACCTTAGATTGCAGGCACTGGGTCCGGTGCTGCCTAAAGGCTTAGACCATCGGCAAAAGCCGCGGTATTCGACCAAAGTCCCTGCCGGCCACTAAGTGGGGGAGAGGAAAGCTGTGGGCACAACCTGTTATTTCGCTGCGGTTGGCGCACCTGTGCAAGGTGCGGCCACCATGATTTCCGTCTAGCGTGAAAAGCCGCAGAGATGGGCTTGTGAAACCGGCAAAATGACATTTGCCGAGAGCCTGGCAAAGCGCTGTTTAGAGATGCTGGTGGCCTTGTTGCACAAATCGGGTGAGGGATTCACTGTATGAATCCAGCATGCTAGCTGAATGATATGAGAAGTGGGACCCCTACGAAGTACAAGACCACGAACTGGTCGGCTTACAATGAAGCGTTGAAGCGGCGTGGATCGCTGACGGTGTGGTTCGATTCAGAAATGACATGGCGGCCGCCACCGACCGGCAAGCGCGGTCGACAACCGAGCTTCAGCGACGCGGCGATCCAGACCTGCCTGACGATGAAGGTGCTGTTTGGCATGCCGTTGCGGCAAACGACGGGGGTCGTACAAAGCCTTTTGCGGCTGGTCGGCCTGGACTGGACCGTGCCGGACTTTAGTACCCTGTGCCGCCGTCAGACACGCTGAATGTGAGCATCCCCTGTCGTGGCGCGAAGGGGCCGCTGCACCTGTTGATCCCCTCTCGTGACATCACTGCGTGATGCACTGCCGGGCAGCGGACAGCACCGGCATCAAGGCCGAAGGAGAAGGTGAATGGAACGCCCGCAAGCCCCCCTCTCGCACATGCCATGCATGTGCTGCCGGGCAGCGGGTGGCCCCAAGCTGCGCATCTGGCGCAAGATACATATCGGCATCGACGAGGAAACGTTGGAGGTTCGGGCCGTCGGGATCACGGGCAGCAACATTGGTGACGCGCCCATGTTACCAGAATTACTGGACCAGATTCCGCCGGATCAGAAGATCGGCAGCGTCACCGCCCCCTCTCGGCAGATTGCTTCGCAATCGCCTGCCGGGCAGTGGATGGAGCCTATGACACACGCAAGTGCCATGAGGTCATCGCGGTGCGAAACGCAGCGGCCGTCATCCCGCCCCGCAAGAACGCCAAACCCTGGAAGCTGACGAGCCGGGCGCCGAGGCACGCAACGAAGCTCTGAGAGCCTCAAAGCACCTCGGCCGCGCTATCTGGCGGCGATGGAGCGGTTATCACCGCCGGAGCCGTGTCGAGATATGAGGAGGATCAGAAAAGGATCTGGGGGATCCTTTTCCTGACGATTGGATGAACTGCATCAAGCTGCTTGGTCAGTCATTGATGGTTCGAGACTTCGAACGCCAGGTCGCCGAACTCCAGGTCCGCATCGCCGTGCTGAACGGCTACACTGCGCTTGGCATACCCGTCACTGTGACTGTGGGATAAATCCGTCCGGGGAAAGGGGAACTGGGGTCAGACCCCGATTTGTGCAACAAGGCCCTGTTAAACTACGAAAGATCCGGGTTGCCACAAGTGTCCAATGCCGATGTCTGGTTAATCCAAGAATATTGAAAGTCCTACTATGCATTCTGACGCGACCGGCGTATTTGCCGTCCCTTCGCAAGCATGCGTGATTTGGATCAGCTCCTCACGCATCCTTGCGACCGCTGGCGGCGGCACGTTTCGGGTGCCGCCGCCAGCCTTCAGATTTTCCTGGCTTCCGCCCTGTTCCTAACGGCGTTGAACGCAATAAGGTAAACCCCAGAGGTCAGCCCGGCCCGGCGCCGGCTCGTGACTGCTCGGTGGTCGCAACAAGGATCGGCCACGCAGACGCGTTCAGCGCGTCCCAATGCGCCTGCGGAACCATGATCCCTGCCTCCAGAGATTGGCCGTAATTGGCAGCAAGCTGCGCAGCCGAATACTCGTGGCGCCGCAGTTTCGGATGCTCGGCCTGCCGTGCCACGGCATCCGCCAGCAGCGTCGGCTTGTCAGTGCAGATGATCGTGGTGGTCGAAACCTCTTCGGTGCCAACAGGCGATTCCACCCACCAGTAGTTCGGAAAAACCGCCCCGGCCTCGAAACTGGCTCCGTGGGAGCCCGCGGCATCCTGCCAATAGGCGGCAATGAACACGCCCTGTTGTGCAACCAAGGATAGGCTGCGCAGGATCAGACCGGGATAGCGGCAATTGGCCAGTTGCACGACGGCAAAGCCGGATTTCCGCGCTTTGGTATGCGCCAGATCCGCCGCCAGCGAGCCGTGTTCGCAGACCTCGGCACCACCCGCATCGACCACCGCAATTTCTTTATTTTCAAAAACCAGCCTTGGCGTTGCTCCGCCTTTCGGGCCAACTGGCGGCATGGCGATGTTGTCAAAGCCCGCAAGTCCGCACATTTGCGACCAGGTCACAAGCTGGGCGGCGTCTTCGTAATCGCCGATGTGGTGGCCGGCCCCTTCATAGGCGCGCGACAGCGCCGCGATCATTTCGTTGCGGGAAACTTTCATGCCTGTTGCTCCTTCAGGTCGGGTTTCAGCGGCAGGAACCAACTGTCAAAGGTGTGGCCGATATCGTCGATCAGGGGCGCGCCCTGATACATGGTGTTGCGCACCCAGAGCTTGGAGCGCGGGTCGAACTTGCTGACGCCGAAAAACGCGAGCTTGCAGCGCAGCAAGTCCATCGGGCGCACACTGCGGTTGGCCAGGTTGGCGCGGATTTCCCCATATTTATAGCGGGACATGGTCTGCATCCGGCGCACGATGCTTTTCTGTGACGGGCGGCGCAGCAGGAAATGGACGACATCGCCGTCAGGATGTTCGGCCAGATCCGCGACCAGCAGATCATAGCAGTCGCGCACCCGGCGGCCGATCGGCAAGGGCATCTGTTTTTCAACACCAGGATCGGCACCGACAAAACCCAGCCGCGGCTCCAGCTTTTCCTCCGACCGGTACCAGAAGGCATCGGTTTCGACCGGTTCCGAAAAGTCGATCGCCAGCGCCCAGTCATAGCGGTCTTCGATCATCAGCCGCAGCTGATCTGTGGTCATTGCCGGGTCGAGAACCGGGTTGGGAATGACTGCGCAATTGTCTTCCAGGTCGTTGACCAGTTCGGGATGGATTTCCATGCAAATGGCGTGGATCAGCTCCTGGGTTTCCAGGCTCCAGGCTTCTCTGGCGTGATCGGACAGGACCGACCAGGTGTCCAGCTTGTCGCCCTGATCGCGAACCCAGGCATCGATCTCGGCCAGTTCCGCGATCAGCACGCGGTTACGTTCGATCTGCTCTTCGTCACCGGTGCGGCTTTCGCTAAAGTGCCTGATGCCGCGCAGCACCAGATCGTGGAACAGCTCAATCCGCCAGCCTGTCGGCGTGGCCTTGTGCAGCACCTGGGCCAGCGCGGTTTCGCGCATCTCCACCCACTGGCTGAACAGCTCACCATGATTGACCAGATAGGGGGCCATGCCCAGACCGGTAGAATTGCCAATGCCGAAGAACCGCTTCAGCCGGTCGTCCAGCGCCACAGCGCTGTCAGGTGCGCGCGATTTGGCGATGTGATCGACCTGATCCAGGCTGAACTGGCGCAGCATGTAGCAGATGAACATCTCCGGCGCGAACGGGCGGTTGAAGTCGGCGAACTTGTTGCGCACCTTGTTCCAGTCGGCCATGCCCAGCTTGCCGCTGCCATAAACGGCGGTGGTGCGGTAGAGATATCCGACTTCGGCAATGCGGTCGGCTTCCGGCTGACGTCCGGCGCATAGCTCGTCCAGAACATAGCCAAACAGGCGCGAGGAACGGTTGGCGCGCGACAGGCTGAAGACTCGTGCATCAACCCGGCCTGCTTCCTGTTTCGGGACGTTGTTGCGCATTTCTTCCAGCCAGAGATCGTCGACGACACCTTCGCACAGCGCCATGGTCAGATCCCAGCTGGTGGCGATCACCCGGTCATTGCGGTCCTCGTCGGACAAGTGGTTGGAGAACAGCACGAAGCTGAACGTGTCATTGGGCGTTTCGATCTGGTAGATCGCGGTGCCAAAGCCGTTTTCGTCAAGGTCGAAGACCCGCCGGTCGATTGCCCACTCTTCCTTCATGATACGACGCACCAGCGTGCGCATGAAGCTGAGTGTCGAAGAATGTAGCGAACCCAAGCGCGCGAGGTCCATGACCTCCACCTCGGGCCGCATTTTTTCCGATATAGCCTGGAGCATTTTCAATCCTTCCCCGCGTGTGATTGCTTAGGAAAAGTCATTGCGCAAAATGCGCCATAAGAGAAATTTGAAGAATCGAACAAGTTATTTGAAAAACAAATAAATCAATCTGACGGGGCCATGCACCCGACCGTATTGTTGGGGAACGTCGCGCTGATCCGGTGTGAATGGTTGAGCAAGAAATCGCGGAAACCCTTGGCGGCCGCAGAGAGCGGACGGCCCTTCGCGGTGATCAGGCAAAGTTCCCGATGCAATACCGGTTCGCGCAGGCCTCGATAGACCAATGCCGGGTTCAAATAATCCGGAGCAGACAAAGCCGGCAGCGCCGAGATCGCCTCGCCGTTTTCGACAAGCCCGACCAGCGCGGCAATGGTCAGAACTGTGTAGGCCGGGTCAGTCACCCCTTCAGGCAGCCCCTCGACGCTCTTCGCAAGCCGACTGATCCCGGTGTCGGGTGCCATACCCACGAAAGGGTGGCCCTCAAGACTCGCCCAGGTCAGCGGGGGCTTTTGCTTTGCCAGGGGATGGTCGCCACGACAGATCAGGCCCAGCTGGTCGCGCATGAATGGAGTGAACTGCAGATCGGCCTCGTCACTCCAGATGTTGGAAATCCCGAAATCGGCTTCATGGCTGAGAACCTGCGCCTGTACCCCGCGCCCGTTGTCATCCTGCACCGAGATTTTCGTTTCCGGCGAGGTATCCGCGTAGTCGCGCATCGCGGCCGGAAGGACACGAACGGCAACGGAAGGCAACGTGGCGATCTTGACCCGGTTTTTCTGATGTATCGCGCTGGCCCGTGCCGACAGCACGGCGGCCTCGATGTCGCACAGTATCTTTTCCGCTTTCGGCCGGAACTCCTGGCCTTGCTGCGTCAGCGACACAAACCGGGTGGTCCGCTTCAGCAACGCCGCACCGACGATGTCTTCAAGTTGCTGAACGCTCAGTGTCAGGGCGGGCTGCGAAATCGCCAGAGCTTTTGCTGCGCGGCTAAAGGACTGGTGTTCAGCAACACTCACAAACGCGCGTATCTGTTTGATCGACAGGTTCCGGGCAATCTTTGTATCCATCCAAAGACCTTAGCAATGCGACACCCAATTGAAATTGACCTGTGACAACCTGTGTAAGTGATAGAGCCGCCGAGGAAGGTTGGCGTGGCATGGCGTCCTTGGCTGATGGCACCAATTCCGCTCCATTTTCCAACCTTCGCTTAACGGGACGAAAGGGATCCAAAACCAGAGGATCGAGGGTGAATGGCGGCTTCTCCTGCCGCATTGCAGCGCCAAGATGCTCCGCAATGGTCTCCTTTGGGCCGCTCAGATTCCGAAGGGCGACCACAGTTCGCAAACTTGAAGCGACAGCTATCCTGAAGGTTTTTCGATGCGGGCCGCTGCGTGACGGCGGGGCGCCTGCGGGCGTCGGCCCGCGTTGACAAACCTCGGAAGGAGGAAGCCGCAGGACCCGGGCGCTGTCTTTGGGAAAAGCGTGCTGCGGGTGATTGCGAGGGTGGGGTCTGGCCACCGACCGGGCGGGACGTGTCGATCGCTGAAGGTCGCTCGGACGACTGGAGGCGTGGGTTTCGGATGCCGGCGGAACAGTTGATTGCATTTTCCTGAGCGAAGCGCGGCGACGAGCAGGCCAGGAGCGATCCAGCCTGCAGGCGACAGCTGGTGAGTTTCGCGCGTTTGAGACGGGCGGTGCGCCATGCGACCTGCTCCCGGGGTGGTGCTCGAGATGGCGGCTTCTGACCGCGGCGGACGATCTCGATGATGCGCATCACGCCGCCACAGCAGGGGCACGGTTCGCGCAGTGTGAGCGGGATGTCGGTCACAAGCAGGAGCATTCGGGGTGAAAGATCGGCAGCGCCCTCTGCTGACAATCTGGCCAGCTCCTTTTGGAAAACATGGCGGCCAGTGCCTACTCGGATGCCGCGTTCCATCAAGAAGCCTCGACCCTGGTTGATCAAGCGCGTCCTGTCCGACACGAGGCGCTCTCGCGCACGGTGCAAAGCCTGAAGGTCGAGCTGTTCTTCCGATTTAATCGCAACGGATGACATCGTCGGCCGCGTCGCGGCTTCGGCAATCGCCTCCGCATCACGGTCATCGTTCTTGTGAACCTTGACATAGGGCCGGACATAGAGTGGCGACATCAACCGGGGCTCATGTCGCTTCTCAAGACAAAAACGCCCGATGTGATGCGCCCCGCAGCAGGCTTCCATCGCAACCACGCTGGGCGGCAGCGTAGCAAGAAAGTCCAGCAGCCGATGCCGCTGGAGCCGTTTGCGAAACACAACCGCTCCCGCTTCATCCAGCCCGGCAAGACTGCAAACGGTCTTGCCCAAATCAATGCCCAGAACCTTGATGTCCATCAGATGCTCCTCTCTCCACCTATGCCGCCAATGTAGCAGCGGGTTGGTGGGAAGGCAGTTCATCTCATTAGCTCAGGGCTTAAAGTGCCAATGAAGCAGCCCAAGAAAGGGCGGCTCTGGCTGAACCCTCTCGGGACATTGCTTCGCAATGCCCTGCCGGGCAGTGGACGGTTCATGCATTCGATTACGGCCAGAGTATCGCAACCATGTCTGGTCGTATGACGCTCGCCATTGTCACTCGGACCAATGGCGTTCCCAATGGCTCGATGCATCATCGAACCGATGATGGGAAAGCGTTCCGAACGCTCAACATCCTGGATGAACACAGCCGGGAATGTCTGGCGATCCGGGTGAAGCGCAAGCTGAACTCGACCGAGGTCATCGACGCGCTTACCGACCTGTTCATCCTGCGCGGCGTGCCTGCGTACATTCGGTCAGATAATGGCCCGGAGTTCATAGCTCAGGCCGTTCGGGCCTGGATCGCAGCGGCCGGTGCCAGAACGGTCTACATCGAGCCCGGCTCGCCTTGGGAGAACGGATACTGCGCGAGCTTCAACGCCCGCCTCAGGGATGAACTGCTGAACGGGGAGGTCTTCTACAGCCTGCGAGAGGCGCAAATTCTGATTGAAAAATGGAGGAAGCACTACAACACGAAACGACCACATAGTGCCCTGGGCTACCGCCCACCGGCCCCGGAAACCATCGTCCCGATGAAACCCAGGCCAATCATGCACTAACATTCAAACTGGACCACTTAAGTGGGGCTGATCAGCAGACGACGGGGTCGATGGCGCTCGTGCATTGGTGGAGCGGATTGTGCTGACGCCTGCGTCGGAGGGCTCTGGCCTGGATCTGACCCTTGAGGGCGATCTGGCCGGGCTGTTGCGGCTGGCGGCGGGAGGGGAAGGCGCGAACACGGCGAAGGCCCCGGGCTGTAGATCCGAAGCCTTTGATATTTCTGAGGAGATTGTGTTGGTTGCGGGAGCAGGCAACCGCCGTATCCTACCTGCTCTCTCCGCAATCATTTAACCGCATGGTGGCGCACACCTAACGGCAGCTTTGCGCAGGTGTCCATTATCAAATGAAGTGGTCTGATTGAGCTGACGGCATTTAGGACGGCCTGGCGCATCGGTTTTGATCTTAAGTAGCGCGCCCGAGATTGAGCAAGCGTCGCTGTTTCAGTGTTTTTTCCTTGATGGTTCTCCTTTCCTTCAGAATGCTGCCGCTGCGACCGAAGTAGACACCGGCCGGTGTCATATTGCCGAGGCTTTCTGCTCTGAACCCCAACCTTGGACCGCCAGAAACTGGATTTTTCCGGCTCTGTCACGATGACGGGCTGGTGACGCCATCGGGATAATGCATGGCAATCGGGACGTTGTATCCGATTGCGCTGCGGGGTCTGTCCTCATTGTAGTGCCGGCGCCAATCCTTCAGCTTTTTGCGGGCATCTGCAACGCTCATGAACCAGTGTGCGTTCAGGCATTCCGCTCGGAGCTTGCTGTTAAACGCCTCAATGAAGCTATTATCCGTGGGCTTTCCAGGCCGTGAGAAGTCGAGGGTAACTTCGTTGGCGCAGGCCCAGAGATCGAGGTCCCGCGAGATGAACTCGCTGCCGTTATCGACTCTGATCGTCCTGGGATAGCCGATCTGCCCGCAGACCCGTTCGAGCGTCTGCACGACATCTTCGCCCCGATAGATAAAGCGCGGATCGGCCGCAGGGCAGAGCCGGGAATGCGTGTCGACAATGGTCAGGATACGCAACCTCCTGCCCAGGGCGAGTTGGTCGTGAACGAAGTCCATCGCCCAGGCATCGTTCGGCCCAACGGCTTCCTGACGGTCTTCTCTGAGCTTTGCCTTCACCCGGCGCTTTGGGTGCTTGTTCCTGAGCTGCAGCCCCAACTCGTTGTAAATCCTGCGTGCCTTCTTCATGTTGATCACCCAGCCCTCCCGTCTCAGAAGCACGTGGACGCGCCTGTAGCCATAGCGCACACGCGTCTCTGCGATCTCTTTGATCCGCCGTTCGACGGCAGCCTGATCCCCTCTCGGGACATCGCCGCGCGATGCCCTGCCGGGCAGTGGTCCGCCGGGACTTGTAGTGGTAGGTGGATGTGTCGAAGCAGATGGCCCCGTCGCCGGTGGTCGCTCGGACCAATGGCGCAACCACCGGCAACCCCTCCGGATCGACACGCCCCAGTCGACGCACATCCCGGTGACGATCTCGCGCAAACGGCCAGGCTTCAGAGGTTTCGCCGAATGACATCCTGAAGCATTTCCCGGTCCAGCGTCAGATCGGCTACGATCTTCTTCAGCCGGGTGTTTTCATCCTCCAGCGCTCTCAGCCGGCGCATCTCGTCCGGCAGAAGACCCCCGTATTTTTTCTTCCAGTTGAAGTACGTCGCCTGGCTGATCCCCGCCTTGCGGCAGATCTCCGCGACCGGCGTGCCTTGCTCGCCCTGCTTCAGGATGAAGGCCTTCTGCGCCTCCGTGAACTTCGATGCTTTCATGCGATTCCGCTCCTCTCCCAACCAGGGAAACTTAGCGGAAAACTCCAGCTTCATACGATCCAGTTTTCAGGGAACAGAGCACCACACCGACCTGCCACTGATGCGAATACACGACCTACGGCTGCATGCAGATTGCCCAAAGCTCATCCATCACCCTATGAAGACGCACCATTCATGGCGGCAGTGTAATCTGCATCGCGCATTCGCTCCCGACGTCAGGCCTGCAATCTGCGCCCCTTTAACCAAACAGTTGATCTCTTTCGCTCTCGAACCATGTGGCTAAGATCGCCACTCTCGCAATCACGGTGGAAATTACCAGCCGCATTGCTTGAGAGGCGCTCCATGACTCCCTTTCCCAGACACTTTGACGCCGTGGTTATTGGTGGAGGGATCGCCGGGATCGTCACAGCGCTTGAATTGCTGGACCACGGCCGGTCGGTGGCCATTCTGGAACGCGGCAAGCCTTCCAAAATCGGCGGTCAGGCTTATGAAGCATTCGGCGGCATGTGGTTTACCGGCACGCCCGTTCAGCGGAGCAACCGGATCAAGGATTCCAAGGAACTCGCCACCCGTGACTGGCTGCACGCAGCCGAATTCGGCCCAGAAGATGTTTGGCAAAAAAAATGGGCGCTTTCCTATATCAATGAAGGCTCTGATACAGTCTATCAATGGCTCACCAAGGAGCTGGGAATCCGCTTTCTACCGGCGCCCGGCTGGGTGGAGCGGGGCGACTACACGTCTGGCAATTCGGTACCAAGATACCACATCATGTGGGGGTCATCGGAAAAGCTGACCCGGCTCTTGGTACAGCGCCTGATGCGCCACAAGCAGCGCCGCAAGCTGACGCTGGTGTTCCACCACGATGTGCAGCAGTTCATCTACAAAAACGGCAGGGTCATCGGCTGCATTGCTGAAAACAATGGTATCGAACGCCGTTTTCACGGCCGGGACATAGTCATCGCTAGCGGTGGCGTAACAGGCAGCGAGGAGGAGGTTCGCCGCCTCTGGCCGAACAATTGGCCCAAGGTGCCGGACTACATCCTTAATGGCTCGCATGAATATTCCGATGGCAAGCTGCATCGCGTGGCGGCCGAATATCTATCTGCTAATGTAACGCATCTGGACGCGTTTTGGAATTATGCCGCCGGAATTCATCACCCCTATTCCGATCGCATGGACCCCAAGCATGGTGCCAGTCTGATCCCGCCCCGGTCCGGGCTCTGGGCTAACTGCTATGGGCGCCGTATTGGCCCGATGCCACTGGTTTCCGGGTTCGACACCCGCCATCTGTGCCAGCGGGTCTGTGAGCAGGACCACGGTTACACCTGGCAGGTGATGAACTGGGAAATTGCCAAGCGAGAGCTCAATATCTCCGGCGCCATCTTTAATACGGCTATCCGGGACGAACGCAAACTCACGTTCCTAGCCAATCTGCTGCGTGTTCCTGATGACTTTCTGAAGCAGATAGAACCCCGCAGCCGGGACATCATTACCGCCGACACTCTGGATGAGCTCGTTGCGAGCATGAACCGATTAAGCGGCCATAACCGGATCGACAAAGCAGTTCTGGAAGCCGAACTGACCGATTATGACCGCCAGCTTACAGCTAGTGACGGCCAGGTCAACGACGACCAGGTTCGCCGTATTGTCGGCCTGCGCCAATGGAAAGGCGACCGGCTTAGGATTTGCCGGGGTCAACCCATCCTGGACCCGGCGGCGGGGCCTCTCGTGGCAATCCGGCTGCACCTGATCACACGTAAAAGTCTGGGCGGGATCAACACGGACCTGTCCTCACGCGTGCTGCGGTCTGACGGATCTGCCATTGACGGTCTTTATGCCGTTGGCGAGGCCAGCGGTTTCGGCGGCGGTGGTGTAAACGGGAGGCGTTCTCTGGAAGGAACCTTCCTATCTCTATGTATCTACAACGCGATGAAAGCCGCCTCGGCCATTAACGCGACCTACCAAGCGGAGACAGCAACGTGATCAAAGAGCAAATCCAGACAAGCCTGGGCAGCATGGCCGTGGCGATCAGCCGTTCGCCTAACCCCAAGGGGACTTTGACCTTCTGGCCCGGCATGTTTTTCGACGGAACTATGTGGGATCCGATCCTTGAGGCCTTTATCCCCGACTACAACATTCTGGTCATTGACCCCCCCGGCCACGGCGGCTCAGATGCCCCGCAGAAACTGTTCTCAATCAAAGATTGCAGCGTCGCTCTGCGCGAGATACTGGACCACCACGCGCTGCCGAGCTGTACAATTGTCGGCCTGTCGTGGGGAGGCTTTGTCGCGCAGTCCTTCTGCAAACATTTTGCCGACCGCTGCGATGGCCTGATTCTGATGAACACCTGCGCATCCGGTCCCAAAACCTCCGAGAAAATCATGTTCTCGATTATTCCGCGCCTGCTGGCCCGCTTCGGCGTCAAGAACTTCGAAGGCGCGCTGACAAAGGCGCTCTTGTCCAAGTCCGCAGCCGAAGACGACCATATGCTGGTGAGCAAACTGCGCAACTATTTGCACCTCTTGGACTACAAGGCGCTCAAACCTGTTTTGTTCAGCGTCATGAAATACCGCGAAGACCTGTCGGACTGCCTGAACGGACGCAATGTTCCCTGTCTGGTGATCTATGGTGATCAGGATCCGGCAATGGACGCAGCCCGCTCCGAACATCTTCTCTCCCGTATGCCATCGCAAGCCTCTGTCACCAAATTGCCAGTCGGCCACAACGCTGTTCTGGAAGCTCCGGAAGATGTGGCCGCAACCATGCAAAGGTTTCTTTACGCCTAAACCGCACCCTCCCGGTGTTGCTGCCAGCTGTGCTGGGAACCGGGAGCAATCTGCAAAACCCCCGGCCCGCCGCGCGCTAATCCACCAGCCTATGCCGCTCCCGGAACTGGCCGGGGTTTCCCCGAAATACTGCCTGAACGCCTTTGACAGATTGCTGGCATCGCTGAATCCAGTGCGAACAGCAATCTGGTCAATCGACAGATTGCCAAGCAGAAGATGCCCGGTGACCCGGTCGAACCTGACCTGTTTCTTGATTTTAATGAAGGAGGTCCCCTGGCTGTTCAACTGCCGCTTCAATGTCGCGGGCGAAACGCCAAGACGGCTTGCCGTTGCCTCAAGCGTAGGCAGTTCCGGTTCCGTCTTCCGGAACATCCACTGCACCTTCTCCACCACTCCCGAATTGGGTGGTGGCGCCTCCATTTCCACCTCACAGCGGCGCAAAGCCGCATCCATCAAACTGGGGCTGCTGGATACGATCCGCGTATGCAGCCGGGTCTTAGGGAGCGCAATCAGGTTCTCCCGCTGTTCGAAACTGACCGTTGTACCCGGCGGCAGCAAATCAGCCGGAATTTCCAAACCGGGATCGGGCCAGGAGATTTGCAACTCCTCATCCAGAAATCCTGTTTCGGTTCCTGTCAACCGGCGGCTCATCCAGGCAAATGCCATCAGGCTGGCAATAGTATTGAACCGCACGATATGTCCGGGAGCATCGGGTTTTGACGAACGGACAACAATTTCGCAGCGGGTTTTGGCGACCCTGACAGAGACGGATTGGGCGTAACCCGCACGGGTCGCAAAAAACATCGGCAGAAGATCGAAGAATTGTTGCAATGTGGCACAACTCTGAAGCGCTAGACCGACGGCTCCATGGGACAGCTCACTGATGGCCTTGCCGTATTTCCACGGCAGCAACGGATCGCGCGAGGCGCCCACAAGCTCGTCGATTAGCCCGTTATACGTATCACTCCGCACAAAGAGCGGCCTGGACAAATAGTCAGTTAATGAAACATCCGAATTGGAAAACAAAGACTCTGGTGAAACGCCGTATTTTGCTGAAAACGATATCAACAACCCAAGGTAATCCGCAGAGATCAGGAACTCGCCTTTTCCTATTGCGGCACCGGTCTGCGTAGCTCTATTCATGAGCTTTCTTAACCATGCCGCAGAGCCAAGTCAACCTCGTCACCAGACCAGAAAAAACCGCTATGATGATAAATGAGGAGAAGTTGTGAATGGATCAAATTTCCTTCACAAATAAAATATCAGGGAGAAAAAATATGACACTATTAGGACGCATACTGATCATCAGCGGAATATCGTTCATGTTCATTGCATATTCTCAGTTTATCCCGACGTCCCTTTCGACACCGTTGATCGCTGACTATGTGAAGAACCACTTCATACGCGAGGTGACATTTGGACTGACGCTCGCATCTATCACTATCTACTTCACATTCAAGGCCCAAACCCTTCAAGACTGGCGACGTGTATCAATTCTTGGCACAATAGTCGTAATCCCCTTTTGGGTCGCTTGGACCTTTGGCTGGTCAACAGGTGGAATTAGTGAAGTATGGGGCGACTCCATCTCACCAAATGGCGCGTATATGATCCACGTCCCACAAATCACGTTATTCTTTTCAGGCCTTGCGGTACTTTTTTTCTCCTTAAGAAAAAAGGCCGAAACTTCGGCCCATTCCTATTAAATGTTCGTATCGTGAAACAACGGGGCAGCGATCATAATCCTTAGGCCGTGTTGACAAAAGGGATTCGCAGCTCCCGCTGAACGTGTTTCATATGTGGACGCCCCCTGTGGCAAGGGCTGATTTCGTCGCGTTGCGTTGATCGGTTGCTTTCATATGTCCGGCCTGTTTGTGCGGTGTGCTGTTCCGCTGGCCTTGATGGAAATCCGCCGGTGAGGTCCCTGATCAAGCTGGCGCGTTTGCGAAGCGCATTGATACAGACGGGGTTTCCTCGCCATTGGCTCCGTCGTTACGCATCATCGACTGCCATTGCCAATTCGGGATTGGGCTGCATGCCTTTCAGGCGGGCAAGTCCTATGGCCGGCAGGTGTCTCCTCTCGTCAGGATGCCCAGGCGATGCGGGCGAGCTTGTTGGCCAACGCGACAGAGACAAGCCGGAATGGCTTTTTTCCAGCAGGCTGTTGACCCGATCAGTCATCGGTGACGGTGTCCTCTTCGCATGGCGCATCACGGCAGTCGCGCCGACCACCAGCAATCTTCGTAGATATCGGCCGCCCTGCTTCGGGATGCCGCCGAGCCGGGTTTTGCCGCCGGTCGAGCGCTGCTGAGGTGTGAGACCGAGCCAGGCAGCGAACTGCCGGCCCGAGCGGAACTGACCGGGGTCCGTTACAGTGGCAGCAATGGCGGTTGCGGTGATCACGCCGACGCCGGGGATGGCCGCGAGCCTGCGGCTGGCTTCGTTTTCGGCATGCCAGCCCCGCAGTTCCCGGTCGAGCATGCTGATCTCTTCGGTCAGTTCGGCAAGTCGCCGGATCAGGATTTCAAAGGCTCGGCGGGCATAAGACGGAAGGTCGTTACCGGCGAATGCCCGGTCAGCCAGTTTCACAAGATTGGCGATGCCAGGATTGGCGGCAAGGCCGAATTCGGCCAGATGGGCGCGCAGTGCATTTGCAGCCATCGTGCGCTGACGAACCAGCAGTGAGCAGGTCCGGTGCGCCACGAGAATACCCTGCTGCTCGACCGCTTTCACCGGCACGAAGCGCATGGTTGGACGCTGAACCGCTTCGCAGATCGCTTCCGCATCCAGTGCGTCACCCTTACCGCGCTTGACGTACCCTTTCACAAACGAAGGCGGCATCAGTCGGGCTTCGTGCCCCATGGCGATCAGCGTGCGCGCGCAGTGATGCGCTGTGGCGCAGGCCTCCGCACGGATCAGGCAGGGCGGTGGTTTCGAGAAGAATGGGATCATCCGCTTTCGATGCAGACGCTTCACCAAAACCGTCTTGCTGTTCTCATCTATGCCATGCGCCTGGAAAACGCTCTTGGCCAGGTCAAGCCCTATCGTTGTGATCTTCACAATGGCCGCTCCTTTTCTGCCGCGAATTGTCGACCTGAGCGTATCTGTCTCAAGTCTCTGTGGCAGGGGCGTCCACATCATCAAGCCGGGGTCTGCGATGGGCCTTGTTGCACAAATCGGGGTTTGACCGTAGTTTCCCTTTCCCCGGACGGACTTATCCCACGGGCCGCGTAACAGGTATGCCAAGCGCAGTGTAGCCGTTCAGCACGGCGATACGGACCTGGAGTTCGGCGACCTGGCGTTCGAAGTCTCGAACCATCAATGACTGACCAAGCAGCTTGATGCAGTTCATCCAATCGTCGGGAAAAGGATCCCCAGATCCTTTTCTGATCCTCCTCATATCTCGACACGGCTCCGGCGGTGGCAGCCGCTCCACCATCGCCAGACGGCATGGCTCACAGCTAGCATGCTGGTTTCACGCAGTGAATCCCTCGCCCGATTCATGCAACAAGGCCCTTTAGGAGGACATTCTGGATGCCCTCAACCAGAGCGGGGCCGTCCCAGACGCCCTGCAAATGGTCGATAGCACCGTCATTCGCGCCCATCATGAGGCAACGGGCGCTAAATGGGGACTCCTCGACAGGGTTTTAGCCGCTCACGAGGTGGGTTCACGACCAAGATCCACCTTCGCGTCAACGCGCATGGCCTGCCAATGAGAACGGAAATCACACCGGGCCAAACGTCGTGTTATCTCGGTTGTCGACCTGGTCATGGCCGACAACCTGCCGGAGCCCAAGGTGCTGTTAGCAGATCGGGGTTATGATGCTGACCGTATTCGGAAAACCATGGATGAGCGCGACATCCTCACTCAAATTCCAATGCGCACGACCCGCAAGATGCGCGTGGGTGTAGATCACAGACTTTACCGGCTGCGCAACATGGTTGAGCGATGCTTCAACAAACTGAACGACTGCCGGCTGGCGCCGGTAGGATCGGCAATGTGATTTTCCAGGTACTGAAGCATGATGTCTTCGGTGATGGCGCCTTTGATGGTTGAAAAATACCTGCGGCCCCAGAACCGGCAGCCCCAGTAGCGCCTGCGGATCGCAGGGAATTCCCGTTGCACCTGGTAAGACGAACGGCCCTTCATTTTGCGCACCAGTTCGGAGATGGCGAGTTTCGGCGGTACCGACACGAAAATATGCACATGGTCGCTCGACAGCACCCCGCGCAAGATGGCGACCCCGTTCTCGGCGCAGACCTGGCGGCAAATGTCGCGCACCCGCAGGCGCAATGCCCCGCGCAGCACTTTGTAGCGGTATTTGGTCGACCATACGATATGGTAGCGGTGGTAGAAAACGCAGTGTTTGCCGGTATCATATTGCATGCGCTTACCCTCCGGAAAATGAGCCTTCGACCCGGCTGCGGCTCGAAGGCTCATTTTCCGGAGGGTAAGCGCATAAAAGGATTCTTTCACGCTTAAGCGGATCCGGCTGGAAGCCGGAGGGTTTGCTCCAGTGAGTGGATACTAAAGAATGCCCAGCGCGTCGCAACCCGCTATGACAAGACTGCTGAAAGCTTCCTGGGCTTCATTGACATCACTTCTATCCGCCTTTGGCTCCGCATTTGTCAACATGGCCTAGGGAAATGTTCGGGTATCTATCGCGATGGGTGGCGGCATCTCGCCACCCGTTCAGTTTTTCAAAACTGATCTCGCGACGGTCTTCACCGGGTGCCCCGTCAAATCCCTTTGGTGATCAAGACATCTTCGACAGGTCGGCATTTCAGTCCCGACCAAGAAGCACCCGTCCGCAGCCGGACAACTTAAGCGGCCAGAACCACAGCTCTGGCCACATCCTTGTTATGTCCCCTGCCCTGCCGGGGAGGTCACAGCGATGGTGATTTTTCCCATACTAGAAGAGAGATATGATACTTCTTCGTCTAGCATGAGAAACCGCCCGGCTTCCTGCTCATCAGTGACAACAGATGAGATGATCGCGTCGTAAGGATTTGCTGCCTTGAAGACGGCCCCGAAACAACATACCTGACTACTCCACGGACGATCTGGCGCGCTGTCGGCGGCATGAAGATCACGCCTTCCGGTGTCCCGGACATCAGGCCTTGCCCCTCGGCGATCTGTTCGTCCCGCACCAACCGGTGATTGGAGCCTTTGTAAACAAATCGTGTGGAAGCCGTGTCCCCAAGAACCTTCTGTACAAGATCATCAAAGCCCAAAATCATCTCTGCGCCAAAAGCGTCCTGACGGATTACACCGTTTCGCAGCGTCTGAATGCGTTCATCAGTCACAAACTTCTGCCACTCTGCCGGAATGACGAGGAAGGGCCCGCTGGGAAAGAAGCCTTCTCCGCTTTTTGAATCGCTGAACCCGGACCCGGAATCAAAGTTCCCCGTATCAATCATCCGCAGCAGCGTACCGCGATCGGTAAAATCCCCGCAGAGGAAGAAGCCTTTCCGAGCGGCTTCGAAGTCTGCAAATGACCTGATGTCGCGATCGAACCGGACACAAAGTTCCACTTCATAATCCAGCAGCATGTCATCGCGCAAAGCCACGCTGGTAACTGGCGGTGTCGCAACGCCGAACTTGGGAAAGTTGAAGACCGACGAACTGAGGGTTTCTTCCGCATGCTCGGGGAAATTCGTTCCGCTTCCAATATGCAAATCCCCCCCGCCCGCAGCGGGCTTCAACACATCGAAGCTGTACTCACCCAGCAGTCCCGCGGCTCCATCTGTGCCCTGGGCCTGCTGCCACAGCGTTTTTAACGTCTCCTCTCCGACCTGATCAAACACGCGAAAAAGATCCGTATCCGGCGCTCCGCCATACCGGGTTAGGTCGACAGCCGTCACGTTATCAGGCGTCATCCCGACAACCAGAAGCGGGATCGCCTGGCCATTCCTGCCCTGCGCCTGAGCCATGGTAATTGCCTTGCCAGCCGGCAGGACACCAGGCTGAACGATCTGCCCATCCGTGGTGATCTGGTTCATGCGCGCAGGATCATCGTCAAGCAAGAAAGCCCAGAGCAATACGGCTGCACACATAGCCGCAGCCGCGGAGAGAATACGTTTCATTAAAGCCTCCAGTGATTTCGCCGCATGCAACCGGCCTGGCTGCCGCCAGGCCGACCGCGTGCCAACGTTTTAGAATCGGAAGTAGATGCCGGTCGAAATCGCGGTTTGCCCCGAGTCAAAGGTGACCGGACTGTCTTTGGCATCGCCCACCAGTTCCGCGTGGTTCAGCCCCAAAAAAATGCCAGTACGGTCATTCAGGGCATAAGTGGCCTGCAGTTCGACACCAACCCGTTCAAACCCGGAGCCGGCCGTAAATCCGGCAAACGTCGAAGCAGCTGCTTCGGACGGGCTAACGCCATAAAACGCCTGAGAATAAGAGCTGTCGGCCCAAACGAGATAGGGGACTGCAGAGAGTGAGAGACGCGAATTGACCTGCCCGCTGAATTCCAGGCTCATTGTTGCGCGCGTACCTTCATGGCCTGCGCTTTCCAACCCTCGGTTCAGCTCAAGCCCGAAATCCGCGAACCCGAGATCATATTCGAGAAACGCTGTCAGCATTGCGCCGGCTTCGACATCGCGCAGCCCTGTCAGCCGGGAGTCATCAGAGGCGATCCGTTCGTCAAAATCATATCCGATTGCCAGACCCGCAGACAGCCCCGAGCCACCCTGGTTCCGCAGGGCGTAAAACCCCAACCCGCGGTCATCAAAGAAATAGCGCTCGCCCCATTCCAGACTGATGATCGGGAAGGCCGAGGCTGAAGACTCATCGGAACCAGAAAACTCTGGGCCGTAGGACGTACCCAGACCGATAACGCCTGTGAGGTTCTTTTCGCCGGCCAGGGCGGGTGCGCCTAAGAGTGCTGTAGCTGCGGCGGCAAGGGCGAGAGAAGCCCTAAGAGACTGAGACATGGAGAAACCTTTTGATGATCATTCTCAAGCGCATAGGCTGCGCTTGGCAAAGGCATCTCTCCGTATGGCAGCCCAGAAAATACTGAATTCCCTGATCCGCTGTTATTGTGCATGAACGGTCGCCAAAAGGTACGGACGGTCGTACGTCGACCGTTCAAGATTCAGCGTTTACACCTATATAGATTTGGAAAAGTTGAGCATCCTACCAGCACCTAAGGAGGCTAGGTTATGCAGCTGAGTTCTGGATCGCAGGGAGGAATGAATATCGCCCTGTCCCTCTTCGGCCTGAGCGGCATCAGCTGGCAGCGGCTTTGGGCCTATGCCGCCTCCCTCTCGTTTACAGCAGCGCTGATCCTGACCAGTTTTTCCCCGCAGCCAACTGCAGAACTGAGCTATCTCGCGGCAGCCGCCTCCTGGTTTATCCATTTCTTCCTTTCCATCGGGATCGTCTTGGGCACCGCTATGCTATGCGTCCGGCTCGGCCTTGGCAGGACACCTTCTCTCACTGCGGGTATACTCTGTCTTCCAGTCCTGCTATCGCCAGTGTCACTGCTGCTCGACCAATGGTTCTCGGGCACCTTCAGCGCCCCCCAGGCGGTATCATGCAAAACCTCTTCGATGAGTTTACTTCAGTTGGCCTGTCCGCTGTGGTCTGCAGCGCTTTTTTCACTATTGCCGCCAGCAAACTCGCAGCCGCCGTCCGTGAGCACCGCAAGCTATTGGCAGCCTTCCCCGCCACCGAACCTATGCTGAGAAGCGCGCTGCCTAACGTGCCCCACAACCTAGGCAATGATCTGATCCGGATTGAGGCCCAGGGGCATTATGTAAATGTTGTCACTGCCGACGGGAAAGTGCTGATAAAACAGCCATTTGCCGAAAGTGTGGCGGCGCTCGAGGAGTTCACCGGCCTTCAATGCCACCGGTCACACTGGCTGAATCTCAAGCACGCTAAGGTAATCAAACGTGTTGGCAGCGCCTATGCCTGCGAGATGTCCAACGGAGATAACGTTCCAGTCAGCCGACGGAAATACAGCGAACTGCGGCACAAAATATGATTGCAAGCTGGAGCCTATGCGCCAGAGCCACCGGCGTCCCTGCCCGTACCTGCCGCAATCACCGTAGTATCGCTTCCCCCCTGCGTCCGACAACGAGCAGCCTCACCCCGATCCTGTCCGGCACCCTATGCAACGGGTATAAGCGGATAGCCCATGAGTGCCTGACAGAAAACCGCCATTGTGAAGACTGCGTATAGCGCACTCCAGCAAAACAGGCTGCGCCGTCCAAGGCTGCCCCTGCGGTTCAATGCAAACGCAATAAGTGGCAGCAGTTGCATAGCGTGAAGCGAGAGAAAATGCGCGGGCCGCAAATCACCGGCGACGCGGGACCAGCCTAGAACAGGCAAGGTTGGCGCTCCCTCTGGATGCGCTCCGACAAAATGCCCATCCTGAGCGCTGAGATAAATCGCCACAATCATTGTAAGCAAGAAGGTCAAAAGGCCGCCCAGCCAAACCGCCTCCCGCAGAACCGGAGATATGTGGGCCTCATGGTCGTGTTTGATAAGCCAGGCAATGTACAGATTGACAATCAGAATACATATCGCGCTTGCGAACATCAGGCCCGAATACATCACGGTATGAAACAGGGAGCTCAAGTTAAAGTGCGAAGGCTCCGCCCTCGCGGCCTGATAGAAGATATAGGCCATTTCCGCCAGAAAGCAGACCGACATCACGCCAAACGCGATCTGTAACGGCTTCCCACGGCGCAGTCGAGCTGACATGAACCTCTCGAAGACTTCTATCGTGGCGAAAAAGATCGCGAAGCTGAACGCGAACTTCATAGGCTTCCCCCAAACCGGTGTGCCATCCACCAACCGGTGATCAGCGAAGCTCCACAGCCCGCAAATCACCATCAGCGCCAAGGAAAAGACGGTCAACACTCGGAACCGGGTGCAATTCTGATAGTTTTCCCGACAGTCAGCTTCTTTAGAGCCTGTCACAAGATCGTCCTTTCCGCGGTGGCTTGTTTTTCCAGCCATGCAGATCCGCTGAGGCCATAGACAATCAGGATGGTCAGCAAATAGCCAATCGGCCCCAGCATGAAAACCAATATCAAAACAGGCACCTGAACAATTCGGGTGACACCGGCGACATCCAGCCGTGCAGCTGCAAAGCAGCCCACAATCAGGTCAAATGCCAGGTAATGCACCCAGCCCGCCAGCAAGCCCCACTCGTTCGTCATGAACACAGCAAAGTCAGCGAGGCTGCCAAATCCCCCCCGGTTTCGGAAAAGCGGCTTAAGGCGACCGCCGTGTAAACCGCTGCAAGGATTGCAGGAATGAGCAGCCGCGGGAACAGGTTCAGCCAGCCGATACTGCGCGGACCAAGAACCAGAATGACCCAACCGGCTGTTGCAAGGCTGCTGGAATGCGAAAAAAGCGCTTCAGGCGTCAAACCCAACGTCTCCTGTTTTAGGCCAGGCCTCTATGGTACTTCAGCTTCTACAGCCTTCCACGATCTTGTTCAGAGCAAACATCTGAAAGCTCATTGCTGCGACAGATGCCGAGAAACCATGCACACGAAAATATGGTCGCGACAGCGATCAATTTGGCAGCCATGTAATACCCGGGGCGGTGCCGCATGAACGCTGCCGTGCAATGACGGCTCGCAAGGCACGGGCCGTCTTGCGTCAGGAACCGCTAAAGCTGCACCGTGAGAGTTCTGGCTACAAGTCTTTCCGCAAGATCTTTCCCACCGGGCTTTTGGGCAGTTCGGACAGGAATGTAACATGTGTCGGAATCTTGTACCCCGTCAGATTTGCACGGCAATGGTCAACCACCATCTTCTCAGTCAGGCCATCATTGTTACGTTTGATGAATGCATGAGGGCTTTCACCCCGCTCGCTGTGCGGTTTGCCGACAACAGCCACTTCATCGACCTGCGGCAGCGCCTGGATAACCGCCTCCAACTCATTCGGGTAAACGTTGAAACCGCTGACCAGAATCATGTCCTTCTTACGGTCGACAATTGTAACGTAGCCATCAGCGTCCATTGTTACGACATCCCCTGTCGCCATCCAGCCGTCCTGGAACGTCCCGCCGCTTGCTTCCGGCTGATTGCGGTACCCGGTTGCAATATTTGGTCCCCTTACATGCAATTCGCCGGGTTCACCGATACCCATTGGATTGCCCTGATCATCGGTTATCTTGGCATCTAGACCGGGCACAATGAAGCCGACCGTGCCTGGCTTGCCGCGGCCGTCAAACGGGCTGATCGCAATGATACAGGTAGACTCCGTCATTCCGTACCCTTCGGCGATCGGACCAACCGCCGCCCGCCAGCGCGACGCCGTATCCTCCTTCAACGCTGTGCCACCGCCGATCGTAAGTTCGATTTCAGGCTTCATCTCCTGGAACCAGTCCTGTGCCATCAGCCCATTGAACAGCGTGTCAACACCGGTCAGCCAGTCTATTCGGTAGTTCTCAAATGCGGGTTTGAGATTGGAAACCGGATTTGGGTTCGGGATCAGGATATTGCGCCCGCCTTGGGAGGTGAACAGCATCATGTTCACGATCAACGCGAAGATATGGTAGTATGGGATGACCGTAAGAATTGAGTTCTGCCTGTCTGGGTCCAGCGCGTCCCGGACGCTGCATTCAAGCATTTCAAGGACGTGTGCGACATTGTCATGTGTCAGCTCAGCGCCTTTGCTGGCTCCGGTTGTGCCGCCAGTATACTGTATGAAAGCCGGCGCAGAGCAGTCCTTGCCCTCTGCCAAGCAGTCTTTGCCGCGATGGCGGCCGCCCTTTTCCAGAGCGTCTGCAAAATTCTCATGGTCGAACGGCACGTCAGGTACCTGTTTGGCCACATTGCGCAGGTAGTGTTCCAGCTGCGACGACACTTCCTGCGGAAAAAAGTCCCAGACAGCCGCAACAATCACCCGGTCAACTGGCACATCTTCAAGCGCCTTGGCCAGCCGGTCCGCAAACAGATTGAACCCGAACAAGACTTTGGCGCCGGAATCCCGAAGCTGATGGGCGATCTCGCGCGGGGTATAGAGCGGGTTGAGATTGGTCACCGTCAGACCGGCACGCAGCGCACCAAACAAAACAACCGGATAGTGAAGCGAATTCGGCAACTGTACCGCAACTACATCCCCCGGCTGCAAGCCCAGATCTTCGCGCAGGTAGGCGGCCACCGCCTCTGCAGCTTGACCGATTTCCGCATATGTCTTGTCCAGGCACTGCCCGCCAGGCAGCACAAGAGAAAAGCCTACACGATCAGGAAACGCCTTTACCGTGTCAAAGAGAATGTCTGAAACATGTGCATAGCGCCGCGCGTTCGGATCATATGCGGCCTGTGCAGCTGTGTATGAGCGGTCCCACCAACGACTGTTCCCATCGATGCGCCGAGTGCTTTCTGCGAGTGTTTCCGTGGTTGGCATGTTCGTTCCTCCCTTATCGTTTTTCCTAAATCAGGATTTCAATATCGCTGAGCGCAAAGGCAACGCAGGCGTGCGTCCAGCCAAACGTGCGGTCAGAACTGCGCAGGTGGGATTGCGGCGGGTTGAATACATCGCCCGACAAGACCTTGACCCGGCACAGGCTGCATTCACCAGAACGGCAGGCATTTTCTGCCTGGTAGCCGTTGCGCTCCATCGCGTTCAGCAGCGGCTCGCCGACGGGCATCTTGAACTGTCCCCGGCCGCGCACGGTAACAGTGACTTCTTTACTGGTCTCAAGGCCCTGCGGCCAGCCGGTCAGTTTCTGCGGCGCTGGCGGCGGCCCGTTTGCTTCAATCCGAACGCGGCGGCCGGGCACTCCCAGTTTTTCCAATTCCGGCTTACAGAAGTCATACATGGCGTTCGGGCCGCAAAGATAAAACATCTTGCCGTCAACATCGCCGGTCAGACGCTGGATCATTTCCGCGCTGAGATATCCGGTGTGGCCTGTATAATCCGCGTCTGGTTCAGAGATAACCTCATCAACGGTCAGGAAGTCATGCTGTTTTGCCAGTGTCTTCAGCTGTTGCCGGAAAATGATGTCATCCGTGCTGCGCGAACCATAGATCAGGTGGAAGTTCAGCGGGCGCTTCTTGTTTATGATATCCCTGATCATGCTCATTGCCGGCGCAACACCGGACCCGCCGGCCAGGAAAACCAGATCCCCCCGTGGAACAACGGATTGTAGTAGAAGGAACCCATCGGGCCGGAGCTTTGCAAGATCTGGCCTTCGAACATCTCGCCGACCATGTAGGGGCTGACAAAACCTCCGGGCACACTGCGAACCGTCACATCATAATAGTCCCGGCTTTGCGGCGCGGACGAAATGGCAAACGGGCGGGCCGTCTCAACTCCGTCGACAGTCAGAAACAAATTGATGTACTGCCCTGCCTGAAACGGAGGCAGCGGTGAGCCATCATCGCTCAGCAAGCGCAGGCTGCACGCCGTCGGGGTTTCGCGGATGATTTCACCAACTGTCAGGGTCAGCCGCTTGGGGTGCAATTTGCGGATCTGCCGCGCGACCGCATTCCGGTCTGCGGCAAAGTTGCTGCCTTTTTGGGCCAGTTCAGCCTTCTCCGCGCAGACCTTGTCATAGGCGGCAATCACATTCAGTGTGGATTTTGTGCTCATGGTTTCACTCCGCAGCCAGAAGTTGAGTATTGTTGCGCACGACAGTGTTCGCCGCAGACAGCCCAGCCATATAGGTTGGCTGGAATCCGCCCGGACCGCTCCAGGCCCCTGCAAGATAAAGGCCTTCTGGCCCTCTAAGACGTTTGCGGAACACCGGGGTTTCCAACGCGTTCTGATCAAAGCCGTAAATCGCGCCGCCAGGCGTGTTGAGGTAGCGCATAACCGTCAATGGAGTGGCGACCTCGACCTCTTCGATATGGTCTTTCAACCCCGGATAGACCTGTTCCGCCAGCGCGATCAGGCGCTCTGCAAAGTCATATTTCGCATCAAAATAGACTTCCGGGTCCATCGCCTCCCATGGGGCGGCGTATTGGGCACACATCAGCCCGATCATCGACTTTCCGTCCGGCGCAAAGGACGGGTCGTCATAGTTGTAGCAGGTGAACAGGCAACCGGCTGGATCTGTCAGCGCGTTGGCTGTTTCAAAAACCACACGATCGTCCAGATCAGAGCAAATAAAGTTGGACGCGGCGGTCACGCCCAATTCCTCCGGCGAAACATCAAGCCCCATATAGACAATGAACCCCGAGACCCCGACCCGGCTGTGGCGGAATATCTGCTGCACCTGTTCTGGAGCCTCATCCCAATCCAGCAACTCGTTGAACGTATGGATCGAACTTGAATTTGAAACCACATGGTTACAGCTGAAGCGATCGCCATGTTCTGTGGTCACCCCACAGACCCGGCCACCTTTGGTATGGATGGTTTGCGCCGCAGTATTGAACCGCACTTCACCGCCGGCTTCCATAAAACTGTCCAGCAGCGCGTTGGACATCGCCTGCGACCCGCCCCGCATGTGGTAGGGGCGGTATTCGGCATAGAGAAAGAACATTGGCCCCAGTTCGACAAAAGGCAGCTCATCCAGGGGCAGCCCTAGATACGGCCAATATGCACCCAGCGCTGCCTTAAGACGCTCATCCGCAAAAAACTCATCCAGCACATCACGCGCTGTGCGCACTCCGTATTTGACGACATTGGGACAGCGCCGCTCCAATTCTTCCTGGTCTTTTAATGCCTTGGCCCGCGGGAACAGCACATAATATTCATGTGTCAGCTGTCCGCAGACCTTCATGAAATCGCGGATTTTCCCGGCTTCCTCCGGAAACTCGCGGCTCAACACCGCAACAATCCCAGGAATGCTTGCAGGCAGCGTGACATCCACCTTGCCCGGAACGCAGAACCGGTAGATTTCGCCTTCCTCGACAAAATCAACCTTATCCATCACGCCAAGTTCCTCAAATGTCTGGCGCAGAACAAAAGGGTTATCATCAGATCCCATCCCGCTCAGCTGGTGGAGCGCGACCTCGAACTCGAATTCTCCCCGCACGAAAGACGTCCCGCATCCACCAGGGATATTATGCCGTTCAAGCAGAAGCGTCCGCAGCCCCTTGCGCTGCATGCCCGCAGCGGCGGTCAGGCCGCTGTTGCCTGCACCAATGACAATCGCATCATAATCAGTCATGTGTTCGTTCCTCATGTCGGACTTTGCATTCAGGCGCATGCCTGGGCCTGGGGTTTGCTCAGGCTCTCAGCCAGTGTCAGCCCTTGCTGAATGGCGCGCTTTGCATCGAGTTCGGAAGCCACATCGGCGCCGCCGATCAGGTGCGCCGGGATCCCGCGAGCCTGCAGCCCCTCCAGCAGATCCCGCTTGGGAAGCTGGCCTGCACACACCACAACCGTGTCGACGTCCAGAACTTCACTTTGGCCATTCACGGTCACATGCAGCCCCGCGTCATCAACCTTTTGATACTGAACCCCGCCCAGCATCCGCACCTTGCCCAGCTTCATCTCAGCGCGGTGAATCCAGCCGGTGGTTTTGCCCAGCCCAGCACCCAGGGGCGTTGTTTTGCGCTGCAGCAAAGTGATATCCCGGAACGGAGCATCCGGTGCCGGCGCCTCCGCGAGCCCGCCGCGCAAGCCGCCTTCCCCCTGACCCCAGCCAGGGTTCACACCCCATTTCCGCATGAAAGAGGGAACATGGGCATGGTCATGCCCCGGCGCGGCCAGAAGAAACTCTGACGTGTCAAAACCGATGCCGCCCGCGCCGATGACTGCCACGCGTCTTCCCGCGACCACACGCCCGGTCAGAATGTCGATATAGCTGCACACTTTGGGCTGATCTGCGCCAGGAATGTCCAAGTCGCGCGGCTCGATCCCCGTGGCCAGAACCACCTGATCAAATCCGGCTTCCAGATCAGGCAATCCAACCCGAGCGCCAAGCCGGATCTCCACACCAGCGCGTTCAAGCCGGTTGCCGAAGTAACGCACGGTTTCATCGAATTCGGTTTTCCCCGGAACATTGCGCGCAATGTTCAGCTGCCCGCCAATCTTCTTTTCGGCATCAAACAGAACAACCTGATGACCCCGCTCCGCCGCTTCGCTTGCAAAGCTCATGCCCGCAGGGCCTGCTCCCACAACGGCAATCCGCTGCGGCTTGTCCGAAGGGGTCGTGGCAAAACGAGTTTCGTTACAGGCCCGCGGGTTCACCAGACAGGAACAGGTCTTCATGCTGAAGATATGGTCCAAACAGGCCTGGTTGCAGGCGATGCAGGTATTGATGGCCGCCTCATCCCCATCGAGGGCCTTGTTCATGAAATCCGCATCCGCCAGAAACGGGCGCGCCATCGACACCATATCCGCATGGCCATCACGTAGGGCCTCTTCCACCTGATCCGGTGCATTGAACCGGTTCGAGGTGATCAGCGGGATCGAAACCTCACCCATCATCCGCCGGGTCACCCAGGACCAGGCCTGCCGGGGCGTGGCCTGTGCAATAGTGGGCACTCTGGCCTCGTGCCAGCCAATTCCGGTGTTCAGGACAGTGGCACCGGCTTCTTCCAGCGCTTTGGCCAGTTGCACCACTTCTTCCCAGTCGGAACCGCCCTCAACCAGGTCAATCATTGATAGGCGGAACATGATGATGAAGTCCGGGCCGACCATCTCGCGGGTCTGGCGTACAATTTCAACAGGAAAACGGATACGGTTCTCATAGGCGCCGCCCCATTCATCGGTGCGGTGATTGGTGCGCTGCGCAATGAACTGGTTGATCAGGTAACCTTCTGAACCCATGATCTCGACACCGTCGTACCCACCTTTCTGGGCCCGCCGGGCGCATTTGGCGAAGTCATGGATCGTCCGTGTAATATCCGCACCTGTCAGCTCGCGAGGCACATGCGCTGAAATCGGAGCCTGAATTGCTGATGGCGCAACAGATCCGGGCGCATAGGAATACCGGCCAGTGTGCAGGATCTGCAACAGAATGCGGCCGCCTTCGTCATGCACAGCCTGTGTGACACGCTGATGGATCGCCAGGGATTTTGGTGAGTCAAGCCGCCCGTAGCTGTCTGGCTTGCTGGGAATACCGGTGCTGCCTTCTTCGTTCGGAGCAACGCCCCCAGTCACGATCAGCGCGCAGCCGCCGCGCGCGCGCGCCGCATAAAAGGCTGCTATGCGCTCACCCGTCTGGTCAATTTCTTCCAGGCCTGTGTGCATGGACCCCATGATGACCCGGTTGGGCAGGGTGACGTGCCCCAGTTCAATCGGCTCAAATGTCATTGGATATTTCATCTTGCTTCTCTTCGGCAGTCTTCGAACGCTTCAGCGCAAACGAAGATGTTACGATTCAGTGGCGAGGTTTGTTCCCGAGGCTGCTCAGGCCAGCGCCGGAGCACGGAGCTTGCGGACCAGGAAAGCAAAGCCTAAGCCCGTGACATAGGCCCAAGGCAGGTAGAAGAAGGTTGGTCCCAAAAGCTCAGGTGCGTTCAAGATTCCCATGATGACCACGATCGACATGGAGATATTCTGCATCCCGACTTCGACGGTCACCGCACGGGTTTCATCTTCCTTCAGGCGGGCCATCCGCCCAAGTACGAAGGCAAGCCCCATCATCAGCACATTCAGCACCACCACCGCGCCAAACGCATCAAACGCTGAAATCAGATGCATACGGCCAGCCACAAACAACAGGGACGTGATCAGAATGGTCACGAAGCCACCGATAAACATCGGCCGGCGGACTTTGACTGCAAACTCAGGGGCCACAGCTCCCACCACGATCCCGCTCACAACCGGCAAGAACGTCGTCAGAAATATACGAAACGCCGTTTCCCAGAACGGCAGGTGCAGCGTCGTGCTTTCGCCCAAGAAGAACTCAATTCCCAGTCCGATTATGAAAGGCACGGTCAGAAAGGCCAGAACACTGGCGACCGCTGTCAGTGACACCGAAAGCGCGACATCCCCACGGGCAACAGCGCAAACAGCATTCGATGGCGCCCCTCCCGGGCAAGCCGCAATGACCATTAACCCCACTGAAGCCGCCGGGGACAGGTCCATGGCAATAGCTATACCTGCAGCCGCCAGCGGCAGAAGCAGGATCTGTCCGGTGATCCCCAGAAAAAGCGCTTTGGGCTGCCGCAAAACGCGTAGAAAGTCGGCCGCCGACAGCGACGTTCCCATGGAAAACATGACCGACACTAACCCGGCAAGCGCGATGCTGGTGATGATTGCCCCGATATCCATCGGCTCCTCCTTCATATTGGGATTACACTGTAAACCTGAAGGGCAAAAATAACCTAGCCAGTTCTCCTGCGACGTAGCGTCAATCCAACTGCATAGCCCTTATCGACGCCGGAGCAGACCGGCAGATAATGTCCGCAAGTTCTTGTATATCAATATTAAAAACTAACTTCCGCGACAGGTGAAGCTGCAGCGCCCCATGCAGGGACGACCATAACCAATGCGCCGCTGCATTCGGTGAAACCGGCAGATTTTCCGCAGCACAAAACGCGGAAACCACGTCCAGATTCACTTGCCAGCTCAGCGATTCCCGATTGGCGGATTCACCAAAGTCACTAAGAATCCGCTCATAAGCGTCAAACTCCCAGGGGTCGAACATCAGGCGGTATTCGTTTGGATGCGCCAGGCCAAACAGCACGTATGCCCGGCTTACCTGTACCAACGCATCGTATGGATCCTCTGTGGTGCCCTGTGCCTTGCGCATCTGTTTTGTCAGGCCCTCAAACGCCTCGAGGCGTAACTCCATCAGGATATGATCTTTGCTCGGAAAATGCTTGTAGGGCATCATCTGCGATACACCGATGACACCAGCGACAGAGCGCATAGACACCGCCGAGACTCCGCCCTTTTGCAGCAGACTCTTTGTTGCCTTTAGTATCTGGCTGCGTGGTGCTGATGCCCTGTCGAACTTCATAAAACCGCCTCAGAATAAACACTGTCGACCGCCCTTGTCGGGCGGCTACCCCGCCGTGTCAATTCCCCGCTATTGCAGGCAGCTGTGCGATTGCCGCCAATGCTCCTGCAGTCTCACTGCACTTCTGCCACCTGACTGCATTTACCGGCACCTGCGCCAAAATCACCATAACGCTGATCGTTTCGCGCCTACACAAGCCTTCCGTCAGGAGCCAAATTCACCGGCATATCCATGAAACATCGCTATCAGTGAAAGAGACCATCCGATGAAGAAGGCCCCAGTTTGCGACATCAGCCATGGCCAACTGTCCAATTTCCACAGTGAAGCCGCTTTTTCCTACGCCTTCGGTCTCGCCTATGCCGACCACATACGCGAAACCGCCGAGACCATTCCGGAAAAACCAGTCATCTTCCTGAAGCACGGAACTCCTGTAGTGAACCAGGAAACCGTCAAGACACCCAGTATTGACGAAATGCTACAGGCAACTTTCAAGATTGAACCAGCAATCCGGGATCAGGTTGAGCCTCTGCGCGACAAGATCGGCCCGATGCTCGACTATGAAATCGAACTGGGTGTTCAGATTCTCGAGGACTGCAAGCTTCAAGATCTTGAAGCAGGTGCGCCACTGCCCAGAATTGGCTATTTTCTGGCAAATGACCTTACCACCAGAACGGTGCAGCTGTTTGGCCAGCTTTGCGACAGCCGACTGCCCTGCTGGACTGAATGCAAAAGCTTCGACGGGTTCTTTCCCACAGCCGATACGCTTTGGGTGCCCAACGAGGACGCTCGCGACAAATTCCCGGATGTGACGCTGCACCTGAAGGTTAACGGTAAGACACGGCAGAAGGAACCGGTCAGCAGCCTCATTTACACACCCAGAGAACTGCTGACACATGCTGCACGTTTTGCCCCCGGGCGCCGGCTCAACGCCGGAGACCTGCTGGTAACCGGAACTCCGGCAGGGGTGACCTTCAAGGTCAACCGCCTCAAGCGCCAGATCGCCCGAGCCCTACCCGCCCGCTTTTTGATCGGCGCTATGGTCTCTGCCGGGAAGGCAAACTCTGACTATCTGAAGCCAGGAGATGTGATTGAAGCTGACGCCGAATGGCTGGGCAGCCACTCCTTTACAATCACCTGAAAATCATGAAATTCCCTTGCCCGCTTCCGGTACTCATCGCTCTTGTCTGAAAAAGCCTATCTGGCTAGTGTCTCGGCCGATGGCACAGAATACTGGTGTGGGCATTGGGGATTTTTCGCTGCCCTTCGAATACGCCGAGCTCCTGATAACGTTTGCCTCGGACCAAGGGGTTCCCGCCAGCACTCTGCTGACGGGAACCGGGCTTACGATTCCTGATCTGCTGTCGCAACCCCGGTATATCCGCAGCGACAGCTACAGTACTCTGGCAGGCAATCTTTGCGCCGCTACTGGAGATCCGCTGCTGCCCTGGAAATTCGGTCGACTGTTGAGCCTCCAACCTCATGGCATGTTCGGTCTTACACTGCGCAGCGCTACCCGATTGTCCAAGGCCTATGAATACCTGCCAGAGTTCTTTTCCACGCGCACCGGTGGCAGCCAGGTCCTGCAAACCCGGCGTGATACGGAAACCTTCGATATTCTGATCAAATCGGGTAATCGCAATACTCCAGATCGTGTTGTCCAGTTCCACACTATTGCCAGCCTGGTCAACATGGCATGGATCAGCCGCACCTTGACCGGCATATCCAGAACCGAGTTGAGTGACACTATTTTTTTGGTCTGGCCTGCGCCGAGCCAAGATGGATGGACCGCATATCTGCCGCCCGGAACCAGAACAGTCTTTAACCACAAAGAAAGTTACTTCAGCCTTCCGTTGGCCATGATGCGACTGCGGGTAAGGTCAGGCGGGAAACAATTCAACTCCGCCGCAGTCTCCAAATTGAGGCAAGAACTGTCCCTCCCGCCGGAAACAATGGATATAGTCGGCCGTGTTGGCTGGGCAATCCACAAGACCGGCTTCAAAGGCAGCACAATTGAGACCGCATCAGAGCTTCTTGGGGTCTCGCCTGCGACGTTGAAGCGACGGCTGGGTGAAAAGGGAGAGACTTTTCTAGCCGTCAAGAACGCGCAGCGTTTTGGCGTTGTCCGCGACTTATTGCGTTCTACGACCCTGTCCTTGGACGAAATCGCATATCGGGCGGGCTACGAAAACTCCAGCAACCTGTCCAAAGCGTTTCGCCGCAACTTCGGCATATCCCCTGGCGTATACCGCAAGTCACTTAGCAAGTATTGAGCCAGTTGGACCAGACATCTGAACTTCTGGCACATGGTGAGCTGATCGGCATGAGATATCCCTAAGGACGTGATCAAGACGTTTCCAGGGGAGGTATGAAATGCGGGTGAACATTACACTATGGCTGGCCGGTTTGATCCTGGCCGCCTTGGGCATTCTTCAAACCTGCCACGGCTTTCTAGGCTGGCTAAATGATGAAGCAGCAATTGTGACCTGGATCTTTGGCGCTGCCGCTCTGATCTTGGGTACGATCGCCCTAATCCTTGTCTGTATAGCGGATTACCGCGCCTGGATCGCACTAGGTGAAGGAGGCCTCCCTTCTAATCTGCGCGGCTGGCTTACAGTGACCGCAATGCGGCCGTTGGCCGGAGACCCTCTGGACCAATCCGTCTTTTCTTCCAGGCTGGGCAGTGAGGCTGATGTCGCTTATCTGGATTGCCTGCCGGGCCGGGATATGCCGCGACCGACTGTTGCGCCGCACGCAGTACCACACCGCCAGATCGACCAGTTTCCAGACACCGCAACAATGAGTGATCTCTCCGCAGCCTTCGACGATATCGTCGCGAAGAATGCGGCCCGCCTCCAGTACAAGCTCAGCCGTTACGAAAAGCACAATCAGGCGATCTGGCTGCAGGATGTTGATGGCGGCAATCCAGCAACCGGAAAGGAAGGGGAAATAGGGCACTTCCACCCATCGGACGGCTCTATGCACACAATACTAAGTCCCAGCGACGCCAAACAGGTCATAGACAAAGGCTGGGGTGAACTGCATTCGATGGCGCGTTTCAAGCGTATCTTCCCCACAGACACCTTTCTCATGCTCTATGCACCAGCCAAGCCCGAGCATGTTCCCGTGATCAAATCCATCATCTTGGCAGCTACTCGCTACGCACTGCCTGTACATGACAATCAACTCAAAGGGTAAAAATATGCGACGCTGGCTTTTAATCGGAACTGCGGTTATCGCCCTTTCAGGGGTAGGCGGTGCAGCACTCATGTCCTCGATGGGTGCATTCAACAGCATCACAACACAATATGACGCCGCCTGCACCAGTGTCGGCGATATGGCAGGCCCAGAAGACCTAGCAATCGACTATGACGCTGGGGTTGCGTTCATTTCCTCACTAGACAGGCGTGCAGGTATGGCCGGGGATATCGCCACCGGCGCAATCCACCGGCTGGACTTGAATGGCAGCAACTCTCTGACCGAAATGAACGTAACCGGTCTGGATGCAGCTGTTCCGTTTCTCCCCCATGGAGTTGACCTGAAAACAATCGGTGGAACGCAGTATCTCTTTGCACTAAACCACCGCAGCGCAACCGATCCCGCTGCCGGGCATGATATATTTGTGTTTGAGGTGCGCGAAAATACGCTGGATCTTGTAGAGCATTATCAGAACAGCGGCATCCGCTCCCCAACGATCTGGCAGCCATTGATTTGAACACCGTCTATTTCAGCAACGACCGCGGCAAGTTCGGTAATTTTGCCAACCTCGTCGAAATGATGCTAGCCCAGAAAATCGCCGATGTTTCTGTTTACGATCAGGGTGAGGTCTCCCTTTCCGCGCCCATGGCCTTTGCTAATGGCGTGGCTACAATCGACGAAGGAAAAACCGTTTACGCAACCGCCATGCGTGAAAGCGTCCTGAAGGAGTTCAAACGTGACCCGGCCACAAACACTCTGACCTTGGTGCGCGAAATCTCTGTTGGCGAAGCACCTGACAATATCAGTGTTGCCGAAGACGGCAGCCTCTGGGTGGCCAGCCACTTGAACCTGATGGCCTTTGACGGCCACATCAAAGATGCCAGCGCACTGTCACCCTTCCAGGTCTACCGCGTTGATCCGGCCACCGGGGACAGCAAGCTGATGCTGGAGAATGACGGCTCTCTGCAGTCCTCAGTCAGCGTTGCAGCCCCATATAAGGACAAGATTCTGTTGGGGACCGCCTTTCAGTCCGGTATCAAGGTTTGCCCCCTTTAATCCGGGACATGCCTTCCATCAACCGGTCTCCCCCTCCCCAAGAGTGGGGGAGGCCCGCAAAAAGGATCCCCCATGCAGGCTTCCGGCATTGCTCTCCATGAGGCTCTGATGATGTGACCGCCCCCGACGGCATCACTGTGCCAAGGTGGGTCTGCATCGATCCACAAAGGTGTCTGACGTCAGCACCTGTGGGACAGATTTGAGGATTTGAACAACGGAGGATTTCTGGTTCATCGTAACCGTCAAGGAGTGAAGATGAACAAGAAATCCGGAACCAGCAAAGCCGCGGCTGGCCAGCTGGTCAAGAGCATCCGCCGCAAGATCCGTCAGGCCTATTCGGCGGAGGAGAAGATCCGCATTGCTTTGGCCGGCCTTCGAGGTGAGGAAAGCATTTCGGCACTGTGTCGGCGCGAAGGCATTTCCGGGAGCCTGTATTACAGCTGGTCCAAGGAGTTCCTCGAAGCAGGGAAACGCCGTCTGTCCGGCTAAACGGCCCCGGCAGGCGACATCGCCTGAAGTGAAGGATCTGCGGTCTGAGGCCCTGGCTTCGAAGGAGTGTGCCGCGGACCTGACCCTGGAAAACCGCCTGCTCAAAAAAAGCATGATCGGGGATGGGGAGTTCGAGGAATGAGATACGCCGCTTCAGAGAAGCTGGAGATCATCCGCACCGTTGAAGGCTCGCATCTGCCCACCAAGCAGACCCTCGATTTGTTAGGCATCGCCCGCACGACATTCTACCGGTGGTATGATCGCTATGCCAACGCAGCAAGCACCGCGATAGGGACAGGACGGAACCGGCCATCAGCGAAAAGGGCTAAACCCTTGAACCCCATTGGTCTCTTTCGCAGGGCGGTCGTTCGTGGTTAATGAGCCAACCTCCGGGCCGGAAGCGGCGAAATAGGGTGAAGAGCCCAATGTAACGAATGCTGCGCTAGACATAAACGGGCAAAAAACGCGCTAAGCCGCCGCTGGCCGAAGTAGTGTCGGCAATTATGCGGGCCTCGTCATGACCTGGCTGTTTCACGGCGCATCCCAGCTTTACGGTCTTTCGGACATCGTGCAGCCTTTTGGGAGTGCTAATGGGGGCAAGCGACTCGAAGTAACCTTTCGGCCCTGCGACCGCTGTGTCTCCCGGCTTGGCGATTTTGGCACCAGCTAGGTCACGGCAGACAGCACAGCGTACGACAATGCCCTGGCCGAGACGATCAACGGCTTGTTCAAAGCCGAGGTCATTCACCGCCGCGGCCCTTGGCGCAACTTGGAGGCAGTGGAATACGCAACACTCGAATGGGTGGACTGGTTCAACAGCCGCCGTCTGCTTGAACCAATCGGGAACATTCCGCCGGCAGAAGCAGAGGCCAATTTCTACGCCGCTCTGGAAACTGAGGACATTGCCGCATAACAAACTGAAATCAGCCTCCGGCAAACCCGGGGCGGTTCAACTCGCCGTGAAGCAGCTATCCAATTGCAGACGCTGACAGCGGCACAGAATAGGAGGACGTCTGGCGTGTTTCAAAATGCAGGTCAACATTTGCACGCCTCAAGAAGCTGGACGTTGAGGACGACTTCGGCTTACGTTGTCAGGTATTGAGGCGCTCAGAGAATATTCGGCAGCGCATACTGTCAATCCGCGCCTATCCAGTTTTGACTAGCTGGTTGATCTCTCGAAGATAGTTGTCTCGCGTTTCAAATAGGCCCGCTTCGAAGGCCTCAACAAGTGCGCTCGCTGGTTGGAACTTTGACCGCAGCAAAGTGCTCTTGAAAGGCAAAGTTATTGCGAACCTCCGGAAGACGACAGGCCTGTGATTGAAACTGAGGGCCGAAAACGGGTTGATAATTGCAACACCAACCCCCTGCGCAACCGCTTCTGCTGCCATTATGGAGTTATGCACTTCAATCGTTGTCGCAGGGACAACTCCCAAAGCCTCAAGCACACCGTTCAAACGCTGTGTATAGGCATCGTTCTGCCCTAATGCGACAAATCTCTGCTGGTCCAGATCCTGCGGGGAAATTTCCGCTTTTCTGCACAGCGGATGATCTTCAGGCAGCATGCAGATTTCCGGAGCATCCGTGAACGGCTGATGCACCGTTCCCTCTGGTTCAATCGCATAGGCGGCAAGCCCGATGTCGCATTGCCGGGACGCCACCAGTTCCGAAATTGTCGGGGTTTGCCGGGTCGTTACCACCGTTTGGACATCCGGTCTGCTGGAATTGAACGCCTTCACGGCTGATACCAGAAACCCCTGCGAGTAGGCCGGGGCACAAGCAATGTGGATTCTGCCTTGCTGTAGGTTGCGGATTTCCTCGGCAGCCCGGCTGATACGCCGAATGCTGCGAAAGGATGTGTCGACCTCCTCGTAAAGCAGAAGTGCTTCCTGCGTCGGCACAACGCGGTTCCCCGACCGATTGAAGAGCGTCATTTTCACGGCGTCTTCCAGCTGCCGGAGAGACCTGCTGACGGCAGGCTGCGAGGTGTTCAGGATCTCGGCTGCGCCGGTCACGGTGCCCACTGACATCGTCGCGTGAAAGCACTCCAGAAGTCTTGAATTCAGCTGCATCTGCTTTTCCGCCTTTAGAACCGCGCTCCGGAACTATCCTTGTTAGCATATCAAAAGTGAATGCTGAAGTCGCGAACTTGTATTGTTCTTTAGGCTAAAGGCCGGGCCACACTGCTCTCGAACCAAAAAACGGGAAAAGATTCAGGGATGCGGAACGGCGGTGCTGGCTGCTCTCTATCCAAGTCAGGGAAGAGCACATGACGATGTATGATTTCTACGCGGACACCAAGACCAAGCCGACGGCAGAAATGCGTAAGGCCGTGCTTGAGTGTGCTGTCGGCGACGAGCAGAAAGATGAGGACCCGACCACTTCGGAACTGTGCGCCCGTGTCGCCAAGCTTCTGGGCAAGGAAGCGGCAGTTTTTCTGCCGTCTGGCACCATGTGCAACGAGATTGCCATCAAGGTGCATACGAACCCCGGCGACGAAGTGATCTGCGAGCAAAGCTGCCACATCATCAATTTCGAAACCGGAGGCCCTGCAGCCATCAGCGGAGTGATGATACGGGCGATTGAAGGTAGCAACGGGATCTTCACCGCAGATCAGGTCCGCGCCTGCATCCGCCCCAATTCGCGCTACATGCCGGAAAGCACGCTGCTGTGCGTAGAGCAGACCGCCAATATGGGCGGTGGCGCCATCTGGCCGCTTGAACAGCTGGACAACGTGGCAAAGGCCGCGAAAGACGCAGGTCTTGCCACGCACATGGATGGTGCGCGTCTCATGAACGCGGTTGCCAAGACCGGTATCCCCGCCGCGCGCTATGCACAACACTACGACACGGTCTGGATTGACTTCACCAAAGGGCTCGGTGCGCCCGTGGGCGCTGTTCTGGCGGGCACGCAGGATTTTATCGTTCAGGCCTGGAGGTTGAAACAGCGGCTTGGCGGCGCGATGCGGCAGTCGGGCATCGTCGCCTCCATGTGCCTGTACGCCCTGGACCATCATGTGGACCGTCTTGCCGAGGATAATGACCTTGCGGCACACCTCGGGCAGGAAATCGCCAAGCTTCCGATGGTCAGCCAAGTGCTGCCGGTTGAAACAAACATCGTGATTTTCGACCTGACAAGCGACGCGCCAAATGCGGCCGAAGTGGTCGAACAGCTGAAAGCAGAAGGCATCCTGACGGGCGCGTTTGGCGAACGGCGCATCCGCGTAGTTACCCACATCGATGTCAACCCGGCTGCGGGCGAGGTGCTGCTTCAAAGCCTCTCAAGACTGCTCGGAACCCCCAAGAAAGAGGAAGTGTTCAATGATGCATGATGCTTTGACACCTGCCGAGGCGCTGGTTCGCGTCGAAGAGCTTTCCAAGGTGTTTCACACGGCGGACGGCCGGGCCATCAACGCGCTGAAGTCTGTATCAACCCACGTGAGCAGGGGGGAAGTGGTCGCCATCATCGGCCCCAGCGGATCCGGGAAAAGCACCTTCTTGCGGGCTTTGAACGGGCTGGACCCGTTGACGTCCGGCCATATCTACATCGATGGCGTCGATTTGGCCGACCGCTCCACGGACATGAATGCGCTGCGCGCGGACGTCGGCATGGTGTTTCAGCATTTCAACCTGTTCCAGCACAAGACATCGCTCGAAAACATTACTCTGCCTCAGACCCTGGTCCGCAAACGCTCCAAGAAAGAAGCCGAAGAGACTGCAATGGATCTTTTGCGCCAGCTTGGGCTGGATCATCTGGCCAACAATTACCCTTCACAGCTTTCTGGCGGCCAGCAGCAGCGCATTGCAATTGCCCGCGCCTTAGCGATGCAACCGAAATTGATGCTGTTCGACGAGGCCACTTCGGCACTGGATCCCGAAATGGTGGGTGAAGTGCTTGACCTCATGAAAGGTCTGGCAGCTGACGGCATGACCATGTGCCTGGTGACCCATGAAATGAACTTTGCCCGCGAAGTCTGCGACCGGGTCCTGTTCATGGACGGCGGCGAATTGGTGGAGACCGGCAAACCTGCCGAATTCTTCGAAAATCCGGAAACCGACCGGGCAAGCCAGTTTCTCGACAAAGTTCTCTAACCATCACGCAATCTTAGGGAGGAAATGTGATGAACTTCTTTAAAACTCTGCTTGCAGGGGCCGCTACTTTTGTGGCTGCTCACACTGCATCGTTTTCAGAAGCCGAGGCGGATACAGTCTCCGACATTGTGAACCGCGGCGCGCTGAACATTGCTGTTCAGACACAGGGCCCGCCGTTCAGTTTTGTTGACAAGCATGGTGAACGCACTGGGTTCGCCGTCGAAGTGGTGAAGCTGATTGCCCAGGATATGGGTGTCGAAATCGAATTTCACGACTACGAATGGAAAGGGCTGATCCCGTCGCTTCTGGCGAAAAAGGTCGACTTTATTGCCGCCGATATGACACCCACGCCGCAGCGGGCGCTGCAGCTCAACTTCACTGAACCGTTCTACTACAGCGAAGTCGTGGCTTACACCAATGGCAACAGCACCGCTGCCACTTGGCAGGACTTGAACCAGGAAGGCGTCAAGATTGGCGTTCCGCAGGCCAGCTCACACGTCAAATTCGTGCGGGACAACCTGCCCAATGCAACAGTTGTTGAGCTTTCCGGCGGCAGCCCGGCCGTCGCCCAGGCACTCTCTGTCGGCCGTGTGGACGCGGGTGTAACGGCCCGTGAAATCGCGGTCCAGTTCACCCGCGAATTCGAAGGTGTGCGTGTCGTTGACGGGGTGATCGTGAAGTCGCCGCTGAGTTTCCCGGTTCGGCCTCAGGACACGCACCTGCAGTCCTGGCTGAACAACTGGTTCCGGATCAAACACGCCGACCGCACAATCGAACGGATGCTGGAATACTGGGTCCTGACCGACGCCTGGGAAGCCGATCACAAGTAATCCTCTTCGACCTTCATCGAGGGGGCAGAAGCGGCCCCCTCGAAACGGCATGATCCAAGGGAGGCGATGATGAGCCTTATCGAAATCTATAACTACCGGGTCGTGTCCAAATACCTTCCCGAGTTCGCTTGGGGTCTTTGGGCAACGCTTTGGATTTCCTGCCTGTGCCTAGTATTGGCCTTGGTTCTGGGAACCCTGATTACAGTTGCCCGGCGCTCCCGCAAGCGGTGGTTGTCAGCTCCGGTGGCAATCTACGTCGAAGCCATCCGCAGTACACCGCTGCTGGTTCAGCTCTACCTTGTCTATTACGGGCTGTCTCAAATTCCCGTGCTAAACATTCCTGTCCCCGCGCTAGCCTGCGGTATCTTCGCACTGACCGTACATACGGCAGCCTACATGAGCGAAATCATCCGCGGCGGCATTGAGTCCGTGGACCGGGGGCAATTTGAAGGCGCCAAAGCAGTCGGCATGACCGAGCGCCAGGCTATGCTGCACATCATCTACCCGCAGGCTTTTGCAAACATTGTGCCAGCGCTGCTGGGCCAGACGGCGGTCCTGATCAAGGACAGCTCCATCCTCAGCTTCATAGCTGTATTCGAACTGCTGGGCGCCGGGCTGATGGTTCTGTCCGACCGGGTGATGCCCGTCGAAGCCTTCCTGACCGCGGCCTTCGGATACCTGCTGATCTACATTCTCATGCTGCAGTTGTCATCCATCGCCAAGCGCAAGCTGGCAGGCAACACCTGGCGCCAACGGTAAGGAGGCCACCATGTGGGAACTCACTCTGCAAACCATGCCATTCCTTCTGGAAGGCTTTCTGAACACGATCCTCATTTCACTGGCAGCAATCACCTGCGGCAGCCTGGTGGGCCTGCTGCTGGGGCTGGCACGGACTGTTGGACCAGGATACCTGGGAAACTTGGTCGGGCTTTACGTGCATCTCGTGCGGGCGACACCATTCCTGGTACAGATCTACATCGTCTATTACGTGCTGCCGACGTCAGGCTGGGGCATCTTCGATTTTTCGAACTTCGTAGCCGCAGTGATCGCGCTCACGATCTACACCTCCTCGTACACGGCCGAAATTATACGCGGATCTCTCGAGGCCGTACCGAAAGGACAATGGGAAGGTGCTGCAGCAGTGGGCATGACAATGTGGCAAAGGCTGCTGAACGTCATCCTGCCGCAGGCTTGGAAACTCACCCTGCCACCGCTTGCTGGGGTCTACGTCCTAGTTATCAAGGGCACTTCCATCTTGTCGGTGATCGGCGTGGTCGAACTGATGCGGCAGGGTGAGGATGCGATCCACCGCCATCCGGCACATATCATGTGGATCCTGTTCCTCTGTGCCGCCCTTTACTTCCTCTACTGCTTCCCGATCCTTCGCGGCATCAAGCATATGGAAGCCCGGATCGCCCTCCGCGGCCGCCGGAACCCGGCCAATGAGGAAGGCTGGTAAATCTAAGCCGTCCTAGCTTTCCGGTACAAGGGCGTCCACCCGAGACTCCCCGTGAGGCAGGCTGGCATTAACCCGTCGAGCAGTCCCAAATCAACGAGGCAAAGCCATGGTAAAACAATCAAAAACAACTCTGTTCATTGGGGCCGGGAACATGGCTCAGTCAATTCTGACTGGATATAAAGCCAGTGGCGGCGACATGGCCCACGTCTCGGTTCTGGATCCATTTGCGGATGTGGAATTGGCAGTTGGCCTGAACCTGAAAGGCCTCTACCGGCGGATTGACGAAATTGAACCGGACACGCTGTTTGATGTTGTCGTCCTGGCTGTCAAACCGCAGATTTTCGAGACTTTCGGCACTGATTGGGCTTCTGTTTTGATCGACGGTGGGACAGTCATTTCAATTATGGCGGGTGTCAGCAGCACGCGTATAACCGCCTGCGCAGGGAAGCCTTGCTCTGTCGTTCGCTGCATGCCGAACATGGCCGCTGCCGTCGGTAGATCAGTCAACGTTGCTTACACCGCGGACAGCACTCGGAAAAAGACCTTTGAAACGCTCTTCTCAGGCTCTGGTGCCATTCGATGGCTCGCAAACGAGGACGACATGCACCTTACCACAGCCATCTCCGGCAGCGGCCCAGCTTACTTCTTTGCGTTCGTCGAAGCTCTTGCGCAAGCGGGAACAAAGGCCGGTTTGCCTGCGCAACTTTCTCTTGATTTGTCGATTGACACAATGATCGGAGCCGCCGACCTGCTGAAAACGAAAAGGGCCCCAGCGGACCTGCGTCAAAGCGTTACGTCTAAAGGAGGAACTACTGCGGCTGCATTGGATGCCTTTGGACTGCACGACAATTTAAAGGCTATCGTTGAAGATGCCGTAGCAGCAGCCGTGGCCCGCTCCCGTGAACTCTCTCTTTGAGTAAGGCTCAGGCCCCATTGTTTTCAGCCGATAGCCATAGTTCATCCTCGGAAAATCGAGCTGTTACATGTTTGATCGTTGCGAACTAGGCAACTCCGAAAACTGAGGAGAGAGCCGCTTAACCAACTGAAATCTGCCTCCGGCAACCCCGGCGCGGTTCACAACAATCATCTATAGGCTATCAGTCCCGGCTTTATTAATGGGCTGCGTGTCCTGCGATTTAGGACACGCAGCCCGATAGGAGTTGCCATCCTACTCTTATTGACTATCCGCGCAGCGGTTGACCACTTTCCCTGGATTCATGACACCTAAGGGGTCAAAGGCATTCTTCAGTGCGTTCATGAAATGACGCTTGATCGGGTCTCCATAGTTTTGATCAAGCGGCAGCTTGTCCTGCCCAAGACCATACTCAGCGCTGAACGAGCCGTCGAGTTTTGCGACGAGATCGTAAATACAGGGAGAAACCTTTGCGCTCACTTCATCGAGGTAGGCTGGAGACTCGGCACCTTCCGGGGCAAGCACGTTGAAGTGTACATTGCCATCCCCAACATGGCCGTAAACAGAAAGACGGGCTCCTTGCCCGTACCGGTTGACGAGATCGGAGCCAAGTTCAATGAACCTGGCCATATCAGAGATACGAACAGAAACATCATGCTTCACTGAGCCGCCGTTGAGCACTTCACCTTCGGGATGTGTTCACGCAGGTTCCAAAAGTCCTGTCTTTGCTGTTCGCTTGTTGCAATGACACCGTCCACGATTATTTCGCCGGACATTCCATCCTCAAAGAACGCTTCGATGGCCTGGTCGAGGCCCAGAACCGGGGAGGACGATGCGGCCTCGATCAGCACGAAATGTTCGGAAGGGGTTTGAATGGGGCGGCGCAATTCAGGCTTGCCGGCAAAGAGAAGGTCGAGAGATGCACCAGAGATGTATTCGAACGACGTGACCGCCTCACCGGTATACCGCTGAGCTTTTGCCAAGAGCGGCATCAAATCACTGATCTCATTGATCGCCAGAAAGGCAGTGACGCGGCTCGCTGCAGGCAAAAACAGACGCAAAGAGGCTCCGGTGACGATACCGAGCGAGCCTTCCGCGCCAATCAGAAGCTGGTGCAACGCATACCCTCGATTGTCCTTCCGCAGCGGGGACAGGTTGCTGAGCACTTGGCCATCCGGCAGCACGACCTCGAGGCCCAGAACCAGGTCCCGGGTAATCCCGTAGCGAACTGCCGAAACCCCTCCGGCATTTGTCGAAATGTTCCCGCCAATTTGGCACGATTGCTGAGAACCAAGCGACAGGGGGAACATCAAGTTCTCCTGCTCCGCCGCTTCATGGATCTCAGAGAGAATGCATCCCGCATCAACAGTGATCGAGAGGTTGTCGGCATCCACCTCCCGGATCTTGTTCATGCGCTGCAAGCTGATCAGCAGTTGCTGGCCGCTTTCGTCCGGGGTCGCGCCACCGCAATATCCTGTGTTGCCGCCGACCGGGACAAGGGCGACGTTGTGCAGATTGCAAAGTTTGACAATTGAGGCCACTTCCTCAGTCGAACGGGGGCGCAACAGTGCTGGGCTTTCGCCGGTATACTTCTTCCGGAAGTCAGTTGTGTAGCCGTTGATTATGTCTTTGTCGTTCACCACGATCTCTGTCGGCAGCTCCGCCAGCACTTTTTCATATGGAGTCATCACGCACCCTCTTGTGTTTGACCGGCATGGTAATGGGCGCTCGTTTCATGAAATTCTGTTTTCTTGTCCCGAAAAGGCATTCTGTGCCGCCTTGGCTGAAGTTTGGGCCATCAAACTGTTTGCCGTCTCATAGATCGCTGAACGAACGCTCCGCCAAGATCACGAGATCCAGGCACCAAGCTGCAACCCGCCAAAGGCAGGCCGTCAGTAAAAAATAAGCGCTAGAATCGGCACCCTGACGGCAGTCGGCGCAAAACAAAAGATGGCACTGAAGGACTTGGTTAAGCCCACAGATTCTGCCGTTTCACTGCAGCCTTCAGCATAATCAGGATTTTCCGTGCTCCTACTCTGTTTGGACCAAAGAGGAGGAGGGGAACCTTTGGCGATGCCGGAAGCACCACAGTTTTATGACCTTGCGAACACAGGCGATTGGCTGGCGGTAATCTCGGCAGGCTGGACCGCAAACCGCTGCTGACCTTGTTCGCTCTGCTGACGCTCTCACAGCCGAGCACGAGAAAGCCGCGTGCGGGAACACCCTCGACCACGACATCCTTCGGTTATGAGGAGAGATACTGAAGATGAAAACATTCCTGAAATATCTGGCAGCTGGATCTGTTGCATTGCAGCTTGCCGCGCCCGCATTTGCCGCCGATATGCGGCTGAAGTTCGCCGGGGTTTTCCCGGTAGATCACCAGGGTTCCAAAATGATGGAACAAGTCAAAGCAGATATCGAGGCCGCAGATGTAGGCCTGAAGGTCTCGGTGTTCCCAGCAAACCAGCTTGGGTCCGGCGAAGCACTGCTGGAAGACGTCGCGCGCGGGAACATCGATTTTGCCGCTGCATTTCTTTATGCAGACACCGACCCGCGACTTGAAATCCTGTCCATGCCGTTTCTTGTGAGCGATTGGGACGAGATGAACTCAGTCATGCGCGACCTGGATTCCGAGTTCAACACCATCATTCAGGAAACTCTTTCTGACCACGGTGTGCGCCTTCTGGGTCAAAACCCCGAAGGTTTTGTCGGCATCGTGGCCACTGAAGAGCCGGCAAACTGGAACAACTTCGACGCTAAGAACATGAACATTCGTGTCTGGTCCTCGAACGTTGTGAAGTCGATGGTTGAGACCCTCGGCTACCAGGCGACAACCATGTCGTGGGGCGACATCTTCCCTGCAATTCAGTCAGGCATTGTTGATGGCGCAATCTGCTGCACGAAGACTGCAACTTACTCAATCTTTGCAAAGAGCGACGTGGGTTCGCATTTCGTCCAGTACAATTCGATCCCCGAGAACACGTCCTACTACGTTTCGGAAAAGACCTGGGAAGAGCTGAACGAAGAGCAGCGTGAAGTCGTGCAAGCGGCCTTCACCAAGGCATCGGATGATTTCTTCGCCTACAACCGTGAAAACGATGCGGTCTTCGAGCAGAAGCTGGTCGAAAGCGGCTACACCATTCTGAAGTTGTCGCCGGAAGAGCAGCAGGCCATGGCCAGCAAGGTACGCAGCGAAATCTGGCCCATGCTTGAAGAAAGCGTCGGTAAGGATAACATCGATCGCCTTCTCTCCAGCCTGAAATAAACTACTCAAAACACAAGAAGGGCCGGCCGTCACAGGTCGGCCCAAGTGTATGAATACAGGGGGAAATCTATGGCGCATATAGCCGAGATATTACCAAAGGGTATCGCAACGCCTCTTCAGGGCTCCCTGAGGATGATGCGCTGGATCGTGATCCTCAGCGGATTTCTGATGTCAGTCACGTTCTTTCTGGTCGTGATCATCAGATATGGTTTCAATGGTGATCTATTCGCCTATGAGGAATGGCTGCTGACAGCCTGTTTCTGGGGCTTCTTTGCTGGATCAGCTTTGGCCTCCGAACGCGGACACCACATCAATGCAGATATCCTCGGGATTATCATCACAAACCCAAGACTGAGATGGTGGCGCCGACTGATCGTGCTTACCATTGAACTGGTGGTGACCGCAGCCATTCTCTACTGGGGGTATCTGATGCTCGCCGAGGAGCTGGCCAAATACCCGATCTGGAAAACCACCCCGGCCCTGAAGATCCCATATTTCGCTTGGCGGGTCTCAATCTTCCTTGGCTTCTTCTTCATGACGGTTTTTGCCGCGGCGTATCTTTACGCGCACATCAGAGGCATCGAAATTGACTATGGGGACGACACAGACGCCGAAGATATGAACAAGAAAAAGGAGGCGGGCCAGTGATTATTGCAGGCAGTCTGGTCATTATCTGCGGCATGCTACTATTGGGTGTCAGCGTCTATGTGGCATTTGGTGCAGTTCTTCTTTTCCTTGCGGCCATGGGAGGGCACGAAGTTTCAGGCTACCTGCCGTCGGGCTCAACGAAACTGCGTTCCCTGGTTCTTCTGGCCATTCCTCTCTTCATGATTGCAGGGACAATAATGGAGCGTGGCAAAATCGCGGCTCCGCTTGTCAGCCTTGCCGAGCTGTTCATCGGCCACCTGAAAGGCGGGTTGAGCGCAGCAACCGTTCTGGCCTGCGGGATTTTCGGATCCATCTCCGGTGCCGCCAATGCGACGCTGACTTGTATCGGCAGTATCATGATGCCGCATCTTCGCCGCGCGAATTACCCGGAAGGGCAATCTGCCGCGCTGATCGTATGCGCAAGCCCCTTGGGCCTTCTGATCCCGCCCAGTGGAAACCATATTCTCTATGGCTGGGTGGCGCAGCAGTCAGTTCTTAAGTGCTTTCTATCGACTGTCGTCCCTGCGCTCATTCTGATAACTCTGCTTATCGCTGTGAACCAGTTCATGCTGCGTAAGTATGACGATATCGAACTGCTGGAGCGCCCGCAGGAATTTGGCATGGCATTCCGCCAAAAGGCCACTCTGGCCTTTCCGGCTTTGCTGATGCCGCTCATCATTCTGGGGGTATCTACGGCGGTATCATGACACCGACAGAAGCCGCCGGCGTTGCGGTCGTCTACGCTATTCCTGTGGCAATCTATGTCTACCGCGGCCTGACTTGGCGGGCTCTGGTTGAAGCGCTGACGGATTCAGGCGTGATCATCGGCGTCGTCATGGTGATGATCTTCATGGTGCTTATCGTCAGCAAATTCCTGATCTTTGAGGATATCCCGAACATCGCAAAGGATCTGGTCTACTCTGTGTCAGACAACCCGATTGTGATCCTGCTGATGGTCAACCTGGTCATGATCTTGATCGGTATGCTGATGGACGACATCTCTGGCCTTCTGCTGTCGACACCGATCCTGCTGCCGATCGTGCAAGGCGTAGGAATGGACCCGATCCATTTTGCCGCTGTGCTGGGGGTCAACCTTGGAATGGCAAACATTACGCCGCCGACGGCACCCTTGCTTTATCTCGGGGCGAAAATCACCAAGACGCCAGTATCCAGCATGTTGCTGCCGACGCTGATCTTTATCATCTTCGCGTGGCTTCCAACTCTGGCTTTGACGACATTCGTCCCGGAGATCGCTCTATGGTTGCCCGAGCTGCTGCTGGGGTGATCCCAAAATCCGGCTCTTCCGCAGCTGGAGCTGAGTTTTGAAGAAAAAACCGGCCGCACCTTCGCAGGTGCGGCCGGTTTGTCTTCTCCGCCTTTGGCCTCTGCCATTGGCGGCAGTGATTCCCGGAAACGCCTTTGAGTTCAGGAGTGCTTCAAATCTCCCTTGGTGGAGAGCTCCAGCAGAAATTGCTTCCTGCTAACACGGCTGCAGTACAAAATTCCACCAAAGGAGAGTGGCGCGAAACTCACTCCCTCAAGGCATGCGCAGCTGGCATACCGGGGATGATGACTTGGTGGTTTATTGAGTAAAAGCAGTGTCTTAAAAGTTATCCCAAGCTCAACAACAGAGCTTGCCAACATCATTCACAGGAGACGAAAATGACCAAAGACCTCAAGGATACGGTGGAACTTTTCGGGTTTGTTGCAACTGGCCTCGCCGTCATTGGAGCAATGGTTGTCGCTTCGCTGGCATGAGTTCTTCCGCGGAGTGTACCAGCACTGAAATTCCAAAACATACCTTTTGAAAGCCGGCCTAACCGCCGGCTTTCATAGTTTTGGAGGAACAAGTTTCGTACGAATGAGCTAAACTTCCACTTAAGCCTTAGGCTAAGGCAGAGTTCGGTCACGAGCTGCCAATTTCCCCGCCCGCCGGGGTGAAAACAGATTGTGCTGGCAACGGCTACTCCCAAAGCATCCTGTGCTGAATACCGGCTGAGAAGAGCAGAAAACACCGGGCAGAACAGTCCTCAATAAAGAAACAGTCAGTCCTGATTGTTAGTTGAGGAAGACCATGCTCGAACACCAAAACCGCTTCTCCGCTCTCGAAGAGAAAATCAAGAAGGCAGGCCTGGACGCCTTTCTGATTTCGACGAAAGACAGCATCTTTTACTTCACTGGTTTCCGCTACGAACCCTTTGAACGACCCTTCTTCATTGTCGTCCGTCCGGGTAACCAACCTGTCTTTCTGACACCCCGGATCGAAGCCGAAAACATGGCGACCATTGCTGTGCCGCACCAGATCGTCGAGTACATCGACTACCCCGCACCGGCCGGCGGCAGCTACATCGAAGCGCTGCAATCTGTGTTGCCTGCCGATGCAAATATCGGCGTCGAAATGTCGATCACCGGTGAATTGCTGGTGGCGTTGTCCAGCTGGTCGCCTCAGGTTCTGCCTTATGTCGAACAGCTCCGCATGGTCAAAAGCCCTCACGAGGTTGCTGCCATCCGTAAGGCGGCGAAGTATTCAGACCGTGGCCTGAAGCTAGCGATGGATTTGGCCCGCCACGGCGGCCGCATTGCGGACACCGACAAGGCGAACAGCCTGTTGCGGGAGGAAATCACGCAACAAGAAGGGTATCTTGACCCTTATATTTCAAACATCTGGCAGGGTATTTGGTCCGCACCCTTCAGTGCCCAGCCACACCGCTTTCCAGAGCCCTCGGACACCCTGATAGAAGGGCCGAATGTCGGTCTCTCTTTCCTGCGTGTGAATGGGTATTCCGCGGAAACCGAACGCACCTTCTTTGTGACCTCTCCCAGCAAAGAAGATGCTGAGGTCTTCAACACCATGGTCGAAGCCGGAAAGATAGGCTTCGCAGCTCTGCGCCCAGGCGTCAGTTGCCACGATGTCGACCACAAGGTGATGGAGTTTCTTCGCGCCGAGGGCTTTGGAAACAATCTGCTGCACCGTACCGGACATGGGATCGGCATGGGAGGTCACGAAGGCCCCTGGGTTGCCGAAGGCAGTGACGACGTCCTGCAGGAGAACATGGTGATCAGCATCGAGCCAGGCATCTACTGGCGCGGTCAGGGCGGGTTCCGCCACTCGGACACCGTTCTGATCACCAATGACGGCTACGAGATGCTGACCGACATGCCCCATGACATTGCGTCAATGACACTGGGCAGCTGACGTCCAAATCAAAACGAAACCAACAAGGAGAACCCAAATGAAACACATGCTTCTCGCAAGCGTCGCGGCGCTGTCGTTTGCTGTCACTGGCACCACAGCAATCGCGGACAATGTCACGCTGAACCTTTCCAACGAGTATTCGGCCACGTCCATCCACGGGGTTGGCGATGCGCGCTTTGCCTCATTGGTCGCCGAAAAGACCGGCGGGTCCGTCGAAATCGTGGTCCACTACGGTGGTGCCTTGGGCTACAAATCGGCTGATCACTTTGACGCCGTCGGTGAGGGAGCCCTGGAAATCGCCGACACCTACGGCGGCGCGCTTGGCGGCATTGATCCGCTTTTCCTGATCTCTTCGTTGCCTTTCTTCGTGACCACAGTGGAAGAGGCCGAGTTGCTCTACAAGGTGGCTGAACCCGAGTTCAAAAAGGTCTTTGAAGAAAACGACCAGATCCTGCTCTACGCCTCTCCCTGGCCGCCGTCAGGCATCTGGGCCACTGATGCGAAGAACTCGACCGATGCATTGGCGGGACTGAAAATCCGCACCTATGACAAAAACGGCACCACTGCTCTGAACGAACTGGGCGCAGCCGCGGTTCGCTTGTCCTGGGCCGACGTTGTTCCGTCTATCTCGACGGGAGCTATCGATGCGGTCCTGACCTCTGCTGAGGGCGGGGTCTCTGGCAGTTTCTGGGAACACTTCGACACGTTCACTGAAATCTACAACTACGCGATCCCGCTGAATTTCGTCCACATCTCGAAGGATACCTTCGACGGTCTTAGCGAAGAGCAGCAGGCTGCCGTCCTCGAAGCCGCCGCCGAAACCCGCGATCAGAACTGGGCTGCCATCCCGGACCGTCTTGCGGAAACTTACGGTCATCTTGCTGAAAACAAGGTGTCCGTGGTCACATCAGACGACGACACCTACCGGACCGCTCTTCAAACCGCCGGCGAAGCTGCTCTGAAGGACTGGCTGGAGACCACCGGCGACCGGGGGCAAGCCCTGATCGACGCCTTCAATGCAGCGAAAGCTCAATAATACCCCACAAGTCGGTGGCGTCCCCTGATGCCACCGACGATCCTGGAGAATACCATGCGACTTCTTCTGCGTGCGATTGATGCTGTGTCCTATTCCGCCCTGATTTGCGCGGCTGCCATTCTCATCTACGCCGTTTCACACATCCTGCTCGAAACCGTCATGAGGACTTTGTTCGATACCTCGACCCACGTTCTGGATGAGTTCATTGGCTTCGCGGTTCTGTCCATTACCTTCTTGTCGCTGTCCTGGACACTGCGGGACGGAGGCATGATCCAGGTGAACCTGCTGACACTCAGGTTCCCGCGCAGAATTAAGCAAGTGATCGAATTCATCGTGGCCGCCTGTGCAACAGGTCTGGGTGCCTACTTCTGCACTTTCCTGTGGCGCAACCTGATCAAGAACTGGAAGCGCGGCGCAGTCAGCGAAAGCGTGGCCGAAGTTCCATTGTGGATACCCGATGCCATCGTTTTTGCCGGGGCCTGCTTACTGGTGTTGCAGTTATCGGCCCTTGCCATCCGCCCATTCATTCCAAAGACACAGGAGGGCTAATCATGGACCCCGTTACAACAGCACTCGCCGTTTTCATTCTGATGCTCGCTGTTTTGGCGACTGGTATGTGGGTATTTCTTGCCCTCGCCACCGCAGCGTCAGTTTCGCTGTTCGCCTTCATGGGTTTCCCGCCTGACAAAATCGGAGCGATTGCCAGCCGGATCATTGTGCGAAGCGCCTCCTCCTGGGAACTTGCTGCTGTTCCAATGTTCATCTGGATGGGAGAAATCATGTTCCGGACGGATATTTCCGAACGGCTCTACAAAGGTCTCTCTCCGCTCGTATCAAAAATTCCTGGAGGGTTGCTGCATACCAATGTTTTGGGATCAGCTCTCTTTGCCGCCGTTTCCGGATCCAGCGCGGCGACAACTGCCACTGTGGGCCGGATCACCACAAGTGAGTTGAACCAGCGGGGATATTCCCAAAGCCTCGCGCTTGGTTCTCTTGCCGGTGCCGGTAGCCTTGGGCTTCTCATTCCGCCATCCATTGTCCTGATCATCTACGGGGTTCTGGCCGAAGTTTCGATTGCAAAGCTGTTTATCGCTGGTGTGGTTCCTGGCCTCATGATCGCAGCATTTTATGCTGCCTATTTGGCCGCAAGATGCGCAATTACACCAGCACTTGCACCCAAGGACGCAATCAGCAAGGAAGACGCCCGGCCAAGTGCTATTCTAGGAAACCTTGCTCCGGTCTTTGGCCTTATCCTGGTCGTTCTGGGGTCGATTTATACCGGGTGGGCAACGCCCTCTGAAGCAGCAGCCATCGGTGTCTTTGCCGCACTCTGTTTCGCGGCAATCAGCAAGCAAATGTCACGCGCCATGCTGGCAGAGTCGCTGATCAATGCGCTCAAAACCTCATGCATGGTCTGTTCAATCCTGATGTGCGCAGCCTTTCTGTCGTCCGCTATCGGCTACATGCACATCCCGCGAAATATTGCAGTGGCGATCGATGCACTGAACCTGTCCCCCTATGTCCTGATCGCTTCACTGGCTCTATTCTACATTCTGCTCGGGTTCTTCCTGGATGGCATTTCGATCATCGTGATGAGCCTGCCGATCACTCTGCCTGTTGTTGTCGCCGCTGGCTTTGACCCGATCTGGTATGGCATTTTCCTGGTTATCATGATTGAGCTGGGCCAGATGACACCGCCTGTTGGCTTCAATCTGTTTGTCATTCAGGGTTTCTCCGGCGTGCCGATCCACAAGGTGGCCGTCTATGCGATACCTTTCTTCCTTTTGATGTGTTTCGCCGTACTGCTGATGGTTGTCTTTCCGCAAATTGCGCTTTGGCTTCCAGCGTATCTGGCAGGCTAAGACATGACAGCATCCAGCAAACCAAGGCGAACACAGGCTGAACGGTCCGCAGCGACTCAGGCCCGGATTTTGGAAGCAGCACAGTTCCTGATCGTTGATCGGGGGCTGGCGCACACGTCAACACAAGACATCGCTCGTCAGGCCAACGTGTCGCGGGGTGCGATGCTGCACCACTTCCCTTCACGCAAGGAACTCATTCAGGCGGCCTATGCTGGGATGCTTTGCCGCGAGGCGGATCTGCTGCGCAGTTTCACTCGGGCACTGCAACCTGGCCAAAACCGACTGAAAGCCCTTACCGAGTACATCTGGGAAAGATATCAAAGCGGAATTTTTCAGGTGTCCATGGACTACCTGTCCGAGGCCCGCGTGAATGAGACAGAACTGGCTTATGTCGCTGCAGAATCCCAAAAATTCAACGAGGCGCTCAATGACGTCTGGCACGTCGAACTCGCGGCGTTCGGCTGTAGCGCAGACATACGGCAAGCCATGATGAACGAATTCATGTGCCTCGTTCGCGGCATGGCATTCCAAAGCCAATGGCGCGATGATCCGGCGTACTTTCAGAATATGCTGCAAAACTGGCTTCTTAGAGCACGATCCACTTTAATTCCCGCAAAGTCAGCCGGGTAGGTGCAGCACAAAATGCTGTCAAAGGAAAAACGACGGCTGAAAATGCCGTTCCCGGCTGCAAAACGCACTTTCCTTCCGGCAGTTTCCCTTACCCTCGATTGAAAGCTCATACGGGAAAGAAACCGATGCGATCCAACTCTCTTATCGAAAAAGACCGGGCCCACTATTTCCACCCTGTGGTTCCAATCCGCGCTCACGAAAAGCGGGGCGTAACTGTCATGCAGTCGGGGAAGGGTGTGTTCCTGACTGACTCCGAAGGCAATGAACTGCTCGACGGCTTTGCCGGTCTGTGGTGCGTGAACGCAGGCTATGGCCACGAGAATGTTGTTGCCGCTGCCACTGAGCAAATGCAGCGCTTGCCCTATGCAACCGGGTATTTCCACTTTGGCAGCGAGCCGGCAATTGAACTGGCAGCCAAGCTCGCCGAGTTGTCTCCTGGCGATCTGGACCACGTGTTCTTCACCCTGGGCGGTTCGGACGCGGTGGATACCGTGATCCGCATGGTGCGCTACTACTTCAACGCCCGCGGCGAAAGCTCCAAGAAGCACTTCATCGCGCTGGAAAAGGGCTACCACGGCTCCAGTTCGAACGGGGCCGGGCTGACGGCTCTGCCGGTCTTCCATGATAAGTTCGATCTGCCGATGCAATGGCAGCACCACATCGCCTCACCCTATCCCTATCGCAACGAAGCTGCGTCGACGGACGAGGAAATCATCGCGCAGGGTGTTGCCAACCTGAAAGCCAAAGTGGCTGAGCTTGGTGCTGAAAACACTGCTGCGTTCATCATGGAACTGGTCCAAGGCTCAGGTGGTGTGATCGTACCGCCGGAAGGTTATGCCAAGGCTATGCAGGACACCTGCCGCGAGTTGGGTATCCTGTTCATCGTGGATGAGGTTATCACGGGCTTTGGCCGGACCGGGCCGATGTTTGGCTGCGAGCACGAAGGGCTGACGCCTGACTTCCTGACAACCGCCAAAGGCCTGACCTCGGGCTATGCGCCTATGGGTGCGGTGTTCGTTTCGGATGCCATCTATCAGGCGATTGCAGATGCGGCGCCCGAGGGCGTGCCCTTCGGCCATGGCTTCACCTACTCAGGTCATCCGGTCAGCGCGGCTGTCGCGTTGGAGGTGATCAAGCTTTATGAAGGTGGTATGATCGAGAATTCGAAAAAGGTTGGCGCCTATTTCGAACAGCAGCTTAAAACCCTGCTGGATCATCCGGTTGTTGGCGAAGTGCGCGCCAAGGGACTATTGGCCGCCATTGAGATCGTCTCGAACAAGGAAACCAAGGCGAAACCCGCCAAGGACAAGAATGTTGCGGGTCGTCTTGCCACAGCGGGCTACGAAAATGGCGTAATTTTCCGGGCCTTTGCCGATGACGTCATCGGGCTCGCCCCGCCCATCTGTATCACCGAAGCTGAGGTGGATCTATTGATCACCCGACTTCGTGCAACACTGGACACTATTCTGGACGTAGAAGGATAATCCTCATGAAACTGTCTGACTTCAAAGCCCTCACATTCGATGTCTATGGCACCCTGCTTGATTGGGAAACCGGCATGGTCACCGGCCTGAAGCCGCTGACCGACCGTGTGAGCCGCAGCCTGACACGCGACGACATTCTCGAAGCGCATGCCTTCTACGAAAGCACGACTCAGCGCTATACGCCGTCGAAGAAATACTACGAGCTGCTGCCCGTGGTGTATCGCCGCCTGGCCGAAGAATGGAACGTCGAAGTGACCTGGGAAGAGTGCGAAGCCTATGGCCGTTCCGCACGTCACTGGCCCGCGTTTGACGACACAATCGAGGCGCTGACCTACCTGAAGAAACACTTCAAACTGGTGGTTCTGACCAACACCGATAACCTCACCTTCTCGGGCGCCAATACCCGCCTTGGTGTGCATTTCGACGGCGTCTACACCGCCGAGGACGTGGGCAGCTACAAGCCGTTTGATCGGAACTTCGACTACATGATCGAGATGCTGGCACGTCAGGGCATTCAGAAGCATGAAATTCTGCATACCGCAGAAAGCATGTTCCATGACCACGCACCTGCCAACAAATATGGCCTGTCCAACTGCTGGATCTACCGCCGCCACGACCAAGAAGGTTTTGGCGCCACCATGAACCCCGGCGACATGCCGAAATATGACTTCCAGTTCAATAGCATGATGGACATGGTCAAGGCACATCAGGCAGAGTTGGCTGGCTAAACTCCAGGAGGGAAGAATATGGTGGGGACGCCGAAACTCGACCGGATCGACATCAATATTCTTTCCACCCTGCAAGCGCAGGGCAATATCACCAATGTAAACTTGGCAGAGGCTGTGGGATTGTCTCCCAGCCCCTGCCTGCAAAGGGTGAAGCGGCTTGAGAAAGCGGGCTACATCCAGAACTACCGGGCCGTCATCAACCTCAAGAAGCTGGCTGAGCACGTTACGGTTTTCACTGAAGTCACACTGGCCGACCACCGCCGCAAGGACTTCGTGAGGTTCGAGAACGAAATCCGCAAGCATGACAACGTAGTGGACTGCTATCTGCTGAGTGGCGGATATGACTACCTGCTGAAGTTTGTCGCGCGCGGTGTGTCCCAGTATCAGGAGATCATGGAGGATCTTCTGGAGCGGAACCTCGGCATCGATAAGTACTTCTCCTACATCGTGATTAAGCCGGTGGTAGAAAAGCATAGCGTGCCGATCCAGGACCTGGTCGACCGGGACTAAGGTGCGGCACAAAATGCTGAAGCCCGGCCAAATGCGGCGCAGGATGCTACCGGATTGGCAAATTCAAGACTTCCCCTCGCGCAAACCCGATAGGATTTTCCTAACTGCTGGAGTTGGAAATTATGAACCTTCAAGACATCTCTCTGTTTCGTCAGCAAAACCTGGTGGCGGGCGAATGGATCGACGCCGACAATGGTGCGACGATCGAAGTTGACAACCCTTCAACACTTTCTGTTGTCGGCACTGTGCCGAACTGCGGTTCCGACGAAACGCACCGCGCAATTGCAGCTGCCGAGGCTTGCTTTGCGACCTTCCGCAAAACCACTGCAGCACATCGTGGCGCACTGCTGGAGAAGTGGTTCGACCTGATCATGGAAGCTCAGGATGACCTGGCCACGCTTATGACCCTGGAGCAGGGCAAACCTTTCGCTGAAGCCAAAGGCGAAATCGCATATGCTGCGTCGTTCGTGAAATGGTTCGCGGAAGAGGGGAAGCGCGTCTATGGCGAAACCATCCCCAGCCCGGTTCAGGACCGGCGTATCATCGTGCAGAAACAGCCTGTCGGCGTCTGCGCCATCATCACGCCCTGGAATTTCCCGGCGGCGATGATCACTCGGAAAATCGCCCCGGCCCTGGCCGCAGGTTGCCCGGTTGTCATCAAACCGTCGGAGTTCACGCCTTTCACTGCCCTTGCACTCGGTGTGCTGGCGGAACGCGCGGGTTTCCCGACCGGCGCTGTCAACATTGTCACCGGAGATCCTGCAGGCGTTGGCGGCGCGCTGACCGGCAGCTCCGTCGTACGCAAGCTGTCCTTCACCGGCTCCACCCGCGTGGGCAAGCTGCTTATGGAGCAATGCGCAGGCACCATGAAGCGTCTCAGCCTTGAGCTGGGCGGCAACGCTCCCTTTATCATCTTTGACGATGCCGATCTGGATCTGGCCGTCGAAGGTGTCATGGCCTCAAAGTTCCGCAACGCGGGGCAGACCTGTGTCTGTGCCAATCGGATCTTTGTCCAGGCCGGTGTCTACGATGCCTTCGCTGAAAAGCTGGCAGCTGTAGTTGGAAACATGAAGCTGGGTGACGGGTTTGAGGACGGCGTCGAAATTGGTCCGATGATCAATGAGGCGGCCATCGCCAAGATCAAATCGCATCTGGACGATGCCACGGCCAAGGGCGGAAAGGTCATCGTTGGCGGCACCCAGAACGACACCAGCACACGCTTCATCAGCCCGGCGGTCGTCACAGGTGTGACCACCGATATGATCGTGGCGGACGAAGAGACCTTTGGCCCGGTCGCGCCGCTCTTCAAGTTCGACACCGAGGAAGAGGCGCTTGCTGCGGCCAACGCGACCCCCTACGGGCTGGCGGCCTATTTCTACACCAATGATCTGACCCGAACGTTCCGCGTCAGCGAAGAACTGGAAACCGGTATGATCGGCATCAATGTCGGCGGTTTTGCAACTGAGGTCGCGCCCTTCGGCGGCATCAAGGAAAGCGGCCTGGGCCGTGAGGGTGCGCATCAGGGTATCGATGAATACCTGGAAGTCAAAACCCTGCATATCGGCGGCATCGCGTAAGGAAATCTGGCTATGACAAAAACATATCGTATCGCTGCCATTCCGGGAGACGGGATCGGCAAAGAGGTTCTGCCGGTCGGTCAGCGCGTCATTGACCTTGTGGCGCAAAAGCACAACTTCACTGTGGACTGGACCGAATTCGACTGGTCCTGCGAACGCTATCACGAAACGGGCCGGATGATGCCCGAAGATGGCATCGAGCAGATGAAGGCGTTTGACAGCATCTTCCTTGGTGCGGTCGGCTTTCCCGGTGTTCCGGATCACGTGTCGCTTTGGGGTCTGTTGATCCCACTGCGCCGCGAATTGGATCAATACGCCAATGTCCGGCCTGTGCGACTGCTGAAGGGCATTACCTCGCCCCTGGCCGGGCGTGGTTCCGATGATATCGACATGATCATCGTGCGCGAAAACGTCGAGGGGAATACTCCGAGATCGGCGGGCGCGTCTATCAAGGCACGGAAAACGAGGCCGCTATTCAGGAAAGCATCCTGACCCGCCGCGGCACGGACCGGATCATGGACTATGCGTTCAACGTGGCCAAAACCCGCAAACGCAAACATGTGTCTTCGGCCACCAAGTCGAATGGCATCATTCACACAATGCCGTTCTGGGACGAACGTTTTGCCGCCGCGGCCGAGCGCCATCCGGGCATTGATACGGCTCAGTTCCATATTGACATCATGACCGCGAACTTTGTCCTGCATCCGGATTGGTTCGACGTGGTTGTGGCCTCGAACCTCTTTGGCGACATCCTGTCCGACCTGGGTCCGGCTGTCGCTGGATCGATCGGTATCGCGCCCTCGGCCAACATCAACCCGGAGGGCAAATACCCTTCGATGTTTGAACCGGTCCATGGCTCGGCGCCTGACATCGCAGGAAAAGGCGTCGCTAACCCGGTTGCCGCAGTCTGGACCGCTGCCATGATGCTGGAGCATCTGGGCGAAGCAGACGCCGCAGCTGAGATCGAACAAGCCATTGAAACTTCTTTGGCAAGCCCTGATACCAAGACACGCGATTTGGGCGGCACTGCCGACACTGCAGGATCGGAAGCAGCCATTCAGGCCGCACTGTCGTAAGGAACAAAGACATGAAAAAAGCAGAGATCGTTTATGATGATTTTGCCAAGGTGGAAATGCGCCTGGGCAAAATCGTCGAGGTCAAGGATTTCACCCGCGCGCGCAATCCCTCCTACAAGGTCTGCGTAGATTTTGGTGAGCTGGGCCAACGCTGGTCCAGCGCTCAGATCAAAAACTACTCCGAAGAAGAACTGCTTGGACGGCACGTTGTCTGCGTGGTGAATATGCCGCCGCGCAACATTGCCGGTTTCAAATCTGAAGTCCTGATCATGGGTGTCCCGAACGAAGCTGGTGAGACTATCCTGCTGCAGCCCTCGCAGGATGCGGTTCTGGGAAGCGAAGTCTTCTGATGTCGGCCCGGCACACAGGATTGGGGTCACTGGCGGTTCTCTCATGGGGCACATTGGGGGTTCTTGGCGCCTTTTCAGCCTCCCTGCCGCCCTATCTGGTCCTGACGTTCTGCTTTGCGATCGCGGCGGGCATGGGGCTTGCTATATGCGCCGTCACGGGCCGCAAGCCAGTGCGTCTGCTGGACCGCAGCACCCTCTTGTTTGCCGGGCTTTTGGCCGCCTACCATTTGGCCTATCTGGAAGCTTTCCATCACGCAGATCCCATCCCAGTGTCGCTGATCAATTACCTCTGGCCTGCTTGCCTGATCATCCTTGGCAACCTGTTCTTCCAACTGCGCAGCGGGTTCCCGGGTTACCTTGGAGCCGCGCTTGGTTTTGCCGGGGTGTTAATCCTGATCGGCAAAGATGGATTTGCACTCCAGCTATCTGAGACACTCGGCTACGGCCTTGCCTTTGTTGGCGCAATTCTCTGGGCGTTGTTCTCAAACCTGCGCCGCCATGATCAGTCAGATGCTATCTCTGCAATGACGACAATCTGCTTTGCCTCCTCATTGCTTTGCGGTCTCTGGTGGATTGCAAAAGGGGCGGACCTGCCTGCGCTGAGCGCCTCGGATGTTTGGGTCATTGCAGCGCTTGGTCTGGGGCCTGCCGGGGGAGCGTTTTTTCTCTGGGATCTGGGTATGCGTCAGGGTCATGCCGCTCTGCTTGGCGTCCTAGGGTACTCAGCTCCGGTATTCTCCACCATACTCATGCTCGCGCTCGGGTTGGGTCAGCCAGGCTGGGAAATCTTCGCTGCGATAGCCTTCATCACTGCAGGCGGGATCGTGGTTCACACCGGATCAAAAGGCTCGGCGAAGAGCGCTGTTGAAGCTGAAACCAGGTGAAAGGGAAATGGAACAACGTCCGCTCTTGCCTCAGAACAAGCAGATCGTCTCACGCAGATCAACAATGCTGCTTTGCTGGGGCTTTTGTGTTTTCGTTCTGATCTCTGTGGGGGCCGCAATCCTGCTTGTCTGAGTTTAGGTGCAGTTTCCTTTTCGTTTTCCTGCGGTTTGCTGAACGTTCACAATTTTGCAGTGTGGTGAGACGAAGCTGCCGATAATGCTCAAAGTAGCGAGCGCCCGCCTCCGGCTCTTACAGTGGGTTTTCACAGGCGATTTGCGTAGATCGACGCCAATGGAGCAGCTGTAGTGCCTTTTACTTTGTCCCAAGCTCCAGTCGCGTAGAACCGGCCCAATGAAGGCCCCCTTCTTTTTGCACCTTCACAAACGCGATGACTTTCGTGGATCTGCGAAGCTGTTCGACCGCTCAGCCCCTGGAGCATCCCTCTCGATTGTTCTGCCTGCGGCTACCACACGGACTCGCACCCTTCCTCATGCTGTGCTACGGCTGCGCAGGGGCCCGCAACAAGGGCGCTGCGGTCTGCACCAACCGCGCCACCATCGGCCGGGCAGAAGTGGAAGAGCGGGTGCTTTCCGGGCTGAAGCAGCGCCTGCTGGCACCGGACCTGCTGGCGCAGTTCGCGGAGGAATACCGTAAAGCCTTCAACGACGCCGCCGCGGGGCCTGCCAGGACCGGCAGAAGGCCGAACACTCCCTCAAAAAGGTCAAGAACCGGATCGCCAACATCCTGACAGCTATCGAGGACGGCATGTACACCGCCTCGATGAAGGACAAGATGGACCTGCACCGTTTTCGTTCCGGTGTGTAGCTCATGTTAGGCGGCGATCTTTTCGAAAGCCACGGGTGATTTCCAGCCGATGGCCGAATGCCGTCGGCGTGGGTTGTAGAAGCCGTTGATGTATTCGAAGACGGCCAGTTCGACCTCTCTGCGGGTCTGCCAGGTCCGGCGCCAGATTAATTCGGCCTTCAGCGACTTGAAGAAGCTCTCGACGGCCGAATTATCATAGCAATTTCCCTTTCCGCTCATCGACGGCACCAAGTCGTGCTTGCGCAGACGCTTTTGATACTCGTGGGCACAGTATTGGGCGCCGCGATCAGTGTGGTGGATGCAGCCCGGGGGCGGCTTTCGTAGGGCAATCGCCATGTCCAAAGCGCGCAAGGCCAGATCCTGTTTCATGCGGTTGCTCAGGGCCCAGCCGATCACCCGTCGCGAATAGAGGTCGATGATCACAGCAAGATAGGCCCATCCCTCGCGGGTCCAAATATAAGTGATGTCTCCCGCCCACTTCTGGTTCGGGGCGCTTGCGGTGAAATCCTGACGCAACAGGTTGGGCGCGATATTGAAGGTGTGATTGCTGTCGGTCGTGCGCTTGAACTTGCGGCTGCGCAGCACCTGGATGCCGTTATCACGCATGATCCGCGCCACACGGCGTTGCCCGACATGGATGCCCAGTTCATTGAGTTCCTGCGTCATGCGCGGACGACCGTAGCTGCCCAGGCTCAAGCGATGCTGCTCTCGAATATGCGCCAAGAGCACCATATCCCGACGTTGGCGGCGTGACGGCGGCCTGTGCCGCCAGGCCCGAAGACCACGATCCGTCACCTGCATCAGGCGACACAAATGGCTGCGTGGCAAATCCCCGCGGTAATCCGCAATGAACTGAAATCTCATTGCTTTTGACCCGCGAAGAAGATTGCCGCCTTTTTTAACACCTCCCTCTCCTCCCGAAGAATGCGGTTTTCTTTGCGTAGGCGTTCGTTCTCGCGCCGAAGCTCAGAATCCTGGGTCGCGGTAGAAGGATCGTCCGAGAACTGACGTATCCATTTGCCCAAGGTCGAAAGGCCGACCCCCAGATCCGACGCGACTTGGCGACGCGTCAGCCCGCTGCTTGTCGCGATCCGAACCGCTTCGCGTTTGAAATCGTCACTGTGTTTGGGTGCCATTTCCGGTCTCCTCTATGGCGAGCATTGCTCGCAGAAAACCGGAACAAAAGTGAAGCAGGTCCATTCTGGCGTAATTTAAGCTACTCTCTGCTCCTGCTGATCGGGTTGGGTTTTGTGTTTTCTCGGCCAATAGACCACGGCCGGGGGTTTGCCGCCAAGGGCGGAATGTGGGCGTTTTCGGTTGTAGAACTCGATCCACTTTCCGACGCCGACCTTCGCCTCTGATCCGGTCTCCCAAGCATGCAAGTAGACGCATTCGTATTTCAGGCTCCGCCAAAGCCGCTCGACGAAGATGTTATCGAGGAACCGGCCTTTGCCATCCATCGAGATGCGCACACCGGATCGCCACAGCCTGTCCGTCCAGGCGAAGGACGTGAACTGGCTGCCCTGATCTGTATTCATGATCTCGGGCGGGCCGAACTTGTGGATGGCCTCGTTCAGCGCCTCGACACAGAAGTCCGCTTCCAGCGTGTTCGAGATGCGCCAGGCCAGCACCTTGCGCGTGTGCCAGTCAATGATCGCCACCAGATACAGGAACCCCTTGCGCATTGGCAGATAGGTGATGTCTGCCGCCCAGACCTGGTTCGGGCGCCCCACCCGCAGACCACGCAGCAGATAGGGGTAGGTCTTGTGCCCCTTCGCAGCCCTGCCCCCTCTCGCACATGCTTTGCATGTGCTGCCGGGCAGCGGGTGTTGGGCTTCTGGTAGATCGGCATGAGCCCCATCACCCTCATCAGCCGCCTGATCCGCTTTTCGTTCACCAAATGACCTTCATTGCGCAGATGCCAAGTCATCTGCCGCACACCGAAGAACGGCGTTTCCAGGAACTGTTCGTCGATCCGGCGCATCAGCATCAGGTTCAGAGCCGTCTCGCCTTTGGGCTGATAATAGAACGACGACCGCGAGATCGACAGCAGCTTGCACTGCTTGCTAATGGGCAGATTGGCATTGGCAGGCTCGATCATTTTCCTCCTCACTTGCCGATCCACGGTTTGAGCTTTCGTGACAAAAAATCGTTGGCAACGGCCAGCTCCCCAATCTTGGCGTGCAGCTCTTTGACCTGTTCTTCGTCAATCTCCTGGGGCTTCCTGCCGCCGCGCTTGAACACGCCGGACGCGCCCTCCAGAAGAGCCCGCTTCCAGCTGTGGATCATCGTTGGGTGAACGCCAAACTGGCTCGCCAGCTCAGCAACAGTCCGCTCGCCCTTCAGAGCCTCAAGCGCGACTTTCGCTTTGAAATCGGGCGAATGGTTCTTCCGTTTCGACATCTCTGATCTCCTCTTCGTCGAAGATCAGCAGACAGCAAATCGCAGCTTACGTCAGTGTCCGAAATTCAGGGGGTAGCTCATTCTTCTGTCCGTTTCAGTCCCATAGTTCGTCTCCTTTGCTGCAATAAATGCTATCAAAGGAGCGGCATCAAACCGCGACACGTCCAAGATGTCTGAGCTGGAGAGGGAGAAGGCCCGCCTTGAGGCGGTCATCGCGGACAACCCGGAGCCCCCTGCCCTGCGGCTGCATCCGAGCCTATCGTCCCGGTACCGGGAGCGGGTGTCGCGGCTGATCCGGACCCTTGGCTCCACCGAAGGCATGGAAGAGGCCAAGGAGTCACTGCGGGCATTGGTGGAGCGGATCGTGCTGACGCCTGCGGCGGCGGGCGCTGGCCTGGATCTGACGCTGGAGGGGGATCTGGCCGGGCTGTTGCGGCTGGCGTCGGTTGCGGAAGGCCTAAACACGAAGAAGGCCCCGGATGGTAGATCCGAAGCCTTTGATATGTCAGGTTAATTAGTGTTGGTTGCGGGAGCAGGATTTGAACCTGCGACCTTCAGGTTATGAGCCTGACGAGCTACCTGGCTGCTCCATCCCGCGTCAGGTTTTTTTGAGACCGTATTGAGAGATTATTGGATTTTACTAGGTTTGGCGGTGACCTACTCTCCCAGGGCTTGAGCCCAAGTACCATCGGCGCGACAGTGCTTAACTTCCGGGTTCGGGAAGGGACCGGGTGTTTCACTTGTGCTGTAGCCACCAAACCAAGAAAAATCCAATTCCGACGGCCTTGCGAAGCAAGGCTGGCGAGCGGCAGGCAGCGTATTTGCTTCAGCAAATGCGCGAGATGCCGCCCGGTTGCTGTGTCACCGCCGGGTGGCGGCAGGCACGGGCAACTTGCGTCGGTTACAATCAACGTTGTCCAAGTCTTGCACTTGGGATGTGTTTGCTTGTTTGGTTTTGAGTAACACTGTCTGTTACTGGATCAAATCAAGCCTATCGGGCGATTAGTACCGGTCAACTGAATGCATTGCTGCACTTACATCTCCGGCCTATCGGCGTGGTGGTCTTCCACGGCCCTCAGGGATACCTTGTTTTGAGGGGGGCTTCCCGCTTAGATGCCTTCAGCGGTTATCCTGTCCGAACATAGCTACCCTGCACTGCTGCTGGCGCAACAACAGGTCCACCAGTGGTTCGTTCACCCCGGTCCTCTCGTACTAGGGGCAACTCCTCTCAAGTATCCTACACCCACGGCAGATAGGGACCGAACTGTCTCACGACGTTCTAAACCCAGCTCACGTACCTCTTTAAACGGCGAACAGCCGTACCCTTGGGACCTGCTCCAGCCCCAGGATGAGATGAGCCGACATCGAGGTGCCAAACACTGCCGTCGATATGGACTCTTGGGCAGTATCAGCCTGTTATCCCCGGCGTACCTTTTATCCGTTGAGCGATGGCCCTTCCACTCGGGACCACCGGATCACTATGGCCGACTTTCGTCTCTGCTCGACTTGTCAGTCTCGCAGTCAGGCTGGCTTCTGCCATTGCACTCAACGAGCGATTTCCGACCGCTCTGAGCCAACCTTCGCGCGCCTCCGTTACTCTTTAGGAGGCGACCGCCCCAGTCAAACTACCCGCCACGCAGGGTCCCGGATCCGGATAACGGACCGCGGTTAGATATCAAGAGTGCGAAGGGTGGTATCTCAAGGGAGGCTCCACCGCGACTTGCGTCACGGTTTCGATGCCTACCACCTATCCTGCACATCACAATCCTGATACCAGTGCGAAGCTGTAGTAAAGGTGCACGGGGTCTTTCCGTCTAACCGCGGGAAGCCTGCATCTTGACAGGCAATTCAATTTCGCTGAGTCGATGTTGGAGACAGCGGGGAAGTCGTTACGCCATTCGTGCAGGTCGGAACTTACCCGACAAGGAATTTCGCTACCTTAGGACCGTTATAGTTACGGCCGCCGTTTACCTGGGCTTCAATTCGGAGCTCTCACCCCTCCTTTTAACCTTCAGGCACCGGGCAGGCGTCAGACCCTATACGTCGTCTTGCGACTTCGCAGAGCCCTGTGTTTTTAATAAACAGTCGCCACCCCCTGGTTTGTGCCCCCGGATTCCACTTGCGTAGG
>NZ_CP038234.1:3835000-4382007 GCF_004535885.1 Leisingera sp. NJS201
GGACAACCACCACGCCAAGATAAAACAGCGGTTCAATTTGGAAGCCCTTAACAAGCATCACGTAGTGCAGCGCCCCTAGAAGAGCTGCCGCATAGGTCAGCTTGTGCAACCGCGGCCAGGCACGACCCAGCCGCCGGACAGCGAAATTGTTGGAGGTCAAAGCCAGCGGAAGCATCAGGACAAAGCCCCCCATGCCAATGGTGATATAAGGGCGCTTGGCAATATCGCTGAGGATCTGGCCAATAATCTGAACGTCCAGCACCAGCCAAACCAGCAGATGGCAAGACACATAGAAGAAGCACAGCAGGCCGATCGACCGGCGGAACTTCATCAGGTTCAATCCCAGCAGCCGGCGCATCGGGGAAATGGAAAGCGTCAGGATCATCAGTTGCAGCGCCAGTTCGCCATATTCATGTTCCAGCGCCTTGATCGGCTCTACCCCCAGGCCGCCAGTGAGGCCGAGGTAAAAGAACCAGAACGCAGGCAGTGTCCCGAGCAGATAAACTGCCCAGACTGGAAAGCGGCGGAAAAGCTGATTTACCCTATCCATCACGCGGCTCCGGTCAGAAGTGCTGGGCAAGGTCCATCCCGTCATACAGGGCGGCGACTTCGTTCCCGTAGCCATTGAACATCAGCGTCGGCTGGCGCTTGGCGAACAGCCCGCCGCCAATGCGGCGTTCGCTGGCCTGGCTCCAGCGCGGATGCGAGACATCGGGGTTCACATTACTATAGAAGCCGTATTCCCGGCCATTGGCCATATTCCAGCTGGTCGGCGGCTCCTGATCCGTCAGGGTGATGCGTACGACAGACTTGATCGACTTGAAACCGTACTTCCATGGAACCACCAGCCGCAGCGGTGCGCCGTTCTGGTTGGGCAGCGGTTTACCGAAGATACCCGTTGCCATCATCGTCAGCGGGTTCATCGCCTCATCCAGGCGCAGGCCTTCGCGGTAGGGCCAGTCCAGCACCTTATAGGCGGTGCCCGGCATTTCAGATGGCCGGTACAGCGTCTCAAATGCAACGTATTTGGCGCCGTCCTGCACGCCTGCAAGGTTCAGCAAATCAGCAAGTTCGAATCCTTGCCAGGGCACCACCATGGACCAGGCCTCGACACAGCGGAAACGGTAGATACGCTCTTCCAGTGTCATTTCGCCCAGGATCTGCTCAAAGGAATAATCACCCGGCTTGTCCACCAGACCGTCAATCTTGACGCTCCAGGGCGTGGTGGTCATCCGGTCCGCGTATTTGGACGGGTCGCCTTTGCCGGTGCCGAACTCATAGAAGTTGCAGTAATTGGTCACTTCTTCCCAAGTATTGGGCTCCAACGCCGCCTCCGCGCGCACGCCAGTGCCCAGCGCCGCGGCCAGCCCGCTGCCTGCCAGCCCCGCCATGATCTGGCGGCGGTTCCAGAACGCAACCTCCGGGGTTGCATCTGCAAGGGTCAAATCATTGGTCCAGCGGCGCGCCATCTGCGTCTCCTGAGTTTACTGCTCCCTTTCAGGTAACGGTCCCGTGCGCAAAACCCAAAACATATCCTGTAACGACTGCGCGAGAGAACTGTAACGTTGCACAACCTTCTTCATTCCGCGTTAACAAAAGGAGCTTTCAGCGGCGCGGCGCCTGAACCGGCTATACGGAAACTTTCCGGTGGCGGTTGCCCCCGTCTCATGCAAAAAATGTAATATGTTAGCGCACGGCCCTGCAGGGCAGCGGGCGCGTGTCAGCAATCACCAGGGAGATGCCCGATGAAGATGTATGTAGTTGCAGCCGCCCTTGCCATCAGCACCGGCACGGCTGCGGCGCAGGACATGGTGAGCTACACCACCCCCCTGCCCTTTGATGACGTAACCTTCGGGCTTGAAAGCGCCATCACCAACCGGGGCCTGCGGATCGACCACATCAGCCATGTGGGCGACATGCTGGAACGCACCCGCGCCGATGTCGGCTCGGATATTGTGCTGTTTGAGCATGCGCAGGTCTTTTCTTTCTGCTCCGCCAAACTGTCGCGCCAGGTGATGGAGGCCAATCCAATGAACATCACCTTCTGCCCCTATGACATATTCGTCGCTCAGACCCCCGGCGCAGATGACGTCACCATTGGCTTCCGCGCTTTCCCCGAGGGCGAGATGCAGGTGATCCACGATCTAGTGGACGGCATCGTGCAGGAGGCGATTGAGGAGTAAGCTCCGGAGTACCCCTGGCTGCAAAATTTCCCGCTGCACTGCCTGCGTGATTTCACTATGCTGGCCGGAAACTGAAATTCCGGCACGGGCAGACCATGATGAAATCCCTTTTTGCTTACCTGATGATGCTGGCAGCCGCCACGCTGGCTGGCTGCGCCACCGGCCCTACGGCGACCAAGAACGATGTCCAAGAACTCTCGCTGGCGCTGCAAACCCTGGATCCGAAAGTGGACCCGGTTGAGGCCCGCCGCGCAGCCGAGATCGCCTACAGCTACTCCGCCAGGCTGGCCGAGCAGTATAATGTCACCACCTCGCCGATCCTGCACAACACGATGGTGAACACCGGGGTCAAGGACCGCGGCCTTTGCGTGCATTACGCCGAGGACATGCAGGCGCGGCTTAGCCAGGAGAACTTCCAGACGCTCTCGATGCTGCGCGCCATTGCCGAACCTAAAAACGATTTCCGCATCGACCACAGCACTGCGGTGATCGCGGCCAAAGGCGACGGAATAAATGAGGGCATCGTGCTTGACCCCTGGCGCTATGGCGGCAAGCTGTTCTGGTCCTCCACTACCGAGGACGGACGCTACAATTGGGAACCCCGCCTTCAGGTCCTGCGCCGCAAATATGAACGGCGGGTGGCCAAGGACGCGGTCGCACAGTGAAGCTGCACCCCTGGGACTACGGGTCAGCTGCGGCAATAGCCGCCCGGAACTGACCCGGGGTCATTCCGAACTGCTTCTTAAATGCGCTGATAAAGTGGGACGTGCTGTCATAGCCGACGGCCAGCCCGATGCCGGTGACCGCCTCCCTGGTGTTTTCCAGCAGCCCTTTGGCCTGATCCAGCTTGCGTTGCTTGCGCCATTGCGCTGGTGACGCACCGAAAATACGCCGGAACTCCCGGTTGAATGTCGGAACAGAGCGACCGGACAAGGCAGCAAGGTCGCCAGTTTGCAAATCGTGATCCTGAAACGCCCTGGCCACATAAGCGACTGAGCGATGGTGCTGCGTGCTGAGACTGCCTGCAAGCGTGTTCGCCAGCTTGCTGCGGTCATGCAGCACCGCAAGCAGCATAATCAGCTCAATCAGTTTCAAACGCACAAGATCCGCGTCCACCTGCAGGTCGCCGTAAACCTCGGCGACACCGCTCATAAACGCGGCCAGCCTCTGGCTTGCAGGCACGGTTTCCAGGCCTGCAGGCTCCCCAACCCTCCCGCCTCCCAAACGTGCGAGCGCATCGCGGACCAGCGCGGGTGCCAGGAAAATCATCACCGCCTCAAGCGGGCCGTCCTGGCAGCGGAAATCCGACTGCAACCGCACATTCGGCGGAATGATAACCAGTTCGCCCGCCTGGATTTCGGTGCAGATGCCGTCCGCATCGAAAAACCGTTCCCGGCCCTTCAGCAAATAGCAGATGCAAGTCTCGCTGGAGACAAACTCCAGTTCCCTCAAATCCGCATGCAGCTCCTTATGCATCAGCCGCCCGTGCCGGCTCGACAGAATTTCGCGCGTAAAGGAAAAGGCTTTCAATGCATCGGGAATAACGATCAGCTGACTTCGGGCATGTGTCACGCGGCGGCTCCATCAGGTTGCCGGTACGGGCTGCCATTGCTCACCCGTGTTTGCAATTGCAGAAACCTAACCAGGGTTTCTGATCGGATTGCAATACTATTGATCGGGTTACGTTAGCGGACCGCTATCATCCCAGCCATGAACTGCGCATCGAGAGAAAAAAGGAGATCCCGATGAGCATCTGGGTAACGCTTGAAATGGAAGTACTGGAAGGGCGGTTTGCAGAACTGGAACCCTTCCTTGCGGACCGCCTTCCTGCTGTACGCGGCTTTGACGGCGCACTGTCGGTCACACTCTATTATGATGACGAAACCCGCGGCCTGCTGATTGTTGAGGAATGGCTCTCAAAACAGCACCACGCCGCCTACATTCAGGCGATTTCAGAAAACGGTGTCCTCGCCAGCCTGGCCGCCTTCATGACCGCGCCGCCAGAGGTTCGTTACTACAAAAGGCTGGTGATCTGATGGCAAGCTGTTCCATAGGCATTTCACGCCGCACGGCCCTTAGCTGCACAGCCGCAGCCGCCGCGGCGGCCTGCCTCTCGCCGGTATTTGCCGCAACGGCACCGGCAGAGATACGGTTCCATACCGTAAAGCTCCGCAAATCCGGCACCGCTGAATACCTTCTGGGCATGCGCCGCAACCCGTCGTCACTCAGTCAACTGGTACTGGAGAATGAGGACTTTTGCCTGATCCTGGCGGGTGAACGCACCCGAACGGGCGCGCGCCGTTTGGAACTATAGCGTTCCCCCTTTCCTGACAAAGGCCCGCCATCGCTGGCGGGCCTTCCTCGTTGCTTTTCCTCAATGCACCACGGCATCGTCAGGCTTGGGCCGGTCTGACGTCCCCAGCCGGTCGCCGATAATCAGCCCCTCGCTGCCAGCCGAGACCGGGACAGTGTCGCCGTCCTTGACCTCGCCGCCCAGCAGGGCCTCGGCGAGCGGGTTTTGCAGGGCGCGCTGGATCACCCGCTTCAGCGGACGGGCACCAAACACCGGGTCATAGCCCTCATCCGCCAGCCAGGTCTTGGCCGCCTCGTCCAGCTCCAGCGCGATCTTGCGCGCCGCCAGCCGCTTCAGCAGCCGCGCCAGCTGGATTTCGACAATGCCGTCCATATCCGCCCGCGCCAAACGGTCAAAGATGATGGTCTCATCCAGACGGTTCAGGAACTCGGGCCGGAAATGCGCCCGGACCGCATCCATCACATCACGCCGCGCGTCCGAGGCATCCGCGCCTTCGGGCAGCTGGCTGAGCGCCTGCGCGCCCAGGTTCGAGGTCAGAATGATCAGCGTCTGCTTGAAATCCACGGTACGGCCCTGCCCGTCGGTCAGCATGCCGTCGTCCAAGACCTGCAGAAGCACGTTGAACACATCCGGATGCGCCTTTTCGACCTCGTCGAACAGCACCACCTGATAGGGGCGGCGGCGCACCGCTTCGGTCAGCACACCGCCCTCGTCATAGCCGACATAGCCCGGCGGCGCACCGATCAGCCGGGCGACCGAGTGTTTCTCCATGAACTCGGACATATCAACGCGCACCATCGCGTGCTCGTCGTCAAACAGGAAGCCGGCAACCGCCTTGGTCAGTTCGGTCTTACCCACGCCGGTCGGCCCAAGAAACAGGAACGACCCCAGCGGCCGGTTCTCGTCATTCAGCCCGCGCGCGCCCGGCGCACCGCATTGGCCACTGCGGTCACCGCAGTGTTTTGACCGATCACCCGGCGGTGCAGATCATCTTCCATGCGCAGCAGCTTCTCGCGCTCGCCCTCCAGCATCTTGGAGGTCGGAATACCGGTCCAACGCTCCACAACAGCCGCGATCTGCTCCGGCCGCACGGCCTCTTCGACCATCAGGCCCTTTTCTTCGCGGCTCTCGGCATCGGACAGCTGCTTTTCCAGCCCCGGAATAACGCCATAAGACAGCTCTCCCGCCTTGGCGAGGTTGCCTTCCCGCTTGGCTATGTCCAGGTCGGCGCGGGCACGGTCCAGTTGCTCTTTCAGGTCGCGAGCCCCTGCCAGCTTGTCCCGTTCCGACTGCCATTGAGCGGTCATCTCGGCCGACTGCTCCTGCAGGTCCGACAGTTCCTTCTGCAGCGTCGTTAACCGGTCCTTGGAGGCCGCGTCGTCCTCAAGCTTCAGCGCCTCTTCCTCGATCTGCATCTGCAGGATCTGCCGGTCCAGCGCATCCAATTCTTCGGGCTTGGAATCCACCTGCATGCGCAAGCGGCTGGCGGCCTCGTCCATCAGGTCGATGGCCTTGTCCGGCAAAAAGCGGTCGGTGATGTAGCGGTTCGACAATGTCGCCGCCGCAACCAAGGCCGCATCGGCAATCCGCACCCCGTGGTGCAGCTCATACTTCTCCTTGATGCCGCGCAGAATCGAAACCGTGTCCTCCACCGTCGGCTCGGTCACCATTACCGGCTGGAACCGGCGGGCCAGCGCCGCGTCCTTCTCCACATATTTGCGGTATTCATCCAGCGTGGTCGCGCCAACGCAGTGCAGCTCGCCGCGCGCAAGGGCGGGCTTGATCAGATTGGCGGCATCCATCGCGCCGTCGGATTTGCCGGCGCCGACCAGCGTGTGCATCTCGTCGATGAACAGAATGATCTCACCCGCGGCTTCGGTCACTTCTGTCAGCACCGCCTTCAGGCGCTCCTCAAACTCGCCGCGGTACTTCGCACCGGCAATCAGCGCGCCCATATCCAGCGACAGCAGCTTCTTGTCACGCAAAGACTCCGGCACATCGCCGTTGATGATGCGCAGCGCCATGCCCTCGGCAATCGCGGTCTTACCCACGCCCGGCTCACCGATCAGCACCGGATTGTTCTTGGTCCGGCGTGACAGCACCTGCATCGAACGGCGGATCTCCTCATCCCGCCCGATGATCGGGTCGATCTTTCCCTCCCGCGCCGCCTCGGTCAGGTCACGGGCGTATTTCTTCAGCGCATCATAGCCTTCCTCAGCAGTGGCTGAGTCAGCGGTGCGTCCTTTGCGGATATCATTGATCGCCTCATTCAGCTTCTGCGCAGAGACGGCGCCGGCTTCCAGGGCGTCCTTCGCCTTGGACTTCACCATGCACAGCGCCATCAGCAGCCGCTCAACCGGCACAAAGCTGTCGCCTGCCTTCCCGGCAATCTTGGCAGCCTCGTCCAGCACCTTGGCAGTCTGACCGTCCAAATAGATCTGCGCCGCATCTCCGCTTACCTTCGCCTGCTTGGCGACAGCAGCCTCGACGGCCTCAACCACGCGCGCCGGTGCGCCGCCCGCGCGGGAGATCAGGTTGCTCGCCAGCCCCTGATCATCATCCATCAATGCTTTCAGAATGTGCTCCGGCACCAGCCGCTGGTGCCCCTCGCGCATCGCAATCGTCTGCGCCGCCTGCACGAAACCGCGTGCACGCTCAGTGAACTTGTTCAAGTCCATCTTGCTCTCCTTTATCAAGCGCCCGATGTTTGGCAGCGCCCGCCCTGCGGCACGCCCCTGTCCGGGCCTCAAGGTTCAATGTGGGAAGCAAACCAGCCGCTTCAAGATCATTAAACACCGAAAAGATGAGCAAATCCCTGACCTGCGTCAACTTCGCCTGGCCGCCACAGGAGCGACCGCGCCGCGGCGACGCGGCGCCGGGCCCAAAACTGTAATCTGTCCCCGCACGGGGACAGCTTCAGTTGCGGGAGCCCCGTCTGCACCTTGCCCAACCGAAGCCCCTTGCGTATGAAACGCCAGTTTCACGCCAAATCCGCCAAGAGTAAGGACCGTCCCATGACCCACCCCCGCGCGCCGACGACCGTCTGATTGTTGCCATGGATGTCCCCAATGCGCTGAATGGCCTGAAGCTGGCCGAACAGCTGGGAGATGCGGTCTCCTTCTACAAGATCGGCCTAGGTATGCTGACCGGCGGCGGGCTGGCGCTGGCAAATGAGCTGAAGCAGGAGCACGGCAAGCGTATTTTCCTCGACATGAAACTGTTCGACATCGGCGCCACCGTGGAAAATGCGGTGCGCGGCCTGGCCCAGTTCGATCTCGACTTCCTCACCGTGCATGGCGACCCTTACGTTGTGCAGGCGGCCAAGGAAGGCGCTGCCGGCAAAGACCTCAAGATCCTCGCCGTCACCATCCTCACCTCACTGGACCGCCAGGACCTGAACGGCGCTCTGATCAAAGAGGGTGCGGTGCAGGATCTGGTACTGGAACGCGCAGGCAATGCCTTTGCCGCCGGCGCCGACGGGGTTATCGCCAGCCCGCAGGAAGCGGCCCTGATCCGTGCCCTGCCCGAAGCCGAAGGCAAGCTGATCGTCACCCCCGGCGTCCGCCCTGCCGGTGCCGACCTCGGCGATCAAAAACGGGTCGCGACACCTGCGAGCGCTATTGCTGACGGTGCCGACCATATCGTTGTTGGCCGTCCAATCTGGCAGGCAAACAGCCCCCGCGCCGCGGCTGAAGCCATCCTGGCTGAGCTGGCCGGCGTGCGGATGTAACACCGAACAGTCTCGGCCTGCCTGCGCTGCGAACAGTGCAGGCGCCTTCTTGCCCAAAAATTAGGCAGAAATAAATCTTTTGCTCTATGCACAATCCGCCAGTGGGAGCCATGGTTCAAAAGTATAGTGACGCTACGTCAAACACTTCATTTCACTGAGAAATCCGCCGAGAGTGCCAAAATCTGCGCCAAATTGCCCTGTGCCTTCAAAAGCACACCACACAGCTCCGCAAACTCTGCCCGCTGCCGTGGACTTTGCGAATTACCGCCGACTGAGCGATTCTAGGACTTGAGACACTCCCCAGACGGGCTTTTCTTCCTGAGACCCGTCACCTCCCCCGCTAGTTAGCGGGGGATCTTTCTTTCAGCCCCATGCAGACCGCCCACTCCGCAAGGCAGCGCCTTAGCCGTCCGGCAGGATGCGGCACCGCCAAAGAGTGCCCGCTGCAGGTATCCGGCGGCATCAGCGCCCATCCCTGCCCCTCATCTCCGAACTTCACCTGTCCGGCTGCAGCACTAGGCCAACTTCTTCCCGGGTCTCCCGCAGCGTGCATACTTCGGGGCGTTCCTTCCACACGCGCCCGCCGCCCGGCAGGTCTCAGTGCCCAGGGCGTGGAATATCCAGCGTGTCATCACGCAGGATGACACGCAGCTCCCGGCCCAGAAACAAGGCCACTTTCACGCCGGAAAAAATTTCTCGCCCTAGTGCCATGATCTGTCGCTTGGCGCCCCGCCACGCTAAAGACAAGCCTTCCGCCGCAAGCTAGACTTGCCGTTCCAGTCATTCAGCCACTTGCCCCGCCATGTATGCCCTTTGCCGAGACTGTCTGAAAGAAACCCCCGCCGCCCGGCGCTGTCCGCATTGCGGCAGCCCGCGGATCAAGGCGCATGCAGAGCTGTTTTCCCTCACCATCGCCCATATGGACTGCGATGCCTTTTATGCCAGCGTCGAAAAGCGCGACAATCCAGAACTGGCCGCCAAGCCGGTGATCATCGGGGGCGGCAAACGCGGTGTGGTCTCCACCGCCTGCTACGTCGCCCGCATCCGCGGAGTGCGCTCGGCCATGCCAACGTTCCAGGCCTTGAAACTTTGCCCCGATGCGGTGTTCATCAAACCGCGGATGAGCGTCTACGTCGAGGTCAGCCGCGAAATCCGCAAGATGATGAACGAGCTCACCCCGGAGGTGGAACCGCTGTCGCTGGATGAAGCCTTCATGGACCTCAGCGGCACCGAAAAACTGCACGGTGCGCCGCCCGCCGTGATGCTGGCCCGGCTGGTCAAACGGATGAAGGACGAATTGGGCGTCACCGGTTCCATCGGTCTGTCACATAATAAGTTCCTGGCCAAAGTTGCTTCCGACCTCGACAAACCGCGCGGGTTCTCGGTGATTGGCAAGGCAGAAACTGGTGATTTCCTGCGCGAAAAACCGGTGCGGCTGATTTGGGGCATCGGCCCCGCCGCCCAGGCAAGTCTGGAAAAGGCGGGCATCCGCACATTCTCGGACCTTTTGCGTTGGGACCGCGAGGCCCTGCACAGCCGCTTCGGCTCCATGGGGGACCGGCTCTGGCACCTGGCCCGCGGCCAGGACCGGCGCCGGGTTTCGGCCAATGCCCCCGTTAAATCAATTTCCAAAGAAACCACGTTTTTTGAAGACACCGCCAGCATAGACATTCTGGATGGTCATCTGTGGCGGCTTGCAGAACAGGTTTCCGACCGTGCCAAGGCGCGGGAACTTGCAGGCCGGGTTGTCACTCTCAAACTGAAACGCGCCAATCATTCCGCATTGACCCGGCGGTTGACACTGCGCAGCCCCACCCAGATCGCCGACCGCATTTACCGCACCGCACGCAACCTTTTGGACCAGGCGGGTGACCAAGGACCCTACCGGCTGCTGGGCTGCGGCATCTCTGAGCTCGTGCCCGAGTCGCAAGCCGACGAAACCGGCGACCTGCTGGATCCGCAGGCTGGCAAGCGGGCGGAGGCGGAACGCGCCACCGATGCCATCCGCAAGCGATTTGGTGATAGCGCGATTCTGAAAGGCCGCGCGTTGCGCTGAGCCGCGCAGGCGTTTTCTTCTTACTCCGCCGCCAGCGGCAGTTCCTCACGCCCAATCGCCGCAATCTCGGCAATCACTTGGCGCAACAGCTGCTGCAGCGGTTCAAAGTTCCCGTTGGGCCGGATTTTAGCTTCATCCATATACAATGCCCGGTCTATTTCGATCTGAACCGCGTGCTGCCGCCGCGATGGGCGACCATAGGTCTGGGCGATATAGGCACCGGCAAACGGCGTGTTGCGGGCAACGTTCAGCCCGGCCGCAGCAAAGGCAGCCTCGATCCGGTCCACAACGCTGCTATCGGCTGCGGCGCCGAAGCGGTCGCCCAGCACCACCTCGGGTTTGCCGCCCTTGCACGGAACCATGGTGTCGATCGCCTCATGCGGCATCGAATGGCAATCGACCAGGATCGCTTGGCCGAAATGCTGATGCGCCTGCTCCAGAAGCCCCTTCAGCGCCTGGTGGTAGGGGTGCCAGCAGCATCTGATCCGCTGCTCTGCTTCCGTCGCCGGCAGTTTGCCGCGGTAAATGGCACGGCCATTGGCCACCACCCGGGGAATCACCCCAAGGCCGGACGCCACCCGCGGATTCTGCCCGCGCCGCTGCACCCCTTCGATCACCGCCGGATCCAGCTCATCCGGAGACCGGTTCAGATCCAGGTAGGCACGCGGTTTGACTGCCATCAGCAGCGGTGATCCAAACTCTGGCGCGGCCTTAAACAACCGGTCGACAAAGGCGTCCTCCGAGCTGCGGATCTCTTTTCGCCCCAGAATCGACTGGGCCAGAAAGGAATCGGAATAGTCTGTGCCGCTGTGCGGAGAGGCAAAAACCACGGCGGACGCCAGTTTCTGCGGTGAAATCACGGAAAACGCTGTATCAGGCATCCTTGCTCCGGTGCTTCTTGTGCAAGAAACAGCATATCGCGGAAATTTCTGCGGTCAAAAGCTCTTGCACCCCTGAGCGACTCTATTTATAGACCCCCTCACCGGCGCGGCACCCCGCGCCCCTTTCACTTCTAAGGGGCAGGACGGCGCGCAGGCCAGAGTGGGCGATTAGCTCAGCGGTAGAGCACTTCGTTGACATCGAAGGGGTCACAAGTTCGATCCTTGTATCGCCCACCATTCATTCACGGCTTCGGCTCCGGCCAGGCCACCCGCTAACCCAGGCGCTGGTTCGCGCCGCAGACAAGGAGAGAGACCATGAAGGTCAAGAACTCGCTCCGTTCGCTGAAGAACCGGCACCGCGATTGCCGGGTTGTGCGCCGCAAGGGCCGCGTTTACGTGATCAACAAGACCCAGCGCAAGTTCAAAGCGCGCCAGGGCTAAGATCCGACACAGCGACACGCAGAAAACCGCATCATTTGATGCGGTTTTTTTGCGTTTGGCAACTGCGGTTTCCAGAAAAGGCACAGGCAAACGCTCCCGCACCCGCAGATCCCCCGGCCAAAACCGGGCGAATCTTCGCGGCCTTGGGCATGGCACCGCGCATGGCGCGGTGCCATGCCCAACCGAAGCGGACTTTGCCAGAAGTCCGGCGACGGGCGGGAGCGCGCCCCGGCATCTGCCCCTGCTCTTTAGCTCCTGCCCGCCTGCTCTCAGTTGCCGCCAGTCCAGGCCGAGAATTCACCAAGTGATTCAGTCGGAAATTCATTGCATCTTCTGCCAATTGCTTTAATTGACTATTTCAGTCGGAATAAAAGCCACAGAAGAACGGGACACCCAATGCTGAAAGCCACCACCGTACTGGCCGGCGCCCTGACCGCTGCCATTGCCACCTCGGCTGCCGCCGAAGGCGAGCTGAACATCTATTCGTCGCGCCACTATGACACCGACGAACAGCTCTATTCGGAATTCGAAGCGGCCACCGGCATCACCATCAACCGCATCGAAGGCAACGCGGACGAGCTGATCGCCCGGATGAACGCAGAAGGCGAGAATTCCCCTGCTGACATCCTGATCACCGTCGACACCTCGCGCCTGACGCGCGCCAAGGACGCCGGTGTGCTGCAAAGCATCAAAAGCGATGTACTGGAAGCCCGCGTGCCCGCCTATCTGCAGGACGAGGACAATCAGTGGTTCGGTTTCAGCCAACGCTCACGGATCATCTTCTATGACAAGGATGAAGTGGCTGACCCGCCGCTCACCTATCTGGATCTGGCAGACCCCGCCTACAAAGGCCTGGTCTGCATCCGCTCTTCCAAGAACACATACAACCAGACCCTTTTGGCCTCGATCGTGACTCACCACGGCACCGAAAAAGCCCGGGAATGGGCTGAGGGCGTCGTCGCCAACATGGCCCGCGACCCGCAGGGCGGCGACACTGACCAGATGCGCGGCATCATCTCGGGCGAATGCGATATCGCGGTGGCCAACACCTACTACTTCGCACGTTCGATCCGAAAAAACGTCAAGGGTATCTCGGACGGCCGCGATCAGATCGGCTGGCTGTTTCCCTCGCAGAATACAGAAGGCGCGCATATGAATCTCTCGGGCGGCGGTGTGGCGGCCCATGCGCCGAACAAGGAAAACGCCGTCCAATTCCTGGAATATCTCGCCGGTGATTCCGCCCAAGCGTATTTCTCGGCCGGGAATGACGAATACCCGGCGGTGCCCGGTGTCGGTCTGGCCCCCTCGATCGCAGCGCTTGGCCACTTCAAACCGGATGACGTGAGCCTTTCGGACGTTGCCAAGAATCTTCCCGAAGCACAGAAGATCTTTAACAACGTTGGCTGGAAGTAAGTCCAGCCGTCAGCCAACACGTAAAAAGCGCGGCTTGGACCGCGCTTTTTTTTGCAGCGACCGGTTCCCCAGAAACACACTGGCACGTCCCTTGACGAAAGATTGAAGCTGACCGAGCTTTTGCTAGACCCGTTCGGGCCACCGGCCTATAGATTCCCGCATCTTGAATTTCGGGGGGAATCATGCAGTCGAGAGCTTTCCGCGCTCTGGAGGAACAGAGCGTATGAACCGGTTGCCGGTAACGATAATCAGCGGCTATCTGGGCGCTGGCAAGACCACGTTAATCAACCGCCTTTTAGCCGAAGACCACGGATTGAAACTGACCGTGATCGTGAATGATTTTGGTGCAATCAACATTGATGACACCCTGATCCAGGACACCGCTGGGGGTACGATTGCTCTCACCAATGGCTGTGCCTGCTGCACCATGGGCGATGACCTGTCTCTCGCGTTGCGCGACATCCTGAACCGTCCGGACCGTCCGGATCATCTGATTATCGAGGCCAGCGGTATTTCCGACCCGGTCGCCATAGCCAATTCGGTTCTGAATGAAATCGGGCTGAGTTATGGCGGCATCGTCACTCTGGTGGATGCAGAGAATGCCGGAACCCTGCTGAGCGACCCGCTGGTTGCACCGCAGGCGGAGCAGCAAATCCGCGCCGCTGATCTGGTGATCGTCTCCAAATGCGATGGCATGAACCAGACGGTCTCCGCCCTGCTGGCGAAGGCCGGCGCCCGCACTCCTACCGTGCTGAATGGATCGCCCGTGGCCGAGCTGCTGTTCGACGTGGTGCCGCTGCCCAAGGGCACCGCTGTTGCCGCACATCCCGCCTATACCACCTGGCAGCACCGCAGCAGCGATGTGCTGGACCGCCGCGCACTGGGCAACAAGCTGGCGGCCCGGCCTGCGGGGCTTTACCGGATGAAAGGCTTTGTGCTGACCTCCGGAGGCGCATATGAGCTGCATGTAGTTGGCCGGCATGTTGAAGCCAAACGCTGTGAGGCTGAGGAAACCGTGCTGGTGGGCTTGGGTCCGGCAAACCGGATTTCCCGCGACGAGATTGAGGCCTGGTGGGCAGCATAAGCTGCACCCGGGCCAAGAAAATTCAAATTTTCTTGGCAAGAATTTTCCATAATTCTTGCGCCTAGCGCCGCCGTCCCACCTGACGGCAGATCAGAATCACCGGCAGCAGCCCCACCGCCATGATCACCAGCGAAGGCACCGCGGCGCCTTCCAGCCGCTCATCCGCCGCCAGCCGGTGCGCCTGCACCGCCAGCGTGTCGAAATTGAACGGCCGCATTATCAGCGTCGCGGGCAGCTCCTTCATCACATCGACAAACACAATCAGCAGCGCGGTCAGCAGGCTGGGCGTCAGGATCGGCAGATGCACCCGGCGCAGCATCCCAAGCGGCCCCTGCCCCAAGGAGCGCGCCGCCGCATCCATGTTGGAATGCATCGTGGCCTGGCCGCCCTCATAAGCGCCAAGAGCGGCGGCCATGAAACGCACGCCGTAGGCCGCGACCAGCAGCCAGATCGACCCTGTCACCAGCAGCCCTGTGCGAATGCCGAAACTTTCCCGCATCCAGGCATCCAGCGCGTTGTCAAAGGCGGCAAAAGGCACGATCAGCCCCACCGCGATCACCCCGCCCGGCACCGCATAGCCCAGCCGCGCAAAATAGGCCGCGGTTGAGGACACCTGCCCGGGCCGCAGCCGCTGGTAAAAGCCAAGGCACACTGCGGCTGCCACGGTCAGAACTGCAGCAGTTGCCGCCAAAGTGATCGAGTTGGCAGTGAAATCGATATAGCGCCGGCTGAACAGGTTCTGCTCAGACTCAAAACTCATCAGGAACAGCACCGCCACAGGCAGTAAAAACCCCAGCACCACCGGCACCGCACAGAAGAAGGCTGCGACCGCCGCCTGGAGCCCCTTCAGCTCGGCCGGCGGCATCTGGTTATGATGCTTGCCCGCGTGATGATACTTCGCCCGCCCCCGTGTCGCCCGCTCCGCTACGGCGAGCGTCAGGGCAAAGCCCAACAGGCACAGAGCCAGCTGCGCCGCCCCGCCCCGGTCGCCCAGCGAAAACCAGCTGGTGTAAATCCCGGTGGCAAATGTCTGCACGCCGAAATAGGAGACCGTGCCGAAATCCGCGATGGTCTCCATCACTGCCAGCAGCACGCCCGAGGCAATCGCCGGCCGCGCCATCGGCAGGCTGACCATCCAGAATGCCTGCCAGGCGTTCTTGCCCAACGCCCGTGCCGCCAGAAAAGCGCCCGCGCTCTGCTGCAGAAACGCCGCCCGCGCCAGCAGGTAAACATAGGGGTAAAGCACCAGAACCAGCATCGCCGCTGCCCCGCCTGTGGAGCGGATCTCAGGGAACCAGTAGTCCCGCGGCCCCCAGCCGGTCACATCCCGCAGCGTGGCCTGCACGAAACCGGGATGGTCCAGAATATGGGTATAGGCATAGGCCAGAACATAGGCCGGAAACGCCAGCGGCAGGACCAGAGCGATTTCCAGAAACCGCGCGCCGGGAAAGCGCGTCATGGTCACCAGCCAGGCAGCACCGGTGCCGATTGCAAATGTGCCAAGCGCGACCAGCGCGACCAGTGCCAGTGTCGTCAGCGAATATCCCGGCAGCACCGTGGCCGCCAGATGGCTGATCGTCTCCGTCCCGCCGAATGCCGCCGCCAGAGCCACCGCCAGCATCGGCAGCACGCAAGACAGGGCCACCGCCCAGGCCAGAAAGGCAAAAACACCGCCGCGGCTCCTTCCACCGCTGCGGCGCCCGTAGGGGGCATACTTTATGGGGTCATTCGCGGCAGTCATTTTACGGCAGTCACAGGTCCGGCTGATGGTTCGCGTTGCCCTATTACGACTATTCCAGTCAGAAATTCCAGCCAGAAAGCACTGCTTGCGCTCTGCCTGCTTGCGGAACAGTAAACGGGCGCCTGATGCCGGCGCCCGTGCTTCTTGGATCCTGCGAAGAAATCAGTCGTAGTTTCGCAGATCCTCGATCACCAGCCCGTCCTTGGGCAATGCGTCCGGTGCCACAACCTCAACTTTGCCCTTGAGCTTCAGCACCTCGATCACCGAGCGGGCATAGGCTGCCTCGTCGCCGCCCTGCGCCTCAATCTGCACGGTCATTGCATCCATCTCGCCATCGCGGCTGGCAACCACACGCGCCTTGACGATCTCGTCATGTTTGTCGACCAGCGCCGCCACCTGCTCGGGCCGCACAAACATGCCTTTGATCTTGGTGGTCTGATCCGCCCGGCCCATCCAGCCCTTGATCCGTAAATTGGTGCGGCCGCAGGGCGAAACGCCCGGCATCACTGCCGACAGATCGCCGGTGGCAAAACGGATCAGCGGATAATCCGGGTTCAGCGTTGTCACCACAACCTCACCCACTTCGCCGGGTGCCACCGGATTGCCGGTGCCGGGAGTGACAATCTCGACGATCACATGCTCGTCGACAATCATCCCCTCCATAGCCGGGCTTTCATAGGCGATATTGCCCAGATCAGCGGTGGCGTAGCACTGCAGGCAGGAAATCCCGCGATCAGCATACTCCTGACGCAGGGAAGGAAACAGCGCGCCGCCGCCCACCGCCGCCTTGGTAAAGGCCAGCTCCACACCCATGGCGTCGGCCTTGTCCAGAATCACCTTCAGGTAATCCGGCGTGCCGGCATAGGAGGTGGCACCAACATCACGCGCAGCCGTCACCTGCAGCTCTGTCTGGCCGGTGCCGGCAGGCAACACCGCCGCGCCCACCGCCCGCGCACCGTTTTCAAAAATCATGCCCGCAGGTGTCAGATGGTAGCCGAAACAGTTCTGCACTACATCGCCCTGGCCGATCCCGGCAGCGTTCAGAAACCGCCCCATCCGCCACCAGTCGCCATCCACCCCGCCCGGCTCATAGATCGGGCCGGGGCTTTGAAAAACATGGGCAAAGCCGGTCGCGGGCTTCACGGTGAAACCGCCAAAGGGCGGGTTCCCGGCCTGCGCCCGGCTCAGCTCCGACTTGCGCAGCACCGGCAGCGCCGCCAAGGCCTCCGCCGAGACCACCGCCGCCGGATCCACACCGTCCAGCAATTCCGCATATCCGGAGGCAGACTGCGCACGGGCGATCTGCTCTGGCAAGGCCTTGGCAAGATCTGCGGCGCGTTCATCTGCGCTGCGGGTTTCAAGCGTGTCAAAATAGGTCATCACGTCATCTCCCCGCATCAGCTCAGCCACCTCTTGCGGCGCCGGTAAGACCGCACGTCGCGAAAACTCTTACGCCCTTCATCCGACATGCCGAGGTAGAATTCCTTTACATCCGGGTTTTCCCGCAGCTCAGCCGCAGGCCCGTCCATCACAACACGGCCCGACTCCAGGATATAACCGTAATGTGCATAGCGCAGGGCCACGTTGGTGTTCTGCTCGGCCAAAAGGAAGGTCACCCCTTCTTTCTCGTTGATCGACTTCACGATCTCGAAAATCTGCTCCACCAGCTGCGGCGCCAGCCCCATCGAGGGCTCATCCAGCAGGATCGTCTCGGGCCGGGACATCAGCGCACGGCCCATCGCCACCATCTGCTGCTCGCCGCCCGAGGTATAACCGGCCTGGCTTTTGCGGCGCTCCTTCAGACGCGGGAAATAGTGATAGACCATCTCCAGATCGTCCTGAATCTTTGCACTGTTGTCCGAACGGGTATACGCACCGGTCAGCAGGTTTTCCTCCACCGTCAAATGCTCAAAACAATGGCGGCCTTCCATTACCTGAATGACGCCCTTCTTCACCAGCTCGGCCGGGTCCTGCTCATGCACATGCGCGCCGCGGTACTTGATCGAGCCTTTGGTGACCTCGCCGCGTTCCGAATGCAGCAGGTTCGAGATCGCCTTCAGCGTGGTGGTCTTGCCAGCCCCGTTGCCGCCTAGCAGCGCGGTTATGCCGCCCTTGGGAACATTCAGGCTGACGCCCTTCAGAACGAGGATCACGTGATTGTAGATCACCTCGATATTGTTGACCTCCAGCAGGGTCTCGGCCTGCACATCGGCGGTGTCGGCGGCGGTATTCGCTGCATCCAGCATCAAAGCGTGTCCTCATGACTGTCCCGGACCTGAACCGGAACCCTGTTGAGTGGCGCGGCAGCTCTCTGCCGCGCCGGTTGTTTCCGGCCCCGCCAAGGCAGGGGCCGGCCAAAGCCCTTACTCGCAGCGGGACTCAATGTTGTTTTCAGCCGCATAGGCGCCCGAATCTTCTTCGATCAGCTTACCGATCACTTCGGTATCGGACGGCTTGAAGTCCGAAATCAGCGACCAGGTTTTGCTCTCTGCATCCCACTGGGTCACACCCACCAGGCCAGGGCCGCCATGGTTGTCGCAGGAAACGTTGAAGGTCGGGCCAAAGTTCGGCATCCCCAGCGCAGCCATTTTGGCTTCGTCGATCACCAGCGCTTCCATGCCGTCCCGCATCATCGCAGCGTTGATATCCGCAGTGCCATGAATACCTTGCGCGGTCTTGGCGGCTTCGGCTGCCAGCATCGCCGCGTACATACCGCGGTTATACAGAACGTTACCAACCTGATCGCCGGCACCTGCGGCCTTGCCCGCATCGACGACATATTTCTGGATGTCGTCAAACACCGGGAAGTCGCGGCCGACGTTGTGGAAGGTCACTGCCTTGTAACCGTCCGCCTTGTCACCTGCCGGCATCACGTCATGCTCGGCACCGGACCACCACACACCGATAAAATTCTCCATCGGGAAACGGATGTTGGCAGCTTCCTGAATTGCCACCTGGTTCATCACACCCCAGCCCCACATCACAACATTGTCGGGACGCTCGCGGCGGATCTGCAGCCACTGCGACTTCTGCTCCTGGCCCGGGTGGTCCACCGGCAGGGCGATCAGCTCGAAACCGTGTTTCTTGGACAGCTCCTCCAGGGTGCGGATCGGCTCCTTGCCATAGGCAGAGTTGTGATAGATCAGCGCGATTTTCTTGCCGCTGATGTCGCCGCCGTTGGATTCCAGCAAGTAGTTCACAACGCCCGAGGCACCGTTCCAGTAGTTGGCCGGATAGTTGAACACATGGCTGAACACTTCGCCGTTCGCCGCCGAGGTACGGCCATAGCCCATGGTGTGCAGCGGGATGTTATCTGCTGTCACCTTGGGGATCAGCTGATAGGTGATACCGGTGGACAACGGTTGATAGATCAGCGCGCCCTGGCCCTTGGTGGACTCGTAGCATTCCACACCCTTCTCGGTGTTATAGCCGGTCTCGCATTCGATCACCTTGGCCGGTACACCGCCGATGCCGCCATCGCGCTCGTTCAGCAGGGTGAAATAGTCGTTATAGCCGTCCGAGAACGGAATGCCGCCGGCCGCATAAGGCCCGGTGCGGTAGCTGAGGTCCGGGAACACCAGGTCCGCCATTGCGGGGCTTGCTGCCATTGCGGCGCCCAGCGCCAGTGTGGTCAGTGTCTTTTTCATCGGCTTAAATCCTCCCTATGGTCTTATCCGATTGTTTCTTAAAACGGGGGTAGTCTTGCTTTTCTCCCCGCCGGTTTCCAGGCCGTGCCCGCATCAGTGCGGGAAGGGCCACAGTCTCAGTTTTTCCTTGGCGACGCGCCACAGCTGCGCCATGCCGTGCGGCTCGGCGATCAGGAACACCACGATCAGCGCCCCCACGATCACCAGCTGGAAATGCGCCACGATATCAGTTGGCCAGCCCAGAAGATCGACGCCCACCACCTTCAGCACCACCGGCAAGAGCACCAGAAAGGCCGCGCCGGCAAAGGAGCCGAAGATCGACCCCAGTCCGCCCAGGATCACCATGAACAGCACCAGGAACGACTTGTTGATGCCGAAGGCCTCGCCGACCTCGACCGCACCCAGGTAGACCGCAAAGAACAGCGCGCCGGAAATCCCGATGAAAAAGCCGGACACGGCAAAAGCTGTGAGCTTCGCTTTCAGCGGGTTCACCCCGATGATTTCAGCCGCGATATCCATGTCGCGGATCGCCATCCAGCTGCGGCCCACAGTGCCGCGGGTCAGGTTGCGGGCCACCAGCGCGCAGAACGTCAGGAAAATCAGGCAGAACAGATAGGTGGCCCAGGCCGGCGCATTGGGGCCGGTGATCAGGATGCCAAAGGTATCGCGCTCCGGCGCGTTGATCTGGCCCGAAGCCGAATAGTTGTAAAACCACGGCACCCGGTTGAACAGCCACACCAGGAAAAACTGCGCCGCCAGCGTCGCCACCGCCAGATAGAAACCCTTGATGCGCAGCGAGGGCAGGCCGAAGGCCATGCAGACCACCGCGGTGATGCCGCCCGCCAGGATCACATGGATGAACATGCTGACCTCGGGAAAGGCTGTCATCAGTTTGTAGCAGGCATAGGCCCCCACGGCCATGAACCCGCCGGTGCCCAGGGACACCTGCCCGCAGTATCCGACAAGAATGTTCAGCCCGATCGCCGCAATTGAATAGATCAGGAACGGCAGCAGGATCGCATTGGCCCAGTAGTCGTTGACCAGGAAGGGGATGATGCCAAAGGCCACCGCCAGCACCACATAATAGCGGACACGGTCGAACTTGATCGGGAAGGTCTGGCTGTCATCGGCATAGGAGGTTTTGAAGTCTCCGGCTTCACGGTAGAACATGTCTCAGATGCTCCCTTTCTGTTGCAAACAGGGCCCGGTCCGGGTGTTTGTCTTTAATGTTTCAGCAGCGGCAATCATTCGATCTGCCCCCATTGCGCCTGTGCCGCGTCGCGCTGCGCGCGGGTTATCCGGTTTGACGGTTTGGCATAGCCGCTGCGCTCGCTGCCGCGCACCAGACGCAGGTATGCAATGATGCCGGTAATCAGTCCTGAGGCCGCCAGCAGCGACGCGGTGACAATCTGGGTTTCCGTGAACCCTTCCGCGGTCAGCGCCAGATAGCCGAACGCCCAAAAACCCGCCCAGGCAATCACGTTGATGACGGCAATCGCCTTGGTCATGCCGCCGCCCCGCCGTTAACCAATTTGTCAGAAATCCGTGCCTGGCCACATTTTGCCCATTTCTTTCTGCCACCCTGTTCCTGGGTAAAGTGAGTGGGATCAATGACCGCGATTTTTGAGGAAATCCGGCGGCTGGAGGCCGCGCGGAAGAAGGGTGACATTTCAGCAGCCGAATTTGCAGAGGCCAAGGGCCGGCTGCTGGCAACGGTGGAAGACGCAACAGTGCTGCCGCCGTTCGAATTCGAGCCGCCGCGCCGGGAGGCACGCAGGGAAACCTCTGGGACCGCACCCGGCCCTTGGGGGCTGATGCTGATGGGGCTTGCCGGAGCCGGGCTGCTAACGCTCCTGGCCGGGCAGCTGATCGGCGATCTGACCATCGCCTTCACGCTGGTTGCCACGGTATTCGCCGCCATTGTCATCGCCGCATTCCGCAAGCTGGAAAGCTGAACAGGCCGGGAGCAGATCATATGAACCTCAGACCCGTTCAATGATCTTCTCCCCGAACAGGCCCTGCGGGCGGAACACCAGGAACAGCAGTGCCAGAACATAGGCAAACCAGTTCTCGGTGGCGCCGCCGACCATCGGGCCGATGGCAAACTCGAACAGTTTCTCGCCCACACCGATGATCAGCCCGCCGACAATGGCGCCGGGGATCGAGGTGAAGCCGCCCAGCATCAGCACCGGCAGCGCCTTCAGCGCGATCAGCGACAATGAGAACTGCACACCGGATTTAGTGCCCCAGACGATGCCCGCGACCAGCGCCACAAACCCTGCGACCGACCAGACCAGCACCCAGATGAAGTTCAGCGAGATACCGACCGACAGCGCCGCCTGGTGATCATCCGCCACCGCGCGCATCGCCCGGCCCTGCTTGGTGTATTGGGCAAAGCAGACCAGCCCGGCCACCAGCAGCGCCGCAATCACCGTCGCCACGATATCCAGATTGTCGATAAAGAAGCCGTAGCCGAAGATGTTGAAGGTGGTCTCGTCAATCCACAGGTTGATGCCCTGCGGCAGACCGACGTCCAGTGTCTTGATCTCGGACCCCCACATCAGGTCGGCAACGCCTTCCAGGAAATAGGCAAGACCAATAGTGGCCATGAACAGGATGATCGGCTCCTGACCCACTAGGTGCTTCATCACCAGCACCTGCACCAGCCAGGCCAGCAGCACCATCACCCCGACAGTCAGAGCAATTGCCAGCACACCGGGAACGTTCCAGCCGAAATGGGTGATATGGCCGCCAAAGACCGCATTTATGATATGCGCAAAGGGCACCTGCCCCTGCATAATCCCCACCAGCGTCATTGCCGCAAACAGCGCCATCACGCCTTGGGCATAGTTGAAAATGCCGGAAGCCTTGTAGATCAGCACAAAGCCCAGCGCGACCAGCGCATAAAGCACGCCTGCCATCAGGCCGTTCAGCGTCACTTCCATCGCAAAGACGAGTTGTTCGGGCATTAGAGGCTCTCCACGGAATTCTGCACTGCGGCGGTGCTTAGGGGCTGCACAGGGGGTGTACGGATGTCACCCTGCCGGAGCCGGGTGTTGCTGCATTGCAACTCAGTCATGACTGACCCCCAGATATGCGTCGATCACATCCTGGTTATTGCGCACCTCATCCGGGGTGCCGTCGCCGATTTTCTTACCGTAATCCATCACCACGACGCGGTCCGACAGATCCATCACCACCCCCATATCGTGTTCGATCAGGGCGATGGTGGTGCCGAATTCGTCGTTCACATCCAGGATGAAGCGGGACATGTCCTCCTTCTCCTCGACGTTCATGCCGGCCATTGGCTCATCCAGCAGCAATAGCTTTGGTTCGGCAGCCAGAGCACGTGCCAGTTCAACCCGTTTCTTCAGACCATAAGGCAGCCGTGACACCGGGGTCTTGCGGATGTGCTGGATCTCCAGAAAGTCGATGATCCGCTCCACAACCTCGCGGTTTTCGGTCTCTTCCTTTTCCGCTTTACCCTTCCACAGAGCCTGCGAAAACAATCCTGTTTTCATATAGTTGAGCCGTCCGGTCATCACGTTGTCCAGCACGCTCATGCCTTCGAACAGCGCGATATTCTGGAAGGTGCGTGCGATGCCCTGGCGGGCCACCTCATAGGGGCGCATCTGCGGGCGCTTCTTGCCGTGAAACAGCACCTCGCCTTCCTGCGGCACATAGAAGCCTGAGATCACGTTCAGCATCGAGGATTTGCCGGCCCCGTTGGGACCGATGATCGCGCGGATCTCGCCTTCTCGGATGTCAAAGGAGATATCCTTGATCGCCACCACACCGCCGAACCGCAGGGTGATGTTCTTCATCTCCATCACCACACCGCCGATGGTGCGGCCGTCTTCGGTGACATAGCTTAAGGAATTGTCAAGCATAACAACGGCCTCCATTATTCTGCCACATAGAAATTTTAAGGTTTCCATGCGATACTTGAAAAAAACGAGCAGCAAGGAGACCAAAACAATGTTTGGCGAACTTGAACATTCCTGCCTTCTGAAGATGGCCGTCGAATGCAAGCAGATGGGCCTCAGCCAATCCGAAAGCCTGACCTCGATCATCGAGCAGACACACGGGTTCAGCTCTCCCTTCAAGATCCAGCAGGTGGTCAACACGGCCTTCAATCCCGGCCTCAATCCCGACTTGATCTGAGATCTGCCCGGCCTGCCCGGCACGGGGCAGATTTTTCTCCGGAAATACGTGCATCATTCCGCGGCCACCTTGTGAACCGCAGCCGGTTTCACGTCCGCATCGACAATAGTCAGCGTCGCGCTGATGGACCCTTTGCGGCCGTCTTCATAGGTCACTTCCGTTACGGTCGAGACCTGCTCCGAACCGTCGTACAGCGCGGTTATGATATCGTCGAACTTCTCCTCAACGATGCGGCGGCGCACTTTGCGGGTGCGGGTCATTTCGCCGTCATCAGCGTCCAGTTCCTTGTGCAGAACCACAAAGCGGTGGATCTGGCAGCCTGACAGCATCGGGTCTTCCGCCACCGATTGGTTCACCGCCGACACATGCTCACGGAGTGACTCCAGGACTTGCGGATGCCCGGCCAGTTCCTGATAGGATGCATAGGCGATATTGTTACGCTCTGCCCAGTTTCCTACAGCCGTCAGGTCAATATTGATGAAGGCCACGCAGCGGTCTTTGCCATTGCCAAACAGCACTGCTTCCAGAATGTCCGGGTAGAATTTCAGCTTGTTTTCAACATACTTAGGCGCAAACATCGCACCATCAGCCATTTTGCCCACGTCCTTGGCACGGTCGATGATCCGCAGGTGGCCGGAGCCTTCCTCAAAGAAACCGGCATCGCCAGTGGCTACCCAGCCCTCCGGATCCTTGGTTGAGGCTGTAGAGTCCGGATTGTTGAAATATTCCACAAACGTGCCCGGCGAGCGGTAGTAGATTTCACCGTTGTCGCCGATCTTGATTTCCACCTCCGGTGCAGGAACACCTACGGTATCGGCACGTACTTCGCCATCCGGCTGCACGGTGATGAACACGGTGGCTTCGGTCTGACCGTAAAGCTGTTTCAGGTTGATACCCAGAGAGCGGTAGAAATCAAAGATCTCCGGCCCGATTGCCTCCCCCGCGGTATAGCCCACACGGATGCGGCCGTAGCCAAGCGTATCCTTGAGCGGGCCGTAAACCAGCACATTGCCCAATGCGTATTTCAGCCGGTCCATCAGACCCACCGGCTTGCCGTCCAAAATGTCGCCTCCGACTTTCTTGGCATGGGCCAGAAAATGGTGGAACATCTTGCGCTTCAGGGCGCCGGCGTCCTCCATCCGGATCATCACATTGGTCAGCTGGCCTTCGAACACCCGCGGCGGTGCAAAGAAGTAAGTCGGACCAATCTCCCGCAGGTCGGTCATCATGGTATCGGCGCTTTCCGGGCAGTTCACGCAGAAGCCGCACCAGTAGGCCTGACCGATTGAGAAAATGAAATCGCCCACCCATGCCATCGGCAGGTAGGACAGGATGTTCTCACCCAAAGTCAAATGGTCGAACTCAGCCGAGTTCTTGGCGCTCTGGATCACATTCCGGTTCGACAGCACCACGCCCTTGGGCTTGCCGGTGGTGCCGGAGGTATAAAGCATTACGCAGGTGCTGTCGTAGGTCAGCTTGGCCTGGCGCGCCTGCAGCTCACCGGTCAGTTCGTCGCGCGCCGCGCGGCCCTGATCCTGGATATGGCTGAACTGGTGCAGCTGGGTATGCTCGTATTTCCGCATCCCGCGCGGGTCGAGATAGATCATATGCTCAAACTGATGCAGCTGATCCTGGATCTCGATCACCTTGTCGGCCTGCTCCTGATCGCCCACGATCACAAAGCGTGCGCCGCAATGGCCCAGCACATAGGCCATCTCTTCGGCCACCGCGTCCTGATAGAGCGGTACCGGCACGGCACCCACCGCCTGCGCAGCAACCATCGACCAATAGAGATAAGGACGATTGCGGCCGATGATAGCGACAAAATCGCCCTCATTCACGCCAAGGTTGATGAGGCCCAGCGCCAGTGCCTCGATTTCCTTTGCCGCCTCGGCCCAGGTCCAGCATTGCCAAATGCCGAATTCCTTTTCCCGGTAGGCCGGTGCATTAGCGAATTGCGCCGCATTGCGTTGAAGCAGCGCCGGCAGGGATAACATCCCTTCGGCGCCCATCTGCATCTGAGCCAACTTTCTTTCCTCCCTTTCCGGCGTTGCTGCCGGACCTGACCGCTGCCCGCGGTTCTGGCCCGAGTAGGGACGTGCAAAGAATAGCCCGTCAACTTTTTCCTGATGTTTTCCCAAATCTTACGAATTGTAACAATGCCGTTCCCCTTGTTTTACGGGCTGTTACGCAAGCCGCCGAACCACCGGGCACAGAAAATCCCGCAGCCTTCACAAACACGCCGGGGCAAAGCGCGCGGGATGCGCACGAACTGGCCGGAATTCGAATCAAACGCAGCGGGCAGCCGTTTCAAGTTTCGCATCACTTGCACCATCTTCCGCTCACCGCGTCCGGCAACCCTAAGGAGACCGCCGGTCTGACGCGACGGCATGGCCTTCTCCCGCGGCTGAATGGCAATTTGCCCCGCACCCGCCGCGATGCTAGCCATGAAGCGGGGAGAACCATGAACCGAACAAGCAAGCCGCACGCCGCCATGACCACCGCCGGGCTGAACCTGATCGCCCAGGCGCTGTCGATCTATGACAACGATCTGCGCCTGGCGGTCTGCAACAGGCGTTTCCAAGAGATGTTCTCACTGCCTGATCATCTGGTGCAGCCGGGGGCGTCCTTTGCCGACACCATCCGCTTTCTTGCAGAGGCCGGTGAATACGCGCCGGAAACAGATACCCAGGACATCGTGCAAAGCCGGGTTGCTCAGGCACTGGATTTTGTGCCGCATTACCTGGAGCGTGAACGGCCCAACGGGCAGATGATTTCGATCGAAGGCTCGCCATTGCCGCAGGGTGGCTGGGTCACCGTCTATACCGACATCACCCGTACCAAACAGGCCGAGCAACTGCTGCATTCCCGGTCCGAGGAACTGTCCGAAAAACTGATCACCCATACCGAGGAACTATCCGCCGCCAACCGCCAGTTGGAAGCCACAAATACGGCCCTGGAAGAGACCAAGAGACAGCTGACCGAGATAGAAGGCCGTACCCGGCTGACGACCGAGATGATGCCCGCTCATATCGCCCACGTCGATGCAGACGGGTATTACACCTATACCAACCGCCGCCTCAGCTCGGTGTTTCCCAGCCGCCCCTCCGACATCCTCGGCATGCATATTGCGGACGCACTGGGAGAGGCTGCCTTTGACCGGATCGAGCCGCATTTGCTGGCCGCCTACAAGGGCAGCAGTCCGGTATTCGAGTTCACTGAGAGCCACGGCAGCCGCCGCATCCGGGTGGCCTTTACCCCGGACCAGCACGGCGGCGTGTATATCCTGTCGATGGATGTGACTGAGGAAACCCAGGCCCGGGTTGCCCTGCAGCAGGCCCGCCGCCGCGAGATGGCGGCGCAGATGACCAGCGGCCTGGCGCATGATTTTTCCAACCTTTTGACCATTATTCTCGGAATGCAAAGCAAGCTGGAGAAAATGGGGCTGAGCGGTGAGGCAACCCAACTGGTCCAAGGCACGCTTTCGGCCGCAAAGCGCGGCGGCCGGCTGCTAAGCCGGATTGCCGAAATGACCGGCCAGCGCACCTTGCGCCCGCAGGCGGCCGACATGCATGCGCTGCTGGGTGAACTGAAGATCCTCGCCTCTCCTTCGCTGCCGCAGGGAATTGGGCTAAGCATCCTTGATAACATGCCGGACGAGGTACTGCTTCTGGACAGCGGCAAGCTGCAGGATGCGCTTTTGAACCTAATCCTGAATGCCCGTGACGCTTGCGGAACTTCAGGCCAGATAACTGTCAGCGCCCACGCAGTCGGGCAGACCTGGGTGGAAATCACGGTGACCGACAGCGGCCCCGGCTTCTCCCCCCAAGCGCTGGACAAGGCGTTGAATCCTTTCTTCACCACCAAAGGCAGCGAAGGCTCCGGTCTTGGCCTGCCAATGGTTTACGACATGGCCAAACTGGCCGGCGGCGACATGCGGATCAGCAACACCCAAACCGGCGCTTCGGTGACCCTGCGGCTGCCCTACCGGCTGGCACCTGATGCCAAGGGCGGCATGGCCTTGCTGGTCGAGGACAGCCAGGAACTGCGTGCCGCCTTTCGCGATATGCTGATTGATCTTGGCTATTCGGTGATCGAAGCGGCCAGCGTGGACGAAGCCAGTGCGCTCACCGCCGACCTGCCAGACATCGCGCTGGTGCTCTCCGACATCAAACTGGAAGGGACTGCCACCGGCATCGACTTGGCCACCCGGCTAGACGGTTCAAACCTGCCTTGCATCCTGATGACGTCCCTTCCCGTCAGCGACCCGTTGTTCCGCAAGGCCTTGAAATGCGGCCCGGTTTTGCGCAAACCCTTCACCACGGATCAACTGTCCGCGCTGATCAAACCGGAGCCCGCCGCATGACATCGCCCTTGGTCACCATCCTGGATGACGAGCCGGAAATCCGCCGGATCCTGACCAGCACGCTGGAGGAGGCGGGCTTCCGCACCCAAAGTTTCGCCCGCGCGCGCGAATTCGAGGCGGCTCTGAACCGGATGGCACCCGATGTCTGCCTGGTCGATCTGTCGCTGCCTGACACCGATGGGCTGGCGTTGGTGCACCGGCTTGCACTGGAGCAAGGCGCGGCGGTCATCATCATCTCCGGCCGTGCCCAGGTGCAGGACCGGGTGACGGGGCTGGAACTGGGAGCAGATGATTACATCACCAAACCGTTTGATCCGGCCGAAGTTGTCGCCCGGGTCCGCGCCCGCCTGCGCAGCGCCCCCCGCACAGCGGCTCCTGCCAGCGACACTGCCCGGTTCTCCGGCTGGACCGCGCATTTCGACCGCTATTTGCTGGAAGATGAAGCAGGCAACGAAACCCCGTTTTCCCACGCCGAGGGCGAAGTTCTGCGATTGTTCCTCGACAGCCCCAAGCGGCTGATCTCCCGCGCCCAGATGCAGGAGGCGCTTGGCGGTGCGGCTGGTGAAAGCTTTGACCGGGCAATGGATGTGCGCGTCTCCCGCCTGCGCACGAAGTTGCGCGAAGACCCCAAGAATCCACGTCTGATCAAGACGATCTATGGCGCGGGCTACATCTTCTTGGGCGATGTGGACTGGGGCTGACCCTGTTCCGGTACAAAACCAATTTTCCCGCACTGCGCTCTTTCTTCCAGATAAGAAGAGCGAAAGAAAACGCAGCTGCAGTGCTTTACCGACCTTGTCCATTCTGGCTAAGCCGGTGTTCGCCGCGGCGGCGCTGTCTTGCGCGCTCTGCGGCCTCACTTTCGTCAGCGCCGCATAGAGATTCTTGCCGCGGCGAATCGCTTGGCGTAGAATCAGGTCATGGCCACCTGTCTGCTCTACCGCCAAGCCCCTTCGCGCCCGTCTCGGTTCTACCGGATTGAGCTGGCGATGAACCTGTTTTCCGAGGTCTCCGTGCTGCGCGAATGGGGCATAGCCGGCGGCAACGGGCAAAGCGTCATCAGCATCTACGGCAATCTGCGCGAGGCTTCCCTGGCTGCCGACAGGCACCGCAACCGGATGCTCAAACGCGGCTACGGACGGGGCTGACCGCGCCGCGCCAGCGGCGCCAGGCCCAACTGTGAGAGGGCATCCTGCAGGATGTCCGGGAACAGGCGGGAGTACCCGCCTGCATTTCACCCCGCCAGCGCCCGGGCCGCGCAGTCCAGCACCTGCAGCCCCAGCACCAGATCTGCCTCCGCCGTATCTTCGTCAAAGGCATGGCTTATGCCGCCGGTCGAGGGCACAAACAGCATTGCCGCAGGCATCACCGTCGCAAGATTGGCCGCATCATGCAAAGCACCCGACGGCATCTTTTGCCACTTTCCCGGTGCCAACGCCTCTGCAGCGGCCCCCAACTCCGCCTGAAACCGCACATCCATTGCCGACGGTTCTATGCCCATCACCGGTCCAAGCTCTGATGCTGCGCCGTGACCGGCCGCAATCTCCCGCGCTGTCTCCTTGATGAGTGTTTCCATCTGCACCAGCCGGTCTGCATCAGCATCGCGCCATTGCACGGAAAATTCGACGCGCCCGGGCACAACAGAGGACGCATTGGGATGCAACGCCACATGACCGATAGTCCAGACCGTGGCAGGCGTCACCACATCAGCAAACCGGCTGTTCAGCGCCGTGTTGAAGGCAGACAGCACCTGAAACGCATCCCGCCGCAGGTGCATCGGCGTGGTGCCTGCGTGGTTCTGCCGACCGAAAAACGTGATCCGCATATCCCGGATGCCGACAATATCAGTCACCACCCCAAGCTTGAGTCCGGTTTCTTCCAGATAGGGGCCTTGCTCGATATGCATTTCCAGAAATCCGCAGAAACGTTCAAGCGGCAGGAAATCCCCCGAAAGCTCCGCCATCCGCGCCCGCATCCCGGCCAGGGTATTGCCGGCGTTGTCAGTGAACCCATCCGCCTCATCCAGCGCCAGATTGCCGGTCCAAACATCCGATCCGGTCAGCACCCCGAACCGCCCCTCCTCATCCTGAAAACTGACGCAAGAAATGAGCGGCCCGCCGGCCTCCCGGGCTGCGCGGGCAATCTCCAGCCCGGCCACCACACCCAGCGCGCCGTCCAGCCAGCCGCCCTCGGGCTGGCTGTCGCTGTGCGACCCAACCAGCAAGCTGCGCTCCCCAGCCAGCCCGAACAGATTGCCAAGCGGGTCGAAATGCGGCTCTAATCCGCACTCTGTCATCCGTTCAGCCAGCCATTTCCGCGCCGCGATATCTGCTTCTGAAAACGCCGGCCGCACCACTCCTTTGCCTGCACCCGAGGCACCAAAGCTGCGCAATTCATGAAGATCATCCAGAAAACGCTGAGGGTTAAGGGGCATGGCAAATCTCCCAATTGACAGATGCACATTGCTCCAGTTTTGCTCCCGCCCTCAATCAAATTGATCAAACCTGCACCCAGCCCGCCCTTCCCTCTGCCCGGAACCTCCCCTAAGACTTCCCCGGTAACAACGGAGCCGCCGCCCATGTCCCACATAACGCTGATCCGCCACGGCCAGGCCAATACCGGCGCCCGGGACGAGGCAAGTTATGACCGCCTCAGCGATCTGGGTCACCAGCAGGCGGCCTGGCTGGGGGACCATCTGCGCAGCACCGGCAGCCACCACCCGCGCGTCTACTGCGGGACCCTCAGGCGGCACATCGAAACCGCAGCCTCTATGGGCTTTGCCGATCCGGCGCAGGACGCGCGGCTGAACGAGATGGAGTATTTCACCCTCGCCGAGGCGATGCGCGATCAGCACGGCCTGCCAATTCCGAAAGAGCGCGAGGGCTTTGTCGATCATTTGCCCAAGGTGTTTGCCGCTTGGGCCAAGGACGAAATCGCCGATCCCTACGAAAGCTGGGCCAGTTTCGAAACCCGCACCCAGGCCTGTCTGGAGGAAATCGCCGCAGGCGACGGCCCCGCAATGGTTGTCACCTCCGGCGGGCTGATCTCGATGGCCCTGCGGCAAGCGATGGGGCTGGACTCCGCCGCCATGGCCCGGGTTACGCTGGCGATCATGAACACCTCGATGCATCGTCTGTTCCCCATCGGCGGCCACCTGAGCCCGGTTTTGTTCAACGCAGTGCCGCATCTGGAAGCGCCGGACCGGCATTTTGCCCAGACACATCTTTGAACGTCCGAGAGGGAGGGAAAGACATGCAGCTTTATTACGCCCCCAACACCATCTCGGTGGCCGTGGCCATCGCGCTGGAAGAAGCCCGAATTGAATATGAGGCGGTGAAAATCGACTTTGCCGCCAAGGAACAGACCGGTCCGGCCTATGCCCAGATCAACCCCAAGGGCCGGGTGCCCGCACTGGCGGTCGAGGGCGGCATCCTGACCGAGACCGGCGCGCTGCTGGAATATATCGCTGATATGGCGCCCGAGGCCGGCTTGCGCCCGCAGGACCCGGTACTGCAGGCGCGGATGCGCGAGGTGATGTTCTACCTCGCCTCGACCATGCATGTGAACCATGCCCATATGCGGCGCGGTGCCCGCTGGGCCAGCAAGACCTCCAGCTACAAGGATATGCAGGCCAAGGTGCCGCAGACGATGATGGCCTCCTGCGAGTACATCAGCCAGGCCGGCCTGCGCGGACCCTTTGTGCTGGGCGAGACGGTCAGCCTCGCCGATTGCTACCTCTATGTGATCTGCACCTGGCTGGCGGGTGACGGGGTGAAGGTGGACGGCTTCCCCAAAATCCAGACTTTCATGACGGCAATGGAGCAGCGCGAGTCGATCCGCGCAGTCTATGCCAAGGGAATGCTTTGAAGGACATGACGATGACGCATCTGTGGGTACGGGCCGAACAGCGCCCGAATGAGGAGCGGGTCGGCCTGACCCCCGATGGCGCCAAGGCGCTGCTGTCAGGCGGCATCAGGGTCACGGTTGAGGAAAGCTCGGTCCGGGCGCTGCCGCTGCAGGGTTACATTGATGCCGGCTGCGACATTGCACCGGAAAACTCCTGGCCCCAGGCGCCTGCGGACGCAATCATCTTTGGCCTCAAGGAACTGCCCGAGGACGGCACCCCGCTGCCCCACCGCCACATCATGTTCGGCCATGCCTTCAAGGGCCAGCATTCCGGCAAGGCACTGCTGGAACGCTTCAAGGCCGGCGGCGGCACCCTTTATGATCTGGAATACCTGGTGGATGAAAGCGCCCGCCGGGTTGCTGCCTTTGGGTATTGGGCGGGCTATGCCGGCGCCGCGGTAACACTAAAGTCCTGGACCGCCCAGCAGCGCGGCGGAATCTGCGGCCCGGTTGGCGTTTATGGCGGCAAGGATGCGCTGCTGACGGATCTGGGCGCGGAACTTGATGCCCTGAACAAAGACCGCCCCTCTGCTATCGTGATCGGCGCGCTTGGCCGGGTCGGCACCGGCGCGGCAGATCTCTGCGAAGCGATGGGTGTCAAAGTCACCAAATGGGACATCGACGAGACCGCAAGCGGCGGACCTTTCCCGGAGATCCTGGCCCATGACCTGTTTCTCAACTGTATCTTCGCCCGTCCCGGCACCCCGGTCTTTGTCCCGCGCGAGGCGCTGGCTGCGGACCGCAAGCTGACCGCCATCGGCGATGTCGCTTGCGACCCTGACAGTGACTACAATCCGGTGCCGGTCTATGACCGCGCGACCTCCTGGGATCAGCCTGCGCTGCGCGTCGCCGAACACCCGGTGCTGGATGTGATGGCAATCGACAACCTGCCCTCCATGCTGCCGGTGGAAAGCTCCGAAGACTATGCCGCTCAGCTGCTGCCCTCGCTGCTGACCCTGACCGATCTGAAGTCCGGCGTCTGGGGCCGGGCGGAAGCCACATTCAACGAACATCTTCCGGGCTGAATGCCGCCGGAACCAAGTAAGGGAGAACTCTCATGACAATTCACTGGTGCGGCACCGGCCTCTCCGCCATTCCCGGCCTCCGCCGCCTGCTGGAAGCGGGCCATGACGTGGCGGTCTGGAACCGGACCACCGACAAAGCGCGTGAGGCCGTCGGCGATCTGACCACTAACATTCACGCCTTCAGCATCGCCAACCTGGGCCGGATGCTGAGCCCGAAAGACGTCATCGTCTCAATGCTGCCCGGCGACTGGCATGTGCCGCTGGCCGAGCTGGCGATCGAGCACGGCGCGCATTTCGTCTCCTCCTCCTACATCGCGCCGGAAATGCGCGCACTGGACCAGAAGGCCAAGGATGCAGGCGTCTGCCTGATCAACGAGGTGGGCCTGGATCCGGGCATCGACCACCTGATGGCGCATGCGCTGGTGGCGGATTACAAAGCGTCTGATGCCTTTGACGCGGAAAACGAGATCAGCTTCATCTCCTATTGCGGCGGTATCCCCAAGACCCCGAACCCGTTCCGCTACAAGTTCAGCTGGTCGCCGCTGGGCGTGCTGAAGGCGCTGCGTTCGCCCTCCAAATCAATCCGCGGCTTCAAGGAGCTGGACGTCGCCCGCCCCTGGGATGCGATTTCCTCCTATGAGGCGCCGCTGCCCGCACCCGAAAGCTTTGAGGTCTACCCGAACCGCGACTCGATCCCGTTCATGACGCAGTACGAGTTCGGCGAGGACTGGAAGGTGAAGGAATTCGTCCGCGGCACCCTGCGCCTTAACGGCTGGGCCGATGCCTGGGCGGATGTCTTCAAGGAAGTCGAGACCCTCGAAGGCCCCGAAGGGGACGCCCGCCTCAAGGAAATGTCAGACCAGTTCTGGACCGAGAACGCCTATGACGAGGGCGAGCCGGACCGGGTGGTGCTCTGCGTTGGCCTGAAGGCGGAAAAAGACGGCACCGAAGCCTGGCATAAGACCTATGTGATGGACGCCTGGGGCGACGACCGCGGCACCGCCATGGCGCGCCTGGTGTCCTACCCAGTCTCCTTTGCCATCGAGGCCGCGATGAACGGCAAGATCGCCGCTGGTGTACACGCCGCACCCAGCGACCTGGGCCTGGTCGAAAACTGGATGGGCGGGATCGGCAAGCTGGCCCAGCACCTTGAGATCGTCGATAGCAAGGCCTGAGGGCTTCTGGAAGCAATAAGGGGCGCCGGATTGCGGCGCCCCTATACATTTTACCCGGTGCGGCCCCTAGCGGCCGATCACATCATCTTCGACATCGTTCACATCAATCCCAAGCGCTTCCATGCCAGCCTCCAGATTGTCAGCCAGATGCGGCGTGCCGAGCAAGTAATCGACGGTCGGCGTGGTCGCTTCCTGCCGGGCGGTATAGATCGCTTCACCCAGTTCTTCCGGCTCGAAACTGCCGCGGCCGACCCACATGATGCCAACCAATTCCGACTGCTGATCTTCCCCCATCCGGTCGATGAAGGCGCGCAATTCCCCTTCAGCCCGGCCCAGTTCACGGGCCATCATCGCCACTTGTGCCACCTTACGGGCTGAAATCTCCAGCATTGCTACAATCCTTCTGTTCGCTGCCTCAGCATAGCAAACAGCAGGCCAAACGCCTAAGTCTTTGATCTGTGGCAAATGGAGCGCTGCTTAGCTGTTTGGTTCCAGGGGTTGATAGTGCGATCCATTCATTGGAATGGAAGGACGCCTTATGGGACAGATATGCCACGTCTGCGTCACGTCCTGTCACCCGGCAGGGTATTGCGCAGCATTGTCCCGAGAAGTGCAGGTTTCAATCGCGGAGCTGAACCAGGAACCTGGCATCACCCCAAAGCCGGTTGCGAAGCGGTAGACTGCTGAGGATCAGAAAACCCGTCCCAATGAGCCCCGCTCAATCGTCCCTAGTGAAGAAGATGAAGCCATGATCGTTGCTTTCAGGTGGCCTGCTCTCCGACCGCTGGACGACGGCCTTTGCAACCGCCCTCTCAAGACACTCAGTGGACGCGCGCCATACAAATACATCTGCAAGATCCGGACTTCAGAGTCAGACAGTTTCATTGCGGGTCCGTTTCACCGGAAGCCAGGACAGAACACTATGGTGAGCAGCAACATTTCCATGAAAAACCTGTCCGAAAGAAACACAACGCCAACAGCTGCAATGTGTCGTCGTGCCCGGCAATGCCCTTAATGGGCGCTTCCCGGGGTGATAATGAAACTTGGACAGTAAGCTTGGACAGTCGAAATTGCCCTGTTACAGACGGCTGATGATCACCCGCAGCCACACCAAGGGCGATGCGCCCTCAACCGCCGTCTATTCCGATTGCGAAACTTACCGCTACAGCCTGACCCGGGTTTGGGATCCTGCCGGACCGCGGGTGATGTTTGTGATGCTGAATCCGTCAACCGCAACCGAAGTGCAGAATGATCCGACCATCGAACGCTGCGAGCGCCGCGCACGGGCATTGGGGTTCGGCGGTTTCCGGGCCACCAACATCTTTGCCTGCCGGGTCACCGATCCGCGCGGGATGCGGCAGCTGGAAGAGCCGGAAGGCCCGGGCAACATGGCAGCCATTTTGCACGGCGTTGATTGGGCTGACATGGTGATCTGCGCCTGGGGCACCCATGGTGAGCACCGCGGGCAAGGGGAGCGGGTTGCGGCGCTGCTGCGCGCAACCGGAAAGCCGCTGCACCACCTCGGTCTCAGCAAGGCCGGCCACCCGAAGCACCCGCTTTACATCGCATACACCCAGCAACCAGAGCTTTGGCATCAGCGTTAGCGGGTTCTTCGGTTGCCGTTAACTGATGTTCCCTATTTGTTTTGCATTTGCAATCAACGCGTGTGATCGTGCAATTGAGTTTTGAGTGTTTATTGAGGTTGAGCGGGCAATGTTGTGGCTGGCGAGTGTTCTGGGCCTTGTTGCAGTGGGCAGCGCGGTCCTGGTTGATACCGAAACCCCGGATGGGGAGGAGCCGTCCTCCGGCCCCGATCCGGAGGCGGACACCGGCGGGGTGGGTCAGATGGCGGGTTTATCGAGCCGGGTGGCAGCACCGTAACCGGCACCGATGAAAATGACGTCATCGCGGGAACCGGGGCGGCTGACAGCCTTAGCGGCGGTGATGGCGATGATCAGCTTGGCGGTTACAGCGGTCATGACTGGATAGACGGGGGCCAGGGCAGCGATGTTCTGCATGGCGGTAGCGGAGATGACAGCCTGTCCGGCGGCACAGGCCAGGACCTGCTGCACGGCGAAGACGGTGCTGACGTGCTGCAGGGCGCCGCCGGAGAGGACAGTCTTTATGGGCATTTCGGGGATGACACGCTTCAGGGCGGCGGCGGTGCGGATCTGCTGCATGGCGGTCAGGGCGAAGATTGGCTGGAAGGCGGTGAAGGCCGGGACACACTGCACGGCAATGACGGCGATGACAGCCTAGTGGGCGGCGGCGGCGCCGACGCGCTGTTTGGCGGTTATGGAAATGATGTGGTGTCCGGTGCTGGGGACGGCACGGACCAAGACTATGTCAATGGCGGTGCCGGCGATGACACATTGATCGCCGGGGCGGGGGATGTGCTGACCGGCGGCACAGGCGAGGATCAGTTCATGGCCGGCAACTGGACCGGAACCGAACAGACTGTGCAGTTGATGGACTTCGATACGGATGAAGATAAGCTGGTGCTGGTTTGGGATTTTGAGGACGGCGAAGAGCCTTCCGTGGAGCTGCAGCAGAACCCTGAGGCAGAGGACGAGCAGGTCATTCTTGTCGACGGCGAGCCTGCCTTGCGGGTCACCGGAGCCGGCGGGCTGACTGCGGCGGATCTGGTGCTGATCGATCCGGTCTCAGCCGCTGCTACCGGGTTGCTGCCGCAGTAGGCCCGCGCAGATCCACCGGCTGGCAGTTAATCTTTGCCTTTACAACGGAAACGTCATATATGCCCGCATCTGCTGCGATTCTGCGGCGGATATCTCCATGGGCCTGTGCTGGACGACATCCCGGCCTGAGCCATCCACTCTAACCTTTAAGGAGACCCCGATGTCGATCACTGCAGAAGAAAAAACCCGCCTGATGAAAGAATTCGCAACCAAGGACGGCGACACCGGTTCGCCGGAAGTCCAGGTTGCAATCCTGACCTCGCGCATCAACACCCTGACTGAGCACTTCAAAACCCACAAGAAGGACAACCACGGCCGCCGTGGCCTTCTGAAGATGGTTGCTCAGCGCCGCAAGCTGCTGGACTACACCAAAGGCAAGGACGTGTCCCGTTACCAGGACCTGATCAAACGCCTGGGTATCCGCCGCTAATCCGCGCTTATCCCGGATTTTTTACGCCCGTTCCGAAAGGAGCGGGCGTTTTCTTTTGCGCGCAAACCCTGTCTTGGGCCTGGAACGCCGGCAAGGCCGGATAGAAAACGCCGCCCCGAATGGAGCGGCGCTTTTATGTCTTGGCCAGAAGCGGGAAAGCTCTGGGATCCTGTTTCACTCGCCGTAGGGCACCCAGATGTTCTTGATCTCGGTGGCCTCTTGCAGGAAACGCTTGCTGTGATCCTGCGTCCAGTCCATCGCGGTGGCGTTGTTGACCCAGGTCCGTTTCAGATTGCCCGCCGATGCGGCTTCGATCTCCTCCGACAGATCGGTGGAGGAAAAGCTCCAGACCGCATCCACGTTCAGATGCGACGCCAGCGGTTTTGCCAGCTCGGCGTGGCTGCCGGTCAGGATGTTGACCACGCCTGCGGGCACGTCTGATGTTTCCAAAACCTGGTAGAAATCGGTGGCCGCCAGCGGGAAAGGTTCGCAGGACGCCAGCACCACCCGGTTGCCCATGGCAATGGCAGGCGCCATTGCCGAAACCAGACCCAGCAGCGGTGCCTCATCGGCGCAGAGCACGCCAATCACACCGGCGGGTTCCTTCATTGCAAGCGCCACGCCGCGGATCGGTACGCCGTGGACCTGACCGTCATATTTGTCGGCCCATGCAGCCGCAGTGAACAGGCGCTGGATCGAGGCCTCGACCTCAGCCGCGCCGGTCTTCTTGCCGGTCATTGCGTCAATGCGGGCGGCAAATTCCGCGGCTCGGACCGAGAGGTTCTCGCCGATATAATATAGGATCTGTGCCCGAAGATGCCCGGTGGTCCTGGACCATTTTCCGGCGCCGGCGGCGGCTTCAACCGCGTTGCGGACATCCTTGCGGCTGCCGAGACCGATGTGGCCCAGCAGCGTGCCGGATTTGCCATAAACCGCTCGGGAGTATCCGCTGTCCGGGCGAGTCTGCTTGCCGCCGACATACATCTTGGCGGTACGGTCCAGCGGGTCTGCCGGGGCGCCAATGCCCTCGATCGGCTCCACCCTGGCCAGCGGTTTAGCTGCAGTCTTGGGGCGGGTATAAGCGGTCAAGCCCTCCCAGCCGCCCTCGCGTCCAAAGCCGCTCTCACGCACACCGCCAAAACCTGCAGCGGCGTCGAACATGTTGGTGCCGTTGATCCAGACAACGCCGGCCGCCAGTTTCGGAGCCATGCCGAGTGCCAGGTTCACGTTCTCGGTCCACAGCGTCGCAGCAAGGCCGTAGCGGGTGTTGTTGGCCAGCTCCACCGCTTCTTCGGGAGTGCGGAAAGTGCAGGAGACCAGCACCGGGCCAAAGATTTCCTCCTGCATCAGCGGATCGGCAGGCGACAGGCCTTCAATCAGCGTCGGCGGGTAGAAACAGCCGCCTTCTGGCATTTTCACCTGGGCCTGGTGCATGGTGCCGGCCTGGTTGGCTGCGACCATGCTGCTGATGGTATCCAGCTGCACCGGGTCGACGACGGCGCCGACGTCGATGCATTTATCCAGCGGGTTGCCGATGCGCAGGCCGTCCATCCGGGCCTTGAGCTTGGTGTGGAACCGCCCGGCGATGCCTTCCTGCACCAGCAGGCGCGAGCCGGCGCAGCAGACCTGACCCTGGTTGAACCAGATCGCATCGATTAGCCCTTCGATAGCTGAATCAATATCGGCGTCGTCAAAAACGATGTAGGGGGACTTGCCGCCCAGCTCCAGCGTCAGCGCCTTGCCGCTGCCTGCGGTGGCCTCGCGGATCCGGCGGCCAATTGAGGTGGAACCGGTGAAGGCGACCTTATCCACATCTGCCGCGGTGATCATTTCGCCCACGGCACCGTCGCCGGTGACGATGTTGACGACGCCCTTGGGCAGGCCCGCCTGATGGCAGATGTCGGCAAACAAAAGCGCTGTGAGCGAAGTGTACTCTGCCGGTTTCAGCACCACCGTGTTGCCCATTGCAATAGCAGGCGCGATCTTCCAGGCCAGCATCAGGAGCGGGAAATTCCACGGAATGATCTGGCCGCAAACGCCCAGGGCCTCGGCATCCGGCAGTTCGCTTTCCATTAGCTGGGCCATGCCGGCGTGATAGTAGAAATGCCGCTGGGCCAGCGGGATATCGATATCGCGGGATTCGCGGATCGGCTTGCCGTTATCGAGCGTTTCCAGCACTGCAAACAGGCGGGAATGTTTTTGCAACAGCCGGGCAATGGCATAGAGGTATTTGGCGCGGCCCGGCCCGCCTAGACCGGCCCAGCCGCCCTGCGCCTTGCGGGCTGCTTCAACGGCGCTGTCGACGTCTGCTTGCGTGGCTTGGGTCAGGGTCGCCAAAACTTCACCGGTGGCTGGGTTTTTACTGTCAAATCCTTCGCCAGGGGCGGTGAACTCGCCGTTGATGAAATGGCCGAACCGGCTGCCCTGATCGACCAGCCAGGCCAGTGCCTCGGCGGCGCTTTCGGGGGCGGGGCCGTATTCCATGGTGTCGAAAATCTCTTTGATGGTCATGTGTTCAGCCCTCAGCCCATGGAATGGCGGTAGCCGGCGGAGTATGCCCCGGTGACATGGTGTTCCAGCTGACGCTCGATATCGCCCAGCAGTGACGAGGCGCCAAAGCGGAACAGATCAGGCTGCAGCCAGCGGTCGCCCAGTTCGTCCTTCATCAGTGCCAGATAGACGAGTGCATCCTTGGCCTTGGAAATGCCGCCCGCAGGCTTATAGCCGACGCGGTGGCCGGTACGGTCATAATAGTCGCGGATTGCGCGGATCATCACCAGGCTGACAGGCAGAGTAGCGTTGACGCTTTCCTTGCCGGTGGAAGTCTTGATGAAATCGGCCCCTGCCATCATGCAGATCAGCGAGGCACGGGCGACGTTTCGCAAGCTGCCCAATTCGCCGGTCGCCAGGATCGCCTTCACATGGGCGTCGCCGCAGGCCTGGCGGAAGGCCTTCATCTCGTCATAAAGCGCCTGCCAATTGCCGGTCAGAACATGGCGGCGCGAGATCACGATGTCGATTTCCCCGGCGCCTGCCTTGACGCTTTCCTCAATCTCCGCCAGCCGCAGATGGAAGGGCGACAGGCCGGCCGGAAAACCAGTGGAGACCGCGGCAACCGGAATGCCAGTGCCGTGCAATGCGGCAACAGCCGCGGGGATCATGTCGTGATAGACGCAGACCGCCCCGGTGGTGAGACCCTCCATCCCCAATGTGCGCAGAACACCGGCGCTGACCGGCTGCCGGGCCTTGGCGCACAGACGGCGGACCCGGCCCTCGGTGTCGTCACCGGACAGGGTGGTGAGGTCAATGAGGCTGATGGCTTTCAAAAGCCAGGCGGCCTGATGGTCCTTTTTCACACTGCGGCGGCCCGGCAAGGTGGCGCAGCGGCGTTCGATGGCCGATGTATTGGCCTGCACGGCGGCGACCCAGTCCAGGTCCAGCGCCATGCCCGGATTGCGCGGCTCGGCCAGCTGCGGCAGCTGCGCGCTTCGTTCAGCGATTTGGCTTTCCATTCGGGGAGTCCTCAGCAGAGTTCCGTGCGAAATTCGCACGGGTGCGGCATATTGGCAAGCAAGGCTAAGGATTGCAGGCGGCTTTTTTGACTGATTGGACAAAATATTGGTGCGCGGGCTGCAATGACACTCTGAAAACCGGGAAGATACAGGTGGTTTGGTGCGAAAATCTTGTTTTACGCGTCTCCGGCCAAAGCCGCGCGCATTCCAGTGGCAGAATCAGCTCCGCATGCTAAATTTAGCGGTATGAGCAGTGCAGAACCCCATATCAGCGACAAAACGCGACCAATCATCCGCCAGCTGGATGACAGCGCCATCAACCGGATTGCCGCTGGCGAGGTGGTGGAACGCCCCGCTTCAGCGGTCAAAGAGCTGGTGGAGAATGCCATTGATGCCGGCGCCGCCCGCATCACTGTAGAAATTGCCGATGGCGGCAAGACGCTGATCCGGGTGAGTGATGACGGCTGCGGCATGACGCCGGAGGACTTGCCGTTGGCATTGTCCCGCCACGCGACATCCAAGATCGACGGCTCGGACCTGCTGAACATCCATACCTTCGGGTTCCGCGGCGAGGCGCTGCCTTCTTTGGGGGCTGTTGGGCGGCTGACAATCACCAGCCGCGCTGCAGGGCATGAGGCGGCGCAGATCCGGGTCTCCGGCGGCAGGCTGGAGCCGGTGAAACCCGCCGCCTTGCGGGCAGGCACCATAGTCGAGCTGCGCGATCTGTTTTTTGCCACACCGGCGCGGCTCAAGTTCATGCGCACCGACCGGGCCGAGAGCCAGGCGATTTCCGACACGGTGAAACGGCTGGCAATGGCAGAGCCTTCGGTAGGGTTCACGCTGCGCGATGTATCGGGCGGCGGTGAGGGGCGGGTGACCTTCCGCGCCGATCCTTTGCCGGGCGATTTGTTTGATGCGCTGCACGGGCGGCTGGCCTCGGTTCTGGGGCGTGATTTTGCCGAGAACGCGTTGAAGATTGATGCCGCCCGCGAGGGGATCCGCCTGTTTGGCTATGCGGCGCTGCCGACCTATTCGCGCGGCGCTGCGGTGGCGCAGTTCCTGTTCGTGAACACGCGCCCGGTAAAGGACAAGATGCTGACCGGGGCCTTGCGCGCGGCGTATTTTGATTTCCTCAGCCGCGACCGGCATCCTGCAGCGGCGCTGTTCATCGATTGCGACCCGCAGCTGGTCGATGTGAATGTGCATCCTGCCAAATCCGAGGTGCGCTTCCGCGACCCCGGACTGGCACGCGGGCTGATCGTGTCTGCCCTGCGCCATGCGCTGGCAGAGGCCGGGCACCGCGCATCAACCACAGTGGCAGGCGCCACGCTGGGGGCAATGAAACCGGAACAACCCACGGCGACAGGTGCGCCGCGGATATATCAGATGGACCGGCCGTCCATGGGCGCACGCAGCAGCGCCTACGCGGCGCAAGCCCCCGGGTTGCCGCAAATGTCTTCCTTCGATGCGCCGCCATCGCCAGGTTTTGCCGAATTGCAGGGGTCCTACAGCGGGCGGGTCACAGAGGTGCCATTGGCTCCAATGGCCCCGGGTCAGACCTCAGATGCGTCCGGGGCCACCGCGCCCGGGGCCGAACAGCTGCCGTTGGGCGCGGCGCGCGGCCAAGTGCATGAGAATTACATCATCGCCCAGACTGCCGACGGCATGGTGATCGTCGACCAGCACGCAGCCCATGAGCGGCTGGTCTATGAAAAGCTGAAACATCAGATGGCAGAGAATGGCGTTGCGGCCCAGGCGCTCTTGATACCGGAGATTGTCGAGCTCAGCGACAATGACTGTGCCTGCCTTCTGGGCGTGGCTGATGAGCTTGCGAAATTCGGCCTTGGCATTGAGGCCTTTGGCGGCGCTGCTGTTGCAGTGCGGGAAACCCCCGCGATCCTGGGCGAGGTCAACGCTGAAGCGATGATCAAGGATATTCTGGACGAACTGTCCGACCAGGGCGGAACCCAGCTGGTGCAAGCCAAGATCGAGGCTATCCTGAGCCGGGTTGCCTGCCATGGCTCGATCCGCTCAGGAAGGCGGATGCGGGGCGAGGAAATGAATGCTCTGCTGCGCGAAATGGAGGCAACGCCCCATTCCGGCCAGTGCAACCACGGCCGTCCCACCTATGTGGAACTGAAACTGGCAGATATCGAGCGCCTGTTCGGGCGCACCTGAACAAGAACCCCCGGTAAAGGGAGGACGAGCAGTGACACTGGAACAGGCCCAATGGGCCATTTACGCGCTGGCTGGTCTGGCCGCTGTTTTTGCCCTGGCTGGGCTGCGGCTGCGAGGCGCGGCCCGGCAGTTGGAACAGGCCAATGCAGGTCTGAGCCAGGAGGCGGCCGGGCTTCGGGCAGAGGTCAAGCGGCTGCCGGAGCTGAACGATGAGCTGGCAACCCTGCGCCGCACCAGCGATAATGAACGTGCCGCCCGGTATCAGGCTGAGGCACAAGTTCAAGCGCTGAAGGCAGAACATGCAGCGCGGCTGGAAGAGCTCAAGCAGATGAATGCGCAGATGGAACATAAATTTGCGGCGCTGGCGTCGGGCGTGCTGAAGCAGAACTCGGAAAGCTTCCTGAGCCTGGTCAGCGAGCGGTTTCAGGCACATAGCAAATCCGCGGATGCGGATCTGGCCAAGCGCCACGCAGCGATTGAAGGTTTGGTAAAGCCGCTGGATCAGAAGCTGGGTCAGTTCGGTGAGCGGATCAAGGAAATCGAGAAGGCCCGCAATGAGGCCTATGGCGCGATCCAGACGCAGGTAAAACACTTGGCCGATGGCCAGGCAGCATTGGGCGGCGAGACCCGCAAGCTGGTGCAGGCCCTGCGCGCGCCCAAGACCCGCGGCCGTTGGGGCGAGATGCAGCTGCGTCAGGTTTTTGAGATGGCCGGGATGGCCGAGCATGTTGACTATGAGCTGGAGAAAAGCGTCGGCACCGATGACGGTCTGCGCCGCCCCGATGCAATAGTGCGCATCCCCGGCGGCAAGAGCATCGTAGTGGATGCCAAGACCCCGCTGGAGGGTTATCTGGATGCGCTGGAAGCGGAGACGCCCGATCAGCAGCAGCAGGCGCTGCTGCGCCATTCGGGCCATGTGAAAACCCATGTGCGTCAGCTTGCGTCGAAATCCTATCAAAGCGCGCTGGGAGAGACGCCGGACTTTGTGGTGATGTTCATCCCCGGTGAGACCTTCGTGTCCGCGGCAGTGGAGGCGGATCCGGGATTGATTGAATATGCCTTTGAAAACAAGGTTCTGATCGCCACGCCAACCACCCTGATGGCGCTGGTCAAGTCCATTGCCTATGGCTGGCAGCAGGAGAAGATGGCGGAAAACGCAATCGAAGTGCAAAAGACTGCCAAAGAACTCTATGACCGGCTGGCGACGTTTTCCAAGAACCTGGCCTCCGTCGGCAAGTCACTGTCGTCATCGGTGAACAACTACAACAAGGCCGTTGGCTCATTGGAGGCCCGCGTGCTGCCTTCGGCCCGCCGGTTCGAGGCAATGGGCGTGGTGGCTAACGGCGCGGAACTGGAAGATCCTGGCCAGGTGGAAGTCGAGCCGCGCCAGGTGGCGCTGCTGGCGGAGGAGTAGATGCGGTTGCCGCTGGTTTCAGGCGCGGGCAACCTCAACCCCGGCGGGGCGGTGCTGCTGCGTGCGGCGGAATTAGAAGCCGAGCGCATTGTGGCACTCTTGCGGATTGCCGTGTCTGCCGGGCTGCTGGCGGCCTTGGTTCTTGCGGTTGATGCAGTGCAGACGGTGGGCCAGGACTACCTCTGGCACCAAGTCGGCCTGGCGGCGGCAACCCTACTTGCCTATCTTACGGTTGGGGTCCTGAGTTTTGCGGCTATCCGCAAAGGCGTGTTCCGGCACTGGATGATCTGGGCTGCAGTGACCGCGGACGGTGTCTTTCTTTTCCTGAACTCCTGGTTGTCTTTGGTGAATTCCGGGCTGTCCGGCGAAGTTGTCTTTGCCATGCCTTCGGCCTGGATGGCACCGCTGATCCTGGCTTTTGGCGTGTTGCGTTTCAACCCGCTGCTGCTGGGATACCAAGTGCTGCTGGTTGCGGCCGGGCTTTTGTGGCTGGTTCTGTGGGAACCGGCAATCGTCTCTGACGCTGCCATGCAGCGGGTGCATCTGGCCATGGCCACACCCCCAATCTGATGCGGGTGCTGATGGTGGCGCTGGCTGGTTTGGTGCTGATGGTGGCGGCGCTTCGGATGCGGGGCCTTCTGCACCGCTCCATAGAAGAAACGCGGCAGAAGGCCAATCTGACTCGTTATCTGCCGGCCCAGATGGCGGGCCGCCTTGCCGGCGGCGGGCTGGAGGCGTTGCAGGAAGGCCGCCAGCAGAAAATGGCGATCCTATTCATTGATATCCGCGGTTTCACCAGCTGGTGCGAGGGCCGCGAGCCGCAAGATGTCAGCAGACTGATCACCGAGTTCCGCACCCGTGTCGAATTGGTGGCGGGCCGGACTGGCGGTCTGATCGACAAATACATCGGCGACGCAGCGATGATCCTGTTTGAGGGTGAGCGGGCTGCAGCGCGGGCGCTGGATTGCGCCGAAGGGCTGCTTGTGGAAATGGAGGCTTGGCGCCAGGAACGGGAGGCTACTGGAGAGACCGGCCTGGCCGCAGGGATCGGAGTGCATTGGGGTGAGGTGTTTTCGGGTGTCACCGGCACACCGGCACGGCTGGAATATTCCGTGTTCGGAGACACGGTGAACACTGCGGCGCGGCTGGAGCAGCTGACCAAGACAAATGACACGGCGCTGATCGCGTCTGCAACTTTGCTGCAGGAAGCCGGCACAGAGCCCGCGCGCGGCGGCTGGACCGCGCTGCCGGCGGAGCAATTGCGCGGGCGCCGCAGCGGGCTCGCGCTGTTCGCAAAGGCGCAAGCCTAGCAACTGTATTGTTCAGACGGTCTCGACCGGTTCCAGGCAGATCATTCCGGCTGCACAAACACCCGGCTCGGGTGCAATTCACCAGCCTTGTAGATCCCCACGGCCACCGCCTGCCCGTCCAGCGAAGCCCAAGCTTCATCGCCGTACTCCACATCCGCGGCCATCACCATGCCCGGGTTGCCATTGCGCAAGCGCACTGCTCCCTGCGGGGTGCATTTCAGCTCGGGCAGGTCGGCAAGCCCTTCTTCCAGAGGCCGCAGATACTGGTCCAGATCAGTGGATTTCGCCAACTCATCCACCAACTCCAGCGAGACGCCGTCTTCGGCATCAAACGGGCCGGACCAGGTCCGCCGAAGCTGCTTCACATGGCCATGGCAGCCCAGCGCCGCACCCAGATCGCGGGCGATTGAGCGCACATATCCGCCTTTGCCGCAGGTCATCTCCAGCACCACGTGGTCTTCGTCGGGACGGTCCAGCAGGATCAGCTCTTCAACCCACAGCGGGCGGGCAGAAAGCTCTACCTCTTCGCCGTCACGCGCCAGCTTGTAGGCACGCTGGCCGTCAATCTTCACCGCGGAGAACTTGGGCGGCACCTGCATGATCTCGCCCAGGAACGGCAGCAGCGCATCCTTAATCTGTTCGTCGGTGGGGCGCTCGGCGCTTTCGGCAATCACCTCGCCCTCGGCATCGTCGGTATTGGTTGCAGAACCCAGCCGCACAGTGAAGGTATAGGCCTTCAACGCGTCGGTTATATAAGGCACAGTCTTGGTTGCCTCGCCCAGCGCCACGGCCAGAACACCGGTTGCCTCGGGGTCCAGGGTGCCCGCATGGCCTGCCTTCTTGGCATCCAGCGCCCAGCGCACCTTGTTCACAACTGCCGTGCTGGTCAGCCCCGCGGGCTTGTCCACCACCAGCCAGCCGGAAATATCGCGCCCTTTGCGTTTGCGTGCCATGCCTAGTCCCCATGTGTATGTGAGGCGCGCCAGTTACCGGATCGCCGGGACAGTGTCAATTTAGCAAATGCCAGGTCCCGAAGGAAAACCTGGAAAGAAGCCCGATGGGGACCGGATCAGGCCAGTGCTTGCCCCTGCCTGCCAGTGGCGCTAGGCAGGCGGTCATGGCCGTTTCAAGCGAATACACCCCGCCGCAGGACCCGCTGGAGATCCTGCACCACGACGCCGAGCTGCTGGCGGTAAACAAGCCTGCCGGGCTGCTGTCGGTACCAGGCCGCGGCGCGCATCTGGCCGATTGCCTGATCACACGCATTCAGGCCGTATTCCCCGAGGCGTTGCTGGTTCATCGGCTGGACCGGGATACGTCGGGTGTGATGGTGTTCGGTCTCACCCCGCATGCGCAGCGGCATCTGTCGATGCAGTTTGAAAAGCGCACGGCGAAAAAGGCCTATGTGGCGCAGGTGGCTGGCAGGCTGGAGCCGCGCAGCGGCACAGTGGAACTGCCGCTGATTGTGGATTGGCCGAACCGGCCAAAACAGATGGTCTGCAATGAGAGCGGCAAGCCTGCCGTCACCGACTGGCGGGTGATGAAATACGAGGACGGTGCTACCCGGGTGCGGCTGACACCGAAGACAGGGCGCACACATCAGCTGCGGGTGCATATGCTGTCGCTGGGCCACCCGATCCTGGGCGACCCGCTTTATGCCAGCGGTGCAGCAAAGGAGTATCCGCGGCTCATGCTGCATTCCCAGGAGCTGCGGATCAAACACCCGGACAGCGGCGAGTCGCTGAAATTCCGGGTGAAGCCGGAGTTCTGAGGGCCCCGGTCAGGGCGCCTCCATCACCATCAGGAACAATGTGCCGGACCGCGTCGCCTCATAGCTATGCGGGTGGTCGCCGGGAAAGCTGTAGTAATCGCCCGGCCACAGCAGCTCCTCCTGCCCTTCCAGCCCTGCCCGCATCTGCCCGGAACAGACCAGCATATGCTCCACTGTGCCGCGCGGGTGCGGCGCGGCGCGGCGGATCTCTCCCGGCTGCATCACCACGCGATAGACATCCCGGCGCACATTCGGCGGGCTGCGGGACAAGAGGACGGCAGCAAAGTCTGACTGCTCCGACTCCAGCACTTCACCTTCGCTCGCGCGGATCAGCTTGGTCGCGGGTGCCTCCGTTTCAAACAGCAAGCTCAGCGGAACGTCCAGCGCTGCGGCCAGTGCCCAAAGCGTCTCGACACTGGGATTTCCGTTACCGGCTTCAAGCTGCGAAAGGGTTGATTTTGCAATTCCAGCCTGGGCTGCCAGCCCCGACAGCGACATTCCCGCGCGGCTGCGCTCACGCTGGATGGCGGCAGCAATCATTTGATGGGGCGCTGACATGTTCGGTATTTCGCCTTTTTGTTCGACTTGACGAACGGATGTGCCGTTCGGTATACAAAACTTGCGTTCGGTTTAAGCGAAATCATGCCCCTTTTCCAGAGGAACTGCCCTCCATGGCAATCCAGAACATCTCCGCCCGGTCCCCCGCCTTCAGCCAGCTGACCTGCGGGCTGCGGGATATCCTGCCATTGGCTGCCGGCGTTGCTGTCTATGGGCTGGCATTCGGCCTGCTCGCAGCACAGGCAAGCATGGACGGGCTGCAGACCGGAATAATGGGCACCATCGTCTTTGCCGGATCTTCACAGATCATCGCAGTGGAGCGGCTGGTTGCCGGCACCGGCGCGGGTGCCGCCATTCTGGCCGGGCTGGCACTGAACCTGCGGCTGCTTCTGATCACCGCCTCGCTGCGGGATGAGTATTCCGGCCGGCCCTGGTGGCAAGTGCTGTTAGGGGTGCATCTGGCCACCGACGAGAATTGGGCCCTGATGCACGCGATGCGCGCCCGGGGCCATCAAGCCGGCTACTGGTACTTGATTGGCGGCGGCATCGGGCTGATTGCAGTCTGGGTGCTGTCCACAGCGGCAGGCGCGGGATTTGCAAACACTGTGCCAGACCCCAAGGCCCTGGGTATGGATTTTGCCTTCACCGCAGCTTTCATCGCCATTCTCCGGTCGCTGTGGAGCGGCTCAACCATGCTTTTGCCCTGGGCCGGTTCTGTGGCCATCGTATTGCTGACCGGCCTGTTAGCGCCGCTGGACCCTACCTGGACACTGATCCTGGGCGGTCTGGGCGGAGCGGTTCTTGCCGGAGTGCTGAATGATGACTGAAACATGGATCCTGATTCTCGGGCTGGCAGCGGCTACTTTTGCGGTACGGCTGTCTGGTTACCTCCTAGGCCAACGGCTGCCGGATCACGGCCCTTGGGCGCACGGTCTGCAGGCGCTGCCGGGCTGCCTGATCCTGTCACTGGTCACCTACCTTTTGATGCAGGGCGGCCCGCAGGAATGGGCATCGGGCGCGGTGGCGCTGGCAGTGGCTCTTGCCACCCGCAGCCTGCCCTTGACCATGGCTGCGGGAATAGCAGCGATCTACCTGCTTAGAGCCTATTTCTGACCAACCCCGCGCAGGCCCCCTGCCCGTGCGCAGCACGGGCCACGCCCAAGGCTGAGAACCGCCCGGCGCAGCCGGGGAATGAAGACGCGGGAGCACTGCCGATGCCCCCAGTCCCCCCGCAAAAAAGAAAGCCGCCCGGACAGGCGGCTCTCCATAACTTCAAAAGCTGCGGGACTATTCAGCAGCCCAGCCGCCTACAGCCTTCACTTCCAGGAAGTCCTCTATGCCCCATTTACCGCCTTCACGGCCCTTACCGGACTGCTTCATGCCGCCAAAGGGCGAACCGGCCGAGCGGGATTTTCCGTTCATCTCAACCATGCCAGAGCGCAGCGCGCGGGCCATGCGGTTGGCGCGGGCGCCATCCTGGGTCTGCACATAATTGGTCAGACCATAGGGCGTGTCATTGGCGATTTCGATCGCGTCTTCCTCATTCTCAAAGGGAATGATCGACAGCACCGGGCCAAAAATTTCTTCGCGTGCGATGGTCATCTGGTTGTTCACATCAGCAAAAACGGTGGGCTTTACATAGTAACCCTTGTTCAGCCCGTCCGGACGGCCAGTACCGCCGGCAACCAGTTTGGCGCCTTCGTCGATGCCCTGCTGGATCAGATCCTGGATCTTGTTCCACTGCAGTTCATTAACAACCGGGCCGATGTGGCGGCCTTCCTGGCTGGCCGGGCCGACCTCGACCTTGGCAGCGACTTCCGCAGCCTCGGCAACCACACGGTCATAGATGCTGTTCTGCACCAGCATCCGGCTCGGCGCGTTGCAGCTCTGGCCGGTGTTTTGCATCATGTGCAGCACCCCGCGCTTCACCGCCTTCTCATCGGCATCTTCAAAGATCACATTGGCGCCTTTGCCACCCAGCTCCAGATCCACCTTTTTCAGGGTCGGAGCCGCAGCCTGGGTGATCGCGATACCCGCCCGGGTGGAGCCGGTGAAGGAGATCATGTCCACATCCGGATGGGTGGTCAGCTGTGAGCCAACACCCGGGCCGTCGCCGTTCACCAGGTTGAACACGCCCGCAGGGAAGCCGGCCTCATCCATCAGCTCGGCAAAGATCATCGCGTTCAGCGGGCTTTGCTCGGAAGGTTTCAGCACCATGGTGCAGCCGGCCACAGCTGCTGCGCCGACCTTGAGTGTCACCTGATTCATCGGCCAGTTCCACGGCGTGATCAGCGCGCAGACGCCCACCGCCTCGTGGATGATGCGGTCGTTGGGGCTTCGGTCGTTCAGCGGCGCGTCAAAGCCGAACTCCTTGGCCGCGGCGATGAAGTTACGCAGGTGCCAGCTGCCCGCTCCGGCCTGCGACGTGCGCGCCAAATCGATCGGTGCGCCCATTTCCAGCGACATCGCTTGTGCCAGATCTTCGGCGCGGGCCTCATAGACATCCACCAGCTTTTCCACCAGCGCAATACGCTCTTCCACCGGGGTCGCCATCCAGCCTGGCAGAGCAGCCTTAGCCGCGGCAACGGCGGCGTTGGTATCAGCCTCGGATCCCAGCGAGATCACTGCACAGGGTTCTTCCGTCGAAGGGTTTACCACTTCGAAATCGTTTGAAGCAGCAGGAGCGGCCCACTGGCCGTTGATGTAAAATTCGCGTTTCTCGATCATGTCGGGATCTCCCAAATCAGAGGTATTCCGGTTACCGCCTTGCCGGTTTCGCGGCCACTGTGTCACTGCTCCGGCACGGGGGCAAGGGCGGGGCAAAGGCATCGCTGCGTAATTTGATCAAATTATTGCAAGCTCTGTCAATGGCCGCTTGGACCGGTTGCAATCTTTCGCCATGACTGCTTGCAGCAATTTATCGTGGTTTCCCGGCACGGGGGCTGTATCGTTGCGTTAGACTACTTAGGTTGCAGTCAAGACGACTCAAAATTCATATGACAAGGAGATACCGCCATGGGTTTGCGCATTAACGACACGGTCCCGGATTTTACTGCGGAAACGGATCAGGGCACCATCACCTTCCATGATTGGATCGGCGACAGCTGGGCGATTCTGTTCTCGCACCCCAAGGATTTCACCCCGGTCTGCACCACCGAATTTTCCGCGGTGGCGCAGCTGAGCGAGGAGTGGAGCAAGCGCAACACCAAGGTCCTTGGCGTTTCGGTTGACGGTGTTGAAGACCATAAGAAATGGAAAAAGGACATCGAGGAATACGGCAAGGCCGCGCCGGGCTTCCCGATCATCGCTGATGACGGTCTGGCGGTATCCAAAGCCTTCGACATGCTGCCCGCAGAGGCCTATCTGCCCGACGGCCGCACCCCGGCGGACAGCGCCACTGTGCGGTCGGTTTTCATTATCGGCCCGGACAAGCAACTGAAACTGTCGATGACCTATCCGATGACAGTGGGCCGCAACTTTGCCGAGATCCTGCGGGCGCTGGACGGCTTGCAAATGTCGCTGGGCAAGGGTGTTGCAACACCTGCGAACTGGATGCCCGGCGAGGATGTGATCATTCCGCCGACCGTGTCGAACGAAGACGCCAAGGCGAAGTTCGGCGAATTCGAGACCATCTTCCCTTACCTGCGCAAGACCAAAGCACCTGAGTAACCGGCGCTTGCCATCGCAGTGATTACAAGCCGCCTTCGGGCGGCTTGTTTTTTGTTTCCTTACTGAAGCCCGCCTGGTGCCGGTGGAAAATCCGGTGCCCGGCTTTGACACAATTGCCGCGCCTCCGCCGCTATGGCTTGGCCAGCCTCGCCCTTCAGTCCGGCAGCAAATCGCAGGGTTATGTCCGACCCGTCCCGGGTCAGCCAGCAGGGCGACTTCTTGAGGAAGGTGAACCCTGCCTCGGCATGCAGATAAGCTGGAATTGTGTAACTGACGCCTTGGGTTGCCACCGCTGTCAGGATGAAAGCCAGGTAATCCTCTGCCTGGGCGCCGTCTGACAGCAACCTTGCCTTCAGCGCCGCCAGGCTGGGGCGGCCAAAGATGACGGTTTCCTTGGCGATACGCCGGATCTCCTCCCGTGGCAGCTGCGCCAGCCGCTGATCCAAATCTGCAGTCTTCAGCACGGCGCCATGCGAAAACCCATGTGCCAGCACCCATTGGGTGAGGCCGGTTTCACCGCGGCGGACGATGAATTTCTTGTTGTTGGTCAGCGGGAAGCGCTGCCAGAACCTGAGGAAGCCCGGATCCTCCATCAACCGCCCTGAAAGCATCAGCGCATAAGAGCAGTACTGGAAATTGCGGCTGGCTGTGGAATACCCCCAATTGATGCTGCGGAAATTTTCTGCATCCACCCGTGGGTGACCGTAGTTGCAGGCGGCAGCCGCAAAGTCCGCATCCAGCGCCTGTGCTTCCTTCAACCAGTCGCCTGCCCCTGGCAATGGAAACCAGGAGGAATCATTCAGCAGCACCAGCCGGTCAATCTGTTCCAGCCGCGCGCGTGCCGCCAGCAGCCCGTCGCGGTAGCCGCCAAAGTCATATCCGAAATTCGGGCGTTCGATGCACAGCCAGCAGACGTCGCTCAGCCGCTGCCGGTCTTCGTCGCTTAGCGGGATGTTGGAGACCACAACCGGAGCGTAGCCACTGTCGATCAGATATCGCAGCGCGAGGAAATGCGACGCTTGCAGGCCCTGACTGGGGAAAATCAGGTAGACCGCAGGCTGCGGTCCGGCCGGAATGGCGCCTTCGGTGCAGCGGATATTGCGGGCCAGGAACGCGTCGTAATACCAGCGCCCCAGCAGCAGCGACCCGAGGCGGCTGGGCAACTGAGTGATTTGCTGCAACGGGCGTTTCAGCTCGCGGGTGATTTTCCAAAGCGGGGACCGTCTCATGCGGGACACCTGTAACTTTAAACTTTTGGTAGGCCAGCCCGGTCAGTCTTGCTGCCATGGCGGAGGGAGGTCTGCGGATTGCTGGGCAGCACTGCTGAGAACCGCACGGAAGTAATACCAGTTCTTGGACCGTTTACGTGCCGAAAGCAGGTTCAGCGGTGAGACCAATTGCAGCGACGCCTCCCCCAGGGCCCGCAGGAAACCAAATGGCAAGCCGTGTTTGCGGGCGCCATAAACGCGCGACTGGCCCATGTACCAGGCTTTCAATGCTGCGGTTTTGGCGGAGCGTTCGGTGGAATGGCCCAGCAGATGCCGGACCTGCGCTGCGTAAACATAACGCAGCGGCCCGCACTCCGCCTTCAGCCGCAGGCTGAGGTCGTCATCTTCGTGGAACAGGAATATTTTGGGGTCAAAGCCACCGACCTGGTCAAAGGCGGATTTACGCACCAGCAGGGCACCGCCCGAAAGCACCGGCACCTCGCCGTCCTGTTGCGCGGCATCCCGCCCCAGCCACAGCGATTTCGCAATCAGCTTGCTGCGGCGCTTGAAGAACAGCGATCCGTCACCTTTGACAATGCGGGTGTTAAAGGCGGATGCTTCGGGGTGTGCATCGGCGGCATCCAACAGATGCTCCAGCGTGTCCTCGAACAGTTCGGCATCGGGGTTCACAAAGAACAGAAACTCAGTGCCGGCCTGTGCAGCCCCCTGATTGCAGGCCGGACCAAAGCCGGTGTTTTCCGGGTTCTCAATAAACCGGGCGCCATGTGCTGCGGCCAGCGCGCCGGTGTCTTCTGCATCCTGGGACGCGTTATCGACCAGAATGCAAGGCACCGAAGCTGGAATGGAGCGCAACAGGCCCTCAACAACGGCGGAAGAATTATAGGTGACCGTTATGATGGTCACACGGGGCGGCAAAGACTGTTCCATAAGCGTCCCGGCAGAAATGGAAAACCCGGGGCACGGATCGCGCGCCCCGGGCTGTTTATGTGCAGTCAGACTGGGATCAGTCCTGCTCTGCTTTTTCTTTCTTTTCCGGCGCGATTTCTTCGCCGGTTTCCTGATCGACGATTTTCATCGACAGGCGGACTTTGCCGCGGTCATCAAAGCCCAGCAGCTTGACCTTCACTTCCTGGCCTTCCTTCAGAACGTCCGAAGGATGGTTCAGGCGGCGGTTTTCGATCTGGGAGACATGCACCAGGCCGTCGCGCTTGCCGAAGAAGTTCACAAAGGCGCCGAAGTCGACGATCTTCACAACCTTACCGGTGTAGACTTGGCCTTCTTCCGGCTCTGCCACGATCGAATAGATCATGTCATAGGCCTTTTTGATGGCTTCGCCGTTCGGGCTGGCGATCTTGATGATGCCATCGTCATTGATGTCGACTTTGGCGCCGGACACTTCGACGATCTCGCGGATCACCTTGCCGCCGGAACCGATCACTTCACGGATCTTGTCGGTCGGGATCTGCATGGTCTCGATGCGCGGAGCGTGGACCGAGAAGTCGGACGCTTCGGTCAGGGCTTTTGCCATCTCGCCGAGGATGTGGATACGGCCGTCTTTGGCCTGGGCCAGGGCTTTCTCCATGATCTCGGGCGTGATGCCTGCGACCTTGATGTCCATCTGCAGCGAGGTGATACCGTTTTCGGTGCCTGCCACTTTGAAGTCCATGTCGCCCAGGTGGTCTTCGTCACCCAGGATGTCGGACAGGATCGCGTAAGAGCCGTCGTCTTCCAGGATTAGGCCCATCGCAACACCGGCAACCGGTGCTTTCAGCGGCACACCTGCGTCCATCATCGACAGCGAACCGCCGCAGACCGAAGCCATCGAGGACGAACCGTTCGATTCGGTGATCTCGGAAACCAGGCGGATGGTGTAGGGGAAGTCGGTTGCCGCAGGCAGAACCGCCTGCAACGCACGCCAAGCCAGCTTGCCGTGGCCGATTTCGCGGCGGCCCGGGCCGCCCACACGGCCAACTTCACCCACCGAGTAGGGAGGGAAGTTGTAGTGCAGCAGGAAGTTGGACTTGAAGTTGCCGTGCAGCGCGTCGATGAACTGCTCGTCGTCGCCGGTGCCCAGCGTGGTCACAACCAGACCCTGGGTTTCACCACGGGTGAACAGCGCCGAACCATGGGTCCGCGGCAGCAGGCCGGTTTCCGACTCAATCGCGCGGATCTCGTCGGTTTTACGTCCGTCGATCCGCTTGCCGGTTTTGACAACATCGCCGCGCAGAATACCGGCTTCCAGCTTTTTCAACGCGGAACCCAGGTTTGCATCGCCCAGCTGCTCTTCGGACAGAGCACCCTTGATGGTTTCGCGGGCGGCGGCAACAGCGGCGGTGCGCTCCTGCTTGTCGCTGATCGCAAAGGCAGCACGCATCTCGGTTTCGCCGGCAGCTTTGACCGCTTCGTACAGCTCGGAGTAATCCGGCGCCTGGAAGTCGAACGGCTCTTTCGCGGCTTCTTCGGCCAGCGAGATGATCAGGTCGATGACCGGCTGGATCTGCTCGTGGGCAAATTTCACCGCACCCAGCATTTCTGCTTCGGACAGCTCGTATGCTTCCGATTCCACCATCATCACGGCGTCTTTGGTGCCGGCAACAACCAGATCCAGACGCTGCTCGGGGTTCAGGCGCAGGTCCTGCATGTCGTCAACGGTCGGGTTCAGGATGTATTCGCCATCCTCAAAACCAACACGGGCGCAGGCAATCGGACCCATGAACGGTGCGCCCGACAGGGTCAGCGCAGCGGAGGCGGCGATCATTGCAACCATGTCCGGGTCGTTGACCAGGTCGTGGCTCAGCACGGTGCACATCACCAGCACTTCGTTCTTGAAGCCGGGGACGAACAGCGGGCGGATCGGACGGTCGATCAGACGCGCGGTCAGGGTTTCTTTTTCGGTCGGGCGCGCTTCGCGCTTGAAGAAGCCGCCGGGCACTTTGCCCGCAGCATAGTATTTTTCCTGGTAATGCACGGTCAGCGGGAAGAAGTCCTGGCCGGGCTTCTGCTGACGGGCAAAGGTCACGTTGGCCATGACCGAGGTTTCGCCCAGCGTGGCAATTACAGAGCCATCAGCCTGGCGGGCAACCTTGCCGGTTTCCAGTGTAAGCGTCTCTTCGCCCCACTGCATCGATTTTTTCGAAACGTTAAACATCTAGCGTATCCTAATTGGGAGCACTCCCGGCCCTCCGGGTCTCCCGTTTGCGTGGCGGCCCCATTGCCGCCGGCCCCTTCTATCTTGCTTTCGCGTGCCAGGGCCTGGCACATCGTCTCAGACAAGCCCGCCCATACATGAGTTTGGGGTAAATTGAAAGGGAAAGCGGCAAGCGTCAGCCGCCCTGGGCAGCAGTGTGCTGTGCGGGATCCTTGGCGGGGCCTCGCAGCCCCGCCTGAGAGCTGTCAGTTGGTGGTTTCCAGCCCATCAGGGCGCCCGGCAATCGCAAAATGCAAACCGTCAGGATCCATGAACTCCGCGGCAAAGCGGTTCACATCTTCCAGCGTGACCGCGCTGATACGGTCGTTGCGGGTTTCCACATAGCTGATTGGCAAATGGTCCATCTGCATACCCGCAAGGATTGAGGCAATACGGCCATTGCCGTCAAAGCGCAGCGGATAGGCGCCGGTCAGATAGGTCTGCGCATCCTTCAGCTCTTTCTCTGTCACACCTTGTTCGGCCATCCGGCGCCATTCATCGCGGATCACCTCGACCGCTTCGGCCATCTTGCCGTTAGCCGACGCCACCGATCCCATATAGACCGCCGCCAGATCACGCGGCACCAGATAGGAGTAAACCCCATAGGTCAGCCCGCGCTTTTCCCGCACCTCGGTCATCAGCCGTGTCTCAAAGGAACCGCCCCCCAGGATCTGGTTCATCACATAAGCAGTGAAGAAATCCGGATCCTCGCGCTTGATCCCCTTTTGGCCGAACAGCGCCACAGATTGGGGGGTGTCGAAATCCACAACAGTGACGCCGCCCGCGATAGTGACCTCAGCCGGACCCGGAATCGGGTCGCCCTCCGCCGGCAAAGCGCTCAGCAGCTCATCCAGGAGCACGCCGAGCTCCTCGGCGGTGATATCGCCCACCGCACTGACGTACAGCCTGTCCCGGGCAAAAACCGCCTCATAGGCGTCAAAAATATCCTGCCGGCCAAGTGCGGAAACGGTCTCCTGCGTTCCCTTGCCGTCGCTGGCGTAAGGGTGGTCGCCAAAGGCCATCCGGGAGAAGGCCTCGCCCGCGATTGTGTTCGGATTTTTGGCATCAGAACGCAAACCCGCCAGCACCTGGGCCCGGACCCGGTCCAACGCATCCTGGTCAAACCGCGGCTCGAACAGGGTCTGGCGCAAAAGGGCCACTGCATCCTGTCGGTTTTCGGTTAGGAAGCGGGCGGAAATGGAGACTGAATCCTTGTCAGCATCATAGGAAAACTCCGCCGCCAGGGATTCCAATGCGCGGGCATAATCCTGTGCCCGCAGATCACCGGAGCCTTCCTCAAGCAATCCAGTCATCAGGTGCACCGCCCCGCGTTTCCCGGGGCATCCAATGAGGTGCCGCCGCGAAAGCGCAGCTCAAGAGCGGAGAAGGGAATCGCATGGTCCTCGACCAGCCAGGCGGTGATACCGCCGGGAGAGGTGACTTCCTCGATCTTGACTCCGGCCCATGCGGGCAGTGCCATGCAGCAGGCCACCAAGGACGCGGCGATTAGTTTCAGCAAGGTCATTGGGTTACCTCCTGGCCACGCGTCATCCAACCGGTGACTGATGTTTCAGGCCGCAGAACCTCATTGGCGGCGGCGATGATCTCATCCGCGGTGACCGATTGCAGGATCTTCGGCCAATCCTGCACATCCTGCACTGTCAGCCCAATGCTGAGCGCCTGGCCATAGCGGTTGGCAATTCCGTTCACGTTGTCGCGGTCATAGATTTCGGCGGCGCGCAGCTGCAGCTTGATGCGCTCCAACTGGGCTTCGTCCACTCCTGCTTCCAGAAAGCGGGCGATAGTGGCATCCAACGCCTCCTCGGCCTGATCCATGCTGATGCCCTCAGCCGGAACCACAAGAAAGGTGAAGGACGTATCATCCAGCGAGCTGCCCGAATAAAAGGCACCGGAGTAGACGGCGACCTGCTGGTCGAACTGCAGCGCATTGGCCAGATAGGAAGTGCTGCCGCCGCCCAAGAGTTCAGCCAGCAGATAAAGCGCAGCAGCTTTCTGCTGGGCGCCGCTGTCGCGTTCCGGCGCCAGATAGGAGCGTTGCACATAGGGCTGGGCGACGCGCGGATCCTGATAGGTGATGCGGCGGGCTGCCGTCTGAGGCGGCTCCTGGCTGCGGAAGCGCTCCGGCAAGTCCGGGTTGGCTGGGATCGCGCCATAATACTGCTCGGCCAGCGCCTTTACATCTTGCGGCTTCACATCGCCGGAGACCACCAGGATGGCGTTGTTGGGCGCATAATAGGTGCGGTAAAAGGACAGCGCGTCCTCCATATCCAGGCTTTCCATCTCGTGGCGCCAGCCGATCACCGGCTGGCCGTAACGGTGATTCAGATATTGCACCGCCTGCAGCTGTTCGCGAAACAGGGCCACCGGGTCGTTGTCGGTGCGCTGGTTGCGCTCTTCCAGGATGACCTCGCGCTCGGTGGCGATATCCTCTTCGCTGAGCCGCAGATTGGACATCCGGTCGCTTTCCATCTGCATCATCAGCTCCAGCCTGTCGGCGGCGACGCGCTGGAAATAGGCGGTGTAATCATAGCTGGTAAAGGCATTGTCCTGACCGCCGTTGGCCCGCACGGTGGCCGACAGCTCCCCCGGTGCCAGTTTATCGGTGCCCTTGAACAGCAAATGCTCCAGGAAGTGGGCAACTCCGGACTGGCCCGGCGGCTCATCCGCGGAACCGGCCCGGTACCAGACCATCTGCTGCACCACCGGCGCACGATGGTCTTCAAGCACCACCACTTCCATGCCGTTGTCCAGGGTGAACGCGGTCACCGCCTCATCTTCGGCCCATAGCGGGCCAGTCAGGGCAGCAGTCAGCGCTGCGGCGGCCAATGTGATCCTTTGGATCATCTGGCATCCTCCAATTTCTGCACGTTTGCCCTTGCCTGGCACCGTGCGGTTACTGCTCTTTTGTTCAATGCAGCCACAATTCGCCACCCATTGCCAGCAGAAAGACTGCTGTCAACCTACGCTGCTGCTGGCGTCTTACAAGACTGGCTGGCAGAAAAGTGAGGATCAGAAACCGTCAACCGGCGGTGCGGATGGGGTAGCAGCCCCGGCACGGCGGAATTGTTCGTTGGCGGCATGCGGGTCCAGCGTCTGCTTCTTGTAAAGCTGCTCGTAGCGATCCACCGGCAGCAGTTTGATCCGGCCCACACGGCGGTTGCGGTGGCGGAATTTGGAGTCCTCTTCGGCGACCGTTTCACGCACGCCCGGTTCCACACCATAGCGGCTGGACGCTGTCACCAGGGCCGCATCGCTGGAGGGAATACCGCTGCCAGGAACCAAGGCGCCGGGTTTGCCGCCCAGGGCAGCAACCGCTTCGGCTTGCGGATTGGGATCCGTCAGATTGGCGCCGCCGGGTGTCGGGGCCGGCAGGCTGCTGTAGCTTTCCGGCGTGCTTAGCGGCTTGGAGGGCAGAACCAGGAATTCATCCGGGCCGGTGCCGGGCTTCTGGATGAGGCGCAGCCCCTTTTGCCCGCAACCGGCCACAGCCAGTGCGCCTGCCAGAACGATCACTCCGAACGGGATCCGCATTACCCCAAACTCCTGCCTGTTTCTCAGCGCTTTTAGCGCAATTGCCCAGCGAGGTCTACGCAGGCTTTTTGCGCCGCCCGTCAAAGAAAATCAGCCCCGCTGCGCCAGCAAAGATGAAGATATCGGCAACATTGAACACAAACGGGTTCTGGATGCCGCAGCACGATGTGTTCAGGAAATCCAGCACGTACCCGTACAGCAGACGGTCCGCGACATTGCCCAGCGCGCCGCCGATCACCAGCCCGGCCGCGAGCTGCATGCCCCGCGCCGCCTTCTGTGAGCGTGCGATCCAGATCACAAGGGCCAGGCAGATCGCCAGTGACATCCCGATCAGCATCCAGCGCGATGCCTCGTCTCCACCGCCGAACAGACCGAAGTTGATGCCGTTATTCTCGCCGTAGCGGAAATTCAGAAACGGCGGCAGCACGTCGATCCGGTGGCGCTGGTCCAGCCCCATCCAGTGGATCACCAGGTATTTACTTGCCTGATCCGCCAGAAACGAAAGGCCGACGCCCCAGATCATCCAACGTGCTGCCATGTCTTAGCTCTGCCTGCTTAGTGGCGGAAGTGGCGCATGCCGGTGAAGACCATGGCCAGGCCCGCCTCGTTGGCCGCCTTGATCACCTCGTCGTCACGCATCGAGCCGCCCGGCTGAATGACGCAGGCGCCGCCAGCAGCTGCAGCTTCCAGCAACCCGTCCGCAAAGGGGAAAAACGCATCCGAAGCGACTGCGCAGCCCTTGGCGAGGCTTTCTTCCAGACCCAGTTCGGCGGCCATGCGGCCGGCCTTGGCCGCAGCCACATTGGCGCTGTCCAAGCGGCTCATCTGGCCGGCGCCGACGCCAACGGTGGCGCTGTCCTTCACATAGACGATGGCGTTGGATTTGACGTGTTTGGCGACTTTCCAGGCAAACAGCATGTCCTGCATCTGGGCATCAGACGGAGCCTTTTCGGTCACCACCTTCAAGTCCTCCATGCCGACGTAGCCCACGTCCTTGTCCTGTACCAGCATACCGCCGGCCACCTGTTTGTAGGCGGTGATGGCTTTGCGCGGCTCGGGCAGACCATCCGTCAGCAGCAGGCGCAGGTTCTTTTTGGCCGCGAAGACCGCCTTAGCCTCCTCCGAAGCACCGGGCGCGATAACTACTTCGGTGAAAATCTCGGTGATCTTGGCGGCGGTTTCGGCGTCCAGCGGCTGGTTCAGCGCGACAATACCGCCAAATGCGGAGGTGCGGTCGCAGTCAAACGCCTTCTGATAGGCCTCGGCCAGGGTCGCGCCCTTGGCCACGCCGCAGGGGTTGGCGTGTTTGATGATCGCGACAGCGGCGCTGTCGGCAGGATCGAATTCCGCCACCAGCTCATAGGCCGCGTCGGTGTCGTTGATGTTATTATAGCTCAGTTCTTTGCCCTGCAGCTGCACCGCGGTGGCCACGCCGGGGCGGTTGCTGCCATCGGTATAAAAAGCCGCCTCCTGGTGGCTGTTTTCGCCATAACGCAAGGTCTGCTTCAGCTCGCCCGCAAAGGCACGGCGGCGCGGGGTTTTCTCTTCAATCGCGGTTGCCATCCAATTCGACACGGCAGCATCATAGGCTGCGGTACGGGCATAAGCAGTCTGCGACAGGCGCTGGCGGAAAGCATAAGACGTCTGACCGTCGTTCCGGTCCAGCTCTGCCAGCAGCGCCTCATAGTCCTGCACATCGGTCACCACGTTCACGAACAGGTGGTTCTTGGAGGCCGCACGGATCATCGCCGGGCCGCCGATGTCGATGTTTTCGATCATCTCGTCATAACCGGCACCGCGCGCCAGGGCCGCTTCAAACGGGTAGAGATTCACCACAAGCAGGTCGATGGCACCGATGCCATGTTCGTTCATTGCAGCAACATGAGTATCATTGTCGCGCAGCGCCAGCAGGCCGCCATGCACCATCGGGTGCAGGGTCTTTACGCGTCCGTCCATCATTTCCGGAAAACCGGTCACTTCCGAGACATCCTTGACCGTTAGGCCGGCTTCACGCAGCGCCTTGGCAGAGCCGCCGGTGGACAGCAGCTCAACACCGCGCGCAGACAGCGCCTTGCCCAGCTCGATCAGGCCGGTCTTATCGGATACGGAAAGCAGCGCACGGCGTACGGGGTGAAGGTCGGTCATGGCAGGGCGGTCCTTTTCAAAGGCTCAGTCAAACGTCTCGGGTTCGTCCCGGTTCAGGTCTCGCACGGCAATGGCAGTCTCCTGCGCTTTGCTGAGCGTCCACCGGATACGCGTCGCATACTCCATCGCGCGTCCGGATAAAACGATCTGCTTTGCCGCACGCGGCTTTAAGCGGGTCTTTTCCAGGAAAACGCTCGGCTCCAGCCGCAGCCGGCAGGTTCCGTCATGGCGGAACACCCAGATTTCCCCGCTCTTGAGCGCCATGGATACCGCGGCGCCGCCCAAGTCAAGGGCCGCGTCCACCTCAGGGTGCAAATGCAGGCGGAGGTCAAAGCCGACGCCGCCTTCAGCGCTGGTATCCCGCACCTTGGTGAACTGGCGCTTGGCAGCATCGTCCAGCGCCACCAGCATGTCTTCGCCGCTCAGGGCCCGCCCGTCAAACGACAAATCCAGGGTCCGCGCATGGGTCAGCCCGAAATGAGAAGCATAGCCATTGTGCCCGCCCTGAAAACGGCAGCTATCCGCCAGGTCGCTGACCTCCAGCGGCACCTCATCAGGGGCTTCGATCAATTCCTCATGGCCAGTGGTCTTGTGTGGCGCGGCCAGCCGGGCGCTGGAGTGCCCCTCGATGCACAGCGTGGAATGCGAGGGCGTGGCGCGCCCGGCCCGGCGCCATTCGACGCCAAAAGTTTCACCCGATCCGCAATTCACAATCAGAGGCCGCCGCCCTGATGTCAGCTCAAACGCCAGGGTCGAGGCATGACCATAGTTTGACGCCTTGCCCTTGGGCGGCGCCGAGGCATCGACAAGTACCGAGGTCCGCCGCGCAGACAGCCGGGCAAACCCCATTGCCAGCCCATCCGCATGGCGATCAGCCACATGACTGGCCGCAAGGGCATGGTCCAGCCGCCCCTCCAATCCGCGGCCGCCGCCATGGAACCGTGCCAGCCCGCCATCACTGTGGCGCAAGGTGCGCAAAGTGGGGGCGATCCGCTCAATCGCATTGATATGCGCAGGCGGCACTGCGCGCCCGGCTTCATGCAGGGCAGCCGCGGCCCAGGTCAGCAGGGTGAAAACCTCCAGCAGCTCTTCTGGGTTGCGGGTCGGCAACCCGCCCTGGTCATCAATCTGCGCCTCGCATTCTGCCGCCAGCGCGCGGACCGCCGGGTCGGCCAGCTCTTCGCGTCCCTGCAGGGCAAGACCCGCATAGATCAAGCCGCATAATGCCTCGAACCGGGGCAAACCCGGCGCAGCCCCCTGCCAGCGCTGTGCCAGGAACCAGGTCTGTTGCGACAGCGAATGATAAAAGGCTTCGGTCTCGTCTTTTTCCTTGCCGCTCAGCAGGAACAGCGCGTGGTTGATCCAGCGGATCACCCGCCGCCCGGTCAGATCGGGCAGCCAGGCCAGCCCGCCGCTGCGTCCGTGCTGCTGGATCCAGCCCCAGACCCATTTCTGCGCTTTGGCGCGGGCCTTGAAATCCCCGACCGCCGCCAGGTCGTCGAGCCAGGAAAAACCGTGCCGCTCTGCATCGAAAGCTGCATCCGGGGCGGCAACCTCCCACAATCCGGTGTCAGGCGATTCGACCAGATACCCAGCAAACAGCAGGTTGCCAGCCACCAGCTGACGGCCACGGGCAAAGCTGCCGATGGTGCGCGGCTCGGGCTGCGAGACAAAGCCGGTAGCAGCCGGCTGGCTGCGCGCCCGCCAAGCGTAATAGCTGTTCAGCAGCCGGGTGCCGCGGCCGGCCATTCTGTCAAAAGTGGACATGCTCTTTTTGCCTCACGCCGGATTTTGCCAGGGCGTTTTGGCGCGAGCATAACGCGAGGGGCGGTTCAAGTCACCGGCGAAAACCGGGGACGCACCAGGGTCACGCGGATTTGCGCAAAAGGGCCATATAGAACCCATCCATGCCACCGCGTTCCGGCCAGTAGTCGGGGCGCAAGCGCAAGCCGCCCTCTTCGCTGATCCAGTCCGGAACCACGCCGGGCACCTGCAATCCTTCGCGGTCGACTGACATCTCCGGGAACATGTCCAGCGCTTCCTCCACCTGGCATTCGCCCTCATCCGGCAGCAGGGAGCAAGTGCAGAACATCAGCCGCCCGCCAGGTTTCACCAGGGTCCAGGCGTGGGCCAGCATCTGCGCCTGCAATTCGATCAGGGCGCCAAAGTCACTGCCATCTTTGGCCTGCGGAAGATCCGGGTGGCGGCGGATTGTGCCGGTGGCCGAACAGGGGGCATCCAGCAGCACGGCATCGAACTGGCCCTGCTGTTCCAGTGCGTCGCCCACAACCAGCTCCGCTTGCAGTCCAGTGCGGGTCAGGTTTTCCCGGAGCCTGGACATGCGGTTTTGGGAGACATCCACTGCGGTCACATTGGCACCCGCGGCTGCCATCTGCATGGTTTTACCGCCCGGCGCTGCGCAAAGTTCCAGCACCTGCTCGCCTGGGCGAACATTCAGAATGCGGGCGGGCAACGCGGCGGCGGCATCCTGGATCCACCAGTCGCCGGTCTCATATCCCGAAAGCGCCGATACCTGTCCGGCATTGGCGATCCGCACAGAACCGGTGGGCAAGATTTCCCCGCACAAAGCGCTCAAGTCCGAATTGGGTTTAGCCGTTACATCCAGCGCGGCACCGGCGAAATGCGCGGTCTCCATGCCCAGCATCGCCTCCGCCCCCCAGGCCTGCACCAATGGTTTGCGCAACCAGTTCGGCAGACGCGGCACACGCAGCTTGGCCCATTCCGCCGGACCGTCCTCTGCCACCTTGCGCAAGACTGCATTAACCAGCCCCTTGAGCTGCCCATGCCGCCGGTGCTTGGAGACGATGGCCACCATAGCATTCACAACACCGTGCGCCGCGCCGCCCGAACACAATTCCACCGTTCCCAGCCGCAACACATTCAGCACGGTCATTGGCGGTGTTTTCTTCAGATGCTTCTTCAGCACCCGGTCAGCGCGTTCCAGGTTGCGCAGGGTTTCCCCAGCCAGCCGCTGCGCCCGTGCCCGGTCTTCCGGCGCCAACTTCTCCAGTGTACCTGCGGCATAACATTCCGCCAGCAGCCGCCCCTCTCCCAGAACCTGATCCAGCAGGTATACCGCGGTGCGGCGGGCGTGATTGGCGTCTGACATCTGGCAACTCCTCAGGGCGCGGCTTGTTTGCGCGGGACAGGGGCGTATATCATGGGCCAAGCATAAAGGAACCCGCGATGAGCGACGATACTCCACTTGGTACAAATGGCCTGCCTCCCGCCGCCCTGCGCGCATTGGCCGAAGCCGAAGAGCGCCGCAAGGCAGCCGAGGCGCAGGAGCCGCGCCCCAAGGAGCTGGGCGGACGCGATGGACCCGATCCAGCCCGCTTTGGCGATTGGGAGAAAAAAGGCATCGCAGTCGATTTTTGAGCCGCGGCCGGGGGCTTTGCCCCCTCGCAGGCGCTGCCTGCTCACTCCCAGAGTATTTTCCCAAAGGTGAATGACCTTCATCTTTTCAAAAATACTCACGTCCCGCTGCCGGCAGGCGGCTTTGCCGCCGAGAGGCGAGGGGCGGCCCCCAGGGCCGCATTTCAGACCTCAGAGCCCCAGCACATCCACCATATCATACTGTCCCGCCCCCTTGTCCTGGCCCCAAAGCGCAGCCTTCAGCGCGCCGCGGGCAAAAATGGCGCGGTCGGTGGCCATATGGCGCAGCACGATACGTTCGCCAGCGGCGGCAAACAGCACGTCATGCTCGCCCACGATGTCGCCGCCGCGGATGGCGGTGAATCCAATGTCGCCGCGCTTGCGGGCGCCGGTGATGCCATCACGTCCGGAATCGCGCACATCTGACAGATGAACCCCGCGGCCTTCGGCTGCGGCTTCGCCCAGCATCAATGCAGTGCCAGACGGAGCATCGACCTTGTGGTGGTGGTGCGCCTCGATCACTTCAACATCGAAATCCTCGTCCAGCGCCGCGGCGACCTTCTTGGTCAGCTGCACCAGCAGGTTCACACCAAGGCTCATGTTGCCGGCGCGCACGATCACTGCGTGCCGGGAGGCCGGCTCCAATTGGGCGATCTGCGCATCCGTCATGCCGGTGGTGCCGATCACATGCACCGCGCGCGCTTGGGCTGCCAGTTTGGAAAAATTCAACGTCGCTTCCGGCGATGTGAAATCAATCACCGCTTGCGCTTTGGAAAAAGCCTCCAGCGCATCCGACGTGACGGTGACACCAACGGGAGCGCCGCCCATTGCTTCGCCCGCATCGCGGCCGACCCAAGCATGCCCTTCACGCTCCACCGCGCCGGTCAGCGTGGCCCTATCGCTTTCCAGCACCGTCTTGATCAGCATCTGCCCCATGCGGCCTGATGCGCCGGTAATCACAATCCCTGGTTTGTGAGTCATTGGCCAATTCCCTTGTTCAAGCTGGATTTGTCCTACATTGCCGGGCAGCGCTTGGCAAAGCCCGCAATCCGGCATAGATCGGAAATATGGCAAAGAACAAATTCCAAGATGGCCCCGGCCCTTCCCAGCGCCAGCTTCGCGTCGGCGAACTGATCCGCCGCTCTCTCTCCGAGGTGCTGGCGCGCGGAGATGTGCATGACCCGGACCTGAACCGCATGTCGATCACCGTAGGCGAGGTGCGCACCTCGCCGGATCTGAAAATCGCCACTGCCTTTGTGCTGCCTTTGGGCGGCAAGGGGCAGGAGGATGTGCTAAAGCTCCTCGCCCGGAACAAGGGTGAGCTGCGCCGCGCGGTCGGCAAGAAGCTGGGACTGAAGTTCGCCCCGGATCTGCGCTTCCGGCTGGATGAAACCTTTGATCAGATGGACGAGACCCGCCGGATGCTGTCCCAGGACGCGGTGCGCCGCGACACGGAAGAGTGATCCGCAAGGCCGCTTTGCTGCTGGCCGCGCTCTGGGCCGCCCCGGCCGCAGGCGCGGTGGAATGCAGCGATGCGGCCTACGAGGGCAACCGGTATTCGATCTGCGAGGTGGATGCATCACGGGAGCAGCTGCGGCTGTTCCTGCGCGATGGCGAGGGGCAAGTCTACGGGCATTTCTCCACGCTCGACACGGCGTTGGCGGAAGACGGCAAAGCGCTGGTATTTGCCACCAATGCCGGGATGTATCACAGCGACCGCTCGCCCGTGGGTCTCTATGTTGAAGACGGCGCCGAAGAAATGCGGCTGGTCACCAATGCAGGCCCTGGCAACTTCGGCCTGCTTCCCAATGGCGTCTTCTGCATCCGCGAAGGCCGGGCTGATGTTTTCGAAACCTTTGCTTTCGGCAAAGCCGCCCCCGCCTGCGCCTATGCCACCCAATCCGGGCCGATGCTGGTGATCGATGGAGAACTGCATCCGCGGTTCCTGCCCGATTCGGACAGTTATTATGTGAGGAACGGGGTCGGCACCTCAGCCGATGGCCATCGCGTCGTCTTTGCCATCTCGCGCAATGCGGTGACGTTTCACCAGTTCGGCAGCCTGTTCCGGGATTACCTGAAACTGCCAAACGCGCTGTATTTCGACGGCAACATCTCGCGCCTGCATGCGCCTGAGCTGGGCCGCAGCGATGCGGGATTCATGATGGGGCCTGTTGTGGGCGTGGTCGAGGACGCCCCGGCCGGCGAATAGCCCTCTTAACCCGGACGTTTGCGCATCTGCCGCACCATCGGAATCGAGTAGATAACCAAAGCGGCCCAGATCATCGGGAAGGCGATCATCCTGGCACGTCCGAATTCCTCGCCAAACAGCAGTACCGCAGCCAGCATGATCATAGTCGGTGCGATGTATTGCAGGATTCCCATGGTCGACAGCCGCACCAGCTTGGCCCCGTTGGCATAGATGATCAACGGCACCGCGGTGACAACACCGCACCCAAGAAGCAGCGAGGTGTCGCTGAAAGAGCCGCCAAAGCTGCTGCTGCCGGTCGCAGCAAGATAGGCAAAATAGCCCAGCGCCGGGAACAGCAGGATCAGTACCTCCAGCAGAAAACCCTGATTGGGGCCGATCGGCAGCGATTTTTTGAAAAACGCATAAAACCCCCAAGTCAGCGTCAGCCCAATTGAGACCCAAGGCACGCTGCCGGCTTCGACCGTCAGAACAACCACTGCAGCAGCGGCCAAAGCAACAGCGGCCATTTGGGCCTTGGTGAGCGGCTCACGCAGCAGGAAGGCGCCCAGGGCAATGCTGAATAACGGATTGATATAGTAGCCCAAAGCCGCGTCCAACGCCCGGCCAGAGGCAATCGACCAGACATAGATCCCCCAATTCACCGAAATCAGCGCCGCAGTGATACAGGCCATGCCCAGCATCCGAGGACTTTTCAGCGCCGCCTGCAGATCCCGTGTCCGCCGCAGGATGAGCAGAAGCGCCCCAGCGACAGGCACTGACCAGATTACCCGGTGGGTAACAACTTCAGCTGCGGAATGTGCGACAGCGCTTTCATGTAAAGCGGCAAAAATCCCCACATCAGGTAGGCCGCAATGGCAAAAGCCAACCCGCGGGCGTGTCTGTATTTTCGAAGGCCGGCTGTGTCATGCGGAAGTTCCTGTCCAGGACACTGTTATGGCTGGTTTTTACCGGGTTGAAACTTTGTTTTCCGTGATAACGGGTATTCGCTGCCTTTATGGGTCCGCCGGCATGCCGTTCCGGACTCATTACGCAACAAAACGGCCCCGGAAACCGGGGCCGCAGTGCAAATCGGGGCAAGCAGTTTGGGCTAAAACCGCCCGTCAGGCTTCAAGCGACCGGCGCAGCATCTCCACGTCTTCGGCGATCTGGCCGTCAGTGGTTTTCAGCTCCTCGATGCGCTTCACACCATGCATGACTGTGGTGTGGTCGCGCCCGCCAAAACGGCGGCCGATTTCCGGCAAGCTGCGGCTGGTCAGCTGCTTGCACAGGTACATCGCCACCTGACGCGGGCGGGCGTAAGAACGCAGGCGCTTGGGGCCGATGATGTCGGACATGCGGATATTGTAGTACTCGGACACCTTGCGCTGGATCTCCTCGACAGTGATCTTTCGCTCGGAGGCCCGCAGCACGTCGGCCAGGCAGTCCTGGGTCAGGTCCATGTCGATCTCGCGGCCTACCAGCGAGGCAAAGGCGAACAGGCGGGTTAGAGCGCCTTCGAGCACCCGCACATTGGTCGAGATGCGGTGTGCCAGGAATTCCAGCACGCCAGCGGCGATGCACAGGTCCGGATAAGTTTTGCGCTGTTGCTCCACCTTGGTCTGCAAGATGCCCAGGCGCAGCTCATAGTCGGTCGGGTGCAAATCCACCACCAAGCCGCACTGCAGGCGGGATTTCACCCGGTCTTCCAGATCCTTGATCTCGCCGGGGGCGCGGTCGGCCGAGATGATGATCTGCTTATTCTGATCCACCAGCGCGTTGAAGGTGTGGAAGAATTCCTCCTGGGTGGAATCTTTGCCGGCGATGAACTGCACGTCATCCACCATCAGCACATCGACGGAGCGGAACAGGTGCTTGAAGTCCATCATCTTGCGCTCGCGCAGCGCTTGCACAAAGCGGTACATGAACTGTTCCGCCGACAGATACAGCACGTTGAGCGACGGGTTCTTTTCCTTCAGCTCCCAGGCTATGGCGTGCATCAGGTGGGTCTTACCCAGACCAACGCCGCCATATAGCACCAGCGGGTTGAAGGTGACCGGGCCGCCTTCGCCAACGCGGCGCGCGGCAGCATGAGCCAGTTCGTTCGGCTTGCCCACGACAAAGCTGTCGAAGGTAAAGCGCGGATCCAGCGGAGCCGCCTGCAGCGCTTCAAGCGTGTCCTTGCCACCCGCAGATGCCGGCACAGCAGCGGGTGCTGTCATCACCGCCACGTCGCCCTGTGCGCCGCCATAGACATCAGCCGCTCCGGCGGTGTCTGCCGGACGTGCCGGGCTGTTGGCAGCAACCCGGAAGGCCAGGCGCTGAACCGGCTCACCGGACATCGCCAGCTCATGCAGAATCAGATCCGCAAAGTTCTGGCTGACATAGTTCCCCATGAAATTCGTCGGCACCTTGAAGACAGCAACGCCTCCGTCCACGGTGTCAAACTCCAATGGCTCAATCCAGGTTGTGAAATTGTTCTGGCCGACCGTCTTCAACAGCCGGTTTCTGAGCTGTCCCCATTTTTCTTCTGTCATGCTGCGCCTCACGCGTCCCCAAAAAAGCAGCGGCCCCTTGGCCGGGCCAATTCTATTCTATCTTACCCCCAACCACCCGGGAGGCATTCACGCACAGGGGTTATGTGTGCGGACCAGCAGTGGCCGCATTACCCGAAGGCTGAAAGTTCGCACAAACAGCAAAAACAGCCGCAAGAAGCGGCGGATTTGCCGTGACGAACAGTATCGCACACAATTGAGACAAGGCTGCTGTCCTAAACCAACACAGCAGTGGATCCCGGTCAGAACAACGCACGTATGTGCCGTCTGTACCGGATAACCTGGCAACCTTGATGCCCGTCAAGATTGCCGCAAGCAGCCTGTCCCCCCAGCGAGTGAATCGCTGTCCTATTGGTAGCAATTCGAGGGGGCGGCAGCAACGAAACTATGATGTTGACTCTGCCTTTGGCGACAAAGAATCTCTCGCGCCTGCAGAACACCGCCGAGGGTTTTCCCAAAAAACAAGGCGCTGCAATCTGCAGCGCCCTGACAACTTTTCAACTCTGCTTGAGCTTGCCCAGCAGCGCGAATCTCAGGCCAGTGCCTTCACGCGTGCGGACAGGCGCGAGATTTTGCGGGAAGCGGTGTTTTTGTGGTACACACCCTTGGTAACACCGCGCATCAGCTCGGGCTGAGCAGCGCGCAGAGCTGTGGTTGCAGCTTCTTTGTCGCCGGAAGCGATAGCTTCTTCAACTTTACGCAGGTAGGTGCGGATGCGCGAACGACGGGCTTTGTTGACGGCAAAGCGCTTTTCGTTCTGACGTGCGCGCTTCTTGGCCTGGGGCGAATTTGCCATGGTGTTTGACCTTATCTCGGGTTCTGTTTCTATCGGACGCAATGCCAGCCAAACCCGGGTCACTAAACCGGTGTGATTCTAGCCAGAGCGGGCTGCACGCGCATGTATGGGGCGGCATTTATCCAATCCGGTGCAGAATTGCAAGGGCGCTGGCCCGGAAAGCAAAACGGCGGGCCCATCCGCCCGCCGCCCTGTTACTTCAATCGCAAGCTGGACTCACTTGTCCCGGAACTGCGCCTCACGCTTTTCCAGAAAGGCGGCCATGCCCTCTTTCTGGTCTTCGGTTGCAAACATCGAGTGGAATACCCGGCGCTCGAACAGCAGCCCCTCGTTCAGCGGCAGCTCGTAAGAGCGGTTCACCGTCTCCTTGACTGCCATCGCTGTCAGCAGCGATTTTTCGGCGATCTTCTGTGCCGCTGCGGTGGCTTCCTCGATCAGCTTCTTGGCCGGCACCACGCGCGACACCAGGCCGGCGCGTTCGGCTTCCTCGGCGTTCATGAAGCGGCCGGTGAGGTTCATATCCATCGATTTGGACTTGCCCACAAACCGGGTCAGACGCTGTGTACCGCCAATTCCTGCAACGACACCCAGATTGATCTCAGGCTGGCCGAATTTGGCAGTCTCAGCAGCGATAATGAAATCGCACAGCATCGCCAGCTCGCAGCCGCCGCCCAGCGCATAACCGGCCACTGCCGCGATCACCGGCTTGCGAATGGCAGAGATCCGGTCATTGGCATCGGCAAACAGGTTCGTGGAGAACACTTCGGTAAAGCTCATCTCCGACATCTCTTTGATGTCGGCACCGGCGGCAAAAGCCTTTTCCGAACCGGTCAAAACGATGCAGCGCACCTTGTCGCTTGCATCGGCCTCCTCCAAAGCGGCGCACAACTCACCGATAAGTTCCTTGTTGAGCGCGTTCATCGCCTCTGGGCGGTTCAGTTTTATGAGGCAAACGTGGTCCTGCACATCGACGTTGATCGTCTCGTAGGCCATGATTTCTCTTTCGGTTGTTCCGTTCAAATCCGAGTCCTTACCAAAAGGGGCACTCTGATCAAGCTATCTTTGGCACTTTACACAGTAGAAGGTAGAGCGTCCGGACTGAGTGATTCTGGCAATTGACCCGGTGCAACCCGCACGGCGGCAAGGTTCGCCCTCGCGCCCGTAAGCATCGAAAGAATGTTGAAAATATCCAAGTTCACCAGAGGCTTGCCGAAAATCCTTGAGCGACGATCCGCCTGCACGAATGGCATCCTGCAACACTTCCCGGATGATCGGAACCAGCGCCGCAACCCGATGCGCGGCAATCTGCCCAGCCTTGCGGCGTGGCGAAATTCCCGCACGGAACAAAGCTTCGCAGACGTAAATGTTACCAAGGCCAGCAATGATTCCCTGATCCAGTAATGCAGATTTCACCGGCGTGTTGCGACCCTGGAAGGCGGCAACCAGATGATCCTCGTGAAAATCATTGCCCAGCGGCTCCGGCCCCAGCACCGCCAGCAGTTTGTGGGACTCGGCAGTCGCCGTCTCCAGCAGATCCATCGCCCCGAACCGGCGCGGATCGTTGAAGGTGATGCGGGCGCCGTTGTCCATATCCAGAACCACATGATCGTGCTTTACTGCTTGAGGGTGCTCATGCGTGAACTGCCCCAGCGGATCACCCGACACCGTCATCCGGCCCGACATGCCAAGATGAATGAGCAATGTCTCATCCGTATCGAGGTCGGCAAGAATGTACTTCGACCGCCGCCGCAGCCCATTGACCCGCGCACCGGTCAGCCGCTCGGCCATCCGCTCCGGAAACGGCCAGCGCAGGTCCGGCCGGTTCACAGCCGCATTTGTGATCACCGCCCCCTCCATCGCAGGCGCCAATCCGCGTTTCACTGTCTCGACCTCGGGCAATTCTGGCATTACACCCCTCCTGAACCAACGGGCCGCATTGTGCCTGCCCTCCAGCGCCTTATAACAAGGGCGGAATTCAGCAAACGGCAAGCCTCATGAGCGATAGCAGCGACAACACCACCCATTTCGGGTTCGAAACCGTCCGCGAGGAGGAAAAGGCCGGCCGCGTGCAGGGGGTCTTCAACTCGGTCGCCTCAAAATACGACATCATGAACGATGTGATGAGCGTCGGCATCCACCGGGTCTGGAAAGACGCGATGATGGACTGGCTGGCGCCGCGCCCCGATCAGCGGCTCTTGGATGTGGCGGGCGGCACCGGCGACATTTCCTTCCGCTTCCTGAAGCGCGCAGGGTCCGGTCATTCCACTGTGTTCGACCTTACCCGCCCGATGCTGGAGGAAGGCCGCAAACGCGCCGAGGCAGAGCAGATGGCGCACAGCCTCGACTGGGTCACCGGCGATGCGATGAAGCTGCCGTTCAAGGACAACACTTTCGACGTCTACACGATCTCTTTCGGCATCCGGAACGTAACCCGCCCGCAGGAGGCCCTGAACGAGGCTTACCGGGTGCTGCGCCCCGGCGGGCGGCTAATGGTGCTGGAGTTCTCGCAGCTGCCGAATGACGGGCTGCAAAAGCTTTATGACCTCTATTCCTTCAATGTGATTCCACGGATGGGGCAAATGATTGCCGGCGATTACGACAGCTACCAGTATCTGGTGGAATCGATCCGCAACTTCCCCGATCAGGAGACTTTCCTCGGAATGCTGCGCAAAGCAGGCTTTGAAAACGCCAAGTACCGCAACCTGTCGCTGGGCATCGCCGCCCTGCATTCCGGCTGGAAGATCTGACCTATGCGCGGTCCCCACAACATTCTGCGCCTGATCCGCACAGGCGCCACTTTCGAGCGCACCGGCGCCATGCATTCGGTGCTGGAGGCGTTTGAGGCCCCCAGGCCCCTGCGTATCCTCGCCCGCACCCTGGGCTGGCCGTTCAAATGGCTGGGCTACAAGGGCGATCCCGCGATGCCGCCCGAAACCCGCGCGCTGAACGCCCTGGGGCCTGCCTATATTAAATTCGGGCAGGTTCTTTCGACCCGGCCCGATGTGGTGGGCAAGGATCTCGCCCGCCAATTGCGGGTGCTGCAGGACAAGCTGCCGCCGTTCTCCCGCGCCGAGGCGCTGGCCGAAGTGGAAAAAGAACTGGGCCGCCCGGTCTCGGAGGTTTTCTCGGAGTTCAGCGACCCCATCGCCGCGGCCTCCATTGCGCAGGTGCACCGGGCCACCCTGGCGGACTCCGGCGATGAAGTGGCCGTCAAGATACTGCGGCCCGGTATTGAGCGCGCCTTCAACCAGGATGTGGACGCCTTTTACTTCGCTGCCCGCATAGCCGATCTTTTTGCGCCCGGTGCCCGCCGCCTGAAACCGATGGACGTGATCGAGCATTTCGACGGCGTGGTGCAAGGGGAATTAGACCTGCGCCTGGAAAGCGCCGCCGCCTCGGAATTTGCCGCCAATACAGTGAATGACGAAGGTTTCCAGCTGCCTGAGATCCGCTGGGGCTATTCCGCCCGCCGGGTAATGACGATGGGCTGGGCGGACGGCGTTGCGCTGGGTGACAATGACGCGCTGGATGCAGCCGGCCATGACCGCCGGGTGCTGGCCGACCGGGTGCTTTCACTGTTTCTCCGCCACGCACTGCGCGATGGTTTTTTCCACGCCGACATGCATCAGGGCAACATGAAGGTCGCGGCAAACGGTGACATTATCGCCTATGACTTCGGCATCATGGGCCATATTGATGAGTACACCCGCCGGGTCTACGCCGAGATCCTCTATGGTTTCATCAAACGCGACTACAAACGCGTCGCCGAAGTGCATTTCGAGGCCGGTTATGTATCCGCCTCCCACGATGTGGATGAATTCGCCCGCGCCTTGCGCGCGGTGGGAGAGCCGATCTTCGGCATGGATGCCTCGCAGATCTCCATGGGGCGGCTGCTGAACTATCTGTTTGAAGTCACAGAGCGTTTCGGCATGGAAACCCGCACCGAGCTGATCCTGCTGCAACGTACCATGGTGGTGGTCGAAGGCGTCGCCCGCTCGCTGGATCCGCATATCAACATCTGGGAAGCCGCCCAGCCGGTGGTCGAGGATTACATCAAGAAATCAATCGGCCCGCGCGCCGTGGTTTCCGACCTATTGGACACCGCCAAGGTGATGGCCCGGTTTGGCCCCCGGCTGCCCGCGCTGGTGGAACAGGCGCTGATCGCACAAGCAGCGCAGAACGGGACACAAAAACGCAAGCTGAACAGCTGGGTAACCCCGGCTGTTCTAGGCGCAGCCGGCGGAGCAAGCCTCTGTGCCGTTGTTGCCCTTCTGCTGTGAGCGTGCAAACGCCCCAACGGCACGGTCTTCTTTCTGGTCTGAAATACCCCAGGGGTGAGCGCCGCAAGGCGCGAGGGGCAGCGCCCCTTCGCTTTCTTTTACAGCCGCTCGATTGCCAATGCGATGCCCTGACCACCGCCGATGCACATCGTGATCAGACCTTTCGATCCGCCGATCCGCTCCAATTCATAAAGCGTTTTCAAGGTGATGATAGCGCCGGTTGCCCCCACCGGATGGCCCAGGGCAATCGCTCCGCCGTTCGGGTTCACCCGGGCAGGGTCCAGCCCCAGTTCCCTGTTCACCGCCAGCGCCTGCGAGGCAAAAGCCTCGTTCGATTCAATGACGTCGAAATCGCCGGCCGACAGGCCGGTCTTTTCGAACAGGTTACGCACCGCAGGAACCGGGCCGATCCCCATCACCTCGGGACGCACACCGGCATGGGCATAGCCCAGGATCCGCGCCTTGGGTTTCAGACCCGCCTTTTCTGCGGCGGAGGCCGTGGCCAGCACCACCGCCGCCGCACCATCGTTGATCCCGCTGGCATTGCCGGCAGTAACCCGGCCGTCTTTCTGGAACACCGCTTTAAGCCCGCCCAGCACATCCAGAGTGGTGGCTTTGGGGTGCTCGTCCACCTCGAACGGCACCATGTCGCGCTTGACCTTCACCTCAACCGGCGCGATCTGCGTTTTGAAATGCCCGGCCTCGATTGCTGCCGCCGCGCGGGTCTGGCTGGTAACGGCAAATTCATCCATCTGGGCGCGGGTAATTCCGTGCTCATCGGCGACGTTCTCGGCTGTAACCCCCATATGGCCTGTGCCGAACGGGCAGTTCAACGCCCCCAGCATCATGTCGAGCGACTTTACATCACCCATCTTCGCCCCCCAGCGGCTTTGCTGGAGGATATAGGGGCTGCGCGACATGTTTTCGGCGCCGCCGGCCAGCGCGAACTCCGCATCGCCCATGGCAAGAGATTGAAATGCTGATATAATTGCCTGCACGCCGGAACCGCAAAGCCGGTTCACGTTCATCGCGGGCACCGCATCAGGCACCCCCGCCTGCATCGCTGCAACCCGGCTCAGGTACATGTCGCGCGGCTCGGTGTTGATGATGTGGCCGAATACGGCGTGGCCGATTTGCCCGCCCTCAACGCCAGAGCGCTGCAGTGCTGCTTTTGATACGGTTGCGGCCAGATCAATCGGTGCAGTACCTGCCAGCGCGCCGCCAAATGTGCCGATGGCGGTGCGGGCGCCGTCCAGAATCACGATATCAGTCATTGTCTTTCTCCTCACTCCTGCGTCGCCGCCATTATGCGCCCGCAGCATGACCCTGTCTGCCGGGACGTGCCGTCATGGAAACGCCGCGTAACTCCCCGTACACCGCCACTGCGCAACATTCCGAAAGACCGCAGGATTTGACAAATCCTGCCTGACGGCGCAGAGAATCCGTCATGACGGAAAACACAGACGATATCCTGACCCTGCTGCCCGCCCGCCTGAAAGAGGCCCGCCGCACCCAAGGGCTGAGCCTGGAGGCGGTGGCGAATCTCTCCGGCGTCAGCCGTTCCATGGTAAGCCAGATTGAGCGTGGTGAAAGCTCCCCCACCATCGCAACACTGTGGAACCTGACCCGAGCGCTGCAGGTGGATTTTGCCGGGCTGCTGGAAACTGGGGACATGAAAGACCGGATTGAGGTTCTGCGCGCAACAGATGTGCCCAAGATCGAGAACATGGGCCAAGGATGCCGGATCCGCATACTGTCGCCGCCAGAGGACGCCGGCGGGCACGAGGTCTATGATATCCGTTTCGACAAGGGCGGTGCACTGATCAGCCAGCCCCACACCCGCGGCACAGTGGAACAGCTGACCGTGCTAGAGGGCGAAATTGCACTTTCTTCGGGCAATGCCAACAACTTGCTGCAAACAGGCGACACTGCCCGTTATGCCGCTGATGTTGCGCATTCGGTCACCGCCCCCGAGGGGCCGGCGCGGGTGTTTCTTATTGTGAAAACCGCTTGAGGTATGCCCTCAAGCCCGGCTGCACCCGTTGTTTCAATATCAATCCAGGCATTGGCAGACCTTTCACACAGGCGGGAGAGTTCGGGTTTGAGCCGGATCTTTTTAGCTGAACCGGCGTAAACGCACCGGCAAGAAAGCCCCTCTCTCCACCTTTCCGGAACAAAGCCCTTGAAAGACTCACGGCATCGGACCATATGTGGATCGCTAACGTTATTCTTGTCGATCCACTGTCTCCCGCTTTGCGGCGTTTTCAGTCTCTCGATCCAGACCGACTACGCCAGGCTGCCGCACTTCCGCGGGCAGCAATTATTAGGAGACTACGGATATGGCCACCGGCACCGTAAAATGGTTCAACACCACTAAAGGCTTCGGCTTCATCGCACCCGACGGCGGCAGCAAAGATGTGTTCGTGCACATCTCCGCTGTTGAGCGTTCCGGCCTGACCGGCCTGGCGGACAACCAGAAAGTCACTTTCGACATCGAGCCCGGCCGTGACGGCCGTGAGTCGGCTGTGAACCTGGCGCTGGCATAAGCTTTTAAGCTTAGCAGTTCTGAAACGCGGTCCCTTCAAAGGGGCCGCGTTTTTTTTTGCCTGCCATTCGGACACAAAGGGACAGTCAGCCCTTGTTCTTGTCATCCCAAGGCGCAGGCTCCCACAGCTCCACCTTGTTGCCTTCCGGGTCCATGATCCAGGCAAAGCGGCCATTCTCATGGGCGTCAGGCCCTTTCAGAATGGGAATGTCTGCGGCGGTCAGCTGTGCAACCATGCCGTCCATGTCATCAACCCGGTAGTTAATCATAAAGCCCGAGGTACTGGGATCGAACCAAGTCCCGTGCTGATCAGCAGCGGCCCATACGGTGAGGCCGCCGTCGCCGGCCTTGTCATCCTGCCACTTGAGGACGGCGCCGCCGAAATCCGCCAGCTCCAGCCCCAAATGGTCGCGGTACCATTCTGCCAGCTCAGTGGCGCCGCCGCGCGCCTTGATGAAGACTCCGCCGATACCCGTGATGCGTGCCATGACTGTTTCCTCCCTGTTTTGGGATGAGATAGTCCGGCCGGGTGGAATTCCAGCCTTCAAATCCGGTTTCACGGAATTTTTTCCGCCATACTGAAATCCTGTATTCCGGAAACGCATCCGCTATGATAGACACGCGACTCGAGACACCCAGGGAGCCAGCTCATGTCCAACGCATTTCTGACCGACATCTCCAATACGCTTGCCCAGATCGAGGCTGAGGGACTGTACAAACGTGAGCGAATGATCACCTCCCCCCAAGCGGGCGGGATCACGGTTGGCGGCCGCGAGGTGATCAACCTGTGCGCCAACAACTATCTGGGTCTGGCCAACCACCCTGCCCTCATCAACGCCGCCAAAGACGCGATGGAGCCAAAAGGATTCGGCATGGCCTCAGTCCGGTTCATCTGCGGCACCCAGGACATTCACCGGGAGCTGGAGCAGCGGCTGGCCAAATTCCTCGGCAAGGATGACGCAATCCTGTTTGCCGCCTGTTTCGATGCCAATGGCGGACTGTTCGAGCCGCTGCTGGGGCCGGAGGATGCGATTATCTCGGACTCGCTGAACCATGCGTCGATCATCGACGGGGTACGCCTGTGCAAGGCCAAACGCTATCGCTATCTGAACAGCGACATGAACGATCTGGAGGCCTGGCTGAAACAGGCGCGCGAGGACGGGGCGCGGCACATCATGATTGCCACCGACGGGGTGTTCTCGATGGACGGGTATCTGGCCAAGCTGCCGGAGATCCGGGCGCTGGCGGATAAATACGATGCTGTGGTGATGGTGGATGACTGCCACGCAACCGGCTTCATGGGCGCAACGGGGGCCGGCACGCCGGAGCATTTCGGGGTGGACGTGGATATCGTCACCGGGACATTGGGCAAAGCACTTGGGGGGGCCATCGGCGGTTATATCGCCGGGCCGCAGCCAGTGATCGACCTGCTGCGGCAGCGGGCACGGCCCTATCTGTTCTCCAATTCGCTGCCGCCATCAATTGTTGCTGCCGGGCTGGAAGCGATCCGGCTGGTCGAAGAAGGGGACGGGCTGCGGGCGCAGCTGTTCGAGAATGCGAAGTACTGGCGGGCGGGCTTGGAAAAACTCGGCTTTGACCTGTTGCCGGGTGAGCATCCGATCATCCCGGTGATGCTGGGAGAGGCGCAGCTGGCGCAGGATATGGCGGCGCGGCTGTTTGACGAGGGCGTCTATGTCTCCGGCTTCTTCTTCCCCGTCGTGCCGCGCGGTCAGGCGCGGATCCGCACCCAGATGAATGCGGCGCTGACGCGGGATGAGCTGGACCGGGCATTGGCCGCCTTTGGCAAGGTCGGCAAGGAATTGGGGATTGTGTCATGAGCCGGCCGAACACGATGAAGGCGCTGGAGAAGAGCCATCCGCAGGAAGGTCTGTGGATGGTTCAGGCGCCGGTGCCGGAGATCGGCCCGGACGAAGTGCTGATCAAGATCAGGAAGACTGGCATCTGCGGCACCGACATCCACATCTGGAACTGGGATGACTGGGCCTCGCACACCGTGCCGGTGCCAATGATTACCGGGCATGAATTTGCGGGCGAAATCGTCGAGATCGGGCGCAATGTCACCGATTTGGCGGTGGGGCAGCGCTGCTCCGGCGAGGGCATCTGATCAAGACGGACTCGCGCCAGAGCCGCGCCGGCAAATTCCATCTGGACCCCGGAACCCGCGGCATCGGGGTGAATGAGCAAGGCGCCTTTGCCCAGTATCTGAAACTCCCGGCCTTTAACGTGGTGCCGCTGCCGGAGGAAATCCCGGATGAGATCGGCGCCATTTTGGACCCTTTGGGCAATGCTGTGCATACGGCGCTCAGCTTTGATCTGCTGGGCGAAGACGTTCTGATTACCGGCGCAGGCCCCATTGGCATCATGGCGGCGGCGGTGGCGAAACATGCCGGCGCGCGCCATGTGGTGATCACCGATATCAACCCGGACCGCCTGACACTGGCGGAACATGTGGTTCCGGCAGTGCGCGCGGTGAACGTGGCGCAGGAAGACTTGCAGGATGTGGTGCGCGAGTTGGGGCTGAAACAGGGGTTTGATGTCGGGCTGGAAATGTCCGGTTCGCAAGCGGCATTGGATCAGATGGTCGAAGCGCTGGTGATGGGCGGCAAGATTGCCCTGTTGGGCATTCCGCCGGGAAAATCGCCGGTCGACTGGTCGCGCATCGTGTTCAAGGCAGTCACCATCAAGGGCGTCTACGGGCGCGAGATGTTCGAGACCTGGTACAAGATGATCGCCATGTTGCAGAACGGGCTGGATGTGAGCCGGGTCATAACACATCGCTTTGGCGTCGATGACTTTGCCGAGGGTTTTGCGGCGATGAAATCCGGGTCCAGCGGCAAGGTAGTGCTGGACTGGGGCTGAGGATTGGTTGCGGGGGCTTTGCCCCCTCGCGCCGCTGGCGCTCACCCCCAGGATTTTTTGAGCCAGAAGAAGAAGAGAATACTACGGGGTCAGCGGCTGGCGGCCGTTTTCCGTGAGCTGCCAGCAGTTGCGGCCTTCGAAGACGGCGGCACTGAGCGGGCGGCCGTAGCCGGCGCCGCTGTCCAGGTTGATGCGGTTGCCGTAATGGCTGGGGCAGTCCACTGGTGTATGGCCATGCACAATCAGTTTCGGGTGCGTACCAGTGTGGTCGTGGAACGGCTGCCGGATCCAGACCAGATCGTTCTCTTTCTGCCGGGCCAGCGGTACACCGGGAACGATTCCGGCGTGCACAAAGGCCAGATCAGGCGTCTCGTAGAGGGGCGTGAGGCTGCGCAGGAATTCAGCGTGACGCAGGGGAATAACCTCTTTGGCTTGTGCATGCAAATCGTCGAGCCGGGTGCGGTCCTTGAATGTCAGCCCGTAGCTGGCAAGGGTTTCAATGCCGCCGATCCGCTCATGCAGCCAGTGGTAGCCGATCAGAAGATGCGGGTCATGGCGCGGAATGTCCTCCATGAACCATTCAAACATCCGGTCGTGGTTCCCCTTCAGGCAGATCCAGTCCCGGCCCTCCTCCTGGCCTGCGATCAACCGTTCGATCACCCCGCGGCTGTCCGGGCCGCGGTCTGTGTAATCGCCCAGAAAGACAACCCGTGCGTCCGGGCCGCCGTCGGCCTCGATCCGGGCCAAAGCCTCCTCCAGCATGGCAAGCTGGCCGTGAATGTCACCGATCGCGTAAAGGGGGCGGTCATGGCATAGTCCTATGATTGAAGAAGCCCGGATAAGAAAACGCCGCCCTTATAACCGGGCGGCGTTCCTGATGGAACCAGTTACGTCTTCAGCACTTAGGCTACATCGAATGCCAGCGGCTTGATCTGGTTGAACAGCCCGGTTTCGGCCAGTTTGGCGCGGACCTCGGCGGGCACTTCGTCATCTACATAAAGCAGTGCGATGGCTTCGCCGCCAGCTTCGGAGCGGCCCAGGGTGAAGTTGGCAATGTTCACATCGCTTTCACCCAGGGTGTGGCCCAGGGTGCCGATGATGCCAGGCACGTCCTCGTTGGTGGTGTACAGCATATGCGCACCGACCTCGGCCTCGATATTGATGCCCTTGATCTGGATAAACCGCGGCTTGCCATCGGAGAACACGGTGCCAGCCACCGAGCGTTCGCGCTTGGAGGTCACTGCGGTCACCTTGACATAGCCGTCGAAGGTGCCGGATTTGTCCTGGTTTGTGGTCGATATCTGGATGCCGCGCTCCTTGGCGACCACCGGGGCGGACACCATGTTCACCTCGGGGTTGGCGCGTTTCATAATACCGGCAATCACCGCACAGTTCAGCGCGTCCAGATTCATCTCCGAAGCGGCACCGTCATAGAGGATGTTGATCGCCTTGATCGGTTCATCCGTCATCTGGCCCACGAAGCTGCCCAGGTGATCGGCCAATTTGATCCAGGGGCCCATGACCTTGGCTTCTTCCGCCGTCACCGAGGGCATGTTGAGCGCGTTTTCCACCGCGCCGGTCAGCAGGTAGTTGGACATCTGCTCAGCCACCTGCAGAGCGACGTTTTCCTGCGCCTCGGTCGTGGCGGCACCCAAATGCGGAGTGCAGACCACGTTGGGCAGGCCGAAGAGCGCGTTTTCCTTGGCCGGTTCCACCGAGAACACGTCGAAGGCCGCGCCGGCCACATGGCCGGAGGTCAACAGTTCTGCCAGCGCGCCCTCGTCCACCAGGCCGCCGCGGGCGCAGTTGATGATGCGCACGCCCTTCTTGGTCTTCTCCAGGTTTTCCTTGGACAGGATGTTGCGGGTCTGATCGGTCAGCGGCACATGCAGGGTGATGAAATCGGCACGGGACAGCAGCTCGTCCAGCTCCACCTTTTCGACGCCCATCTTGTCGGCTTTCTCAGTGCTCAGGTACGGGTCATAGGCCACCACCTTCATCTTGAGGCCGCGGGCGCGGTCGCAGACGATGCCGCCGATGTTGCCGGCGCCGATCACACCCAGGGTCTTGGCGGTCAGTTCGGTGCCCATGAACTTGGACTTCTCCCACTTGCCGGCATGGGTGGAAGCGGAGGCCTCGGGCAGCTGGCGAGCGGTTGCAAACATCATGGCGATGGCGTGTTCGGCGGTGGTGATCATGTTGCCGAAAGGCGTGTTCATCACAATGACACCGCGCTTGGAGGCGGCTTCTTTATCGATGTTGTCAGTGCCGATGCCGGCGCGGCCGATCACCTTGAGGTTTGCGGCACTCTCCAGGATCTTTTCGGTCACTTTGGTCGCCGAGCGGATCGCCAGGCCGTCATACTGGCCGATGATTTCCGCCAGTTTTTCCTTGTCCTTGCCCACATCGGGCAGGAAATCGACGTCGATGCCGCGGTCGCGGAAGATCTGGACGGCAGCTTCGGACAGTTTATCGGAGATGAGGACTTTGGGAGCCATATTTGTGGTCCTTTTCATACGGGGGCCTGTGCGGCCTGATATTGTGAAGGGTCCCCCCTTGGGGGTCCGGGGCATGCGCCCCGGAGCAGAGCCGAATTCAGGCGGCTTCAGTCTGGAGGGCGATCTCAGCCTCGAAGGCCCATTTGATCCAAGGCATCAGCGCAGCCACATCAGTGGTTTCAACCGTGCCGCCGCACCAGATCCGCAGGCCCGCAGGCGCGTCGCGATAGGCGCCGATGTCATAGGCTGCGCCTTCATTTTCCAGCCGTTTGGCCACAGCCTTGGCAAACGCTGCACCGTCCTGGATGCGCTCATCAGTGAACTTGAGGCAAACACTGGTGTTGGAGCGGTATTCCGGCTGTTCAGCCAGGAACGCGATCCAGGGATTGTCCTGCACAAAGCTTTGCACTGCGGCGAGGTTGGCGTAGGCGCGTTCGCGCAGGCCTTCCATGCCGCCAACCGAGCGCGCCCAGTCCAGCGCCAGCAGGTAATCCTCAACCGCCAGCATCGAGGGCGTGTTGATGGTGGCGCCCTGGAAAATGCCGTCGATCAGCTTGCCGCCCTTGGTCAGACGGAAGATCTTCGGCAGCGGCCAGGCGGGGGTGTAGCTTTCCAGCCGTTCGACAGCGCGGGGGGAAAGGATGATCATGCCGTGCGCCGCTTCGCCGCCCAGCACCTTCTGCCAGGAGAAAGTGGTCACATCCAGTTTATCCCAGGGCAGGCGCTGCGCAAAGGCTGCCGATGTGGCATCGCAGATGGTCAGCCCTTCGCGGTCCGCCGGGATCCAGTTGCCGTTGGGAACCCGCACGCCGGAGGTCGTGCCGTTCCAGGTGAAAACGACGTCATTGGAGAAATCGACAGAGGCGAGGTCCACGATCTGGCCGTAATCGGCGGTCTTGACGGTGGCGTCCAGTTTCAGCTGCTTCACCGCGTCGGTGACCCAGCCAGAACCGAAGCTTTCCCAGGCCAGCATCTCGACGCCGCGGGCACCCAGCAGGTTCCACATTGCCATCTCAACAGCGCCGGTATCCGACGCCGGGACAATGCCGATCTTGTAGTCAGCAGGGATGTTCAGAATTTCGCGGGTGCCTTCGATCGCCGCCTTCAGGCGCTCCTTGCCCACTGCCGCACGATGCGAGCGGCCCAGCGGCGCACCGGCAAGTTTGGCAACATCAAACACAGGAGGTTTGGCACAGGGGCCAGAAGAAAAACGCGGATTGGCCGGCCGCGATGCCGGTTGTGCAATAGCCATCAATGCTATCCTTCCAGATAAGCGCCCCTCGTTGGGGAGGGGTGTCCCGCCACCAGAGCTAGGGCGCTGCAGCGCGGCATGCAACAGGAAAGTCGGGGAAATACGGCCATACACACTCTTTTTGCGACACGTTTTTCCACCATCGGAAACAGGCGTCCCGAATTCGCTGCTGGCGGCCTGCCTTATAACGCCCCCTGTTTTTCACAGCATCGAGCAGGCTGGCCGATCCCGCGGCGTGCCGTTATGACAAGACGAACCCCGATGAAACGGAGCCTGCCGATGTTTGCTGCCACCCTGCTGTGCAATCCTGAACGCCCGGTTCTGGAACCTGCGCTGATCGAATCACTGCGCAATGCCTGGGGCGGTGGCGAGGCCGTCTGGCTGGCGCCGGGCGCGGCGGCTGAGTTTTCACTGAAGCAGATGCCGGACAACCGGTGGAACGTCTGGGAGGACCTGCAGAAGCTGGGCGTGGATCTGGTCATTCAGCCCAGCGCCGGGCGCAAGAAGAAGATGCTGCTGGCCGATATGGATTCCACCATGATCCAGCAGGAGTGCATTGACGAGCTGGCAGAAGAAGCGGGCGTTGGCGCACGGGTCAAGGATATCACCGCTCGGGCAATGAACGGCGAGCTGGATTTTGAAGGCGCGCTGACCGAGCGGGTCGGACTGCTGAAAGACCTGCCGGAAACGGTGATCGGCAAGGTGCTGGCCGAGCGCATCACTTACATGCCCGGCGGCAGGCATCTGCTGGCCACGATGAAGGCAGAGGGCGCTTATGCGGCGCTGGTGTCGGGCGGGTTCACGGCGTTCACCGCACAGGTGGCGGCAGAGCTGGGGTTTGACGAAAACCGCGCCAATACCCTGACCGTGGAAGACGGCAAGCTGACCGGAGAGGCAGGCCGGCCGATATTGGGCCGGGAAGCCAAGGTGGAGGCCCTGGAGCAGATAACCGCCCGGCTGGGGATTGGCGAGGCGGATGTCATTGCGGTTGGTGACGGCGCCAATGATCTGGGGATGCTGAAACGCGCAGGCGCCGGGGTGGCGCTGCATGCCAAACCTTCGGTCGCGGCGGAATGCGACATCCGCATCAACCACGGTGACCTGACTGCGCTGCTGTACATCCAGGGCTACGGTCGCGACGATTTCAAAGGCTGATCAATCACATGCTTGAAGTGGGGATCGAAACCCTACTGCTGTTGCTGGCGGCCGGATTTGTTGCGGGTTTCATTGACGCGCTTGCCGGTGGCGGCGGATTGGTGACATTGCCTGTACTGCTGCTGGCGGGGGCCAGCCCGGTCACAGCCTTGGCGACGAACAAGATCCAGGGGCTGTTCGGAGCGGCGACCGCAGCGGCCAGCTATGCCCGGGCTGGACACGTTGATCTGAAATCGCAGCGTAAACCTGCGCTGATTGCCTTTGCCGCATCGGTTGCAGGCGCCTTTCTGGTGACCTTCCTGCCCACCGAGTGGATCCGCCTGTTCCTGCCGGCGCTGCTGATAGCCATCGCTGTTTTCTTTGCGGTCAAGAAAGGGCTGGATGATCTGGACCGGCAGCGCCGCCTATCGCCTGCCCTGTTTGCCGCAACAATGGTTCCCTTGTGCGGCGCTTATGACGGGCTGCTGGGGCCGGGGGCAGGCAGTTTCTACATGCTCGCCTTTGTCTCCCTTGCCGGTTATGGCATCCTCAAGGCCACGGCCCATACCAAACTGCTGAACTTTGCCTCCAATGCGGGCGGGCTTGTTGCCTTTTCCTTTTTTGCCACCCCCTGGTGGATCACCGGCCTGCTGATGGGTCTGGCGCAGATTGCCGGCGCGCGTGCAGGGGCCGGGCTTGCAAAGAAGCAGGGCGCGAAGCTGATCAAGCCGCTGCTGGTACTGACTTCAATTACGCTGGCAGCGAAACTTCTTTGGGACATGCGGTGATCTGCTGACCCGCACCTGCCGGCGCCGGGCTTTGGGCCGCGCGGTTTTGTCATGCTGAATACGGGTCTATTGCACCCATATGTCTACTATCAAATTTTTAACCTGACACTTAATTAACAAAAGTGATAATAAGAGATATGATACCGATTCTGAAATCATTTGCCGCGTTGTCGGATGAAACCCGCATGTCGATCGTCGACCAGCTGATTGCAAAAGGCGAGCTGCCTGCAGGCGATCTGGCACCGGGTGCGGGCATTTCCGCACCTGCGATCTCGCGCCATCTGAAGGTGCTGCGCGAGGCCGGGCTGGTCACCCAGCGCGCCGATGGCACCAAGCGGCTGTACTCCGCCCGGCCCGAAGGCCTGCGGATGATTGCCGATTGGACCCAGTCCCGGCGCGCCTTCTGGGAGGGCGGTCTGGACCGGCTGGAGACAGCTTTAATGGCAGATGACACCTGATGGAGGAAACCGCATGAGTGATCTGCAGCTGCAACGGGTGTTTCCTGTAAGCCCGGAAAAGCTGTTCGCCTGGGTGACCACCCCGGACAAGCTGCTGAAGTGGTGGGGCCCGGAGGGGGTGCATATCCCGGAACATGATCTGGACCTGAGCCGCACCGGCCCTTGGTATTCCGTCATGCAGAACAGTGACGGCCAGCGGTTTCATGTCTCGGGCCAAGTGACACATGTGGATGGGCCGAAATCCGTCGGCTTCACCTGGGCCTGGCACGAGGAGGACGGAACCCGCGGTGCCGAAAGCCATGTGACCTTTACAATTTCTGCCACCGAAAACGGCGCCATGCTGCTGATTGACCACAGGGATCTGGACGGCAGTGAGATCGCATCGCGCCACGAACAGGGCTGGACCTCGACCCTGCGTAAGCTGGAGGCGCAACTGGCCGAAAGCCCCTGAACAGGAATTCATCGCAACCAAGGGAGAAGATCTATGCCACAGTTCATTTTTGCCTATCACGGCGGCAAGAAGCCCGAGAGCGAAGCAGAAGGCGCCAAGGAGATGGAGGCCTGGAAGAACTGGATGGGGTCGATGGGCGAAGCACTGAAGATCCCCGGAGCGCCGGTTGGCATGTCCAAAACCGTCAGCGCCGGAGGGGTCGTGGACAATGGCGGCGCCAATCCGCTTTCGGGCTACACGGTGGTCGAAGCGGCCGACCAGGATGCTGCCTGCGAAATGGCCAAGGGCTGCCCGATGGTGGTGAGCGGCAACGGTTCAGTCGAAGTGGCCGAGATCATCGACATGGAAATGTAGGCTGCATGCCCCGGGGCCGGCCCGGGGCAGCTATTTTCAGAACAGCAGTTCGGCTGCCGGGCGGATAGATCCGCACTCCAGCCCGCGGCGGCTGTAAAGTGTCTTGTTCATGTATTTGCGGGTTTCCGGATGCTCGGCCTCCAGCACACCAAGGCTGACCATCAGCGCGGCAATTGCGCATTCGCTGGCGCGGGTGGCGCCGTCGGTTATCTTCACGGCTACACCCATTTTCTGTTCAGGCAGGATCGCGATGAACACCGCTTCGGCGCCGGTCTTGACCGCCACTTTTCCGCCCATGGCCCGCATCAGGTTGGTGCAGCAGCGGGTTTCGCCTGCGACCAATTCGGGATGCGCCGTCATTGCCGCGACCAGCTGCTGCGCCGCTTGCGATGCGCGGTCAGAGCGGTCTGCAGCACTGGCAAACCAAGCCATGGACCGTGCGAGGCCAGAGACGGTGGTGGCAAAATTCGGCGCTGAGCAGCCGTCGATGCCATAACCGGGACTATCCTGCCCGGTGGTTTCCTCAAACGCCGCCAAACAGGCCTGCTGCACCGGGTGATCAATTTCGATATACTCGGCCCCTGCCCCCAGATATTGCGTCAGGGTCAGAAAGCCCGCGTGTTTGCCAGAGCAGTTGTTGTGAACCTGGCAGGGGCTGTTGTCGGTCTTGATCAGCTCATTGCGGGCCGGGATGTCGTCTGGCAATTGCGTGCCGCAGCGGAAGTCGTCATCGCCAAGGCCCAGCTGATTCAGCCAGGTATTCACCCGCTCGGTATGGATATGCGCGCCGTTGTGGGACGCACAGGCAAGCGCCAGCTGTTCGGACGTCAAACCATAGCGCGCGGCAGCGCCGGAGGTGATCAGCGGCAGCGCCTGGATCATCTTGGCCGAGCTGCGCGGGTAGATCACCGCATCCGGATCCCCCCAGCTGCGCACCACCTTGCCCGTGTCATCACAAATGACGGCATGACCCAGATGCAGGCTCTCCAGCAGCGGACCCCGCCAGACTTCGGCCATGGGCACAGGTTTCGGCATGATATCTCCCCTCATGTTTGCGTGCAGAATTCTGGGCGAAATCCTGCCAAAACGCACTTTCGCCCGTGGTGCAAGTTACGTTAGTGTGCTTGTGTAGCGCAAGCGAGGGGATCGGGATCAGACGGCGGCTGAAACGCTGCGGACCCTTTGTTTGGTATTTGAGGTTTAGAGAACAGTCTTGGAGTCGGGACAAATGGCATTGAAACTTGCCCGCGTGGCTGCGGGCCTGTGTCTGGCAGCATTGGCAACCACCGCATCTGCGCAAGCAACGTCGAATAACCGCGTTGCGGCCAAGGTGGACTGGAGCGTCTTTGAAGGCGAAAACCCAAATGAATGCTGGGGGGTTTCCGCACCAAAGGAAACCGTGAACACCCGCGACGGCCGCGTCGTGGCGGTGCGCCGCAGCGAGATCCAGCTGTTTGTCACCTTCCGCAGCAGCGATGCCCCCAAAGGCGAAGTCAGCTTTACCGGCGGCTACCCCTTTGCGCCGGGATCCACCGTGAACATGGCCATCGGCGAGACCGAATTTGAACTGTTCACCGAGGGCGAATGGGCCTGGCCGGCCACGCCTGCGGATGATGCCAAGATTGTCACCGCCATGAAACGCGGCGCAAATGCGGTGCTGACCGCGCGCTCCGCCCGGGGCACCCAAACCAAGGACAGCTTCTCGCTGCTGGGCTTTACAGCCGCCTTGGATGACGCGGAGAAACGCTGCAGCAAGTAATTTCGGCTGCCTAGCGGAAACACACCAAACCCCGGCCCGTGCCGGGGTTTTCTTGTTTGAGGCCCGCAAGCGGCGTAGCATGTTACGCAGGAGGTGCTTGCCATGCCGAACTCAGCCAGTCTCCCGTGCGCTTGCCTTGCAGTTGCGCTGCTCTTCCCGCCCGCTTTTGCCAACCCGGCGCTGGAATGCGGCGCTGGAACCCGTGAGGAAATCGGATCCTGCGTGGCGGACGATGAAGAAGGGGTGGAAGCCGCACTGCTCAACGCGCTGGAAGCCGCAATGGTCGCCGCTGCAGAGCGCGACAACACCAATGGCGGGACTGCGGTTGAAGCTGCACTGATGCAGAGCCAGACTGCATGGGAAGCGTTCCGGACTGCGCATTGCGCCTTTGCCGGCGAAGCCCATGCGGTGCGTGAAGATGCAGGAATTGCAACGCGGGCCTGCTGGACAACCTTGGGCCGCGCCCGGGTCGAAGAATTGGTGCGGTTTTCCAAATAGGCACTGGTCAAATCTGCGGTCTGAAACTTGTGTTCAAGGATTCCTTTTGATCTTCCGCGGGAATCCTATATAGAGCCGCATCCGCCCACCAGCACCGAGGCTAAAGCCAATGACCGCCAGCGCGCCGATCACCCAGGACGTATTGACCCTGCCCCGCAAGGATCCCGAGGGCGGCAAGATCAACCTTGTCGGCCTCACCCGCGAGCGCATGCGCGAGGTGCTGATCGAACATGGCACACCGGAAAAGCAGGCCAAGATGCGGGTCGGGCAGATCTGGCAGTGGATCTATCAATGGGGCAAGCGCGATTTCGCGGATATGACCAACCTGGCCAAAGCTTACCGCGCGGAACTGGCGGACACATTCGAAGTCCGCATTCCGGAAGTGGTGAGCAAACAGGTCTCCACCGATGGCACCCGCAAGTATCTGGTGCGCATCAATGGCGGCCATGAGGTCGAGGTCGTTTACATCCCCGAAGACGGCCGCGGCACGCTGTGTATCTCTTCCCAGGTGGGCTGCACCCTGACCTGCTCTTTCTGCCACACCGGCACCCAGAAGCTGGTGCGCAACCTGACCCCGGCCGAGATTGTCGGCCAGGTGATGATGGCGCGCGACGATCTGGAAGAATGGCCGGTACCGGGCGCGCCCAAGGACGAAACCCGCCTGCTGTCAAACATCGTGCTGATGGGTATGGGCGAGCCGCTGTACAATTTCGACAACGTGCGCGATGCAATGAAGATTGCGATGGATCCTGAGGGCATCTCGCTCAGCCGCCGCCGGATCACCCTGTCGACCTCAGGCGTGGTGCCGGAGATTGCCCGCACCGCCGAAGAAATCGGCTGTCTGCTGGCAATTTCCTTTCACGCCACAACCAACGAGATCCGCGACAAGCTGGTGCCGATCAACAAACGCTGGAACATCGACACGCTGCTGCAGGCGCTGGCGGATTACCCCAAAGTGTCGAACTCCGAGCGGATCACATTTGAATATGTGATGCTGGACGGGGTGAACGACACCGACGCGGACGCGCACCGTCTGATCGAGCACATCAAGCGCTACAATATCCCGGCCAAGATAAACCTGATCCCGTTCAACGAATGGCCCGGCAGCCCGTACAAGCGGTCCTCTAACAACCGTATTCATGCCTTTGCCAATATCGTGTATCAGGCCGGCTATGCTTCGCCGATCCGCAAGACCCGCGGCGATGACATCATGGCGGCCTGCGGCCAGCTGAAATCGGCGACCGAGCGCGCCCGCAAAAGCCGCAAGCAGATTGAGGCCGAAACCGGGTTGAAGTAACCCGGCTCCGGCCCCGGCGCGGCAGGGTCCCCGGCTGCCGTATCAAGTAAACAGGAAATGGTCCTCGGTGAGCGTGCCGGTATAGCCGGTCAGCTCAATCTCGTGACTGCCGAAATAGTCTATCAGCGTGTTGCCATTAACCTGTGTGATGGTCAGATCGCCGAAATCCTCCACTGAGGTGTCAAAGAATTCGATCCGGTCATTGCCTTTGCCGAAATCCTTGATGACTTCGTCTTCCCAATAATCGGCAGACACGAACACAAAAACATCCGCGTGTTTGCCTCCTGTCAAGACGTCAGACCCTTCACCGCCGACAAGGCGGTCTTTCCCGTTGCCACCGATCAGCCTGTCATCCCCCTGGCCACCGAAAAGCGTATCGCGGCCGCCATTTCCTTTGAGAAAGTCGTCTTCACCGTAGGCGCCTGAATAGTCGGTCTCATCCAAGCCGCCGATCAGTACGTCCGAGCCCTTGCCGCCTGCCAGCCTGTCTTCGCCAAAGCCGCCGGTCAGAGTGTCCGCGCCGCCGCCGCCGAACAGACGGTCATCCGCTTCGCGTCCGATAACAGTGTCATCGCCGCCCTTGGCATAAATCTTGGTATCCTGCCCGGTCGCCAATACAGTTTCTGCTCGGCTGCTGGCCTTGATCACCACGTCGCCCGCCGTATTGGCGTAAGCTCTCCATCCTGCGGTGCTGCCGGTATCGCCATAAAGATGGGTCAGGGCTTGCACATCAAACGTACCCAGCTCCGTGACGTTATACCCGGCATAGTTATAGGTCATCACGGTGTGCTCCTGGTCGTCCAGATGGTCCGCCAGCGTATTGTCACCGTCATGCGGGTGTTCAAGACCCAGCGCATGACCGATCTCATGCAGCACCGTTTCATAGCCATAGGACCCTGGCGCCATATTGCTGCTTTTAATCGCCAGTTCCCCCTCATTGGTGGAATATGAGGTGGACCAGGCAAGATCCGCCCAGCCCGCAGCAGAGCCGCCATTGTAGCCAAAGGCGTTGATCATCGCCGGGCCGTCCGTTTCGACAAACAGCAGGCCGGACGCCTCTTCGAACTCCGCAAGAGCCAGGCGGAAATAGTCGCGCTGCGTGCTGTTGAAGGACCAATAGCTGCTGGCGCCATAAGGGTCGTCAGCGACACTGCCCAAATCGCTGGTCTCAACAAAGCTGTATGTCACCACGGTTTGAGTACCGGGCTCAGTCAGGCTGTTCCAGCGGAGGCTGCTGTTCGATGTATAGGCTAAAAGCGCCGTGTAATCTGTAACTTCGGACATCAGCGGTCTCCACTATGCTGCTACAGGTAAGTTTTTGTTTGTAAATGTGGCCAAGTTTGGCCCGTTTCCGGCCTCAAGCCGAGCGAAGAAATGACAATTTTCTGCAATTGGCAAATTTCTGCGCGAAAACCGTCTGATGAAGTCCGGTTTCCCGCCGGTCCACTGCCCGCGTTACTGCGGCATCACCACGCCTGAGAACTGTTGCGCAGAAGCCGCACTTCGGGAGACAGGCCAGCCCGCCGTACTCTTTTCACAATACAGCTTAAATTCCGCCCTTTGCCGGGAACAATTTCCAAAACGCAGACAATTCATTTTCAGAAGGACTCACAGATGGCTCCAATGGAACGCAAGACTGCCCCGATTGACCCCAGCGTGCTGGACCTGATCCGCAGCGAACGGGGAAAAGCACTTAGCCCGCGGGAATGGCAATTCCGCCTGCGCGGTTATGGCTATTCTGTAAAAACCGTAGAAGGTGCGCAGATCCTCACCCGGCTGACCACCGGCGACGAGATCGGCAGACTGCCGCCGGAACTCTCTTAATCCCGGCAGCAGCGGCCTTGCATAGCGAGATTAGCGCTCGCGTCCGGGCAGGCTGTCGCGCGGCGGCGCAGGCTCCCAGTTGTCGATGATCTCCACCGCTTCCTGGGCAGTGTCGACCACGCGGAACAGGTCCAGATCCTGATCCGAAATGGTGCCGGCGTCACCCAGCGCCTCCCAGTTGATGATCCGGTCCCAAAATTCCTTGCCGAACAGCAGGAAGGGCACCCGCTCCATCCGGCCGGTCTGGATCAGGGTCAGGCTCTCGAACAGCTCATCCAGCGTGCCGAAACCGCCGGGGAATACGGTGATCGCCCGCGCCCGCATCAGGAAATGCATCTTGCGGATCGCGAAGTAGTGGAAATTGAAACTGAGGTCCGGCGTTACGTAGCCGTTGGGCGCCTGCTCATGCGGCAGCACGATCGACAGGCCAATGGACTGGCCGCCCGCGTCCAGCGCGCCGCGGTTGCCCGCCTCCATCACACCGGGGCCGCCGCCGGTTACGATCACGTTCTGACGGCCGCCGCTCTCCTTCGATTTTTCGGTCATCAGCCGGGCAAACTCGCGCGCCTCATCATAGAAATGCGACAAATCCGCCAGCGTCTTTGTCCGCGCCTGATCCTTATGCTTGGGATCCGGGATCCGCGCGCCGCCAAACATCACGATGGTGCTTTCGATGCCATGTTCGTTCAGCATCAGCTCAGGCTTCAGCAGCTCCAGCTGCAGCCGCACCGGGCGCAGCTCCTCGCGGCACAGAAACTCTTCATCGGCAAAGGCAAGCCGGTAGGCAGGCGCCTGGGTCTGCGGCGTGGCGGGCACATGTTCGGCCCGGTCCCGGTCGGAATGGGCATCGCGGAATCGGCTGTGGCGGTCTTCGGTCATAAAAAATCCCAGATTAATCAACAGGACTCCCTTTGTAGCCGCCCTTGACCGTTAGCGCCAATCAAGAATGCAACAACGCACCGTAGCGCTTGCACACAGCGGCGGCGCCGATAAGGTTCCCGCGCAGCAGGCAGGGAGATCGGCGCATGAACTGGCAGGATGAAATCAGGAACGCAGCAGAACGCGTTAGCCCCCATGTGCAGCAGACCCCGGTGATGCAAACGCAGGGCTTCGGCCTGGATTTCCCGGTGGAGCTGAAGCTGGAGCACATGCAGCACACCGGCAGCTTTAAGGCCCGCGGTGCCTTCAACACATTGCTGAGCCAGCCAGTGCCGCCGGCGGGACTGGTGGCGGCCTCGGGCGGCAACCACGGCGCCGCCGCGGCCTATGCCGCGCACCAGCTGGGCCACAAGGCCCGGATTTACGTGCCCGAGATGGCAGGCCCGGCCAAAATATCACTGATCGAACGAACCGGGGCTGATCTGCAGGTGGTACCCGGCGCCTATGCCAACGCACTGGAACAGGCCCAGGCCTATGAGGCGGAGACCGGCGCCATGCAGGTCCACGCCTACGACGCCCCCGCGACTGTTGCGGGCCAGGGCACCTGCTTTGCCGAATGGCAGGCCCAAAGCCTTGAGGCAGATACCCTTCTGATCGCGGTGGGCGGCGGCGGGCTGATTGCCGGCGCACTGGCCTGGTTCCAGGGAGCAAAGAAGATCGTGGCGGTGGAGCCCGAAACCTCTTGCGCGCTGAATGCGGCATTGCTGGCCCGTCAGCCGGTGGATGTGGACGTCTCCGGCGTCGCGGCCAACGCTCTTGGCGCCAAACGCATCGGCGCTATCTGTTTCGAACTTGCCTCGCAACCGGGCCTGCCTTCGGTGACTGTACCGGACAGCGCCATCACCAGGGCACAGACCGCATTGTGGCGCGAACGTCGGATCCTGGTTGAACCCGCAGGCGCCACTGCCTTGGCCGCACTGTTGTGCGGCGCCTACCGCCCTGCGCCCGGCGAGCGTGTGGCGGTGCTGGTCTGCGGCGGCAACATAGCCCCGGACCCGCTGGGATAACCCTTGCGACCCTCCATCAGCCCCGGTATCGCCAGGATATGTCGGCAACCATCGCAGATACCATCTACCGCAGCCTGAGCGAGCGCATCATCACCGGCAGCCTGCCTGCCGGCGAAAAACTGCGCCAGGACCATATCGCGCGCGAGTTTGACGCCAGCCACGTTCCGGTGCGCGAAGCGCTCCTGCGGCTGGAGGCGCATGGCCTCGCCCAATCCGAACCCCGCCGCGGCACCCGGGTCAGCGCCCTGGACCCTTCCGAAATCCGTGAGGTGATCGAGATGCGGGTGGCGCTGGAGGTTCTGGCCCTGACCCACGCCTTTGCCCGCCTGACACCAAAGGATATCGAAACCGCCGAGGCCGCCCGTCTCGCCTGCGACGCGGCACAGGACATGGCTGGCTGGGAACGGCTAAACCGGGCCTTTCACAAGACGATCCTTGCTCCTTGCGCGATGCCCCGGCTCTTGGCCTCGATTGACGATCTGCATATCGCCGCTGCCCGCCATTTGTTTGCCAACTGGCAGCACCAATGGACCCGCCGGACAGACAGTGATCATGCCGCCATCGTGCAGGCGATGGAGCGCCGCGATCCCGCTGCGGCTTGCGAAATCCTGCGCCGCCACCTGCGCCGGGTGCGCTGACTGCCGGCAAAACGCCGTCGGGGGCGGCAATTTGGACGCAATCCGGACATGACCTGCGAGCAGATTGCCGTTATGTAACCCCGAATCTAACGAATGCCGGAGGAACACCCATGTCCAACGCCCAGCTGGAAGCAGCGATCGAAGCCGCCTGGGAGGCGCGCGACACCATCACCCCCGCCACCACCGGCGAGACCCGTGAAGCCATTGAAGACACCCTGAACGCGCTGGACTCCGGATCACTGCGGGTGGCCGAAAAGCTGGACAGCGGTGACTGGCACGTGAACCAATGGGCAAAAAAAGCGGTGCTTTTGGGCTTCCGCATCAAGGACATGGAAATCCACGAAGGCGGCCCGCAGGCCGGCGGCTGGTGGGACAAGGTCGACAGCAAATTTGCCGGCTGGGGTGAAGATCAGTGGAAATCTGCCGGCTTCCGCGCGGTGCCGAACTGCGTCGTCCGCAAATCCGCCTATATCGCGCCGGGCGCGGTGCTGATGCCTTCTTTCGTGAACCTCGGCGCCCATGTCGGCGAAGGCACCATGGTCGACACCTGGGCCACAGTCGGCTCCTGCGCGCAGATCGGCAAGAACGTGCACCTCTCCGGCGGCGTCGGCATCGGCGGCGTGCTGGAACCGATGCAGGCGGGCCCCACCATCATCGAGGACAACTGTTTCATCGGCGCCCGTTCCGAGGTGGTCGAAGGCTGCATCGTGCGCGAAGGCTCGGTTCTGGGTATGGGCGTGTTCATCGGCAAATCGACCAAGATCGTAGACCGCGAAACCGGCGAAGTGACCTATGGCGAAGTGCCGCCTTACTCGGTTGTGGTCGCAGGCTCGATGCCGTCGAAGAACAACATCAGCCTTTACTGTGCAGTGATCGTGAAGCGCGTCGATGAAAAGACCCGCTCCAAGACCGGCATCAACGAGCTGCTGCGCGACTGATCCGCGCTGCATCGCAGAAACAATAGAGCGCGCCCCATCCGGGCGCGTTTTTTTTGGGGCTTTGCCCCAAACCCCAGGATATTTCGAGCAAGAGGAAGAAACAGGGGTCCGCTATTCCTCTTGCCGGAAATATCCCGGGGTGAGGCCGCGAGGCCAAGGGGCAGCGCCCCTCCAGCGCAATACTCTTGCAGCACAAAAAACATGCCGCTAATAGTATTACATCTACACATAAGAGGGTTAGATGCAGACCATATTCGCCCAGCACGCCCGCCTGCCCCAGGGATGGGCAGTGAACCTCCGGCTGACGATTGAGAGCGGCCGGATTTGCTCAATGGAATCCGGTGCCCAGCCGCAGCCAGGCGACGCGCGGGCAGACGTGCTGCTGCCGTCGCTGGGCAATCTGCATTCCCACAGCTTTCAGCGCGCGATGGCGGGAATGACCGAATACCGCGCAGCGGGCAAGGACAGCTTCTGGACCTGGCGCGAGTTGATGTACCGGTTCGTGGACCGCATCACCCCGGAGCAATACGAGGCTATCGCTGCGCTGGTTTTCATGGAGATGCTGGAAGCCGGCTATGCCTCGGCGGGCGAGTTCCACTATGTCCATCACCAGCCGGGCGGTGCGCATTTTGCATCACTGACCGAGCTTAGCGAGCGGGTGTTTGCCGCCGCCAGCCAGACCGGTATCGGTCTCACCCATCTGCCCGTGCTCTATACTTACGGCGGGGCGGGAAAACAGGCTCTGAATGGGGGCCAGCAGCGGTTTGGCAATTCGGTTGCGGAATTCTCTGAATTGGTCGCCCGGGCCCGCAAAATTGCTGCGCGGGATCTGCCGCAGGACGCCTGCGTCGGCATCGCACCGCACTCGCTGCGCGCCACCTGCCCCGAGGACCTGGCAGCAGTGCTGCAGATCCAGGACGGGCTGCCGGTGCATATCCATATCTCCGAGCAGCCAAAAGAAGTCGCCGACATCAGTGATTGGCTGGCTGCACGGCCTGTCGAATGGCTGCTGGACAACGCACCCGTCGATGGCAAATGGTGCTTGATCCATGCCACCCACATGACAAGCGCTGAGACCGGCGGCATGGCGCGTTCGGGAGCGGTCGCAGGGCTGTGTCCGATCACAGAAGCAAACCTGGGCGACGGCCCGTTCAACGGGAGAGAGTATCTGGCGAAGGATGGCGCGTTCGGGGTTGGTTCAGACTCTAACGTGCGGATTTCGATGCCCGAGGAGTTGCGCACGCTAGAGTATTCCCAACGTTTGCGCGACCTGGCCCGCAATGTGCTGGTGCCGGGAGCAGGCTCGGTTGGGGAAACGCTGTATTTGGGCGCAGCCAAAGGCGGCGCGCAAGCCTTGGGCCGGGATGGCGGCCGGATCGAGGAAGGCGCGCTGGCGGATCTAGTGGCCATCGACAGCAGCGTCCCGGCGCTCTGCGCGCTGAAGCCGGAGCAGATGCTGGACGGGCTGTGTTTTGCGGCAGGCGACGACACTGTGACGGATGTCTGGAGCGCCGGCCGCCATATTGTGCAACAGGGCCGCCATATCGCCCGCGACAGTGTCGTTGCGGGATACCGGACCGCGATCAGCGACCTGCTGAACAGTCTCTAAACAGGCAAAAACCGCAATTGGATAACCACGCCGCCATCGGAGATCCTTCCGCTAGCGGTGTTTTCCAGGACGATCCCTTCGCCCGGAGCAAAGTGGCCCTGGCCTGCAAGCTTCAGGCTGCCGGACACAACAAAGAACACTTGGCTGCCTGCAGCATCGGGCAGCGCGCCGTCTCTCAAAATTGCGGCGTCTGCCGTGACCCGCACTGGATCGTAGATCACATTACAGGCCTTGCAGGGTCCTTCGCGCAGACGGCAGTCCAAATCCAAGCCGCCATCAAAACACAGCGGTTTCAGCGGCCACGCTTGCAGCTGTGTTTCGCTATTTGACAGCGTGTGGCCTGCGCCCTCTACGATGCAATGGATGCGGGCAAGGCCCGGAAAGGCGGAAAACGGGCCGCTGCGTGAAATATCCGCCAGACTGAGACGCCAGATCATCTGGCCGTCTTCCTGATGCAAGGCCAATTCGCGTGTCACACCGCCGCCGTTCTTCCAGGGCACCGGCTGGGCAGTCAGAGCGGAGATGCGCATCGGCGGGTCCTTTGGGAAACTGAATAAGCGTAGACATAAATCCTGATCGCGCCTGCTTGCAAGCCATTCGCCAGCCCGGACAGTTTCCCCGCGGCCGCAATTTGATTGACCACCCCCCCGCCCCGGCGCTATGGCGGCGGCATGGAAAAGAAGAAACCCTCCCGCCAGCAAGTCTATACCCTGCTTGTCCAGATCGGACGCAAGGACGGCGACGGCCTGCCTGATGGCGCCACTGGCGCGGCGCTGATGATCTATGCCTCCGGCGTGGACGAGGCCGAGGCGGTGCGTGAAACCGTGGCGATTCTGAAACAGGCCGACACCGCGCCGCTGGATGTGACCGGATACGGCACCCTGGAGGAACGTGAGGCCGAAGGCCATGAGATCGGTGAGGAAGAACGCGCGCTGATGCAGCGGGCACTGGAGGAAAACGCCGTGATCGTTGCCCAGATGACCCCGTTCTTTGACGGCGAGGAGCCGGTTTTCCACTAACTCCGCAGGTCAGTTCTGGCTGCCGAACCATCTGCGGTAAAGGGCGTCATAGCTGCCGTCCTCCTGCATTGCCAGCAGCGCCTGATTAACCTCTTCCACCAGCGGCGAGCCGGCCGGGAACACCAGCCCGTAATTCTCGCGCAGGAACGGCTGGCCGATGGTGTATCCGAACTGGTACCCGCCCTGCTGAACATAATAGTTCAGCACCGGCGCATCAAAAACCAAGGCCTTCACCTCACCGGCTTCAAAGGCGGCCAGCATTTCATCCAGACCGCTAAAGGCGGAATAGTCGATCTCTCGCCGATCAAGGAACCCGGCTGCGGTCGACCCGCCGATTGTTGCAACGGATCTTCCATAAAGATCGTTCACCGAGTTCACCGAGCCGCTGATCGCCTCCACTGTCATCACAGCAGTGATCTTGGCGACAAAGACCGAGACGACGAACAGCGACGACACAACCAGCACCACACCGAACATCCGGCCTACCGGCGTACGCGGCACCCGTTCCTCAAATCCGCCGTTCACCACCAGGTTCAGCGCCCACCAGAAAGAAGGAAACCAGGCCTCTTTCAAGGGGCGGTCGAAATAGGGCTGGGCGCGGCGCTCGAAAACCCACATCAGCATGCCGCCGCCGAACAGCAGCAAAAAGGCAATGCCGATCGCCGCGGCCAGATCCCAGGACAGCAGCGCCCTGAACAGCGACGGCTGGCGGATTTCATCGGCCTGCACCATGATCTGCAGCCCGCTTTCAAAAATCGGATGGCTGAAGTCCATCGTGATTTCGCGTGATGCGGTGATGGAGATATTGGCGGCGGCCAGATCCGCCTCGCCGCTGCGCACCCCGTCCAGCATCTCTGCAAAGCTGCTCGTGCGGTTGACGCGGTACTCCCAATCCAGCCGTTCAGAGAGGACTTTGAGCAATTCCAGCGAGAAGCCCGTGTCACGCCCCTCTTCCACCATCGAAAACGGCGGACGGGTGACCGTGTTGACAGTCAGCACCTGCGCAGACAGCAATTGCCCCCAAATCAGGAACATGGCGGCGGTGGTCAGGCGGAGATACAGCACGGAAACGCTCGGGTCAGGCCTCTGGGACGGTTTCAATGTCCTTAGGCGGTTCCTTTTTTTCACGCAAGCGCCTTGGCAGCAAAGGCGGGATTCGATGCCGCGACTGTGTCAGGCCGTCCGCCGTTCAGCCAGTACTGCAGCGTCAAAGGCCCGCAGCACCGGGAATTTCGGCTGCCGGTGCTCGGGCAGGGCTGCGGCGCCCAGCGGTGCCAAAAGGCTGGCAGCCAGCCGCGGGGGATCGCGGCGCAGGCGGCCCAGGAACAGGCTCTCGGTCATGGCGCCGGCGGCCAGCAGCGGTTCATGATCCGGCAGCACCGCCTGACGGTAAGTGATCAGCGGAGTGGCTGACGCACCCCGCAATGCGGTGCCGGTCCCCAGCAAATTGCCGGCCGGCACCAGAACCGCAGGCTGCCCGAACAGATACTCCACCTCCGAACCGGACAGCACCAGCCGCTGAAACGGTGCTGCCTGAATGTCCCGAAGCAGCCCGAAGTAAGGCGCCCTGAGCCGCACCGGCGCAAAGGAGCCCAGCGCCGGCACTTGGCGTTCGATCACATGCAAGACCGGCACCGCCTCACCGCTGCTGGTCAGAACCAGATCGCCCCGCTGCAAACCATTCAGCGCACGGTAGCCTTCAGGTGTGGCAATCGGGGTGGAAGGCAGCAGCGCCGGGGCCGGACCGGCCGGCTCCATGCAGCTGGAGAACGCCACGTATTCTACTGCCGGCGCCACATAGCCCAACGGTCCGGTCAGCGCCTGCAGATCCCGCAGCCGCCAAGGTTTGGGTCTGGCCAGGGCAGCAATCTGCATCTGGCTGCCGTCCGGCTGTTCCAGCGTCAGCCGCCCTGTGCGGGCAGGTGCATCCCAGGCATAGAGCAGCCGCAGCCGGCCGGTGCGGCCCAGGCTGGTAGGATTCAGCGTCTGGTGCAGCACGGCACCGCTTTGCTCCAGCACAAAACTTAAGCCGCCGCCCGGCACCGCTTGCAATGCCAGCCGCAACGGCCAATCGCCGCATTGCGAATACAGCAGAAGCGGCTCTGGCCGTGCGCTTTCCGGCAGCTGGAATTCCAGCATGATTGTGCCGCGCACCAACAGGCCGTCGCTGTCAGATACCCCCGCTTTCAGCAGCACCTGCGGATCGCTCCAATTATGGCCGCTGCCAAAGACCGCAAACCAGCCCACCGGCGTCAGGCCGCCTGGATCGCGGCCAGCAGCCGCCCTTCATAGGCTTTAAGCGCAGGCCGCGCTGCGGCGCTGTAACCCGTGCCCGTTTCCGGATCAAGCTCGGGGAACAGCGCGCAGATCTCCTCTGCCACCGGCCGGTCGAACAGGTTGACGATCTGCGGACCGGGCAAAAAGCTCTCAGTAGCAAGACCTTCGGAGTAAATCACCTGGTGACGGTCGAACATCAGATGCACATAGGTGACTTCGCCGCCCGGACAGCGTGCCACACTGCGCCCATTGACCAGATCCTTGGCTGCCACCAGAACCTCTTCCTCGCCAAAAAACAACTCAGCATGGGCCCCGCGCACCAGCACCCGGTGCTGCGGAGAAACCATCAGTTCGCCATGCCGGCCAAACGTATCCGCGGCAATTCGGATCGGCGCAAAATCAGCTTCTGCCGCCACCGATCGCCCGCCGGTCCAGCACAGCACCTGCGCACCATCGTCGCGGGTCTCCACCAGATCGCCGGGCATCAGATCCTCCACCGGCACCTCGCCATAGGGGGTCCGGATCCGGGTGCCCGCCACGAAACAGGGGATCGAGCTGGCATTGACAAAGCCGGTATCGGAATTGACGCCATTGGTCACACCATAGGTAAAGTTGAAGTCCTCAACATCGCCGTCACCGATCAGGGTCAGCGTGCCATCCGCGTTCAGCTGCACCTCTTGCCCGGTGTTGAGCGTCACCACGGACCCGGCCGTCACCGCAGTACCGTTGAGATGAGTGATGGTCAGGCTGCCGCCGGAATTGTTCACGTCATTGGCCAGCACGTCGATGGTCTTGCTGCTGTCCGGTGCAACAAAAACCTTGTCGGTCATTGCCACCAGATCGGTCTGCACCGAATCTGCGGCGATCAGCAGGTTACTGTCGTAGCGGCTGTCGCTCACATCGGCGATGCCGATGCGGATGTCGTTCACTTCACCGGGGTTGACACGCATCGTCAGCGTCATGGTCAGGGTAAGCCCGTCCATCTCGGTGTTGAAATCATCGCCGGCGTTATCGAGATACAGATTCTCGTTGATAGAGGAACTGATGTTGCTGGGGTTGGCCTGGCCGTTGCCGATTTCCATCAACGCCTGCTCGCCATTGACCCAGACCGCCACCACGTCCTGATAGACTGAATTTTGGAATTCCGGAAATTCTTCGGAGGAAAAGACGAATTGCATCGTCATCACATCCGAATCGGGAATGAAGCTCACATCCAGATAGGAAGCATCATAGGTATTGGTGCCCGCTGCGGCATTGAAATCCGCGTTATTGCTTTCGCCGGACGTATTGGTCGAGGTTTGGGTGGACCGGTTGGGGTCGCTTCCATTCCGGGTGAAATGGCTGGCCCGCCCGGTCGACAGAATGACACCGGAATCGCTGGGTGTTGCGCCCGGTGCCAGGGCATCGCCGTTTGAATAGATCGCCGAGGACTGGCTCCACCCCGAATAGGAAGCGCCGACAACAGTGGCTCCATCGCCAAAAATTGTTTGCGCCATCTGCGTTGCAGAGGCGTTTGTCTGATAATTGAGTTCAGCGCCTGTTGCCATGATTTGCCCACCTCTTGCCTGTCAGAGGCCGGACAAACGAGAGACACAGGCCTGCACCTGCTGTCAATTACAGGCGCGCCGCGGCTGCGCACAGCTTGCTCCTGATTGGCCTTTGCGGCCCTTGTTGCTCGTTTGGTTGCCCTGCCTCGGGTCATTATTAACAAAGCCTTAACATAAAATTTTACGTGAGTCAGATTGGCCTGGGCGCATCTGCAAAACCGCAGCTTTTGCGCCACATTCCCTGCCGCAGCGGCGAATTGCACAGCGCCCCGATCCGCGCTAGGCCTGTGTGCACTCGTAATTCAGGAGCCCGCCCATGCCGCAAACCGATCCCGCCCGCCTGACTGCCGACCTGATCCGCTGTCCGTCGGTGACGCCCGAGGAAGGCGGCGCGCTGGTGCTGCTGGAGAAACTGCTGAGCGGCGCAGGTTTTGAGTGCGCCCGAACTGATCGCGGTGATGTTTCCAACCTGTTTGCCCGCTGGGGCGCCAAGGGCCACGCCAAAACCTTTGGTTTCAACGGTCACACCGATGTTGTTCCCTTGGGGGATGCCGCCGCCTGGACCATGCCGCCTTTTGGCGCAGAAGAGAAAGACGGTTTCATGTACGGCCGCGGCGCCACTGACATGAAGTCGGGGGTCGCTGCATTTGCCGCTGCCGCGATTGATTTTGTGCGGGATACACCGCCGGACGGTGCCATCATCCTGACCATCACCGGCGACGAGGAAGGCGACGCCGTGGACGGCACCACCGCGCTGCTGGATTACATGGACCGCGAAGGCGAGCAGATGTCGGTCTGCCTGGTGGGGGAACCCACCTGCCCCGATGAGATGGGCGAGATGATCAAGATCGGCCGCCGCGGCTCTCTCACTGCATGGTTCACAGTAACCGGCGTGCAGGGGCATTCGGCCTATCCGCACCGCGCCAACAACCCGCTGAACGCGATGGCGCGGCTGATGGACCACCTGGCCAGCCATGAGCTGGACAAGGGCACCGATCATTTTGATGCCTCGACGCTGGCGGTCGTTACCATCGACACCGGCAACCCGGCCACCAATGTGATCCCGGCACAGGCGGCCTCAACCGTCAACATCCGCTTCAACGATTCTCACAGCGGCGCCAGCCTGCGCGCTTGGCTGCAAGGCGAGGCTGACAAAGTGGCCGCCGAATTCGGTGTTGAAATCGGGATTAAGGTAAAAGTCTCCGGCGAAAGCTTCATCACCCCGCCGGGTGCGCTGTCAGATTTGGTTTCAGCGGCGGTGGAGGCGGAAACGGGCCGCAAACCTGACCTCTCGACTACTGGCGGCACGTCGGATGCGCGGTTTGTGAAAAACCACTGCCCAGTGGTAGAATTCGGCCTGGTCGGCAAAACCATGCATCAGGTGGATGAACGGGTGGAAGTCGCCCAGATCCACCAGCTGAAATCCATCTACACGCGCATTCTGCAGGATTTCTTCGCATGAGCCTGAGCATGGCTGTCACGGACGATCTTGAGACCTGCTTTGCTCTGCGCCACCAGGTGTTTGTGGTGGAGCAAGGGGTACCATTGGAAGAGGAACAGGACACGCTGGATGCCTCTGCCACCCACCTGCTGGCCGTTCAGGACGGTGATCCGGTGGGAACCGCACGGATTGTCTTCAAAGGCGACACCGCCAAAATCGGCCGGGTCTGCGTGCTGCAATCTACCCGCGGCAACGGGCTGGGCGCTAAGCTGATTGAAGCGGCGGTGGAAACCGCGCGGACCAAACCGGGCATATCCAAAGCCAAGCTGGGCGCGCAGCTCCATGCCATCGGGTTCTATGAAAAGCTCGGGTTCACCGCCTTTGGCCCGGTCTATGACGATGCCGGCATCGACCACCGGGACATGCTGCGCGATTTCACGTGAAACGGACCCTGATCATCATGGTCAAGGAGCCGCGCCCGGGCCGGGTCAAGACCCGGCTGGGCCGGGATATCGGCGTGATCCCGGCAACCTGGTGGTTCCGCCACCAATCCGCCCGGCTGATGCGGCGATTGCGCGATCCGCGCTGGCAGATTGTGCTGGCGGCAGCTCCCGGCATCGCGGTGAATTCAAAGGTCTGGCCCGCTGACCTGCACCGCCTGCCGCAAGGTAATGGCGACCTGGGCCAGCGGATGAAGCGGATGCTGCAATCTGTGCCTGGCCCTGTCTGCCTGATCGGCGCTGACATCCCCGGCATCACCCGCCCCATATCGCCCGCGCCTTTGCAGTCCTTGGTGATCACGACGCTGTCTTTGGCCCCGCGGAGGATGGCGGTTACTGGCTGGCGGGCGCCCAGCACCCGGCCCGCCTGCCCCACGGTCTGTTTCAAAACACCCGCTGGTCAACGGAACATGCGCTGGCTGATACGCTGCAGACCCTGCCCGGATACCGCATCGCCCTGACTGATACCCTGCGCGACGTCGACACCGCCGCCGATCTGCCCCGCCGCTAAGCTGCGCTTTTCACCATGACGCCGCCTCCGCGCCATGCTACGCGGGAGGTATGAGCCGTATTCCCTCCAAGGCCGAAATCCTCGACTGGATCTCCGCCAACCCGACCCATACCTCCAAGCGCGACATCGCCAAGGCCTTTGGCATCAAGGGCGCCGACCGCATCGACCTCAAGCGCATCCTGAAGGAGCTGGAGGGTGAGGGCCACTTGCAGAAGCGCAAGAAGACCTACCGCGACCCGGACCAGCTGCCGCCGGTGACCGTGCTGCAGGTAAAGGCGCCGGACGATAATGGCGACCTGTATGGTCGGCCGCTGGAATGGCACGGCGAAGGGGTGGAACCGGTTATTCTGATCCTCCCCGCGCCTCCGACCCGGCCCTGGGCGAAGGCGACAAAATCCTGGCCAAGCTGCAGCAGGTGCCGGATCAGGACCACAATTACGAGGCCCGGCTGATCCGCCGCATCGGCAGCAATCCGAAACGGGTGCTGGGCATTTTCCGCGCCGGTTCCGAAGGTGGACGGATTGTGCCGATCGACAAGGCCGCCTCCAGCGAATGGATGGTAGCCCCGGACGCCATCAACGGCGCCAAAGACGGCGAGCTGATCGAAGCCGAACAGGCAGGCCCCAAGGGCCGCATGGGCCTGCCGCGCGCGCGGATCGTGGAACGGCTGGGCGACCCGGCAGCACCAAAGGCGGTCTCGCTGATTGCCATTCATCAGCATGGTATCCCCGATCACTTCCCCGATCCGGTCATGGCCGAGGCCGATGCCGCCAAACCGATGGGCCTCAAGGGCCGCGAAGACCTGCGCGAGCTGCCGCTGGTTACCATCGACCCCGCAGATGCGCGCGATCATGACGACGCCTGCTTTGCCCATGCTGACGACGACCCGAAAAACCCGGGCGGCCATGTGATCTGGGTGGCGATTGCCGATGTGGCGGCCTATGTGCGCCCCGGCTCTGCGCTGGACCGCGAGGCGCGCAAACGCGGCAACTCCAGCTATTTCCCGGACCGGGTGGTGCCGATGCTGCCGGACCGGCTGTCGGGCGATCTGTGCAGCTTGCACGAAGGGGTGCCGCGCGCCTGTATCGCGGTGCGGATGCAGGTGGACGCCGATGGCAACAAGATCGGACACCGGTTTGTGCGCGGACTGATGCGCTCTGCCGCCTCGCTGCATTACGCCGAGGTGCAGGAGGCCATGGACGGCACTCCGAACGAAAAAACCACTCCGTTTGTGGAAGATGTGATCAAGCCGCTTTTTGCCGCATATCAGGCTCTAAAAAGAGCGCGTGCGGTGCGGGAACCCCTGGACTTGGACCTGCCGGAGCGCAAAATCATCCTGGATGACGCTGGTCAGGTCACCTCGGTTGCCTTCCGCGACCGGCTGGATGCGCACAAGCTGATTGAGGAGTTCATGATCCTCGCCAATGTCGCCGCGGCGGAGACGCTGATCAAAAAGCGCTCGCCGCTGCTGTTCCGGGTGCATGAGGAACCGGCGCAGGAAAAGCTGGAAGCACTGCGCGAAACCGCCCGCGCAGCAGGGTTGAACCTGGCCAAGGGCCAGGTGCTGCAAACCCGGCATCTGAATGCGCTGCTGAACCACGCGGCGGGAACCGATGAGGCGGAGCTGATCAACATCTCCACCCTGCGGTCGATGCAGCAGGCCTATTACAACCCGGAGAACTTTGGCCATTTCGGCCTGGCACTCAAAAACTACGCACATTTCACCTCGCCGATCCGCCGCTATGCGGACCTGATCGTGCACCGTTCGCTGGTCTCCTCGCATGGCTGGGGCGACGATGGGCTGGACGAAGCCCAGATTGAACGGCTCGAGGACACCGCCACCCATATCTCTGACACCGAACGGCGGTCGATGATTGCTGAACGGGACACCACCGACCGTTATCTGGCGTCCTACCTCAGTGAACGGGTGGGCAATGAATTCGAAGGGCGGATCAGCGGTATTGCCCGGTTCGGGGCCTTTGTGAAACTGGATGAGACCGGCGCCGACGGATTGGTCCCGGTGCGCTCGATCGGGCGGGAGTTTTTCCATTTCGACGCCCAGGCCGGCACGCTGATGGGGGCCGATACGGGCATGACCCTGGCCATCGGCCAACGGGTCACCGTGCGGCTGGTTCAGGCGGCACCGGTGACCGGCGGGCTGGAGCTGGAATTGCTGGCAATTGAAAACCTGGAACTGCCCAAGGGCGGCGGATCCCGCAAAGGCGGACGGCGCAGCCCGGCAGGCCGCACCGTCAGGCGCAAGGTAGCAAAGTCCAAGCACAAAGGCGCCAAAGTAAAACGCAAAGTTGAACGCAAGCGGCGGGAATAAGCAGCTGTCCCCGCGGGGACAGCCTGGTTTTCGATCAGGCCGGGATCTCTAACGGCGGCCGGATACGGTAGGTCAGCGCGCGCTTGATCAGCCACCCATGGCGAATGGGTTCGACCTCGGCGGGATCGTTGAACAGAACTGCTCGGGTGCCCTCGAACCGGTCCCAGGCCGGGAAGGCAGCGGCAAACTCCGGAATCAGCCGGCTTTGGCAATGTACAAACAGCGCAAAACGCGCACCCTTGGGCACCCCCAGCCGGAGGGTGGTGCCGGTTTTGCGCTCGGGGTGAGATAGGAAGGCTGGCCCCAGCGCAGGGCTTCCTCGATCCGCCCGGCCTCTGGCGATTGCGCCGCGGTGTCGAAGATCAATCCGCGCAGCGCCAGCAGGCCGGCGCGGGCCTGCGGGTCCAGCACATCAAAGGCGGCCTCAATTCCGGGACTGGCAAAGGGCGGGGTCATGGCAACGGCACCGTTTCAAACACGCGATCAACATAGGGCTGCAGGACCGTATCGTCGAGGATACGGCTGACCAGCGCGGTGCGGACAGGTGTTGTCCCCATCGCCTGCAACATGGAAGCGACGCTGAAATCGGCACTGGAGATCTGGGCGCCAAACAGGAAATTCTGCCCTTTCAGCAAACCGGCGAAGGCCCGCAGATCCTGGTCCAGACGCTGACTGCGTTCGGCGTCGCTGAACCGGGCAGTGCCCTGGAACATCAGCCCGTTATGGACCGACTTGCGGATTGAACTGGTCACCGGGCGGCGGATCAAGGCCGGGATCTCGTGAAAATAGCTGTCGCGGATCGTCGGCCAGACCGCATCATTGTCCCAGCGGTCGCGCACCACGTGGAAATAAAGCGTATCCTCGGCCATGCGGATCAGAAAATGCGCCTGGGCCCGGTCCCGTGTTCCGAGGGCAGCATCAAAATCCGTGCCCTGCTGCTCCAGCCAGGCACGGATTGCGCTGCTGTCCGGCACCAGCCCGCCTGGCGTGCGCAGCACGGGCAGCTTGCGGTGCGGCATCTTACGGGGATCGTTCAGGTCTTCACGGGTCCAGGTTTGGCCAGCATAGGCCAGCAGCAAGGCTGCCTTGACGCAAAACGGGCTGAGGCTGAAAACGGTGCCATTTCGGGGATAGGTAAGAAGGGTCAGCATTCCGGGCTCCTGTCATCTCGGGTTGCTGACAGCTTAAATCGGCATGGTGACAAAAACTGTCATCAGTCGTAGAGAGAATGGGTCATGTCCCGAACCCACCGCCTTTTTCAGCTGATGCAGGCCATGCGCCTTGGACCTGGACCGCATACTGCGGCACGGCTGGGCGACGAACTTGGGGTATCCGCCCGCAGCATCCACCGTGATATTGCCACCCTCCGCGAAATGGGCGCGGTGATTGATGGCGCCGCGGGCTATGGGTTTACCCTGATCGAGGACAACGCGCTGCCGCCGATGGGGTTTCGCGACACCGAACTAGAAGCGCTGGTGCTCGGTCTGCGCGAAGTTGAACAGATCGGCGATCCCGAGCTGGCCACCGCAGCCTCGGAAGCGTTGCGCAAGCTGCAGGCGCGGCTGCCGCCGCGGCAGGCCCACAGGCTGCGCCACGCGGTGCTGGCGCCCTACCGCTTCGACCGGCCCATTCCGCCCGCGATTTCGGCACAGGAGTTGCGTCAGGCCACCTGGGACGAGGTGGAGGTGCGCTTTGGCTATACTGACGGGCATGGCGCGGTGACCGAGCGGCAAGTGAAGCCGCTAAGTGTCGTATATTTCGACCGCTCGACCGTGCTGATTGCCTGGTGCTGCCTGCGCGAGGCGATACGCGTGTTCCGGCTGGACCGGATGCAGACCTTGCAAGTTACGGGGCAAAGCTTCCGCCCGCACCGGGTGCCGATGCTGCGGGACGCGCTGAAGCAGTTCCGCCAAGAGCACCGGCAGGCGGCCCGCCGCACATTCAATGACTGACCTCTTTACCCGGACGGCACCGCCGCTAGACTGGAGGGGAGCAGTGATAATGAGGTGCAACATGCGCAAATGGGTTGCAGCGTCCCTGGTAGCAGGCGGCGCCATGGCGGCAGAGGCCGCACCGGACAGTTCCCTGAGGCCCGCCCAGCGGCCAGGGCTTCTTGAACAAGAGGTACAGGGCGAAGCCATTCAATTGGCTGCAGCCACAGCCATGCGACCTGCGGCAAGGCCTGCGGCCGCCATCCAAAAGCCTGAGCTTGCCGCTGCTGACTTGAATTTCCAAGGCTGGATCAAAGCGTTCCGCAGCCGTGCCAAAGCGCAGGGCGTCAGCGCACCGGTGCTGGACACTGCCTTTGCCGGGGTCAGTTATGATGCTGAGGTGATCCGCCGCGACCGCAACCAGTCGGAATTCACCAAGACGATCTGGGACTATCTGGACAGCGCAGCCTCAGAGCTGCGGGTGAAAAACGGCAAGGCGGCACTGCAGGCACAGCGCGCCCGGCTGAATCAAATCGAAGCAACCTATGGCGTCGAAAAAGAGATCGTGGTGGCGGTCTGGGGATTGGAAAGCAGCTATGGCACGTTCCGCGGCAAGATGGATGTGATCCGTTCCTTGGCAACGCTGGCCTTTGACGGGCGGCGCGGGGCGTTTTTCGAGGGTCAGCTGGTGGCCGCGCTGAAGATCCTTCAGGCCGGTGATGTCGCCGCTCGCAAGATGACCGGCAGCTGGGCTGGTGCGATGGGACACACCCAGTTCATCCCGACATCGTACCTGGATTACGCAGTGGATTTCACCGGCGACGGCAAGCGCGATATCTGGTCGGACAATCCGGCTGATGCGCTGGCGTCGACCGCCGCGTACCTCAAAAAATTCGGCTGGGTGAAGGGCCAGCCTTGGGGCGTGGAAGTGTCCCTGCCCGAAGGGTTTGACTATACCCTGGCAGACCGGGAGATCGAAAAGCCGGCGTCAGACTGGGCTGCTCTTGGCATCAAGGGGCTGGACGGGCGCCCGGTTGCTGATCACGGTCCTTCTGCGATCCTGTTGCCTGCGGGCAGTGAGGGGGCGGCCTTTATGATCTTTGGGAATTTCGCCGTCCTGGAACGCTACAATACCGCCGATGCCTATGTGATCGGTGTCGGTCATCTGGCTGACCGGATCAAGGGCGGCGCGCCGATCCAGGGCAGCTGGCCGCGCAGCGACCGGGCGCTGACCCTGTCCGAGCGGGAAGAGATGCAGCAGCGGCTGACCCGTGCGGGTTTTGATACAGATGGCATTGATGGCAAGATCGGGCCAAAGACTATCGGCGCGGTGCGTGCCTATCAGGTCGCCAAAGGCCTGACACCGGACGGATATGCCTCGCCAAGGCTGCTGGAAAACTTGCGGTAGCAGGAGGGGGCCAGCCCCCTCTTGGCCTTACGGCCAATTCACTCCCGGGATATTTTCGCCAGATGAACAAGGGAAAGGCCCCGCTTGGCGGGGCCTTTGCTGGTTTGAAAGTCAGGCAACCAGATCAGCCGGGGGACATGCCGCGCAGGCGCTCGGAGCGGCGGCGCAGCATCTCCACCGCAGCCAGCAGCATGATGGAGATCGCAACCAGCAGCGTCGCCACAGCCAGAATGGTTGGCGAGATCTGCTCACGCAAGCCGATGAACATCTGCCAAGGCAATGTCTTCTGCCCGGCTGAACCAACAAAGAGCACCACCACCACTTCGTCGAAGGAGGTGATGAAGGCAAACAGGCCGCCCGAAATCACCCCGGGCAGGATCAGCGGCATCTGCACCCTGAAGAAGGTGGTCACCGGATCCGCACCCATGTTGGCCGCGGCGCGGGTCAGCGAGCGGTCAAAGCCCACCAGGGTTGCCGTCACCGTGATGATCACAAACGGAATGCCCAGTGCCGCGTGCGCCAGCACCACACCAATGTAGGTCCCCTGCAGGCCAATACGGCTGTAGAAGAAGTACATGCCGGCCGCGGAGATGATCAGCGGCACGATCATCGGCGAAATCAGGATCGCCATGATCGCCCGGCGGAACGGCACATGCGGCTGGCTGAGGCCGATGGCTGCCAACGTGCCGAAGGTCACCGAGACAATGGTCGCCATCGGCGCGATCTTCAGCGAGTTCCACATCGCCGACTGCCAGGAGTCATTGCTGAAGAAGTCGCGGTAGTGTTTCAGCGAGTATCCTTCGGGATCCAGCCGCAGCATTTCCGGCGTGAAGGTGAAGAAGTCCTGCGCATTAAAGCTGAGCGGGATGATCACCACGATCGGCGCGATCAGGAAAAAGAACACCAATCCGCAGATGACCCGGAAGGAATAGTACCAGGCACGCTGGCCGGTGGTTGCATAAGGAGGAAGTGCGCTCATGTCCGTTATCCCAGCTTCACGTTATCGATGCCGACGATCTTGTCGTAGACCCAGTAGAGGGCCAGAACCACCGCCAGAAGGATTGCGCCCAGTGCCGCGCCCAAACCCCAGTTGCCCGACGTCGAGATGTGGTAGGCGATCAGGTTCGAAATAAAGGTGCCTTTGGTGCCGCCGACCAGGGCCGGAGTGATGTAGTAGCCAACAGCCAGGATGAAGACGAGGATCGATCCGGCGCCGATGCCCGGCACGGTTTGCGGGAAGTAAACGCGCCAGAACGCAGTCCAGTCGGTTGCCCCGAGGGATTTGGCGGCGCGCAAGTAAGACGGGTTGATTGTTTGCATCACCGAATACATCGGCAGGATCATGAACGGCAGCAGGATATGGGTCATCGCAATGATGGTGCCCAGCTCGTTGTTGATAAGAACCAATCGGTTGGCATCATCCACCAGTCCGATCCAGACCAGCGTATCGTTGATCACCCCCTGCTGCTGCAGCAGGATTTTCCAGGCAGAGGTCCGTACCAGGAGCGATGTCCAGAACGGCAGCAAGACCAGAATCATCAGCAGGTTTGCCTGGCGTGTGGGCAGGTTCGCCAGGATCCAGGCAACCGGATAGCCCAGCATGATGCAGCTGAACGTGATGATCAGGGACATCCGCATGGTGCGGATCAGCATGGTGTTGTAGATCCGTTCGTTCTCCGGGCGGATCTCAGGGCCTTCAGCCCCCAAACGCATATCGACCGCGTTCAAAAAGTAACCTGAAGTGAAAGTGCCGGAGTAGGTCTTGATCGTCCGCCAAAGCTCAAGATCGCCCCAGCCGTCGTTCAGTTCTATAAGTTTTTCGCGGAAGGGGCCGTCGTTTGCGATATCCCATTTCTTGACCTTGCGGCCGGATTTGCGGAACACAGACGAGAGGCCCGGGTTTTCATAGTTCAGACGCTTGGCAACTTTGGTGTGGGTCTTCACGTTTGCCGCATCTTTAAGATCGGCGGCCAGAGCGGCAAATGCTGCCTCCTCCGGCAGTTGACCCGATGCAGGGTCCCAGTCTGCCAGAACTTCAACCGTGCGGGGCAGTGTATCCTCGACAATCCGGTTCTCTACCGACCGGAACAGCATGTCCGCCACCGGGAGGATGAATGTTATAAGGATGAACAGCAAGAGCGGCGCGATCAGCAGCAGTGCGCGCAGCTTCTGCATGCGCAGTGCACGCGCCAGGCTGCGCTTGAGCGGCCTGCCGTCGGCCGCCAGCACCGGGCCGGATTGGGTAATATCACTCATTGGGTTCCCCGTCGGGTCTTTATTTTTTTGGGCAGGGGGCCTGTTTCGTTCAGGCCCCCTGCAGTATCTCGGAAACGGTCAGATTACTTGGCCAGCCACGCCTGGAACTTGCCGTTCAGGTCATCGCGGTTGTCTGCCCACCATTCGTAGTCATAGACATGGACGTTACCTGCATTGGCCGGATCAGTCGGCATATGCGGGGCCATGTCGATACCCAGTTCAGCGTGCTTGCCAACCAGCGGCGCCGAGGAGGCACGGGCCGGACCATAGGAGATGTAGGCGGCCTGATCAGCCAGACGCTGGGTGTCGGTGGCGAACTTCAGGAAGTCCATCACGCGCGCCTTGCGGTCTGCAGGCAGTCCAGCCGGAACAACCCAGCCGTCCAGATCAAAGGACTGCATGTCCCAAAGCATGCCGATCGGCTGGTTCTGCTCCGCGATGGCCGAGAACAGGCGGCCGTTAAAGGTCGAGCCCATGACAACTTCGCCGTCGGCCAGCAGCTGCGGGGTTTCCGCACCAGCAGTCCACCAGACGACCTGGTCCTTGATGGTGTCGAGCTTGGCCAACGCACGCTCCACACCTTCGTCGGTGCCCAGAACGTCGTAGATCTCATCCTTGGCGACGCCATCGCAGTAAAGCGACCATTCCATGTTGTCGATCGGGCGCTTCTGCAGCGAGCGCTTGCCCGGGTACTTTTCGGTATCAAAGATCGCGCAGACAGTTTCCGGCTTGTCGATCAGGTCGGTGCGGTAGCCGAATGTGGTCGAATAGACGATCTGCGGCACAAAGCAGTCGCTGACAATCAGATCCCCGAAGTCTTCAGACGCCGAAGAGCCATCGGGTGCTGCTGCCAGATCTTCGTCGTGGTTGATTTCTTCGGCCAGGCCTTCGTCGCACAGGCGCATGGAGTCGGAGGCCACAGCGTCCACCAGGTCCCAGGTCACATTGCCGGCTTCGTTCATGGCGCGGATCTTTGCCACGGCCTCAGCCGAGCTTTCGTCCCAGATCACCTTAACCCCGGGGTTAGCGGCCAGATAGGGTTCCACATAGGCTTTCTGCTGGCTGGCCTGATAGGCGCCGCCCCAGGATACCAGTGTCAGCTCATTGGCCATTTCTTCGGCAAAGGCCGAAGGGGCGCAAAGGGCGGTGGTCACCGCCAGTGCAGACATTTTGCTGAGTTTCATAGAGAGTCTCTCCTTGTTGAATTCACAGATGTGAGTATCCCCCGGTCATTCGTCTGCCGGGGGTTTGCGCGCGCGGATCAGGCGTCCAGTGCGCGGCAGTCTTCCGGCAGCCAGCCGATTTCGATCTGCTGACCGGGCTGAAGACGGGTTTGGTCCGGGGCATTCCGGGTCTTGATGATGAACTCATCATTGCCGGCCACCCGCAGACGGGTGCGGAAGATGTCGCCCATATAGATGAACTCCAGCACTTCCGCCTTAAGCGTATGAACACCTTCCTGAAGGCGTTCCTTGTTGTATTCCACCCGTTCGGGGCGGATCGACACGCGGGTGCGCTCGCCAGGGCGGGACACATTGACCGGCTTGCAGTCAATCAGTTCGCCATCGTCCAGCTGCACCAGGGCAATACCGTTGTTGATTTCCTTGACGGTGCCTTCCAGCGTGTTGTTTTCACCAATGAACTGAGCAACAAAGCTGTTGTCCGGGCTTTCATACAACTGGTCCGGCGGCGCGATCTGCTGGATCCGGCCATCGTCGAACACGGCAACACGGTCGGACATTGTCAGCGCTTCGGTCTGGTCGTGGGTCACGTAGACCACGGTAATCCCCAGGCTGTGCGCCAGATGGGTGATTTCGAACTGCATTTTTTCGCGCAGCTGCTTATCAAGCGCGCCCAACGGCTCGTCCATCAGAACCAATTCCGGTTCAAACACCAGCGCGCGGGACAAGGCGACCCGCTGCTGCTGACCGCCCGAAAGCTGCGACGGGCGGCGGCCGCCAAAAGCACCCATTTCCACCATGTCCAGCGCACGCTTCACCTTGGCTTCGCGCTCGGACTTACCCATCTTGCGCACTTCCAGCGGAAACGAAAGGTTCTCCGCAATCGTCATGTGCGGAAACAGCGCATAGTTCTGGAACACCATGCCGATACCCCGCTTATGCGGCGGGATGTTGTTGATTGACGTTCCGCCCAGGCGAATGTCGCCATGGGTAGCGGTTTCAAATCCTGCCAGCATCATCAGGCAGGTTGTCTTGCCCGAACCGGACGGGCCAAGCATTGTCAGAAACTCGCCCTTGGGCATGGTGAGGTTGAGATCTTTGACAACGAGATTTTCGCCATCATAGCTCTTTTGGACGCGTTCGAATTCAACGAACGCATCGACGTTTGACGCATCAGCCAAAGCAGGCTCCCCGTAGTTTTGTCATTCTGGCAGATTTGCTCTGCACTTATTCGAAGTTAATCACACCGAAGCTATCAAGCGCTAGGTATGAAAAAAATATTCTTTCCATGGCGAGTGTACGAAATTCGTACTTCGGCCCCTCCCCAAGAGGAAATGAACATCCTTAGGGAACCCTAGTCCTGTTCCGGCATGCGGCATCGGACTTTTTGCGACGCAGCCCGGACATTTTGCGCCACATGCTGCAAAACACCAGCCTGAAAACGACCTTTTCAATTCCTCTACCGAAGAAACGGCCCGGCAACATTGTTGCCGGGCCTGGATGAGTCGCAGATGGAAACGGCACCATTGCGGTAGCCGGGAGGGGAATCAGGCGCTGTGCAGCAAGTCCTGCGCCTTCAGTTCCGCATAGCATTCATCAAGAGATTTGGAGGCGCGTTCGATCAGCACGTCGATTTCCGCGGGCGTGATCACAAGCGGCGGCGAAATGATCATCCGGTCCCCGACATGACGCATCACCAGGTTATTGGCAAAGCAGCGCTCGCGGCAGATATAGCCGACAGTGCCCGCCTCCGCAGCAAAACCCGCGCGGGTCGCCTTGTCCGGGGTCAGCGCGATGGAACCCATCATGCCGGCGATCCTGGCCTCTCCCACCAGCGGATGATCCGCCAGCGCTTCCCATTTTTGTTTGAGATACGGCGCGGCCACATCGCGCACATGGCCGAGGATGTTCTCCTCCTCCATGATGCGCAGATTTTCCAACGCGACAGCCGCCGCCACCGGATGGCCGGAATAGGTGTAGCCGTGGTTGAACTCATCCCCGGCAATCACCGAGGCAACTTCGTCGCTGACAATCGAGCCGCCGATCGGCGCGTAGCCGGAGCTAAGCCCCTTGGCGATGGTCATGATGTCAGGGCGGATGTTCAGGGTCTCGCTGCCGAACCAGTTGCCGGTGCGGCCGAAACCGCAGATGACTTCATCCGCAATCAGCAGGATCTCGTATTTGTCGCAGATGCGCTGGATTTCCGGCCAGTAGCTGTCGGGCGGCACAATCACTCCGCCTGCCCCCTGCACCGGCTCCGCAATAAAGGCGGCAACGCGGTCTTCACCCAATTCCAGGATCGCCTCTTCCAGCTCGCGTGCGCGCTGCAGGCCGAACTCCTCCTCTGGCATATCGCCGCCCTCAGCCCACCAATGCGGCTGGTTGATATGATGGATATCCGGGATCGGCATACCGCCCTGGGCATGCATACCACTCATCCCGCCCAAGGAACCGCTGCCGACCGAGGAGCCGTGGTAGCCATTCTTGCGGCTGATAATGACCGACTTCGCAGGCTTGCCCTTCAGCGCCCAATAATGACGCACCATGCGGATGTTGGTATCGTTGGCCTCGGAACCGGAACCGGCAAAGAACACATTGTTCAGGTCACCCGGCGCCAGTTCGGCGATCTTGGCGGCCAGCGCGATGGCCGGAACATGAGTGGTTTGAAAGAAGGTGTTGTAATACGGCAGTTCACGCATCTGACGGGCGGCCACCTCGGCCAGTTCATCCCGGCCATAACCGATGTTGACGCACCACAGGCCCGCCATCGCATCCAGGATCCGGTTCCCTTCGCTGTCGGTCAGATGCACGCCATCGGCGCGGGTGATGATGCGGGCGCCCTTCTGCGACAGTTCGCCATTGGCGGTGAACGGATGCATGTGATGGGCGGCGTCCAGCGCCTGCAGCTCGGCCGTCGGCATGTGGTTGGTGATAACGGTCATGGGACTCGCTCCTGAGAATGACTGATTGGCACCAGAATATGATCAAATTCCCAGGTGTCAATCGAATCAGTTTGCAGCCTGCAGCCCCTGAACCACATGCTCCATCCCCTCGTAGACGTCCCGCTCCATCGCCAATGCGGCCATTTCCGGGTCCTGCCGCCGCAGCGCCTCCAGTATGTCCTTGTGACGGTCCGGGAAGCTTTGGGTGCCGAGCCGCCCGCTGACCACCCGCAGCGAGGGGCCGAAGCGCAGCCACAGCCGGTCGGCAATGTCACTGAGAATGGGGGCATCCGCATGGGAATAAAGCGCCGTGTGAAAGCTGTAGTTTTGCACCAGGTACCCCGCCACATCGCCTGTCGATATGGCCTTGTCCAGCGCAGTATCAATGGCCACCAACTGCGCGATACTCGCTTCTGCAATCCGCAGCGTTGCCCGGCGGGCAAGTTCGCATTCTATTGTTTTTCTGGCAAAAATAAGCTCCTCAAGGTCACCGGGCCCCAACAAGGGCACCGATACGCGGCGGTTGCCCTGGAACACCAGCGCCCCGTCCGATATCAGCCGCCGGATTGCCTCCCGGACCGGTGTCATGCCGGCCCCCAGCGTCTCCACCAGCCCCTGGATTGTCACCGCTTGGCCGGGCACCAGTTCGCCGAATAGAATCTGCGACCTGAGTGTCTGATAGACGATCTCATGCGCGGGCGGTTTTGCAGGGCTTTCCTGGGCCGCAACGGGTGGTGAAGTGGTCTCGGTCACCTGGGGTTTTCCTCCTCGGTTTTGGCCAGCTTGCACCATCCGGAGCCAAGTGAAAACATAAAGAGTATTGCCGAACGCGACAAAACTTGATCAAATCCTTTCACAGCCGGACCCGGAAGCCGGCATGCACAGGGAGAAATTCATGACACTGAAAACGATGACCATGACTGCCGTCGTTGCCCTTGGCACGGCCGCCGCTGCTACTGCGGAAGAGGTGCGCGTCTACAATTGGTCGGACTATATTGACGAAAGCCTGCTGGAAAAATTCGAAGCCGAAACCGGCATTGACCTGATCTATGATGTCTTTGACAGCAACGAGGTTCTGGAAACCAAGATGCTGGCCGGCGGGTCGGGCTATGACGTTGTTGTGCCGACCGGATCGTTCATGGCGCGCCAGATCCAGGCCGGCGCTTTTCAGAAGCTGGACTCGTCGAAACTGGCCAATGCCGGCAACATGTGGGACGCGATCGAAGAACGCACCGCCCTTTATGATCCCGGCAATGAGTATTCCATCAACTATATGTGGGGCACCACCGGCATCGGCGTGAACATCGCCAAGGTCAAGGAAGCCCTGGGCGAAGATGCCCCGATCGACTCGCTGGAGCTGGTGTTCAACCCGGCCAACATGGAAAAGCTGGCCGGCTGCGGCGTGCATTTCCTGGACGCCCCGGATGAGATGATCCCGGCGGCGCTGAAATATATTGGTGAAGACCCCAACAGCATGGACGCCGATGTGGTGGCCAAGGCGGAACCGGTGCTGCAGGCGATCCGCCCTTATATCACCAAGTTCCACAGTTCTGAGTATATCAATGCACTGGCCAACGGCGATATCTGCGTCGCCTTCGGCTGGTCCGGCGACATTCTGCAGGCGCGCGACCGCGCGGCCGAGGCGGAAAACGGCGTCGAGATCGAGTTCAACGCCCCCAAGGAAGGCGCGCTGATGTGGTTCGACCAAATGGCAATTCCGGTCGACGCTCCGAACCCCGAAGGTGCCCATAAGTTCCTGAATTTCATCATGGATGCGCATAACATGGCGGCGGCGTCCAACTATGTCTATTACGCCAATGGCAACAAGGCGAGCCAGGAGTTCCTGGAACAGGATGTGATCGGCGATCCGGCAATCTATCCCGGCGCCGAGACCGTCAAGAACCTGTACATCAAGGAAGGCTACCCGCCGAAAGTGCAGCGCAAGGCCACCCGCATGTGGACCAAGGTCAAATCCGGCACCTGATCAGCCGGACCTGACCCGCGGGGCGCATCCGCCGCCCCGCATTTCCTGACGCGCCTGGATTCCCCCACGCGCGACCATCCGAGACATTCGCGCGACACTTCGCAGAAGAGGCCCGGCTTGACTGCTTCCGAATTCGAACCCTGGAACGATCCCGAGGCAAAGCCCTTGATCCACTTTCAGAACGTCACCAAACGCTATGGCGAGTTCACCGCCATCGACGATTTGACCATCGGCATCTACGAAAAAGAGTTTTATGCTCTGCTGGGCCCTTCGGGTTGCGGCAAGACCACGCTGATGCGGATGCTGGCCGGGTTTGAAACCCCGTCTGAGGGCACCATCCGGCTGGCCGGGCAGGATATCGCGCCGGTGCCGCCGAACAAACGCGCCGTCAACATGATGTTCCAGTCCTACGCGCTGTTCCCGCATTTGTCGGTCTGGGAAAACATCGCCTTTGGCCTGAAGCGCGAGAAAATGCCCAAGCACGACATCAACGACCGGGTCGACGAGATGCTGCGTCTGACCCGGCTGGAGCAATTTGCCCGCCGCAAACCGCATCAGATCTCCGGCGGTCAGCGGCAGCGGGTTGCCCTGGCGCGGTCGCTGGCGAAACATCCGAAACTTCTTCTGCTGGATGAGCCGCTGGGCGCGCTCGACAAGAAGCTGCGCCAGGAAACCCAGTTTGAACTGATGGATATTCAGGAGAAGACCGGCACCACATTTGTGATCGTGACCCACGACCAGGAGGAGGCAATGACCGTGGCTTCCCGCGTGGCGGTGATGGATCACGGCAAGATCATCCAGGTGGCCACGCCGGACCGGATCTATGAAAGCCCGAATTCCGTCTATGTGGCTGACTTCATTGGCGATGTGAACCTGATTGCAGGCACTGCCAAACCCAATGGCAGCGACACATATGCAATGTCCTGGCACGAGGGCCACGCGCCGCTGACCGTGCAGTCCCCGAATCCGCTATCCGACGGGCAAAATTGTCAGCTGGCAATTCGGCCGGAAAAAGTCTCCATCAGCGCCGAAAAACCCGAACAGGCGGACAATTCCGTGCAGGGCCGCATCCTGGATATCGCTTATCTGGGCAATATCTCTACCTACCACGTGGAACTGCCAACCGGCGCGGTGATTAAGGCGCAGACCGCCAACACCCGCCGCATCGCCCGCCGCGCCTTTACTTGGGAAGACACTGTCTGGCTGTCATGGACCGCCACGGCAGGCGTACTTTTGGCAGACTGATGCGCCGCTTTGTCCTGATTGCCATCCCCTATGCCTGGCTATTGGCGCTGTTCCTGGTGCCCTTTGCCATCGTTCTGAAAATCTCGCTGTCGGATTACGCGATTTCGATCCCGCCCTATGTGCCGCAGTTTGATCCGGAAACCGGTATCGGAGCATTGATCGACGCGCTGGACTTTGAAAATTTCATCTGGCTGACCGAAGATGACCTGTACTGGAAAGCCTATCTCAGCTCGCTGAAGATCGCGGTAATCTCAACTTTTTTCACCCTGCTGGCAGGTTACCCGATCGCCTACGCCATGGCACGCGCGCCGGCTGAGTGGCGGCCCACCTTGATGATGCTGGTGATTCTACCGTTCTGGACGTCGTTCCTGATCCGCGTTTATGCGTGGATGGGGATCCTGTCGAACGAAGGGTTCCTCAACCAATTCCTGCTGTGGACCGGGATAATTTCCGAGCCGCTTACGATCCTAAACACAAATACCGCGGTCTACATCGGCATCGTCTACACCTATCTGCCGTTCATGATCCTGCCGGTCTATTCGGCACTGGAACGGCTGGACGGATCGTTGATCGAAGCCGCCGAGGATCTGGGCTGTTCGCGTTTGTCTGCGTTCTGGCTGGTGACAATTCCCTTGTCGAAAACCGGCATCATTGCCGGCAGTTTCCTGGTCTTCATCCCGGTGCTGGGTGAATTTGTCATTCCCTCACTGCTGGGCGGATCAGACACGCTGATGATCGGCAAGGTGCTGTGGGAGGAGTTTTTCTCCAATCGCGACTGGCCGGTGGCCTCCGCGGTGGCGGTGGTTCTGCTGCTTCTTCTCGTCATCCCGATTGTGCTGTTCCAGCGCAACCAGCAGAAACAGCAGGAGGCAGAGCAATGAACCGTATGAGCTGGTTTAATGCCGTATCGCTGACCCTTGGCTTTGCATTCCTTTACATCCCAATGGTGATCCTGATCATCTTCAGTTTCAACGAAAGCAAGCTGGTAACGGTCTGGGCCGGGTTTTCGACCAAGTGGTACGGCGAGCTGATGCAGAACGAGGCGTTCCTGAATGCCGCCTGGGTGACCATCAAGGTCGCCGTGTTCTCCTCTACTATCGCCACCGTGCTGGGCACTATCGCCGCCTATGTGATGGTGCGCGGCGGGCGGTTTATGGGACGGACGCTGTTTTCCGGCATGATCTATGCGCCGCTGGTGATGCCCGAAGTAATCACCGGCCTGTCGCTGCTCCTTTTGTTCATCGGCATCGGATTGGACCGCGGGGTGCTGACCATCGTCCTGGCGCATACCACGTTCTCCATGTGCTATGTCTCGGTTGTGGTGTCCTCGCGGCTGGTGACTTTCGACCAGTCGCTGGAAGAAGCCGCGCTGGATCTGGGCTGCTCCCCGGCAGAGGCGTTCCGGCTGGTGACCCTGCCGATCATTGCGCCCGCGGTGATATCCGGCTGGCTCTTGGCCTTTACCCTGTCGCTGGATGATCTGGTGATCGCCTCCTTCACCTCCGGCCCCTCGGCCACCACCTTGCCGATCAAGATATTCTCCGCCGTGCGCTTGGGCGTCAGCCCCGAGATCAACGCGCTGTCGACGATCATGATCAGCATTGTGACCGTTGGAGTCATCACTGCCTCGCTGGTGACCAAACATCAGATGACCCGCCAGAAGCGGGAGGAACAGGCCGCGGAGCGCATCTGATGCGCCGGATATTTTCCGGTTACGCCTACGGTCCCGGCCCCCGCACGAACTGCTGGTGGGACGAAACCATTGCAGCACCGGACTGGCCGGTGCTGCAGGGTGAAGTCTCCGCCGATGTGGCCGTCATCGGCGGCGGGTTCACCGGCATGTCAGCCGCGCTGCATCTGGCAGAAAGCGGCGTGTCCGTTGCGGTACTGGAGGCCGAGACCCCGGGGTGGGGCGCATCAGGGCGCAATGGCGGTTTCTGCTGTTTGGGCGGCTCAAAGCATTCAGGCAGCACGATGCGGCGGGTTTTTGGCAAATCTGCGGCTGAAACGTATCACGCCAGCGAGGAAGCCGCGGTGCATCTGGTTCGCGGCCTGCTGCAGACCCATGGCATCGATGCCGACACTCATTCACATGGCGAAACCCAGCTGGCGCACAACGAAAAGGCCGTGCGCCGTCTGCAATCAGAAGCTGACGCACTGCGTCAGGCGGGAGAGGAACCGGAATTTCTGACCCGTGATCAGCTCGCGGACAAAGGGCTGAATGGCAGCTTCCATGCAGCGCTGACAACACCGGTGGGATTTGCGCTCAATCCGCGCAAATACCTGTTCGGCCTATCCAAGGCCGCGCAGGATGCAGGTGCCCGAGTGTACCAACGCAGCGCAGCGCTGTCGGTACAACAGGCAGGCAGGGGCTATAGAATAGAGACTAAACAAGGGGGCCTGAAGGCTTCCAAGGTCATCATCGCAACCAACGGCTATTCCGCCGAGGACCTGCCCGGCTGGCTCGCAGGGCGTTACATGCCTGCACAATCCACCGTCATGGTGACCCGGCCGCTGACCCGGGCGGAACTGGACTCGCAGGGCTGGTTCTCGCATCAAATGGCCTATGACACCCGCAATCTGCTGCATTACTTCCGGCTGATGCCCGACAACCGGTTCCTGTTTGGAATGCGCGGCGGGCTGCTGGCTTCCCCACGGGCTGAAGCAGGTATTCGCCGTAAACTGCGGCAGGATTTTGAGGCGATGTTCCCGGCATGGCGTGAAGTGGAAACCACGCATTGCTGGTCAGGCATGGTTTGCCTGTCGCGCAACCTAGTTCCCTTCATTGGCCCTGTGCCGAAGCGCCCCGGCATGTTTGCCGGGCTGTGCTATCACGGCAATGGTGTGGCGATGGGCAGCTATGCCGGACGGCTGCTGAGTGATCTGGTACAGGGGCACGCGCCCAAGCTGCCCTACTCACCCATAGTGCAGAAAATGGCACGCTTTCCGTTGGGCCGCGCCCGCCGGATGCTGATGCCTCCTGCTTATGCGGTTCTGGGCCTGATGGATTGAAGCGCCGCGCGTTCCAGTTCTGACGCCTGCAAATCCTGCGCGCTGCCGCGATCGGCCCGCCACCGGCAATAGGCTGCCATCCGCCAGTGGAACCAGGGCTTCAGCGCCAAGGCCCGCCCGGCAATCCGCGGATCTGGATAGGCGCGCAAAAATGCGTCTTCTTCATCCTCGGACAGCGGCGCCCCCCGGTACATCAGCTGCATCGCAGGCGACAGGAACAACGCCAGGTCTTCTGCCGGGTCGCCGATTTGCGGGCATTGCCAATCAATCAGCGTCAGCGTGCCATCATGTGCCAGCAGGTTGCCTGGCACCGGGTCGCCATGAATCAACACCAGCTGAGGCAACGGCGGAACCCGTCCCAACGGGCGAAGCGCCGCCAGCTGATCGCGATCGCGGCAGCTGCTCAAAATTTCAACGGTTTGCTGTTCCAGCGCCGCGCTGCCATTCACGCCGCAAGGCAAGCCCGGCGGGGGAGCCAGATCGTGCAAACGCCCCAATAGCTGTGCCACATGGCCAGTGTCCTGCTGCCAGGGACTGCCATTGACATGCGCATAGCCCAGCCATTTCTTGCCTTCAAATTCCCCGGTCTGGATCAGCGGCGGCACCATGCCGGTGCCTGACAGTGCCGTCAGCACAGCAACTTCGCGGGCCGGATCATTGGCAAACAGCGGGTTGGCGCCTTCGGCTGAATAAAGCTTGATCACCAGCGCGCCGGCCCGCCAGACATGATTGGACCGCCCGCCTGCCAGCCGTCTAGGAGCGGGCACATGAAGACCCAACGCAGACAAATGCGCAAAAAAGCGGGGTTCGAACTGGTCAGGAAGCGGTTGCAGGGCGGTCTCCGATGTTATGCCGCCCTGTTCTTAGACAGTTTTTCTGCCTGCGCATACAGCTGGATCAAGCCTCAGGATCACGCAGCGCGTTCACCGACGAAGCCAGAACCACGGACCCCCCTTCGGTGATCAATCCTACTTCGCCGCCCTGCATCCGGGTTTCGTTCACCTTGAAATAAATTTCGGCATATTCCTGCAGCAGCAGCTCGTCGCCTTTGCTGCTTTCGATCACAAAGGCGTATTCCCCCGCCTCAAGCGGGTTGCCGTCATCATCCAGACCGTTCCACTGGAAAGGCTCAGCCGAGACCGGCAAAGCGACGCGCTGCACTTCGGTGCCGTTTTTGTCTTGCACGACCAGTGTCACCGAATCCGCGGCAGCAGCCGGGTTAGGCGCAATAGTGATTTCATTGCTGCCATCAAAGTAACCAGGGGCCACCGCCCGTGCTTCCATCCCGACCCAGCCAGAAAGAGCCGCCATATTAGCCAGGCCAAGCTGTGATTGCAGCCCTTCCAGCAGGTTGTTGCTCTTGGTCTGTTGTTCGACCATCGAGAATTGCGCCAGCTGCGCGGCATATTCAGTCGAATCCATCGGTTCCAAAGGATCCTGATTTTTCGCCTGCGCGGTTAGCATTTTCACGAAAGTATCAAAATCCGAGGTCAGGCCGGAGGTCTGCTGCGGCGACGGCTGCGACGAATTGGATTGCCCTGAGTTGAATCCCGTAGAAGTAACTGGTGTTGTCATGTGTTCAAACCCTCATGTCCACACCGGCTGTTCCGAGCCGGAGGTTTTGTGTTGCTGCTTCACCGGCGTCCTTTGCATCGGCGCCGCGTGTCTCTGCGGTTCCGCCGGACAAGCCGGAACCGCCGTCCGCTTCATCGCCGGGATGACCGGTGCCGGCCTGTCCGCCGCTGAATTCAAATGAGATATCTTCATATCCCATGCGGCGGAATTCCTCGGCCAGTTCATGGATGTGCCGGCGCATCAAATCACCGGTTTCCGGACGTTCCGTCTGAATGATCATGGTGATTCCTGTTTCGCTGGCCATCACGCGCATCTTCACATGGCCCAACTCCTGAGGGTTCAAACTCACCTCAACCTTTTGCTCGCCTTTGGCAGCAAATGCCTCAGCCATCTGGGCTGCAATCATGCGCGGTGCTTCGGGCCGGTGCGCCCCATGTGAGCCAATTGAGGCTTCCGTCAGCAGCTGCGTCAATCCGGGCGCTTCGCTGGATAATCCCAGTGTTCCGGCCAGCGCCTCATCAGTTCCGGACAACAGCTCTGCCGCCATTTTTCCGGCAGTCATCCCGCCAGCAAGCAAAGGCTGCAGCTGAGAAGCTGCCGACTGAATGATTTGCGGCGCTGCAGGCACTGTAGCCATCCTGGCATCACTGCCTTTAAACGGATCGGCTAACGGGCTCTCAATTCCGGCTGGTTCCGCTTTAATCTGCGCTCCATTTCCGTTCGAAACAGGTGTGGAAGCTAGATCACGTTTCTGACCCGGCCCCTTCACAGCAACCTGGTTGACTGCAATGCCCGGATTTTCTCCTTGCGCAGCCGGATTGACCGCCTTCGCTATGCTGTCAGGCTTTTCACCAATCGACTGAGCCACTGAATGGGTACTTGAACTTGAACCAGTCTCGAGAGATTTCGGCTGCGCCGCACTGATTGCATTTCCGTTTTTGCTTTGCCCCGTGCCATCGGTAACTTGTGCCCTTTCCGCCGGAGCCCTTTCAGTGGCTGTCGCACCTGTTTGAGCAGCAGTCTCAGGCGAAACGCGGGCAGTGTTTTCCCGGCGATTTCCAGTTTCCCTGACATCAACTCTGCGGACATCGGGTTCAGTACTATCCCCCTGCAGCTTTGTGGCTGAGTTCTCTGGCGCAGCTGCAGGCGTTTTTGCTGCCGCCTGTGTTGCTGAACGCACTGAAGACTGCGCTTTCTCTGTGTTTCCAACTTCCCCGGCCTTCTCAGCAGGTTGCACATTGCCCTCGACGGATGGATCGTGATGAATCACTGCCCCTGCTTTGAGGCCCGCACCCTGATCAGTGGGGCTTACGCTGGAGGCTGCTTTGGGCATAGCGTCTGGCTGATCATTTCCGCCGGCAGGTGCACTGTCTCCGGGCTTAATACCGGCGCCGGCTCCCGGGTCCTTCAAAATCAGCAGCCCGCTTCGCTGCTCAGCGGCCCGTGACTCAACTCTTTCTCCAGTTGCTGGAATGACCCCGTGCGGGGACTTAGCCTTAGTCTCTGCGGCACCGGCCTCTTCAGCGGTGGAAGTTCCACTATTTTGCAACCCTGAAGCCATTTCCGCATCGGAAAGTACTGGTTCAACCCTAGAGGGGTTCCTTGCCGATATTTCCCGCTCCACCTCAAAGAGTGTGTCTTGGCTTTCCTTGCTGTCCTTGGCCGTACTCTTCTGCAACCTGGGTTCAGATTCGGCCTCAGCCGATTCGCCCTTGGCTGATTGTTGTTCGGCCGCCACCTCGCCAGGGTCGGACTGAGCAGACAAAAAATCTGAAAAGTCTCTTGAAGTATTTGATTTTTTTGAATCATCCGGAGAACCAGACGGTGACTTACCAGCAGAGCCGGCTTCCAAGCCAAGGATCGAATTCATATTCATGATCGTTTTCCAGACATTCTATCTCGACCCGGACAGACATACCCCAAAGCGGTTACGGCAATTTTAACCGGTTCCTGCGCAGTCTTAGAAAAATCGATGAAATTCGACTTTCAACCGGAGAACCGGACATGTCAGATCTATTGCCAAACCTGCTTCAGGCCGCACCTGCAACCACCCCGGTGCGTCCAGCGGTCAGCGATCCCCTTCGCGATGCCGCAATTGAGCTCGAAGCCTCCTTCCTTGCAGAAATGCTTAAGTCCGCAGGGCTCGGTGAAGCCAGCGAAGGCTTCGGCGGCGGCGCTGGAGAAGAGCAGTTCTCCAGCTTTCTAATTCGCGAACAGGCCACGCAGATCGCCCGCTCTGGCGGGATCGGTTTGGCTGAATCACTTTATCACGCACTAAAGGAGACCCAAGATGAGTGACCCGAAACCTCAGCAGCTCATTGATGAACTTGATCAGATCCTGGACCGCGAGCGCAAGGCGCTGATGGCCGGCGACCTTGGCAAACTGGAAGATCTTCTGACCAAGAAAGAGAAAGTCATCGGCAAGCTGAATTCCGTGTCAGAGCTTGAACGCGAGTCTCTGGCGCAAGTCCAAACCAAAGTCTCGCGAAACCAGCAGCTTCTGGACAGCGCCATGGACGGTATCCGTGCCGTCGCCGCCCGAATGGCCGAGACGCGCCGCATCCGCAAGGGATTGGATGTCTATGACCAGGCCGGCAAGCGGGCCCGTCATAGCACCCGAGGCGGCGGCAAGCTTGAAAAACGGGCCTGAGTGCAATTTTGGGAAAATTCTAGAAATACCGAATCCCGGCATTAGCACTCCCTTAGCAACTCCTGCGCCAATGTCGCCTTGCACCTTATGAAGGGTGGCGCGGAAGCCGGACGGCGGAACGCACAGTCAGAAAGACGTCACACAGCGCCCCTCGGGGCAAGTAATATTGGGGCTAAAGCGCCCCTCATCTAAAGGAAAAAGCTATGACCAGCATTCTGACCAACAACGGCGCAATGGTTGCTCTGCAGACTCTGCGTTCGGTGAACGACGATCTGGGTGACACTCAGAACCAGATTTCAACCGGTAAAGAAATCGGCTCAGCAAAAGACAATTCCGCTGTCTGGTCGATCTCTAAGTCGATGGAGTCTGACATCCAGGCCTATGAAGCCGTAGGAGATGCGCTGAACTTTGGCGAGGCAACCGTTGCCGTCGCCTCGTCTGGCGCGGAGCAGATCGTCGAAGTTCTTAAAGAGATGAAAGAACTCATCGTATCTGCAAACTCTCAAAACGTAGACCATTCCAAGATCCAGAATGACATCGTTAAAAAGCAGGAACAGATCACGGCGATCATCAGCTCGGCTGAATTTAATGGCGCGAACCTGCTGAACGAATTTGTCGACGCTGCTGATTCCGAAGCTGCCTTGACCGTTCTAGGTTCTGTTGATGGTGGAACCACGATCAGCGTTGCAGCTGTGGATATGGAAAACGATCTGGATTGGGCCACCACTCCCCTGACGGCTATTACCGATGCGGCCACTGCGAGCACCGCACTTGGTGAAATCGATGGTCTTATTGCAGGTGCAATCGATGATGCTGCGGCACTTGGTGCGGATGCAAAGCGTATCACGGACCAGAACGACTTTGTGTCGAAGCTGACTGACTCTCTGAAAACTGGCGTCAGCGCGATGACCGACACCAATATGGAAGAAGCCTCGGCCCGGCTGAAGGCCCTGCAAACTCAGCAGCAGCTAGCGGTCCAGTCGCTAACCATCGCGAACCAGGCGCCGTCCACATTGCAGCAGCTGTTCCGTTAACAGCCTGATCCGGGGCGCTGACGGCGCCCCGGTCTTCCCCTCTCAGAGAACCTGAAGAATAATACGTTAGGAAAACACGTGAATGCCCTTCTGAAGGCGAAGAGTGCCTATTCGGCGGCAAAGGCCCCGACCCGGACAGCAAAGAATTTCGAATATGAAGTGATCGCCCGCGTGACCCGCCGGCTGATCACAGCCGCGCAGAAAGGCCGCGATGAGTTTGCTGAACTTGCAGCAGCATTGAACGACAACCGCAAGCTTTGGTCAATTTTCACCGCTGATCTCGCGTCAAAGGGCAACCCCCTGCCGGATGAACTCAAACTCAGCCTGTTTGAGCTGGCAGAATTCACGAGGCAACACACCAGCAAAGTGCTTCAACGCAAGGCCGATGTCCGGCCGCTGGTAGAAATTAATACGGCCATCATGCGTGGCCTTCGTGGCGGAGCATCCTGAATATGAGCGGACTTGTCCTGAAACTTGCCCCAAGGAACGTGTCCTTGTAAATGGCGCGGTGATAGAAAACGGCGACCGCCGCAGCCGCCTGTCTATTGTCACCCCAGATGCCAACATCCTACGCCTGCGCGATGCGATCCATCCGGAAGAAGCCAATACGCCGGTGCGCCGGGTATGCTATGCGGCACAATTGATCCTGTCCGGTGATGCCGACCCCGAGGAAGAACGTCTACCGATGCTGCGCCGGATCGAAGAGCTGAGCCAAGTCTTCACCGATCCTGACAGCCGCGCATCCATTGCCGAGGCAACAGAAGCAGTGATCGGCAACAACCACTACCGCTGCCTGAAGGCGCTGCGCACCCTGCTGCCGCGCGAAGACCGGCTGTTTGCTGTCAGACCATCCTGATAGCCTCCAGCTCCTCCAGCCTGCTACAAGAATTGCGGGCTGGAACTCCCTTTCGGCTGAACCTGGAAAGCAGCTTTCAGCAATGTGCAGGATCGGTGCACAGTCTTAAAATTGGCCGTCGGAAATAGCGTGCATCTGATACTTGCAGGCGACGCAGAGAATGTTGACGAGCAGGCAGTGCAGTCCCTGCACACGAGGACTGGCGCGCTGGCCGCCGCCAACAATTCAGATCACGATGGTTCAAGACGTGGACCCTGATCAGAGTTGAATATCCCGGGCGGGCAGCGCCGGGCCAGCGCTTTCTTCAAGGCCTCGATGCAGAACCCGGCGTTCATTGTGCCGGATAGCCGCCAGATCAGAACTTTCCGGCTGTGCCAGCCCATGGCCGCGGCCGAGTAAAGGCCCCCGGTGCATGGGAATGCAGGCTGCATCGGTGCACCAGACCTGATTGGGGCGGGGTATCGCCAAGCCTTTGAGCAAATATGGGTGAATCTTGTGTTCCGGGTGTTTTTAGCTGGTCTTTGGCGCCTTTCAGATCGGCACAAGACGCATCAGCCGCCGCACGCGGTGCCGCCCACAACTGTACCCCTCTCGCTGCATGCGGCGGACCACCTGGAGCGCGCCATACCAAGGCGTTTGCAGAAATTGCTTGTCGATGATTGCCATGAACCGCAGCGTTTTCAACGCTTTCGCCGCGGGGGATAATACGGGTTGGAGCGGGCACGAGACAGCAAACTGCACTGCCGCCGGACGCTGAGACCGGGGTGGCCGTGCGTCACCGCTTTTTACCTCCAGTTCCAAAGATGAGACTGGAGGCACTGGCCGAAAAATCCCGTTCCACGACCGGCTGGCCGATCTTGGCGTGTAGTTTTTATACGTCGTTCTGTGAGATCGGCGGCTCTTCTTCGGTCTTCAGGCCAAAACGCGAAAGCCATGTTCGGGATCGCCGTTTTCTCCCAGATTCCGATCATCGCCGGATGGACGCCGTACTTCTTGGCCAGTTCAGCCGTCGTCAGTTCTTCACGGATGGCTTAACGTGCAACTCTGGCCCTGAACTCCGCCGAATAGCGTTTCCGCTCCGTCATCTGTGGTCGTGCCTTTGTGAGCCTGCGCATTCCGGCGAACTCGGCCACTCATTCCGGCAACATCCGGACACCTTTAACGCGTTGCCGTGAGGCATAGTTTTCCGGCTATCAGGTTTCGGGTGTTCCGCCATTCATATTGGCGATGGTCTTGCGCATCGACTGCCCTTCGAGGTCGAGACGGTAGGCGTTGTAAACGTTACCGTCGAGGATAGCGTCCGCAAAGGCCGGCTCGCCAGTAGCACCGTGCCAAGCCTTGATGGGCAGCTGGTTGGTAATCATGGTTGAACCGCGGCCGTAGCGGTCTTCGACGATATCCATCAGATCGCGGCGCGGCGCTGCGGTCAGCCGGTCCGGCCCCCAGTCATCGAGGATCAGCAGCCGGGGTTTGTGGGGCTGCGGAACAGGGGGGAAGCGGCCATCGCCATTGGCCATTTCGAGCCCTTCGAAGAGGCGCGGCATTCGCTTGCAGAGCACGGTGGTGCCATCGCGGTAGGCGCGGTAACCGGCATCTTCCGGGCAGGTGCCCACATGGCGCAACCTGGCCACGCACATGCGGGTCTCCAAGCACTTGGTCTCCCGGCTGGCGCGCCAAGCAAGCCCAGCTATTCGGCGTGGGTCAGATCGGCGGCGCTGTCCTGCACCTGCAATTCGGTATAGGCTTCCGCCATGCCATCGAGGCGCAGGGCATTCAGGCGCTCAAGGGGTGGATGGGTCAGCATGAATATCCTTTCGATGGAAGCAGCCGGCGCGTCCCGCCGAAGGCGGACCATGGGTAACAGGCGCCCCTTTGGGGGCGACGGATGTTGGGGTGGGTGATTGCAGTCTCCTTCCTGGCGCGGGTGCGGGGCTTGCGCTCCAGAGCATTCTTCAGGATCGAATGGACCGGCGAATAGGAACGGGCGTTGATCTCGAGCGCCCGCTGGCAGCGGCTTCAAGGCGGGCCTGTCCGGCTGTTCGAACAGCTGCCGGCGGCTGGCGACAAGGTGGCGGGAGACCTTGCTGCTGAGCCTGTCCAGCAACGGGCGGATGGCGGCGTTTACTTTCTTGAGGCTGAAGAATTGCAGGCTGTGCAGCCGCGCCAGGATCCAGCGTTCGACCAGCAGGACAGCACTCTCGGCCTTCGCTTTGTCTTTTGGTTTGCGAGGCCTCGCGGGCAGTGAGCTAGTGAAGGCGCCACTGGTTCAAGCCCACTGGCGAACAGCAGTATCGTAGTGCGCGGAGAGAGAAGCCGCTCAAGCTCGGCATCCGCCATCTCCGGCGGCAGCGGCCAGTTTAAGCCTGCCTCTTGGGCACGCTCCAGATAACCCTGCAGCGTGGTGCGGCCAATCGCCAGGTTCGCCGCCATCCGGCGGGCCGACAGGCCCTCGGCTGAAAGCCGCAGTACGTCTCGTATCTTCCGCATCCACTGCCCGGCAGCCGCATACGCGCATGCTGCCGAGAAGAGGCTATCGCTTCATCGCGCTCTCTCCGGTCCCAATAGAACCGCAAGGCAGCGGGCTGAAGATGGCCTTGCAGCAACACGTCAGAGAAGTTGCCGGATGTGGTTGGAAAGGGTGGCAGGATCACACTGGGTAACGCAAGCAAGGCATTCCAACTTGGAATGACAGCAGTAGGCAATCTCATTGGTTTTGACGGCGCGTTCGCGGATAAATGTGCCCAGAGTTTATTCCAAGGAGGCCGCATGGACCGCGCCCAGATCGTGCATAAGAATTTCCTGGACCGGGTTAAGGCCGCAGACTTCCCTGCAGGTGCGGCACCCGCAGGACCGCTTGCCGTATCAGAGGCGGTTGGCACTTTCCATGCACAGGTGTTGAGCCGGGCGCTGGACTTGACCAGCCGGGCGATGCAAAAAGCGGGAGAGGGGTTTTACACCATCGGATCCTCGGGGCATGAGGGGATGGCGGCAGTGGCGCGGGCCCTGCGCCCGACCGACATGGCCTTCCTGCATTACCGTGATGCAGCGTTTCAGATTGCCCGGGCGGATCAGGTTCCGGGGCAACGGATAGCCTGGGACATGCTTTTGTCCTTTGCCTGTTCCAGCGAAGACCCAACCTCAGGCGGCCGGCACAAGGTTCTGGGCTCCAAGGCACTGATGATCCCGCCGCAAACGTCTACCATTGCCTCGCATTTGCCCAAGGCGGTGGGGGCGGCTTATTCCGTCGGTGCAGCCAAGCGGCACCAGCCAGAGCATCAGGTGCTGCCGGAAGACGCCATTGTCATGTGCTCTTTCGGGGATGCTTCGGCCAACCATTCGACCGCACAGGGGGCAATCAACACCGCGGGCTGGAGCTCGGTGCAATCGACGCCGCTGCCTTTGCTGTTTGTCTGCGAGGACAACGGTATCGGCATTTCCGTAAAAACGCCGAAGGGCTGGATCGAGGCCTCGATGGCGCAGCGGCCGGGCATCAAGTATTTCAAGGCAGACGGGCTGGATATCTATAACGCCTTTGCAGTGGCGCAAGAGGCAGCAGAGTATGTGCGGACCCGCAAGAAACCGGCCTTCCTGCATCTGCGCACCGTGCGGCTGTACGGCCATGCCGGGGCGGATGTTCCGACCACTTACCTCAGCAAGACCGAGGTTGAGGCGGATGAAGCCAATGATCCGCTGCTTCATTCGGTGCGGCTGCTGAATGAAGCCGGGGCGCTGCAGCCCAAGGAAGCGCTGAAGATTTACACGGACACTTGCGCGCGGGTGGAGCGAATCCGGGCAGAGGCGGTGACACGGCCGCATCTGAAAACGGCAGAAGATGTAGCTGCCAGCCTGATTCCGCCAACGCGGACCTGTAGGCCCACCAATGGCCCGCGCTTAGAGGAGCGGGCGGCGGCGTTCGGCAGCGACATGCGGGCGATGGAGGAGCCGCAACCGATGTCGCGGCTGATCAACTGGGCGCTGACGGATTTGATGCTGGAACATGGCGAAATCGTCATGATGGGTGAGGATGTCGGCCGCAAGGGCGGTGTTTACGGCGTGTCTCAGAAATTACAGCAGCGGTTCGGACCGGACCGGGTAATCGACACGCTGCTGGATGAGCAGTCGATTCTGGGGCTGGCGATTGGTATGGGGCACAATGGGTTTGTGCCCATCCCGGAAATCCAGTTCCTTGCCTATCTGCACAATGCCGAGGACCAGCTGCGCGGCGAAGCGGCGACTTTGCCTTTCTTCTCAGACGGTCAATTCACCAACCCGATGGTGCTGCGGATTGCAGGCCTTGGCTATCAGAAGGGTTTTGGCGGGCACTTCCACAATGACAACTCTCTGGCGGTGCTGCGGGATATTCCCGGAATCGTAATAGCTTGTCCGTCAGATGGGGCTGAGGCTGCAATGATGATGCGCGAGGCGGTGCGGCTGGCGCGCGAGGAGCAGCGGGTGGTGGTCTTTGTGGAGCCGATTGCGCTGTATCCGATGCGGGACCTGCATGAGTCGAAGGATGGCGGCTGGATGCGGACCTACCCCTCGCCGGACCGGCGGATCGCTTTGGGCGATGCGGGTGTGCATGGGGAAGGCACCGATCTGGCCATCGTGACCTATGGCAATGGACGGTATCTTTCGGCCCAGGCGCAGGCGGAACTGGCGGTCCAGGGTGTGGACGCGCGGATTGTGGATCTGCGCTGGCTGGCGCCGTTGCCGGAGGCGGCGCTGTTGGAGGCGGTGAAAGATTGCAGACATGTGCTGGTTGTCGATGAATGCCGCATCACAGGCAGCCTGTCAGAGGCGCTGATGGCACTGTTTGCGGAACAAGGCGATGCCCCAACGGCGCGGGTGGCGGCCAGTGATTGTTTCATTGCCACTGGGCCGGCCTATGGTGCCACGCTGCCGTCGAAGGATAGCATTGTTGCAGCTGCCTTTAAGCTGGCAGGAGGCAAGTCATGACCCGCACAGCTGTTCTGATCTGCCCGGGACGGGGCACTTACAACAAGGCGGAGCTGGGGTACCTGCACCGCCACCATGCGGACAAGGCGGCGCTGTTCGCCGGATTTGATGCACAGCGCAAGGACGCCGGGCAGGAGGAAGTTACGGCGCTCGACGGGGCAACCCGGTTTTCGATGTCAAAGTACTCCCGCGGGGACATAGCATCGCCATTGATCTATGCCTCAACGCTGGCAGATGCGCAGTCGTTGGCGGAAGACATTGAAATTGTCGCGGTTACCGGCAATTCCATGGGCTGGTACACCGCACTGGCGGCAGCCGGAGCGCTGAGCGCGGCAGATGGGTTCAAGGTGGTGAACACCATGGGCACGCTGATGCAGCAGCAGCTGATCGGCGGCCAGCTGGTCTATCCCTTTGCAGGTCCGGATTGGCAGGATAACCCGCGCCGCAAGACCGGGCTGCTGGACTTGGCGGCAGAGATCAATGCGCGCGAGGAGCATAACCTGGGGCTGTCGATTGACTTGGGCGGAATGCTGGTGCTGGCCGGGAATGAGGCCGGGCTGTCAGCATTTGAGGCCGCGGTGCCGGTGCTGGACAACCGCTTCCCCATGCGGCTGGCCAACCATGCCGCGTTCCATACAGCGCTGCAAGCACCGGTGGCAGCCGAGGGGCGCAAGCGGCTGAGTCCCGAAATGTTCTCTCAGCCGGATGTGCCGCTGATTGATGGCCGCGGGCAGATCTGGTGGCCGGGTGCCACGGATAAACAGGCGCTGTGGGATTACACGCTTGGGCGTCAGGTGGTGGAGGCCTATGACTTCACCCGCGCGGTGCAGAATGCAGCTTATGAGTTTGCGCCGGACCTGTTTATCGTGACCGGCCCCGGCACCACACTAGGCGGCGCCGTGGCCCAATCCCTGACGCAAATTAGTTGGAAAGGGGTGGTTGGAAAGGCGGACTTTAAAGCACGGCAGGCGGAGGATCCGCTGTTGATCTCCATGGGGGATGACGGACAGCGGTCATCGGTAAGCGGCTGATCCAGCGGTATCCCGCGCCTGTTGCCTGCATCAAAGAAGCAGGCAAAACATCCTTGGGCGCATCACTGCCTTGCGTGCAGTGCCGTGAAGGCATGCAGGGGCAGGCTTTCCCTGAAAGCCTGTGTTCGCCGTGCTTCGAAAGCGCACAAGGGGGGTGTTCAATGGTAAGATCTTCTACAGCCTCCTTTGCTATCGCAGATCGCATGCAGCTAGGTGCTCATGCCGCCCGTGATACGGCCATTCTGGCGTCCACGCCCTCTTCACTCCAAGACTGGACGCAGTGCGGTGAACCTTGAAGTAGGTGGAAGACATATCGGCAGCCAACTTTGCATGCGTCGAAAGAGTGCTGTCTATCTTGGAAAGCTCCCGTGCTGATTGGTTTAATTGTGTTGTGATTGCGTACAGGCAGACTGAGCTACTCCCCAATTGTTGGACAGGTTCTGGCGTAATTTAAGCTACTCTCTGCTCCTGCTGATCGGGTTGGGTTTTGTGTTTTCTCAGCCAATAGACCACGGCCGGGGATTTGCCGCCAAGGGCGGAATGTGGGCGTTTTCGGTTGTAGAACTCGATCCACTTTCCGACGCCGACCTTCGCCTCTGATCCGGTCTCCCAAGCATGCAAGTAGACGCATTCGTATTTCAGGCTCCGCCAAAGCCGCTCGACGAAGATGTTATCGAGGAACCGGCCTTTGCCATCCATCGAGATCCGCACACCGGATCGCCACAGCCTGTCCGTCCAGGCGAAGGACGTGAACTGGCTGCCCTGATCTGTATTCATGATCTCGGGCGGGCCGAACTTGTGGATGGCCTCGTTCAGCGCCTCGACACAGAAGTCCGCTTCCAGCGTGTTCGAGATGCGCCAGGCCAGCACCTTGCGCGTGTGCCAGTCAATGATCGCCACCAGATACAGGAACCCCTTGCGCATTGGCAGATAGGTGATGTCCGCCGCCCAGACCTGGTTCGGGCGCCCCACCCGCAGACCACGCAGCAGATAGGGGTAGGTCTTGTGCCCCTTCGCAGCCCTGCCCCCTCTCGCACATGCTTTGCATGTGCTGCCGGGCAGCGGGTGTTGGGCTTCTGGTAGATCGGCATGAGCCCCATCACCCTCATCAGCCGCCTGATCCGCTTTTCGTTCACCAAATGACCTTCATTGCGCAGATGCCAAGTCATCTGCCGCACACCGAAGAACGGCGTTTCCAGGAACTGTTCGTCGATCCGGCGCATCAGCATCAGGTTCAGAGCCGTCTCGCCTTTGGGCTGATAATAGAACGACGACCGCGAGATCGACAGCAGCTTGCACTGCTTGCTAATGGGCAGATTGGCATTGGCAGGCTCGATCATTTTCCTCCTCACTTGCCGATCCACGGTTTGAGCTTTCGTGACAAAAAATCGTTGGCAACGGCCAGCTCCCCAATCTTGGCGTGCAGCTCTTTGACCTGTTCTTCGTCAATCTCCTGGGGCTTCCTGCCGCCGCGCTTGAACACGCCGGACGCGCCCTCCAGAAGAGCCCGCTTCCAGCTGTGGATCATCGTTGGGTGAACGCCAAACTGGCTCGCCAGCTCAGCAACAGTCCGCTCGCCCTTCAGAGCCTCAAGCGCGACTTTCGCTTTGAAATCGGGCGAATGGTTCTTCCGTTTCGACATCTCTGATCTCCTCTTCGTCGAAGATCAGCAGACAGCAAATCGCAGCTTACGTCAGTGTCCGAAATTCAGGGGGTAGCTCAGACAAAGCTCCGCCTTTTTATGCCCAGCGTTTCAGAATTTCTTTGTTTTTGGGAAGCTGTACCTGACAGTCATCTGTCATGCCGTACGCTATCAGTGTGCTAAAAGCTCTTCGAAATGTCAGAAACATCACAAAAACAACACTGTACGCACCAATCAGCGATGCAAAACTCAGCGCAATTGAAGCAATCGCCTTCTACACCATTCTACGTCAATCTATGCCGCGAAGTTGCTAGGTGGTTGCTGTAAGCGCGGTCATTTTCCGCCTGCAGCCTGTAAGTAGTTGAAGGAAGTGGTGAGCCGTGTTGGGTTCGAACCAACGACCTACTGATTAAAAGTCAGTTGCTCTACCAACTGAGCTAACGGCCCACTTCTTCGTTGCTGTCTAAGCGTTTTCTCCAAGAGGATCAAGCACTTATTTCGCTTCGGAACTGCCTGGCAACCTGTGTCATGCTGTCCCGATAGGCGGCGTATTTAGGGCCAGTGCGGCGGGGGTCAACCCCTTTTTTCAACTTTTCTCACCGAAGACTGGATTCATCTGCAGCGCAGGTCTATATGCCCGGAATGAACACCCAAGCAGATACCGCACTCCCCTTCATGAAGATGCACGGGCTGGGCAATGACTTTGTTGTTGTCGACGCGCGTGCACAGGACATTGCCGTTACTCCGGCTATGGCCAAAGGAATCGCCCACCGCCAGTTCGGCGTGGGATTTGATCAGCTGACGGTCATCTCGAATGGTCCCGGAGACGCGCATCTCACCTTTTACAATGCCGATGGCTCCACCTCCGGCGCCTGCGGCAATGCCACCCGCTGCGTGGCGCGCCACCTGATTGTGGAAAGCGGCAAGCCCGGGCTGCATCTGACTACGGACCGCGGCGACCTTTATGCACGCGATGCCGGCCATGGCCTTACTTCGGTCAATATGGGACATCCGCAGCTTGATTGGCAGGACATTCCGCTGGCCGAAGACGCGGACACATTGGAACTGCCTATCGAAGGCGGCCCAACCGCAACCGGCATGGGCAACCCGCATTGCACCTTCTTCGTTGACGACGCCGAACTGATCCCGCTCGCGGAATTCGGCCCCGCTATGAACACCACCCGCTGTACCCCCAGCGCACCAATGTGCAAGTCGCCCAGGTGACTGGCCCCGACCGCATCCGCATGCGCGTGTGGGAGCGCGGTGTGGGGGTGACACTGGCCTCTGGCTCCTCTTCCTGCGCCACAGCCGTTGCTGCGGCCCGCCGCGGGCTGACAGGGCGCAAGGTGCAGGTTGATCTCGATGGCGGCACTCTGTGGATCAACTGGGCGGAGGACGGCGTGTGGATGACCGGCCCGACCATGCATGTCTTCGACGGCAGCTTCACACGCGAGTTTCTGGAGACGTTGAAATGAGCGTACCCAAGTTCACCACCCTTGGCTGCCGCCTCAACGCCTATGAGACCGAGGCGATGAAGGAATTGAGCCAGCAGGCGGGCCTTGAGAATGCTGTGGTCGTCAATACTTGCGCGGTGACCGCTGAGGCCGTGCGCAAGGCACGCCAGGAGATCCGCAAACTGCGCCGCGAAAACCCCGAGGCCCCCATCATCGTGACCGGCTGCGCCGCCCAGACCGAGCCGGAAACCTTTGCCGCGATGGAAGAGGTCACCCGCGTCATCGGCAACACTGAGAAGATGCAGCCCGAGACATGGCAGCAGATTGCCAAGGGCCCGGACTTCATCGGCAGCACGGAAAAGGTGCAGGTCGATGACATCATGTCGGTGACTGAAACCGCAGGCCATCTGATCGACGGCTTCGGCACCCGCTCCCGCGCCTATGTGCAAGTCCAGAACGGCTGCGACCACCGCTGCACCTTCTGCATCATCCCCTATGGCCGCGGCAACTCCCGCTCCGTCCCCGCAGGCGTGGTCATCGACCAGATCAAGCGGCTGGTGGACAAGGGCTATAACGAAGTGGTGCTGACCGGGGTGGACCTGACCTCCTGGGGCGCCGATCTGCCCGCACAGCCGCGTTTGGGCGATCTGGTGATGCGCATTCTGAAGCTGGTACCGGACCTGCCGCGGCTGCGCATCTCATCTATCGATTCGATCGAGGCGGATGATAACCTGATGCAGGCGATTGCCACCGAACCGCGGCTGATGCCGCATCTGCATCTGTCATTGCAGCATGGCGACGACCTGATCCTGAAGCGCATGGCCCGCCGCCACCTGCGCGACGACGCCATCGCGTTTTGCGAGGAAGCCCGCCGCCTGCGCCCGGAAATGACCTTTGGCGCCGACATCATCGCCGGCTTCCCGACCGAGACTGACGCACATTTCGAGAACTCGCTGAAGCTGGTCACCGACTGCGACCTGACCTGGCTGCACGTCTTCCCCTATTCCAAGCGGGACGGCACCCCGGCCGCAAAGATCCCCAGCCAGGTGAACGGCAACGTCACCAAGGAGCGCGCCGCCCGTCTGCGCGCGGCTGGCGACGCCCAGGTCGCCCGCCACCTGGCTGATCAGATCGGCCAGACCCACCGCATCCTGATGGAAAACCCGCATATGGGCCGCACCGAGCAATTCACCGAGGTGGCCTTTGCCACGCCGCAGCCAGAGGGCCGGATCGTCACCGCCGCCATAACAGGCGCCAGCGGCAGCCAGCTCACCGCCTGATCAACGCGCTGAATGCGTCAGCAAGTTGCGGCCGCCACCGAAGCGGAATCGTAGAACTCGTGCAGGTCGCAGATACGCCCTTCCCGGAACCGGCAGACAATGGCAACAGGCGTCTCCACCCGCTTTCCTGTGGCTTTGCAAGTCCAGGCCGTGGTGCCCAGCCCAACCACCCGGTCGCCCTCCGAGACCGTCTCTTCCAGCGTCCAGTGTTCCATTTCAAAGGCACTGGTCAGCTCACTCAGATAGCTCCGCAGCTGCGCGCGCCCGTTCCGTGCCGCACTGAAATCCAGCCCATGCGCGCCCTCTCCCATCGAACGCATGCACATGTCCTCGGTGGTATAGTCATCCCACATGGCCAGATCGCCCGCTTTGCAGCCATTCCACCTGGTCATTGCTTCCCGCAGGATCTCTGCATTCGATAGCCCCGTCATTGCAACGCCTCCCAACTCGTATTGATACACCCTCTAAAGGGTGCGCTCCGGTCTCCTCATCCGTCAAGCGTGCCTGCCTGCAATTGCAGCGCAGTCTGAACTGCGCTATGACTTCAACAAGGTCCCGGATACCTGCCGCTCGCAGCCTTTGGCTTTGGTGAAATCCGGACAAGGATCCTTCCTGACGCTTGGGTGCATGCCCGGATAGCAACGCGAGCCCTGTCTGCATCGGCAACTGCGCCCTTCACGCGAAAGGTAACCCCATGCAGCCACCACCTGCTCTCCCTCCCGTTCCGCAGCTCAAGACCGAAGCGCGTCTGCTGCGTAAGCATTCACAGGCCCAGGGCCAGCCCATAAGCCACAGCACCGCCCTCGAACGGATCGCGCAATACTATGGCTTCCGCGACTGGAACACCCTTAGCGCCCGCGCTTCAAACACCCCGGATCTGCAAGTCGGGATGCGTGTTGAAGGCCAGTACCTGGGCCAGCCCTACACCGGCTATGTCCACGGCCTCTCGGCCTGCGGCATCAACGGCCACCGCCGGATTACCCTGCAGTTTGATACCCCGGTGGACGTGGTCCAGTTCGACAGCTTTTCCTCCTGGCGCCAACGGGTGTCCGCGGTGATCGGCGCGGACGACCGCTCGCCGCAAAAAACCTCCAACGGGCTCCCCCAGCTGGTGGTCAGCCCGCTGTTGTGACCAGTCCGGCCGGCTTCTTTCTGGTCCAGAATACCCCGGGGTGAATGCCCGCAGGGCAGAGGGGCAGCGCCCCTGAGCCCCTCACAACGAAAAACCCCCGCAAGCAGCACTTGCGGGGGTTTGATGTTTCAATCTGTCAGTCAGACAAGGATCAGTCTTTACCCTTGTGCGGCGCCCACAGCTTCTTGTTGGTCAGATACAGCAGAACCGACAGCAGGGTCAGGAACAGCACGCCGACAAAACCGGCCTGCTTGCGCGCCATCATCTTAGGTTCAGCAGTCCACATCAGGAAGGCCGCGACGTCTTGCGCCATGGCATCCACGTCATTGGCATGGCCGTCTGCAAACTCCACCTGCTCATCCGACAGCGGCGGCGCCATCGAAATCCAACCGCCCGGGAAGGCAGTGTTCTGATAGAAGATGGTGCCAGCCTCTTCCTTTTCTTCGCCGGTATAGCCAGCTAGCAAAGAAGCGATGTACTCGGCGCCGCCCATGCCCTTGAACAGCTGGTTCAGACCCGAACCGTAGGGGCCGTGGAAACCCGCACGCGCCTTGGCCATCATGCTGAGGTCCGGGGCGCCGGCGTTGTTGTTTTCCGGGAAGTGGTCAACCGGCTTGGCCGGGCGGTCCTCATCCAGTGCCGCATCATAAACGCTGAAGTTGTCGGCCGCGTAGGCACGCACCTGATCCTCAGGCAGCTGCGGGCCGCCCTCGTCGCCCAGGGTGCGCAACGGCACCAGCTTCAGCCCGTGGCAGGCTGCGCAAACTTCGGTGTAGATCTGCAGGCCGCGCTGCAGCTGGTTGCGGTCATAAGTTCCGAACGGGCCTTCAAACGAGAAGGCGTAGTCGGTGATGTGCTGTTCGCCGCCGCCTGCTGCGTAGGACGCAGCAGGGATCATGGCCAGAGCGAAGGCGGCACCGGTTGCCAGTTTCTTGAACATTGCGAGGTGTTCCTTCTTCTTACTCGGCAGGAGTGGCTTCAGCAGAAGACTTCTTGCCGTAGTGGGCGTCGAAATCCTCTTCGATGGTGGCAGGCTGAGCCGTCGGCTTCTCGATCACACCGAGCAGCGGCAGGATCACCAGGAAGTAGCCGAACCAATAGGCCGATGCGATCAGCGAGAACGATGCATAGGGTTCTTCCGCCGGCATCGCACCCAGCCACATCAGGGCAAAGAAATCGACCACCAGCAGGGCAAACCACCATTTGAACATCGGACGGTAACGGCCCGAACGGACGCGCGAGGTGTCCAGCCAGGGCACCAGTGCCATCACGGCAATTGCACCGAACATCGCCAGAACACCAAAGAACTTGGCGTCGACAATGCCTCCGGTCACGAAGGAGGCGAACTGAACCACCCACACTTCCGAGGTAAAGGCGCGCAGGATCGCGTAGAACGGCAGGAAGTACCATTCCGGAACGATGTGCGCCGGGTCACCAGCGGGTTGGCTTCGATGTAGTTGTCCGGGTGGCCCAGGTAATTCGGCATGAAGCCGACGATCGCCCAGAAGACCACCAGCACAACGGCCAGGCCCAGGAAGTCCTTGATCACGAAGTACGGCCAGAACGGCAGAGTGTCTTTTTCGGCTTCAGCCTTGGAGCCTTTACGGACATCAACACCGGTGGGGTTGTTGTTGCCGGTGGTGTGGAAGGCCCAGATGTGGATGATCACCAAGGCTGCAATCACAAACGGCAGCAGGTAGTGCAGCGAGAAGAAGCGGTTCAGGGTGGCGTTGTCCACCGCAGGTCCGCCCAAGAGCCAGGTCTGGATCGGCTCGCCGATGAACGGGATCGCGCCGAACAGCCCGGTGATCACGGTGGCGCCCCAGAAGGACATCTGCCCCCAAGGCAGCACATAGCCCATGAAGGCGGTGCCCATCATCATCAGGTAGATCAGCATGCCGACAATCCAGATGATCTCGCGGGGCGCCTTGTAAGAGCCGTAGAACAGGCCGCGGAAGATATGGATGTAGACAGCAACAAAAAACAGCGAGGCGCCGTTCATATGCAGGTAACGCAGCATATGGCCGCCATTCACGTCGCGCATGATGTGCTCGATCGAGGCAAAGGCCAGATCGGCATGCGGCGTGTAATGCATCACCAGGACAATGCCGGTGACGATTTGCAGCACCAGGCAGAACGCCAGGACGATGCCCCAGATCCACCACCAGTTCAGGTTCTTGGGGTGGGGATCATGATTGTGTCGTAGACAAGACCGACGATGGGCAGGCGGCTGTGCAGCCACTTTTCTGCGCCTGTCTTCGGCTCGTAATGGTCGTGCGGAATACCGGACATGAGCGCGTTTCCTTATCCCAGCTTGATGGTGTTGGCGTCGGTGAACTCAGCCACCGGCACATGCAGGTTCTCAGGCGCCGGGCCTTTACGGATGCGGCCTGCGGTGTCGTAGTGCGAACCGTGGCAGGGGCAGAACCAGCCGTGGAAATCGCCGGAACCGTCGCCCAGCGGCACACAGCCCAGGTGGGTGCAAACACCCATCATCACCAGCCATTCGCCGGCCTCGTCCATGGTGCGGTTCGCGTCAGCCGCGTCAGTACCCGGCTTGTTCGGGTTTTCCGACCGCGGGTCGATCAGTTCGGACAGCTCCACGGCGCGGGCTTCATCAATCTCTTCCTGGGTGCGGCGGCGGATGAACACCGGCTTGCCAAGGAACATGACCGAGATCTGCGTGCCTACTTCTACGCCGCTGACATCGACCAGGATCGAGGACAGCGCTTTCACGTCGGCGGAGGGTTCATCTGGTTGACCAGGGGCCATACGGCGGCACCCGCGGTCACTGCCCCGGCGCCGGCAGTGGCGTAGTAGAGGAAATCTCTCCGGGTTCCTTCGTGGTCTTCTGCGTGGGACACGAGGTTTTCTCCAATTCCAGCGCCCGTTTAGGGCAAACATGCGCATGCACCGCGATTGCTCGCAGTGACTCTGGCGCGTGTCTAGCGGGGAGAAGGGCATTCGTCCAGCGGTCATAGGCGCGCAGAAAGCCGCAGACGGCAATTCTGTCACCACTGTGTGACCGTGCCGCACCCATATCGGTGCGGCACCTGTCTTAATCAAGAGGCGCGCTCAGCCCGCCGGCGGTTTTGTGGCCTGCATCGAGGGGCGCGATTCGAAGCCCGCAAACCACTCCGCCAGTGCCTCGTTGCCCTGGCGCCAGCCCGCATCAGGGTGGCGCAAGTCCACATATCCCAGCGCACAGGCCACCGCGATCTGGCCAATATCAAGCGGCCCCTGCAAATGGCTCATCCAGCGCGCATTCAGCGCGGCACAGCCGCCCAGAACCTTGCTGCGCTGCGCATCCAGCCAGCCATCCCATTGTTTTTCCTCAGGGCGCAGGCGTTTTTCATAAGCCATCAAGATCGCCGCATCCATAATGCCATCGGCGGTGGCTTCCAGAACCTTACTGTCCCAGCCGCCACCATACAGCCTGCCGCCGGCCCGGTCGTCCAGATAGGCGCAGATCACCCGGCTGTCATACAGCGCAGGTCCGTCATTGCGCTCAAGCGCCGGGATTTTGGCCAGCGGGTTGCTGGCTTTCACCTCTGCACTGGGGCTAAGGGGCGTTGTGGTCACATTCAGGATTTCAACATCCTCAATCTGCCCGGTCTCATGCAGCAGCACCAAAACCTTGCGGGCAAAGGGCGACGCCGGTGAATATGTAAGCTTCATGGAAAATCCTCCGCTGTTTGGCTGCAGCCTACTGCATGCCCTGCCAAGGGGAAGGGGCAATCAGCACACTGTGCTATACTGGTCTGGCTCAGCCAATGTCAGGAGGACCCTCAAATGATCATGCGGATATTCCAGGTTGTCATCCGGCCGGGCAAGGAGGCCGATTTCAGCAAGTTCTTCCATGAGACCGCCATTCCGCTAATGAAAGGCACCAAGGGCATCGTTACTGTCCTGCCAGGCGCGCCGCGCACCGAAACTCCGCGGGAGTTCAGCTTTGTGATGGTGTGGAAGGATCTGGCGTCGCTCAAGGCCTTCGCGGGCGAAGACTACACCAGTCCGCACATCGACCCGGCTGAGGCCGAATTGGTCGAGTCGCGCAGCATCAAACACTATGACTTGGTGGAAACCTGACCTTAGGCGCAGTTCCCGCTTGCAGGAATCTCTGCTGCTTGGCAAAGTCCCGGCGTTCTCAGGGCGGGGCGGAATTCCCCACCGGCGGTAAGCGGGCCAAGTCCCGTAAGCCCGCGAGCGGCGTCTGTGTCCACAATCCGAAAAGTGGGAACCGGTTTTCGGGAAAATTGTGGAACAAGCATAGATGTGTCAGCAGATCTGGTGCAACTCCAGAGCCGACGGTCACAGTCCGGATGGAAGAGAACGTGCGTCAGGACCGTTCCGGGCTGCCTAGCCCTTTGCGTGCCTGCCGTTCGTGATCGCCTTGGGTGACGTGTCAAACCTATAGGAGATTACGACATGACACACACCCGCTATGCCTTCATCAAGGCGCAATGGCACACCGGTATTGTGGACCGTGCGCTGGACGGTTTCCAGCAGCTGATCCCGGCGGATCAGGTTGATGTCTTTGATGTCCCCGGTGCTTTTGAAATGCCGCTGCTGGCGCAGGAACTGGCCAAAAGCGGAAAATACGCAGCTGTGGCCTGTGCCGCCTTTGTCGTCGACGGCGGCATCTACCGGCATGATTTTGTGGCTCAAGCCGTGGTTGACGGTCTGATGCGCGCCGGAATGGACACCGGGGTTCCGGTGCTGTCGGTGTCGCTGACCCCGCATCAGTACCAGGAAACCGATCACCACAACGCGATTTACCGCGCGCATTTCGTGGAAAAGGGGCGCGAGGCCGCCAATGCCGCGCTGATGATCGGCAAAACACGGGCAGCGGCGCTGGCCGCTTAACCCAAATAGGCCTTTAGCGCGGGCGGCGGATTGTCCAGCAAGTCCGCCGTTCCCTGCGGCGGATGCGCCTTGCCATCCGCCACAAGCACCACTTGGCCCGAAATCCGGCGCGCGTCATTCGGATCATGGCTGACCATCAGCACCGTGGCGCCGCTTTCGCGCGCCAGTTCCGCAACCAGATCCAGCATCTCTGCCTTCAGCGCCGGACCAAGTGCCGCAAAAGGTTCATCCAGCAGCAGGATATCGCGGCCCTGCACCAGTACCCGCGCCAGGGCCACCCGGCTTTGCTGCCCGCCGGACAGAGCCGCAGGTTTCCGCCCCCCCATGCCGCCAAGACCAACCCGGATCAGCGCTGCGTCAATCTTTTGCCACTCCGCCTGGTTGAGCCGCAGGTTCGCTTGCAACCCCAGACCGACGTTCTGCGCCACGGTCAGATGCGGAAACAGGTTGCCGTCCTGAAACAGCATCGCCACCGGCCGCTTGCCCGGCGGCCTGCCGGTCAGGTCTGAGCCGTTCCAAGAGACGCGCCCACGGGTGACCGGCAGGAAACCGGCCACTGCCTCCACCAGCGTGGACTTACCGGCACCCGATGGACCAATCACCGCGACGCAGGCACCCGGCGCAATCTCAAGATCCGCCTCTACCACATAGCCGCCGTTCATGATCCGGCAATTCTCAAGCCTCAGCATGCCAGCGCCCTCCGCGGTCCAAAATCCAAAACGCACCCATCGACAACACCAGCAAGAGCAATGCAGCACCCGCTGCGGCCTCCATCCGGTAGGCCCCATCAGCCTGTAAATCTGCAAGGGCAGCGTTGCGAAATCCGGATCGGCAAACAGCGTTACCACGCCCAGATCCCCATCGACAGTGCCGCAGCCAAGCCCGCGGCAAACCCGGTCTGCGCCCGCATCCGGGCAGAAAGACCCGGCGCACAAAGGCCCAGCCCTGCATATCCAGCGACAGCGACAACCGGCCATAGCGACCCAGCACTTCCCGCGCACGGGGAACCAGGATGCGCATTGCAAAAGGCAGCGCCATCACCGCGTTGACCAGCGCCGTCACCGGCAGCGCCAGGGCAAAAGGGTCTGCGACAGGGTAGATCAGGATGAACAGCCCGGTGCCAATCACCAATGGAGAGGCCGCAAGCCCAAGAATGCCCGACAGTTCGGTCAGGCTGTTCCGGCCAGCTGCAACCGCAGCCGCCATCGGCAAGGCCAACGCAAGAAGGATTACAGTGCTGATTGCAGCCACCAGAATGGAGTTCCCCGCGGCCTGCAATACCGTGCCCTTCAAGTCAGCAAGCCCGGGCAGTCCGGCCAGCACGATCGCTGCCAGCGGCAGCAGTAAGAAACCAGCTGAAAGGGTAATCCAAACGGTGTCAAGACAGCGCGCCACAGCCCCCTGCCCGTCCCAGCGCCGCACCGCGCGGTCAAGACCGGCACCGAACCCTTCGCCCGCCGACACCCGCAGCGCGGCAAGCGCAGCTGCGCCGGTCAGCAATAACTGCAATCCCGACAAAAGCGCAGCCCGGCCCAGGTCGAAATCAAAGCGGAACGCCTGATAGATGGCCAGCTCGATCGTGGTCGCCCTGGGGCCGCCGCCAAGGGTCAGCGCAACCGCAAAACTGGAAAGGCAGATGGCAAAGACGACAGCCAAAGCACCCGGCGCCACCCGCCGGAGCATCGGCCCCTCTAGCAGCCGCCACATCGCCAGCGGACCGGCATCCAACTGCGCGGCCAATCGGAAGCGTTCAGCCGGGATTTCCTGCCAGCCCTGCAGGATCAGCCGAGTCGCCAGCGGCAGGTTGAAGAAGACATGTGCCAGGACCACGCCGTGCAGGCCATAAATTTGCACCGGCTCCAGCCCGAACAGGCCGAAAAAGCTGCTCAGCCAGCCAGCCCGGCCAAACACCGCCAGAAGGCCCAGAATGGCAACAATCACCGGCAGAATGAAGGGGGCGCCAAGCAGGGCAATCAGCAATGCCCGCCCTGGAAACCGTCGCCGCGCCAATGCGCGGGCCACGGGTATCGCCAGACTAACGCTCAGCAGCGCCGACAGGCTGGCCTGAGTGAGCGTGAACCGCAACGCCGCCCAATCGCTGGCACCAAATCCGGTTCCGGCCTCGGCCCTGAGTGCCACAGCACCCAAGGTTCCCAAGATCAGCGCGACGACAAGCAATGCCGCGCTGATTCCGGGAACGGAGCTTACTGGCTGAGCGCGTCCAGCCATTCGCCAAGCGCTGCATCCCGCACCTCTGCCGCTTCAGTTTCGCTCAGCAGCAAGGACTTACCTGGCGCGATCAGCGTTTCGAAACCCTCCGGCAGACCCGCAGAAGGTGTCACAGCGGGGTACATCCAGTTGGTGGTCGGAATGATCGACTGAAAGGCGTCGGACACCATGAATTCCAGAAACTGGTCGGCCAGCTCAGACTGATCGGTGTTTGCCAGTTTGCCTGCAACTTCCACCTGCATGTAATGACCCTCGTCAAAGGCGGCAGCCGCCTTGGAGCCGTCTTCCTCAGCAATCAGGTGATAGGCGGGCGAGGTGGTGTAGGAAAGCACCATGTCGGCCTCGCCTTCCAGGAACATGCCGTAAGCCTCGGACCAGCCCTTGGTCACGGTGACAACGTTGTCAGAGAGGCTCTTCCAGATTTCCGGCGCCTCATCGCCATAGGCGGCTTTCACCCACAGGAGCAGGCCCAGACCGGGGGTCGAGGAGCGCGGATCCTGAATCAGGATCTTCATGTCGCTGGTTGCCAGCGCCTTGAAATCCGACGGGAAACCCGCCTGTACCGCTGCATCGGCGTTATGAACAAAGGCAAAATAGCCCCAGTCATAAGGCACAAATGTCGCGTCGTTCCATTCGACCGGCAGCGCAAATTCGGCGCTGACCGAATGATCCGCAAACAGGCCGGTTTCCTTGGCCGCCGCGGTCAGATTGGTGTCGAGACCCAGAACGACGTCTGCGTCCGAGCGCTCGCCCTCCAGCTTCACCCGCGCCAGCAACGCGGCGCCGTCGCCCGCGCCGACCAGTTTCAGATCGCAGCCGCAGACGTCTTCGAACGCCTTTTCAACTGCCGGTCCGGGGCCCCAGTCGGAGACAAAGCTGTCGTAGGTATACACGGTAAGTTCCGGCGTTTCGGCAAAAGCCGCCGAGGCGCCAAGCAGTCCCGCGGCAAAAACAAGATGTTTCAAGCCATCCTCCTTTGCGGCGTTGGGCAAGGGTGGAGGCTGTCCAGTACCTTCCCTCCGCCGGTGTGATCCGGTTCAGGTTCAACGGGTTTCATCTCAGCGCTGCTGCGCACCCCGAGGTCGCGCGGACCTTATGCTCCAGGCGCCGCGAACACAAGCCAAAGCCCCGCCAGGACTTATGGCCCTTGGCAAACTGGACCGCAGCCAGCGCCCCCTCTGTTCCTCTGGCTGAAAATATCCCGGGGGAGCCGCCGCAGGCGGCGGGGGCAGCGCCCCAGCCCGCGTTGCCGCACAGGAATCCTCTTGAGGCACAGGCCCCTGCCCGCTAAGCACGTTCCGCAAAGGAGACCGCGCCTCATGTCGATGAACAGCTTTGGACACCTCTTCCGCGTCACCACCTGGGGCGAAAGCCACGGGCCCGCGCTTGGCGCCACCGTGGACGGCTGTCCGCCGAATGTGCCGCTGGAGCCGGAGATACTGCAGCAGTGGCTCGACAAGCGCCGCCCCGGCCAGAACAAGAACACCACCCAGCGCAATGAGCCTGACGCGGTGAAAATCCTGTCCGGCGTGTTCGACGGCATGTCCACCGGCACCCCGATTCAGCTGATGATCGAAAACACCGACCAGCGATCCAAGGATTACGGCGAGATTTCCCAAACCTTCCGTCCGGGCCATGCTGACATCACCTATTTCCAGAAATACGGCAACCGCGACTACCGCGGCGGCGGCCGTTCCTCGGCGCGCGAAACCGCAGCGCGGGTTGCAGCGGGCGGTGTTGCACGTGAAGCAATCAAGGCGCTGGTGCCGGGGCTGGAGATCAAGGGCTATATGACCCAAATGGGTGAGCTGGAGATCGACCGCAGCCGGTTCGACTGGGATGCGATCGAGCAGAATGACTTCTGGATCCCCGATGCCGGCGCGGTGCAGGAGTGGGAAGATTACCTGCAAGGTCTGCGCAAGGCGCACGACTCGGTGGGCGCCGTTGTCGAAGTTGTCGCCCGCAATGTCCCCGCAGGCATCGGCGCACCAGTCTATGGCAAACTGGACACTGATCTGGCCGCCGCGATGATGTCGATCAACGCAGTCAAAGGCGTGGAGATCGGCGAGGGCATGAATGCCGCGCGCCTCAAGGGCTCGGAAAACGCTGATGAGATTTTCATGAGCGAGAACGGGCCGGAGTATTCCTCCAACCACGCCGGCGGTATCCTGGGCGGCATTTCCACCGGGCAGGATGTGGTTGTGCGTTTTGCGGTGAAACCGACGTCATCGATCCTCACCCCGCGCCAGTCGATCCGCAAGGATGGCTCGGCAGTGGAGGTCATCACCAAGGGCCGCCACGACCCCTGCGTCGGCATCCGCGCCGTACCGGTGGCCGAGGCGATGATGGCCTGCGTGATCCTGGACCACCTGCTGTTGCACCGTGGCCAGATTGGCGAGAATCAAGGCAGGATCGGCTGAATATGCGGCTCTAACAAAGGGTTTCCCGGCAGCAGTGTTGGGAAAACACTCTCAGCTGTGATCGCCCGAGCATTGGCTGTGGTCACCGAGAGCCGTCAGCACCTTGCAGCAGCCGCCATTGCCGCCGTCGCAAAGATGGCTGATCCGCTCCAGCTCCGCCGCCAGCTGCTCCAGCTTGCGGATCCGGTCTTGGACATTGGCCAGCTGACTGCGGGCAATACGGTCGGCTTCGGCGCAGTCATCTCCGAGATTCCCGTCCAGTCCCATCAAAGACTTGATATCTTCCAGCGGGAAACCGAGGTCGCGAGCATGTTTGATGAAACCCAGCGCGTTCATTCCGTCCTGCCCATAGCGGCGCTGATTGCCGGCATTGCGGCCGGGCTGCGGCAGCAGACCGATCTCCTCGTAGTATCGGATGGTGGGAACCTTCACCCCGGTGGTCTTGGACAGCTGACCGATGGAAAACATCTGCGGAACCTCTTGAAGCTCTAGTGACTGGAGGCCCTACATTGATCTCGAATCAGGAATGAGGACAAGAGAAATGGCAGGCTGCTGCAATCACAACGCCCGTTTTGACGGCGTCTCGGCAGATTATAAACGCAGGCTTTGGCTGGTAATCGTCATAAACGCCGGTATGTTTGCGGTGGAAATGAGCGCGGGCCAGCTGTCGGGCAGCCAAGCGCTGAAGGCGGACGCGCTGGACTTTCTGGGCGACGCGCTGACCTATGGTATTTCGCTGGCGGTGATCGGCGCTACCCTGCGCACCCGGGCACTGGCGGCCCTGGGCAAGGGCATCAGCCTTTTGCTGATGGGGCTCTGGGTGTTTGGCTCTACCGTTTATCAGGTGTTTTTTGTCGATGTGCCGCAGGCGCAGATCATGGGGGTGATTGGCTTTATGGCGCTGGCGGCCAATCTGATTTCGGTGATGCTGCTGGCACGCTACAAGGATGGCGACGCCAATGTGCGCTCTGTCTGGCTGTGCTCGCGCAATGATGCGATCGGCAATGTGGCGGTGATGATTGCCGCGTTTGGCGTCTGGGGCACGGCAACCGGCTGGCCGGACCTGATTGTGGCCGGCATCATGGGCGGGCTGTTCCTAAGCTCCGCCTTCCAGATCCTGGTGCAGGCGATGCAGGAATGGCGCGGGGAAGAGGCGCGCCCTGCGGTGCATCAGAACTAAACAACTGTGCCGCTTGCGGCACGGGCGGCGCCCTGCATTGTTCAGACAAACAGCCCTGCGTATACCTCGCGCAGGGCTTTCTATGTTGCGCGGCAGGGCTTCCAGCAGGGTGAGGGAAGTGGATGCCATCGACCTCCACCGGCAGAGAATGAGCGTCGCGACCAGGCGACAGATACCCTTCTTCGTCAAGGCCCGTCTGCACCCAGTAATTTAGGACCGTGTCACCTCCTAGTGCTGGACGGCCCGTGCCAATGTCACACCGCCAGCACCGACTGCCAGCTGGATTTTGAGTTGTCTGTTGTCGCTCCACCGCCGACGCCGCTCGGCGCCCACAGCCTCGCTCAGTCTGGGCTCTCCACCCAAGACACATCGCAAACGTTGCACTGCAAGTATCTTAATTTCTGCAGGCTCCGTTGCGCTGGTGCTTATTAGCGGGAATCTTGCCGCTGAAAGATCTACGACGGCGTAGCTCGTCGCCGTGCGGCGAACCACGAAGTTCACAGGAAAATACCGGCTGGCGTCACTTTGAATTGCTGGCTAGGGGCGGCAAATCCAGCAGCGTGCAGGTCGGGGCTGACAACTCTTTCGACATATCAGACGAAATGGTTTCATTAAGGATCGGCAAGGCACCATTGTGATGAAGTTCCCTTGCTTTCGCGACCAAATCCTCTTCATGCCTTTCAATTAGCGCTTTTACGTCAATGCTGACCTGACATTCCTGGCTGAAACAATGAAGAGCCGCGTTCGAATAGGCACCTTCGCCCGCCAGATTGGGCTGACGCCCTGCTTCATTCCCACTGCAGCTTCCAAAACTGTTCTGAGATCGATGGGAGGCTGGATTGAAGACTATGACGACAACTACCCACACAGCGGGCTGAACTGGCGCTCGCCGCGCGTGTTCATCGAGGCCAATACCGAAACCGCTTAGCAACTGTATTGTTCAAACGGTCTGATAGGTCCATTTCTGGCGAGATTTGCAGAGCGCGTTAACGATTGTTACGGGCTTCCGGGCGACCGCCTTGATGACAACCTTGTGTGGTTTTCCGGCGGCGCGCAGGCGATCGGCGAAGGGCTTGAGAACCGGATTGTGGTGGCTGGCAACGAGTGCGGCCTGGAATAGGACGTGGCGCAATAGCCTTCTGCCTCCGCCAATGGCACGTTTTCCGCGAAGGGCACCGCTGTCATGCGCGATGGGAGCAAGGCCTGTGAGAGCTGCGGCCTGTTCACCGGATATGTGTCCAAGTTCCGGCATTTCCACTATGAGCATTGTGCTGGCGACTGGCCCAATTCCTGGAACTGACCGCAAGATTTCTGAGGTCTCCGCAAGGTTTTCATCAGCCGCGATGATTTGCTCAATCTGGGCTTCCAACTCAGCGATCTGACGATCCAGAAGGTCTTTCAAGTCGGCGTCCATATCTGAAAACACTTCAGATGATCCCAGCTTTCTGTGCGCTTTGATCTGCGTCAGAAGCCGCTTGCGTGTTTCGGCGATCTGCCCACGTTCGGACACCAAGGCTCTGAGAAGACGTAACCTCTCATGCGGAAGGCTGCGCCCGGAATCTGGCCGGAACACCATGAACCGGGCAATTAGTCCGGCGTCAATCCTGTCAGTCTTGGCCCGTGTGCCTCGGCTGGCGGCAAAGGCTTTTATCTGTGCAGGCGGCAATTGCCGTGTTGTCAAACCCGCACCATCCAAAGTTGCCCATAACCGCCATTCCTGACCACCAGTGGCCTCGAAACAAACGAGCGCATCCAGGTCCCGAGCCAGTCCGGCAACTTGCTTATGACCCTCAATGTTGTTCGGCACCCTCACACGCTTGCCATTGGGCAGGCAGCGAAGGTCCAGCCAGTCTCGACTGACATCTATTCCGATAACTGCCGCCCGTGTTATTTTGCTCATACCCTCTTCCTTCTGATCCGTGGTCCTTAGTGGCAACATGCAACTGTTCGAGATGATGAAGAGAGACGGTGCTGGCTCGCTAGCAAACGTGGTCACACCCGCAAGGCTCAGACGCCATGCACCGCCCCGTCAGCAACCTCGGCCAAGGTCGCTGACGGGGGCAACATAGCAAAGCTGAGATACAGAAGGCTCAGGACACATTGATTTCGATTGATCGTCATGATTCACCGGTCGAAAAATTGAACGGTGACATGTCTGATCTCTTTTGGCTGACCGACGCGCAAATGGCCGGATGGAGCCTTATTTCCCGAAATCCCATGGAAAGCCATGTATCAATGACTGGCTTGTCTTGAGCGAAATTATCTTCATCAATCACAATGGCATAAGGTGGCGGTATGCAGCCGGGGAATACGGCCCGCACAGTGAGGCGGGACCGTCGCCCCGGTGGGGCGGCGTAAGCCCGGTGAACGCATTACAGCCGTTGGAAACGCTGGAGCGACAAGGGTATCTTTGCGCAGATGATGGCCGGTCTGACGCCTTCGCGCAACCAATCCGGCGAACGTGATGTATCAGGCGGCATCACCAAGGCGGGGGATGCCAATCTCAGGCGGGCGCTGTGCGAGGCCGCAACGGTCATGATGAACCGCGGCAGATCGACTGGACTGAGAAAATGGGGAGCCCAGCTCGCACAGCGCCGTGGACGCAAGTGCGCGATGGTTGCCTTGGCTCGCCGAATTGCGGTGATACTCCATCGGATCTGGATCGATGGCACAGTATTCCACCCGGATACCGTGCCGAACATGGGCTGACCGGATGCTCCTCCACCCTTCGCCTGCATGATCGCAGGTCTTCGAAGTCCCGTAAGGACATGGTTCCGATGATGCCGAGGTCTGGACTGTCGCTGGCTTCCGTCAAGCACGCCAATGAGATGGGCACATCGGAATTGCATCGAACCAGCATCATATTGGCAGCCAGCACGCTGACCACGGACCGAAGCATGTACCCGAAAGACGTCAACCGAAAGCCGCGGCAGAAAGCAGGACGGGCTACAATAGGCCGGTGAGACCGCTTTGGCGGATCAATTTGCCTGCCTAAACCGCTTGACTGGGAAGTCCCCGTTACCGAATTCCTGACCCAAAGGGCAAACCTGTCCTTAATCGCTTCTTAGCAATGGATCCGCAAATGCCGTCTGGAAGGCAGTATTTTAACTGTTCATGATCAATCGCGGATTTCCAGCCGGTTCTGACTGCCGCGGGTGCGCATCAATGGGGGCCGCCTCTTCCAGCTGCTATCTTCAGGTCGGCAAAGAGGCGGCAAAACAAAACCCCCGCTCGCAGGCGGGGGTTCTCAGTCACGGAAGTGAGGTACGTTTACGCGCGGACCAGTTTCTCGTAATCCTCAGCAATCTCGCGGGTCAGGGCGCCGACCACGAATTTATACGGGCCGATCTCGCCGACCGGAGTGACCTCGGCGGCGGTGCCGGTCAGCCAGCACTGTTCGAACTCTTCCATCTCTTCCGGCTTGATGCGGCGCTCATGCACAGTGATGCCCTTGTCCTTGAGCATGCCGATCACGGTCTGGCGGGTAATGCCGTTCAGGAAGCAGTCGGCCTTGGGGGTGTGCACCTCGCCGTCCTTCACGAAAAAGATGTTGGCGCCGGTTGCTTCGGCCACATAGCCGCGCCAGTCCATGAACAGCGCGTCCGAGCAGCCCTGCGCGGTCGCTTTGTGTTTGGAAATGGTGCAGATCATGTAAAGACCTGCCGCCTTGGCATGGACCGGGATGGTTTCAGGCGACGGACGTTTCCATTCGGCAATCGCCAGCTTGGCGCCCTGCATCTTGGCGTCGCCATAGTAGGCGCCCCAGCCCCAGACTGCGATCGCCATCCGCACCGGGTTGGCTGCGGAGGCCACGCCCATGTCATCGCCGGAACCGCGCCAGACCAGCGCGCGGATATAGGCGTCCTGCAGGCCGGAGGCTTTCAGGGTTTCTTCCTTTGCCGCCTCGATCTGGTCGACGGTATAGGGCATCGGCATGTCCAGCGCCTCGGCGGAAGCTATCAGGCGCTCGGAATGCTCGCGGCTTTTGAAGATCTTGCCATTATAGGCGCGCTCACCCTCAAACACCGAGGAGGCATAATGCATCGCATGGGTCAGGATATGCACCTTTGCATCCCGCCAGTCGACCAGCCCCCCATCCATCCAGATCACACCGTCGCGGTCGTCATAACCTGCCATGCCGCACTCTCCTAAAACTCTGCGGGATTTCCATTTATTGCGCACATTACGTCCGAGAGGAACATAATATTGCGTCAAAGTTGGGATTCGATACATCTTCACCCTTGGAATGTCAACAACACTGACATAAACTGCATGGCAATACAGACGAGGGGGCACCGAATGCCGGAAGGCCGGACAGGGCAGGGATACGGCGGCGAAAGCCTGCTGTTTCTGACGGATGAGCAGCTGCGCCAGGGGATCGAGGCAATGTTTTTTGCCTACCGTGGCTTTACCGCCGATCCGGACCGGATTCTGGCGGAAATGTCCTACGGACGGGCGCATCACCGGGCGGTCCACTTTATCAACCGCTCACCCGGAACGACGGTGAACAACCTTCTCAGCATTCTGGGCGTGACCAAACAGTCGCTGAACCGGGTGCTGCGCACATTGATCGGCGACGGTTTGGTGATCAGCAAGGTGGGTGAGCTGGATAAACGCGAGCGGCATCTGTATCTGACCGATCAGGGCGCGGCGCTGGAGGCCACGCTGTCAGACGCCCAGCGCGCCCGGATGCGCGCCGCCTACAAAGATGCCGGCCCCGAGGCGGTGCAAGGTTTCAAAAAGGTGCTGGAAGCAATGATGGATGCGGATATGCGCCGTGCCTATGCCAAGTTGCGGGATTAAGGCGTATGAGCATGCATGACGCCCATCTGCTGATCATTGACGACGACGAACGCATTCGCGGGCTTTTGAAGAAATTCCTGATGCGCTCCGGCTTTCTGGTCACTGCAGCGCGCGACGCGGCCCATGCCCGCCGGGTGCTGGCGGGCTTGGATTTCGACCTGATCGTCATGGATGTGATGATGCCCGGCGAGGACGGTATCTCGCTGACAACTTCCTTGCGCGAAACCATGGCCACACCGATCCTGCTGCTGACCGCCAAGGGCGAGACTGAGGACAGGATTGCCGGACTGGAAGCTGGCGCGGATGACTACCTGCCAAAACCCTTTGAGCCCAAAGAGCTGCTGCTGCGTGTCAACGCAATCCTGCGGCGGATGCCGGACACGGTTGCACAGGAAAGTGCGCCCAAAGTGCTGCATCTGGGTGCCATCCGCTATGACATCGAACGCGGTGAAATGTGGCAGGGGGATGAGCTGATCCGCCTCACCGGCACCGAAAGCCAGTTGATGAAGATCTTCTCGGCCCAGCCCGGCGAGCCGGTCTCCCGCACCAAGCTGGTCGAGGATCTGGGCCGCGACCGCGGTCAGGCGCAGGAACGCGCGGTAGATGTGCAGATCACCCGTTTGCGCCGCAAGATCGAGCCGAACCCGAAACAGCCGCAATACCTGCAAACCGTCCGCGGCGCAGGCTACATGCTGGCCCCGAGTAAAGCCCCAGCCACTTCTTCTGGCCGCAATTATCCCGGGGTCCGGGGCAGCGCCCCGGGATTCCCCTTGCCGCGCAGCGCCGCGGCCCCCTAGGGTCGCGCCAAACCCCGCAGCAGGAGGATACGAGCCATGACAACCGCACTGATCACCCACGCGGATTGCCTGAATCACGTAACGCCGGACGGGCATCCGGAACAGGTGGCACGGCTTGCGCATATCCTGCACGCGCTGGAACCATTGGACCTGAAACGCGTAACCGCGCCGATGGCTGCCGAGGACGACATCCTGCGCATTCACCCGGCCGGCTACCTGTCGGACTTACGCAAGTCCTCTCCGGCAGAGGGCTGGGCGCAAATCGATGGTGACACCTTCCTGTCCCCTGGCTCGCTGGATGCAGCCTTCCGCGCAGCAGGCGCCGTTGTGCGTGGCGTCGATATGGTGCTGGGCGGCGAGGTGCAGAATGCTTTTGCCGCGGTGCGCCCGCCGGGACATCATGCCGAAACAGATACCGCGATGGGTTTCTGCCTGTTCGGCAACGCAGCACTGGCGGCCAAACATGCGCTGGATCATCACGGCCTGAACCGCGTTGCGGTGGTGGATTTCGACGTGCATCACGGTAATGGTACCCAGGATCTGCTGTGGGACGAGGCGCGCGCTCTGGTGATCACCAGCCAGCAGATGCCACTCTGGCCCGGCTCCGGCCGCCCTGAGGAGGACGGTGCCCATGGCAATATCCTGAACATGCCGCTGGCACCGGGATCGGGCCGCACTGAAATGCAAGCGGCCTATGAAGGCCAGGCATTTCCGCGCCTGCGTGCCTTCAAGCCAGAGTTGATTATCATCTCGGCAGGCTTTGACGCCCACCAGGACGATCCGCTTGCCAGCCTCAACTGGGCAACAGAAGATTTCGCCTGGATCACTGCCGAACTGTGCAGACTTGCAAGTGAACTGTGCCAGGGCCGTATCGTCTCGACTTTGGAAGGCGGATATGATCTGAACGCGCTGGCCGCCGCAACGCGCGCGCATGTGGAAGAATTGATAAAGGCACCGGCATGACTGAGACCCGCAACGAGCCCCCGTGGACCAGATGAGCTTTGAACAGGCGATGCGCGAGCTGGAAGGCGTGGTGGACCAGCTGGAGCGCGGCGACGTGGCGCTGGATGCCTCAATCGCGCTTTACGAACGCGGTGCTGCGCTGAAGAAACGCTGCGAGGATGAGCTGAAACGCGCCGAGGAAAAGGTTGCCGCCATTACGCTGGACGCCAACGGCACCCCCAAGGGCACCCAGCCGCTGGATGCCGGCTGAGCCATGACCGCCGCAGCAGACGCCCGAACGCGCCCCTTTGCAGATGCGTTGAAAAACGCACAGGCCAGCATCACCGCACATATGGAAATGCGGCTGGCAGGCAGCGACAAGCTGCATACTGCGATGCGCTACGCCATCACCGGCGGCAAGATGCTGCGCGGCTTTCTGGTGCTGGAAAGCAGCCGTCTGCACGGTGTCCCGGCTGAAGCTGCCCTTGAGGCAGCGCTCGCTATTGAATGCATCCACGCTTATTCACTGGTACATGACGACCTGCCCTGCATGGACGATGACGACCTGCGCCGCGGCCAGCCTACTGTGCACAAAAAATGGGATGAGGCGATGGCAGTTCTTGCCGGCGACAGCCTGCAGGCCTTTGCCTTTGAGTTGCTGGCAGACCCCAAGGCTGGCCCCCACGCCCTGACCCTGATCCGCGGCCTGGCGCAGTCCTCCGGCAAAGACGGCATGGTGTCGGGCCAGATGCTGGACATAGCGGCAGAGACCGCCGACGCGCCGCTGACGCTGGAGCAAATCACCAGGCTGCAGGGCCGCAAAACTGGATGCCTGATCGAATGGTCCGCCACTGCCGGCGCGGTGCTGGCAGGCGAAGATCCTGCGCCGTTGCGGCAATTCGCACGTGCCCTTGGCCTTGCCTTCCAAATCGCCGACGACATCTTGGATGTGGAAGGCGATGCCGCCAAGGTCGGCAAGGCCGTGCGCAAGGATGCCGATGCCGGCAAGGCAACCTTTGTCTCGCTGCTCGGTCTGGCAGAGGCAAAAGCCCGCGCACAGTCCTTGTGCGACGAGGCCTGCACCGCGCTGTCACCTTATGGTGAGGATGCAGCAACCTTGAAGGCAGCCGCGCGTTTCGTTATTGCGCGCGACAGCTAACCCCGCGCGCCACGCCCCGGCACCCTGCCCGGCGCAGCCCAAGGAGACACCATGTCCGACCGGCCTAAGACCCCGCTTCTGGACCAGATTACCCGCCCGCGGATCTGAAGGGGCTGACGGATGCGCAGCTGGTGCAAGTGGCGCAGGAACTGCGGCAGGAAACCATTGCTGCGGTTTCCGTCACCGGCGGCCATCTGGGCGCAGGCCTGGGTGTGGTGGAGTTGACCACCGCCCTGCACGCAGTCTTTGACACTCCGCGGGACAAGGTGATCTGGGACGTCTCCCACCAGTGTTATCCGCATAAGATCCTGACCGGGCGCCGCGACCGTATCCGTACACTGCGGATGAAGGACGGCCTCAGCGGTTTCACCAAACGTTCCGAGTCGCCCTATGATCCGTTTGGCGCCGCCCATAGTTCCACCTCGATCAGCGCCGCGCTTGGCTTTGCGGTGGCGCGCGACCTCGGTGGAGTGATCCCCGAGGGCAACGGCGACGCTATCGCGGTGATCGGCGACGGCTCGATGTCGGCCGGCATGGCGTTTGAAGCGATGAACAACGCAGGCCATCTGGGCAAGCGGCTGATCGTCATCCTGAACGACAATGAAATGTCGATCGCCCCGCCCGTTGGCGCGCTGTCGTCTTATCTCTCACGCCTCTACGCAGGCGAACCCTTCCAGGAGCTGAAGGCCGCCGCCAAGGGGGCCGTCTCGCTGCTGCCCGAACCCTTCCGCGAGGGCGCCAAACGCGCCAAGGACATGCTGAAAGGCATGGCCGTCGGCGGCACTCTGTTCGAAGCCTTGGGGTTTTCCTACCTCGGCCCGATCGACGGGCATGACATGGATCAGCTGCTGCCAGTGCTGCGCACGGTCAAAGCCCGCGCCACCGGTCCAATCCTGATCCATGTGCTGACCAAAAAGGGCAAGGGCTACGCCCCGGCAGAAGCTGCCCGCGACAAGGGCCACGCCACCGCCAAATTCGACATGGTGACGGGGGAGCAGAAGAAGGCGCCCTCCAACGCGCCCTCCTATACCTCGGTGTTCGGCAACGAGCTGGTGAAGCTCGCAGCCGCGGACGACAAGATCTGCGCCGTGACCGCGGCGATGCCCGACGGCACCGGGTTGAACCTGATGGCCGAACGCTACCCCTCGCGCACCTTTGACGTCGGCATTGCCGAACAGCACGGCGTGACCTTTGCCGCTGCATTGGCGGCCGGCGGCATGAAACCCTTCTGCGCGATGTATTCCACTTTCCTGCAGCGGGGTTATGACCAGGTGGTGCATGACGTGGCGATCCAGCGTCTGCCGGTTCGCTTTGCCATCGACCGCGCCGGTCTGGTGGGCGCCGATGGTGCCACCCACGCAGGCAGCTTCGACATTGGCTATATGGCAAATCTGCCTGGCATGGTGGTGATGGCCGCCGCCGACGAGGCCGAGCTGGCCCATATGATCAAAACAGCTGCAGCGCATGACGACGGCCCCATCGCCTTCCGCTATCCCCGCGGCGAGGGCGAAGGCGTCGAGATGCCGGAAACCCCGGACGTGCTGGAGATCGGCAAGGGCCGGATGATCCAGGCGGGCAAACGCGTGGCGCTCTTGTCCTTCGGCACCCGCCTGGGCGAGGTGCGAAAGGCCGCCGAAGCATTGGCGGCCAAGGGCATCACCCCGACCATCGCCGACGCCCGCTTTGCCAAACCGCTCGACCGCGATCTGATCCTGCAGCTGGCTGCGGATCACGAGGCACTGATCACCATCGAGGAAGGCGCAGTGGGCGGTTTCGGCTCCCATGTCGCACAGCTGCTAGCCGAGGAAGCCGTGTTCGACAGCGGCCTCAAGTACCGCTCCATGGTGCTGCCCGATACCTTTATCGACCAGGCCAGCCCTGCGGATATGTACGAGGTCGCGGCCATGAACGCGCCGCAGATCGAAGCCAAGGTGCTGGAGGTGCTGGGCGTGGCAACAATTGGCGAGAAGCGGGCTTAACGCGCTTTGAAACTTGGTCCGAACCTGCCTGTATAAGCGCGACTGCGCCTGCCGGGGAGCAAGCGTCCCGGCCGTGAGAATTACACCCCCGGCGGCTCCGCAGGCGGCACAAAGCTCTCCATATCCTCGGCTTCCAGCACTGCCCGCAGCCCTCGCGATAGGTCGGATAAAGCAGCTTCACACCCAGCTCTTCCTTGATGCGGAGGTTGCGGACGCGCTTGTTCTCTCCATAGAAACTGCGCGCCATAGGGGTCATGCCAGCCTCGTCAAAGGGCACTTCGGCGGGCACCGGCAGGCCCAGCAGTTCTGCGGCATGGCCCAGCACATCCTGCGGCGGCGCCGGATCATCGTCGCAGACGTTGAAAATGGCGCCGGGATCGGGCTGCGCAATGGAGGCCGCCAGCACCTGGGCAATGTCCTCCACATGAATGCGGGAAAAAACCTGACCCGGCTTGATGATCCGCCGCGCCTTGCCCGCCATCAGCTTGGCAAAGGGGCCACGGCCGGGGCCATAGATGCCCGCTAGCCGGAAGATGTGCAGCGGCAAACCGGGGATGGCCTGCCATTGCGCCTCGGCCCGGGCGCGCCAGTCGCCGCGCTCGCTGGAGGGCGTCACCGGCGTGGCCTCATCCACCCAGGCGCCGTCGTGGTGGCCATAAACTGCCGTAGTCGACAGATACCCCACCCATTCCAGATCGGGGGCCGCAGTGATTTGACCAGCCATCGCGGCCAGCACCGGGTCGCCCGCCATGTTCGGCCCTATCGAGCTCAGAACATGGGTGACCCCGTCCAGCGGCACGTCCTGCCCGGGCCAGGTGATCATCTCCACGCCTTCGGCCTCCACAGCCTCGCGCGAAGTGCCGATAACCCGCCATCCCTGCGCCAGCAGGCGCGGCGCAAGCGCCCGGGCGGTATAGCCAAATCCAAGACAAAGCAGCGTTTTCCTCATGCTTCCTAGATGCGTTGACCGCGCCTGCTGTGCAAGGGTTGATTCGAATCCCGATCAGCCTTTTCATGGCGCGCATGGACAAACAGAAACCGGGACTTTCAAACGCCTACGCCCTGCAGACACCTGCCGATTCCAAGCGGCTTTACAGGGACTGGGCCAGCACATACGACCAGGATTTCGCCGCCGGGCAGGGTTACCTCCTGCCCGGATTGACCGCCAAGGTTTTTGCCGCCGCCGGGGGAGCCGGCCCGGTGCTGGACGTCGGTGCCGGAACCGGTCTGTGCGGCCAAGCGTTGCGGGCGATTGGAATAGAACCTATCGACGCCACCGATATAAGCGCCGCGATGCTGGCCGAAGCCTTGCGCAAGGATGCCTACCGTGACGTGATCGAAGCCGATCTGCTGGAAGGCATCCCGGTGCCGCGCGGGTCCTACCGCGGCGTGGTCTCCTCCGGCACCTTCACCCATGGGCACCTCGGCCCGGAAGTCCTGCCCGCCCTGTTGCGGGTGGCCGCACCCGATGCCTGGTTTGCTCTGTCGGTGAATGCCAAGTTCTACGGTAAGGCGGGGTTTTCCGAAGCCTTCGGCCGGCTGCTGCGCGGGCAATGGATCAAAAATCTTACTCTGCCTGAACTGCCCATCTACGGACCTGGCGCGACGGGGGCGCACAAGGACGACACCGCCCTGATCGCGCGATTTCAAAAAGTATAGCGTCCCTTTACCACTTAGCTGTTGGACAGGCGGGGATCCAAACGCCGCACCTGGCGGCGCGCCGCGTCAGCGCCCCTTCCAGACCGGATCGCGCTTTTCGGCAAAGGCGCGGGCGCCTTCCAGGTTGTCCTCGGAACCATAGAGAACATCCACCGACTGCAGCTGCCGCTGCGTGATCCGGTTCATCGCGTCCTGGAATTTGGAATCTTCAGCGTCGCGCACGATCTCCTTGATTGCCGCATAGACCAGCGGCGGGCCGGAGGCGAGCAGCCGCGCCAGCTCCCAGGCCCGGTCCATCAGCTGGTCCGCCGCCACGATCTCGTTCACCAGGCCCCAGCGGTTGGCCTCTTCGGCATCGAACCAGCGCCCGGTCAGCAACAGCTCCATAGCGATGTGATAAGGGATGCGCTTGGGCAGCTTCACGCTGGCGGCATCGGCCACAGTGCCAGAGCGGATCTCCGGCAACGCAAAGGTGGCATGATCGGCAGCGATGATCACATCCGCTGACAGCGCCAGCTCCAGCCCGCCGCCACAGGCGATGCCATTCACGGCGGCAATCACCGGTTTGTTCATGTCGCGCAGCTCCTGCAGGCCACCAAAGCCGCCGACGCCATAATCGCCATCCACTGCATCGCCGTCAGCCGCGGCTTTCAGGTCCCAGCCTGGGCAGAAGAACTTTTCTCCACCGCCGGTCAGGATCGCCACCCGCAGCTCCGGATCATCGCGGAAACCGCGGAATACCTCCCCCATCACCCGGCTGGTCTGCAGGTCAATGGCATTGGCCTTGGGCCGGTCCAGCGTCACTTCCAGTATGGCGCCGTCGCGGCGGGTTTTCACAGGGCTGTCGGTCATATCAATTCCTCCTGGCACGGTAGTACCGCTTATGTTTCAGGCCGAAGCCTCAGTATTTCCGCCGCATCAGCGCATCTGCTGCAATGGCGTCAGCTGGCGTGCAGAGAAGCGGGTTGATCTCGATCTCTTCCAATCCCAGCGCGTTTTCCATCACATAGGCCTCGACTGCGCGGATGGCGCGCAGGATCGCCCCCCTGTCTGCTGACGGGGCACCTCGGTAGCCGTCCAGCAGTTTGGCGATGCGCAGAGCCTGGAGCGCGGCTTCTATGTCCGCATCCGATGCAGGCAGCAGGAAAGAAGCGCTGTCCGCCATCAGCTCAGTCAAAGTCCCGCCCGCTGCCAGTGTCATGACAAAGCCGTGTGCCGGATCCTTCACCACTCCGATCAGCAGCTCCGCTACAGCACCGGTGACCATCTCCTCCACCAGGAAATGCTCTGCAGGCATGTTGAAAGCGGCGTCGCTCACCTCCTGGCCCGAATTCAGGTTCAGCACTACCGCGCCAGCTTCCGTCTTGTGGGCCACGCCTTCGCCCTTCAGCACCACCGGGAAACCGACATCCACTGCCACCGCGCGGGCGTTGGTGGCCGAAGCCGCCCGTTTGGAGCGTGGAGTGCGCAGCCCATAGCTGGCAAGCTGCCACTTGGCCTCGGCCTCGGGCATCAGATCAGGCTCCACAACCGGGGTCGGCAGCAACAGCGGCACTGGCGCTTCCGGAAGCGGCAGGCTGGCTGCTTCGCAGGCAGCAATCGCTTCGCTGAGACCGCAGAAGGGCACCACGCCCGCATCCATCAGCCGGGCCGCCACATCCTCTGGCAGCAGTTCCGGCAGAGTGGCAACAAGACCGGTATTGGCCCCGGTCCGCTCGTGCGCGCCGATGGCGGCCTGTATCGCGCATTCCCAATCCGAGGCATCGCAGCGGTCATTGCGCGGGAAGTCGACGATCAGCATAGTCATCGCCAGCTGCGGATCCATCATTGCCGAGAATGCCTGTGTCATCGCCTCAGCATCCCGCCAGATATAAGTGTGGTAGTCGAGCGGGTTTGCCAGCGCCACCATCGGGCCCAGCGCCTCCCGCAAATCCGTCTTTTGGAGATCATTCAGGGGCGGGAACACGACATTGCGCGCATGGCAGGTGTCCGCGGCCAGGCTTGCCTCCCCTCCGGAGCAGCTGATCGTTGCAATGCGGTTCGAAGGCAGCCGCCCCGTCACATGCAGCAATTTCAGTGTCTCCAGGAAGGAGGGCAGGTCATTAAGACGCGGAATGCCTAGGCGTGAGAGCAAAGCCCCTGCACCCGCGTCACCGCCCGCAAGCGAGGCAGTATGAGAAACAGTCGCGGCCTGGGCCTCGGCGGATCTGCCGACCTTAAGGGCAACGATCGGCTTTCCCAATTCTCGTGCTCTGGCCGCCAATGCCTCAAACGCACGCAAATCGCCAAAACCTTCGATATGCAGGCCAAGTGCTGTGACACGGTCGTCTTCCAGCAGTGCTTCGCCGATGGCAGCAATGCCCGACTGTGCCTGGTTGCCGGCCGTCACCACATAGGCCACTGGCAGGCCGCGTTTCTGCATGGTCAGGTTGATGGCGATGTTGGAGCTTTGAGTGACCAGCGCCACGCCCCGTTCTGCCCGCGCCCCGCCATGCTGGTCCGGCCACAAGAGCGCACCGTCCAGATAATTGATGAAACCATAGCAGTTGGGGCCAAGGAAAGGCATATCTCCAGCCGCTTCCAGTAACTGCGCCTGCAAGTCTGCCCCTTCGGCGTCCTCAGCGGCGGCTTCCAAGAAGCCGGATGCAAAACAGACCGCACCGCCCGCGCCGCGCGCCGACAGCGCCCGCACCACATCAATGGTGATGAAACGGTTCACCCCGATAAAGGCCGCATCCGGCGCCTCCGGCAGGCTGTCCGCATCCTTGAAGGCAGGCAGACCCGCGACCTCGTCTGCCTTGGGGTGGACGGGCCAGATGGTGCCCTCAAACCCCATCTTCTGGCATTGCTCAATCACCAAGCGGCACCATGCGCCGCCGCCGATCACAGCAATGGTCTTGGGACGAAAGAGGCGGGAAAGGTCGCGTGTCATTTTCTAGCGGTTCCGCTGGTAGAGAGTTCGGGAGCCTCCGGCGGGGATATTTTCCGCAAGAGGAAGTTAGTTTTCGTTAACCAGAATCAAACCCAATAGCTGTGCGGTACAGGCGGGGACGCCAATGGCCGTGCAAGGGGAAGAGAGCCTCTCTCTTTACCGGGGCGGCTCTTGCGGGCCGCCCTTTTCCTCTTGCCCCCAATATCCCCGCCGGAGGCATCCGGCTTACCCGTCCGCGCTTCGGTCGAGATGGCCCAGATCCCTGCCGGGGTCAATCCGGTCGCGCACGCGGGTCTTCAGCTCTTTCACATCAGGAAAGCCGCCGTCCCGTTTGCGCTCCCAGATCAGCTCCTTTTCAACATGGATCTCAAAGATCCCGCCCATTTCTCCGGGAACCAGTGTCACCCCGCCCAAGGCGCCTTGGAAGGTCTGCAGCAGCTCCTGCGCCATCCAACCTGCCCGCAGCAGCCAGTTGCAGCCGGTACAGTAGGTAATGGTCAAAACAGGTTTCCCGGACCGGGTCATGGATCAGCCTCCGACAGCGCGCAGCATCTCGCGGCTGATGATGTGCCGTTGGATTTCACTGGTGCCTTCCCAGATACGTTCGACCCGCGCATCGCGCCAGATGCGTTCCAGCGGCAGCTCGTCCATCAGCCCCATGCCGCCGTGGATCTGGATCGCTTCATCCGCAACCATGGCCAGCATCTCGGTCGCTTTCAGCTTGGCCATCGACATGTCGCTCTCGGTGACGGTGCCCTGATCGAATTTCCAACCCGCTTCCCAGGTCAAGAGGTTCGCCGCTTTCATCTCCAGCGCCATATCCGCCAGTTTGAAGGAAATACCCTGGAACTTACCGATCTGCTGGCCGAACTGCTTGCGCTCCGCCGCGTATTCGACCGAATGCTGCAACGCGCGCTCAGCCCGGCCCAGACAAGTGGCAGCCACCTGCAGGCGGGTTGCGCCCAGCCATGTGTTGGCAACCTCGAACCCTTTGTCGACCTCCCCCAGAATGGCCGAGGACGGCAGGCGGCAGTCATCGAATTCCAAAACCGCGTTAGTGTAGCCGCGGTGGCTGACGTTGCCGTAACCATCCCGCACCTCAAATCCCGGCGTGCCCTTGTCAACAAAGAAGGCGGTGATCTTCTTCTTCGGCCCGCGCGGGGTTTCCTCAACCCCGGTTGCCATGAAGCAGATGGCAAAATCGGCGATATCCGCGTGGCTGATAAAGTGCTTGGTTCCGTTCAGGATCCAGTCATCACCGTCTTTGCGCGCGGTCGCCTTCATGCCGCGCAGGTCGGAACCCGCGTCCGGCTCGGTCATTGCCAGGCAATCCCATTTCTCACCTTTCATGCAGGGGAACAGGTACTTCTCTTTCTGCTCCTCGGTGCCCGCTAGCAGGATGTTCGAGGGGCGCGCGACGCCGGTCCAGTGCAGCGCATAGTTGGCGCGGCCCAGTTCCTTTTCGTACATCAGCCAGGTCAGCGTATCGAGGCCGGCGCCACCGACTTCCTCGGGCATGTTGGCGGCATAAAGCCCTGCTTCCACCGCCTTTTTCTGCACATCGCGGATCACGTCCATGTCCAAGTGGCCGGTGCGCTCAATCTCCGCTTCATGCGGATAGAGCTCCTTCTCCACAAAGGCGCGGGTGGTTTCGACGATCATCGACTGTTCTTCGGTCATCCCGAACTGCATGGCGGTCTTCCTTCGGCAAATCTGTTGCGGATCAGATTACGCTGCTTGCCTGCGCCCATCATGCAGGATTAGAAGATTTCATGCAAAGCTGGGTGAAACACGACGCTGCGGCGCAGCAACTGGATGTACTGCTGTTTGATGCGTTTTCAGCCCACTGCTTGGCGAACACGGTGGAGCCGCTGCGCGCTGCCAACACATTTGCCGGACGGCAGGTTTATGCCTGGCGGTTTCTGACACTGGATGGCCGACCCTCGGTGTCCTCCTCAGGCATGGAAGTGCGGGCGCATGGGAAGCTGGGTGATTGCAGCGGCGATCTGCTGATTGCAATGCCTTCTTACGACTTCTTGCGCCATGCAACTGTGGCAACCGCCCGGGCGCTGATATCAGCCGGCCGCCGCTACAAAGTGCTGGCCGGCTTTGACACCGGTGCCTGGCTGCTCGCCGCTGCCGGGCTGTTGGACGGCAAACATGCCACCATCCACTGGGAGGAGCTGAGCCGTTTCACCGAAGCTTTCCCCGATGTGCAGGCTGAACGTGCCCGGCAGGTCTGGGACGGCAACCGCGTCACCTGCACTGGCGCACTGGCGGCCTTTGACACCATGATGGAACTGATTGGGCAACAGCATGGTGCCGCGCTCCGGCTGGAGGTGGCCACGCTGTTCATGGCGCCCGAGGCGACCGAGACCCAGGACCCGATCCTGGTGCGCGGAAAATCGGTTGCCCGTGCGGTTGCGGTGATGCAGGCCAATCTGGAAACGCCCCTGCCGATCGCTGCCGTGGCAAGGAAAGCAGGCCGCAGCCAGAAAGATCTTGAGGCGCGGATGAAAGCAGAACTGGGGGCGACGCCGCAGGCGGTCTACCGGCGGCTGCGGCTGATCCAGGCCAGGAAGCTGGTGTTAGAGACTGTTCTGAGCGTTTCCGAGATCGCCCTGCGCTGCGGCTATGACGACCCGAGCGCGCTGACCCGGGCCTTCAAGGCAGAGTTCGGAACCACCCCGCGCAGCTTGCGCAGCAAAGGCTAGCCCCGCTTGGCCGCCATCCACTGGTTCAGCCGCCACAGCCCCCAGGCCAGCGGGATCGCGGCCAACCCGCCGATCACGTAGGCCAGCGGCTCATCCGCAAAGGATTCGAACATCTGCGTATAGCCATGGATCACGGCAAAGGTCAGCGCCGCATTGAACAGTCCGCGCTGATGCCGCTGTGCCGCCCAGAAAATCACCGCTGCCAGCACCATTGCCCACAGCACCGAATAGACATGCTCGGAAATGAATAGCGCGCTGTCGCGGAAAGCATCGCGGGCGGCGGCATAGGCCTCCCAGTCCTCGTAGCCATCGCTGTACCTGCCCGGCCCCCAGACGGTTTCGCCCACAACGTCACCCCATAGGGAGCCGACAAGCGCGCAGAGGTTCGCAACCACAAACCCCAGAATCCCCAGGATGCGCAGATGCCGGGCGTCGCGCTCCGCCAGCCGGGCTGCGCCCCAGACACAGAGCACAATCAGCAGCACCATCTGCAGGATCGTCAGCGTCGATTCCGGCGAATAGAACACATAGGCCGCATGAAAATAGCTGGTGCCGGTTTCCAGCATTTGGGCAAAAGGCGCAATCGCAAGCGCAGTCACAAAGCGCACGTCCACTTGCCAGCCGGCCAGGGCCAGCGCCGCGGTATAATACAGCAGTGCCAGGTTCCGCAGCGGCGAGCCGATGCCGTATTGCTGCAGCAGCAGTTCGATTCCTGCCAGATGCATTGCCAGTCCCATCAGCAGGATCGCCCCCAGCACAAAACCCGTGGACCAGGCCCCGTGCCGCCAGCGCCAGGTGCAGATCATCGCCACCAGCGCACCGGCAGGCAGCATCACCCAGCCGGCGATGTCCTCGTATTTGTCCACCAGCTCAATCCCGGCACCGCCCATCAGCATGCCCGCGCCGATCAGGGTGGCGGAGTTGCCGAACATCCGCAGCATCTCGCCGCCACGCGCCAGCACCGCAAGCCCGCCGACCAGCATCAGGATGCCGGTCACTGCCACCGCTAGTGGGTCGGCCAGCCAGAAGATGAACCCGGCGGTGGCTGCAATGATGCCGAAACACAGGATCGCATTCACCGCCAGCGACACCATCACTTCGCGTGAACGCGCCTCGATGGTGCGGGCCTGATCCGCAGTCAGCACTCCCTCCTCGACCAGCGCGGTTGTGTCGGTAATGGCGTGCATCAGCGGTCCCTCATGGCATCCAAAAGATACCGCCAGCATGGACCGGCGTTCTTTCAGTGGAAAGGGGAGGAATTCCCGCCGCTTACCCTTTCGTCCGGCTTGGAACCCAGGCGTAGCCGTTTTCACACAGGAGATAGGCCTCCCTCAGGCCATGCGGCTTGTCCGCGGGCGCCTGCAGAATGGTGAATCCCGCCGCCTCTGCCCGGTCGACAGCCTCATCCGGATCGGTATCATACAGGCGGATCTCAATCCCGGCCCCGCGCGGCGGGTTTTCCGGCAGCAGCCCCAGCAGCGGGTTTTCTGCATAGGTGCGATCACTGTGCAGCTGAAAGACCTGACCGCCATAGGTGACGATAGCAAAATCCTTGCTTACCTGATGGCCCCTCATATGAAAAACAGTCTCTAAAAAGGTTATTTCTGCCGGAACATCCCGCACCAGCAGATTGATCCCGATCCCGCGCAGGGAGCGGCCGAAGCTGTCCGCATCTATTGTTTCATAATCCATGAGCCCAGCTTTCCCCGGAAACCGCCCTACGGCAACGCCAAATGCGTCGGCCCTCGGCGCCTTTCCACCGCCCGCATGAAGCTTTGATGGCAAAGCCAGCAATCCGCTTGCCTTCCCGCGTGCAATCGGAACAATTGGAATATGTCAGAAAACATTTTTCCAAGCTGGCCCGACTCCGCCCCTCAATTGATCGACGTCGCAGCCGGCCGCGTGCCGGCGGATACAGTGATCCGGCAGGGTATCTGGGTCAATGTCCACACCCGCGAACAGCTGCCGGACCATGATATTGCGATCAAGGCCGGCCGCATTGCTTATGTCGGACCGGATGCCTCTTATTGCACCGGGCCTGAGACGCAGATCATAGAGGCGCATGGCCGCTACATGATCCCGGGCCTCTGCGACGCCCATATGCATATTGAATCCGGCATGCTGACCCCGGCGGAATTCGCCCGCGCGGTTATCCCGCATGGCACCACCTCGATGTTCACAGACCCGCATGAGATTGCCAATGTTCTGGGTCTGGACGGGGTGCGCTATATGCATGACGAGGCGCTGATGCAGCCCGTCAGCATCTTCACCCAAATGCCGAGCTGCGCGCCCTCGGCGCCCGGACTGGAGACCACAGGCTATGAAATCTCTGCCGAGGACGTGGCAGAGGCGATGAACTGGCCCGGCATCATCGGCCTGGGCGAGATGATGAATTTCCCCGGCGTTGCCAATGCCGATCCCAAGATGCTGGCTGAAATCGCCGCCACCCAGCGCGCGGGCAAGACCGTGGGCGGCCATTATGCCTCTCCCGATCTTGGCCCTGACTTCGCAGCCTATGTGGCAGGCGGTCCGGCGGATGACCACGAGGGCACCTGCGAGGCCGACGCCATTGCACGGGTCCGCCAGGGGATGCGGTCGATGATGCGGCTGGGCTCGGCCTGGTACGACGTCGAAAGCCAGATCACTGCGGTGACGGAAAAGGGGCTGGACCCGCGCAATTTCATCCTTTGCACCGACGACTGCCATTCCGGCACGCTGGTCAATGACGGCCATATGAACCGGGTTGTGCGCCACGCGATTGCCTGCGGCTGCGATCCGGTTATTGCCCTGCAGATGGCCACCATCAACACGGCCACCCATTTCGGACTGGAACGCGAGATCGGCTCGATCACCCCTGGCCGCCGGGCTGACGTGATCCTGACCTCCGACTTGCGGGAACTGCCTATCGAACTGGTTGTCGCACGCGGGCAAATCGTTGCGGAATCAGGCACTATCAAGGTCGAATGCCCGCACTACACCTGGCCCGCCAGCGCCCGCGGCACAGTGCATCTGGGTCACGAACTGACGGCGAAAGACTTTGAACTTACCGCGCCCGAGGGCGCCAATGCGGTCACCGCCAATGTGATCGGTGTTGTGGAAAACCAGGCCCCGACCAAGGCGCTGCAGGCAGAACTGCCGGTTGTGGACGGGCTGGTCGAGGGCGCGGGCGATGTCTGCCAGATCGCCCTGGTCGAACGCCACCGCGCCACCGGCGGCGTCACCAACGCCTTTGTCTCCGGCTTCGGCTACACCGGCAAAATGGCGATGGCCTCAACCGTGGCGCATGACAGCCACCACATGATCGTGGTCGGCACCGACCGCAATGAGATGGCGCTGGCAGCCAACCGCCTGGCCCAAGTGGGCGGCGGCATCACCCTTTACAAGAACGGCAAGGAACTGGCCCTGGTTGAACTGCCGATTGCCGGCCTGATGTCCGACAGCCCCGCAACCGAGGTAGCCGCCAAGGCGCAAGTCATGATGGAAGCGATGGAAGCCTGCGGCTGCAGCCTGAACAACGCCTATATGCAGCACTCGTTGCTGGCGCTGGTGGTGATCCCTGAGCTGAGAATTTCCGACCTTGGTCTAGTCGACGTGCGCACTTTTCAGAAAATTCCGGTAATCGAGCCTGCTCAATGATAACAACAAAACACCCCGGCCACCCGCCAACAGAAACCTTCAACGACGCAACCGAAGCGGTTGACCGGCTTGAGTTGCTTTACCGGCAGGCCACCGGCTTCATCTGCGAGGAATTCAGCCGTGCAATGGCTGACGGGGCGCCGGACAACCAGCGCATCCGCGCCTATTACCCGGAAATCCGGTTCTCCACCACGAGCTTTGCCCAGGTAGACAGCCGTCTCAGCTTTGGCCACGTGTCTGCCCCCGGCACCTATGCCACTACGGTGACGCGGCCGGACCTGTTCCGCAATTACCTGATCCAGCAGATCACCCTGCTCATTCGCAACCACGGTCAGCCAGTGACCATCGATGTCTCTGACACTCCGATCCCGGTGCATTTTGCAGTCGCCTCACGCCCCGATTTGACGGTGCCGCAGGACGGTGCAGCCGGGTTCACCCTGCGCGACGTATTTGACGTGCCGGATCTGTCGACCACCAATGACGATATCGTCAACGGCACCTATCAGCCGCCTAATGGCACCGGACCGCTGGCGCTGTTCACCGCACAGCGCATCGACTACTCGCTGGCCCGGCTCAGCCATTACACTGCCACCAGCGCCGAGCATTTCCAGAACCACGTGCTGTTCACCAATTACCAATTTTATGTCGCCGAATTTGAAGCCTACGCCCGCTCCCAGCTGGCGGATCCGGACTCCGGATACACCAGCTTTGTCAGCACCGGCGACCACGAGATCACCGATCCCTCAGCTGTGATACCGGCGATAGGCAAGCTGCCGCAGATGCCCACCTATCACCTGAAGCGCGCAGACGGAGGCGGCATCACCTTGGTCAACATCGGTGTCGGCCCGTCCAATGCCAAAACCGCCACCGATCATATCGCGGTGCTGCGCCCGCATGCCTGGCTGATGGTCGGCCATTGCGCAGGCCTGCGGAACACTCAGGCAATGGGAGACTTTGTGCTGGCGCATGGATACTTGCGCGAAGACCACGTGCTGGATGATGATCTGCCGGTTTGGACACCGATCCCGGCGCTGGCGGAAATCCAGGTCGCACTCGAAGAGGCCGTGGCCGAGATCACTGAATACGAGGGTTTTGACCTTAAACGGATCATGCGCACCGGCACCGTCGCCACCATCGACAACCGCAACTGGGAATTGCGCGACCAATCCGGCCCGGTGCAGCGGCTGTCCCAATCCCGCGCTGTTGCGCTGGACATGGAAAGCGCCACCATCGCCGCCAATGGCTACCGCTTCCGGGTGCCTTATGGCACGCTTCTATGCGTCTCCGACAAACCGCTGCATGGGGAGCTGAAGCTGCCGGGCATGGCCTCGGACTTTTACCGGACACAGGTTGCACGGCATCTGCAAATCGGCATAAGAGCAATGGAGCGGCTGCGGGGAATGCCTCTGGAGCGGCTGCACAGCCGGAAGTTGCGCTCGTTCGATGAAACGGCCTTCCTCTAAGGTTGAATTTTGCAGTTTTCCTAGAAAAAGTACCTATTTTCACCTGCTCGGTGCGCACAAGAAGTTGTGTTATCATACAACATAACGATAATATCCGGCGATGAGGCCCTAGAGTTCGGGCAGTTTAAGGAGACGAAGAATGTCCAAACCGATGACCAAAACCCAGCTTGTTGCCGCTCTGGCCGACGAAATGGGCAGCGACAAAAAAGTCGCAGGTTCCGCTCTGGAAGCGGTCTGCTCGCTGATCACCCGCGAAGTGTCGGGCGGCGGTGCCGTGACCCTGCCGGGCGTCGGCAAGATCTATTGCCGCGAGCGCCCCGAGCGCGAAGTGCGCAACCCGGCCACCGGCGAGAAGTTCACAAAAGAAGCCGACAAGGTTGTGAAAATGACCATCGCAAAGGCGTTGAAAGACAGCGTGAACGGCTGATACCGGCGACAAACCGGACGGTTTCAGGGCTGCCCGCATGGGCGGCCCTTTTCTTTTGCCCGGATGTTGTCCGGCTGCGGAAAAGCTTCGCCCGCGGCCGCAGCGATGTTGCTTGCCTATAGCCCCCGTCAAGCGCACCCTGCTGTCACGCCGAGGGAGGACTGCTGCATGACTGACGTGAATCTTATCCTGATCCTTGGGGCCGCGCTCTTGGCCGGTGCCAGCCCCGGCCCCGCGACGCTGACCATCGCCGGCACCGCCATGCAGCGCGGCCGCACCGCCGGGCTGGCCGTTGCCGCCGGCGTCAGCAGCGGTTCGCTGATCTGGTCCGTTTCCGCAGCTTTTGGCCTCGGCGCAGTGATGCTGGCCAATGCCTGGATTTTTGAGGGCGTTCGCTATTTCGGTGCAGGCTACCTGATGTATCTCGCGCTGCGCTCGGCCCGTTCCGCGCTGCGCCCCGGAAACCCGGAACTCAAGGTTTCTGCAGCGGGGTCCTTGCGTGCAGCTTATGCAAAGGGGCTGGCCCTGCATCTGACCAATCCCAAGGCGGTGCTGTTCTTTGGGTCGCTTTACGCCATCGGCATCCCGCCCGGCACCGAGCCATCAGCGCTGCTGACGGTGATCGCCGCCATCGCCGTGCAAAGTACGCTGATCTTCCACGGCTACGCCATTCTGTTCTCCAGCACCACTGCCAGCCGGGTCTACATCCGCCTGCGCCGCGGATTTGAGGCCCTTTTTGCCGCCGCCTTTGGCGCCGCCAGCTGGCAGATCCTAATGGCCAAGCTCAGCTGATCCCGGTTCAGCCCAGCCTGATCTCCACTATCAATTGCCCGAAGGTCCGCCCCGGGAGAAAGGTACTCACAATGGATGCGCGCGCTATAGCCATGGGGCTGGCCTTTGCCTTGATGTGGTCCTCTGCTTTCACCTCCGCCCGGATCATCGTCCAAGACGCCTCGCCGCTGTTTTCCCTTGCGGTGCGGTTCCTGATCTCCGGCCTGATCGGTGTCGCCATCGCCCGCGCCATGGGCCAGACATGGCGGCTGACGCCGGGCCAGTGGCGCGCCACGGTGATCTTCGGCATCTGCCAGAATGCGCTGTACCTCGGCTTGAATTTCGTCGCCATGCAATGGATCGAGGCCTCGCTGGCCGCGATCATCGCCTCCACCATGCCCTTGCTGGTCGCGCTGGCGGGCTGGGCGCTGTTCGGCGAACGGCTGCGCCCCCTGGGCTATGCCGGACTGGCGGCAGGCGTCCTCGGCGTGGCATTGATCATGGGCACGCGGCTTGGCGCTGGCGTCGACCTGTTCGGAGTGTTCCTGTGCGTGATCGGCGTGCTGGCGCTGACCACTGCAACGCTGGCATTGCGCGGCGCCACCTCAGGCGGCAATTTCATGATGGTGGTAGGGCTGCAGATGCTGATCGGCTCTGCCATCCTGTTTATAGCAGCCCCGCTGACCGAGGAAATCTTCGTCCGCCCCACCCTGCGGCTGGCGCTGGCCTTTACCTATACCACGGTGGTGCCGGGGCTGATGGCCACCCTCATCTGGGTTATGCTGCTGAACCGCATCGGCGCAGTGCGGGCTGCCACCTTCCACTTCCTCAACCCGGTGTTCGGCGTGGCCGTCGCCGGCGTGCTGCTGGGTGAAAAACTGGGGCCGCTCGATGTGCTGGGGGTGGTCATTGTCACCGGCGGAATTCTCGCCGTCCAACTTGCCCGCAAGCCTGCGCAGCCGCCAGCGGCGCTCTCCCGCACGGCAAAACCGGGCTGACGCCCGTTCCCGCCCGTTGGGTCCGGCACGCTTGACGGCGTGCGGACCGTTGCAACCTTGCGCGCTTCCGCTTTATTCTGATCCTCAAAGACCCAACAGGAGGACGCGGCATGAGCGCGCAATTGACCCAGGTGCTTGCCGCCATCGACGCCGCCAACGCCCAGGACCCTAACCATGAGGACGGCCAGCCTGCCGCACTGCTTTATGGCCAGCGTATGAGCGAACAGCAGATGCGCCTGTTCCCCGATGCCTCTGAGGCGCTGCAAATCGCCGCCCGCGGCCAGCATGTGGAACGCTGGAAGCTGCAGCGCAGCAGCTACCCTGAAGGCCGCGCCGGCTATCTCGCCTGGCGCAAAGCCGAAGCCGAACACCACGCCCAGGTGGTCTCTGCCCTGATGCAGGAGGCAGGCTATGGCGCAGACGATGCAAACACCGCCGCAAGGATGCTGCGCAAGGAGGGCATCAAGCGCGACGATCAGGTGCAGGCTCTGGAGGACATCATCTGTTTTGTCTTCCTGAAGTGGTATTTTACCCCCTTTGCCGCTAAACATCCGGCGGACAAGGTCCAGCGCATTGTCAAAAAAACCGCCCGCAAGATGTCGCCTGAGGCCCGTGCCCGGGTGCTGACAGAGTTCGACCTGCCCGAAGATCTGGCCGGCGCCTTCACAGCCTGACCAAACCCGCCCCCGCACACGGCTTTGCGAGCCGCCTGTAACAGGGCATTGCATTTGCGCCCTCACACCCCATGTTTTGCGACAAGTAAACAGGCGGGAGGACACCATGACCAAATACACCAAAAATCCGGACGCCATTGCCGCCCTCTCCGAGGAAGAGTTCTATGTAACCCAGAACGCGGGAACAGAACGCCCCGGCACTGGCAAGCTGTTGAGCAACAAGGAGCCTGGCATCTACGTCGACATTGTCTCGGGCGAGCCGCTGTTTGCCTCCTCGGACAAATACGAGAGCGGCTGCGGCTGGCCCAGCTTCACCAAACCCATTGAACCCGCACATGTGCAGGAACTGGAAGACCGCACCCTCGGCATGATCCGCACCGAGGTTCGCTCCACCTATGGCGACAGCCACCTTGGCCATGTCTTCCCTGACGGTCCAATGGACCGGGGCGGTCTGCGCTATTGCATCAACTCCGCCTCCCTGCGCTTTGTCCATCTGGACGATATGGAAGCCGAGGGCTATGGCGCCTACATCAACCAAGTGGAGGTCGTGAATTGAGCACCACCGAACGCGCCGTCCTGGCAGGCGGCTGTTTCTGGGGCATGCAGGAACTAATCCGCAAACGCCCCGGCGTCATCAGCACCCGCGTCGGCTATACCGGCGGCGATGTGCCCAATGCCACGTACAGGAATCACGGCACCCATGCCGAAGGGATCGAGATCATCTTTGATCCCACAGTCACCTCCTACCGCGAGCAGCTGGAGTTCTTCTTCCAGATCCACGACCCGACCACGCTGAACCGCCAGGGCAACGACCTCGGCGCCAGCTACCGCTCGGCCATCTACTACGTGGACGAGACGCAAAAAGCCGTGGCCGAGGACACCATCGCCGACGTCAACGCCTCCGGCCTCTGGCCCGGCAAGGTGATGACAGAACTCAAACCTGTGGGTGACTTCTGGGAAGCCGAGCCAGAGCACCAGGACTACCTGCAGCGGCTGCCAACCGGCTACACCTGCCATTTCGCGCGGCCCGACTGGGTACTGCCGAAACGAAATGCAGCCGCAGAATAGGCTCTAACAACTTACTTTTAGCCCCGCCGCACCCCGGCGGGGCTTTTCAATGCCAAATCTGCGGCTCGCACCCTTGCTTCCTCTTGCCGAAAATATCCCCGCCGGAGGCAGCGGGTTTTCCCTGAAAACCCGTTTCAAAACCCCAGGCGCCTAGGCGTGCGCCACCCGCGGCCGCCCGCTGGCTTCCACCGTCAGCGTACCCTCAACAAAGACCTCCCGCGATTCCACCTGTGCCGTGCGGATATCCCGCTCCACATGCACGTGAATATCCTCGGCACCGGCCTCTTCCGCCTCGCCGCGGGCCTCTTGCGCCAGGGCCGCCTCCAGCGCCTCCAGTGCTTCTCCGGGCTCTGTATAATCCACCGGCCCGCTCTCCAGGTGAACCCGGTACTTGCCCTCAGCGGGCGAGGTCACGGTGCCGCTGCGCCGCATGGTGACGCGGCCCACAACCGCACCGATGGCATTCGCCACACCTGCATGTTCCGGCAGGATCATATTGCAATGCAGCCGCTCCGCCACCGCCGGGTAATAGCTCGGGGCAGAGGCGCCAAGCCCGACAACATCCACATTCAGCACAGCATCCAGCGCCAGCAGGCCACGGTGCCGGGCCAGCCCCTTTTGCAGCAGCACATGCCGGGCCAGCTCTTTCTCAGGCAGGCCAAAGCTCTCCGCTTCTTCGGCAAAAGCAGACTCTAACAAGATCAAAGCGGTTTGCTCGGTCAGCTGAGCGATGATCATCTGCGCCATCGCCCCGGCATCCTGTGCCACCATATCACCGCTGCCAACCCGGCGGCGGGCAAACAGCGTCAGCGCTTTCTCCGCCGCCTCGCGGTCCCAGGCGTCCACCCGGCCTAGAACGTGGCTCGCATCCGAGGGAGACACGCCAGAGACCTGCACCAGCCCGCGGTCCACCAACCGGTTCAAGGAGCCGTGCTCCATCCGGGTACGCAGGATCTGGCCCAGAGGATGCACCTGCATCCCGATGCGTCCCAGCAGCCCGGCCTCGCGCTCGCTCAGACCCGCAACCGGCACCCCCGGCACCGCCCGCACAAACCGGCCGTCATACTCACCCACGGTGGAATTGCGCAGCTGCTCATCCAGCGCAGCGTGAACAACCTCAGGCGCATCCGTGGCAATCAACGACACCGGCACCACCCGGCGCGGCCCCAATGTCAGCCCGCCCGCCAGGCCGCTGGTGTTCAAATGCACCTGGCTGTCGCCGCCCAGGCCGGTGGTGCGCATTGCCACCGCCTCGACCATGGTGCGGAATTCGCCAACCCGGGCCCCCGCCGGATCAATCGCCGGCTTGCCATCCTTGATCAGCGCCACATCCGTTGTGGTGCCGCCAATGTCGCTCACCAGCGCATGATCTGCCCCGGTCATCCAGCGCGCGCCGACTATTGAGGCCGCCGGGCCGGACAGGATGGTCTCAATCGGCCGCTCCCGCGCCTGCCCGCCGCTCATCAGCGCGCCGTCGCCGCGCACGACCATCATCGGCGCCTTGATACCCAGATCGCGCAACGTGTCCTGCGCCCGCCCGATCAACCGGTCGATCATCCCGATAAGCCGCGCGTTCAGCACCGCGGTCACCGCCCGCTTAGGCCCGTTCAACTTGGCCGACAGCTGGTGCGAACAGGTGGCAGGCGCCCCGGTCATCTCGTGAATGATCCGCGCCGCCTCAATCTCATGCGCCGGATTGCGGGTTGCAAAAACCCCGGCAACCGCAAAGCCGGTCACCCCCTGACCCTCGGTGCGCAGGAACATCTCCAATGCCTCCACGTCCAAGGGCGCCGCCTCGCTGCCCGCATGGGTATGCCCGCCGGCAAGCACAAGCGCCGGATCGCCTTTCAAGGCATCCTTCAATCCGTGCCGGTCCAGATCGCTCTCGGCAAAACCAATATAGATCAGTGCCACACGGCCGCCCTGGCCCTCGACCAGCGCATTGGTGGCCAAGGTCGTGGACAGCGCCGCCAGCGACACCTCCTCCGGCTGAACCCCCGACTGGTCCAGCACCGCCCGGATCGCACCGCCAACGCCAATCGCCAGATCCTGCCGCGTAGTCAGCGACTTGGCCGAGGCAATGATCTCCTTCTCGTCGCGGATCAGCACCGCATCGGTATAGGTTCCGCCCGTATCAACACCCAATAGCAGCGCCATGCCCGGTCCTCTCCGCTTCTGTTCGCCGGTCAGGGTCTAACGCCTATTTACGCCGCGTCCATCCTGTTTGCGTCACGAAAGCTGCTGAACTGCCCATCGCGCCGCGTCCGCAACTGCCGGATCAGGGTCCTCCGTCAGCCTGCGTGCCACGTCCCGAAGGTCCGGCTGGCAGGAATTGCCGATGGCATAGAGCACATTGCGCACAAACCGGTCCCGCCCAATCCGCTTTATCGGAGAGCCGGAAAACAATGCCCGGAATGCCGCGTCGTCCAGAACCGCCAGCTCCGCCAGTTTTGGCGCCTTCAGATCATCGCGCGCAGCATAGCGCATATCACTCGCCGCCACCGCAAACTTGTTCCAGGGGCAGGCCGCCAGACAGTCATCACAGCCATATATCCGGTTACCCAGTTTCCCGCGCAGCTCTTCATCCACCGGCCCCTTGTGCTCAATGGTGAGGTAGGAAATGCAACGCCGCGCATCAACCTGATAGGGCGCCGGAAAAGCATCAGTCGGGCAGCTGTCCAAACAGGCCCGGCAGGACCCGCAGCGATCCCGCTCAGCGTCATCGGCAGGCAGCTCAATTGTGGTGAAAACAGAGCCTAAAAAGGCCCAATTGCCCCAATCGCGGCTCACCAGATTGCTGTGCTTTCCCTGCCAGCCCAATCCAGCCGCCATCCCCAGCGCTTTCTCTGGCACTGGCGCGGTATCAACAAAGACCTTGACCTCACAGTCCTCACCCGCCTCGGCAATCAGCCAGCGCGCCAGCCGTTTCAGCCGTTTCTTTACCAGGTCGTGATAATCCTTGTTGCGAGCATAGACTGAGACTGCTCCGCGGTCGGCCTGGCCAACCACTGCCATCGGGTCCTCGTCCGGCGTATAGCTCTCCGCCAGCATGATCACCGACCGCGCATCCGGCCACAGCAGCGCCGGGTCGCTCCGCCAATGGGTGCGCTCCGCCATCCAGCCCATCTGCCCGTGATACCCGGCGTCCAGAAACGCCTGCAGGCGCCCGGGCACCTGCGGCACGTCCCACGGACGGCAGATCCGGCAGGATACAAACCCCTCGGCCAATGCCTGCGCCACCAGCCGTTCTTTCAGCGCTGCACTCATCTTCTTTCTGGTCCCAAATACCCCGGGGTGAATTGGGCCAAGGGCCCAAGAGGGGCAGCGCCCCTTGCCCCGTTGATATCAGAAATCCAGATCAGTGTAATGCGGCGGCGGCCGGAACCCCGGCACCTGATCCGCCAGGATCGACCGGAAAGCGGGCCGTGACTTGATCTTGGCGTACCAGTCCTTGACCACCGCCGAGCGGTTCCAGTCCACATCCGAGATATAATCCAGCGACGACAGATGCGCAGCCGCGGCAAAATCCGCCAGTGTCATCATATCGCCCGCCAGCCAGCGCCGGTGGTCCAGCAGCCAGGCCATGTAATCCAGATGGTATTTGATCGCCTTAGCGCCGGCCTTCACATTGCGGCTGTCGGGATAGCCCTCACCGGTGATTTTCTTGTTCACCCGCTCATACAGCAGCTTCGACGTCACCTCGCTGTGGAACTTGTCATCGAACCAGCTGACCAGCCGGCGCATCTCATAGCGGCCTTCGGCATCACGGGGCATTAGGCATGGCTCAGGCCGGGTTTCTTCCAGGTATTCGCAGATCGCCGCGCTTTCGGCCATCATCTTGCCATCCAGGCGGATCACCGGGATCTTTGCCGCCGGGTTCCGGCGCAGGAAATCAGCATCCTGCTCCCAATAGCGCTCCTCGACCAATTCCACCTCAATTTTCTTTTCCGCCAGTGACAACCGCACCTTGCGGCAAAACGGGGACAGGGGAACATGATAAAGGCGCGCCATGGCTACAGAGGGTCTCCAAAAAACTTACAGCGGATGGCCCAGCAATGCCCCGCCAGCAGGAAAGATTCAATCCTCGAAACAGGCCGCCCGCCCGTCTGCGCGAATGGTGGCCGCCCCATCGGCGATCTGTGCGGCGCGGCGCTGCAGAAAACCGCTGGGCCGGCGGGCAGAGCGGTCCTTGGGATTGGGCAGCACAGCGGCAATCAGCGCTGCCTGACGCGCACTCAGCTGATCCGGGCCAACACCGAAATATTTGCGCGCCGCAGCTTCGGCGCCAAACACGCCCTCGTCCATTTCCGAGACGTTCAGGTAAACCTCAAGAATCCGCCGCTTGCTCCAGACAATCTCCACCGCCGGAGTCAGCAGCGTCTCCAGCACCTTGCGCGGCCAACTGCGGCCCTGCCACAGGAACACGTTTTTGACCACCTGCTGCGAAATGGTAGAACCGCCGCGGGCACCGCCTGCCTCAATCGCCGCCTGGATAGCGCGGGCATCGAACCCCCAGTGACGGCAGAACTGCGCATCCTCGGCCGCCACCACCGAGCGCGCCAGAACCGGAGCGATCTCTTCCAGCGGCACCCAAATCCGGTCCACCTCACCCAGGCGGCGCTGTTCTGCCCAGATGGTGTGGGTGATCGGCGGATTCACCACCGAAAACAACAGGATGAGGAAGACGAAACCCGCCGCCGCAGCCAGCGCCGCCCGCAACAGCCAGCGCCGCAGCAAGCGAAGGGGCTGGACCTTCAGCTTTACCGCCTTCTTACTGCTCTTGGCTTTCTTCTTTTTCGCAACTGCCTTTGCCATGCCCCTCTATAGGCCAGCATGCCCCCGGTGACCAACCGCCAAAAAGAAAACCCCGCAAGCATTTGCCTGCGGGGTCTGATTACCAGCCTCTAACTTGGCTTATTCCGCCGGAACGGCCGCCTGTTCCTGCATCACCGGATGAGCCAGCTTGCCAAGCATCTCTTTCGGGCAGACCTGCAGGAAGTTTGCCTTCTCGATGTCCCAGTGCTGCAGGATCTCTGCAGCCTTGCGGCTGCCGGTTTCCTCCAGATGGCGGGTGATCAGGGTTTTCAGTTCTCCCTCCCAATGCGCCACGGTGACCGGGCAGGTGACCAGCGACTCCATGTTCATCATGGTTTCTGCCTTGCGGTCGGGATCATAAAGATAGGCCATGCCGCCGGTCATGCCCGCACCAAAGTTGGCGCCGATTGTGCCCAAGATCACAGCCACACCGCCGGTCATGTATTCACAGCCGCAGGCACCGCAGCCCTCAATCACCACCGAGGCACCCGAGTTTCGCACCCCGAACCGCTCGCCTGCGCGGCCGGCGGCAAACAGGTAGCCGTCGGTGGCGCCGTACAGAACGGTATTGCCGATGATGGTGTTTTCAGACGCATTCAGCGGGCTGACCTGCGGCGGGCGTACCACGATGGTGCCGCCCGACAGGCCCTTGCCGACATAATCGTTGGCATCGCCTGACACTTCCAGCTTCAGCCCCGGTGCAGCAAAGGCACCCAGCGACTGCCCTGCCGAACCTTGCAGCTTCACCGTAAGATGATCCGGCTGGAAGGAGTTCCGCATGCCGAAGTTACGCACGATATGGCTGGAAGTGCGGGTGCCCACGGTACGGTGGGTGTTCTGCACCGCATAAGAAAGTTGCATCTTCTCGCCGTCCTGCAGGAAGCGGGCGGCGTCGCGCACAATCTCCGCATCCAGCGTATCCGGCACCGCATTGCGGTCCTTGTCGCGGTTATAAACGATGTTGGCCGAGCCATCGACGGTGATCAGCAACGGGTTCAAGTCCAGATCGTCCAGATGGGCGGAACCGCGCGACACCTGCGCCAACAGATCCGCCCGTCCGATCACCTCATCCAGGCTGCGCGCACCGATAGAGGCAAGGATTTCCCGCACTTCCTGCGCATAGAAGGTGATCAGGTTCACCACCTTGTCGGCATTGCCGGTGAACTTACCGCGCAACGCTTCGTCTTGCGTGCAGACACCGACCGGGCAGGTGTTGGACTGGCACTGGCGTACCATGATGCAGCCCATCGCGATCAGCGCCGCGGTGCCGATGCCGTATTCCTCGGCCCCCAGCATTGCCGCCATCACGATATCCCGGCCGGTGCGCAATCCGCCGTCGGTGCGCAGCGTCACCCGCTCGCGCAGGTTGTTCATCGCCAGCACCTGATGCGCCTCGGTCAGGCCCATTTCCCACGGCAGGCCCGCATATTTGATCGAGGTCGCAGGCGACGCCCCGGTGCCGCCGTTATGGCCCGAAATCAGGATCACATCCGCCTTTGCCTTGGCCACGCCGGCAGCAATTGTGCCAACGCCGGAAGATGCCACCAGCTTTACCGTCACCTTGCAGCGCGGGTTGATCTGCTTAAGGTCGTAGATCAGCTGCGCCAGGTCCTCGATCGAATAGATATCGTGGTGCGGCGGCGGCGAGATCAGGGTCACACCCTTGGTCGAGTGGCGCAGGCGGGCGATCAGGTCGGTGACCTTCATCCCCGGCAGCTGGCCGCCCTCGCCGGGCTTGGCACCCTGGGCCACCTTGATTTCCAGCTCTTCGCACTGGTTCAGATATTCTGCTGTGACGCCAAAACGGCCCGATGCCACCTGCTTGATCTTGGCAGACGGGTTGTCGCCGTTCGGCTCCGGCACGAAATGCGCCGGATCTTCGCCGCCCTCGCCCGAATCCGACTTGGCGCCAATCCGGTTCATCGCCACGTTCAGCGTCTTATGCGCTTCGGGCGACAGCGCCCCCAGCGACATGCCAGGTGTCACGAACCGCTTGCGGATCGAGGTGATCGATTCCACCTCCTCAATCGGCACCGGCTTGCCCAGCGGCTTCACCTGCAGCAGGTCGCGCAGATGGATCGGCGGGTTCGACTGCATCTTCGCCGAATACTGTTTCCACAGCTCGAATGAGGCTCTGTTGCAGGCCATTTGCATCATATGCATTGAGGTCGCTTCCCAGGCGTGGGTCTCACCCGACTTACGCGCCTTGTAGAAACCACCAATCGGCAGCACGCCTTCGGCTGAGGTCCAGGCCTTGGCGTGGATCTCCTCCGCCTTGGTCTGAATGCCGGTCACACCGATGCCGGAAATGCGCGAGGTCATGCCCGGGAAATACTCGGCGCACATGGCGCGCGAAAGACCCACGGCTTCAAAATTCAGACCGCCGCGGTAAGATGACACCACCGAAATCCCCATCTTGGCCATGATCTTCAACAGACCCTGGTCAATGGCTTCACGGTACCGCGCAACGTTTTCGGTCAGCGAGCCGTCCAGCAGCCCGCGGTCAATCCGGTCAGCCAGCGAATCCTCGGCCAGATAGGCGTTCACCACGGTTGCACCGCAGCCGATCAGTACCGCAAAATAATGCGGGTCGATGCACTCGGCAGACCGCACGTTCAGCGAACAGAAGGTGCGCAGCCCCTTGCGCGTCAGGTGCGAATGCACGGCAGAGGTTGCCAGAATCATCGGCATCGCCACCTTGCCCGCGCCTGAAAACTGGTCGGTCAGCACGATATGCCCCGCGCCCGAGCGCACCGCTTCCTCAGCCTCGGCCCGGATCCGCTCCAATGCTGCGCTCAGCGACCCGCGGCCCGGCGCAAAGGAACAGTCAATCTCTGCCAGCGGCGCGTTCAGCTGATCCACCAGCTTGTCCCACTGGGCATTGCCGACAAAGGGGCTCTCCAGCACGATGATCTCGGTCTGGCTGCTGTCTTCGTCCAGCACGTTCTTGAGATTGCCGAACCGCGTCTTCAGCGACATCACCCGGAACTCCCGCAAACTGTCGATCGGCGGGTTGGTCACCTGGCTGAAGTTCTGGCGGAAGAAATGGCTCAGCGGGCGGTACATTTTCGACAGCACCGCAGACGGCGTGTCATCGCCCATCGAAGCCAGCGATTCCTTGCCGTCCTCGGCCATCGGCGCCAGGATCTGCTCCAGTTCCTCGATGGTATAACCGGCCGCAACCTGACGGCGGCGCAGCTCTTCGCCGGTGAACAGCGGCTGCTCGGTGGCGCTGGCCAGGGTGGTGTCCAGATCGTTGATCCGCTTGACCCAATCTCCGAACGGCAGCGCTCGGGACAGTTTGTCCTTGATCTGCTGGTCGTTGAACAGCTTGCCTTTCTGCATGTCGACAGCCAGCATCTGGCCCGGGCCCAGTGCGCCCTTTTCGACCACATTTGCCTCGTCAATCGGCACCATGCCCGCTTCGGAACCGGCAATCACCAGCCCGTCGCCGGTCACCACATAACGCATCGGGCGCAGACCGTTCCGGTCCAGGCCGGCACAGACCCAGCGGCCATCGGTCATCGCCAGCGCCGCGGGGCCGTCCCAGGGCTCCATCACCGAGTTGCAGTAGGAATACATGTCGCGCCAGGCCTGCGGCAGCTCAACCGCCTGCTTGGACCAGCTTTCCGGCACCAGCATGGTTTTTGCCATCGGCGCCGAACGGCCCGCACGCACCAGCACCTCGAACACACCATCCAAAGCCGCCGAGTCCGACGCGCCGCCCGGCACGATCGGCTTGATGTCTTCGGCATGATCGCCAAAGGTCGCCGACGCCATACGGATTTCATGGCTCTTCATCCAGTTCAGGTTGCCCTTCAGCGTGTTGATTTCGCCGTTATGGGCCAGCATCCGGAACGGCTGCGCCAGCCACCACTGCGGGAAGGTGTTGGTGGAATAACGCTGGTGATAGATCGCAAAGGCGCTCTCGAACCGCGTATCCATCAGGTCAGGGTAGAACACTGCCACCTGCTCAGCCAGCATCATGCCCTTGTAGATGATCGACCTGCAGGACAGCGAGGCAATATACAAACCCGAAATCGCCGCGGCATTGGCCGCCTTCTCGACCCGGCGGCGGATCACATACAGCTCGCGCTCAAAGGTTTCCTCGTCCACGCCCTTGGCGTTGGAGATCAGAATCTGCTCGATCTCGGGGCGGGTCGCGTTGGCCTTTTCACCCAGGCAGGTCACGTCCACAGGCACATGACGCCAGCCGTAGATGGAATAGCCCATGCGCAGCACTTCGGTTTCCATGATGGTCCGGCAGCGTTCCTGGGCGCCGAAATCGGTGCGCGGCAGGAACACCTGACCGACCGCCATCAGCTCATCCTGGCGCGGTTCGTGGCCGGTGCGGCGGATCTGGTCGTAAAAGAACGGAACCGGGATCTGCACATGGATGCCCGCACCATCGCCGGTCTTGCCATCGGCATCCACCGCGCCGCGGTGCCAGATCGCCTTCAGCGCATCGATGCCGGCCTCAACCACCCTGCGGCTTTTCTTGCCGTCAACAGAGACCACCAGTCCCACACCGCAAGAGGAATGCTCTTCTTCTTCGGCATACAAGCCGTTCTCAGCCATCCACTTGCGCTTGGTTTCTTCGGCGCGCACCCAATCGGCATCAAATTTGGTCATTGGCTGTTTCCTTCTACGGAGGGGGCAAACATGTCGATCACGTCAGCACCGGTCAGCTTCCGGCTGCTGCTGTCGAAAACGTAACCCGCTGGCTTCTTGTCGATGTAAAGTTCCAGGCGCAATTCATTGCCGCCTGCGTTTTCAAACAGGCCAGCCGACATCTGCGTCTGGCCCTTATGTTCTCCTGCGGTCATCCGGTACCACAGCGCCGATCCGCATTTTCCGCAGAACGCCCGCTCAGCCCAGCCCGAAGACTCATAGGTCTGCACCGGACCCAGCGCCGCATAACCGCTGGCCGCCTGAAAGCTCAGGAACGGGCCGCTAGCCCAGCGCTGGCACATTTCGCAGTGGCAGGCGGAAATGGAGGCGCGCGCGGGCGTGGCGGTGACAGTCACCGCGCCGCACATGCATTGTCCCTGCAATTCGCTCATGTCCATCTTCCTTCTGCTGGCTGGGTCAGCAGTGCTGACCTTGCTGCTGTTCGCTCGCTGTTCCGACGGTGCAATGGGGGTGCACAGACGGTGTACAGGGTGCCGGGTTACTCCGCCGCCACTGCGGCCTTGTTGTTGAAGTTCTCCAGGATCGCTTCCGCGCAATCGCGGCCGTCCTTGATTGCCCAGACCACCAGCGACGCGCCACGCACGATGTCACCCACTGCATAGACGCCGCCCAGCTCGGTAGCGCCGGTCTTGAACGCCGCCTTGACAGTGCCCCAGCGGGTCACCGGCAACTCCGGCTGGTTCCACAGGGTGGGCAGCTCTTCCGGCTCAAAGCCCAAGGCCTTAATTACCAGATCGGCCTCCTCCACGTAGTCCGCGCCCTCAATCACCTCCGGCGCCTGACGGCCCGAGGCATCCGGCTGGCCCAGGCGCATCTTCTGAACCATCACGCCGGCGACTTTGCCGCCCTCGTCGGTGAAACCCTTGGGCGCCGACAGCCATTCAAACACCACGCCTTCTTCCTCGGCGTTCTGGGTCTCACGCTGCGAGCCCGGCATATTGGCACGGTCACGGCGGTAGAGGCATTTGACCGAGGTCGCGCCCTGGCGGATCGACGTGCGCACGCAGTCCATTGCGGTATCGCCGCCGCCAATTACCACAACTTTCTTGCCTTCGGCATTCAGGTCGCCGTTGTCGAATTCCGCAACTTCGTCGCCAAAGCTCTTCTTGTTCGACGCGCACAGGAAGTCGATTGCCTTGACGATACCCTCGGAACCGCTGCCCGGCATCGCCAGGTCACGCGATTTATAAACGCCGGTGGCGATGATCACTGCATCATGCTTGTCGCGGATCTCTTCAAACGAGATGTCTTCACCCACGTTGCAGTTCAGCACGTAAGTCACGCCGCCGTCAGCCAGCAGCTTGTTGCGGCGTTCCACCACGTCCTTTTCCAGCTTGAAGCTGGGGATGCCATACATCAGCAGCCCGCCGGCGCGGTCATAGCGGTCATAAACGGTGACCTGCACGCCGGCCTTGCGCAGCATGTCCGCCGCTGCCAAACCGCCGGGACCGGCGCCGATGATGCCGACGCTCTCGCTGCGCTCTGCCAGCGGTGCTGCGGGCTTGACCCAGCCGTTTTCCCAGGCGGTGTCGGTGATGTATTTTTCCACCGAGCCGATGGTCACGGTGCCATGGCCCGACTGCTCAATCACGCAATTGCCTTCGCACAGACGGTCCTGCGGACAGATGCGGCCGCAGATTTCCGGGAAGGTGTTGGTGGCTTGCGAGGTCTCGTAGGCTTCTTCCAAGCGGCCGGTTGCGGTCAGGTGCAGCCAGTCGGGGATGTTGTTGTGCAACGGGCAGTGGCTCTGGCAATAGGGCACACCGCACTGGCTGCAGCGGCTGGCCTGTTCTTCGGCCTTGGCAGCAGCGTACTCTGCGTAAATCTCATTGAAGTCTTCCTTGCGCACACTCGCGTCACGCTTTTGAGGCATGTCGCGTTCGATCTGCACGAATTTCAGCATCGGTTGCTTGGCCACGGGCTGGACTCCATCGTTTGTCTGGCTGCGCTGGCACCTTTTCGGGTACGGATACGCTTTATGTCAATATTACTGACCTATTTAGCCAGCTCTTGAATTCTGATACCGTGTTTTACAGAAATGTACAGGATTATTAAGTCCGAATCGGACCTTAATATCTACTTTCCAATCCAGAGCCGGGATTTATACAGAGTCGCGACAGTTTACGGCCCATCGGCGGCCAGTGAAGGATGATTTCAGCATGCCGCTTTTTCAGCTGATCCTGATTGCGTTGATCCAAGGCATCACCGAATTCCTGCCCGTTTCCTCCTCCGGCCACCTGATTCTACTTCCCGGATTGACCGGGCTGGAGGATCAAGGCCAGGTGATCGACGTCGCTGTGCATATAGGCACCCTGGCGGCAGTGATGATCTACTTTTGGAGCGACGTGCGTGAGGGGCTTGCCGGCCTGCCTCGTGCCCTGACCGGCCGTACGGATACGCCGGGATCCAAACTCGCTTTGGGGCTGATCATCGCAACTATTCCCACAGTCCTGTTCGGTGCTGTGCTGCATTTCACCGGCCTCAGCGATGCGCTGCGATCAATGACGGTAATCGGCTGGACCATGCTGGGCTTCGGGTTGGTGCTGTACTGGGCCGACCAGAAAGGCGCCGAAGTGAAGCAGACTGGCGACTGGGGCGTCCGCGATGCGCTGATCATGGGGCTGTGGCAGATGCTGGCGCTGATCCCAGGCACGTCACGTTCGGGCATCACGATCACTGGTGCGCGGCAGCTGGGCTATACCCGCGAGGACGGCGCCCGCATTGCCATGCTGATGTCGATTCCGACCATCATCGCCTCGGGTGTGTTGCTGGGAACCGAGGTGGCGCTGGAGGCCAACACCGCACTGATACGCGACGCGGGCATTGCTGCCGTGCTGGCGATGGCGACAGCGCTGGCGGCGCTCAGCCTGATGATGCGGCTGCTGCGCTCGGTCAGCTTTACGCCTTATGTGATCTACCGGGTGTTTCTGGGTGTTGTCCTGCTGGCCATCGCCTACGGCAGCTGAACCTAAGATCAAAAGCGCGGGGAAACCCCCGCGCTTACTAATCCTTAGACGGTAACAGTATCAGGCGCCGTTGCGCAGATTCCGGGCTGAGTTCGTCATCTCATCATACTGGCCGGAGGGGCGGAATTTCCACAGGTAATCCGGCAACACCGAACCCACAGTCACCGGGCTGATACCCAAATCACTGAAACCCTTGGCGCCCTCGGACACCACATTGTCCGCCTTCAAGCTGCGCAGCTGGTCGCGTGTCAGCACTTTGTTCTCAATCATCTGAAAACTGGCTGCCTGCAGCATGTCGAACCCGAAGGCCACCAGCCAAGCGGCAGGGCGCGGCAGCGACAGGATCAGGCGGCGCCGGTGGATCACCTCAAGCATCTGCACCATAAGCGCCCGGAAGCTTTTCACCTCGGGGCCGCCGAGTTCGTAGATGCCGCCTTCGGCCTCGCCCAGCGCTCCCATGACGGCGGCCTTGGCCACGTCATCGACGAACACTGGCTGGAAATTGGTATTGCCCGCCGCGATCGGAAGCATCGGTGACAGCCGGGTCATGCCGGCAAAACGGTTAAAGAAGCCGTCCTCGGTCCCGAAGATGACCGACGGGCGCAAAATCACCGCGCCGGGAAAGCTCTGCAGCACCGCGGCTTCTCCAGCGGCTTTGGTTTTGGCATATTCGCTGGGACCGTCCGCATCGGCGCCAATCGCCGAGATATGCACCAGGCTGGCTACCCCTTGTTGCGACGCGATGCGCGCAATACGGCCTGCGCCTTCCGCATGGATGGCGCCAAACGAGTTTTTACCGAGTTCGTTCAAGACACCTACGCAGTTTACAACTGCATCTGCGCCCTGCATCACCGCAGCAACAGACATATCATCGCGGATATTGCAGAACACCGGTTCAACCTGGCCCGGAACGCCGTAAGGCTTCACATGCATGGCTTCGTTGGGGCGGCGCACGGCCACCCGCACCCGCCAGCCTTCCTTGGCCATGCGCCGCGCAATGTAGCGGCCCACGAAACCGGATCCGCCATAGATCGTGACCAGTTTGGACATCATTTGGCTCCTGAACTTAGCTGCCCCTAAGCTCTAGCGCCGCAAGGGGCGCCAAACAAGGCGCAAAACCAGGGCTGCGGCTGCAATGGCGACAGAAACTGCAAGAGCCGTTAACAGCTTGCTGTGAATTGGGCGGTTTGGTTAACCCTGTTTTCAACCCTCCAACGCTAGAGTGGGGTGATGCAGCGGTAACATCTGTATCTGCACGTTTTCAGGAGGTCAGTCCCGGCGGTTAGTGAGCAGGACAAAAAGCTGATCCGGCAAAGCTTTGAAAGCGAGCGGATGAACATCGAAGCCTGTGTGGCGGCATTCTACGAAAATTTCTTTGCTGTCTGCCCCGATATCCGGAGCCTGTTCCCTGACGATCTGACCCAGCAAGAGGGAAAGCTGCTGGCCTCACTGACCCATATCGCCGAAGCGCTGGATGACACCGGCCGGTTGGATTCGATCTTGCAACAGCAAGGTGAAAAGCATCGCAAACTTGACGTATCAGATGCCCATTTCCAGGGCTTCATAAGCAGTTTCACCAGTGCCCTTGCTGACACGCTGGCTCCGGACTGGAACAGAGAAACACAGCAGGCCTGGACAAGTTTCCTGACACATGTGGCTTTTAAGATGGACTTTCTCACTCGGCGATAGGGCGGCCTGGATCGGCATTCCATCTTTGGTTGGATCTTCGGCGGTTTTCCGTTTGACGCCCCAGCGAACCACCTTATACGCCGGTCTCACGACACCTGCCCAGGTGGCGGAATTGGTAGACGCGCTAGCTTCAGGTGCTAGTGTTCGTAAGGACGTGGAGGTTCGAGTCCTCTCCTGGGCACCATTCCCCGAAGAAAAAATTCTGCACTTCGCAGCTGCAGATAGGCATATGCTTAAGCGTGAATGCGCCCGCCGTCTCCAGCAGGCACAAGGGCAGATTTCAGGCCGCCGTGTATTGCGGTGCCGTCGCCAGAAACCGGCCATAAGCGCTGGCATCCGGCGGTGCAAATTGCTCAACCAACGGGTTGGAACGTTTCCACTGCGCCGCCCCCATATCCATCAGCAGTTCGTCAAAATGCTTGAAATGGAACGGTGCCGAGCACAGTCCGCCATAGATCTGCGCGGCAGGCCGTTCCTTGCGGCGCCAATCAAGCATCATTTGGATGTTGTCCTCCATCTCTGCCCGCGAGGGCTGCTTCTCCAGCTTGCCGTCAGCAAAGCGGACCAGCCAATTCGCCACCAGCTCTGCCGATAGAATCGTGCAAAAGCTGGAGTTGAAACCGACAAAGCCCATCTCCGGCAGGTCCGGGTTCACCGACAGCCGGTAGGTCCGGTACTGGCCATCAGCCTCGATCAGCTTGTCCAGATGCCGCTGGGCCAGATAGGGGATGCCCAGCTTCCAGCCCACCGCCGAGATCACCAGGTCAGCGCCGATTCTATCGCCGTTCTCCAGCACTACCTCATCGCCCTCATACCGCGAAATCGTTGTGCGCCGCGGAATGATCGAGCCGCTTTTGAATCCTTCAAACAGACCCGGCGTCACAATCGGAACCGAACAGGATACATCCTGTTCGATCGGCATATCGGGCACCATATCCCACTTCTTCAGCCCCAGCTGCAGCTTCAAAAGCGTCTCTAACCCACGGAAATTGACCCAGATCAACGGTTTCGCCAGGCTATAGATTGCCTTGTGCAGCCAGCTGCGGCCCCAACCGTTGAATTGTGCCTCTTGGGCCCGCATATACAGCAGCTTCTTGAAATTGATGCCGCCGACGAAATACGGAATCCGCCAGACATTCTGCCGGTAGACCAGATGCACCTGCCGCGCACCATTCTGCACTGCATTCACCGCCACATCGGTGGCAGACTTTGAGCCGCCCAGCACCACCACCCGCTTACCGCGCGCATGGCCAGGGTCGAGGTACTCCGAGGAATGCATAACATCCCCGCCTTGCGCCTTAAAATCTTCCTGCCCAGGATGGCTAAGGATGTTTTTCTCTGAAAACTGCCCTGTGCAGACGACAGCGAAATCCACGTCCTGCACGCGGGTTTCGCCGTCCGTCTCGACCACCAGCCGCCAGCCCGGCCGCCCGTCCGGGCGCCGGTCCATCTCCTGTACAGCGGCGTTCAACCGAAAATACCGGTGCAGATCGTGCTTGTGAGCGTAAGAATGCAGATAGGCATGCACCTGCGGTCCCTTGGGCCATTCAGGGTACTCCTGCGGCATCGGGTGGTCGGTATAGCAATAAAGTTCCTTGGGGGACTGCGTCTGCACCCCAGGATAGGAGCGCGATGGCTCCCATACTCCACCCAGGTCATGGCTGCGTTCAAACCCCAGAACCTGATGCCCCTTTTCCGCAAAGGCTTTGGCTGCAGCCAGACCGCTTATTCCGCCGCCGATCACGGCAACCGTTTTGCGCTTTACCATGTTCCGCTCCCTCATTCCGCCGGAGGCGGCAGGAAGTCGACCTCATGCAGCGCCGAGATCCGCACCAGTTCTTCCGGGTCGGTCACGCCGTCCAGCGCACAAAACAAATCGAACAGCTTGCGCGACGGAGCTACCCCAAAAACACAAGAGGCCGCAGCGCCCGAACGGTTAAAGATGCCATGCGCCACGCCCATCGGCATCCGCACAGTGTCGCCCGGCCCGGCCCGAAAAACATCACCGCCGAATTCCACCTCCAGCGCACCCTCCAACAGGGTGATCCACTCATCCTGCGCGGGATGAATATGCGGCGGCACAAATGTGCCGTCCGGGATCAGTGCGTGCCAGATAAACGCGTTTTCGCTGTGCAGCTTGGGCGTGTAGGTGTGGCCAACTACGTTCCAGGACAGGCCCTCCAGCCCCTCGGCCGCCTTGGTAATTCCCCGATCCAATGCCATGCTTTCCTCCCATTTTTCTCCTCCCAGCAGCCTAGGGGCGGCTCCGCAAAAGGATTATCCAATATGCGCAAAATAGCGCAGCCTGCCATGATTGTCTGACCGGGTAACCGTGTTAGGCTGCGTCAATGACTAGGCAACAGGCATCAACCAGGCGCGAGCCCTTGCGCGCGTGGCGGCAATTCCACAGCCGCGACATTGATGAGGCCCGCTCGCTTGTCGCGCAAAAATTCTGCGATCACCGGCTGGAGCCGGCGGGGCTGGCCCGTGGCTTTGGTACCCGCCACAACCACGTCTGCGGACAGCACCTCTCTCTAAATTACCTCAGCTATGGATCCACCGTGCAGATCGACCCCGGTGAGCTGCAGGATTTCTATCTGGTGCAGGTACCGGTCAGCGGCCATGCGCAAGTGGCCAACGGAGCAGAAACCGAGGTTTCGGACTGCCGCGTTGCCACTGTGCTGAACCCGACACGGGCCACCCGGATGACCTGGCATTCCGATTGCCGGATGCTGCTTATGCAGATCGACCGGAAAGCTTTGCATGAAATCGCGGAACGCGCTGCCGGGCTTACTCTGGCCGAAGCGGTGATTTTCAACACAGCCGTTCCCGTCTCAAAAGGGCCATTGCACCGTTGGGCACGTCAATTTGCCGCCTGTGTCCACGCCACTGATGCGCAGGCAGGGTTCGGCACCTGGAGCCGCCTGCAGCAAAGTTTGATCGAAGAGCAGCTGATCCTGGGCTTCCTCACCTATCAGCAAAGCAACATCCGCCATCTTCTGTCACCGCGGACAGCGGCCGGCAGCAGCCATCAGATCCGCCGTGCACGGGACTTCATTCACACGCATGCAGGAGATCCTGTAACCGTTTTAGAAATAGCCGCCGCAGCAGGATGCAGTATCCGCAGCCTGCAAACCGGATTCCGTCAGGCTTTTGGTTTGACGCCGGTGGCGTACCTGCGCGATTTACGGCTGGATCTGGCTCGCTATCTGCTGTTGTCCCGGCCTCCTGAAACGCCGGTCAGCAGCATTGCATATGACTGCGGCTTTTCTCACTTAGGCCGGTTTTCCCAGCTCTACCGCGATCGGTTTGGCGAGCTGCCCAGCACTACCTGCGCTGTACGGGGAAAACCAGAAAAACCCGCAGGATCCCCACTTGCGCGGTTTTCAAGCAGCGTTTAAACGGGCAGCATTGTTTTCCGCTACAGGCAGAAAACGGCGCCGGTGTAGCTCAGCTGGTAGAGCACGTCATTCGTAATGATGGGGTCGTAGGTTCGAGTCCTATCACCGGCACCATTACTCTTTTCCTTATACTGAAACACCCTTAACGCCTTGAATGGTAAGGTTATTTCTGGTGTTCTAGCTCCCTCAGCTCGATGGTACGCAAAACGATCCGCATCTCATCGCCGTCAATGCGGGACCACACCACATGGGCATGACGGCGGCCTTCTTTTTCATGCATGACAATGGCGCGGGGCTGGCCATCCAGTCCCAATGCTTGTTCTGCGCGATCTGCGGCCTCAAGAAAGTCGTCTTCGGTGGCAATATGATCTGTGGGTGGGTTTAAACTCAAAGAGAACATGAACTGCTTACAACGGGTGGCTTTGGAAATTGCGTAGGTCTCAGTCAACGCATCATTAAGTTGATCAGACGAAAATCCACGCAACTCTAAAGAGGTGGCATGATCATTGTCACGTTCATTCATAAGGTGATCTGCAAGAGCCTTGCGCCAGCACGTTGTGAGCCTTTGAGGATCATGACTTCACCCCCAATGCTTCCATTAGCGTGGCCCGCATCCATGCGACCTCAGCCACAGCGCGTTTGAGATCGTCTTCCAGTTCAGGATCAATAACCAACGTGCCGAGGTTTAGATGTTTGGCGATCTGATTAAGATTGTTTACGTGGCGGGTCTGGCCAAGGCGTGCAAGCACTTCAGCAAGTAACTGTTGCTCCGCAACAGGTGGTTTCCGCCGACTACGATATTTAGGAGCTTCGTCGGCCAAAACCACCGACTTGATATAGGACGCCAGTGGCATCGCCCCAATTTGGGCTTCAAGCTTCTGGCGTTCATCTGGTGTAAGGCGAAGGGAAAACGGTGCAGGACGACTCATGGGCGAGGTTCCCGCAGTTTTGGACGGGGTCGTGCTAACTCTTCGTCTAAGACTGCCGAGGAACTGCTTTTCTCTGTGTCTTGATCAATGGTACGCAGCCTTTGAACAAGTTCAGGATCAGCTCCCAGAATGGTCTCCCACTCCTCCAATTTCTGTATCAAATCAGTGGGATCAAAGTGTTCTAGGTAATCATCCGCAAGTGCACCACCCCCCCCTGAAAAGCACCAGATAGTTCTGCCATTCTCGTCAGAAGCCTTGCCTCTGCTGGTCGTTGGCGCCTGAAACGAGCTTTTGCCGCACCAAAAACGTACTCACAGATTGCGGGACATAGCTGATGGGGGAATGAGAAAACGATCCGCGGGATCGTTTTCCCGCCTGACGGTCTTGAGCGGCCAAAACCCTGTCGTGGTGTGCCATCCGGCCATTTGCGCGTCGGTCAGCCAAAAGAGATCAGACATGTCACCGTTCAATTTTTCGACCGGTGAATCATGACGATCAATCGAAATCAATGTGTCCTGAGCCTTCTGTATCTCAGCTTTGCTATGTTGCCCCCGTCAGCGACCTTGGCCGAGGTTGCTGACGGGGCGGTGCATGGCGTCTGAGCCTTGCGGGTGTGACCACGTTTGCTAGCGAGCCAGCACCGTCTCTCTTCATCATCTCGAACAGTTGCATGTTGCCACTAAGGACCACGGATCAGAAGGAAGAGGGTATGAGCAAAATAACACGGGCGGCAGTTATCGGAATAGATGTCAGTCGAGACTGGCTGGACCTTCGCTGCCTGCCCAATGGCAAGCGTGTGAGGGTGCCGAACAACATTGAGGGTCATAAGCAAGTTGCCGGACTGGCTCGGGACCTGGATGCGCTCGTTTGTTTCGAGGCCACTGGTGGTCAGGAATGGCGGTTATGGGCAACTTTGGATGGTGCGGGTTTGACAACACGGCAATTGCCGCCTGCACAGATAAAAGCCTTTGCCGCCAGCCGAGGCACACGGGCCAAGACTGACAGGATTGACGCCGGACTAATTGCCCGGTTCATGGTGTTCCGGCCAGATTCCGGGCGCAGCCTTCCGCATGAGAGGTTACGTCTTCTCAGAGCCTTGGTGTCCGAACGTGGGCAGATCGCCGAAACACGCAAGCGGCTTCTGACGCAGATCAAAGCGCACAGAAAGCTGGGATCATCTGAAGTGTTTTCAGATATGGACGCCGACTTGAAAGACCTTCTGGATCGTCAGATCGCTGAGTTGGAAGCCCAGATTGAGCAAATCATCGCGGCTGATGAAAACCTTGCGGAGACCTCAGAAATCTTGCGGTCAGTTCCAGGAATTGGGCCAGTCGCCAGCACAATGCTCATAGTGGAAATGCCGGAACTTGGACACATATCCGGTGAACAGGCCGCAGCTCTCACAGGCCTTGCTCCCATCGCGCATGACAGCGGTGCCCTTCGCGGAAAACGTGCCATTGGCGGAGGCAGAAGGCTATTGCGCCACGTCCTATTCCAGGCCGCACTCGTTGCCAGCCACCACAATCCGGTTCTCAAGCCCTTCGCCGATCGCCTGCGCGCCGCCGGAAAACCACACAAGGTTGTCATCAAGGCGGTCGCCCGGAAGCCCGTAACAATCGTTAACGCGCTCTGCAAATCTCGCCAGAAATGGACCTATCAGACCGTTTGAACAATACAGTTGCTAGCGTCTGATCCGTGACCATAGCGCAGATGGCAGACCTGCTGGCCCTGCGTGTGCTGTGGCTTGGCAATCCGTTCAACTTTCCTTGCAGTTCGTCCTGAACCGTGGACGCCGGATGCCGTGTGGTTATCATGGCATGTATGTTGGACTTGCTTAGCGATATTCTCACCCGGCTTTCCCTCAAAGGGACGTTTTACTTCCGCACCTCCTTTACCCCGCCGTTCGGGATTCAGGTGCCGCCCTATGAAAACGTCGCCCGCTTCCACTTTGTGCAGCGCGGCGAGCTGAAGGTGCATGTGCCCGCAACCGGCGAAACTCTGCGGTTGAAACAGGGCGATTTGGTGCTGATCCCGCATGGTGCGGCGCATATGCTGTTGTGCAACGAGGTACAGCCGCTGGAGGCCCTGCCGCTGGAGCAAGTGCTGGAGGAGGCCGGATACGATGGCGGCGGAGTGCTGGTGTACGGCGGCGAGGGCGCGGGGCGCGATACTCAGCTGATCTGCGGCCATTTTTCGTTCGCGGGTGTGCCGGCGCGGCGCGGCACTGGGCATATGCTGATCGACCGCCTGCCGCCCTTTATTGTGATCGAGAACTACGGCGAGGAGGCAGGCGCATGGATCGAGGCGACCTTGCGGATGATCGGCTCGGAGGTGCATGGCACCCGCATAGGCGGCGACCTGATTGCGCTGAAACTGTCAGAGGTGCTGTTTGCCCAGGCGATCCGCGCCTATCTGGAGCATCAAAGCCCCAGCGGCTCGGCGCTGGCGGGCTTTGCCGATCCGCGGATTTCGCGGGCGCTGACCGCGTTTCACCAATCCCCGGCACAGGAGTGGAGCGTCGAAGGCCTGGCCCGCGAGGCCGGCATGTCGCGCACTGCCTTTGCCCAGGAGTTCACCGCCAAGATGGAGGTGACACCGATGCAGTACCTGACCGGCTGGCGGATGCAGATCGCCTGCCAGGGACTGACGGAGCAAGGGTTGAGTGTTGCCGATGCTGCGGAGGTTGCCGGCTATGCCTCCGAAGCAGCGTTTTCCCGTGTGTTCCGCAAGCAGGTGGGGATTTCGCCGGCGGCCTACCGGCAGCAGCATGCAGCCGCTTGAACGGCAGCCAAGGCCGGATCTCTGAACGATCTGCAAGATTTGCGAGATGATCTGAAATTCACCGTTCGATCTGGGTAAGGCAATCTGGGGTCAGAGCCGCCAAGGACGCGGCCAGAATGTTCTCAGTAACAAGGATCTGACCCATGCCGTTGCGTTTCGTGACCCGTACCATCCATGCCTATCTCGATTACCCTGTGGCCATCGCCCTGATGGGGCTGCCGCTCCTGCTCGGCCTTGGTGACAGCAACCCGCTGGCGTTGTGGCTGTCGGTGGCAACCGGCATCGCTGCATTTGTCCTGACGGTACTGACCGACCACCACCTGGGTCTGATCCGGGTGCTGCCCTACAAGTTGCATCTGACGGTTGACCTGATTGTCGGTCTAACCTTTCTGGCGGCACCGTTTCTCTTTGGTTTTGCCGGGCTGGACGCAGCCTTCTATCTGTTGAACGGGGCTGCGGTTCTGGCGGTGATCTCGCTTAGCGCGCCGGAAGGGGCGGAGACGGCCTCGGCCTGAGAATTACTGGCGCAGCAGACAGTCGACAACTGCTTTGGCCCGGCCTTTCTGGCTGGGCCAAAGCACATAAAACCCCTGGTCCCCCTGGCGTGGGGCTTGCCACAGGATCCGGAGAGGCTGGGTGCCCAGGAATATCCGTGGCACCAGCGCAATGCCCTGGCCATTCATCGCGGCATCCATCGCCAGCGCGGTTTGATTGAACAGCAGGATCCGCCCTGTTGCCGCCAGGCCTTCTTGCCGCAGCAGCAGGTCCCAGTGCCGGTGCCCGTCCTGGATCAGAGTTTGCGTCGCAAGACCGGCCAGTTCGGGCTGTTTTTCCTTAGTTAGAGACGCATCTTCCTTGGCCACCGCTACCAGATCCACCAGCGAAAGCAGGGCGTAATTCAGCCCGCTTTCCTGCGGTTTGCCGCCCTGGCGGATGGCGATGTCGATGCCGTCCCGCTTGAAATCGGTCAGGCTTTCCTCCGCCACCACCCGCAGGTCGATATCCGGATGCGCGGCCTCGAACTCCGGCAGCCGCGGCACCAGCCATTTGGAGGCAAAGGACGGCGGCACCGACAGGGTGACACGCTGCACCGCCGGTGCCAGCTTGTCTGTTGCATCCCGGATCAGGGCCAAGGCCTGCTGCACCGGCGCGTGGTAGCTGCGGCCGGTATCAGTCAGCGTCAGCCCGCGTGCATGGCGGTGGAACAGCTTGTGGCCCAGGTCCGCCTCCAGCCGCCGCACCTGCTGGGCCACAGCGCCTTGGGTCAAGTGCAGCTCTTCAGCCGCCCGGCCGAAATTCAGGTATCGGGCGGCGGCGTCAAACATTCGCAGGGCATTGAGGTTAGGCAGGCGCATCCGGGTAAGCCAGTAGTTTTTCTACAGTCTGGCGCGATGAGACATGATTGGTCAAGCGGTGATTGAACCGACATCCTTGAGGCCAAGAAAAGGAGTTCCAGAATGACCAAAGTTGCACTTTTCACCGCTGCAGGCAGCGGCATGGGCGCAGACGCTGCCCGCCATCTTCACGAGCAGGGATATGAAATCGCGATCGTGTCTTCATCCGGCAGGGGCGAGGCCCTGGCGCAGGAGTTGGGCGGAGTGGGGCATACAGGCTCTAATCAGGAGCAAAGCGACCTTCAAGCGCTGGTGGACAAGGTGATGGAACGCTGGGGCCGCATCGATGTGCTGGTAAATTCCGCGGGCCACGGCCCTAAGGGTGATATCATGGAAATCAGCGATGACGACTGGCATCTGGGGATGGAATTCTACCTGATGAACGTGATCCGCCCGGCGCGCCTGGTGGCACCAATCATGGTGGCACAGGGCAAGGGATCGATCATCAACATATCGACCTTCGCGGTGTTTGAACCGGACCCGCTGTTCCCGACCTCCGGTGTGTTCCGGGCCGGTCTGGCGAGCTTTACCAAACTGTTTGCCGACAAATTCGCCGCCCAAGGCGTGCGGATGAACAATGTGCTGCCGGGTTTTATCGACAGCCTGCCCGAAACCGAGGACCGCAAGGCCCGTATTCCGATGGGCCGTTACGGCACCTCGCGTGAGATTTCTGCGCTGATTGCCTATCTGGCTTCGGAAGATGCCGCTTACACAACTGGCCAGAACATCCGCGTCGATGGGGGATTGACCCGTGCAGTCTGACGCTCAGGTCCTGTCCGGAAATACCGAGGTCAATCCGGCCTTTCTATTGAAATGGGCCGCGTCCATCGTCCAGATCCTTGGCTATTCTGCCACCGCTTGGGGGCTTCACCCCTGGAACATCTATCTGTTCCTGGCCGGGCTAACAGGATGGTTCCTGGTTGGCGTTTTGTGGAATGACCGGGCAATTATGCTGATCCATGCTGTAGCGCTTGGCGCGATGATTGCAGGTATTTGGTCAAGTTAGAGCCAATTATCCGCCCTTGGGATCAATCATCGGCTTAGCCTTGCCGCGCTGCAGGCCAAGCCGGTGCTCGCGCCAGATCACCAGAATATTGCCGGCAATGACCAGTGCTGCACCGGCAAGCATCACCAGCGTCGGCCATTCTTCGAACCAGACATAGCCAATGACGATTGCAATTATCATTGAGGCATAGTCATAGGGCGCCAGCATCGACGCAGGCGCAAAGCGGTAAGAAGAGGTGACCAGGATTTGCGCCACCCCGCCAACTATCCCGGCGCCGACCAGCAGCGCGGCGGTTTGCGCATCCGGCATGGTCCAGCCGAACGGCGCGGTCAGCAGCGCCAGGGCAGAGGCGGTCAGCGAGAAATAGAACACGATCGCCGCAGTGTGTTCCGATTGCACCATGCGGCGGATGTGGATCTGCACAAAGCCGCGGGCCACCGTTGCCCCGACCACCAGCAGCACGCCCAGCATGGCGCCGTCGCTCATATCCCCGCCAAGCCGCGGCCAGATCATGATCATCACACCCAGTAAACCGATCGCCACTGCGGAAATCCGCACCAACCGGATCGTCTCTCCCAATAACAGCGCCGCCAGGATCAGGGTGAAGATCGGCGTGGCATAGCCGATGGCGGTGACCTCGGGCAGCGGCAGCAGTGCCAGCCCCATGAAGGTCATCCCCATTGCCGACGTTCCAACAAGGCCGCGCCACACGTGAAACATCGGCTTTTGGGTGATCAGCCCGTGCCGCAATTCTCCGCGCATGGACAACCAGACCACAATCACTGGAATTGCAAAAAACGACCGGAAAAACACCGCTTCCCCTGCTGGCACATGCTCGGATGTCGCCTTGATGATGCCGGACAGAGCAGTGAACAGGGCAATTGCTGTCATCTTCAGGAGAATCGCCAGCATAGGTCGATGCGATGTTAAGGATTTCGCCATGGCGTGAACCTGCGCCTATGTGCTGCAAAGATCAATGGTTTGATTTCAGGTGGGGAGAAGGCGCAAATGGCGCCGGTTTAGACAAGAGCCGCCGATGTACGATGCCAACCACCTGATCCGTCATGCGGCAGCCCACAAAAAACAGTTAGATCGACATGAACTCCTCAAGGCCGATTTCCGAGTTCGTGGAAGTTCCCTCGCAAAATCGCCCGCGAATTGGGCGTGACTGACTCTGCTGTCACTTTGGCAGGCAAAAGAATGTGTCGACCTGCGAAGATTGTGTTGGCTTTGGCCGACGCTTTGCAATCCACGCCAGAGCGGCTTTTCCTTGATCTTTCCGAAGAGAGCTGAAGCGGATGAGGTGGGTGTTTCCTGCTCCACCGTCATCGAATGTGCCAATCTGCAGTTGTCATCGACTTCCAGGAAGGGAGCCGCCCAATGGCAGTTAGGACAGTCGGCCTAGATCTGGCCAAGGAGGTTATTCAAGTACACGGTATTTCTGAGAGCGGCCGCGCCATCTTCAGCAAGGCCATCAAACGCGCGAAGCTGCTCAACTTCTTTGAGACGCTTCCGCCCTGTCTGGTTGCCATGGTGGCATATGCGACATCGCCTTACTGGGTACGCGAGATAACCAAATTGGGCCTTGTGGTTCGGCTGATCGCCCCGGGTTACGTTAAGATTCCATGAGAAGGCGACACGCACCCATCGCTCTGGAAGAGTTGGGGCGCTCACTTTCCCAATGCAGATCTTTGCCATGCAGACTGCGAAAATGACCGCCCCGCGCGCGATTGCAACCGCCAAACACAATGCAATCTTCGTTTCCCTGGACCTCAGCCCCTTAGCATAAGAATTATGCAATCCATATTCGCGACGCGGAAGGAGTACACGTGCCGCGTTGCAATGTAATCAGTACCGGCGTCACACACCTGCTTGGGCCGGCTGATGACAAGCCCCTTCAACAGCCAGGGCTAGGCCTCATACTGTGTATGTTTCTTGCCATCATGATCGCCTTGCTCACAAGCCGATCCGCCTTAGGAACTGGCGGAATTCCACAGCCACCTCGTCTTAACTTGTGCAGTATTCGGTCGTGATTATTGAAGTCCGGGTTTTGCCAGGCAGGCCGGTCCATTTTTGTTTGACGCTGCCTGCGACTCCGCTTATATGCCGGTCCCACGACACCTGCCCAGGTGGCGGAATTGGTAGACGCGCTAGCTTCAGGTGCTAGTGTTCGTAAGGACGTGGAGGTTCGAGTCCTCTCCTGGGCACCATCCCCCGAAAAAATGCACTTCGTTCCAGCCCGGAACTCGCCGTTTCCTCGGGTTTGCTTGTTTCTGCAGGCTGATGGCCGCCCATCACTGAGAGCTAAAGGAACGGCAGGAAATCCCGCCATTCCTTGCTATATATGCTGTCTCAATTAGGCTCTTTGATCTGCTCCTGGGACTCAGACACTGGTTCCTGAACGGATTCCAGAACCTCAGCCTCTTCCACAGCCTCCGAGGCCTTTTCTTCCGGCGCGCCAGTAATCAGCGGCAGCATATGTGCTGCTGCAAGGCTGGCAACTTCCGGTGTTTCCGGCCGTTTCCAGGACAGGGTGTCAAAGCTGGCACAATGCTCGCAAACCGGCGCCCATTCCGCGTGAATATGGTTGCAGCTATCACAGACCCATTGCGGCCCGCGCGGAGAGGTCAGTGCCTTGGCCAGCCAGCCCTGAACAACCTTGTCACCGGCACCTTCGCCGCGCTCAATCGCAGCCATCAGCGTCAACCCGCGGGCGTCGGGTGCACGCTCGGCCAGATCATTCAGCCAGCGGCGGGCTTCGGGGAAATCTTCGGCGACAATGTTCAGTTCGGCCATCATCAGCCGGGTCTCATCATCCTGCGGTTTGAGCCGGGCCAGCTGATCAAAACGTTTGACGCGCTCGGCCGCGCTTTCCTCCGGCTCGATTTCGGCAAAAGCATGGGCCAGATCGGGATGCGGCTGGGTTTCCCAGGTCTTTTTCAGCAGCCGGGCCGCCGGGCGTTTCTTGCCTTTGGCGATATATGCACGGGCGGCCATTGCCGCGGCCGGCACGAGATCCGGCGACAATCGGTTGGCCTCGATTGCCTGCTCCTGCTGCTCTACCGTCGCACCTTCGTCCAGGATTCCCTTGGAGGCCGACAGAGCCAGCACCGCATCACGGCGTTTGAATAGATCGCGCGGCAGGGTGCCGGTCTTGAGTTTGGTGGACAGCGTCTTGCGGGCACCGGCCCAATCCTCGGCCTGGGCTTGCAGACGTAAAAGCGTATCCTGCACTTCCTCATGTTTGGGACGCAGAGCCAGTGCTTTCTCGGCCAGCTGGAGGGCTGTCTCCGTGTCGCCTTCGGACAGCTTCTGCTTCATGATCCCGCGCACACCGACAAAGCGGGTCGGCTGGTTCGACAGCAGCCGCTTATAGGCTTCGGCCGCTTTGCGAGTGTCGCCGCTCATCTCCGCGGCCTGTGCCACCAGCAGATCCGTCAGATCCGGCTTTTGCAGGTATTTCTCGGCCCGCGCCGCCTTGGCCAGCGCCAGACGCCCCTCGCCGGAGGCAAGCGCCATCAGACCATCGGCCAGCGCCTGATAGCCTTTGCGCTCGCGCCCCTTGTCCCAATACCGTGACAAGGCGGTTTCATCACCATTCAAAAAATGCAGCGTGGCAACCAGAAGCGACAGCAGCTTGAGGAATAGCCAGACTCCAAAGACCAGTACGCCCAGCGCAATCACCGATTGCAGCGCACTCAGAGTATATTCAGTGCCGGCTACGGTGATCTGCACCCCGCCGGCAGTTTCCATCAGCAGACCCGCGCCAAATGCCAGAAGCGCGATAATCGCGACGAAAACGAGGATCTTCAACAACGACCAGAGCATGGCGGCTTCCTTATTTGGCTTGCAGGCTTTGGGCCAGATCAGTGGCGGCAGTCACGGCTGCCACCCGCGCATTTGCAGCGGCTTCCCAGCTGGACAGGGCAGCGCGGGCAGTGGCGGACAGGGCAGAAAGTTCTGCCAATGCTTCCTGCAGCTTGCCCGCGGCCACAGCCGCTTCGGCGCGGGACAGGACCGCATCCGTATCGTCCCCGTCCCTTGGAGTGACAGAGCGGGCACCCAGATGGCGGTTCACGTAATCCAGCAGGCCGCTGCCGTCCTTTGTCTCCTCGCGGGCAGAGGCCAGCGCCTCGCGGGCAGCCGGGGCGAACCCGTCCCGCAAGGCAGACAGCGAGGCTACTCCGCTCTCCGCAGGACCGGACAAGGCTGCCGGAACATCAACGCCGAGGGTGGCAAGCTCCTGTACGCTGGCCGCATAGCTGTTACCGGTGTCCAAGGCAGAACGCAGCTGCGCCAGCTGCGTCTGGGCGCTGGCAATCCGCGCGGCCTCAGCACTTGCCGCGTCCATAGCCTGGGCGTCTGCCAGCATCTGTTCGACTTCGGAACGCTGCGCTGCCAAGCTGTCTTGCAGCTTGCCCAGCTCAGCTTCAAACGCAGCGACAGCTTCGGGCGAGGCGCCTTCCAGCGGCCGGGTTTCCAGCGCGGCAACGCGGGCGGTCAAAGTCTCCAGATCCGCACGCAGCACCGCATCCGGGGCCTGCGCGGTTTTCAGCGGTTCGATGTCGGCGGCAAGAGCTTGGACCTGCGCAGTAAGGGGCGATATGTCCGGGGGCTGGCTGGCCTCAACCTGCTGCTTCAGCGCGGCCAAAGACGCCTGCAGGTCCGACTGGCCGGTTTCCAGAGCCGTCAAATCTGTGCCCCGGTTTTGCAATGAAGCCGGCAGAACGCTATCAAGCCAACCGCCCTGGCCGACGACAAACCCAATGACCGCAGCCACGACGCCACCCAGCACAGCTGAGCCGAATCCACCGCGCTTCTCTACCACCCGTTCGATTTCGCGGGGCGGCTCTGCGTGAGCAACTGGCTCCACGGTTTCAAATGCGGCCTTTTCTTCCGGAGCCGCCTCCCAGTCAGAAGCCGCAATTTCGGTCTCGGTCTCGGTCTCGGTCTCGGTCTCGGTCTCGGTCTCGGTCTCGGTCTCGGTCTCGGTCTCGGTCTCGGTCTCGGTCTCGGTCTCGGTCTCGGTCTCGGTCTCGGTCTCGGTCTCGGTCTCGGTCTCGGAAACTGCGAACTCCGTATCCTGAGAATCGTCAACCGTTTCGGCGGCGCTTTCGTCAATCACATCCTGTTGAAGCGCTTCAGCGGTGCCTTCAACCGGTTGGGATTCACCGGGGCCAGGCTCAATCACGTCTTCCGGATTTTTCTTGTCAGCCACGCCGGCCTCCCCCTCGATTCCTAAAATACATTCCTGCGAACACGCCGGACACTACTCTGCGCGCCCCTTACCCTCAAGCCGGGACAGCTGGGCTGCGGCATCAAAGACAGCCTCTGCCATGGCTTGGGCATCAGGTTCCTTACTTACGCGCAACACCTTGCAATTCAAGCTTTTCAATGGTTCTGCAACAGCCTGGCTCAGCGCAATCAGGTGCAAATGCGCAGCATCCCCGCATTGACTGGCAAAATGACTCGCCGTTCTGGGAGAGAAAAGCGGCACGATCACATCTTTCTGCGCAGAAAGCACCGCCTGCGCCTCCTCTGACAACGATAGAAGAACCTGATCATACACGGTTTGCGCACGGCAGGGGATACCGCCATCAGTAAGCCGCCGCGCAATCCCGCCCCGCGCATGGGCGCCCCGGAGATGCAACAGCGGTGCTTCCGGCGGCTGTTGCAGCATTCTTTCGACCAATTCATCCGCGCATTGCCCCAGGCTCACCGCCTGCCAGCCGGCCTCTGCCGCAGCCTTGGCCGTGCGCTCACCGACACAAAAAGCCGGCAGGCGGACCGCAGTTTCACGTGAAGCGGCTTCCACCCCGTTAGCCGAAGTGAAAATCACGCCTTTCATGCTGCCCAGGCTGACCTGTGCCTGTATTGGCCGGATCTGCATCAGCGGCGCATAGATCACTTGCAGCCCGGCACGGACCTCATGGGGCAGCCCGGCCACAAACCGCTCTGCCGCCGCCAGCGGGCGTGTCATCAGCATAGGCACCATCGCGGGCTCCCGGGATTGTTTGCAATCCGCTTAGGTGGTAGCCCCGGCAGCAAAGCGATGCAACGGTAAGGCCATGACAAAGACCCTGACAATTCTGGGGCTGGAGAGCAGCTGTGACGATACCGCCGCCGCAGTGGTGCGGCAATCGGAGGGCGCCCAGCCCGAGGTTCTGTCTTCGGTCGTGTTCGGCCAGGCCGAGCTGCACAGTGCCTTTGGCGGCGTGGTGCCGGAGATTGCTGCCCGTGCCCACGCCGAGAAACTAGACATTTGCGTGCTGGATGCTCTGGCTGACGCCGGGCTGACCTTGAAAGACATTGATGCGGTCGCCGTGACGGCCGGCCCCGGGCTGATCGGCGGAGTGATGTCAGGCGTCATGTGCGCCAAGGGGATTGCTGCCGCCACCGGCCTGCCGCTGGTGGGCGTGAACCATCTCGCAGGCCATGCATTGACGCCGCGGCTGACAGACGGGATTGCCTACCCTTACCTGATGCTGCTGGTCTCTGGCGGGCACTGCCAATACTTGCTGGTGCGCGGACCTGAGGATTTCACCCGCCTCGGCGGCACTATCGACGATGCCCCGGGCGAAGCATTTGACAAGACCGCCCGCCTGCTGGGCCTGCCGCAACCGGGCGGACCCGCCGTGCAGGCAGAGGCTGAAAAAGGCGATCCCAAGCGCTACCGCTTTCCCCGCCCTTTGCTGGACCGGCCGGATTGCAACTTGTCCTTTTCAGGCCTGAAAACTGCATTGATGCGGATGCGTGACCAAATCGCGTCGGAAAAAGGCGGCCTTACCCGGCAGAACCGGGCCGATCTGTGCGCCGGTTTCCAGGCCGCTGTAGTCGACACATTGGCCGAAAAAACCCGCCGCGCTATCCGCCTGTATCTGGAAGTGCATCCTGCGCAACCAACCGTGGCCGTTGCCGGCGGCGTTGCAGCCAATACCGCCATTCGTGCCGCATTAGAGACTGTTTGCGCCGAGGCAGGCGCCGCCTTTACCGCACCGCCGCTGCAGCTGTGCACTGATAACGCCGCGATGATCGCCTATGCCGGGCTGGAACGGTTCAAGGCGGGCGCCCGCGACGGGCTGGACCTGACCGCCCGCCCCCGCTGGCCACTGGATCAAAGCAGCCCGGCACTGATCGGATCAGGCCGAAAGGGAGCCAAGGCATGAGCATTTCTGTACTGGGATCCGGCGCCTTTGGCACAGCTTTGGCAATCTCACTGGCAGGCAATGGCCCGGTAACCCTGTGGGCGCGCAACGCGATGAAAGCCCAGGCAATGCAGGACAGCCGCCGCAACGGCACCCGGCTGCCAGGCGTTGAACTGCCCAAGAACCTTTTGATCACATCCAATATCGGGAAAGCCTGCGAGTCCGGTGTCCTGCTGCTGGCGGTACCGATGCAAACGCTGCGCGGCGCCTTGGAACAGCACAAAGATCACTTGACTGGAAAGACACTTGTCGCTTGCTGCAAGGGGATCGAGCTGGACTCTGGCCTCGGCCCGGTGGCGGTCATCCAGGAAGTTCTCCCGAATGCCAGCGCAGCGCTGCTGACGGGGCCGAGCTTTGCCGCGGATATTGCGCGCGGGCTGCCAACCGCTCTAACCCTTGCCTGCAACGACCCAGCGCAGGGCAAGGCACTGCAGGAGCAACTGACTACGGCCAACTTGCGGCTCTACCGCACGACGGACACAATTGGCGCAGAAATCGGCGGCGCTTTGAAAAACGTGATGGCAATTGCCTGCGGAGCGGTCATCGGGGCCGGGCTGGGTGACAGTGCCCGCGCCGCACTGATGACGCGCGGGTATGCTGAAATGCAGCGTATGGCGCTGGCTTGCGGTGCAAAATCTGAAACTCTGGCCGGGCTTTCGGGCTTTGGCGATCTGACATTGACCTGCAGTTCCGACCTGTCCCGAAACTACCGCCTGGGGCTTTCCATTGGCCGGGAGGAGGATTTCGACTCCACCATCACGGTCGAAGGGGCAGCCACCGCGCGGGCGGTCGCGGAGCAGGCGCAGAGGATGAATTTGGACATGCCGGTCACGCTCACGGTAACCAATTTGCTCGATCAGCGCTTGACGATCAGCGAAGCAGCGGCACATTTGCTTAAAAGACCACTAAAAGAGGAATAAAATGCTCATCGCATTGATTGCCCGCGACAAGCCAGGCCACTTGCAGACCCGTCTCGACAACCGCGACGCCCATCTGGCCTATATCAACGACACCGGTGCCGTAGCGCAGGCAGGTCCGCTGCTGGATCAGGATGGCAATATGGCCGGTTCCCTGGTTATTCTGGACGTTGAAGACATGGCTGCAGGCGAGGCATGGGCGGCAAGCGACCCATACAACAAGGCCGGCCTGTTTGAAGCTGTGGAATTGATCACCTGGAAAAAGGTCATCGGCTGATGCGCTACTGGCTGTTCAAATCCGAACCCTCTACCTGGGGCTGGGACAACCAGGTCTCCAAAGGGGATGCGGGTGAAGAATGGGACGGCGTGCGCAACTACCAGGCGCGCAATTTCATGCGCGAAATGAAGATCGGCGACCGCGGTTTTTTCTATCATTCGCAGAAAGAAAAATCCGTGGTCGGCATTGTTGAGGTCTGCGCCGAGGCCCATCCTGACAGCACCACCGAAGACGACCGCTGGGAGTGCGTCGACATCAAAGCGGTGCGGCCTTTTGCTAAGCCGGTTTCATTGGACCAGATTAAGTCCGACCCGCAGCTGGAAGAAATGGTATTGGTCAAGAACTCCCGCCTGTCTGTGCAGCCGGTGAGCGACGCGGAATGGGCCACCATCTGCTCGCTGGGGGAGACAGATCCCAGCTGATCTGCCAATCTGTTCCTAAATGGCTGAAACCATTTAGGAGAACAGCATGGAATTCATTAGTGTGATCGCGGCGGCTGCGGCAGCATTTGTGCTGGGGGCAGGATATTACGGCGCCCTCGCCAAACCATGGGTCGAGGCCGCTGGTGTTGAATGTGATGAAGACGGAAAACCGAAGGGCGGTCAGAGCCCGATGATTTTTGCGATGGCTTTTCTCTTGCAGCTGATCGTTGTTGGCATGATGCGCCATGTATTCACCCTGTCCGGCATCGAAACCCTGGGCGCGGGCCTGATTGGCGGTGCAGGTGTCGGACTGTTCTTCATCAGCCCCTGGATTGCCTTGAACAACATGTATGGGATGCGGCCGGTGAAGCTGACGCTGATTGATGGCGGCTATGCGACGCTGGCCTGCGCAATTGCTGGCCTGGTGCTGAGCCTGTTCTGAATTGAAAAAGGGAAGGACCTGAGGACAATCAGGACCTTCCCTTCCACCCCGCGTGCTCCACTATCCACCACACGCGTTTGAAAATCTGGTACCTGGCCGTCCTAGCCGGTGTCTTATGTGTAGCTCTTTGAAACACGATTCCGCAAATCAATAACCCTGACAATGCGAGCTAAATCAGCGACGCTGGCAGCCGGGAACAAAATACCGGGCCTCACTGCGGAAACTGTGAAGCGTCTTGACAGATCGCAATCTTATTTAACATTATAGTTAAATAATAGGATCACCAGTCAGGAAAGGCACGCAATGCCTGTAAGCATCCCCAACGAGAGCGCCGCCTACCGCACAGCCCGCAATGAACTGTTGCAAGCTGAGCTCGCTTTGCGCGCGCAAACCGAAAAAGTTGCCGCCCTGCGACGGGCTTTGCCTGCCGGCGGGCGGGTTGCAGAGACTTATGAATTCCGCAACACAAGCGGCGCTTCGGCATCCCTGCTGGACCTGTTCGGCCAGCACAGTGCCCTAGCCGTTTATTCCCTGATGTACGGGCCGGACAGCGAGGCCGCCTGCCCGATGTGTGCAGCGATTCTGGATGGCTGGCGCGGGCAACTATCCCATGTGCAGGCGCGCATGGGGTTCGCGGTTGTCGCGCAATCATCGCCGGAACGGCTTGCAGCACTGCAGATCGTAAAGGGCTGGCAGGATCTGCCGCTCTATTCTGCTGCGGCTAGCAGCTATCAGCAGGACTATTTGGGTGAAAGCAGCGAGGGCGCGCAGCTGCCGATGCTGAATGTCTTTACCCGATCAGACGGTGGCATCCGGCATTTCTGGGGATCGGAGATGCTCTTTGAGCCCAGCCCCTGGCAGCCGCGCCATGTCGATGCGCTGTGGCCAATGTGGAACCTGTTCGACCTCACCCCTGAGGGGCGCGGCGACCATATGCCCAGCCAGCGCTGACCTACGGTCCGGCAACAAAAAAAGCGCCGCCGGATTACTCCGGCGGCGCTGATTTTTTTTGCAATCACAGCCGCTTAGTAGCGGTAATGCTCAGGCTTGAACGGGCCTTCGGGCTTGACGCCGATATAGGCCGCCTGCTCAGAGCTCAGCTGGGTCAGCTTAACACCGATGCGGCCCAGGTGCAGGCGGGCGACTTTCTCGTCCAGATGCTTGGGCAGAATGTAGACATCGTTGTTGTAATGGTCGCCGCGGGTCCACAGCTCCATCTGGGCCAGCACCTGGTTGGTGAACGAGGCCGACATCACGAAACTTGGATGGCCAGTGGCGTTGCCAAGGTTCAACAGGCGCCCTTCGGACAGCAGGATCATGCGGTTGCCCGAAGGCATCTCGATCATGTCGACCTGTTCTTTGATGTTGGTCCATTTGTGGTTCTTCAGCGCGGCAACCTGGATTTCGTTGTCGAAATGGCCGATGTTGCCGACGATCGCCATGTCCTTCATCTCGCGCATGTGCTCGATGCGGATCACGTCCTTGTTGCCAGTGGTGGTGATGAAGATATCGGCGGAACCGACTTCCTCTTCCAGCAGCACCACTTCAAAACCGTCCATCGCGGCCTGCAGGGCGCAGATCGGGTCCGCTTCGGTGACCTTAACCCGGGCGCCTGCACCGCGCAGGGAGGCGGCAGAGCCCTTGCCCACGTCGCCGTAACCGCAGACCACAGCGACCTTACCGGCCATCATGGTGTCAGTGGCCCGGCGGATGCCGTCAACCAGCGATTCCTTGCAGCCGTATTTGTTGTCGAACTTCGACTTGGTGACCGAGTCATTCACGTTGATCGCCGGGAACGGCAGCTGGCCGTTCTTCTGCAGATCATAGAGACGGTGGACGCCGGTGGTGGTTTCCTCGGACACGCCCAGGATCGCATCGCGGGTCTTGGTGAACCAGCCCGGGGATGCTTCCATGCGCTTCTGGATCTGCACCTTGATGACCGCTTCTTCTTCGGACTGCGGCACGGGAATAATATCCTCGCCCGCTTCGGCACGCGCGCCCAGCAGAACATAAAGGGTGGCATCGCCGCCATCGTCAAGGATCAGGTTGGGGCCTTCCTCGAACATGAAGGATTTATCCAAATAATCCCAATGCTCTTCCAGCGACTGGCCCTTGATCGCAAAGACCGGAATGCCTGCTTCGGCAATCGCCGCGGCAGCGTGGTCCTGGGTCGAGAAGATGTTGCACGACGCCCAGCGCACATCGGCACCCAGCGCCACCAGCGTCTCAATAAGCACAGCCGTCTGGATGGTCATATGCAGCGAGCCGACAATGCGCGCGCCTTTCAGCGGTTTGCTTTCGCCGTATTCCGCGCGCAGGGACATCAGTCCCGGCATTTCGGTTTCGGCGATGTCCAGCTCTTTGCGGCCGAACCCGGCCAGCGCGATGTCCTTGACGATATAATCCCCGGCCATTGCCAGCTCCAATCCAGTTGCAAGTACAGTTGCAGGAGGGCCTAGCACTGCAATTGTTGATATTCAACGAAGATACCCGCAGCCGGAGCTTATGGCCCTGGCTTTTTATGGTGGAGCAGGCTGTTGGGGGAGCCTGTCAGGCGGCCAATGTCAGCTTGGCGTGCCTGGATCCGGCGTTTTTCCCGAAATGTGGAAGAATGAGGAACCGGTCGCAACAACGCAACTGACCCCATTCGCATGTGTGACCAGAACCGTAAAAGTTCCGGTTTCATCCGACGACCAGACCTCGATCACAGTGGCCTCAGGACGGCTTTTCTGCAACCCGCCGGCGGTCAGCCGTTCGGAGTATCCGCTTTCCAGCTTTTGGGTCATGACCTCGCGGTCGCCGCAACTGGCTGCCAAGGCTGGCGGCGCCGTCGCTGCCATACCGAATAACAGAGAAATACCAAGAAGACGCTTAAACATGACAAACTCCTTTCCATTGCGTGTCACGTCACGAAAAGGGGTTGCCGCAGAGAGGGGCGGTGCCCCTTGTATACCTATAATATTGGGCCGCGCAGTGCCCGTTTCAAACTCACAAGCCATAAACACTCCGTTTTTGCCTGTGTTCAGGTATCCGGCAGCCAAGCCCGGCAAGCATTGCCCGGTTGCCGCGCAACGGTTAGTCAAAGGGGTAAGTGCAGCGACAGGAAATCCTCATGCCCGCAAAACCCGCCCGCGCATGGCAGCGCATGCTGTCCGGCCGCCGCCTGGATCTGCTGGATCCGACACCGGTGGACATCGAGATCGAGGATATCGCCCATGGACTGGCATTTGTTGCCCGCTGGAATGGTCAAACAATGGGGGATTTTGCCTATTCCGTGGCTGAACATTCGCTGCTGGTTGAGGACCTTTTCACCCGGATGAACCCAAAGGCACCGGTCAAATGGCGGCTGGCAGCGCTGCTGCATGATGCGCCGGAATATGTGATCGGGGATATGATCTCTCCGGTCAAAGCTGCGGTGGGGCCGGGATATGGCGAGTTGGACTTGCGGCTGACGGCAGCCATTCACCTGCGGTTTGGTCTGCCCGCTGCCTTGCCCAAGACTGTGAAGGCGCAAATCAAGCGGGCCGACAAGATCAGCGCCTGGATGGAAGCGGTGCAGATCGCCGGTTTTTCAGAGAAAGAGGCCAGCCGCTATTTCGGACGTCCAAAGCCGGAAACCGTCGAGGGTTTCAATATCGTTCTGCGCCCGCCACTGGAAACCCGGGTGGCTTTTTTAGGCCGCCACTCGGAATTGATGAAGCAGCACTGAGCTTTAGCGCGGGCTGCGTTTGGCCAGAATACGCTGCAGGGTGCGGCGGTGCATGTTCAGCCGCCGTGCGGTTTCCGATACATTTCGGTCGCACAGCTCATAGATCCGCTGGATATGTTCCCAGCGCACCCGATCAGCGCTCATCGGGTTTTCCGGCGGCGGCGGCAGCACATCCTCGTTGGCCAGCAAAGCGTTCATGATGTCGGTGGCATCGGCCGGCTTGGACAGGTAATCTGTCGCACCGATCTTGACCGCTGCGACGGCCGTGGCGATGGCGCCATAACCGGTCAGCACCACAACGCGGCTATCCGGGCGTTTTTCCCGCAGCACTTCGACCACATCCAGACCATTGCCGTCTTCCAGCCGCAGATCCACCACCGCAAAGGCCGGCGGGCGGGCCGTTGCAATGGCACTGCCTGCGGCAACCGACCCCGCGGTCTCTACTGAGAAGCCGCGCTTTTCCATTGCCTTGGCCAGACGCCGCAGAAACGGCTCGTCATCATCAACCAGCAGCAGTGTCTTGTCGGGTCCAATATCCTGCAGAGCAGTTTCGGCCATGCCCGGTCCTCCGCGAAGTTTTTGTCTGTTAACGCAAGAATATGTCCGGGCAGGGGGAAAGGTCAAACAGCTATCCTGCCTCAGATTTTTTCGATGAAGCAGGCAGTCTTGTCGGCCATCTGCTCCGCCGTTTCATCGCGGCGGAAGAATTCCACAAAGCCGTCCTCGGGCAGCACCAGGTAGGAAAAGGTCGAATGGTCGACGAGGTAGTAATCCTCGTCACCTTCGTTCTTCTTAAAGTAGGTCTTATACGCCTTGCTGGCGGCCTTCACCTGGTCCAGAGACCCGGTCAGCCCGATCATCTTTTCATGCAGGTTTTCGGCGAAATCGCCAACAGCTTCAGGGGTGTCGCGGTCCGGGTCGATGGAAATGAACACCGGCGTCACGCTGATGCCGCGCTCTGCCAGCACATCGACCGCATCCGCGTTGCGGGCTGAATCCATCGGGCAGACGTCAGGACAGAAGGTGTAGCCGAAGTAGACAATCGACGGCTCGGTGATCACATCCTTATCGGTGACAGTCTCGCCCTTGGCATTGACCAGCTCGAACGCCCCGCCGATGGTATCGGTGCCGCCGGCGATCTGGCTGCTGCGGCACTGTGCGAATTTGTCGCCTCCAGCCCCTCCGCGGGTCATAAACCAGGCACCACCCACAAGGGCAGCAACAAAAGCAACAGCAAGAAGAGCATAGACGCGGGTCATGAGATCACACTTTTCGTAAGGGAAGGGTTGTTGATCGTTTGCGGCGCCAGACCTATCAAGAAATACAGCCGATGCAACTGGCGCACGGCGTCACATCTGCGGGAGCAACGAACCATATGAGCGATCGCATCTTCAGGCTGACAAGCGGCCAGGAACACAGCCACTGGATCCGGCTGCGGACCCTGATCCTGCTGCGATGGGTGGCCATTGCCGGACAGATCACCGCCATTGCCGTGGCGCAGTACCGCTTTAACCTGCAGTTGGAGCTGGGCCTGTGCTATCTGGCAATTGGCATTTCAGCCGCAGGCAATCTTATCGCCATCTTCGCTTTTCCGGAAAACAAACGCCTGACCGAGTTCGAGAACTTCCTGATGGTGCTGTTCGATCTTCTGCAGCTGGCCTTCCTGGTGTATCTGACCGGCGGGCTGAACAACCCCTTTGCCTTGCTGGTGCTGGGGCCGGTGACGATTTCCGCCGCCGTCATGGGGCTGCGCTCCACCCTGATCATCGGTGCCACCGCTGTCATTCTTGTCACCCTGATGGCAGAGTTCCACCTGCCGCTGCGCACCGAACAAGGTTTCATCCTGCGCATTCCCGATGTGTTCATCTTCGGCAACTGGATCGCCATTGTCATCGCCATTCTGTTCATCGGCGCGTATTCCTTCCGGGTCAGCAACGAAATGCGCTCTATGTCGGATGCGCTCAGCGCCACCCAGCTGGCGCTGTCGCGCGAGCAAAAGCTGACCGACCTGGGCGGCGTGGTGGCGGCAGCGGCGCATGAGCTGGGCACACCGCTGGCCACCATAAAACTCGCCAGTGCCGAGCTGATCGAAGAGCTGGACGACCGCCCTGACCTGCGCGAAGATGCCGCGCTGATCCGTGAACAGGCCGACCGTTGCCGCGACATCCTGCGCGGCATGGGCCGGGTCGGCAATGACGATTTGCATTTGCGTCAGGCGCCGTTTTCAACCCTGGTGACCGAAGCGGCAGAGCCGCACATGAACCGCGGCAAATCCGTTATCTACCATGAGGAGCCGCTGGAGGGAGGTGACTTCCAGCAGCCAACGGTGATGCGTAAGCCCGAGATCATTCACGGGTTGCGCAACCTGGTACAGAATGCAGTGGATTTCTCCCACTCCACCGTCTGGATAGATGCTGCCTGGAACAACGACCGGATCATTTTGCGGATCTGCGACGACGGCCAGGGATTTCCGCCGCATCTGCTGGGCCGAATTGGCGATCCGTTTGTGCGCCGCCGCCGAGGCGAAAACGAACTGAAGCAGCGGCCCGAGTACGAGGGCATGGGCCTGGGCCTGTTCATCGCCAAAACGCTGCTGCAGCGTACCGGTGCACAGTTGAGATTCGCCAATGGCGCAGACCCTTTCCAAACCCTCAGCCCCTACCGTGAACGGCGTGGCGCCATTGTCGAGGTTGCCTGGCCACGCAAAAAAATCGACGCCATGGCAGACGGCGGCCCTGTCATTGGGAAAAATATACCTTTAGAAATTTAACTATTCACTTTTGGGCAACCAATTAAACTTGATTTAACCATTATTAGGGAACCATGCGGGTAAACGAGAGCTGAACTGGGCAGGACGACATGCAGGACTTCGCTTCGATCGAATGGTTTGTACTGGCAGCGCTTTGTGCTGCTACCGCGGCGGCGGCGGTCTGGTGGCTGTCACCTGATCCGCGCCGCAATGGCATGGAACATGATCTGCTGGCCGGCGACGGCCGCACTGATGCGGTGTTCCTGTTTGACGAAAACAGCCTGATCGGCTGGTCTTCGGGCGCGCGAAAATTCATTGGCGACCAGGCAGAGAACTTTGACTGGGGCATGCTGCGCGACCAACTGGCCCGCAGCTACCCGGGCCTGCCGCAGTCACCGGGCTTCCTCAAGGATGTCGGCCCGCTCGTGCTTTCCGGCACCGCCTCCGCCGAAAGCCGCGAGGCGCATTGCGAATGGATCGACGGGGTCACCCGCGTGCAGCTGCGCCGCAGCACCTTGGAAGAACAGAACAAATCCCTGGATCAGGAACTGACCACCCTGCGCGCTGCCGTGCATCAGGCGCCCTACCCGGTCTGGCTGCAGTCGGAGGAGGGCAACGTTACTTGGTCCAACCTCGCTTATGACGACCTCAGCCAGAAGATCCGCGGCCGCAATGCCGACTTTGCCGAGCCGCTGTTCACCGATCTGCACGACCCGATGAACAGCGGCAAGCCGGAGCGGATCTACATCCCGCTGCCGGAAAGCAACAAGAAACTGTGGTATAACGTTTCCACCACAGAAACCGAAGCCGGCTGGCTGTGTCACGCGGTGGATGTGAATGCCGTGGTCGACGCCGAGGTTGCCCAGCGCAATTTCGTGCAGACTCTGGCCAAGACGTTTGCCCAGCTGTCGATCGGCCTTGCGATTTTTGACCGCAACCGCCAGCTGGTGCTGTTCAACCCGGTGCTGATCGACCTCACTGCCCTGCCCGCCAATTTCCTCAGCTCGCGGCCCAATCTTCTGACCTTCTTCGACCGCCTGCGCGACCAGCGGATGATGCCGGAACCCAAAAGCTACTCCAGCTGGCGCCACCAGATGGCCGACCTCTTGGAGGCCGCCGCTGAAGGCCGCTATCAGGAAACCTGGTCGCTGCCTTCGGGATCCGTTTACAAGGTTTCGGGCCGGCCGCACCCGGACGGCGCCATTGCCTTCCTGTTCGAAGACATCACCGCCGAGGTCACACTCACCCGCCAGTTCCGCTCAGAGCTTGAGATGGGCCAGTCAATCATGGACCAGATGGATGAGGCGATTACGGTCTTTGCCAGCGATGGCAGCATGACCTTCTCTAACAGTGCCTATGGCAGCCTCTGGTCAATGGACCCTGAGGCCAGTTTTGCCAAAGTCTCGATCATGGATGCCAGCCGGATCTGGCAGGACACCTGTGCGCCGACCCCTGTCTGGGGTGAGATCCGCGATTTTGTTGCCGGCGGAGACGGCCGCGAAGCCTGGTGGTCCCATGTCCAATTGCGCGACGGCACGCGCATGATCTGCAAGGTCTCCGCAATTCAGAACGGTGCAACAATGGTCAGCTTCCGGGCACCGGAAACTGTGGCCTTGCCGGCAGGCCAGCAGCGCTTCCCCGCTATCAGCAAGGGCTAGGCCCGGAAACCGGCTTGCAGCAGACCGGCGGCGGCGCCATTCTAGCGCCATGACAACAGAAACTGCGTTCTGCACGCTGAACTCACCGGACGATACGGCCCGATTGGCCGCACAGATCGCCGGGGCCCTGCGCCCCGGCGATTGCCTGTTGCTGGAGGGGGTGATCGGCGCCGGTAAAACCCATTTCGCCCGCCATTTGATCCAATCGCTTATGGATGTGCCGGAGGACGTCCCTTCACCTACTTTTACTCTGGTGCAAACCTATGACGTGCCCGCCGGTGAGCTGTGGCACACCGACCTTTACCGGCTGTCGTCTCTGGATGAGCTGGAAGAACTGGGTCTGATCGAAGCGTTCGACAGCGCCATCTGCCTGGTCGAATGGCCCGACCGGCTGGCCGAACTGACCCCCGCCCACGCCATTCGCCTGAAACTGGCACTGGATCCGGAACATGAAGACCGCCGCCGTCTGACGCTTAGCTGGAGCGACATGAAATGGCGGCCCCTGATGGAGCGCATCTGCGCATGACTGACCGCAACACCCTGTGCGAAAGATTTCTCTCGGCTACGTCTTATGGCGGCTGGCAACGCGGTCCGCTGGCCGGCGATGCCTCCAACCGGCGCTATGAACGGCTGACGGCTGACAATGGTAAGACCGTTGTGCTGATGGACGCGCCGCCGGAAAAGGGCGAGGATGTCCGCCCTTTCATCCGCATTGCCGAATACCTGCGGGCCCAGAGTCTCAGCGCCCCGGAGATCCTGGCACAGGACGTTGAGAATGGCTTTTTGCTGCTGGAAGACCTGGGTGATGACCTTTTCGCACGCGTCGTTCTTCAGAAACCGGCGCTGGAAATGGAACTCTATAAGGCGGCCACCGATGCGCTGGTTTCCTTGCATCACGCAGCGACGCCGGATCTGGAACCATATGGCCCGCGAATGATGGCAGAAATGGCCGGTCTGGCGCTGCTGAAATACCGCGACGGCATCCTCGGCGGCCATGATCCTGACTTGCAATCCAGGTTCGAGGATCAATTCGAAGACATCCTGCGTGAAACTGTCAAAGGCGATCCTGTTCTGGTTCAGCGTGACTACCACGCCGAAAACCTGCTGTGGCTGCCGGACCGCAACGGGGTGGCGCGCGTCGGTTTGCTGGACTTTCAGGATGCCCGCGCAGGCCACTGCGCATATGATCTGGTGTCGCTGCTGCAGGATGCCCGCCGCGACGTGCCGGCCGCCATCGAGATGCAGATGATTGATCGCTATATCTCTGCCACCGGAGTGGATGAGTCTGGTTTCCGCACCGCCTATACCGTTCTGGGCGTGCAGCGGAATCTTCGTATCCTCGGTGTCTTTGCCAGGCTCAGCCTGGAATACGGCAAACCTCATTACGTGGACTTGATCCCGCGGGTGTGGGACCATTTCATTCGCGGGCTGGAGCATCCTGCGCTGGCTCCGGTTGGGGATCTGTTGCGTGAAGGCCTGCCCCCCCAACCCCGGGCAATCTGGATAGGCTGAGGCCCTGATGCAGCGCGTCCCTGATGCCGTCATGCTGTTTGCCGCTGGATTTGGAACCCGGATGCGGGAGCTGACCCGCGACAAGCCGAAACCGATGATCGAAGTCTCAGGACGGCCGCTGATCGCCCATGCGCTGGAGCTTGCCCAAGCCATCCGGCCAGCCCGGATAGCAGCAAACCTGCATTACAAGCCTGAGCCGTTAAGGACCTTTTTAGAGCCTCATAATGTACGCATCAGTCTCGAATCCCCCGAGATTCTCGACACTGGCGGCGGTCTGCGCCAGGCTTTGCCGCTGTTGGGAGACGGGCCGGTTTTCACCATGAATACCGACGCCATATGGAAGGGCCCGAACCCATTGAGTTTGGCCCTGCAGGCTTGGGACCAGGACCGCATGGACGCACTGCTGGTCTGTGTGCCGCTGGAACGTGCAGCGGGCCGCACCGGTGGCGGGGATTTCTCGGCTGATGCCGACGGCCGCATCAGCCGTGGCGGAAAGTTAGTCTATGGCGGGGTTCAGATCCTGAAGACCGGCGGCTTGGATCAGGTAAAGGAACAAGCGTTTTCACTGAATCTCCTTTGGAACCAGATGGCCGCTCAAGGCCGGTTGTTTGCTCTGGAATATCCTGGCCGCTGGTGCGATGTGGGCCATCCAGAGGGGATCACACTGGCCGAGGATCTGATAGCCGCAGATGATGTTTGAACCTTCCGAAAAACCGCGCGTCTTCGCCCTGCCCTGCGGTGTCGACTTCCCGCATGCACTGACCGACGGGCTGCGCATCCGCGGCCAGGACCAGCCGCCCGAGGCATTGGCGAAGGTTGAACTGATCATCAACACCTCCCGTATGGCGCGGCGTGTCCGCAGCTTGTTCGACAATGGCCCCGCCCTGCTGCTGCCGCGCATGCTGCTGCTGACTGATCTGGCAAAACGCGCCACACTGGACGGGCTGCCGCCCGCTTTGCCACCGCTGCGGCGGCGGCTGGAACTGTCTCAATTGATCGCAAAACTATTGGATGCGCAGCCCGACCTGGCCTCCAGGGCATCGCTCTATGACTTGTCCGACAGTCTTGCCGCGCTGATCGACGAGATGCAGGGCGAAGGCGTCAGTACCGATGCGATCCGCGATCTGGATGTTGCGGACATGTCCGGTCACTGGGCGCGGGCGCAGGCTTTTATCGGAATCGCCGATGAGTTCACTGGCCTGCATGAAGGTGCGATGGATGCCCAGGCGCGGCAGCGGCAGGTGGTGCTGAACCTGATCGGGCAATGGCAGGAGAACCCGCCGCCGCATCCAGTGATCCTGGCCGGCTCCACCGGCTCGCGCGGGACGACACTGATGCTGATGCAGGCCATCGCCCGGCTGCCGCAAGGCGCGGTGGTGCTTCCCGGCTTTGACTTTGACCAGCCGGATCATGTTTGGGACAGGCTAGATGATCCGATGATCTCAGAGGATCATCCACAGTACCGGTTCCACAAATTATTGAAAGACTTGGAACTTTCACCTGGCGACGTGCAGCGCTGGACTGATGCACCGCCAGTCTCTTGTGAACGCAACCAGCTGGTTTCTCTTGCCTTGCGTCCAGCCCCGGTGACCGATGCCTGGATGAGCGAAGGACCAAATCTGTCTGGTCTGAAACCGGCCACAGATAACGTTACCCTGATCGAGGCCGCCACCCCCCGCGCCGAAGCGCTCGCCATTGCTCTTCGACTGCGCCAAGCGGCGGAAGACGGGCAAACCGCCGCGCTTATTACTCCGGACCGGATGCTGACCCGCCAGGTCTCGGCAGCGCTGGACCGCTGGGATATCCTTCCTGACGATTCTGCCGGCCAGCCCCTGCAGCTGTCGCCGCCGGGCCGTTTCCTGCGCCATGTGGCAGGTCTGTTCTGCAAACCGCTGGCATGCGACAGCCTGCTGACACTGCTGAAACACCCGCTGACCCACGATGGCGCGGAACGTGGCAATCACCTGCGCCAAACCCGCGAGCTTGAACTGTCCCTGCGCCGAAACGGTCCGCCTTTCCCCGATGCCGCAGCCTTTGCCGGATTTGAAAAGGGACGCAATCTGACCCCAGGCTGGACATCCTGGCTCAGCGCCTGTTTCGCAGATCAGCAGATCGCAGGCACCCTTCCCTTGACTGATTGGGTCTGGCGGCTGCGTGAGCAAGCTGAACATATCGCTGCCGGCAGCCGATCAGACGGCGGCAGTACGTTGTGGAACAAGAAGGCTGGTCAGGCCGCGCGCTCTTGCATTGAAAACCTGGAAGCCGAAGCCCCCTATGGCGGCGACATGTCCGCCCGCGATTTTGCCGATCTGCTGGGTGCGCTGCTGAGCCAGGGCGAGGTGCGCGACCGCGATGCGCCCTATGGTTCAATCATGATCTGGGGCACGCTGGAGGCCCGGGTGCAGGGCGCTGATCTAGTGATCCTTGGCGGCCTTAACGAGGGCAGCTGGCCAGAGGCTGCCAGCCCCGATCCCTGGCTGAACCGGCAACTGCGCAACCAGGCCCGCCTCTTGCTGCCCGAACGCCGCATCGGCCTGTCAGCGCATGACTTTCAACAGGCCATCGCTGCACCCGAAGTCTGGCTGACGCGCGCCGAACGCTCGGAAGAAGCAGATACCGTGCCTTCGCGCTGGCTGAACCGGCTGACCAACCTCTTGTCCGGGCTGCCGGATCAGGGCGGCCGGGATGCGCTGGAAGCTATGCGGACGAAGGGCCGACGGTGGCTCGGCCGGGCAGAGACTCTGGAGCAGCCGACACCGATCCCGCAAGTGCCGCGCCCCTCGCCGAGGCCACCGGTTACCGCCCGCCCGCGCCGGCTCACAATCACGGAAATCCCCCGCTTGATCCGCGATCCTTATGCGATTTATGCCAAGCACGTACTGCGGCTGAAGCCTCTGAATCCTCTGGTGCAAGAGCCGGACGCCTTGCTGCGCGGTATTGTGGTGCATGAGGTGTTTGAGCAGTTCATCAAGGAAGCCCAAACGGATCCTTCCCTGCTGACTGCCGGTCACCTGATCGACAAAACCCGCCAGCTGCTGGAAAGCCACGTCCCCTGGCCGGTTGCGCGCATCTTGTGGCACAGCCGCATCCGCAAGATCGCCGGAGACTTTGTGCTGGCGGAGCGGGAACGCCAGGCCCGTGCCAAACCGGTCGCCTTTGAGGCCAAAGGCAGCACCCGGCTGGACCCTCTGGATTTTACCATCGCCTGCCGCGCCGACCGGATCGACATGGACGACCGCGGGTTTCTGCATCTTTATGATTACAAAACCGGCGCACCGCCCTCGGAATCGCAGCAAAAGAAGTTCGAAAAGCAACTGCTGATCGAAGCCGCCATGGCCGAGCAAGGCGCCTTTGATGGCCTTGGCCCGGCAGAAGTGGCCCGCGCCCTGTTCATCGGGCTTGGATCCAGCATGAAAGAAGTGCGTGCGCCGCTGGAAGAAGAACCGCCGGCCAAGGTGTGGGACGAGCTGCACACTCTGATCGGGGCCTATTTCGAGCCTGAACAAGGCTATTCGAGCCGCCGCATGGTGTATCGCGACGATATCGCCGGCGACTATGACCACCTGGCGCGTTACGGCGAATGGGATCGCAGCGCCACGCCGCAGCCGGAGAATTTGTCATGACCATCCGCGACGCCGCCTCCGAGGCGCAGTTCCGCGCCGCCCGTCCCGATGCCTCTACCTGGCTGGCGGCCAATGCAGGTTCTGGCAAGACCAAAGTTCTGACCGACCGGGTGGCGCGGCTCTTGCTGAAGGGCGTGCAGCCGCAGCACATCCTGTGTCTCACCTACACCAAGGCCGCCGCCAGCGAGATGCAGAACCGGCTGTTCAAACGGCTGGGCGAATGGGCGATGCTGAGGGATCCGGCGCTGATCGCCGCGCTGACGGAGCTGGGCGAGGTCAACACCGGCGCCGGCGACCTGGCGCAGGCCCGCACCCTTTTCGCCCGCGCGATTGAGACGCCAGGCGGGTTGAAAATCCAGACCATCCACTCCTTCTGCGCCTCGCTTCTGCGCCGTTTCCCGCTGGAGGCCGGCGTCAGCCCGCAATTTTCAGAGATGGACGACCGATCGGGCCAGCTGTTGCGTGCGGAAATCATGGAGGATTTTGCCCAAGGGTCCGAGGCACCTCTGGTCGGCTCACTGGCGCGCCATGTCAGCGACAGCGATTTCGAGACCCTGACATCCTCCATCTGCCAGCGCCGCGCCGATTTCGGCCAGCCGTTGGGTTGGGAAGGGCTGTTGGAGCTGTTTGAGCTGCCTGAAGGTTTTGACGAAGCCGCACTGGAGGCCTTGGTTTATTTAGGCGGCGAGGAAGACCTGCTGCAGCGCACCCGCCAGATGCTGGGGCAGGGCGGTGCGACCGATCAAAAGGCAGCTGCAAAGCTGACAGGCATAGCCAAGCCGGCACTTGCCGACTTGAGCACGCTGGAAAGCATCTTCCTTACCGGCGCCAGCGCCAAAGAGCCGTTCACCGCCAAAATCGATAAATTCCCAACCAAAAAGCTACGCGAATCGCATCTTTCACTTATGGACCAGCTGGAACCGCTGATGCTGCGGGTCGAAGATGCCCGCACCAAACGCCTGGCCCTGGCCGCCGCACGTAAAAGCCATGATCTGCATCGCTTTGCCGCCGCCTTCCTGCCGGAGTATGAGCACCGCAAACAGCTGCGTGGCTGGCTCGACTTTGACGACCTGATCCTGAAGGCCCGGCAATTGCTGAACGATCCGGGCGTTGCAGCCTGGGTGCTGTACCGGCTGGATGGCGGCATCGACCACATTCTGGTGGACGAGGCACAGGATACCAGCCCGGTGCAGTGGGACGTGATTGAGAAGCTGGCGCAGGAATTCACTGCCGGCGTTGGTGCGCGCTCGGATGTCGAACGCACGATCTTTGTGGTCGGCGACAAGAAACAGTCCATCTATTCCTTTCAGGGCGCCGATCCGGATGCCTTTGACCGGATGCAGCAGGAGTTCGGCAACCGGCTGGCGGAAACCGGGGCAGGGCTGCAGGATGCATCGCTCGATTTCTCTTTCCGCTCTTCTGCTGCGATCCTGAAACTGGTGGATCTCGTATTCCGGGACAGCCCGCGCGCAGGTTTTCGCAAGGACGCACTGCACCGGGCTTTCAAATCCGACCTGCCGGGCCGGGTGGATCTTTGGCCGGTGGTCGGGAAGGTCGAGGATGACGAGGATCCGGACTGGACCAGCCCCGTTGACCGGCCCAGCAGCCGCCATCACACAGTGATCCTGGCGGAACGCATCGCCCAGTCGATCAAACAGATGATCGGCACCGGCGTCACAATCCCTGAGGACGGCACCGAACGCGGCACCTTCCAGCGCAGGCCGGTTCAGGCAGGTGATTTCCTGATCCTGGTGCAGCGCCGGTCTGATCTGTTCTCTGAGATCATCCGTGCCTGCAAGAAGGCCGAACTGCCCATTGCCGGCGCTGACCGGTTGAAAGTAGGTGCCGAACTGGCGGTGAAGGACATCGCAGCGCTGCTGCGGTTCCTGGCCCTGCCGGAGGACTCCTTATCATTGGCGGAAGCACTGAAGTCGCCGCTGTTCGGCTGGAATGAACAAGCGCTGTTCGACCTCGCCCACCGGCGTGAGGCAATGTACCTATGGCCAGCGCTGCGCGAGCGGGCAGGGGCGTTCCCCGAAACCATGGCCGTGCTGGACGACCTGCGCGCCAATGCTGATTTCCTGCGCCCCTATGATCTGATCGAACGCATACTGACACGCCACAGCGGCCGCCAGAAACTGCTGGGCCGGCTGGGGCCGGAAGCCGAGGACGGCATCAACGCGCTGCTGTCGCAGGCACTGGCTTATGAGCGCACCGATGTGCCGAGTCTTACCGGGTTCCTGGTCTGGATGCAGACCGACGATCTGGAAATCAAACGCCAGATGGGTGCCGCCGGCAATATGATCCGGGTGATGTCAGTGCATGGCTCCAAAGGCCTGGAAGCGCCTATTGTGATCCTGCCGGATACAGCCAAACGCCAAGCGCCGCGCGATGCTGAAATCATGCTGGCAAATGGCACCCCGGTCTGGAAACTGCCCAAAGACCAGATGCCAGCCACTATGCTGGCCGCCCGTGAAGCCGCGCAGGACAAACTTCAAAATGAACGGTTGCGCCTGTTGTATGTGGCTCTAACCCGGGCAGAAAAGTGGCTGATCGTCGCCGCAGCCGGCGACACCGGTGAGCAGAACGACAGTTGGTACCGTATGTCGGAACGTGCATTGCGGGACGGCGGAGCGGTAGAATTTGAATACGAAGGCGGCACCGGGTTACGTTTGCAACACGGTGATTGGGACGGGCTGCCGCTCATAGAAACGCCTGCGCGAGCTGTTGAGAAACACATCTTGCCGGAAGTCTTTACCCGGCTGGCCAGACCTTACGCAGCACCGGCTCCCGCGCTCAGCCCTTCGGATTTGGGCGGGGCCAAGGCATTGCCGGGGGATCAGGGCTTGGACGAGGAGGCCGCCAAAGCCCGCGGCAGCAGGCTGCACCTGCTGTTGGAGCATCTGCCCGGCCGATCCGAAGGGGATTGGCCGGAGCTAGCAAAAAACCTTCTGCAAGATGCAGAAGACAGCGGCGAACTTCTGGCCGAAGCCTCAGCCGTTCTCAAAAACGCTGATTTGATTCATATTTTCAAGCCGGACACTCTGGCCGAGGTGCCTATTACAGCAGATTTGCATGGTTCGCGCCTGCATGGGGTGATCGACAGACTGATCGTAACCCCGGAAAAAGTCCTGGCGGTGGATTTCAAATCCAACGCAACTGTACCCGAAACGCCTGAAAAATGCCCCGAAGGCCTGCTGCGGCAGATGGGCGCCTATGCCCATGCGCTTGCACAGGTTTATCCGGATCACGCCATTGAAACCGCGTTGCTTTGGACCTGCAATGCAACCCTGATGCATTTGCCGCACGAGCTTGTGACAGGCGCGCTTCTGCGGCGGATGGAACCTTGACGATCAGTTAAGCCGTACCTAGGTTCCAACTCCAGTTGCCACACACTCATGGAGACATGCATATGTCCACCGTAGCCGTCACCGACGCCACTTTTGACGCCGAAGTCAAGAACTCCGACATCCCCGTTGTGGTGGATTTCTGGGCTGAGTGGTGCGGTCCCTGTAAGCAGATTGGCCCCGCTTTGGAAGAGCTTGCCGCAGAATTCGGCGGCAAGGTGAAAATTGCCAAGGTCGATGTCGACAACAACCCGAACTCCGCCGCCGCCATGGGTGTGCGCGGAATTCCGGCGCTGTTTATCTTCAAGGACGGCCAAGTGGTTTCGAACCGTGCCGGCGCCGCCCCCAAAGCTGCGCTGCAAAGCTGGATCGAAGACTCGATCTGAGCCTGATCCTTTTTGCGGATTTCAGAGGGTTGTCCCCGCGGGGACAGCCCTTTTCTTTTGCCCGCATACGCTGGTGTATCTGGGGACGGTAAACTGGCTCTTTCCATTGCCTCCATTGCCTGTAACGGTCCGGCCCGGAACAGATACAGGAGGCACTATGGCCAAGACCCGGGTATTGGTGGAATTCGGCATGGGCACATCGCTCAGGCGCGAAGATTACACCGAAGCTGCCCGCCGCGCGATCAAGGACGCGCTGTGGCACAACTCCGTCAGCATGGCGGAACTGTTTGATTTCCAGAAAGAAGACATGATCATCGACGCAGAGATCGGCGTTCAGAAACCCGAAGCCGTGGACAAGGATGCGCTGCTGGAGATTTTCCCCTATGGCCAGCCCAGCATCCGGGTTGTGAAGGGTGGTCTCAATATCGAAAAGCCCCACGGCGGCTGCACGGTAATCGCCAATGCGGCCGTGATTGTGTCCTTTGACATGGAGGCAGCGGAATGACCGAAAAACGCATCATCCTGGAAATGGGCACCGGCAATGACCTGTATGGCCAGGATTACAACAAGGCCGCCCGCCGTGCGGTGCAGGACGCGTTGCACCATTCGTCGATCACCCTGTTTGCCAAGCTCGGGATTGATCACGGCGAAATGCGGGTGGACGTGACAATCGGTGTGCAGCAGCCGGAAGCAGTGGATTGCGATCTGGTGGCCCAGGATTTGCCGCGGGGCCGCGCCAGTGTGCGCGCCGTGATGGGCGGGCTGGATGTAGAGGATGCAGAAGCCGGAACACGTCACGTGGTCGCCACGGCTGCGATCGAGGCCTGGCTGCCGGATCAGGCTGGCAAGTATAAAACCAGCATCTAAAAATGAACAAAGCCGCCCGATAACGGGCGGCTCATTCAAAACTGCTGATCATCTGATATCAGATATTGGCGATATCAGCACGGTTCATGCCGATGTCTTCCAGCTGAGCGTCCGACAACCGGGCCAAAGCCTTGCGGGTTTCACGGCTCTCGTTCCATTCCACGAGAGCATTTTTCACGTTGATCAATGTGTCGACCACGCGGAGAACGGTGACTGCTCCGAGCGGCGCATAGATGTTTGCGGTAGTCATAGCGCTAGTCCTTCTGAGAAACAGCCGACCCTGTGCCGGTTGTGAGCCCCATTTAGGATGTGCAGCTGAGTCTCACAATTGCCGGTTCATCAGCCCCGGATTGCAATTTCTGCATAGCAGTGAACAGCCCTGCAGCAGCTGCCTGGCAGTGGACTTTGCGCGTTCTCTTGTGCCGGCGGTGGGATGGTTCCATATAGAGGGCAATAAAGCGGAGGCACAAATGGCAGACGATCAATTCCCCGGCTGGCACGGCACCACCATCATCGGCGTGAAGAAGGATGGCCAGGTTGTCATCGCCGGCGACGGCCAGGTGTCGCTGGGACAGACGGTGATCAAAGGCACAGCCCGCAAGGTGCGCCGCCTGTCCCCGGGCGGGTTTGACGTGGTGGCGGGATTTGCCGGATCAACAGCCGATGCATTCACCCTGCTGGAGCGGCTGGAAGCCAAGCTCGAGGCCACTCCAGGCCAGCTGGCGCGGGCAAGCGTGGAACTGGCCAAGGACTGGCGCACCGATAAATACCTGCAGAAACTGGAGGCCATGCTGATCGTCACCGATGGTGCCGACATGTTCGTGATCACCGGTGCCGGCGACGTGCTGGAGCCTGAGCACAACGTGGCTGCCATCGGCTCCGGCGGCAATTTTGCCCTGGCAGCAGCACGCGGCATGATGGACAGCGGCAAATCCGCCGAAGCTGTGGCCCGCGATGCCATGGCCATCGCTGCTGAAATCTGCGTTTACACCAATGGCAACCTCACAGTTGAGAGCATAGGCCAGGAAAGCTGATATGACCCAGATAGATCAAATTGATCTGCGCGCTGCAGTAGGATCCGGCTTGCTGTCCGAGGCCCAAGCTGCCTCGCTTCTGGCTTTGGCGCACAGCCGCAGAGGCGCACGGGAGAATCTGGCGCCTGGCGATGAACCCTTTGAACTGTTCAAGGGGTTCAATGAAATCTTCATTGTGATCGGGCTGTTAATCCTGGCCTCTGGCTGGATGGCCTTCACAGCGGTTGATCTGGCCGGGTCAATCGGCGGCTATCAGGACAAGGCCGTCTATTCGGCCATCGCCGGTGCAGCCGTGCTGTGGATGCTGTCTGAATACTTCATCCGCCGCCGCCGGATGGTGGCACCCGCGATCGCACTCTCGCTTCTGTGGGCCGGCAACGCCGGTACCGGTTTTTCTGCTGGCTACTCCCAGCCCTTCATGATCGCGCAAAACGATTTTTCGAGCCTGCCGCTGCCATTTGCGCTGACAACCGTTGCCATTGCTGTTTTCTGGCTGCGCTTTCGCGTTCCATTTGCCATGGCACTGATCGCCTTGGGTGTCTTTGTTCTCGCCCTCTTATCAGGATCGATACAGGCAGGCACTCCTGCCGGCATCAGCGACCTATTCCTGCTGTCGGCCAGCGGGCCGTTTGCCTGGATTACGCTGGCCGTCGGATTTACTGTATTTACTGCAGCCATGGCCTTTGATCTCAGCGATCCGCACCGGGTAACCAGGCGCTCGGCCCAAGGTTTCTGGCTGCACGTCGTTGCGGCGCCGGCCCTGGTGAATACTATTGCGCTCAGCTTGCTGGAGGCCGGCACCGCAGGTTCCAACATGCTGCTGCTCGGTGTGCTGCTGCTGTTTGCCATGATCGCAATCATCATTGACCGGCGCTCGTTCCTGATTGCCGCAATCGGCTATAGCGTTACCCTTGCAGGAACTGTTTTCAACGGTGAAGGCACCGCCATTACGATCCTGGCGCTCGGCGTGTTCCTGGTCGCTCTGGGGGCTTTCTGGAGCCATATCCGTGCTGCGCTGCTCTCAATCTTGTCTGGCGTGCTGCCGCTTGACCGGCTGCCGCCATCCCACTGAAACGGAAGTACCAATGACTGATCTGACCCCACGCGAAATCGTTTCTGAGCTGGACCGTTTCATCATCGGCCAGAAAGAAGCCAAACGTGCCGTTGCCGTGGCCCTGCGCAGCCGCTGGCGGCGCAAGCAGCTGGCTGATGACCTGCGGGATGAGGTATACCCGAAGAACATCCTGTTGATCGGCCCAACCGGTGTTGGCAAAACTGAAATTTCCCGTCGTCTCGCCAAGCTGGCACGCGCGCCCTTCATCAAGATTGAGGCGACCAAGTTCACTGAGGTCGGATATGTGGGCCGCGATGTGGAGCAGATCATCCGGGATCTGGCAGACAGCGCCATCGCCCAGACCCGCGAATTCATGCGCGAGGATGTGAAAGCCAACGCCCAGAAAGCTGCCGAGAACAGAGTGCTGGAAGCCATTGCCGGCTCAGACGCGCGCGAAGCCACCCGCGAAATGTTCCGCAAGAAGTTGAAATCCGGCGAACTCGACGACACCGTGATCGAACTGGATGTTGCAGACACCTCCAACCCGATGGGCAATATGTTCGAAATCCCCGGCCAGCCCGGCGGCAATATGGGTGCGCTGAACCTGGGCGACCTGTTCGGCAAGGCGATGGGCGGACGCACCACCCGCAAAAAGATGACCGTTTCCGAAAGCTATGAGGTGCTGATCAGCGAAGAGGCAGACAAGCTGCTGGACGATGAAACCGTCACCCGCATCGCGCTGGAGTCGGTGGAGCAGAACGGCATCGTTTTTCTGGACGAAATCGACAAAGTCTGCGCCCGCCAGGAGACCCGCGGCGGCGACGTCAGCCGCGAAGGCGTGCAGCGCGATCTGCTGCCGCTGATCGAAGGAACCACCGTCAGCACCAAACACGGACCGGTCAAGACCGACCACATCCTGTTCATTGCCTCCGGCGCGTTCCATATTGCCAAACCCTCGGACCTGCTGCCGGAACTGCAGGGCCGTCTGCCGATCCGGGTAAGCCTGCGGGCGCTGACCGAAGCGGATTTCGTGCGTATCCTGACCGAGACCGACAACGCATTGACCCTCCAGTATACTGCATTGATGGGCACGGAAGAGGTTGAGGTAACCTTTACCGAAGACGGTATCGCCGCGTTGGCCAAGATTGCCGCCGAAGTAAACCAGACCGTGGAGAACATCGGCGCCCGGCGGCTGTACACGGTGATGGAGCGGGTCTTTGAGGAGCTGTCATTTACAGCGCCGGACCGCTCGGGCGAAGCGGTCACTGTGGACGCAAGTTTTGTGAAGAAAAATCTGGGCGAGCTTGGCCGCTCAGCTGATGTCAGCCGTTACGTGCTCTAAATTGCCAGAGAACGTTGCGGCCACTGGACTTTGGCGGCAGGTGGAGTAGCCTGCCGCCAATTGATTGAGGTGAACATTATGCACGGGCTGCGCCTGATTTCCGGTGTGATCATGGTCCTTCTGGCCGCCTGTACTGACAGATCCTTTACACCAACAGTTCCTGAGGCGTTGGAACTGGGCAGTCCCAAGACCATTTTCGCAGCCACAAACCGCGAACCGCTGCCGGACGGCACCTTTGGGTCAGAGCGCACCGATGGAGTGAGCCTGCTTGAACTCACGGTTTCAATCCCGCCGGATCATAAGCCCGGTTCGCTGAAGTTCGGCTACGCAAACCCGGACCCCTCCACTGAATTCACCATGGCAGGCCGAAAAACGTTTACGACAGAGGCAGCCTTTTCCGCCCGGCTGCAGCAAGAGCTGGCAAAGTTTCCCAAACAGGAGCGCGAAGTCACGGTTTTTGTTCACGGTTTCAACTCCACCCAGGCCGAGACCGCTTTCCGGGCTGCCCAGTTGACCCACGACATTAATGTTCCCGGGGCAACGGTCATCTATTCCTGGCCAAGCAAGGGCCGTCCGCTGGGCTATGCCTATGATGGCGACAGCGTGCTGTTTGCCCGCGACGGGCTGGAGGCACTCCTGCGCAATCTGCGCGCGTCCGCGGTCGAACGGATTGTGGTTGTTGCCCACTCCATGGGCGGGCTGCTCACGATGGAAACCCTGCGCCAGATGGAGATCAAAACGCCTGGCTGGACAGCGCAGAACCTGGGAGGTGTCATCCTGATGTCACCCGATCTGGATGTCGACGTGTTCAAATCCCAGATGCAGAGGTTCACGCAGGTGCCGCAGCCGTTCCTGATTTTCGTTTCACGAAAAGATAACGTCCTGACACTGTCACAGCGCCTGCGCGGCCTGAATGGCCGTGAAAGACTGGGAAATCTGGACAGTATTGACGCTGTCAGCGGTCTGCCGGTTGAAGTGATCGACACCACAGCCTTTGCAGATGAAGCGGAATCGCAGCATTTTGTGGCAGCCTCGTCGCCGGCGCTGATTGCCCTGTTGAACGGTGCGCGGGAAACCGCAGACACATTCACGCACAACCAGGACCTGCTGCAAAAGATTCTGCCGGGTCAGATTGTTATCCAGGACAGCACCATCAAGGTTGCACTGGAAAGCACGCCCGCGGACAACAGATAAGCGGCGTCAGCGGCTGCGTCTGAGATAAACGTAATAGGCGCCTTCACCGCCATGGCTGATATGGGCAGGGGTGACCTGCATCACTGCTTGCGCCAGCGGCGGCAGCGACAGCCATTGCGGCACCTTGTGGCGCAGCACCCCGCGCGGGACCGGCATCGGGCCTGGCTCATCACGGTCCTTGCCCTTGCCGGTGATCACCAGCACCAGCCGCTTTCCGGAGGCCTGGGCAGACAGAATAAACCGGGTGAGGGCAGGGTGCGCCGAGTCGATCCTCATGCCGTGCAGGTCCAGCTTGCCTTCCGGCCTAAGTTTGCCGCGCTTCATACGGCGGAAGGATTTCTCATCCATCTGCACCGGATTGCCGGCCAGGCTGCGGGCAATCGAAGGCTTCAGATCGTGTTTCAGCGGTTTGGGCTTGGCGCGGCTTCCAATCTCAAACGGATCCAATCTCGGCTCAGGGTGCTTAACCGGTTTGGGTTTCGGCATCGGCGGAGCAGGGGGCGTGGAATGCGCGCCCGGATGTATACGTTCTGCGTGTTTCACGACCTTGTGCCAGAGGTCGATCTCATCTCCTGTCAGTTTCCGCCGTGTCATTCAAAGGTCTTCCGGCAGCATCGCATAGGCCCGCTGGATCGGCAGCAGAACCACCATCCGCCCAGGGTCTTTCATGGTTCCGGCGGTCTCGCCGGCCTCATCACCTGTGCCGACAAAAATATCAGCCCGCTGTGCGCCCTTTATTGCGGATCCGGTATCCTGCGCCACCATCAGGCGGCGCAGCGGCATATGCCCGTCCTTTTCCACCCAGACCGGCGCACCCAGCGGGGTGTATGCGGGATCGGCGGCAATGGTGCGCATTGGCGTGACCGAGCGGTTCATAGCGCCAAGCGGCCCTTTGGAGGCAGCCACTTTGCGCACTTCGCGAAAGAACACATAAGACGGATTGTGGAACAGCAGCTCCTTGCCGTCCGACGGGTTGCGCCGGACCCAGGATTTGATCACCTGGGCGCTGACCTGATGGGCGTTGTAGACACCGCGGCGCACCAACTCCTTGCCGATGGATTTATAAGTGTGGCCATTGGCACCGCCATAACCCACCCGGATCATAGAGCCATCAGGCAAGCGGATCCGGCCAGAACCCTGGATCTGCAGAAAGAACAGCTCCACCGGGTCATCCACCCAGGCAATCTCCAACCCGCGGGATTCCATGACACCACTGGTCAGAATGTCCCGCCTGGGCAGCCACGAACCGGTGCCGCGTGCCTCGGGCGGCATCTTGTAGACGGGATAGCGAAACCGGCCTGTGGGGTAGCGGGAACCGTTCAGTTCCGGCTCGAAATAGCCGGTGAACAGAGCCTGATTGCCATCCTCAATCAGAACCGGGCGGAAGAACAGTTCGAAAAACGCTCTCGCCCCCTCGGGGGTCTGCGATTGCGCTGCCTTGCACAAGGCAGCCCAGTCGGGATCCTTTAAGTCCTTGCAGGTTCCCAGAAAAACCTGAAGTGCCTGAGCATGATCGTCTTTTGCCCAGCCATCCAGCTGAGCAAAGTCCAGGATGCTGGACACGGCTTCTGATTGCGCCCCGGAGGCGGTCATCGCGGCACCTGCGATTGCAGCTGCCCCAAGTACCCCCCGAAGCGCCGCAATCATGCGTCCGTCGCTACCAGCTGCCAATTGGGGTCATCGACGCCCATGTTGCGGGCAAAGACCCAGGTGTCCTTCTGACGCTTCACTGCCTTGGGGTCGCCTTCGACAATATCACCGCCGCGGTCGCGGACAACAGAGGTCATCTCACCAACAAAACGCATGGTGATCTCAGCGCGGCCCGTTTGTGTGTCGAGCGAGGCATCCGCCACGGTGGTTTCGCGCACGCCGATAAACTCAGCCTCGATCTTGAACCCCTGATCCTCACGCTGCGCAACGGCGTCTACAAAGCTCTCGAACACATCCTCGGCCAGGAACGGCTGGATGTCGTCCAGATTGCCATGCTCAAAGCCCATCAGGATCATTTCGTATGCACCGCGTGCACCCTGAACGAATTCCTGGACCTGAAAGGATGGCTCAACCCGCTTCATCGCAGCCAGGGCCTGGGCTTGCGGGCTGTCTTCGGCCACATAATCGGTGATGTCGCGGTCCGGGCCGCCTTCGATCACTTCCAGATCGGGGCGGCGGCTCCGCGCTTCGGATTGCGGCAGCGGTGGCTTTTCGAAACCTTCGCGTGTCCCAAGTACGCTTTTCAAGCGCAAGATCAGAAACACGGCGATACCGGCCAGAACCAAAAGCTGAATCACAGGCGACTCCATGGATACCTCATGCTAGGCGTTCGTGCTTTGTTTGAAACCAAAGCGGTCAGACCTTATGTAGGTGACGGGCGGGGGCAAGTCTACCGCCCGGGTGTATGATCGCAAGGAAACCCGCATGTATCTCTTCCTGGCTTTTCTGATGGTTCCCATCATTGAAATCGCTTTGTTTATTCAAGTCGGGGGCGCCATCGGGCTGTGGCCGACTCTGGCTATCGTGGTTCTGACCGCCGTGATGGGCACCTGGCTGGTGAAAACCCAGGGCCGCATGGCGATGGGGCAGCTGCGGTCGTCGTTTCAGAAAATGTCCGATCCGGCTGAACCTTTGGCCCATGGGGCTATGATCCTGTTCGCCGGCGCCCTGCTGCTGACCCCTGGATTCTTTACCGACGCCTTTGGCTTTGCCCTGCTGATACCGCCGGTGCGGCTGGCAGTTTACCGCTACATTCGGGCCCGAGTAACAGTGGCGCAGTTCCAGATGGGGCCCGGCAGCATGCAGGGGCGCAACTACCCTGGAACCGCCGGCAAGCCGGATGATATCATTGACGGAGATTATGAAGATGTGACCCAAGGTGAACGTCCAAACACCCCGTCAGGCTGGGTTGACGGCCCCCGTTGAGCTACCCGGACCAAGCTGCTAAGCACGGTCAAAAGCAAATTTTCAGGAGTATCCCGATGGCCGAAAACGGCGAAGCCCAGCAGCAGCCGCAAGTCCAGATGAACGTTCTGGGCCAGTTCATCCGCGACATGTCGTTTGAAAACGTGATGGCGCAAAAAGGCACCGGCGGCGACGTGCAACCCGATGTCAGCGTTCAGGTGAACCTGGATGCGAAAAAACGTTCGGCCGAGAACCAGTATGAAGTTGTCACCAAACTGACTGTTGAATCCAAGAACAAGGAAGGCGGCGAAGTCCTGTTTGTTCTGGAACTGGAATATGTCGGCGTGTTCAACATCGCCGGCGTGCCGGAAGACCAGCTGCATCCATTCCTGCTGATCGAATGCCCGCGCATGACCTTCCCGTTCCTGCGCCGCATCGTGTCAGACGTCACCCGCGACGGCGGCTTCCCGCCGCTGAACCTGGACAACATTGATTTTGTGGCGATCTATCGCAACGAATTGGCCCGCCGTCAGACCGAAGCGGCAGCGGCGGCCCCTACCCAATAAAGTTTCTGATATTCGGAATAGAAAACGCCGCTGGGTTTCAGCGGCGTTTTTCATTTGCGGATCTGACCCCGGTCAGGAGACATTCCACAAAGCCTCTTCACCCAGCTTTGCCACGAACTCGTCATGCGCTGCCAGCTCCTCTGCGGTGATCCGCTGGGGCAATGCCGAGGGGCGAGGGCCAGGGCGCCAGTCATCTTCCACCTTTGCAGTGCCGGAAGCCGACTGTGCAGACAGGCCAAAATCCGGCTGGCGGCCGCCGATCAGCTCCAGATAGACATCGGCGAGGATTTCAGAGTCGAGCAATGCCCCGTGCAGGGTGCGGTTGGCATTGTCGATATTGAAGCGCCGGCACAGCGCGTCCAGCGTCGCCGGCGAGCCGGGAAACCGCTTGCGCGCTATCGCCAGCGTGTCGAGCGCCTGATCCATCGGCAGTTTGGGCAGTCCCATCCGGTCCAGTTCATAGTTCAGGAACTTCATGTCGAAGCTGGCGTTATGAATGACCAGTTTTGAGTCCTGCACGAAATCCAGGAAACTCTGCCCAACCTTGGCAAAAACCGGCTTGTCCCGCAGCGTCACCGCGCCGGGTTGAGGCTTTTGCGGCGGCTCCAGCAGGTCTGGACCGATGCCGTGAACCGAAAACGCCTCGGCCGGCATCATCCGTTCCGGATTGATATACTCATGGTACGTCTTGCCGGTGGGCATGTGGTTAAACAGCTCTACCGCACCGATTTCAACAATCCGGTCGCCGGAGAACGGGTCAAACCCGGTGGTTTCGGTATCAAGAACGATTTCACGCATTGACCTGTTTGCTCCTGATATCTGCGAGGATTGCTGCCACCTGCGCCTGGGCGTGTTCCAGCGTGTCCGTTTCGATCACGTAATCGGCGCGGGCGCGTTTTTCCTCAATCGGCATCTGCTTTTGCAGGATATGCTCGAATTGCTCAACCGTCATCGTTCCCCGGGCAAGAACCCGTTCTTTTTGTGTCTCTGCATCCACGAACACGCAGGCCACTGCGTCCATTTCTGCATCACCACCCGTTTCAAACAGCAGTGGAATGTCAAAGACCAGGATATCGTTTTGCGCTTCTTTGCGGAACTCTGCCCGGTCCTGTGCGACAAGCGGATGCACAATAGCTTCGATATGCTTCAGTGCATCAGGGTTTTCCCCGATGATACGTTTCAACACAGCACGGTTTACCGCGTCATCCCCGATCGCATCAGGAAAAGCTGTCTTCATTGCCTGAACCGCTGCGCCTCCGGCGCTGTAAAGCCGATGCACGGCTGCATCTGCATCCCAAACCGCACAATCCCCGGCGGCGAACAGCTTGGCAGTTGTACTTTTGCCCATTCCGATAGAGCCGGTAAGGCCGAGGCTGAAGCTCATCTTAAAGCCGCCGCCCGCGTTGCGGCATCCACATCGGGGCGGTGTCCGAACCAGCGTTCGAACCCTGGCACCGCCTGATGCAACAGCATGCCCAGCCCGTCAACCACAGTGCAGCCAGCATCCTCAGCCGTCTGCAGCAAGTCGGTTTTCAACGGCGCATAGATCAGATCAGTCACAACCGCATTCGACTGCAATCCATCCATTGGAACACGCAGACGCGGTTTACCGACCATTCCCAAAGAGGTGGTGTTCACAATCAGCGCACCCTCCTCGATGACATTGCCGGCCTGTACCCATTCGACCACCCGTACACGGTTGCCGAATTCCGAATGCAACTGGTCAGCCCGGCCGCGGGTGCGGTTGGTCAGCAGGATCTCCGGCACTCCGGCTTCCAGCAGTGAGGCAACAACCGCGCGGCAGGCGCCGCCAGCCCCCAACAGAACTGCTGGGCCGGATTGCGGATCCCAATCCGGCGCTCCCTGATGCAGATTGGTGATGAAGCCGTAGCCGTCAGTATTGTCAGCCAGGATTGTTCCATCCCTGCGAAAGATCAGCGTGTTAGCAGCGCCGATCAGTTTAGCCCGGTCTGTGACCTTATCCGCAATCTCCATCACTGCTTCTTTGTGCGGAATGGTGACATTTGCACCAACAAACCCCATTTTAGGCATCAGCCGGACGGTTTCGGCCAGATCATCAGGTTCCACATGCATCGGCACATAGTGGCCGGAAATACCATAGGTGTTCAGCCAGTGACGGTGCAGCTGCGGGGACTTGGAGTGTCCAACCGGACAGCCGATCACGCCGGCGAGCGGGACTTTTGCTATTGTCATTGCTCGATTACCCCTTGCAAACCCAAGTAACTGATAAGCTCCATCAGCGGCAAGCCCAAGACATTAAAGTAGCTGCCGTCAATGCTGGCAAACAGCCGCACACCTTCTTCCTCCAGCTTGTATGCACCCACCGCATGGCGGATGCTTTGCCAGTTCCGGGCGACATAATCCTCGAGATATGCATCGGTGCATTTCCGCATGACCAGACGGACTTGTCCGACATGGCGCCAGATGGGCTCACCGTCGCGGTAAATCACGGCGGCAGACAACAGTATGTGCCGTTTGCCCCGCATCTCCTTCAACTGAGCCACCGCTTCATCGGCACTGACAGGTTTCGAAAGAAGCCTTCCTTCGAAATCAAGAACCTGATCACATCCCAACACAAGCTTTCCGGGACGCTTGCCGCTGATCTTACGTGCCTTGGCTTCTGCCAGTGCATCGGCGACATCGCGCGGAAGCGCCTCTTCGGCCAACAGCGCGGACTTGATCGCCTGCTCGTCCAGACGCGGGACATCGGTTTCAAATTCTATCCCGGCCTGACGCAGCAGTTGCGCCCGGATTTCGGAACCTGAAGCCAGCACTATGTGGGCAGTCATGTGGAAAACCCCGTGGGAAAGAAGCAGACGGTTTCAGGACGTTTTGTATGGTTTTCCGCGGTTAAGTAAAGACTCCAGGGCTTGACGCAAATTCCGGGATTCAATTCGCTGAGTCGTCCTTTGTGGGGCAGGATAACTTTATTTTCGTGGATATGCCGGCTCTCCCCGGATCATCCCGGCCTTATCCCCAAGCATCGAAGAGTGAACACATCATGAATGCACCTTATTTCTAAGGCGTTAAAAAAACTTCATGCCTCCTGTCCCGTCCCATCTGGAATCTTATCCCTGCTGGGGATAAGCGGAGGAGGATTCACTTATCCACCGGAATCCATGCACACTACAAAAACATCATCCTTCTAATATATCTTTAATTATTAGGGTGATCAGATCTGACCGGGGAGAACTGCCCATGGACCTGAGCGACCTGATGTTCACGCTCTACCCGTATGCCAAATCACTGCACATCATGGCTGTGCTCAGCTGGATGGCAGGGCTATTCTATCTCCCCCGTTTGTTCGTGTATCATGTGGAGCAGGCAGAGAAGGTCCAGGATACAGTGCCGATCTTTCTGCAAATGGAAGAGAAGCTCCTCCGGATCATCATGCGCCCTGCAATGTACGTATCTTGGGCCGCAGGGCTGTTTATCGTGCTGACTCCAGGGATTGTTGACTGGACCTATGTTTGGCCGTGGAGCAAGGGCGTATCCGTGATCGCCATGACGTGGTTCCACCATTGGCTGCTGTTCCGCTATCGCGACTTTTCTGCAGGGAAGAACAGACTGTCGGGCCGGCAGTTCCGAATGATGAACGAAGTGCCAACCGTCCTGATGGTGGTGATTGTTGTCTCGGTGATCTTCAAATTCTAACGCAGAGGCGCGGCAAGGGACCTGGCAACCCCGGAATGCCTGCAGCCGGCGTTTGACTCATCTGAAACGAGTCCCTATGTATGGCACTCAACGGGCCCGTCCGGGCCACCGTGTTTTCCAATCCTGTCGTGTGACCACCCCCTGAGTAAGCGGGGGAGTAGAGGCCGTATCTATATGACCGTGCAATCCCTGAATCTGTCTGATCTCAAGGCAAAAAGCCCCAAGTCTCTGCTGGCTATGGCCGAGGAGCTGGAGATCGAAAACGCCTCGACAATGCGCAAGGGCGAGATGATGTTCCAGATCCTGCGTGAACGCGCGGATGAGGGCTGGGATATCAGCGGTGACGGCGTGCTCGAAGTGTTGCAGGACGGTTTTGGTTTCCTTCGGTCGCCTGAGGCTAACTATTTGCCGGGACCGGACGACATTTACGTGTCACCCGACATGATCCGCCAATACTCTCTTCGTACCGGCGACACTGTTGACGGCCAAATCAAGGCGCCGCTGGAGACAGAGCGCTACTTCGCGCTGACCAACGTTACCTCGATCAACTTTCAGGAGCCTGAGAAGGCACGCCACAAAATCGCCTTTGACAACCTCACGCCGCTGTATCCGGATGAACGGCTGAAGATGGAAGTCGAGGATCCCACCATCAAGGATCGCTCGGCGCGGGTGATCGACCTGGTGGCACCGATCGGCAAAGGCCAGCGGTCGCTGATCGTGGCGCCGCCGCGGACCGGTAAAACGGTGATCCTGCAGAACATCGCGCATTCGATCGAGAAGAACCATCCTGAGTGTTATCTGATCGTATTGCTCATCGACGAGCGCCCGGAAGAGGTGACGGACATGCAGCGTTCGGTGAAGGGCGAAGTAGTGTCTTCCACCTTTGATGAACCTGCCACACGCCATGTAGCGGTGTCCGAAATGGTTATCGAAAAAGCCAAACGTCTTGTAGAGCACAAACGAGATGTTGTTATCCTTCTGGATTCAATCACAAGACTTGGTAGGGCCTTTAACACTGTTGTGCCTTCGTCAGGCAAGGTTCTGACCGGTGGTGTTGATGCAAACGCCCTGCAGCGGCCCAAGCGGTTCTTTGGCGCTGCCCGGAACATCGAAGAGGGTGGCTCGCTGACCATCATCGCCACCGCGCTGATCGATACCGGCTCGCGTATGGACGAAGTGATTTTCGAAGAATTCAAAGGCACCGGTAACTCGGAAATCGTGCTGGACCGTAAGATTGCGGATAAGCGGGTGTTCCCTGCCATCGACATCCTCAAGTCCGGTACCCGGAAAGAGGAGCTTTTGGTCGACAAGATCGATTTGGCCAAAACCTTTGTGCTGCGCCGCATTCTGAATCCGATGGGAACCACAGATGCGATTGAGTTCCTGTTGTCCAAGCTGAAGCAGACAAAGTCGAACACCGAGTTCTTCGACTCGATGAACACCTGATCGGGGCGGGCGAGTAAAAAAAGGGCCATCCCATGGACACGATCTTTGCGCTGGCCTCCGCACAGGGGAAGGCCGGAGTCGCAGTAATACGCATCTCAGGTCCTTTGGCGCATGAAGCCGGCGCGCAGCTTTGTGGAGGCGTTTTGCCGGCGCGGGACAAAAGTCTGCGTGTCTTACATGACGACTCAGGTGAGCGCCTGGATGAAGCTTTGGTGCTTAGCTTTACGGCTCCCAAGAGCTTCACTGGGGAAAATACTGTTGAATTTCAAGTGCATGGAAGTACAGCTGTTGTATCAGCGGTGCTGGAAAACCTAGGCCGCTTTACTGGTTTGCGGATGGCTGATCCGGGCGAATTCACCCGGCGCGCTTTGGAAAACGGTAACCTGGACTTGGCTCAGGTTGAGGGGCTCGCGGATCTGATTGACGCGGAAACCGAGGCGCAGCGCAAGCAGGCACAGGTTGTTCTTGCCGGCGGGCTTGGAAAATTGGCTGAAACCTGGCGCAGCAGTCTGATTCGCGCGGCTTCCTTGATCGAGGTAACTATTGATTTCGCTGACGAAGAAGTGCCGGTTGATGTAACCCCGGAAGTCTCTGCGCTGCTGTCTAATGTTCAGGCCGGCCTCGAAAGAGAGACAGATGGGGTGAAAATTGCGGAGCGAATCCGCAGCGGGTTCGAAGTGGCCATTATCGGCGCACCCAATGTCGGAAAATCCACACTGTTGAATGCGTTGGCCGGCCGCGAGGCGGCGATCACGTCTGAGTTTGCCGGAACCACCCGCGATATTATCGAAGTGCGTATGGATCTGGCCGGCTTACCAGTCACTTTACTGGACACTGCAGGTTTGCGGGATACCGACGATCACGTTGAGGGTATTGGCATCGCATTAGCGCGGAAACGCGCGGAAGATGCGGATATGCGCGTATTTTTGGCGGAAGATGATGATATTTTGGACGTCGAGATGGAGAATGGTGATATCCGTCTTCGCCCAAAGGCTGACCTCCGCGAAAACACGGCAGATGCGATCTCAGGCAGGTCTGGTCAGGGAATCGACAGGCTTGTCGAACACATTTCGTCGGTTCTTAAAGAGCGCTCAACTCAGGCCGGAATTGCGACTCGCGCCCGACACCGGGATGCTATGCTTTCTGCGTTGGTTAGTTTGGCCGAAGCACAGGTTATCCTGTCGCGTGGTTCGGAATTCTATGATATTGCCGCCGAAGAAATGCGCTCGGCGATCCGGGCTCTGGAGACACTAGTGGGCCGGATCGGAGTGGAGAATCTCCTGGATGAGATTTTCTCGAGCTTCTGCCTGGGAAAGTGAAGGAGTGTTTCACGTGAAACATTCGAAGTATGATGTGATTGTCGTTGGTGGTGGCCATGCCGGCACGGAAGCCGCTCACGCTGCCGCACGAATGGGTGCGAAAACGGTACTGATCACACTGAGCCGCAGTGGGATTGGTGTTATGTCTTGCAATCCTGCTATTGGTGGATTGGGTAAGGGGCATCTTGTCCGTGAAATTGATGCCTTTGACGGCGTAATGGGCCGTGTTGCTGATCTAGCTGGGATACAATTCCGTCTCCTGAATCGTCGGAAAGGACCAGCGGTTCAAGGGCCAAGAGCGCAATCCGACCGAACAATTTACCGTCAAGAAATCCTGAGGCTAACCGAAGCGCAACCGAACCTTGATATTCTCGAAGGTGAAGTAACTGATTTTCTCATGTCGGGCAAAGCCGTGACAGGGGCTGTGCTGGCTGACGGAAGTGAAGTTCCAGCAAAGGCAGTTATTCTCACCTCCGGAACATTCCTGCGTGGCGTCATCCACATCGGAGACATCTCCAAACCAGGAGGCCGGATTGGTGACAGGCCTTCCGTCCGGCTAGCGGAACGCCTGGACAGCTTTGAACTGCCGCTAGGCCGGCTGAAAACGGGTACACCGCCCCGACTGGACGGACGCACAATCGACTGGGATAGTCTGGAAGCCCAGCCAGGGGACGATGACCCGGTCTTCTTCTCATTTATGACAAGAGCAATAAGCGCTAAGCAAGTTTCCTGCGGAATTACTCACACCAATACCCAGACACATGACATCATCCGGCAAAACCTGGAGCGGTCAGCAATGTACGGCGGCCATATTGAAGGTGTTGGTCCACGTTACTGTCCGTCGATAGAAGACAAGATTGTCCGTTTCTCTGACAAAGAATCGCATCAGATTTTTCTGGAACCCGAGGGTGTTTCGGATCACAAAGTCTACCCAAATGGCATCTCGACAAGCTTACCGCAAGACGTTCAGGAGGCATATGTCCGGTCTATCAAGGGACTTGAGAGAGCTACTATCCTTCAGCCCGGATATGCCATTGAGTATGACTATGTAGACCCGCGCGTATTGAAGCTGGACCTGTCCCTGAAGGATACTCCAGGTTTGTACTTGGCCGGGCAGATAAATGGGACAACCGGATACGAGGAAGCGGCAGCACAGGGATTGGTTGCCGGTTTGAACGCTGCGTGTATGGCGCGGGAAGAAGAGCCTGTTACGTTTGGCCGGTCAAGCAGCTACATCGGCGTAATGATCGATGATCTCACCACAAACGGTGTCACTGAGCCCTACCGGATGTTCACATCCCGTGCTGAGTTTCGCCTGTCCTTACGGGCAGATAACGCGGACCAAAGGCTAACGCCCATGGCTATAGAACTGGGTTGTGTTAGCGATGGCCGGCGGGCTGCGTTTCAGGAGAAAAATGACGGGCTAATCTCAGGGCGGAACATCTTGGAGACACATAAATTCACACCCAAGGAGGTGTCCTCAGCCGGAATACGGGTTAACCAAGATGGAAACCGCCGTAGCGGAATGGACGTTCTTGCGTTTCCTGAAGTCTCCTTTGAAGACGTCATTCCACTGATGCCGGATTTGGCAGGTGTAAAGATGGAAAATCGTCGGCAGTTGGAGCGTGATGCTCTCTACGCCAACTATATTGCACGCCAAGAACGGGAAGTCACTGCGATGAAGAAGGATGAGGGATACCGTTTCCCCGCCGAATTTTCATTTGAAGGAATTGACGGCCTTTCCAAGGAATTGCAAAGTAAGTTGTCTCAGTCCAGACCGGAAACCCTGGCGCAAGCCGCCCGCATTGACGGAATCACTCCGGCTGCGCTTGCGCTTTTGCTCGCACGTTTGCGTCGTGGCCTTCCAAGAGAGGGGAAATCCGCGTGAAAAATGGGAAACTTCCTCAAGGACTTGATGTTTCACGTGAAACATTGCAGAGGCTTGAAGCCTTTGAACGGGTCATACAAAAGTGGAATCCGAAAATAAATCTCGTTTCGAAATCGAGCTTGGAACATCTTTGGATGCGCCATATCGCCGATTCCATTCAAGTTTTTCGCTGTACAGATCCTGTTGGACATTGGGTCGATATAGGTAGCGGTGGCGGTTTCCCAGGGCTGATTGTTGCGATTTTGGCTGCAGATGAAGTACCGGACATGAAGGTAACATTGATCGAAAGTGATCAGAGGAAATCTGCGTTCCTTAGAACAGCCGCGCGAGAATGTGCTGTCAAGACGACTGTTTTAACCGAAAGAATTGAACAGGTTGAACCTCAAAGAGCGGATATCCTGTCTGCGCGTGCTTTGGCGGACTTGTCTACATTGCTTGAGTTTTCAGAGCGCCATCTGGCATCCGAAGGGATGGCTCTGTTCCCTAAGGGGGAAAGCTGGAAAAAAGAAGTGGATAACGCCAGGCAGCAATGGCAGTTCGTGGCGGAACAGGTTAAAAGCCTGACAGAACAAGAAGCAGTAATCCTGAAAATAAGGGAAGTGGCACGTGTCTGATTATTCCCGCCCTGAGGGGCCTCGTATTATCGCGGTCGCAAATCAGAAAGGCGGGGTTGGGAAGACAACAACAGCCATAAATCTGGCGGCTGCTTTGGTGGAAACCGGGCTTCGTGTGTTGGTCGTCGACCTTGATCCGCAAGGGAATGCCTCAACTGGCCTTGGGATTGAACCGTCGGATCGGGATCTGACGACATATGATCTTTTGGTTGAAGACTCATCTCTGGGTGAGGTCATTCAAACAACCGAGATTGAGGATCTGTGCATCATCCCAGCGACTGTTGATCTCAGCTCTGCGGATATCGAACTGTTTACCAATGAAAAACGCAGTTTCCTTCTGCATGATGCTCTACGCCAAACCGCGATGGACGAATATGATTGGGACTATGTTCTGATTGATTGTCCGCCTTCGCTGAATCTCTTGACAGTCAATGCAATGGTTGCAGCACATTCGGTTCTGGTTCCGTTGCAAAGTGAGTTTTTTGCCTTGGAAGGGGTGACCCAGCTCATGCTGACAATTAGAGAAGTTCGGCAGTCAGCGAATCCAAACCTTCGAATCGAAGGAATTGTCCTGACAATGTTCGATCGTCGCAACAACCTGTCGCAGCAGGTGGAACAGGACGCCCGGGATAATCTGGGTGATTTGGTGTTTCAAACAAAGATCCCCGCAATGTCCGGGTGAGCGAAGCACCTTCTTATGCGCAACCGGTTCTAAACTATGACACAAACTCTCTTGGCGCACAGGCATACCGGGCGTTGGCAGAGGAAATCCTCACAAAACATCACAAGATAGCGGCGTAAATGCAGAATACCTACCGGAGGCAATCATGGCAGACAAAAAAACAAAACCACGCGGACTGGGCCGGGGATTGTCAGCATTGATGGCAGATGTGAACCCTGCACCGGTGAGTACGCAGGCAGAGGCACCACGGAATGCAGAGATTCTGGTGCCGATCGAAAATGTCATTGCCAACCCAAATCAGCCGCGCCGTCAGTTCTTGCAAGAAGACTTGGATGATCTGACAGCCTCAATTAAGGAAAAGGGTGTTCTGCAGCCGCTGATCGTGCGGCCGCGGCCTGGCGGAAAATTCGAGATTGTGGCTGGTGAACGCCGCTGGCGCGCCTCACAGGCCGCGCAGTTGCATGAAGTTCCAGTACTGATCCGGGATTACTCGGATCTTGAGATGATGGAAGTGGCCATCATCGAAAACATTCAGCGCTCGGATCTTAATGCGCTGGAAGAGGCGCAGAGCTACAAGCAACTGATGGAAAAGTTCGGCCATACGCAAGAACGCATGGCCGAAGCACTTGGCAAAAGCCGGAGCCATATTGCTAATCTAGTGCGCTTGTTGCACCTGCCGGATGATGTTCAAATTCTGGTGCAGGAGCGCAAGCTGTCGGCTGGCCATGCCCGGGCACTGATCACTTCGGATAATGCTTCAGATCTTGCCGTGAAGATCGTCAAGGGTGGGCTGTCTGTCCGCGCGACCGAAGCATTGGTGAAGAAAGATGCCGCCGGAGTTCAGACATCTGCCGAAAAGAAACCGAGAAAGCCGCAGGAAAAGGATGCGGATACCCGTGCTCTTGAAGGAGATCTGTCGGCAGTTCTTAAAATGAAAGTGCTTATTGATCACAAGCCTGGTGGCGAGGCCGGCGCCGTAACGATCAGCTACGAAAACCTGGATCAACTGGATGAGCTGTGTAACCTGCTCAGCCGCTAGGCCGGGTCCAGATGAAGAAAAGAACAGAAGATAGAACAACCGCCTGGATCCCTATTATGTAGCCAGGGGCACCAAGCAGCAGAGATAGTCCGAAGACGGCGGCAATCGAAACGGTTGCCGCCTTTTTTGCGCCTGGCCGGATGGCGCCGTGGTCGCGCCAATCCAGGATCATGGGACCAAAAATGTTGTGATCAACGATCCAACTGTGCAGACGTTCAGATGAGTTGGCGAAGAAGAACGCGGCAAGGAGAAGGAAAGGCACGGTTGGAAGTAAAGGCAGAACAATACCTACGACGGCCAAGCCGACACAGAACAGTCCTAGGCCGGCATAGATAAAACGCATTGATTCAATCCATCAACAGTTCGCGGAGCACTGCATTCAATAGCGCGCGTCCTTGATCAGTCGCGCGGAGCTTCTTCTCTGAGATAGTGACCATGCCCATCTGTACAAGATCCTCAAGTCGACCCTCGGGGAGATTAACGCCTGATAGTTGAGTGTACCGTGCTAAATCCAGACCTTCGGACAGGCGCATCCCCATCATCATGTATTCAGCCGCAGCATCTTCCTGCGAAAGAGATTCGCGCAGGGACTCCCCGTTTCCCTTGCTGACGGCTTCCAGCCAGGCACCTGGGGCCAGATGGGTTTCCGTGGCGTACCGGTTTCCATCAATGCTCAAACGGCCATGAGCGCCGGGGCCGATCCCGGCGTAGTCGCCATATCGCCAATAGATCAGATTATGACGGGATTCCGAACCCGGCTTGGCGTGGTTGGAGATTTCATAGCCGGCCATGCCAAAAGACGCGCAGATGTCCTGGGTGGCCTGATACATATCCGCGGCGGTGTCGTCAGCTGGCAGACCGCGCAGTTTACCCCGGGCGTAGCGATCACCAAAAGCGGTGCCGTCCTCAATTGTCAGCTGGTAGAGCGACAGGTGGTCAATAGCCATGGAAAGTGCTTCGCGAAGTTCCGCTTCCCAGGTTTTCAGTGTTTGGCCCTGACGGGCATAAATCAAATCAAAGCTGACACGGTCAAAGCATTTGCGGGCGATATCAAAGGCTGCTTTGGCTTCGGAGACACTGTGAATACGTCCCAGCCGGCGCAAGTCCTCGTCGTTCAGGGCCTGAATACCCATGGAGATCCTGTTGACTCCGGCGTCGCGGTAGCCGGCAAAGCGACCTGCCTCGACCGAGCCGGGATTTGCTTCAAGAGAGATCTCTATGTCATTGGCAAAGGGCCAAATTTCACGTGCCCGATCAATAACAGCGGCGACAGTTTCCGGCTGCATCAGAGAGGGGGTGCCTCCGCCGAAGAATATTGAGTTAAGGACACGGCCTGAGAGCTGTTCCGAGAGTCTGTCGAGTTCGCTTAGATAGGCTCTAACCCATAGTTTTTGGTCTATATTTGCGGCGACATGACTGTTGAAGTCGCAATAGGGGCATTTGGCTTGGCAAAAGGGCCAATGCACGTAGAGGCCGAAACCCCCATTGCGCCAGTCATCCACCGAAACAGCCCCGGATGAACTGGGCAACTGCTTTGCCACGATGGCTGATCTTGTTCTTTTCCGTTGGGTCCATTTCGGCGCAAGTGATGCTATACCCCTCCGGTTGGAACATCGGATCGTAACCAAACCCATGCTCGCCGCGGATTGGCCAAATCAGCTGGCCGGGCATCACGCCTTCGAACACCTCGTCGTGGCCGTCTGGCCAGGCAATGACCAGGGTACAGCGGAACTGGGCGGTGCGGGGGGCCTCGGGGCCGGCAGCGTTCAGCTCGTCATTGGCGCGGGTCATCGCCATTTGGAAGTCACGGCCATTCGGGGTTTCTGCCCAATCGGCGGTGTAGACCCCCGGGGCACCGTTCAGAGCGTCGATAGTGATCCCGGAATCATCGGACAAGGCCGGCAGGCCGGTTGCCTTGGCCGCTGCATGGGCCTTGATGCGGGCATTGCCGACAAACGTGTCTTCGGTTTCTTCCGGCTCCGGCAGGTTCATTTCGCCGGCGCCGGCAACGCTGACGCCAAACGGGGCGAGTATCTCGGTGATCTCGTTCAGCTTGCCCTTGTTGTGGGTGGCGACAAGCAGCTTGCCGCCTTCCAGTTTGCGGATCATGTGCAGGCGGCCTTTTGCATCTCTGCCAGCTCTGTGGTGCCTTTGGCGGCCAGATCCATCAGCTGGTTCATCTGGTCGCGGGAGAACAGGGAGCCTTCGGCAGACATCTGCACTTCGATCAGCTTGCCCGAGCCGGTCATGATGAAGTTGCCATCGACGCCGGCCTCGGAATCCTCCGGGTAGTCGAGATCCAGCACCGGCTGGCCGGCATAGATGCCGCAGGACACAGCAGAAACAGGATCCATCAGCGGGTCGATGTGGACGTCGCCGGCTTTCATCAGCTTGTTAACCGCCAGGCGCAGGGCGACCCAGCCGCCGGTGATCGAGGCGCAACGGGTGCCGCCATCGGCCTGCAAAACGTCACAGTCGACGGTGATCTGACGCTCGCCCAAAGCCACGCGGTCGACGCCGGCCCGCAATGCGCGGCCGATCAGACGCTGAATTTCAACCGTGCGGCCGCCTTGCTTGCCCGACGCAGCCTCGCGGCGCATCCGGGTGTTCGTGGCGCGGGGAAGCATACCGTATTCAGCAGTGACCCAGCCAAGGCCGGTTCCCTTGATAAAGGGCGGCACCCGGTCTTCGATGGTGGCGGTACACAGGACGTGGGTATCGCCAATCTTAATCAGGCAGGAGCCCTCAGCGTGTTTGGTGAAGCCGGTCTCAATCGACACGGCGCGCATTTCATTCAGTTCTCGTCCTGAGGGTCGCATGGCACATCCTTTATTTGCTGGCTTGGGGATATCCCCCGGACGCCAAGCTATGCAAGCCCGATTGACCTTTTCCCATGCTGCTCTTTAATGACAACCTAGCTTTGGGTTCTTATGTTGAATCCGCAAGAAACGCTGGAACATCGATGAGCGACGCGAACAATATTCTGCAAGATCTGAATGACCGTTCGCGGGAAGTCTTCCGGACGGTGGTTGAAAGCTATTTGGAGAGCGGCGATCCGGTTGGGAGCCGCACGCTGACACGTTCACTGAGCGAAAAGGTAAGTGCGGCCACGGTTCGCAACGTTATGCAGGATCTGGAATTCCTTGGCCTTCTGGATAGCCCGCATATTAGCGCTGGCAGGGTGCCCACCCAGATGGGCTTGCGGATGTTTGTCGATGGGTTGCTGGAGGTTGGCGACCTGAACGCAAACGACCGCCAGAAGATCGACGCGACGCTGGGCAAAAATGCCGGCGATGTGGGGGGCATGCTGGACCGGGTCGGCGCGGCGCTGTCCGGTGTGACGCAAGGTGCTTCGTTGGTGCTGACGCCCAAACATGAGGCGGAGATCCGGCATATTGAATTTGTCTCATTGGCGCACGACCGGGCGCTGGTGGTGCTGGTGTTCTCGGATGGCCATGTAGAAAACCGCCTGTTTAAGCCGCCGCCGGGACAGACGCCCAGTTCGATGCGGGAGGCTGCGAATTTTCTTAATGCGCTGATTGAAGGGCGCACGCTGAGCGAGGTGCAGCGGGAGATCCAAAAAGAGATCTCGGCACGGCGGCAGGAAATCGATAGTCTGGCACATGCGATGATCGAAAGCGGGTTGGCCGTCTGGGAGGATGACGACAGTGATCAGGCCCGACTTATTGTACGCGGGCGGGCGAATCTTCTGGCGGAAACCGGTGCGGCGGAGGAGCTGGAGCGGATACGGACCTTGTTTGACGATTTAGAGCGCAAGCGTGATATCGCCGAATTTCTGGAACTGACCGAAGACGGCGATGGCGTGCGCATTTTTATCGGTTCGGAGAACAAACTTTTCTCACTTTCGGGTTCCTCTTTGGTGGTGTCTCCCTATATGAACGCGGATCGAAAGATCATCGGTGCGGTGGGGGTGATTGGCCCGACGCGCCTGAATTACGGACGGATTGTGCCGATTGTAGACTATACGGCACAACTGGTCGGCAAACTGTTGTCGGACCGGAGTTAGAGGTGAAACATGGCAGAGCTCAAGGACGAAGACTTTCTGGATGATATCGCTGCCGCCGAGGCAGAAGAGCTGGCGGGGCAGACCGAGGAATTTGATGATGCCTCGTTGGAAATCGATGCACTCCGGGCGGAACGGGATGAGCTGAAGGACCGGTTCATGCGGGCGCTGGCGGATGCCGAGAACGCCCGCAAACGCGGTGACAAGGCACGCCGGGAAGCGGAGAATTACGGTGGTTCGAAACTGGCCCGTGACATGCTGCCGGTTTACGACAACATGAAGCGCGCGATCGAAGCGGCGACCGATGAGCAGCGCGAAGTTGCGGCGGCGCTGATCGAAGGTGTGGAACTGACCATGCGGTCGCTGCTGGGTGTGTTTGAAAAGCACGGCATCCGGGTTGTGTCGCCAGAAGTTGGCGACAAGTTTGATCCGCAGGTGCATGAGGCGATGTTCGAAGCGCCGGTGCCGGGCACCAAGGCAGGTGACATCATCCAGGTGTCCGCCGAAGGCTTTATGCTGCACGACCGCCTGCTGCGGGCCGCGCAGGTTGGTGTGTCGTCCACGCCGGCCGGCTGATGTGAACAGACCCTGACGGGCCTGTGCCTTCGGCGAGAGTATTTTCGGAAAGATGAAAAGGCGGGTCCGTTTGGATTCGCCTTTCCTTTTTAGATTGCAGCTTCTTTTAGTTTGTAAATCATTTCCAGTGCTTCTCGCGGGGAGAGGTCGTCCGGCTGTATACCGGCGAGGAGTTCTTCGGCCGGAGAGGGCCCTGCCGGCGCCGTGGGTTGCGGTGGCGGGGCTGCTGCGAAGAGGGGGAGGTCGTCGATTTGGACCTTCGTTCCGCCTTCGCGGCTGCTTTGCTCCAGCATGCCGAGTACATCCCGCGCACGCGCAACTACTGATGCCGGGAGGCCGGCCAGCTGCGCAACCTGGACACCATAGGACCGGTCAGCGGCGCCTTTGTGCACTTCATGCAGAAAGATCACTTCGCCTTCCCATTCTTTGACCGCTACTGTGGCGTTGTCGACGCCTTCCAATTTGGCGGCAAGCTGGGTCAGCTCGTGGTAATGGGTCGCAAAAAGCGCGCGCGAGCGGTTAACCTCATGCAGGTGTTCCAGCGTGGCCCAGGCGATGGAGAGGCCATCATAGGTGGCAGTGCCACGGCCGATCTCATCCAGGATCACCAGGGCACGGTCGTCGGCCTGATTTAGAATGGCTGCAGTTTCCACCATTTCCACCATGAAGGTGGAGCGGCCGCGCGCGAGGTCGTCCGAAGCACCGACCCGGCTGAAAAGCTGGCTAACGACGCCGATATGGGCACTTTCCGCGGGAACGTAACTGCCCATTTGGGCAAGCAAAGCTATCAGAGCGTTCTGGCGCAGGAAGGTCGACTTGCCGGCCATGTTCGGACCGGTAAGCAGCCAAACCGCGGCACCATCCTGGGCTGACAGATCGCAGTCATTGGCCACAAAAGTTTCGCCGCCCTGCTGGCGCAGCGCTTGTTCCACCACAGGGTGGCGACCGCCCTCCACGTGGAACGCACGGCTTCCATCAACCTTCGGACGGGTCCAGTTTTCGCCGCGTGCCAGATCGGCCAACCCGGCCAGAAGATCCAGCTCGGCCAGCCCGCGGGCGGCGGTGTTAAGACGGGCGGCGGACTCCAGGATTGCCCCGGAAAGCCCCGCATAGAGCCTTTTTTCAATCTCCAGTGCCAGGTTTCCGGCATTCAGGATGCGGGTTTCGATCTCGCTTAGCTCCACCGTGGTGAAACGGACCTGATTTGCTGTTGTCTGGCGGTGAATGTAGGTCTCATTGAGAGGTGGCGACATCATCTTATCCGCGTGGGTTGCGGTGGTTTCGATGAAATAGCCCAGCACGTTGTTATGCTTGATCTTCAGTGAGGTGACGCCGGTGTGCTGGGCGTATTGCTGCTGCATCGAAGCAATCACCGAGCGGCCTTCGTCGCGCAGAATGCGGGCTTCGTCCAGTTCCGGATCGTAACCGGTTGCGATGTAACCGCCGTCCCGTGCCATAAGCGGCGGTTCGGCAACCAGGGCCGGATCGAGGAGAGACAGCAAATCGTCGAACCCTTGCAGATCCGATATGGCCCCGGCCATCAGCGCAGGCAGTTCCAGCCCGGCGCAGAATCCGGCAATTGCTTCGGCCTGCGACAGCCCGTTGCGGATGGCAGCCAGATCGCGCGGGCCGCCGCGCTCCAGCGCCAGACGGGAGAGCGCCCGATCGAGGTCCGGTGTTTTGCGCAAAGCCGCGCGCAGGTCTTCGGCGGTCTGTGCTTGGTCAACAGTGAAGTCCAATGCAGCAAGGCGCTGGTGGATCACATCGAGATTACGGGAGGGGCTGGACAGCCGTTGTTCCAGCAAGCGGGCGCCGCCGGGTGTGACAGTGCGGTCAACAACTGCCAGCAGCGAGCCGGCGCGGCCGCCGGACAGCGAACGGGTCAACTCCAAGTTGCGACGGGTGGCGGCGTCGATCTGGACCACCCGATCCTGCGCTTCCTGCTGCGGCGGCTGCAGCAGCGGCAGTTTGCCTTTTTGGGTGATCTCCAAATAATCGATCAGCGCGCCCATGGCTGAGACCTCAGCCCGGGTGAAAGTACCGAATCCATCCAATGCGCTGACGTTGAACAGAGAGCAGATGCGTTTTTCTGCCGCGGTGCTGTCAAAGCTCGCCTTGCCCAGCGGAGTGAGCGGGATCTTGTATTCTTCAGCCAGAGGGAGGGCAGCGTCATAGGCCGGACCATCAGCAACGATCAGCTCTGATGGCGCCAGACGGGCGAGCTCGGGTGACAAGCGGACCCGCGCGACCGGCATCACGTGGAACGCTCCGGTGGAGATGTCCGCCCAAGCCAGCGCCGCCTCATCCCGCAGTTCAGAGTAAGAAACCAGAAAATTGTGGCGGCGCGCTTCTAGCAGAGACTCTTCGGTGAGAGTGCCCGGGGTCACAAGCCGCACCACATCCCGCTTCACCACCGATTTGGAACCGCGCTTTTTAGCCTCGGCCGGGCTTTCCAGCTGCTCGCCCACGGCAACGCGAAAGCCCTTGCGGATCAGCGTCAGCAGATAGCCCTCGGCGGCATGGACGGGCACGCCGCACATCGGAATGTCCTCGCCATTGTGCTTGCCGCGTTTGGTCAGCGCAATGTCCAGGGCTTCAGCGGCGTTGACTGCGTCCTCAAAGAACATCTCGTAAAAGTCGCCCATCCGGTAAAAAAGCAACGCATCCGCATGCGCTGCTTTGATCTCGAGATACTGCGCCATCATGGGCGTAACGGTCATGAAAATTCCCCCGGGTCGTCGTTGTAAAACGTGTACATTGGGGGCGGTCCGAGGAAAACCCGGATGTGACTGCCGCCAGGAACTCCGGCGGCAGTCTGCTGTTAGTAAAGGTTGCGCAGCGTGTCCGGCATCGTGTTGACGATGGAGAGCGACAGAGTGCTCAGCTGTTGCTGCGCTTGCAGCGCCAGAAGTTTTGTCGCCGCTTCCTCCATGCTGGTGTCGATCATCGAGCTGACCCCTTGGGTGATCGAATCCGACAGCTTGCCGACATACTGGTTCTGTTCGGCAATGCCGCCGGCGCTAGCGCCAAGAGCAGCGGAACTGTCGATTGCGTAAGCCAGGAACCCTTCGATTTCTTCTAGGGCGGTCAGCGCGCTGGCGCTGTCGGTGATGGCAGTCCGGTTGCCAATGTCAAACTGCGGGCTGCCTTCGAAGTCGGCGCCATTTACGCTGATCGTGGTCACGCCTCCGGTTGCGGATAGTGCAGAGGGGACAGTCAGCGCTGTGCCGCCATTGCCGTCCACATCGGTTTTCAGCAGGTTCACACCATTGAAACTGGAGGATGAGATGATCGAATTGATCTGCTCCGTCTTTTGTGACAGGGCCGCTTCGAATTTGCTGAAATCCCCCATCCCGCTTGCCGCCATAACAGCCAGTGACCGCATTTCTGTTAAAGTGTCAGTGATCTGTTCCGCTCCGGCGGAAGCAACTGCCACGGTGGCTTCACCCAGCGACAACGTGTCTGAGACAGAACGCAATCCCGAAATATCAGAATCCATCAGCTCGGAAATAGCCCAAAGGGCGGCGTTATCCTGTGCCGTGTTGACTTCTTTGCCGGTGGATATGCTGTCTTGCACGGTGTCGAGCTGGCTATTGACGCCACCCAATGTCTGCAAGGCAACCATCGCGCCGGAATTGTTTTGGAAACTTATCATTCCTCATTATTCCTTTGATCCTAGGCCCGTGTTCCGGGCGGACAAATGTCATTCTGACACGTGCTTCTCAGGCTCATAAGTTCGAGCGCGCAGCGCCACCTGGCTTACAGATGCGTGTTAATACCTATTAATAAATTACAGCAGCCGGGCGTCTACTTTAAGGTGAAAACTTGGCGCTATGCATCGTCCTTTAGTCGCATTTATCTCAATTCTGGCTATACAGATTCTTGAAAGCCCGGATTGAGGGGCGCGGTTGGCTGGGCTAAGACGGACCGCGACGAGGAGAGGACACGAGAAAAAATGCCCAAGACAAAGATCACCGACGAAGAAGCCCTAGCGTTTCACCTGGAGCCGTCTCCAGGCAAATGGGAGATCAATGCCACCGTCCCGATGACAACGCAGCGGGATTTGTCTTTGGCGTACTCTCCAGGTGTTGCGGTGCCTTGCGAGGCAATCGCGGAAAACCCTGAAACTGCTTATGATTACACCAACAAGGGCAACTTGGTTGCGGTGATTTCCAACGGCACGGCGGTGCTGGGTCTGGGCAATCTGGGGGCTTTGGGCTCTAAGCCGGTGATGGAGGGCAAATCTGTCCTGTTCAAACGCTTCGCTGACGTGAACTCGATCGACATCGAACTGGACACCGAGGATCCGGACAAGTTCATCGAAGCGGTTAAGCTGATGGGGCCGACCTTTGGCGGCATCAACCTGGAAGACATCAAGGCGCCGGAGTGTTTCATCATTGAGCAGAAGCTCAAGGAAGAGATGGACATTCCCGTGTTCCACGACGATCAGCACGGCACTGCGGTGATCTGCGCGGCCGGCCTGATCAACGCGTTGCATCTGTCGGGCAAGAAGATTGAGGATGTGAAGATCGTCCTGAATGGCGCAGGGGCAGCCGGCATTGCCTGTATCGAGCTGCTGAAAGCCATGGGCGCGCGGCACGAGAACTGCATCGTCTGCGACACCAAAGGCGTGATCTATCAGGGCCGTACCGAGGGCATGAACCAGTGGAAATCTGCCCATGCGATCAGCACGGATCTACGCACGCTCGAAGAAGCCATGCGCGGTGCCGACGTTTTCCTGGGTGTATCGGTCAAGGGCGCGGTAACCCAGGAAATGGTCGCCGCGATGGCCGACAATCCGGTGATTTTTGCGATGGCCAACCCGGATCCGGAAATCACTCCGGAAGAGGCGCATGAGGTGCGCGTCGATGCCATCGTCGCCACCGGCCGGTCCGATTACCCGAACCAGGTCAACAACGTGCTGGGCTTCCCCTACCTGTTCCGCGGCGCGCTGGATATCCACGCCCGCGCCATCAACGACGAGATGAAGATCGCCTGTGCCCACGCGCTTGCAGCACTCGCACGTGAGGATGTGCCGGATGAAGTGGCGCTGGCCTATGGCAAGTCGCTGTCATTTGGCCGCGACTATATCATTCCGACGCCCTTTGATCCCCGGCTTATCCATCGGATCCCGCTGGCGGTGGCCAGGGCTGGCATGGACACCGGTGCCGCCCGCCGTCCGATCGTGGACATGGACGCCTATGAGGTGGGATTGAAATCCCGCATGGATCCGACCGCCTCTATCCTGCGCGGATTGAATGCCCGTGCCCGGTCCGCCCAGTCCCGGATGATCTTTGCCGAAGGAGATGACCCGCGTGCGCTGCGCGCTGCGGTGATGTACCAGCGTTCGGGCTTTGGCAAATCGCTGGTTGTGGGCCGGCAGGAGGATGTGCGCACCAAACTGGAAAAAGCCGGCCTTGGCGATGCCGTGCGCGAGCTGGAAATTGTCAACGCTGCCAACACGCCGAATTTCGATTTGTACAAGGACTTTTTGTACAGCCGTTTGCAGCGTAAAGGCTTTGATCACAAGGATATTCACCGGCTGGTGGGACGTGACCGGCACGTGTTTGCCAGCCTGATGCTGGCGCATGGGCATGGCGACGGTCTGGTCACCGGCGCAACCCGGAAATCGGCCCATGTGCTTGAGCGGATCAACCATGTGTTTGATGCCGATGCTGATCATGGAGCCGCTGGTGTGACCGCACTGTTGCACAAAGGCCGGATTGTTCTGATCGGGGACACGCTGGTGCATGAATGGCCGGATGAGAACCACCTGGCAAACATCGCTGAACGTGCCGTGGGTGTTGCCCGCCATATGGGACTTGAACCGCGGGTGGCCTTTGTCAGCTTCTCCACTTTCGGTTACCCAGTGTCAGAACGTGCGGAAAAGATGCATGTCGCACCCGCTGTATTGGACAAACGCGGTGTTGATTTCGAATACGAAGGCGAGATGACCGTTGATGTGGCACTGAACGAGCGGGCGCAGCGGTACTACCCGTTCCAGCGTCTGACCGGCCCGGCCAACATCCTGATCGTGCCGGCCCGCCACTCAGCCTCGATTTCGGTCAAGCTGATGCAGGAGATGGGCGGCGCCACGGTGATCGGCCCGATCCTCTCTGGCATCGACAAACCGATCCAGATCTGCTCGACCACCTCCACCACCAATGACATTCTGAACATGGCGGTACTGGCAGCCTGCAACATCGGGTGATCTGAATGGCGATCTGGAACCTGGGATCAATCAACGCGGACATGGTCTATGCCTTGCCGCATCTGCCGGCGGCGGGGGAAACCCTTGCCGCTAGGCGCCTTGACCGCTTTTTAGGCGGGAAAGGCGCTAACATGTCCGTTGCCGCCGTCCGCGCTGGCAGCGAGGTTAATCACATTGGCGCTGTTGGACCTGACGGGGCTTGGGCAACTGAGCGGTTGAAGGTTTATGGCGCCGGAATTCGCAATATAGCCCAGGTGGACATCCCAACCGGCCACGCCATCATTGCGGTGGAGCCGGAGGGGGAAAACCAGATTATCCTGTTTCCAGGCGCCAACCGTGCGCTGACCCAAGACCAATTGGAACAAGCGCTTTCGCGGGCAAATGCAGGCGACATTCTGGTGATGCAGAATGAAACCAATATGCAAGCCGAAGCTGCCCGTGCGGGCCGGGATCACGGGATGCGGGTCTGCTACGCCGCCGCCCCTTTTGACGCGGACGCCGTTCAAGCGGTTCTTCCGCTTCTCGACTTCTTGATCCTGAACGAGGTGGAAGCCGGACAGCTGAAAGAGGCCTCTGGCAAGTTGCCGGATGAGCTTGGCATCAAAGACGTGATTATCACTCTTGGTGCTAAAGGAGCCCGGCATATCAACGGCGAAACCGGTGCGATTCTGGATGTTCCCGCTCTTCCGGTAACGCCTGTGGATACCACGGGGGCAGGGGACACTTTCACCGGGTATGTCCTCTCAGGTCTGGATCAGGGTTTGCCGTTGTCCGAGGCAATGTCGCAGGCCGCACAGGCTGCGGCACTGATGGTCACACGGCATGGCACGGCAGATGTGATTCCTGATTTGAAAGAAGTGCAGGCGGCCTGTTTTTAGTCTGCGGCAGCCTGCTTCTTTCTGGTTCATAAATACTCCGGGGGAATTGGCCGTCAGGCCAAGGGGGCAGCGCCCCGTTTCAATGCCCGTTTGCAAAAGGCGCGGCATCGCCCCACAGCTGCGCCACCCGCTCATCGCGCCCGCAGGCCTGGCGGTATCGCTTATAGGCCTCCGCCTGCCGTTTGGGGCCAAAGCGGGTGAACACCAAGTTGTCCCCCTTGTAGTAGTCCTGATGATAGTCTTCGGCTTCATAGAAGGTCTTTGCTGAAAGGACAGGCGTCACGATTGTTATTCCCAAGGCATCCTGAGCTTTGGAAATAACCCGCCTGGCCAGGGCCTTTTCCACCTTGTTAGAGACAAATACCGCCGTGCGGTAGCTCTCTCCGCGGTCGCAGAACTGGCCGCCTGCGTCGGTCGGATCAACCGAGCGGATAAACAATTCCAGCAAATGCCCGCGCGAGACTTTCGCCGGATCAAAAGTAATTCTTACCGCTTCGTAATGGCCGCTGCCGCCGCGGCTGACGTCTTTGTAAGTCGGGCTTTTGGTCTTGCCGCCGGTATAGCCCGACACGGCCTCGATCACCCCGGGCACGCTTTCAAAATCGCTTTCCACACACCAGAAGCATCCCCCTGCCACGGTCAGATCTTCAGTTGCTTGCGCCTGCACCGGATTGGCATGAGCTACCGTGCCGATCGCAATTAGCCCCATCAAAGTCAAAGGTCTCAGTTTTTCCAGAAAACGCATCTTGGGCCTCCAGTTAGCTTTGTTGCTACCCTGCCGGCGGATGCGCAGTCCCTCAACCCGGCAGCGACGGATTTCACGGACAGGTGACAGCAAGTTACTGCTTGGAAATTGGATCCAATATTACTAACGTGCCGGCAAAGGAGGATCCCATGACTGAAAAGATGAGCACTCACCAGGCTGAAGAAGATCAGCGCAACGAAGAAATCCTGATCTATCTGAACGGCAAAACTGTCGCCAAGGCTGAGGCCAAGGTGAGTGTCTATGACAGCGGTTTCATGCTGGGCGACGGCGTGTGGGAAGGGCTGCGGCTGTACAATGGAACCTGGGCCTTCTTTGACGAACATCTGGACCGGCTGTTTGAGGCTGCCAAGGCGATTGACTTGGACATCGGGTTGGACCGGGAGGGCGTGAAAACCGCTGTGTTAGAGACACAGAAGGCCAATGGAATGACCACTGATGCCCATACCCGGTTGATGGTCACACGCGGGGTAAAAACACGCCCTTTCCAGCACCCTTCGCTGTCGCAGCAAGGTCCGACGATTACCATTATCATGGAGCATTCCCGCCCCAATTTGCCGCGTCCGATAAAACTGGCCACAGTGCCGCATATCCGCGGGCTGCCGATGACGCAGGACCCCAAACTGAATTCCCACTCCAAGCTGAATTGTATCATCGCCTGTATCGCTGCCGAGAAGGCCGGCGCGGATGAGGCGCTGATGCTGGACGTGAATGGCTTTGTGAACACCACAAATGCTTGCAACTTCTTTATCGTGCGCAAGGGGGAGGTTTGGACTTCGACCGGAGATTATTGCATGAATGGCATTACCCGGCAGAAAGTGATCGACTTGTGCCGCGCCAACGATATTCCGGTTCACGAGCGGAACTATTCGCTGGTGGATGCATACGGTGCCGACGAAGCCTTTCTGACTGGCACTTTCGGGGCGCAGACACCGGTGGGCAGCATCGACGGGCGGCAGATCGGCAGCGGTCAGATGGGACCCATGACCGAAAATCTTCGTGGCCTCTATAAGGATCTCATCGAAAAGGAGTGCGCATGATGCGGATTGCCATGTGGTCCGGGCCGCGGAACCTGTCGACGGCGCTGATGTACGCCTTTGGCAACCGAGGTGATTGCGCAGTGGTGGATGAGCCGTTTTACGCCGCCTATCTGGCGATGACCGGCCTGAGCCACCCGATGCGGGCAGAAATTCTGGACAGCCAGCCGCAGGAACCGGATGCCGTGGCAGAAGCGCTGCTGGGGCAGGTTCCAGGCGCCAAGCCGCACTACTATCAAAAACATATGACGCAGCACATGATCCCCGGCGTTCCGCGGCAGTGGATGCAAGAGGTCGCAAATGTCTTTTTGATCCGTCATCCTGCCCGTGTGATCGCCTCATATGCTGTGAAGCGGGAAAATCCCAGCTTGGAAGACATTGGATTCCGCCAGCAGGCGGAGCTGCTCGAACTGGTGCGCAGCTGGGGACAGTCACCGGTTGTTGTTGACAGTCATGACATTCGGGATGATCCGGCAGGCAAACTGGAACAATTGTGCGAGACGATTGGCATGCCGTTTTCCCCGAAGATGCTGACCTGGCCAAGGGGCGGGCATAAGGACGACGGCGTGTGGGCGGCGCATTGGTACGGTGCGGTCTGGAATTCAACCGGCTTTGCTGGCCCGGAAGGCCCGCTGCCGGAGGTGCCGGAGGAGCTGCAGCCCGTGCTGCAGGCGGCGCTGCCAATATATGAGCAAATGAAGGCAGCTAAAATCTGAGGGGGAAAAGGGGGCGTTGCCCCCTCGCGCATGCGGCGCTCACCCCCAGGATGTTTTCAGCCGGAAGAAGAGGCTCAGCCGATCAGTTTGCCCAGTTTCATGGCAACACCCATGTCGCCGGAGATCTTGATTTTGCCCATCATTACGGCTGTCATCGGGTTGAGCTTGCCGGTGAGCAGCTTTTTCAGGTTCTCTCTGGAAAGCTGCAGCGTGCAGTCGGTGTCACAGTCTTCGGTGCAGGCAGCGCCATTGGCGAGCACGATAACGCCGTCGTTCCCGCAGTCGAATTTCAGCGTGCCGTCAAAGCTCTTTCCTGCCAGACCTGTGCGGATGTCCTCGGCGATGTCCTGAAGTGACATATATTCCTCCCTTGCTTGCGGTGAGGGTTAGGCACGCAAGGGTAGCCGGGCAATAGTGACCAAGGGGGAGGGCGCCGGGTTACGTTTCGGCAAGGGCTGCCTTGGTAAGCGGACAGGGCTGACCGCCATAGAAGGTATCAAGCACCTGCCGGAATTCCGCCGGCGCACCGGGGACAGCCGCAAACAACGTCATTGAAGAGCGTAGTTTCTTAGCGTCGGTACTGCCGAGGATCTGCGCGGGATCGGTACCCTGATGCTGCAGCACCAGTCGGCTGGTGTCTACCAGGCGGCTGCGCAGTTTTTCGTGGTTCAGATAGGCGATGGCCTCGGCCTGGTCCTCGATCCCGTAAAGCTGCGCCATGTGGGATTGGCCGAGTTCGGCCAATTGGGGAAAGACGAACCACATCCAGTGGCTCGTCTTTTTTCCTGCAGAGAGTTCAGCCAGGACAGCCGCCCAAACGGTGTCCTGAGCTTCGACGAACATTTCCAGTTCTTCCGCGAAATCGTCCTCGAAATCGCCGTCTATGCCGCCGTAGTCACTCACTTTTTGATCCGGCGCTCGCGGGCGGCCAGCAGCTTGAGGCGCAGGGCATTCAGCTGAATGAAACCTGCAGCATCCGTCTGGTCATAGGCGCCGGCGTCTTCCTCAAAAGTCACATGCGCTTCGGAGTAGAGCGAGTGATCCGACCAGCGGCCCACGCAGACTGCGGAGCCTTTGTAAAGCTTCAGGCGCACGGTTCCGGTGACATGTTCCTGGCTCTTGTCGATAGCAGCCTGCAGCATTTCGCGCTCGGGCGAATACCAGAAGCCATTGTAGATCAGCTCTGCGTATTTCGGCATCAGCTCATCTTTGAGATGCATTGCGCCGCGGTCCATGGTGATCGATTCAATGCCGCGGTGGGCTTCCAGCAGCAGGGTTCCGCCAGGGGTTTCATAAATGCCGCGGGATTTCATACCGACAAAACGGCCTTCGACCAGATCGAGACGGCCGCAGCCATGCTTGCCGCCCAATTCGTTCAGTTTGGTCAACAGGTCTGCCGGGCTCAGCGTCTCACCATTAATGCTGACGGCATCGCCCTTTTCAAAACCGACCTCGATGAACTCAGGTTCATTCGGCGCGTCCTCGGGGTGAACGGTGCGCTGGTAGACATAGTCAGGCGCCATTACTGCCGGGTCTTCCAGAACCTTGCCTTCGGAGGAGGTGTGCAGCAGGTTTGCGTCAACCGAGAAGGGGGCTTCGCCGCGTTTGTCCTTGGCCACCGGAATCTGGTTCGCTTCGGCAAATTCCAGCAGACGGGTACGCGAGGTCAGATCCCATTCACGCCAGGGTGCGATCACCTTGATGTCCGGGTTCAATGCGTAGGCTGCCAGCTCAAAGCGGACCTGATCGTTGCCCTTGCCGGTGGCGCCGTGTGCAACCGCGTCGGCGCCAGTGGCCTCAGCAATCTCAACCAGGCGCTTGGAGATCAGCGGGCGGGCGATGGAGGTGCCCAGCAAATAGAGCCCCTCGTAAACCGCATTGGCGCGGAACATCGGGAAGACGAAGTCGCGGACAAATTCCTCACGTACATCCTCGATGAAGATGTTTTCCGGCTTGATGCCCAGCATTTCTGCCTTTTTGCGGGCGGGCTCCAGTTCCTCACCCTGGCCGAGATCGGCGGTGAAGGTGACAACTTCGCAGCCGTATTCGGTCTGCAGCCATTTCAGGATGATCGAGGTGTCGAGGCCGCCGGAATAGGCGAGCACAACTTTCTTAGGCGCGGACATGGAATTCCCTCTCAGGTCAGAACGCCAGCGGCGTAGCGGGTTTTGCCCGGAAGGGCAAGGTTAACCGGGGTTCTCATTGTTGTAGTCACCCCCTAAGTTGCGCCCGAAAACATCACATTTGGCCCAGGAGAATTGCGGCGTGACTGGTTGGAAGATATTTTCGCATTCATTGTTTTTGCTCAATCATAATTTGAAAGATGCAGTTCGCATCTCCTCACCCTTGATCGCAATGATGGCCATTGGCTTTGCTATGGGAGACGGCGGCACATTCGCCGGGGAGACATTTGATCCAGCAGCAGGCCAATCCCAAAACTTGCTGCTGCAATTCCTTACTGGAATGGCGGGTCTATGGGTGGCAGTCGCTTGGCACCGGTTTGTCCTGCTCGAAGAACAAGGCGGTCTCGTGCCTGCTTTCCATGGGCGCCGAATGCTGTCTTATTTTTTTGTTCTTCTTCTTCTAACTTTGATGATGACCATTGCCGGTGGGACCGCGGGCGGTTTGGTTGGAATTTTGAGCGGGGCTTCGGGGCCGATTTTCATCATCGGTATTGTTGGTATCGTTGCTGTCGCTGTGTGGGGATTCTATCGGTTGTCGCCGCTATTGCCAGCAGCTGCCCTTGGCCAAGCTCTGGGTGCACGGAGCGCTTGGCAAGCCACATCTGAAATCTCCGGAGCAGTATTTCTGGCGGCGATACTGCTGATATTCTTTTTCCTATTAGGGGCAGCTGCTGCCCTGCTCATTCTGTTTCAGGTCAGTGCGGTGGTTGGCTTGGTGATGCTTGGTGTTCTGCAATGGGTTTGGACGATGGCAGGCATCAGCATTTTGACCACCATTTACGGCATCGCAATTGAGCGTCGCCCGATCTAATCCAGTATTCTTAGGTATGCCTTGCGCCCGCCCCTTGCCTTGGGGCGGGCTTGCGCCACTGAATGGCTCATGAGCGATTTCAAGACCCAGGCCCAAAAGGCCGAGGCGGCGATGCGCGATGTGTTTCCGCCCACGCCGCTTCAACGCAATGTGCACCTGTCCGAGCGTTTCGGCGCGGATATCTATCTTAAGCGCGAGGATCTGAGCCCGGTCCGCTCCTACAAGATCCGCGGTGCGCTGAACGCGATGCGCAAGCAGCCGGATCAGGAGCTGTATGTTTGTGCCTCGGCCGGCAACCATGCGCAGGGCGTTGCTTTCATGTGCCGTCATCTAGGCAAGCGCGGCGTAATCTTCATGCCGGTGACAACGCCGCAGCAGAAAATCCAGAAGACCCGGATGTTCGGCGGCGACAATATCGAAATCCATCTGGTTGGCGACTATTTCGACATTTGCCTGGCTGCTGCGCAGGAGTGGTGTGCCAAGGAGGGCGGGCATTTCCTGTCGCCCTTTGATGATGCCGATGTGATAGAAGGCCAGGCCTCCATCGCCGTGGAGATCGAAGCGCAGCTGGGTAAAACACCGGATCACGTGCTGCTGCCGGTTGGCGGCGGCGGCATGTCGGCCGGTGTTTCCTCTTGGTTTGGTGACGGGGTGCATAGCCTGTTTGTTGAGCCTGAAGGCGGTGCGTGTCTGCGGGCAGCGCTTGCCGCAGGCAAGCCGGTTGCATTGGATCATGTCGACACTTTTGTCGATGGCGCTGCGGTGGGGCGGATCGGCGCGCTGCCGTTTGATATTCTAAAGGAGGTGCCGCTGCCGGATGTACTGGCCATCTCCGAGGACCGCATCTGCGCCACCATTATCGAGATGCTGAACGTGGAAGGCATTGTGCTGGAGCCGGCCGGCGCGCTGTCGGTCGAGGCGCTGCAGGATGTGCGCTCCTGGATCCGCGGCAAGACGGTGGTTTGCGTCACATCCGGCGGCAACTTTGATTTTGAACGTCTGCCAGAGGTCAAAGAACGGGCGCAGCGCTATTCCGGAGTTAAGAAGTACTTCATCTTGCGCCTGCCGCAGCGGCCTGGAGCGCTGAAGGAGTTTCTTGGCATCTTAGGCCCGGAGGACGACATCGCCCGCTTTGAATACATGAAGAAGTCCGCCCGCAATTTCGGTTCGGTGCTGATCGGGATCGAAACCAAGCGGCCGGAGAATTTCGAGCAACTGTTTGCACGGCTTGATGCGGCCGGGATGACCTTTACGGACATCACCCAGGACGAGACCTTGGTGCAGTTTGTGATCTGACATCTGAAGCCTGGTCAGAATTTTTCGGACATCCCGGTCAGGAAAGCAGATCTGGACGCTTGGAAATTGGCGATGATGGCAGCGACATCGACATCTTCTGCGCCACCTTGTGCCGACTTTCGCTCGCCGTCCATGCACAGACCCGAAAATTCATCAAACCCGAGGTTCAGCGCGCTGCCTTTCAGGAAATGCAGGTCCTGCTCCAGCTGACTGCAATCACCGCCTTGCAGCCTGCCGATAACTTCCTCGACCTCTTCGAGAAAAATTTCAACAACTTCCTCGAAATCCTCGGCGCCAACTTCTTCGCGCAGCTCGGTCACTCGCGGCCAGTCAATCATGTCATATGTCCCTAAGATCAGTCGCCATGCGCAATTTCTTAAGTTGATTGCAGTAAAAATATAGTGAAATAAAGAGGGAAGCTCAAATTTTAGGTTTCACCGCCTGTTAAATTTCTGGACCGATAGTATCACAAGATCGTCTGATTTTGCCATTTGTGAGGTGCCTTCGGTGCTGCCAGAAAGTTCGATGGACAACGAGGACCACACAGTGGCCGGATCAATACGCCGTGTGCTGGTCGTTGATGACAGCCGCCTGCAAAGACGCATTCTAGTTGCTTCTCTCAAGAAATGGGGGTTTGAGGTCGTCGAGGCTGAGAGCGGCGAGGCCGCGATGGAAGTTTGCCAGACAGAAACTCCTGACTTGATCCTCAGCGACTGGATGATGCCGGGCATGAACGGGCTGGAGTTTTGCCGCGCGTTCCGTACTCGCTCCAGCGAGGAGTATGCTTATTTCATCCTGCTGACCTCAAAGAGCGAAAAGAACGAGGTTGCAGAAGGGCTTGATGCAGGCGCCGACGATTTCCTGACCAAGCCGGTCAGCTCGGATGAACTGCGGGCGCGGATTTCTGCGGGTGAGCGGATCCTGAGAATGCAGCGGGAACTGTCTGAGAAGAACCGTATCGTGTCCGAAACTCTGGGGAGTTGCAGCGGGTTTATGATGCGATCGACAAGGACCTGATCCAAGCCCGCAAGATTCAGGAATCACTGGTGCCGGAACTGTCCAAGGATTTCGGATCCTCCACTGTCAGTCTGCTGCTGAAGCCCTGCGGCCATATTGGCGGCGATCTGGTGGGAATGTTCTCTCCTGGCGTGAACCGAATCGGCTTTTATTCTATCGACGTGTCCGGTCACGGCATCACGTCGGCGATGATGACAGCGCGTCTCGGCGGCTATCTGTCTTCGAATTACTTCGATCAGAATGTCGGGATGGAGAAACGCTTCAACCGGTTTTACGCTCTGCGCCAGCCGGAGGAAGTCGCCAGCCTGCTGAATGCACGGCTGATCGCTGATACCGGGATCGAAGAGTACTTCACCATGGCCTATTGTATCGCCGATTTGCGCAGCGGTGTTGTTAAGATGGTGCAAGCAGGCCACCCGCATCCGCTGTTGCTGCGCAAGAACGGTGAACTGGAGTTCATCGGTAAGGGTGGTGTGCCGGTGGGACTGGTTCCCGATATCGGCTACAGCCAGGAAGAATTTGTCATGGAACGTGGCGACCGCCTGCTGCTGTTCTCTGACGGCTTTACAGAGGCGCGGCTGGAAGATGGGTCCATGCTGGAGCCGGAGGGTCTGCTGGAGCTGGTTGGAAAATGCGGGTCAGAGCAAAGCAGTAAGGAATTTCTGGATGATCTTTACTGGCATTTGACGCAAGTTATGAGCAAGGAACACGGGCTTGAGGATGACGTCTCGGCCACATTGTTTGAGTACCAGGGTCCGTAAACCAGTCAGGTTGGTTGTCTGATGTTGTCCTGGCTTCGGCTGGGATGTTGTCTTTTCGGTGGTTGGCGTCTCAAACCCTTACAACCGGGCTGCCAGTTGGGCTGCAAAATGCCGGTCGCCGGCATTGCCAAGCCGGAGGGCGGCTTCCTGCGGGGTGACCCACAGCGCTTCATGCCCTTCTTCTGCAGGCGGGCCGATCCGGCGCAACGGGCGGGCAATGTAAATATGGCAAATTTTTTCGGCCCAAAGATCATACTCCGGCATATAGGCAAAGCGCCGGAACACACCCATCTTGTGCGGCGCGGCAATCTTCCAGCCGGTTTCCTCATAAACCTCTCTGTGCAGTGCGGGAATGGGTGACTCGCCTGGATCGATACCGCCTCCTGGCAGCTGCAGGTCCGGATGAGGCGCATACTGGCAGGTAATCAGCAGCTTGCCGCCCCGCGGCAGCAAAGCATAGGCGCCCGGACGCATCCGGTAACGCTGGCCGTTTTCCGGTGTCTTACCAAATCGCCTGATCACGGGCCGGCCCCTTCACTCCAGTATCAATTCTCCTATATAGCCCCGGTATGCCAATCCCCGGCGCGTAAGGAAACCCCATGACACTTGGTTCGAAAATCGCGTGGGACGACACCGTCCTGCCCTTCCAGCTTGATGCATCGGACATGCGCGGCCGCGTTGCGCGGCTGGACGGCGTGCTGGATGGCATCCTGAAACAGCATGATTACCCGCCGGTGGTTGAGGCGCTGGTCGCTGAGATGGCGCTGTTGACGGCACTGATCGGGCAGACGATTTCCCTGCGCTGGAAGCTGTCGTTGCAGGTGCAGTCCAAGGGCGCAGTGAGGATGATCGCGACCGACTATTACGCACCGCAAAAAGAAGGCGAAATCGGCCGGATCCGTGCCTACGCAAGCTTCGACCGCGACCGGATTACCGATAGCAACCCTTTTGATCAGGTCGGAGAAGGGTACTTTGCTATCATGATCGACCAAGGCCAAGGCACCAAGCCGTACCAGGGCATCACCCCATTGTCCGGCGGGTCGCTGCGCGCTTGTGCCGAGGCCTATTTCGCGCAATCCGAACAGCTGCCGACCATGTTCAAGATGAGCTTTGGAAAATCATCCGAGCCTGGAGTTGACGAGCATTGGCGCGCGGGCGGCATCATGCTGCAGAGCATGCCCAAAGCGTCGCCCTTTGCTGCGCAAAGCGAAGGATCGGGTGAAGTTCTGCAGGCCAGCGATCTGGTGTCCGGTGATCAGGAAGAAAACTGGAATCGGGCCACATTGCTGTTGGATACCGTGGAGGCACTGGAGCTGATCGGACCGTCAGTGTCCCCGGCTGATCTGTTGATCCGATTGTTTCACGAGGAACAACCGCGGGTCTTTGATGTTCAGGCCGTCCGTTTCGGCTGCACCTGCTCCGAAGAGCGGGTACGCCAAAGCCTGTCGATCTATTCGGCCAAGGACATTGGCACCATGACAAACGAAGATGGCCGGGTCACCGCGGATTGCCAGTTCTGCAGCGCGCATTACGATTTGGACCCGGCAAGCGTGGGGTTTGAAGCGGAAAACCCGTCCGGTGAGTGAGGCCGCGCAAAACCTCGCCAACAGAATTTCCGCCGCGCTGAAACACCAGGGCGGCGGCTCTTCCGACTTTGATCTCAACCCCGGTACCGTGCTGCCAGAAGGGCGCAAGCTGCGGCCGGCCGGGGTGCTGGTGCCCATTTCCGTCGCCGGAAATACACCGCGGCTTATTTTGACCAAACGTTCTTCGGCGCTGAAGCATCATCCGGGCCAGATCGCTTTTCCCGGCGGCAAGGTGGATGCCGGCGACACGGACGCCTGCGCCGCTGCATTGCGCGAAGCCTGGGAGGAAATCGGCCTGCCGCAGGAGTTGCCGCAGATTGCCGGCTGCCTGCCGGAGCATGAGACGGTGACCGGATTTTCGGTGACGCCAGTTGTGGCACTGATCCAGGAGGAATTCACCGTGCGTCCGGAAACGGGGGAGGTGGCCGAGGTTTTTTCCGTCCCGCTGACCCATGTGCTGGACCCAAAAAACTACATCATTGAATCCCGCCGCTGGCGCGGCACCCGCCGCCGCTACTATACCGTTCCATACGGCTCCTATTACATATGGGGCGCCACAGCGCGGATGCTGCGCGGTTTTGCGGCACGGATGGAGATGTAATGCGGATTGACCAATCCTGGTTGAAGGATCCTGCGACGCAGGCTGTTTGCAAGGCGGTCAATGCAGATGGAGCGCAGGTATTGTTTGTCGGCGGCTGCGTTCGAAACGCGCTGCTGGGGGAGGCGGTCTCCGACATGGACATCGCCACCGATGCACTTCCGGACCAGGTGATGGCGCTGGCAGGCCGAGCCGGGATCAAGGTGGTTCCCACCGGTATTGATCATGGTACAGTGACGCTGATCAAGAACGGCATCCCGCATGAAATAACTACATTCCGCAGGGATGTTGCGACTGATGGCCGCCGGGCAATTGTCGCATTTTCAACAGATATCACTGAGGATGCCCGCCGCCGCGATTTCACTATGAACGCGATTTATGCGCGTCCCGATGGCGAGATTGTCGACCCTTTGGACGGCATGGCAGATTTGCAAAAACGCCGTATCCGGTTCATCGGCACAGCAGAGAACCGCATACGCGAAGACTACTTGCGGTCCTTGCGCTATTTTCGCTTTCACGCTTGGTACGGCGATCACGCGCTGGGGTTTGACCCGGATGCGCTGGCAGCGATTGCAGCCAGTCTGGAGGGTCTGGCCACGCTGTCCAAGGAACGTGTCGGGGCTGAGATGCTGAAACTTCTGGCGGCACCTGATCCTGCGCCCTCGGCCGCGGCTATGCGGCAGGCTGGTGTTCTGGCACAGATTTTGCCTGGCGCCGATGACCGCGCCCTGGCGCCGCTGATTCACCTTGAGGCCGGGCGAGCTGCATCCTGCATCCGGCGGCTTGCCGCGCTCGGGGGGAGGGCCTTCAGGAGGCCTTGCGGCTCAGCAAGGCGCAGACCACTCATCTGCAGGCGATCCGCGAAGCTGCGGCCGGCACGGCCGGGGCAGGGGAGTTGGGCTACCGATTGGGTGCGGAACAGGCGCTGGATGCGCTGCTGTTGCGGTCTGCATTGCTGGAACAACCGGTTTCACCCGATTTGGAGAGCAAAATCGCGCAGGGTGCAAAGGCTGTTTTTCCGGTGAAAGCCCGGGATCTGCTGCCGGACTGCAAAGGCCCGGAACTGGGAGCGAAGCTGCGGAAGCTGGAGGCGGACTGGATTGCTTCGGGCTTCTTGCTCAGCCGGGAACAGCTGCTGGACTCCTTCCACTGACATAGGGTGTCAGCAGCGTCAGAACCTTTGGGGGTGACAAGAAAATATATCTTGCGTACGCATAGGGCAGCCACCACATGACGGATGAATGCTGATGTATTCTGGGATCTGGTTTCCTTAACGCCTGAGACCTAGCCCCGTTTGACATGGGAGCCATGGGCGGCCCGCTGTCCTCATCTGTATTCCAAATCAATGCTCGAACACCTGGAGCACCCGCATGTTTCGCTTCTTTGAAAACCTCATTGACCCTTATTGCGCCCACCCTGAGACCAACACGCCGCCAACGCGGTTGTGGCCGTTCCTGCGCGACTACGCAACGCCGTTCAAAACAGTCTTTATCCTGACCGCGCTGATGTCGGTCATTGTTGCCGCGATCGAGGTCGGGCTGATCTACTACATGGGCAGGATTGTCGACCTGATGTCCGGCAGGCCCGAGCAGGTTTGGGAGGCGCATGGAACCGAGCTGATCCTGGTTGCATTGTTCATCCTGTTGCTGCGGCCATTGATCCAGCTATTGGATGTGGTGCTGCTGAACAATGCGATCCTGCCGAACTTTGGCACGCTGATCCGCTGGCGGGCGCATAAACATGTGCTGCGCCAATCGGTGGGCTGGTTCGAGAACGACTTTGCAGGCCGGATTGCCAACCGTATCATGCAAACCCCGCCGGCCGCGGGGGAGGTGGTATTTCAAGTCTTTGACGCAATCACCTTTTCGCTGGCCTATCTGGCAGGCGCTGCGGTGCTGCTTTGGGTGGCAGACGTGCGGCTGATGCTGCCGCTGGGGATCTGGTTTGCGCTTTACGCTCTGTTGGTGATGTGGACGGTCAAGCGGGTCGGCCCGGCCAGCCAGGCGTCATCTGATGCGCGCTCTACCGTGACGGGGCGGGTCGTTGACAGTTACTCCAACATTCACTCGGTCAAGATGTTCGCGCATCACGACAACGAGCTGAGATATGCCCGTGATGCGATCGAGAACACCCGCAAAACCTTCCAGGCAGAGATGCGTATCTTCACCGTTATGGATGCCGCACTGGTCACGCTGAACGGGCTGCTGATTGTTGGCGTGGTCGGTTGGGCGATTATGCTGTGGTCGCAGGGGACTGCCTCGGTGGGCCTGGTGGCGGCGGCCACGGCGCTGACCCTGCGGCTCAATGCGATGACCGGCTGGATCATGTGGGCATTGACCTCGTTCTTCCGTCAGCTGGGTGTTGTGGCTGAAGGGATGGAGACCATAGCCCACCCCATCGATCTGGTGGATGCGGCCAACGCGGATCCGTTGCAGCTGACCAAGGGTGAGATCGAACTGCGAAGCCTCTCGCACCATTACGGGCGTGAGGCCGGCGGGCTCGACAAGATCAGCCTGACAATCCAGCCGGGCGAGAAGATCGGCCTGATTGGTCGCTCTGGTGCCGGCAAGTCGACACTGGTTAAGCTGCTTTTGCGGTTTTATGATGCCGAAAGCGGCCAGATCCTGATCGACGGTCAGGACATCCGCGCGGTGACGCAGGCCTCGTTGCGCAGCCGCATCGGTATGGTGCAGCAGGATAGCGCGCTGATGCACCGTTCGGTGCGGGACAATCTGCTGTATGGCCGTCCGGACGCCACCGAAGAGCAGATGATTGCCGCCGCCAAACAGGCGCAGGCGCATGAGTTCATCCTGGATTTGGAAGACCCCCAGGGCCGCAAGGGGTATAACGCCCATGTGGGTGAGCGCGGGGTGAAATTGTCGGGCGGCCAGCGCCAGCGCGTGACACTGGCCCGGGTGATCCTGAAGGACGCGCCGATCCTGATCCTGGACGAGGCCACCTCGGCGCTGGATTCCGAAGTCGAGGCGGCGATTCAGGAAACGCTTTACGGCATGATGCAAGGCAAAACGGTGATCGCCATCGCACATAGGCTGTCCACCATCGCGCAGATGGACCGTATCCTTGTGATGGATCAGGGCCGTATTGTTGAAGAAGGTTCGCATGAGATGCTTTTGCAGGCACAGGGACTTTATGCACAGCTCTGGGCGCGCCAGTCCGGAGGCTTCTTGAACATCGAGGCAGCAGAATGAAGATTGGCAATCTGATCGACGCCTTTCGCCCGGCCGATGGCCCGCCGCCGCAGCGGCTGGGGGCTTTTCTGCACTGGTGCTTGACCGGGGCCTGGCCAATGCTGCTGCTGGCGGCGGCATTCTCGGCGCTGGCCGGCGCGATGGAGGCGGGCACGGCCTATATCCTGGGAATTGTGATCGACACCGCAATAACCAGCGGGCCTGAGCAGTTCTTCTCGGCGGGCAATGCGGCGGTGATCGCGCTGGCATTGGGATTTTTCCTGTTTGTGCGACCGGTGCTGTTCGGATTGTCTGCAGCCTCAAATGCAATAATTGTCCAGCCTAACGTGAACCCGCTGGTGCTGTCGCGGCTGAACCGCTGGACGCTGGGCCAGCCGGTGCGGTTCTTCGACGATGATTTTGCCGGGCGGATTGCTCAGAAACAGATGCAAACGGCGACGGCAGTCACCTCGGTCACCACCGAGATGATCAGTGTTGTTGCGTTTGCATTGGCGTCTCTCGCCGGGTCATTGGCCTTGTTAGGCTCTATTGATTGGCGCATTACCGGCGTGTTTCTGGTCTGGCTGGTTGGCTACTTCGGGCTGATCCATTGGTTCCTGCCGCGTATCCGCAAGCGCTCTGGCACGCGGGCAGGGGCGCGGGCGATGGTGACCGGGCAGGTTGTGGATTCCATTACCAACATCAAGACGGTTAAGCTGTTCGCGCATGCTGATCACGAAGAGCGGACTGCCCAGGATGCTATGGTCAGCTACCGTGAAAAGTCGCTGCAATTCGGTTATCTCTCGGCCAGCTTCCGGTTCTGTTTGATGTGCCTGGCGGGTATCCTGCCAGTGCTGCTGATTGGCGCGACGCTGTTTCTTTGGCAGGCGGGCAGCGCAACCGAAGGGGACATCGTGGCCGCTGGTGCAGTCTCGATCCGGATTGCGCAGATGACAGGCTGGGTCAGCTTCACGCTGATGGCGATCTATTCCAACATTGGTGAGATCGAAAACGGAATGAAGACCCTCTCGGCCCGCGAAAGAGTTGAGGATACATCCGATGCCAAGCCGCTGGTTATCAGCAAAGGCGGCATCGAATTTGAACAGGTGGAATTCGCCTATGGCCGCGACGTGGGCGGGGTGCAGGGCATAAGCCTGGCCATCACCCCAGGTGAGAAGCTGGGTATTGTCGGTGCTTCCGGGGCAGGGAAGTCGACGCTCGTTTCACTTCTTCTTCGGCTCTATGATGGGGAAAACGGGCGCATTCTGATTGACGGACAGGACATTTCCGGTGTCACCCAGAATTCGCTGCGCAGCCAGATCGGTATGGTCACCCAGGAAACCGCCATGTTCAACCGCTCTGCCAGGGACAATATCTTGTATGGGCGGCCGGATGCGCCGGAGGAAGAATTGATCGCCGCTGCGGAGAAAGCTGAGGCGCATGAATTCATCACTGAGCTGGAAGACGGGCAGGGCAACAAAGGCTATGACGCTTTTCTGGGTGAGCGCGGCGTGAAGCTTTCGGGCGGGCAGCGGCAGCGGATTGCTCTGGCCCGGGCTATCCTGAAGGACGCGCCCATTTTGGTTTTGGACGAGGCAACCTCGGCGCTGGATTCCGAGGTTGAAGCCGCCATTCAGGCCGCCTTGCACCGGGTAATGGAGGGCAAGACGGTATTGGCGATCGCGCACCGGCTGTCGACGCTTAGCGAGATGGACCGGATTATTGTGATGGAGAAAGGACAGATCGCTGAAAGCGGCAGCCATGAAGAGCTGCTGGCCAAGGCGGGGCTTTATGCTGCTTTCTGGGCGCGCCAGTCCGGTGGATTTATCTGCACGGATGAGAACAAGGCGGCGGCTGAATAAAAAATCCGGTGCATTTTGCTTTTGCTGACCGGCTTGCCGCTGTAATGAGCGGCCATGACTGACGCAGCCAGAACTACAGCAACGATCAGCCGGCTAGGCCATCAAGGCGATGGCGTGGCCGATGGACCCTTGTTTGCCCCGCGCACACTGCCGGGAGAAACCGTTTCAGGTTTCGCAGAGAACAGCCGCCTGACCAGTATCCGGATCGAGACCCCGTCGGAGCACCGGGTGCAGCCAATCTGCCGCCACTACAAATCCTGCGGCGGTTGCCAGCTGCAGCACGCCAGTGACGGATTTGTGGCTGAGTGGAAAACGGACGTCGTACGCACCGCGTTGACGGCACAAGGGCTGGAGACAGAGTTTCGCCGGATCCACACTTCGCCGCCCGGCGCCCGCCGCCGTGCGACGCTGGCAGTACGGCGTACCAAAAAGGGTGCGATGGCCGGGTTTCATGGTCAGGCGTCGGATGTGATCACTGAAATTCCCGACTGCCAGCTGGTGGAACCCGCCTTAAAGGCTGCCATTCCCGTTGCAGAGGCGCTGGCGATGGCCGGGGCAAGCCGGAAGACACCGTTGGCGGTGACGGTTACCACCTCAGACGCTGGATTGGACATACTGGTCAGGAACGGCAAGCCGCTGGACGGGCCATTGCGGATCAAACTGGCGCAGCTGGCAGACCAGAACCGGATTGCCCGGTTGACCTGGGACGATGAACCGGTTGCGATGGAACAGCCGCCAGTGCAACCCTTTGGCGCGGCGCGCGTTTGCCCGCCGCCGGGGGCTTTCCTGCAAGCCACCCGGGATGGTGAGGCGGCGTTGCTGGCGGCGGTTCAGGAAATAACAGGCGGAGCCAAGCGGATCGTCGATTTGTTTGCAGGCTGCGGCACCTTTTCCCTGCCTTTGGCGCAGACGGCCGAAGTACATGCGGTGGAGGGCGAACATTCAATGCTGGAAGCGTTGGATGCAGGCTGGCGCCGGGCGGCAGGGCTGAAGAAAGTCACCACCGAGGTCCGCGACCTGTTCCGCAATCCGTTGCTGCCCGAGGATTTGAACCCGTTTGGTGCAGCTTTTGAAGCTGCTGTGATTGATCCGCCGCGCGCAGGCGCTGAGACACAGACTGCGCAGCTGGCCAAAGCCCGAACACCTGTGATTGCCTATGTCTCCTGCAATCCGGTGAGCTTTGCCCGCGATGCCAAGGTTCTGGTTACGGCGGGTTACAGCCTTGACTGGGTGCAGGTTGTTGATCAGTTCCGCTGGTCCGCCCATACCGAGCTGGTTGCGCGATTTACTATGAAAGACTGAGATGACTGATACCCAAGCGTCCACCCCGACCCGCCGCCTGGCAGCCATTCTGGACAGTGACCGGTTCGGCCGGTTTATTACCGCTGTCATCCTGGTCAATGCAGTCACCCTGGGATTGGAGACTGCCCCATCTGTCATGGCCAGGATTGGCGGTCTGATTCACCTGATCGACAACATTTGCTTGTCCATTTTTGTGGTGGAGATACTGGCCAAACTCTTTGTGCGCAGGTTGCGGTTTTTCCTGAGCGGCTGGAATGTGTTCGATTTCGTGATCGTCGGCATTGCACTGGCGCCGGGGACACAAGGGCTGTCAGTGCTGCGGGCGCTGCGTATCCTACGGGTGCTGCGGGTCATTTCAGTTGCACCGCGCCTGCGCCGGGTGGTCGAGGGGTTCATCACCGCGCTGCCGGGGATGGGCTCGGTTTTCCTGCTGATGGCGATTATCTTCTACATCGGGTCCGTGATCGCGACCAAGCTGTTCGGCCAGGACTTCCCGGAATGGTTCGGAGATCTGGGCCGCAGCGCCTATTCGCTGTTCCAGATCATGACGCTGGAAAGCTGGTCGATGGGGATCGTGCGGCCGGTGATGGAAGTGCATCCGCACGCCTGGGCGTTCTTTGTGCCGTTCATCATGGTGACGACCTTTGCCGTGGTGAACCTTCTGGTCGGTCTGATCGTGAACTCCATGCAGGATGCCCATGGCGAAGAAGAGGTGGAACGCACCGATGCCTATAGGGACGAAGTGCTGAGCCGCCTGGAGGCGATTGAACAGAGGCTAAGCAGCCAATTGGACCCGGACAGGAAATTGTGAATTTCCTTAACAGGCAATTCGCGGTAAAGGCTGAATAGAGGCAAAAAAAGAAATACAGGCATTGAGAATGGACAGACGGGCATTTGGTTTCGGTGCGGCCGCGAGCCTTGCGCTGGCTGGTTGCAGCACCTCCGGCAGCGCAGTGAGCCGGTTTCACTCATATGACGGACCGCAAGTGACTTCGATCGTGATCAACAAGGGTGCGCGTAAGCTTTACCTGATGCACAACGAAGATATCCTGCGCGAGTATGAGGTTGATCTGGGGTTCGCACCATTGGGGCACAAGGCGTTTGAGGGTGACGGAAAGACACCTGAGGGCACGTATGTGATTGACCGGCGCAATCCCAACAGCCGCTATCATCTGTCGGTTGGGATCTCTTATCCAAACGGGCAGGACCGGGCAAATGCGCATGCTCAAGGCAAGCGCCCGGGCGGTGAGATTTTTATCCATGGAGAGCCGAACAACGGCAAGGAGCGCAAACGCGCAGCCCGGGTTGACGACTGGACCGCCGGTTGTATCGCGGTGTCAAATGAAGAAATCGAAGAGATCTATGCCATGGTGCAGGACGGCACGGCCATCGCTTTGCGGCCCTGAACATCTGCCAGGGCCGCCGCGTCTGCAGTTGCGCCGGCGCCGTGCATAAGCACAGCGTTGCGGCTCAGCTGCCCATAACCATCGTCCACCAGATTTTGCCGTTCGGCTCCTGGAACCAGGAGAACCCCATATTCGTGGCTTTTGGGTCGAGAATCACTGCGCGTGTGGCTGGGCGTTCCAGCCACGCAGACAGGGTTTGCTGCTCATTCTCGTAGGTTTCAGAGATGTTCTCCCCCAAAAGCGAGCCGGTGTAACCTGCACGCGACACCCGGTCCAGCGGCGAGGAGCCGTCGGATCCGAAATGCCAGGGCCGGTTTTGCACTGACATGTCCCGGGAATGGGTCGCTGCGGCCGCAGTCAGCTCGGCATTCAGCTGTACGGTTTGTGCACCAGCCGCCTGACGCAGCGCATTGACTGAATCAAGCATCCGGATCTGCACTTTGTCTGCGTTTCTAATACGGTAGGTGCTGCCGGATTCTGTTGCGGGCGTGCATGCTGCCGCCAAAGTTACAAAGGCAGCAGCTATCAGCAGAAAAACACGTTTCATATTGCTCTCTCGCTCCGTCGGTTGCTGATGCACTTATCCTTCCTGTTGCAGAGGTGCAAATGGACCGGCAGAAATATGCAGACCTGCCGGTCGGATTGATTTGCGACTGCGGCTTTCCGGTCATAAAATGGCGCAGCCATTGATCCTGATTGCGCAAGTTGGAAAGAGTGATGCCCCAAAACCCCTTTGATACCTTCAGCAGGCGGCATTTTCTTGCCGGCAGCGCTGCTTTGATCTCCTCGCCATCCTTTGCGCAAGAGACCGGCGACGAGGCGCAGCAGGCCTTTGACCCGTTGCGTCCGCCGCCAGAGCCGGAACCGGCTGTCCAGCGCAACATCTCCGCATTCCGGGCCAAATCCTGGAGACCATACTTTGATACCCTGCGGAACGGGGCGATTCTGGTCGATATCGACAGCCGGGCTCTGCATTATTGGTCCCAGGATGAAAGCGTTTACAAACTGTTCCCGTCTTCTGTGCCGCTGTCCGACGATCTGACCCGCCGCGGCCGGACCAAGATTGTTCGCAAAGTTGACGGCCCAGGCTGGGCTCCAACCCCGAATATGCGCAAGCGCAACCCGGAATGGCCTGCGTTCATTCCGCCGGGGCCGGATAACCCGCTTGGCACCCACGCGCTGTATCTTAGCTGGAAGTATTACCGCATCCATGGAACCCATGATACGCGGAAAATAGGCCGCAAATCATCGAATGGCTGCATCGGGCTTTACAATGAACATATCGCCGATTTGTTCAGCTTGACCAAAGTCGGCACCCAGGTGTTGCTTATTTGACGACACGTGGCGGGGCGCTAAGCTGTTAACTATAACAAGCAATTGCAATCCCGCGGTTTTGCTGGTTAGAAAAAAATACGAGATAAGTCTTGGGTGCGTGGTTCAGTTGTATGATCCGTGCGAATTCTGGAGGTTAACATGAAAAAACTCGTTATCGCTGCTGCGCTGACTGCTGCTGCTTCGACTGCCACTGCTGGCAACCTGTCCGAGCCGGTTGTAGAACCGCCGGTCATCGTGGAAGAAGCTCAGGGTTCTTCCAGCGGCATTCTGCTGCCGCTGCTGCTGCTGGTTCTGGTCGGCGCAGCTGTTGCATCGAACTAAGTTTCGGTACACGGTTACAGAAAAGGCGGTGGGTTTCCACCGCCTTTTTTGTTGCCTGATCTGCGGGTCAGGAGGGGCTGTCAGGCCGCCTCCACTTCGCGCAGGATACTATCCAAGACATAGATGATCATGTCTGCGTCTTCTGCACCTATGGTCAGCGGCGGTCGGATCTTCAGAATGTTGTCCTTGGGACCTTCGCTGCCGATCAGGATCCGGTGATCACGCATCCTGTTTTTGACGTAGGAGCAAATTCCGGTGGCCTCCGAGCCATCCGGGGTGATCAGTTCCAATCCCAGGAACAGCCCCATTCCACGCACATCGCCAACGCAGGCGTATTTCTGCTCCAATCCCTGCAGCCCTTCGATCAGCCGGGCGCCTATCACCCGGGCGTTGTCCTGCAGGCCTTCATCGTCAACGATATCCAGCACCTCCTTGCCGGTCCGGCAAGACAGGGTAGACCCGCCGAAGGTCGAGAAAAACTCGATCCCGTTGTCAAAGCTTTTTGCAATCGCCTTGGTCGTGACAAGCACGCCCAGCGGGTGGCCGTTGCCGATAGGTTTGCCCATCACCACGATGTCGGGAACTGCGCCCTGGTGTTCGAAGCCGAAGTAGTATTTGCCAAGGCGGCCCAGGCCGGTTTGCACTTCGTCGGCGATGCAGACACCTCCTGCCGCACGGATCTTTTCGTAAACTGCAGGCAGATATCCCTGCGGCGGGACAATCTGACCGCCAACAGAGGGAAAGGTTTCAGCGATGAAGCCGGCGATGCCGTGGCCCTTGCCTTGCAGGTTCTTGATTGCCGGATCGACCAGGTCCGCGAACTTTTGCGCGCGCTTTGGATCATCTCGGCGGAAGGAACCGCGGTAGTCGTCTGCAACTTCGACCAACTCCACCCAGTCCGCATGGCCTGCACCGCCGGGCTTGTTGAACTTGTAAGCGGAGATGTCGATCGCGCCTGTTGTGTTGCCGTGATAGCCGTGATCGGGCGTCACCATGCCCTTTGCCCTGGTGTGGGCGCGGGCCAGGCGCAGGGCCAGCTCATTGGCTTCGGTGCCCGAGTTTACGAAAAAACAGACCTCAAAAGGATCTGGCAGCTTGGACAGCACCTTGTCTGCAAAGGCGGTTTGTGCCGGATGCAGATAGCGGGTGTTCGAATTCATCCGCTTCAGCTGATCCGCTGCCACCGCCTGGATGCGCGGATGGGCGTGGCCCACATGTGGCACGTTGTTGTAAGCGTCCAGATAGGGCCGCCCCCATTCGTCAAACAAGTGGTGCTTCCAGCCGCGCACCAGCATCACCGGGTCATTGTAGGTGAGGCTGAGGTTGCCGCCAAAATGGGTGCGGCGTCGGGCCAGAACCTCACCTTTGTCGGTTGGGTGATAGCGGACTTTTTCATCCGGCAGGTTGAGCAGGGCCGCGGGGTTGGGGCAGATTGCGCGCCACAGGTACATCTCATCCGGGTCGCCTGCGCCGGGCCAGCCGGCCTCGATTCCTTTGGTGGTCAGGGCCAGCTGGAAATGCACATGCGGTGCCCAGCCGCCGTTCTGGCCAGGGTCACCCAGGCGGCAGAATTCCTCGCCCTTTTCCACCATATCACCCGGTTTCAGGCGGCCCAGGAATTCCGGGTCCAAATGGCCGTAGAGAGTGAAGAACGGATCGCCCATAGGCGTTTCATGGCGCAGGATGATCACCCCGCCGTAGTCCAGATGCCCGTCCCGGTACTCTGCCGCAAAGACTTCACCACGCATGGGCGCAAATACCGGCGTGCCAGCGCCGGCAAAGGCATCCACCGCCAAATGCACAGTGCGGCGGCCGCTGGCTTTCCAAGGGCCTTTGCGGAAAGCGGGCTCTGTATAGATCAGCCGTGGCTCATGATAATAGCCAAGCCAGATGCGGCCCTGGTCCTCGAACTCCTCGCCAACTCTGGCCGCTTCTTCCAGCGGCATGTGGAATGGGTTCTGCGGCCAGGTGGAGTGTTCCACCGACAGCGATCCCATCGGTGCATCTGCCAGGTCCTGGCCCATCAGCGGGGCGAATTTGCCGTGTTCCTGCTCCAGCCAGGCCATCACACGGTCTGCACCATCAACGACCGGCAGGCCGCACGCCGCGCGCAGCCGGGCAGTCAGCAACCCGTCCTGCAGTGTGTTTCCCTCCAGAAATCGCCAGGCCGGAGCTTGCGAGATGGTCACATAGGAATCATCCGGATTGTCCGCTGCCATCATGGTGGAATTGACAACACTCACCGCCAGCCGCGCGCGCAGCAGCGGCCAGACCATGTCTACCTCGGCAGGCGTCAAAGGATAAGCCTCGTGATACCCTGCAACCAGTGCTGCCATTGCTGCCTCCGGCGCTGGGTGGTCCAGCACGATATAGGCCGCAGCAATTGCCAGGTCGCAGATCCGCGGTGCGGCGCACATGTCGCCCAGGTCGATGAGGCCTGACACCCTGCGGGTTTCACCCAGTTCTCCCGCCACCATGATGTTGTAGTCATTGGCGTCATTGTGGACGGCCTGCTTGGGAAGCTTCGCTAAAACAGGCTCTAACTTTGCGAAATCCGCGGAAATCCCTTCAATGATTGCACGGCGTGCCGGAGCGGTGATGCAGAACAGCTGATCCTTGATCCAGCCCGCGCGCATCAGGTCCCATTTGAAATCACGCTCCAGCCCATCGTGCCGGAAATCGGCCAGCGCCTTGGCCGAGCCGCCGAGAACCTGACCAATCTCATGGATCAGCGCATCGCTTTTGGGTTCTGCCTTGGCATAGCACCGCCCGGGTAGCTGGTTCAGCAGCCAGACCAGCCGGTTTTGCCCTTTTTCATCCGGGAGTGTCAGCAGCGATCGGCCATCCGCAGCGGCGATCACCCGCGGGCAGGGCAGATCCGGCTGGCGCGCGGCGATATGCTCAAACGCCTTTACCTGCATGTCGACCAGCCAGGTTTCGCAGCCGGGGCGCATCGCCTTGAGGATATAGCCCTGGTTCTCGGCACCTTTGGCCAGAAAGTTCAGGTCATATTCTCCATCCAGGCGGCTCAATTCCGCCTGGATGCCCCAATGCTGTTTCAGGGCTGCTGCCCAATGCGCAAGCGTCATCCAAAACTCTCCCCGGTCTGCCGGTCTGCCCGGCGATCCAATTTTGGATCCTATTTGAACCGGGAGAGCGCTTTAGTCCAGCCAGCCTTGCAGATTCTGCTCAATCACACCGGCCAGTGCCGCAACGTGATCGTCATCATCGTTGAGGCAAGGGATATAAAGGAAGTCCTCGCCGCCCGCGTGCTCAAAACTCTCGCGGATCTCTTCGTTGATCTCTTCCAGCGTCTCGATGCAGTCGGCCGAGAAGGCCGGCGCGATCACCGCGATGTTCTTTTTGCCTTCCTTGGCAAGCGTTGCGACGTGATCCACCGTGTAAGGTTTCAGCCATTCCTCGGGTCCAAACACAGATTGGAAAGTGGTTGTGATCCGGGTGTCGTCCCAGCCCAGCCGCTCCTTCAGCAGCCGCGTCGTTTTCTGGCACTGGCAGTGATAGGGATCGCCTTGCATTAAGTAGCGTTTCGGCATGCCATGATAGGAGACCACCAGGATATCCGGGCGCTTTTCAGCTTTGGCATAGGCCTCTTCCACCGATCGCGCCAAAGCGTCGATATAGGCGGGCTGGTCAAAATAGGGTTCGATCGTGCGGGCGGCGGGCTGCCAGGGCTCATCCATCAGGGCGCGGAAGAACTGGTCGTTGGCAGTGCCGGAGGTAGCGCCGGCGTATTGCGGATACAGCGGCACAAACAGGATTTTCCGGCAGCCGGCCGCAACCATTTCCCGCACCTTGGATTTGGTCGAGGGATTGCCATAGCGCATGCAGAAATCGACCATCACCTGATCGCCATAGCGTGCCTTCATCGCAGTCGCCATCTTGGTTGTCTGGTCCTTGGTTATGGTCATCAAAGGGCTTTCACCCTTGTCGTGGTTCCAGATCGATTTGTAAGCGGTGCCCGAAGAGAACGGACGTTTGGTCAGGATGATCAACTGCAAGAGCGGCTGCCACTTCCACGATGGATAGTCGATCACCCGCTTGTCAGACAGGAATTCGTTCAAGTAGCGGCGCATCGGCCAGTACGAATAATCATCCGGCGTGCCGAGGTTGGCCAGCAGGATGCCGACTTTCTCTGCTGGGATCTTTGGGTGATCGGCAGGGGCGTGGGCAGGGCATTTGACGGTCCGGGCGGCGTCCAGCATGGGCAGGTCCTGTGGGGCTTGGAATTCAGTTGTCGGCGGGAAGTTACTGTCTTTGCGCGCAGAAGGCCAATTGGATCGCATTGGCCCAGCCATAACGGAAATTTATCAGGGCTTGAGCTTGGATTCCGGCACTTTCAACGCATCGGCCAGGCGCATCCGGGCAGAGCCGGGGCGCAAGGGTTTTTGCTGGCTGTCCGACGGCGACCAGCCGGTAAGGCAGACCAGCTCAAATGTCGCTGGCAGCCGGCCGTCAGCAGTTGCGAAATGCTCGCGGTAGATGTGGTCGGCCAGCTGGAACAGGGTTCGCGGAGCCGGGTGCTTCAGGCGCTGGGCGAGGGCGTTGGTCTCTCCCATACCGCGCAGATCGTGGATCAGGTGGGTCAGATCACGGTATTCGGCAGTCAGCGGTACCAGGTCCGCTACCGGCAGGGCAAAACCGGCCCGCTGCAGCAAACCGCCCAGATCCCGGATCTCTCCCATCGGGGCAACGCGGGGGGACAGTCCGCCCATCACAACGGTTTCGGCTTCTGCTATGGCGGCGCGCAGTTCGTGCAGGGTTTGGCCGCCCAGCAGGATGACCAGCAGCAGCCCGTCTTCCTTCAGGGCACGTCGGCATTGGATCAGCTGGCCAACCGGATCGTTGGCCCAATGCAGGCACATGGCATGGATCACCACATCATGCGCGCCTTGTTCCAGAGCCAGGACATCCGTGTCGGCCACAATCTTCGCGTCCGGCTGAAACCCTTCCCAGACCTCCGGAAAGGGGCAGACAATAGCGGGCGTGGTAAAGGTTCTGTTAACCAGGCTCAGGCGATCCTCGGCCTCATCCCGCGCCATTTGGTGCAGGAACAACGCATCCGCGCGCCGGCGTGCGCGGCGGGCTGCCAGGGTGCGGCGGTCGAATAGCTGTGCTGGTGCTTGTGTCATGAGGGCTATTTAGATGCTGCTGACCAGGATTCAAACCGCTGTTTCGCTGATCTATCCGCCGCAATGCATGGGCTGCGGGGGTCTGGTTGGCAGCGACTTTGGCCTGTGCGGTTCTTGCTGGGCCGATATGCATTTTATCAGCGGCACGGTCTGCGAGGGCTGCGGCGCTCCGCTGCCGGGGGAGGCGGACGGCTTTCGGCTGGAATGCGACAGCTGCCTGCGCCATCCGCGGCCTTGGAGCCAAGGGCGATCTGCGCTGCTGTATGAGGGGCGGGGCCGCAAGCTGATTCTGGCTTTGAAGCACGGGGACCGGACGGAAATTGCACATATGGCCGCTGGATGGCTGGAGCGGGCCGTGCAGCCGATGCTGGCGGAGAATCCCCTGATATGCCCGGTGCCGCTGCATTGGACCCGGCTGCTGAAGCGAAAGTATAATCAATCCGCTTTGCTTGCTGAAGCAGTGGCGGCCCGGATTGGCCTGGAGCATTGCCCGGATCTGCTGCGCAGGTTCCGGCGGACCCCTGCACTGGAAGGCAAGACACGCGACCAGCGATTTCAGCATTTGGGTGCAGCAATTGCACCCCACCCGGGCCGGGAGGGGCGGATCAAAGGGCGCACGGTTCTGATCGTGGATGACGTGATGACCTCCGGCGCCACTCTCAGCGCTTGCACTGATGCCTGCCTGCAGGCCGGTGCGGCGGAGGTACGGGTGGCGGTGCTGGCCCGGGTCACGCAAGCGTGAGGCTGCCCGCCGGCCTCTGGCAATTGTTGCATTGAATCCCCAATTCCTCCACAACCTTCGAAACCAGACTATGGGGTCCTGAATGAAAACCGTTGAAATCTACACCTCGCCTCTGTGCGGATATTGCCACGCCGCCAAGCGTCTGCTGAATCAGAAGGGTGTTACCTTTTCGGAAATCAACGTGCTGGCGCAGCCGGACCGCAAGGCAGAGATGATCCAGCGCGCCAATGGCGGCCGCACGGTACCGCAGATCTTTATCGGCGAAACCCATGTCGGCGGCTGTGACGATCTTTTTGCGCTGGAACAGGCGGGCAAACTGGACCCGCTGCTGGCAGCCTGAACCCGGAGAGATAAAATGCGCACAGCTCTGCTTCAGATGACATCCACCGACATCCCGGCTGAAAACCTGGAGACCGTGAAGGCGATGATGGCAGAGGCTGTGCGCGGCGGGCGGGCTTTGTGCTGACGCCCGAAGTTACCAATTGCCTCTCCGGCAGCCGGACCCATCAGACCGGTGTCCTGTGTCACGAAGAGGATGACCCGACGCTGGCCGCCCTGCGTGACGAGGCGGCAAAACATGGCATCTGGCTGCTGCTGGGGTCGCTGGGCATCAAGACCCACGACAATGACGGGCGCTTTGCCAACCGGCAGTTCCTGATCAGCCCGCAGGGTGAAATCAAGGCGCGCTACGACAAGATCCACATGTTCGATGTCGAGGTCACACCCGAGGAAACCTACCGCGAGTCCGACGGCTACCGCCCGGGCACCCAGGCGGTTGTGGCGGAGACGCCATTTGCCAATATCGGCATGACCATCTGTTATGACGTGCGCTTTCCGCATTTGCACCGGGCGCTGGCCAAAGGCGGGGCGCAGATCATCACTGCGCCGGCGGCGTTTTCTTATGTCACCGGCGCCGCACACTGGCATTCGCTGCTGCGCGCCCGTGCAATTGAAACCGGCTGCTTTGTGCTGGCGCCTGCGCAGACTGGCAAACACCCGGCCTCCCGCGGGCCCAGCCGCAAAACCTTTGGCCATTCTCTGGCCGTATCCCCCTGGGGCGAGGTGTTGGCCGATGCCGGTCAGGAACCGGGCGTGACTTACGTTGATCTCGACCTCGAATCAGTGGCAGAAGCGCGCAAACGCGTGCCTTCCCTGACCCACGACCGGGAGTTTGACGGACCCTGATGGATGAGACACATTCCCTGGCGGTATCGCTGTTCAGCGAGATTCTGATGGCTGACCAGCTGGCCCGGTCACGTCTCAGCAAAGTGCTGCCCAAAGGGATGGAGCTGTCGCATTTCTCGGTGCTGAACCACCTGGCCCGGGCTGGACTGGAACGCTCGCCCGCGCAGCTGGCCAAGGCGTTTCACGTAACCCGCGGCGCTATGACCAACACGCTGGGCAAGCTGGAAGTTGCCGGATACATCCATGTCCGCCCGGATTGGGACGATGCGCGGCGCAAGATGGTGGCGATCAGCCCGGCCGGCAAACAGGCCCGGGATGCGGCATTGGCCGGGATCATTCCGGTGATTTCAGAAGTTGTGGGGGAATTGGGCAGCGATCGGGTCCGGGCGACCTTGCCCATTCTGCGCGAGCTGCGCGGCAAACTGGAAGAGAGCGGCTGAGGGGCCGGACCCAAACAGTCACCTGCTCGGGTTAAAAAGGGACGCCTGCAAGCAGGCGCCCCTCTTCCCCATCAGTCCCCATCATGCCGTGAACGGCGATCGTTTAACCATTGGGCAGACCCCCCAGTCACAATGGCAAGCAGATACTTGGTTCTTAGCTTGCGCCCAATCGCGGCTTGAAAAAAATACTCCAACCCCGCTTGTTAAAGATAGCAAGCGGGACGCGGTGGCCAAAGAGTGCAAAAGGATTACGACCTATCCTTTAGGATAGGCGGCAGAAAAAACTGGTCGGCGAGGGCACTCTTAGCCAGGTTTTTTGCTGGCGGTCACATAGTTTACCGACAGATCCCGTTCGGATATCGACCAGTTCCAGGTGATCGGGTTGAACACGAACCCCTTCCGGTCAACAGGCTTCAGACCGGCATTGCGCAGCAGTTCGTAGAGTTCATCCGGGGTTACGAACTTGGACCACTCATGAGTGCCGCGCGGCAGCCAGCGCATGATCACCTCAGCTCCGACAATCGCCATTGCAAAGCTCTTTGGGTTGCGGTTGATGGTTGAGCATATTTCCAGACCGCCGGGCTTCAGCAGTGTACGGGTAGCAGTAAGGTAGCTCAGCGGATCGGCCACATGCTCGACCACTTCCATGTTCAGCACGACGTCGAATTGTTCACCGGCAGCAGCCAGTGCCTCGGCGGTGGTGTGGCGGTAGTCGATCTCCAAGTCCGATTGTTCGGCATGAATGCGGGCAACCGGCAGGTTGCCTTCTGCCGCATCGGCGCCCACAACTGTTGCACCCAACCGCGCCATCGGCTCGCTCAGCAGTCCGCCGCCGCAGCCGATATCCAGCAGCCGCAGCCCTTTGAAAGGGCACTGTGACGTCAGGTCGCGGCCAAATTCCCCGGCGATCTGACGGGTAATATAGTCCAACCGGCACGGGTTCAGCATGTGTAAAGGCTTGAACTTGCCGTTCGGATCCCACCACTCCGCCGCCATCGCTTCGAATTTAGCAATTTCCGCAGGGTCGACCGTGGATTGAGGCGCTTGCATTCCTGTCTCCGTGTGCTCTTTTGTAGTCTGACGTTTCACTAAGGTCAGTAATGGATAGATACCCGGACCAAAAGCGCGCTGTGCATTATCTTTATCCGCCGGTCGAGCCTTTTGACCAGCGCATGATCGACGCAGGCCAGGGCCACAATATATATGCAGAACAAAGCGGCAATCCCAATGGCATTCCCGTGATTGTGTGCCATGGCGGCCCCGGCGGCGGCAGCAGCCCGGCGATGCGGCGGTATTTCGATCCGCATGTGTATCGAATCATCCTGTTCGATCAACGCGGCTGCGGCCGCTCGCGCCCCTATGCGTCATGCGAGAGCAACACCACCTGGCATCTGGTTGCCGATATGGAGCTGATCCGCCGCCAGCTGGGCATTGAGTCCTGGATCCTGTTCGGCGGCAGCTGGGGAGCGACACTGGCGTTGATTTACGCCCAGACCCACCCCGGCCGGGTCCAGCAGATTATCCTGCGCGGTGTGTTCCTGATGACCAATGCTGAGCTGGATTGGTTCTATGGCGGCGGTGCCGGCAAGTTCTGGCCCGAAACCTGGGCCAAATTCGTTTCGCTGATCCCCGATGCAGAGCGCAGCGACATGATCGCCGCCTATCACAAGCGGCTGTTTTCCGGCGATCTGGATGAAGAAGTGCGTTATGGCCGGGCCTGGTCAGCCTGGGAAAACGCGTTGGCGTCGGTGCATTCCAACGGCCAGAGCGGCGAAAGCCCCGGCGATTATGCACGTGCCTTTGCCCGGTTGGAGAATCACTATTTCATCAATAGCGGTTTCCTCGATTACGACGGCCAGATCCTCGCCAATATGGACCGGATCTCTCATATCCCCGGCGTTATCGTGCAGGGGCGTTATGATATGATCTGCCCGCCGTCTTCGGCTTGGCGCCTGAATGAGCTGTGGCCAAATGCGGAGTTGAAGATGGTGCGCAATGCCGGCCATGCTTTGTCGGAGCCGGGAATCAGCGCTGAGCTGGTTCGGGCGATGGACCGGATTGCAGGAGAGCTTGTGCCATGACGCGCATTGACCGCCGCGCGCTGTTCACCTCGGGTGCTGCCGCAGCCCTGCTGGCGGCGGCTGGCGGGGCCGTAAATGCATCGCCCAAAGCCGGTGGCGCGCTGCGTCTTGCGGTTCCCCGCGACGGCGGGCTTTTGGAACAAGCCGCACGTTACGCGGTCTATGACACGCTGACAGAAATTGCCCCTGATGGTTTGCTGCGCGGGGAATTGGCTGCAGGCTGGCATTCGACGCCGGACGCCAAAACCTGGACCTTTGATTTGCGTGCGGGCGTGGATTTTCATGACGGCTCACTGCTCACAGCAGAGGATGCAGCCGCGTCGCTTTTGGTGCAGGGCATTAGCGGGGCTGAAGTGCGCGCGGTCACTGCGTTGGGCAACCTGCAATTGCTGGTGGAATTGTCGCAGCCCAATCCGCATTTGCCCTACCTTTTGGCTGGTGCCGATCTGATGATTGCACCCGCTGGTGAACTGCCGGCACCGCTGTCCGCTGCGATTGGCACGGGGTGCTACAAGGTGGAACGAGCCCGGGAAGGCCGCCATTTCCGCGCGTCCCGAGTTGCAAAACACTACAAATCCGGCATCGCGGGCTGGGTAGAAACGGTAGAGATTATTGTGATTCCTGATGCCGCAGTCCGTGCCGAAGCGCTGCGGGACGGGTACGTTGATGTCGCGGCATTGCCGGAACCGCGCGGACTGCTGAAGCGCGGGGAATTCCTGTATCATCCATCTTCCAGCAATATGGCTTTGGCCGCCCGGCACAATGTCGGCATTCCGCGGAAAGTAGGTCAGCGCACACCGCTTGACGATGGCCGCATTGCCGAGCGCTGGTGGATGGCCTGAACGGCCATCCCCGGTTCTGACGCTTCAGCTTTCCTGACGGATGTAGGCAATAACGTTCTGGATATCGTCATCTTTCTTTAAACCTTTGAATCCCATGCGGTTGCCGGGCACCACACTCTTGGGATCTGAAAGAAAGGCCGCTAGCTGTGCCTCGCTCCAGGTCAGGTTGGCATCCTGAAAGGCGCCTGAGTATTTAAAGCCATCGGCGGCGGCGGAGCCAGCATCGATGATACCGTGCAGGCTGGGGCCGGTGCCGTTTTTACCTTCTTCAAAGCTGTGGCAGGCCTGGCACTTGCGGAATACTTTCTTGCCTTTGGCCGGATCGCCTGACAGCGCCACCTCAGTCTCCTGTGCTGCAGGGGACGCCTGGGCGGTGTCGCTTCCAGCTTCAAACACAAACCGGGCGGTAACCGGGACGGTGCGGGTAATGCCGGAGAGTTTCGCAAGCTCTTGCAGGATATCAACGCCTTTGGTCAGACCCGCGTCCTCGACACCCAGAAACAGCAGATCATTGGTGGTGACCATGACCTTCCGGTCTGACAGGCGGGCCACAAACATTTCCGTTTCCACAGGAATATCGCGCCCCAGCAGGCTCAGCTTGCCTTCCACATCCGAAACCATTGTACCGCCTGCTGGCAGCGCCTCCAGCGCGGCGATGTCGACCTTGGCCGTCAGCGTCGCCAGAGCCTCGCCATTGAACACATGTTCAATCATCCGTTCATTGCGGATATCAATAAAGGTCTCCACCGATGGCAGCGAAATTGCCACAGTGACAGTGCCGTCATTGCTTACGCTGCCGGTCAGCTCTTCAAAGCTGTGCACCTCGCCCACTGTGTCTTTTTTAACTGAGCCAAAGGCGAGCTTGGAGCTTGCGCCGTCCAGCACCCAGTCTGCCGACAGCGCGGCTTGACCCGCAAAAACCAGCGCTGCAACAGAAACGCCACGAAACAGTGAGTTGAGCATCCTATGTCCTTCCTATTATCAATGTTCTTGCGGCACGGCGTCTTGACCGGCCTTGAGATTAAAACACGGCAGGAGCGCGGATTATTCGCTGGTTTGGCAAAAAGACGGCTGAGGAAGAAGTCCGGGAGGGGATAAGCCCCCTCTATCCCCGGTTGTGGCGCTTTTGCTTGATGCAGACCGGGCGGCGTGACCGGGCGGACGATCTGGCGCAAATGACTTGTCTGCGGGCGTTGGAAAAACACGCAGGATATCAGCCCGGCACGCATCTGGACCGCTGGATGTTCCGGATCGCGCACCGGCTGTGGCTGAACGAGCTGCGGGCAACGGCCGTGCGCACCGGCGGCGGGTTGGTGGCGCTGGAAGAAACCGAGATTCCGGATCAGCGCGTAAACACGGAAACGAATATTTTTGCCCGTCAGGTGTTTTCAAAGGTAGGGGAGCTGCCTGAAAGCCAAAGGGTCACGGTTCTGCTCGTCTATGTCGAAGGCTTTGCCTACAAGGAGGCAGCGGAAATCCTGAATATCCCCATCGGCACGGTGATGAGCAGACTGGCGGCCGCCCGCAAGAAGATTGCGGGTGAGTTGGCGGAAACGGAGACGGGAACATGAATGAAGCGCAAGCGGCATTCACCGATGAAGAGCTGACATCCTACCTGGATGGCGAGGCGGATAACGCCCTGCGCAGCCGGGTCGAGCTTGCGCTGAGCACGGATGCGGCTTTGGCGCAGCGTCTGCAGACATTGGATATGCCGGTGGCTGCATTGCGGGATGTCTTTTCTGCCGCGGCGCTGGGCGCCCCGCAGATGCCGGAGGGGCTGATTCCCGCATCCCGCCCCGCCCGTGCGCCGCTGCGGCTGATTGCCGGAATGGCGATGGCTTTTGGCCTTGGTGTTCTTTCCACCTACATGCTGCAGCCCGGACCCCAGCCGCAAACGGCGCCGGGATGGAAGGCGGTCGTGGCATCTTATCAGTCGCTCTATATCACCGACACTGTCGCGAACGGCAGTCAGCCGACCGAAGTGACAGCCGAAGTGCTGGACGGTTTCAGCAGCGGCCAGGGCGTGGACTTGTCTCCTGCTCAAACTGTCGAAGGGCTGGAATTCAAACGCGCCCAGTTGCTGGGCTTCAAAGGCAAGCCTCTATTGCAAATGGCTTATCTGGGCCCGGACGGCGTGCCGGTGGCCTTCTGTATCATTCGGTCCTCTGGGGCCGATAAGGCGATGCAAAGCGAGGTTTTGGCTGGCATGGCCGCTGCCTCATGGGTCAGTGATGGCATCGGTTATCTGGTGATTGGCGGTCAGGATCAGGGCTTTGTGGATGGCGTTGCTGCGGATCTTCAAGGCAAGCTGGGGTAGCGGTCCGGCGGTCAGAAACTCCGCGCGCTGCACGACCCTCTTGCAGTTTCGCCAGAACCGTCCTATATGCCTTTGACAACAGCGGCGCGTTGAACCTCTGGTTTAAGGCTCCACCGGGATTTTCAACGGGCCGCGCGCCCGTTTTTTTGTGCCCGCAGGCCAGTGCCTGCAAGCCCCAAGTGGAGGTCTGATGACCAACGACCTGATTGCCAAAGCTGCCATCGACCGGCGTCTGGCCGAGATCATCATCCCGGTGATTGAGGATCTGGGTTATGAGCTGGTGCGGATCCGGCTGATGTCTGGTAAGGCGACCACATTGCAAATCATGGCTGACAAGCCGGATGGCGGCATCGAGGTGGATGATTGCGCCGTGATCTCGAATGCGGTCAGCGCGGCACTGGACGTCGAGGATCCGATCCTTGACGCCTATGCGCTGGAAGTGTCGAGCCCCGGCATCGACCGGCCGCTGACCCGGCTGAAAGATTTTGATATGTTCGAGGGCTATGAGGCCAAGCTCGAAACCGACGAGCTGGTCGGCGGCCGCCGCCGTTTTAAGGGCGAGCTGGCGGGCACCGAGGAAGACGAAGTCCTGATCAACATCGAAGATCAGGGCGAAACCATGACCATTGGTTTGAAATTTGACTGGCTGAGCGACGCCAAGCTGGTTCTGACCGATGATCTGATCAAGGAAATGCTGCGCCAGCGCAAAGAGGCCGGCACGCTCAACGAAGACGCATTCGACGAAATCGAGACCGAAGAGTCCGAAGAGGAGAACAAGTAATGGCTATCACCTCTGCAAACCAGCTGGAGCTGTTGCAAACCGCCGAGGCCGTGGCGCGCGAAAAGATGATCGACCCCGGTCTGGTCATCGAGGCGATGGAAGAGAGTCTCGCCCGTGCGGCCAAAAGCCGCTACGGCGCCGAAATGGACATTCGCGTATCGATTGACCGCAAGACCGGCCGGGCGAAATTCACCCGCGTGCGCACTGTCGTGGCGGATGAAGAGCTGGAAAACTATCAGGCTGAGCTGACCGTCGAACAGGCCCGCCAGTACATGGCGAATCCTGAAGTAGGCCAGACCTATGTCGAGGAAGTGCCGCCGGTTGAAATGGGCCGGATCGCCGCCCAGTCGGCCAAGCAGGTGATTCTGCAGAAGGTCCGCGAAGCAGAGCGTGACCGCCAGTTCGAAGAATTCAAAGACCGCGCCGGCACCATCATCAATGGTCTGGTCAAGCGCGAGGAATACGGCAACGTCATCGTCGATGTGGGCGCTGGCGAGGCCATCCTGCGCCGCAATGAAAAAATCGGCCGCGAAAGCTATCGCCCGAACGACCGTGTGCGCTGCTACATCAAGGACGTGCGCCGCGAGCCGCGCGGCCCGCAGATTTTCCTGTCGCGCACCGCGCCGGAATTCATGGCCGAACTGTTCAAGATGGAAGTGCCGGAAATCTATGACGGCATCATTGATATCAAGGCGGTTGCCCGTGATCCCGGTTCGCGCGCCAAGATTGCTGTTATCTCCTATGACGGCTCGATCGACCCGGTCGGTGCCTGTGTTGGTATGCGCGGCTCCCGCGTGCAGGCTGTGGTGAACGAGCTGCAGGGCGAAAAGATCGACATCATCCCGTGGAACGAAGACCAGCCGACTTTCCTGGTGAACGCGCTTCAGCCTGCCGAAGTAACCAAGGTTGTGCTGGATGAAGAAGCCGGCAAAATCGAAGTTGTGGTGCCTGAAGAGCAGCTGAGCCTGGCCATTGGCCGCCGCGGCCAGAACGTCCGCCTGGCATCGCAGCTGACCAACCTCGACATCGATATCATGACCGAGGAAGAAGAATCGGCTCGCCGCCAGAAGGAATTCGAGGCGCGCACCAAACTGTTCATGGAAACCCTGGATCTGGACGAGTTCTTTGCCCAGCTGCTGGTTTCCGAAGGCTTTACCAATCTCGAAGAAGTCGCCTATGTCGAACTCGACGAGCTGCTGGTCATCGACGGTGTTGACGAAGGCACCGCCGGGGAATTGCAGGCCCGTGCCCGCGATTACCTGGAGGCCAAGGCCAAGGCGGCCTTGGATGCGGCTCGCGAATTGGGCGCCGAAGACAGCCTGATTCAGTTCGAGGGCCTGACCCCGCAGATGGTAGAGGCACTGGCCAAGGACGACGTAAAGTCGCTGGAAGATTTCGCCACTTGTGCGGACTGGGAACTGGCCGGCGGCTGGACCAACGATGGCGGCGAACGGGTCAAGGACGATGGTATCCTGGAACCTTTCGGTATGACGCTGGAACAGGCGCAGGACATGGTTATGACTGCCCGCATCATGCTGGGCTGGGTTGATCCGGCTGAACTGGAAGAAGACGCGGCAGAAGACGAAGACACTGGCGAAGAGGAAGGCGAAGCCTGAATTCAGGCTTTGCAGAGGAGAACTGCATGACACGCGGCGGCGCCACAAAAGACCGGACCGACGACAGCGAGCGTAAATGCATCGCAACCGGCGAGATCCAGCCCAAACAGGGCCTCATCCGTTTTGTGATGGGTCCTGACGGGCAAGTTGTGCCTGATGTGATGGGCAAGCTGCCCGGCCGTGGTGTCTATGTGGCCTCCAGCCGGGCCGCATTGGATACCGCGGTCAAGAAGAAGCTGTTTGCCCGCGGCTTCAAGGCCCAGGTCCAGGTGCCGGAGGAATTGGTTCAGGAAGTTGAGCGGCAGGTTGTCCGCCGGCTTATTGAACTGATCAGCCTGGCGCGTAAATCGGGTGATGCGGTGTCCGGTTTTGAGCGGGTGAAAGACTGGCTTTACAAAGAGGATGCCCGGGTGCTGATCCAGGCGTCCGACGGGTCTGGCCGCGGAAAGTCGAAGCTGAGCACCCCCTACAAGGGCAAATTCATCGGCTGCCTCACGGCGGACGAGCTGGGAATGGCATTTGGGCGCCAAACTGCAATACATGCCGCCCTCGCCTCTGGCGGACTCAGCAAACGTGTTGTAGATGAGGCGCAACGACTGCAAGGTTTGCGCGAAATGGTGGGCGGCGACGGCCGCACGGAAGGATAAGAAGCTTTATGAGCGATAGTGACGGCAAAAAGACACTGGGTCTGCGTGGGGGTTCCCGTCCGGGGAACGTGAAACAGAGTTTCAGCCATGGACGGACCAAGAATGTCGTAGTGGAAACCAAGCGCAAGCGCGTTGTGGTTCCCAAGCCGGGTGCGGCCAAGGGCGGCGGCGGCGCTGCGCCTTCCACATCCGGATCGCGCCGGCCTGCCGGCATCAGTGACGCTGAGATGGAGCGCCGCCTGAAGGCGCTGCAGGCTGCCAAAGCGCGCGAGGTCGAAGAAGCGGCCGCCCGGGCGGCGGACGAAAAAGCGCGCGAAGAAGAGCGCAACCGCCGCCGCGCCGAAGCGGAAGCCAAAGAGCGCGAGCAGCGGGAAGCCGAAGAACGCGCCAAGGCCAAGCAAGAAGAAGAAGAGCGCAAGAAGCGTGAAGCTGAAGTGGCAAAAGAACGCGCCGCTGCTGCTGCCGCTGCTCCTGCTCCTGCGGCGGATACGCCCAGAGCGGCCCGCCCGGCGCCGAACAAACCCGCGCCTGCTGCCGCACCGCGTAAAGCAGACCGTGAACGCGAACAGCGTCAGAACCGCGGCAAGGGCCAGGATGATGGCCGCCGTTCGGGTAAGCTGACATTGGGGCAGGCCACTGGCGGCGGCGGCAATCGCCACCGGTCGATGGCGTCGATGAAGCGCAAGCAAGAGCGTGCCCGGCAAAAAGCCATGGGCGGCCAGGTCGAGCGTGAAAAGGTCATCCGCGACGTTCAGCTGCCAGAGGCGATTGTGGTTTCGGAACTGGCCAACCGGATGGCGGAGCGCGTTGGCGAAGTTGTCAAATCGCTGATGAACATGGGCATGATGGTCACGCAGAACCAGACCATCGACGCCGATACCGCGGAACTGATCATCGAGGAATTCGGCCATAAAGTGGTCCGGGTGTCCGCCTCTGACGTCGAAGACGTGATCAAAGAGATTGAGGACAAGGACGACGATCTGAAACCGCGTCCGCCGGTCATCACGATCATGGGCCACGTTGACCACGGCAAAACTTCGCTGCTTGATGCGATCCGGGATGCCCGTGTTGTGGCTGGCGAAGCCGGCGGCATCACCCAGCACATCGGCGCGTATCAGGTGAAAACCGAAAGCGGCACCGTGCTGAGCTTCCTGGATACGCCTGGCCATGCGGCCTTTACCTCGATGCGCTCGCGCGGTGCTCAGGTGACGGATATCGTGGTTCTGGTGGTTGCCGCGGATGACGCGGTGATGCCGCAGACCATCGAAGCCATCAACCACGCCAAAGCGGCGCAGGTTCCGATGATCGTGGCGATCAACAAGATCGACAAACCGGCGGCAGACCCGACAAAGGTCCGCACCGACTTGCTGCAGCACGAAGTGGTTGTGGAAGCGATGTCCGGCGACGTGCAGGACGTTGAAGTTTCCGCGGTAACCGGCCAGGGCTTGGACGAGCTGCTGGAAGCCATTGCACTGCAATCGGAAATTCTGGAACTGAAGGCCAACCCCGACCGCGCTGCCCAGGGTGCCGTGATCGAGGCACAGCTGGATGTGGGCCGCGGCCCTGTGGCAACCGTTCTGGTTCAGACCGGGACTCTGCGCCAGGGCGACATCTTTGTTGTGGGTGAGCAATACGGCAAGGTGCGTGCGTTGATCAACGACAAGGGCGAGCGCGTCCAGGAAGCCGGTCCCTCGGTTCCTGTCGAGGTTCTTGGCCTCAACGGCACCCCGGAAGCAGGCGACGTGCTGAACGTGACAGACACCGAAGCACAGGCCCGCGAGATCGCTGAATACCGTGAGCAGGCCGCCAAGGATAAGCGCGCCGCTGCCGGTGCTGCGACCACGCTGGAACAGCTTATGCAGAAGGCCAAGGACGACGAAAATGTCTCCGAGCTGCCGATCCTGGTCAAAGCTGACGTGCAAGGCTCTGCCGAAGCCATCGTTCAGGCGATGGAAAAGATCGGCAACGACGAGGTGCGCGTGCGCGTGCTGCATTCGGGCGTCGGTGCGATCACCGAAACTGATGTCGGCCTCGCCGAAGCCTCCGGTGCGCCGATCATGGGCTTCAACGTCCGTGCCAATGCTTCGGCCCGCAACACCGCCAACCAGAAAAGCGTTGAGATCCGCTACTACTCGGTGATCTACGACTTGGTGGATGACGTGAAAGCGGCGGCCTCGGGCCTGCTGTCTGCCGAGATCCGCGAGAACTTCATCGGTTATGCGCAGATCAAGGAAGTCTTCAAGGTTACCGGTGTTGGCAAGGTTGCCGGCTGTCTGGTCACCGAAGGCATTGCCCGCCGTTCGGCAGGTGTCCGCCTGCTGCGCGACAACGTGGTAATCCACGAAGGCACGCTGAAGACACTGAAGCGTTTCAAAGACGAAGTGTCAGAAGTTCAGTCCGGTCAGGAATGCGGTATGGCGTTTGAAAACTACGATGATGTCCGTCCGAACGACGTGATTGAGATCTTCGAACGCGAAGAAGTCACCCGGACCCTTGACTGATCGTTGCTAAATCCAAATTGAAAAGCAGGCCCTGGCACCATTGCCGGGGCCTGTTTCTTTAGGCGGTTCCATTGTCATGTTCCGCAGGGGCCGAAGCGCAATTGAAGGCTATACCCTATCGTTGATGCTGAATGCGCCGTCCACGCAGGTCCATTCTGCATGTGCGGAGGGTGCAAAGACAGTTGACGAATTGGCGGAACGACAGAGTGGAAATGAGACAGACCAGTCCGCAAAGCAAAATTTTGTCAATTTGCTTTGGCCTTGCGGGCCCAAAAACGGGGCAGCATTGTCTGCAACCCCATTTCTTGCCTTACATGCGTGATGAGTGATAGCTCAGGCAACAGGCGGCACCGGGCGGCCTTCATATGTTCTTTTACCAACCCGCACCGCGATTTTCCCGTCAGGGAGTGTCTTTATGAAAATGCCCTGAATCAGCGAAAAACTGCCAACTGCGATTGTCCTTAGCATGGTCTTCTCCTGCCCAATTGAAACTTCGGGTAGTCAAATTCTTCGTACCTGATGCTTATGGAGAATGATTAAAAAAGGGTTCACGGGCGCCAGGCCAGGGAGCTAAAGCCCCGGTAAAACGGCAAAATTCACCCTTGGGAAACATGAAACCGCTGCGTTGCGGCTCCATGTATTTTACAGCCAGTCGCGCAGAATCGGGATCAGCGGGATATCGGCCGGCGGCATCGGATAGTCGCGCAAATCCTGCGGCCGCACCCATTTCAGGGTTTGACCTTCATTGGCCTGCGGGACGCCGTCCCACTTACGGCAGGCAAAAAGCGGCATCAGCAGGTGGAAATCCTCGTAGGAGTGGCTGGCGAAGGTCAGCGGCGCCAGGCAGGACGCCCAGGTGTCGATGCCTAGTTCCTCCTGTAACTCACGGATCAATGCTGCCTCGGGTGTTTCGCCTGGTTCGATCTTGCCGCCAGGAAACTCCCACAGGCCGGCCATGGATTTACCTTCGGGGCGCTGCGCCAGCAGCACGCGCCCGTCCACGTCGATAAGCGCAACAGCGGAAACAAGGATCACCTTCATGACCGGTAATCTGCGTTGATCGAGATATACTGATGGGTCAGATCGCAGGTCCAAACCGTGGCTTTGCCGGCACCCAGTCCCAAGCCAACTTTGATGGTGATCTCTTGTTTTTTCATCTCTGCTGCGCCCAGATCTTCCTTGTAGTCTTGTGCGACCCAGCCTTTTTCGGCCACCAGCACATTGCCAAATGAGATTGACAGCAGGTCCCGGTCGGCAGCCGCGCCGGATTTGCCGATCGCCATTACCACGCGGCCCCAGTTCGGGTCCTCGCCCGCAATCGCGGTTTTCACCAGCGGCGAGTTGGCGATAGCTAGGCCATGCACCTTTGCATCCGCATCCGAAGCCGCGCCGGTCACCTGGATTTCCACAAATTTGGTCGCGCCCTCGCCATCGCGCACCACCTGGTGTGACAGGTTTAGCATGACCCGATCCAGGCCTGCTGCAAACTCCGCGTTTCCAGTCGCGTCGACGCCTGAAGCGCCGGTGGCGCACAGCATCAGGCTGTCGGACGTAGAGGTGTCGCTGTCCACGGTGATGCAATTGAAAGTCCGGTTGCAGATCTCAGCGAGCTGTTCCTGCAGGTCGGCTTGCCCGACCTTCGCATCGGTGAAGATGTAGACCAGCATGGTTGCCATATCCGGCGCAATCATGCCTGAACCCTTTGCGATGCCGGCGATCTTGACTGTCTTGCCGCCGATCCCCACCGTGGCGCTGGCGCCTTTGGCAAAGGTGTCGGTGGTCATGATCGCCTGGGCGGCGCCTTCCAGCGTGCCTTCATCCAAGGCATCGTTCAGTTCGCTGACCTTCGCGACAATCCGGTCATGCGGCAGCGGCTCGCCGATGACACCGGTGGAGGCAGTAAAAACACGCCTGGAAGGCAGGCCGGTTGCCTGTGCAACTGCAGTGGTGATCTCCGCAACCGAGCTTTGCCCGAAATGACCGGTGAAGGCATTGGAATTGCCTGAGTTCACCAGGATTGCCGCACCGGCATCAGCACTGCCGCCCAGCTTGGCTTGGCAGTCCAGAACCGGGGCAGAACGGGTCTTGGAGCGGGTGAAAACCCCTGCAACCGCAGTGCCCGGGTCCATCACTGCCAGCATCACATCGGTCCGGCCCTGATACTTGACCCCGGCCGCGGCTGATGCAAAGCGCACGCCCTTGATCACCGGAAGATCGGGGAAGCTGGCAGGTGCCAGCGGCGAGACGGGCATTGGGGCGGCCATGATCAGTTCCTAACCAGGCTAAGGTCTTTGAGAATTGCCGGATTCAGATCCTCAATCTCAGACCGTTCGATTTCGGCGGACGCGGTCAGTTCATTCACGCTCTCTTCCACTGCCTTTTGGCGCAATTCCTCGGCCAGCTGTGCCCGCACTTCTTCAAACTCGGGGCTTCGGTCTTGCGGCGCTCACGCAGCAGAATCACATGCCAGCCGAACTGGGTTTTCACGGGTCCTGAAATTTCGCCCGAATGAAGCTTCAGAACGGCATCTTCGAACTCCGGCACCATTCGGCCTGTGGTGAACCAGCCCAGATCGCCGCCGCTGGGACCGGAGGGGCCGGTGGATTTTTCCTTGGCAAGCGTGGCAAAATCGGCGCCGGCGTCCAGCTCCTTTTTGACGTCCTGTGCGTCTTCTTCACTTTCGACGAGGATATGGGCGGCATGAAACTCATCTCCGCCGTCACCGGAAGAGTATTTTCCGTCATAGGCGGCACGCAGCGCATCTTCGCTGCTGGCCTTTTCCATGATCATATCGATCACGTTGGCGGCCAGCATGGCGCGCTCTTCGTTTTCAACGGACAATTGCACGTAACGAGGCACTTCGCCGTGCAGCTGCTGTTTCAGCGCGGTTTGCTGAACCAGCTGATCCAGGATGGCATTGTAGAGCACGTCATCAGGCAGCTGTTTGTACTGGTCGGGCAGGTTTTCGCGGGCCATGACCATATGGCCGATTGTGATATCTTCGCCATTGACCGAGGCAACAACCGTGTTGGCATGTGGCGCAGCAACTGCGGCCAGCGGCAACGCAGTACAGGCTGCCACCGCCATGCCGCGCAGAAAAGTGAGACCTTTACGCATTGAAACCTTCCTATTCCTAGGCCGCATAGGGGCCTGCCGTTGACACTCTATACCCTGCCGCTTACATCGCCTTGAGGCCATTGGCAGGACCGTCTTTCCACCATTGTTTATGGGTTGCGGACACGGCGGGCAAGCCTGCCCGATGCAAAGGCCGGACATAGGATCGCTGGAGAAAACATGCTGGGTTTCGGAACACTCGCCAAAAAGGTTTTCGGCACGCCGAATGACCGTAAGATCAAGGCGACACGGCCGCTGATTGCACAGATCAACGCGCTGGAGGATATGTTCGCGAAGCTCAGCGATGACGGGCTGAAGGACAAGACTGAGGAGCTGCGCAAGCGCGCATTGGGCGGTGAAAGCCTGGACGCGCTGCTGCCCGAAGCCTTTGCCAACGTGCGTGAAGCGGCCAAACGGGCTCTGGGTCTGCGGGCTTTTGATACCCAGCTGATGGGCGGTATTTTCCTGCATCAGGGTAACATTTCCGAGATGAAGACCGGCGAGGGCAAGACCCTGGTGGCGACCTTCCCGGCCTATCTGAATGCGCTGACCGGCAAGGGCGTGCATGTGGTAACGGTGAACGAATACCTGGCCACGCGGGATAGTGAATGGATGGGCAAGGTGTTTGCGCAGCTGGGCATGACCACCGGCGTGATCTGGTCGGGGCAAGCCGACGCCGAGAAGATGGCCGCCTATGACAGCGACGTCACCTATACCACCAACAACGAACTGGGTTTCGACTATCTGCGCGACAACATGAAACCGTCGCTGGACCAGGTGTTTCAGAAGCAGCACAACTTTGCCATCGTCGATGAGGTCGACTCGATCCTGATCGACGAGGCCCGTACCCCGCTGATCATCTCCGGCCCGGCCGAGGACAGGTCCGAACTCTATTCAACTATCGACAAAGTGATCCCGCTGTTGTCGGAAGAACATTATGAAATCGACGAGAAAACCCGTGGTGTGACCTTTACTGAGGACGGCAATGAATACCTGGAGCAGACACTGCGCGAGCACGGTCTGCTGGAAGAGGATGCCTCGCTCTACGATCCGGAAAGCACTACGGTTGTCCACCACGTGAACCAGGCCCTGCGTGCGCACAAGCTGTTCCAGCGGGACAAGGATTATATCGTCCGCAATGGCGAAGTTGTTCTGATCGATGAGTTCACTGGCCGTATGATGCCGGGCCGCCGCCTGTCCGAAGGATTGCACCAGGCCATCGAGGCCAAGGAAGAGGTCAATATCGAGCCGGAGAATACCACACTGGCCTCGGTGACCTTCCAAAATTACTTCCGGCTTTACGACAAGCTCTCGGGCATGACCGGCACTGCGATGACCGAGGCTGATGAGTTCGCCGAGATCTACAGCCTGGGTGTGGTTGAAGTGCCGACCAACCGCCCGATTGCGCGGGTGGATGAGGACGATCAGGTGTACCGCACCGCCCGTGAGAAATATGAGGCGATGATCAAGGAAGCCAAGGTAGCGCATGAAAAGGGTCAGCCGGTTCTGCTTGGCACGACCTCGATCGAGAAATCCGAACTGCTGAGCCAGATGCTGCAGCAGGACGGCATCCCGCACAACGTTTTGAACGCCCGCCACCATGAGCAGGAAGCGCAGATCGTTGCTGATGCCGGCCGCTATGGCGCGGTGACCATTGCCACCAACATGGCCGGCCGCGGCACCGATATTCAGCTCGGCGGCAACGTCGAGATGAAAGTGCTGGAAGTGCTGGAGCAGAACCCCGAGGCTGATCCAGCAGAACTGCGCGCGGCCGAAGAAGCCAAACACGCCGAGGAAAAGCAAAAGGTGCTGGACGCAGGCGGGTTGTTTGTGATGGCTTCCGAACGCCACGAAAGCCGCCGCATCGACAACCAGCTGCGCGGCCGTTCGGGCCGTCAGGGCGATCCGGGCCGGACCCGGTTTTATCTCAGCCTTGAAGACGATCTGATGCGCATTTTCGGCTCGGAACGGCTGGACAAACTGCTGTCATCGCTGGGCATGAAGGAAGGCGAGGCGATCATTCACCCCTGGGTGAATAAATCGCTGGAACGCGCGCAGGCCAAGGTCGAAGGCCGCAACTTCGACATGCGCAAAAACGTTCTGAAGTTCGACGATGTGATGAACGATCAGCGGAAAGTGATCTTCAATCAACGCCGCGAAATTATGGCCGCCGAGGATCTGTCCGAAATTGTCGATGATATGCGTCACGAGGTGATCGACGATCTGCTCGACACCCACATGCCGCCCAAAACCTACGCCGATCAGTGGGACACAGCAGGCCTGCAGGAGCAGGTCCGCGAGATGCTGAGCATTGACGCGCCGGTGGCGGAATGGGCCGCCGAAGAAGGCGTCGATGACGAGCAGATCCGGGAACGTCTGGTTCAGGCTTCTGACAAGATGATGGCGGAAAAAGCCGCGGCCTTTGGTCCGGAAAACATGCGCAACATCGAAAAGCAGGTTCTGCTGCAGACCATAGACAAGAACTGGCGTGAGCATCTGCTGACACTGGAGCATCTGCGCTCGGTGGTGGGTTTCCGCGGCTATGCGCAGCGTGATCCGCTCAATGAATACAAGAACGAAAGCTTTCAGCTGTTCGAAAACATGCTCGATTCCTTGCGTGAAGAAGTGTCCCAGCAGCTTGGCCGCGTGCGCCCGATGACTGAGGAGGAGCAGCAGCAGATGCTGAAGGAAATGGCTGCCCGCCAGGCCGCAATGCAGCAAATGGCAGTTCCGCAGCCAACCGCAGCCGAAGCTCCGGCAGAAGACCCGGCACCGGGTTTCGTGGAGGATGATCCGGCGACCTGGGGCAACCCCTCACGCAATGACAGATGCCCTTGCGGGTCGGGTAAGAAGTTCAAGCACTGCCACGGCAGCCTGGCCTGAAACCTGAAGAAGACATGTAGGTTCCATTTTGAACCTGCGTCCGGCGACGGGCGGGAGATCTCCCGCCCGTCGCTGGTCTTTTGGCAAAGACCGCTTCCGTTGGGCGTGGCGCCGCGCTGTGCGCAGCGCGCTCGGCTGCCAAGGGCTTTTGGAGCTGCCAAGGCACGGGGCGCATAATCGGATTTGTTTCCGGGCAGGCAACAAAGATGGCGTGATTGCCGTATTTGCCGGAATCTCTCCTGCTGGCGGCCACAAACTGGCCGGCATTTGCAGACATGCTTCCTTTACCAAACTCGTTCTGGAGGATCTCATGCTAAGCAAACAGGTGATGCTGACAAGTGCGACGACGCTGGCTTGTGCTTTGGGCATCGGATTTTATATGCAGGCGTCTGGCCCGGGCTTGGTGGTCAACGCCGCTATCCGGACTGCTGCGGCTGATCCTGAAATTCCAGCGGAACCCGAAGCTGCTCAGCTGCAGATCGAAAAGATCACCCTGACATCGGCGCCGCCTGCTGCAATTGCGTTGAAAGCGGCCAGCGAGCCAGCAGAACCCGACTACAGACCGTCCTGCCGGATGACGGCCATGGCTGAAGCTGCCCCGATGGCGATGGTTAATCTCATTGTTGAAGCATCCTGCAGGCCAAACGAGCGCTTAACTGTGCATCACAGCGGCATGACCTTTACGGCTGCGCTGGATCACTCAGGCCGGCTCAGCACACTGGTTCCGGCTTTGACCCGAACAGCGGTTTTCATCGCAGAGACTTCAGGTGGCAGCGGAGCTGTCGCCGTCGCGGAGGTAGACGGCGTTGAAACTGTTGAGCGGATTGTTCTTCAATGGACCGGTAACAGCGGTTTCGAAATCCATGCCCGCGAGTTCGGCGCCGCCTATGGCAGCGCTGGCCATGTCTGGCACGGCGCGGCCGGGGCCGGGCAGGTCGTGCGCTTGGGCGATGACAACCAATTGGCACCGCGTATTGCCGAGGTTTACAGCCTGCCAAGTGACACAAGCGAGTCCGGTACCGTGTCCCTGACTGCTGAGGCCGAAGTGACGGCCGCCAATTGCGGCAGGGATGTTTCCGCCCAGGCACTGCAATTGCGCGGTGGACAGCTCACCAGCCGGGATTTGGTGATGGCAATGCCGGATTGCGATGCAATGGGCAGCTTTCTGGTGTTGAATAATCTGGTAGAAGACTTGAAAATCGCATCCAACTGATTTGCGGTAACTTCAGGTATCCATATGACCTTCTTTCGTGCGGCCATTTGCGCCGCACTTTTTCTGGCAGTCTTTGCGCGCGGTCTTGCTGCTCAGGACGTCACCCTGTCTTCCCCGGATGGCGCAGTTGAAATCACTGGCACGCTGCTGGGATTCGACGGCGAGTTTTATCGGGTCCAGACCCAGTTCGGCGAACTCACCGTCGATGGATCAGGCGTTGCGTGCGATGGGCCAGGCTGCCCCAGTCTGTCCGGATTTGTTTCGGAAATCACTTTGGCCGGTTCTTCCGCCATGTCAGAAGTTCTGATGCCTGCGCTGATTGAAGGCTTCGCCCTGCGAAATGGCTATCAGACTCACTTGGAGGCATTGCCCGACGGGAATTTCAGTCATGTCCTGCTGCGCGGGCAAAAGCCGGCCGCACGTTTCACTTTCCTGGCCAGTAATACCGATGGAGGATTTGCGGCTCTTATCGCGGATGAGGCGGATGTGGCGATGGCATTGCGGGAAATCCGGCCGCTTGAACAAAAGGCCGCCCGTGCCGCAGGACTGGGTGATCTGACCGGCCCGGGCCGCAGCCGTGTTCTCGCGTTGGACGCCTTTGTGCCGGTCGTGGCGCCCAGCAACCCGGTGCGCGAGATTTCCTTGCTTCAACTGGCAGGAATATATTCCGGTCAGATCACTAACTGGCAAACGGTTGGCGGTCCTGATGCCCCGATTTCGCTGCATATGCCGGTTTCCGGCTCCGGCCTCGCCCAGGCGGTGGAGGATCGTCTGATGGTGCCTTTTGGGGCTGGGTTCACAACACGAATCCGCCGCCATGACCGCAGCAGCACACTTGCCCGCCGGGTTCTCGTCGATCCCTTTGCGATTGGCATCGCCAGCTTTGCCGAGAAAGGCGCGGCGCGGATGCTGACATTGACCGGCCCTTGCGGGTTCTCTCTGCAGGCCAGCCGCCGGGCAGTAAAGACTGAAGACTATCCGCTGACGGTTCCCATGTTTCTTTACCTGCCGGCCCGCCGCCTGCCCAAGATTGCGCGGGATTTCCTGGCTTATGTGCGGGGACCTGCGGCGCAGGCAGTTATTCGCCGGGCAGGATTTGTCGATCAGGCGCCAGAACGGATCCCGGTCAGCCGCCAGGGCCGCCGCCTGGCAAATGCGATTCTGGCTTCAAAGGAAAAATCCGGACTGGAGGAACTTCAGCGGCTGGTGACCCTGCTGGGCGGCATGCGGCGGTTGACCATCTCGTTCCGGTTCGAACCTGGGTCGGCGCGCCCTGATGCGCAGTCCCGCAGCAACGTCGAGCAGCTGGCCCGCGCGCTGGAGGCAGGAGAGTTTGACGGAAAAGAAGTTGTTTTTGCTGGGTTTTCTGATGGTGTCGGGCCATCTGAAGGCAATCGGCGGATTGCTCTGAAGCGGGCTGGCGCGGTTCGGGATGCGGTGATCAAAGCAGCAGAGACGGCAGATGCAACCCGGGTGCAGATCAGCACACATGGCTTTGGCGAGGCCCTGCCGATGGCCTGTGATGACAGCGAATGGGGGCGGCAGATCAACCGCCGGGTTGAGGTCTGGGTGCGCTGAGTACCGGGGCGGAGGGCGGGCTCCCGCGCATTTGACATGGCATCAGAGATGCCTTGTAAATCCTTGGGCCGGGCACCGCGCTGGCGCGCGCTGCGGCAGCGCTAGAGAAGCCCGCGGGCGCGAAAGCTTAACTCGGTGGATTTACCGATGATCAGGTGGTCGTGCAGGGTGATGCCAAGGGCAGTCAGGGCGGCCTGAACCTGGTTGGTCATACTGAGGTCGCTGTCCGAAGGTGTGGGGTCGCCGGACGGGTGATTATGAACTAAAATCAAAGCACTGGCGTTGATCTCAAGGGCCCGCTTGGCGACCTCCCGGGGGTAAACCGGGACATGGTCGACGGTGCCTCGCGCCTGTTCTTCGTCGGCGATCAGCACGTTCTTGCGATCAAGGAACAGGATACGGAATTGCTCAGTTTCGCGGTGCGCCATGGTGGTATGGCAGTAGTCCAGCAATGCGTCCCAACTGGAAATCACCTGCCGCTGCATCACGCGGGCGCGGGCCATGCGGTGGGCTGCGGCCTCCAGTACCTTAAGGTCGGTGATCACCGCATCGCCAATGCCCCTGATCTGGGCCAGCCGTTCCGGAGAGGCCGTTACAACCCGGTTGAAATCTCCAAAACTATCAAGAAGCAGCCGGGCCAGAGGCTTTACGTCGCGGCGCGGAATGGAGCGGAACAGGACCAGTTCCAGAAGCTCGTAGTCCGGCATTGCGGCGGCACCGCCCTGCAGGAAACGCTCGCGCAGGCGGGCGCGGTGGTCCTTGATGTAGGAGGGCAGGCGGCCTTGGGGCAGGGGGGCCGCAGGGATTTCGTCGCCGCCGGGAAACAGCGGCAGCGAAACTTCCTCGAATACGGGATCCTTGGCCATGGCGCTATGGTGGTGCCATCATGGTTGAGGAAGTGTTAATGAGCGCCGTAGAGGAGCGGCAGCGGGGGGGTGACAGGCGTGCACCCCCTGTACACTCCCTTATGCACCGCCGCGGTGCGGCATGGGTTGTGAGAGAGGAAGGGACGGGGCAAAAAGAAAAGCGCCCCGAGTGGGGGCGCTTTTGATTGAGCCGGTTTAGGCAAACGCCCGGGGCTCCGCCCGTTCGGCCCTGAAACGCTCCCCCGGAGCGTTTCCAGGACGAGCCTCACCCCTTCATGCCGTCCCAGAAGCTTTTCACCGAAGAGAAGAAGCTGCGGGACTCGGGGTTGGTGTTGTCCTCGGACATTTCCTCGAACTCGCGCAGAAGCTCTTTCTGGCGGGCAGTGAGGTTGACCGGAGTTTCCACCGCCAGTTCAATGAACATGTCGCCGGTGGCACCGCCGCGCAGAGCCGGCATACCTTTGCTGCGCAGACGCATCTGACGGCCGGACTGGCTGCCTTCGGGGATCTGGACCCGGCCGCGGCCGCCGTCGATGGTCGGCACCTCGATGGAGCCGCCAAGGGCTGCCTTGGCCATGCTGACCGGCACCCGGCAGTACAGGTTGTTGCCGTCGCGCTCGAACAGGGCGTGCGGAGCAACCTCGACAAAGATGTAGAGATCACCGGGAGGGCCGCCGCGCAGGCCTGCTTCGCCTTCGCCTGCCAGGCGGATGCGGGTGCCTGTTTCAACTCCCGCCGGGATGTTCACCGACAGCGAGCGGTCCTTTTCCACCCGGCCGTGGCCGTGGCAGGATTTGCACGGGTTTTTGATGATCTGACCCAGGCCCGAACAGGTCGGGCAGGTGCGTTCAACGGTGAAGAAGCCCTGCTGCGCGCGGACCTTGCCCATGCCAGAACAGGTCGGGCAGGTTGTGGGTTCCACGCCGCCTTCGGCGCCTGTTCCCTCGCAGGAGGTACAGGAGACCGAGGTCGGAACCTTGATGGTCTTGTGCAAGCCGCCAAAAGCGTCTTCCAGCGAGACCCGCAGATTATAACGCAGGTCAGCACCGCGGGAAGCCCGCTGCCGTCCGCCGCCGCCACCGCGCTGGCCGCCCATGAAATCGCCGAACAGGTCGTCGAAGACATCGGAAAAGGCGGAGGAGAAGTCGCCGCCGCCAAAGCCTTGGCCCTGACCGCCGCGCTGGCCGCCGCCCATGCCGTTTTCAAACGCAGCATGGCCAAAGCGGTCATAGGCGGCCTTTTTTTCGGCGTCCTTCAGGACGTCATAAGCCTCGTTGGCTTCCTTGAACTGCGATTCGGCGTCCGGATTGTCGGAATTCCGGTCGGGGTGCAGTTCTTTGGCCTTCTTGCGAAAGCCCTTTTTGATTTCGTCTGCGGTGGCGCCCTTGGCCACGCCCAGAACGTCGTAATAGTCGCGTTTTGACATCGGATAACCCCATCTGCCTCAACGAAAATGGGCCGGTCCGGGGTCCGGACCGGCCCGCTATGGCCTGCGTATCAGGCGTTAGCGTTTGTCGTTGTCCAGGTCTTCGAATTCCGCGTCAACGATGTCGTCATCCGCAGGGCTTGCGGTCTCATCCGCGGCGGCCGGCTCGTCTTCGCTGTCCGCTTCGGCCTGTGCTTTGTAGATCGCTTCACCCAGCTTCATAGCGGACTCGGTGACGTTCTGAATGCCCGCTTTGATTTTCTCGGCAGTCGATTTCTCGTTCTCCAGATCATCCTTCAGCGCGGCGATGGCCAGTTCGATCACCTCGACGGTCGACGGATCGACCTTATCAGTGTGCTCTTCCACGGCTTTTTCGGTCGAGTGGATCAGGCTTTCGGCCTGATTCCGGGCTTCGATCAGCTCGCGGCGTTCCTTGTCCGCTTCGGCGTTCTCTTCGGCGTCCTTAACCATTTTTTCGATATCGTCGTCCGAGAGGCCGCCCGATGCCTGGATGGTGATCTGCTGTTCCTTGCCGGTCGCCTTGTCCTTGGCGCCAACCGACACGATGCCGTTGGCGTCGATGTCAAAGGTCACTTCGATCTGCGGCAGGCCGCGGGGCGCCGGCGGGATTTCCTCGAGGTTGAACTGGCCGAGCATCTTGTTGTCGGCGGCCATTTCACGCTCACCCTGGAAGCAGCGGATAGTCACGGCGTTCTGGTTGTCTTCCGCGGTCGAGAACACCTGGGACTTCTTGGTCGGGATGGTGGTGTTACGGTCGATCAGTCGGGTGAAGACGCCGCCCAGGGTTTCAATACCCAGGGACAGCGGGGTCACGTCGAGCAGCACCACGTCCTTGACGTCGCCCTGAAGAACGCCGGCCTGGATGGCGGCGCCCATGGCAACCACTTCATCCGGGTTCACACCCTTGTGCGGCTCTTTGCCGAAGAATTTGGTGACTTCTTCAATGACGCGCGGCATGCGGGTCATGCCGCCAACCAGAACCACTTCGTCAATGTCGGAAGCGGACAGGCCAGCGTCCTTGAGGGCCGCCTTGCAGGGATCCATCGAACGCTTGATCAGGTCGGAGACCAGGCTTTCCAGCTTGGCACGGGTCAGTTTCATCACCATGTGCAGCGGCTGGCCCGAAGACGGGTCCATCGAGATGAACGGCTGGTTGATCTCGGTCTGCGAGGTGGAGGAGAGTTCGATCTTGGCTTTCTCTGCGGCCTCTTTCAGGCGCTGAAGGGCCATTTTGTCCTTGGACAGATCGACACCGTTTTCCTTTTTGAACTGGTCCGCCAGGTAGTTGACGATACGCATGTCAAAGTCTTCGCCGCCCAGGAAGGTGTCGCCGTTGGTCGACTTCACTTCGAACAGGCCGTCGTCGATTTCCAGGATAGTCACGTCGAAGGTGCCGCCGCCGAGGTCATAAACCGCGATGGTCTGGGTTTCTTCCTTGTCGAGGCCGTAGGCCAGCGCAGCCGCGGTCGGCTCGTTGATGATGCGCAGCACCTCGAGGCCAGCAATCTTACCGGCGTCTTTAGTGGCCTGACGCTGTGCGTCGTTGAAATAGGCCGGGACAGTGATGACCGCCTGGGTGACTTCCTCGCCCAGGTAGGATTCCGCGGTCTCTTTCATCTTACCCAGGGTAAAGGCAGAGATCTGCGACGGGGAGTATTTCTCACCCTTGGCTTCGACCCATGCGTCGCCGTTGCCGCCGTTGACGATGGAAAACGGCACCATCTTTTTGTCTTTGGCGACTGCGGCGTCGTCGAACCGGCGGCCGATCAGGCGCTTAACGCCAAACACGGTGTTGTCGGGGTTGGTGACGGCCTGGCGTTTGGCCGGCTGGCCGACCAGGCGTTCGTTGTCGGTAAAGGCAACAATAGACGGGGTTGTGCGTGCGCCCTCGGCGTTTTCAATCACGCGGGGCTGGGAGCCATCCATGATGGCCACGCAGGAGTTGGTGGTACCCAGGTCAATGCCGATAACTTTGCTCATTTGCGATCCCTTTTTACTACTCAAGGCGATTACCCGAGGCCTGAACCCGTTGCGGCATCCTGGCCCGATGGAAGTTGCGGTTTGGTCTGCACCTTGCCGCGTCCCGGCGTATATAGGGAGCAGAAAACGCCCCTGCAAGCGCTCAGGCACGCTGAGATGCGTGAATCAATGCGCTTTTTTGCAAGGGTCATGGTTAAGGATGGATGAACGGCAATGACCTTGCTGCGTGTGCGCGGATTTGATGTCTACAAGGGGTTTCTTGAACCGGCTCGGCAAGCAGCGTTGATAGACGCGTTGCGGCCGGTGCTGAAGGCGGCACCGCTGTTCTCACCCAAGGTGCCGGGGGCGGGCAGATGTCGGTGCGGATGACATCGGCGGGGCAATTCGGCTGGTATTCTGACGCCTCCGGATACCGCTATGCTGAGCAGCACCCCTCAGGGCGGAACTGGCCTGAAATCCCGGAGGCAATATTGGAGATTTGGCGGCAATTGACCGGGCAGGAGCGGGCACCGGAATGCTGCTTGCTGAATTACTATGGAGAGGGTGCGCGGATGGGGCTGCATCAGGACAAGGATGAGGCGGATTTCTCTTACCCCGTGGTATCCATCAGCTTGGGCGATGACGCGCTGTTCCGGATTGGCAACCTCAGCCGTGGCGGCAAGACGGAATCGGTCTGGCTCAACTCAGGCGATGCGGTGGTGATGGGCGGTGATGCGCGGCTGACATATCACGGGGTAGACCGGATCCGGTTTAAGTCCTCGCGGCTGCTGCCCAAGGGCGGCCGGATCAATCTGACGCTCAGAGTGGTTGCGTGACGCCGGCAGGGCGCAAAAGTTTTAAGGAAAACTTTTGCCAAGACTTTTTGAAAAGTCTTGGTCCGGGTTTTGCGGCTACCGCCGTGCGCTCCAGCTGATGGAAACCTGGCGCCGGGTGTAGAATTCGCCCATCAGGCCGATCACGATCAGCACCAGCGCTACCCAAGCAGCATACTGCCAGGAACTGAAATGCGGGTTATAGTTGATAAAGACAAAGCCGCGGGCCTGGTCGATACAGTGAAACAGGGGGTTCCAGTCGAACATGGCAAGCATGAAACTGGGCAGCGTGTTGGCCAGGAACATCTTGCCCGACGCGATCATATTAGCGCGTTGGTAGATCATCGTCAGAATACTCACCAGCCCAGGTGCCCAGGGTTTCAGCACCAGGAACACCAGCCCGACGGCGGCGCCGGTGGTCCAGGCCAGCAAAATCATGCCAAAGGCGGGTATTGGCTCTTCGATATGCACGGGCGTGAATGCGACGTGGTAGACAAACAGGATGATGAACAGTGACAGCACTTGGATATACAGCGCGCCGATTGCGGCAGATAGAATGGCCACCATCGTGTTCATCGGCGCATGCTGCATCATCGGGCTGCTGGGCCCCTCAGCACCGGCAACGGCACCGACTGTCTTGGTGTGAACCATGAACAGAAACACACCGGACATAACATAAAGCAGAAAGTCGCCGCGAATTGCTGAGCCGCGCAGGCCCAGCAGCGCGAACATGGCAAAAAACGCCCCGACGAAGAGGACGGCTTGCATGATGTTCAGCGCAAGTGCCGCAAAGGCATTATTGTGTTTGGAACGGACGCTGCGCACGACCGAATGGAATACCACCTCGCTAAGCGTGAGGAGCCCGGACAACGAGGATTGCTGCGTGCGCTGCTGAAACATGAGGCCTGTATTCTCTGCTCGAATTTGATGCGGCTGCTTGCCGTTCCGCTATCTGCGCATCATAAGGGGCAAGAGGCAAATTTTCAATTAAACCCATGTTAGGGAGATCTGCGTGACGTATGAAGACCTGGTGCCCGTGATCCGCCGCCTGGCAATTGAGGCCGGCGCAAAGATCATGGAAATCTACAATTCCGACGATTTCAACGTGAAGGTTAAATCCGACGAAAGCCCGGTAACAGCTGCGGATGAGGCTGCTGATGCGTTGATCTCGGCCGGGCTGCGGGCGGCCTTCCCGGATATGATGCTGGTCACCGAAGAACAGTCTGACTCGCACAAAGAGCGCGGCGATACCTTTCTGATCGTCGACCCGCTGGACGGCACCAAGGAATTCATCCACCGCCGCGGCGATTTCACTGTGAACATTGCGCTGGTGGAAAAAGGCGTGCCGACCCGCGGCGTGGTCTATGCACCGGCCAAAGAACGGATGTTCTTTACCCTGGCGGATGGCAGCGCGGTTGAGGAAACCGGCGCGTTCGATCCAGAAACTATCGGTGCAACAGCGCCGATCCGGGTCGCCGGCAGCGACAACGCTGCGCTGATGGTGGTGGCGTCGAAGTCACACCGCGATCAGGCAACCGACGATTACATCGGCAAGTACAAAGTGAAGGATAGCAAAAGCGCCGGCTCTTCGCTGAAGTTCTGCCTGGTGGCCACTGGTGAGGCGGATCTGTATCCGCGTGTCGGCCGCACTATGGAATGGGACACAGCTGCCGGTCACGCGGTGCTTGCCGGCGCTGGCGGCAAAGTGGTGCGTTTTGACGATCACTCCCCGCTTGTTTACGGCAAGGAAGGTTATGCGAACCCGTTCTTCATTGCCTATGCACCGGCTGTGGAGCTGAAGAAAGCCTGATGTCTGTCCTGATCGTCATCCCCGCCCGCTACGCCTCGACCCGCTACCCCGGCAAGCCGCTGGTGCCGCTGACCGGTGCCACCGGTGAGGCCCGCACGCTGGTGGAACGCTCCTGGCGGGCGGCCTGTTCGGTGCAAGGCGTGGACAGGGTGGTGGTGGCAACCGATGATGATCGCATCAGGCAGGCAGCCGAAGGCTTTGGTGCCGAAGTGGTGATGACTTCGGAGGCCTGCGGCAATGGCACTGAACGCTGCGCCGAGGCGCATGCAGCGCTGGGCAGCGGTTATGAGATTGTGGTGAACCTGCAGGGCGACGCTCCGCTGACACCGCACTGGTTTGTCGAAGATCTGGTGGCGGGGCTGCGCGCAGCGCCCGGCATGGGGCTGGCTACACCGGTGCTGCGCTGCAATGGCGAGACGCTGAACAGTCTTCTGGCCGATCGCAAGGCCGGCCGGGTTGGCGGCACCACCGCAGTATTTGCCGAAGACCGCAGTGCGCTCTATTTCACTAAAGAAGTGGTTCCGTACTGCGCGCAGACCTTTGGTGATGGCGAAAACACGCCGGTCTTTCACCATGTCGGCGTCTATGCCTACCGCCCGGACGCCTTGGCGGCGTATTCTGGCTGGACGGCGGGGCCGCTGGAGAAACTGGAAGGGCTGGAACAGCTGCGCTTCCTGGAGAACGGCCGCAAAGTTTTGTGTGTCGAAGTCGAAGCCCGAGGGCGCGAGTTTTGGGAGCTGAATAACCCGGAAGATGTGCCGCGGCTGGAGACGATGATGAAGAAGATGGGTCACGAGTAGGCGAAGAATGGTAAAAGGTACTGACACAGGCATAAGCACACTGATGGGATGCAGCCCGGGGCCGCTGGCAGCCGCATCGCGAATTGTTGGGGACAGCCAGGTCTAGCGGAGCTTTATCTCTCCTCACTTGCGGGGAGGGCGGTATCCGGCCTGGAATTTTAGTATTGAGAGAGCGCCATGCGTAAAAAGGTAACTAAGGCAATTTTTCCCGTTGCAGGTATGGGAACACGTTTCCTTCCCGCAACCAAATCCGTTCCGAAAGAAATCATGACACTGGTCGACCGGCCACTGGTGCAATACGCCATCGACGAGGCGCGCGCGGCCGGGATCAAGGAGTTCATCTTTGTCACGTCGCGCGGCAAAGGTGCACTGGAAGATTATTTTGACCATTCACCGGTTCTGGAGCAGGAACTGCGTAAAAAGGGCAAACAGGATCTGCTGGATTTGCTGCAAGGCACCAATATGGAATCCGGTGCCATCGCCTATATCCGCCAGCACAAGGCGCTGGGCCTGGGCCATGCGGTCTGGTGCGCCCGCCGGCTGATCGCCAATGAACCCTTTGCGGTGATCCTGCCGGATGATGTGATCGCGGCGGAAAAACCCTGCTTGCAGCAGATGGTCGAAGCCTACGAGGAAACCGGCGGCAATATGGTGGCTGCGATGGAGGTTCCGCCTGAAAAGACGTCCTCTTACGGTGTGCTTGACGTGAAGGACGACATGGGCCAGGTGGTTGCGGCCAATGGGATGGTAGAAAAGCCAAGTGCAGGCGAGGCGCCTTCAAACCTGGCTGTGATCGGCCGCTATATCCTGTCGCCTTCTGTATTGAAAAACCTCAACAAGATGAAGTCGGGTGCGGGCGGCGAGATCCAGCTGACCGATGCCATTGCCGAGGACATAGCGCAGGATGTGCCGGTTTACGGCTACCGGTTCCGCGGCCAGCGGTTTGATTGCGGTTCCAAGGCAGGCTTTTTGCAGGCCACAGTGGCCTTTGCGCTGGCGCGTGAAGAGTTGCGGGATGATCTGATGAACTACATTTCCGAAATCGCGCAGGTTGGCAAAGCCGCGCAATAACGACTCTGGCCGCCTCCCGGGGCGGCCCTGCATGGGGCAGAGACAGTGACACATATCCTGGTGACCGGCGGTGCCGGCTATATTGGTTCGCATGCTTGCAAGGCGCTGAAAGCGGCGGGTTACACCCCGGTAACCTACGACAACCTGGTGACCGGCTGGCAGAACGCGGTGAAGTTCGGCCCGTTTGAGCAGGGCGACTTGAATGACCGGGCGCGGCTGGATGAGGTCTTTGCCAAGTACCGACCGGCTGCTGTGATGCATTTTGCGGCGCTCAGCCAGGTTGGCGAAGCGATGAGCGAGCCGGGCCGCTACTGGGCCAACAACACCGGCGGGTCGCTGAACCTGATCGAGGCCGCAGTGGCTGCGGGCTGTCTGGACTTCGTGTTCTCCTCGACCTGTGCGACCTATGGCGAGCATGACAATGTGGTGCTGGACGAGAACACGCCGCAGCTGCCACTGAATGCCTATGGCGCTTCCAAGCGCGCGGTGGAGGATATCCTCAAAGATTTTGGAGCTTCGAACGGGTTGCGTTCGGTGATTTTCCGCTATTTTAACGTAGCGGGTGCTGATCCAGAGGCTGAAGTGGGCGAGTTCCACCGTCCCGAAACCCATCTGGTGCCGCTGGTGCTGGATGCTGTTGCAGGCAAGCGCGATGCGCTGACCATTTTCGGCACCGATTACGATACCCCGGACGGCACCTGCATCCGCGACTATGTTCATGTCTGCGATCTGGTGGATGCGCATGTGCTGGGCCTGAAGTGGCTGGAAGACGGCAAGGGAAGCCAGGTGTTCAACCTTGGCACCGGTTCTGGCTTTTCTGTGCGCGAAGTGATGGACAAGGCCGAGGCGGTGACCGGTCAAAAGGTGCCGTGCAACACGGGTGAGCGCCGGGCGGGAGACTGCACCAAGCTGGTGTCGGGCTCGACCCGGGCGGTCACCGATCTGGGTTGGGAGCCGCGCCGCTCAACCCTGGAGATGATGATCGCCGATGCCTGGGAGTGGCATAAGACAGGTTATTACGAGGCCTAAGTATAACATGATGCGCTCCGCTGCTGCTGACATGCCGCCCCTGGGCCTTGCTGGGGCCTACAGGATGCGGTGGAAACGGCGGCGGATGCTGTGGCGGGCATTGCGTGCCCGGCGTCAGATGAGCAAAATGGCTGACCGTACAGACCAGATCCCCGCAAACGGGGTTCTGGTCTTTATCGTTTTACGTAACGAGATCAGCCGTCTGCCTTTTTTCCTGGAGTCTTACCGGCGGCTGGGTGCCGCGCATTTCCTGGTTGTCGACAATGGCAGCGATGACGGCAGCGCCGAACTGCTGGCAGATCAGCCGGATGTCTCTGTGTGGCAGACTGCTGCCAGCTACCGGGAAGCGCGCTTTGGCCTGGACTGGCTGGGCTGGCTGCTGATCCGCTACGGCCATGGCCGCTGGTGCCTGACAGTCGATGCGGATGAGCTGTTGGTCTATTCCGGTATGGAAGAACACGGGCTGGACGACCTGACGCAAAACCTGGAACAGCAAGGGCGTCAGGGCTTTGGCGCACTGATGCTTGATCTCTACCCCAAGGGACCGCTGGGCGGGCAAAGCTATGCACCGGAACAGGATCCGTGTGAAATTCTGCAATGGTTTGATGCCGGGCCGTACCGGGCCGTTCGGCAGCAGCCGATGGGCAACCTCTGGGTACAGGGCGGCGCCCGCGAGAGAGTGTTTTTCCAAGAGCAGCCGGAACGGTCCCCGACGCTGAACAAGCTGCCGCTGATCCGCTGGAACCGCCGCTATGCCTATATGAACTCAACCCATTCGCTGCTGCCGCCGCAAATGAACGCGCTCTATAACGGGCCAGGAGGGACGGAGCCCTCAGGGATACTGCTGCATACCAAGTTCCTGCCCGAGATTGTTTCCAAGTCAGCAACAGAAAAGCAGCGGCAGCAGCACTTTCACACTCCGCTGCAGTTTGACGGCTACTACGATGGGATCTCGGGAACTCCGGATTTGTGGTATTCTGGATCGGTTCGGTACCAAGATCCGGAACAGCTGGCAGCGCTTGGGTTGATGACACCGATCAACTGGTGAATTGCCGAACGGCCACTGAACTGTTGCAGCCTGGCCGTGCGGATGCGTAACTGTTTCTAAATTCGTTGTTAATACAATACTCCCGTGACATATTGCGCGGAAACTTGAGGCAGGTCCTGTTAGGCCTGAACGGGTGAGCGCGCTCCCTGGATATTGGTTTGGAGTGAACGTGGGGCTTTGGGATTCTTACCGGATGCGGTTGCGGCGCAAGCGGCGTCTGGTCCGTGCGGTGCGCAAATCCAGTGAGCTGACCGCTGTGCAGGACAACACCAAAGCTATCCGGCCGGGGATATCCTGCTGGTCTGCACCATGCGCAACGAGCAGATCCGACTGCCCTATTTCTTGCAGTATTACCGCGGCATGGGGATCAACCATTTCCTGTTTGTCGACAATGGTTCCACCGACGGCAGTGCCGACTATCTGCGCGGCATGGGCGATGTTTCGCTGTGGCACACCACGGCGAGCTACAAGCGTTCAGGTTTCGGCATCGATTGGATGAACGGCCTGAAACGCAAATATGCGCATGGGCATTGGGTTCTGGTGGTCGATCCGGATGAGTTTTTTATCTACCCGTTTTGCGACACCCGGCCGATCCGCGCTTTGACTGACTGGTTGGACAATTCCGCGATCCGCAGTTTTTCGGCTATGCTGATTGATGTCTATCCCAAGGGCAGGATTGGCGAGGTGCCGTATCAGCCGGGGCAGAATCCTTTGGAGATTGCCCATTGGTTTGACAGCGGCAACTATACAATCAGACGCAACCCGGAATACGGCAATTTGTGGATTCAGGGCGGGCCGCGGTCGCGGGTGTTTTTTGCAGACCAGCCCCAACGGGCGCCGGCGCTGAACAAGATACCGCTCGTCAAATGGCACCGCCGCTATGCCTATGCCAGCTCTACCCACGCGCTGCTGCCGCGGGATTGAACCAGGTCTATGAGGCTGATGGCGGTGAAAAGGCCAGCGGCGCGCTGCTGCATACCAAATTCCTCGATATCTTTACCGTAAAGGCGCAGGAGGAGCTCGTCCGCGGGCAGCATTATGCCGGCTCCACCGAGTATAAGGCCTATGCAGGCAAACTGGTGGAGCAGCCGGAGCTGTGGTGCAAATGGAGCGAGAAGTACATCAACTGGCGCCAGCTTGAAATTTTGGGAATGATGTCCAAAGGAAACTGGGCATGAGCGCGGTTGGGGTTGTCATGCTTGTGCATACCGCACTGGATCGGGCTGCGCAGGTGGTGCGGCACTGGACCGCCAGCGGTTGCCCGGTGGTGCTGCATGTGGACCGCAACGTCGGGCATCAGGCGTTCACCCGTTTCAAAGATGTGCTGGCGGATGATCCGCTGGTCCGGTTTTCCGCCCGCCACCGGTGCGAATGGGGCACTTGGGGAATAGTTGCGGCGTCGCAATCGGCGTCCGAGGTGATGCTGGCGGAGTTTCCGTTAGTGCGCCATGTCTATCTGGCCTCCGGGTCGTGCCTGCCGCTCCGGCCTGTGCAGGAGCTGATCGATTACCTGGCTGCCCGCCCGCGCACCGATTTCATCGAAAGCGCCACCACTGCGGATGTGCCGTGGATTGTCGGCGGGCTCAGCCACGAGCGGTTCACCCTGCGGTTCCCGTTTTCCTGGAAGAAACACCGCTATCTGTTCGACCGCTACGTGGATTTGCAGCGCAAGTTGCGCATCAGGCGCCGGATTCCCCCGGGCTGGTACCGCATATGGGGAGCCAGTGGTGGTGCCTGACCCGGCAAACCCTGTCGGCGATCCTGGAGGATCCTGAACGTCCGGTTTATGATAACTATTTCCGCAAGGTCTGGATTCCGGATGAGAGCTATTTCCAGACTTTGGTGCGGCAGTATTCCAGCAATATCGAAAGCCGCTCGCTGACGCTGTCGAAATTCGATTTCCAGGGTAAGCCGCATATCTTCTACGACGATCATTTGCAGCTTCTGCGCCGGTCAGACTGCTTTGTTGCCCGCAAGATCTGGCCACATGCAGAACGTCTGTATCAGGCGTTTCTGACCGACCCTGCCGGCGCGATGAAGCGGACCGAACCGAACCCGGGTAAAATCGACCGGATTTTTGCCAAGGCGGTAGAGCGGCGCACCCGCGGCAGACCCGGTTTATACATGCAAAGCCGGTTTCCCGGCCAAGGCTCGGAGAATGGCATCACTTCCAGCCCCTATTCAGTGTTTCAGGGCTTTACCGAACTGTTCGACGATTTTGAAACCTGGCTGGCTCGAACCACTGGGGCGCGTGTTCATGGGCATATATTTGCACCGGATGGGGCGGCGTTTTCCGAAGGGCAGAGATTGGTCAATGGGTGCCTCAACGGCCATGCCAGGGTCCGTGACTACAACCCAGAGAGCTTTCTCACCAGCCTGATTTGGAACACCCGCGGCGAACGGCAGTGTTTTCAGTTCGGGCCAGGGGACAACCAGGCAGTGAACTGGCTGCTGGCACGGGATGCAAATGTGCAAATTTCTGTCATCAGCGGTGCCTGGGCAGTGCCGCTGTTCAAATCCAACCGCAACTTCACAGAACTCCGGCAGGAAGCGGCAAAGCTGCAGCAGACCGAGGCTGAGCAATTGCAGATCCTGCGCTCGCAATGGACCAAGGCACGGGTCCGGATCTGGAGCATGGCGGAGTTCGTAGAGGCGCCAATGGAACCATTGCAGACGATCATTGACGAAATCGGTCCTCTTGCGGCGCGCCATCTGAGCGAGGCTCCCAAGATGACGGACCTTGAGGGCTTTGGACAGTTTTTGCAGAACCTGAAAAACCAGGGCATGCACCCCTACTTGATGGGGGATTTCCCGGTTGAGCAAAGCCCTGTCAGCCTCTCCAAGCCGCAACGCAAACCCTATCTGGTACGATAAATTCTGATGTCTGATTCCTCCTTCGACTATTTTGTTGTCTTTGCTGAAATGCGGACGGGCTCCAATTTTCTGGAGACCAATCTGAATGCTTTTGACGGGCTTGCCTGCCACGGCGAAGCCTTCAATCCGCATTTCATCGGCTATCCGAACAAGAGCGATATTCTGGGGGTGACTCAGGCTATGCGGGAGGCGGATCCAGCCCGGCTGATCCAGCAGATCAAGGCTGACCCAAGCGCGCTGGGCGGTTGCCGCTATTTCCATGACCATGATCCGCGGGTGCTGGACCTGATGCTGGAGGATCCGCGCTGTGCCAAGATCATCCTGACCCGCAACCCGCTGGACAGTTATGTGTCCTGGAAGATTGCCAAGGCAACCGGGCAGTGGAAGCTGACCGATGTAAAGCGCCGCAAGGACGCCAAAGCGCGGTTTGATGCAGCGGAATTTTCCGCCCATGTAGAAGCGTTGCAAGATTTCCAGGTCACGCTGCTGAACCGGCTGCAGTCGCTGGGTCAGACGGCGTTCTATGTGGCCTATGAGGATCTGCAAAGCGTTGAGGTGATGAACGGGCTGGCACGCTGGCTGGGAATGTCCCAGCGGCTTGAGGCGCTGGATGAGAGCCTCAAGCGGCAGAACCCGGCGCCGGTTCTGGCTAAGGTGGCAAACCCTGACGCAATGCAAGAGGCGCTGTCGGGCATGGACCGCTTCAACTTGACCCGCACCCCGAATTTCGAGCCGCGCCGCGGCCCGGCGGTGCCTGGGTATGTGGCGGGGGTGGTGACGCCGCTGTTATACTTGCCGCTCAAGGGCGGGCCGGAGCGCGAAGTCGTGCAATGGATGGCCGGGCTGGATCAGGTGGCGCCAGACGGGTTGATCCAGGGCATGAACCAGAAACAGCTGCGCCAGTGGAAACGCGGCAATAAGGGGTTCCGCAGCTTTACCGTGCTGCGCCACCCTGCGGCGCGGGCCCATGCGGTGTTCTGCCACCGGATCCTGAATGCCGGCGAGGGCAGCTTCCGGGCCATCCGCAATACGTTGCGGCGGCAGTTCGGGCTGGTTTTGCCGGAGGAAGGGCCGGACGACGGGTATACCCGAGCGCAGCACCGGGACGCTTTTGCCGGTTTTCTGAGTTTTGTCCGGGCCAATCTGTCCGGGCAGACGTCGATCCGGGCGGACGCGGAATGGGTCAGCCAAAGCCAGGTGCTGGCCGGGTTTGCTGAACTCGGGCCTCCGGATTTTCTGATCCGCGAGACGGAGATGAGTGAGGATCTGCCTGCACTGGCTCGCAGGCAGGGTCGGATGGAGCCGGGACCGGTGCCGGCCGCTGCGCCGCAGGTGCCCTTTGCATTGGATGATATTTACGACGCGGATCTGGAGGCGCTGATTGCATCCGTTTACCAGCGCGACTATCTGGCGTTTGGCTTTGGTCCCTGGCGCGCAGGCTGATACGGCAGCATGAATGCAGGCGCGATGTTACCGTGTCCGCCGCAGATTTGGCTGAGGTAAACCTCCGGGGCGGTCTTGGGCCTTGCCGGACTGAAAAAGCTCCGCCGGATGGCGGCTGATGACGGACGAGAGAGCTTGCGGGAAAGACGCGGCGCAATAGCAATTCCTGGCCGCAAGCGAGTGCGTAGAAAAACCGGGAAATTCAGATACGGGCAGACGTAGCCCGGGGATCAGGCCGCTTGGACGGACTGATCTTCTGTCAGGATGGTATAAAGCGTTGCCGGGTCGTGGTTGGCGCGCAGTTTGGTGCAGAAGCTTTGTTCGCGCAGGGTGCGTGACACCAGCGCCAGCGCTTTCAGATGCTCGACGCCGGCATCTTCCGGAGCAAACAGGGCAAAGGCAATATCCACTGGCTGGCGGTCCACCGCTCCGAAGTCCAGCGGCTTCTCCAGGATCAGGAAGATGCCGCGGACTTCGCTTACAGTGTCCAGCCTGGCATGCGGCAGGGCGACGCCATGGCCAACCCCGGTAGGGCCTAGGCTTTCGCGGTCCAGCAAAGCCTCGACCGTCGCCTGGGCGTCCAGCCCGTATGCAAATTGAGCAATGTCTGCAATTTCCTGGAACAAGCGCTTCTTGCTTGAGGCCGCACCGATCACCCGGACGGCCTCTGGCTTGAGGATGCTGGAAATCTGCATATGTCTGCTCCGTTCCGGCGCCCCGTTGTGGAGGGGCGCCGATGCCTTAGATGTGATTACGGATCGATCCAGCCGATGTTGCCGTCTTCGCGGCGGTAGACCACATTCAACCCGTCTTTGCCTTCTTTGCGGAAGACTAGAACCGGTGCACCTGCAATTTCCATCTGCATTACCGCTTCCCCGACAGACAGGGACGGTATGCGAGTCTCCATTTCGGCGACGATGATCGGCTGCAGCGAGTCCGGTTCGGTTGTTTCCGCTTCCTCAGAGGCGAGGATATACGAATTGGCGCCCAAATGTTCAACCGGTTCGCTGCGATCCTTGTGGTGGTCTTTCAGGCGGCGCTTGTAACGGCGCAGCTGTTTTTCCATTTTTTCGCAGCAAGAGTCGAATGCGGCGTAGATTTCGGTTTCGTGCGCCTTGGCCTGAGCGCTCAGCCCGGTCGACAGATGGACGGTGGCTTCACACACATATTCATGCGCCGAACGGGAAAAGACCACTGTCGCGTCGGTTGGCCGTTCTGCATATTTCTGAACGGCCGAACCCAGCTCGTTCTGCACATGGGTTTGCAGAGCTTCGCCGATGTCGATCTGTTTACCGCTTATTTTGTAACGCATGTGATCTCCTTTACGAATTATTGCGGCCCAAACCCGCCGCCAAGGCAATCCTTGGCGCTGTCACGTCAGGTCCGGAACCGGGGGGCAGGCCAGGCATCCGGTTGCATCCGTCCGGGCCTTGTCGCCAAGGCTGCTAAGCGGATTGCATCGGTCTGCGCGTATGCCATGGGTCAATTCGACGGCAAGACAGCGGGAGAGTCAATGGATAACCCGGAAAAAGAAACACGGGTTTCAGGCATATTCCCGGTTGTCCGGCTTTGACCGCGGAAGTCAGGAAATGCGGAAGTTGTCGCCGAGGTAAACCCGGCGGACGTTTTCGTTTTCAACCACTTCCTCGGGGCTGCCGGACATCAGCACCTGGCCGTCATGCAGGATATAGGCCCGGTCCACGATCTCCAGGGTCTCGCGCACGTTGTGGTCGGTGATCAGCACGCCGATACCGCGTTTCTTGAGGTCGGAAACCAAGTGGCGGATATCGCCGACCGAGATCGGGTCAACGCCGGCAAAGGGTTCGTCAAGCAGCAGGTATTTCGGATCTGCGGCAAGGCAGCGGGCAATCTCAACCCGGCGCCGTTCACCGCCTGACAGCGCCAACGCGGGTGCGCGGCGCAGGTGTTCGATCGAGAAATCGGACAGCAGTTCTTCCAGCCGCTCGCGGCGTTTGTGTTCGTGTTTCTGCGAGATATCCAGAACGGCAGAGATGTTGTCCTCCACCGACAGGCCGCGGAAGATCGACATTTCCTGTGGCAGATAGCCGATGCCAAGGCGAGCGCGCCGGTACATCGGCAGGCCGGTCACGTTCTGGCCGTCGATGCTGACGGTGCCCGCTTCGGGGAAAACCAGACCTGCAATGGCGTAGAAACTGGTGGTTTTGCCAGACCCGTTGGGACCCAGCAGGGCCACCACCTCGCCGCGGTTCAGCGACATTGACACGTCGCGGATCACCACCCGTTTGCGGTAGGATTTGCGCAGTTTTTCAATGCGCAGCCCGGAAGAGCCTTCGGTGACGGTCAGACCAGGTTTCGCCATCAGTTGCTGCCGCCATTCGGGTTCAGGATAGTCTTTACCCGGCCGGCCATTTTGGCAGTGCCGGAAGTCAGGTTCACCTCAAGCCGGTTGGAAGCCAGGGTACCGCTTTTCTGGTTCAGGAGCACATTGCCGGTCATCACGATAGTGCCTTGGTCAATGGTGTATTCGGCGCGCTGTGCCTCGGCGGCGTCCGGACCGCTGACCAGTACCACATTGCCGGTGGCTTCCAGCCGTTCAATGCCCGCTTGGGCGTCTGTTTCGTCTGCGGTTTTGTAGATCACCAGAACCTTGTCTGCAGACAGCCGCATGATGCCCTGAATAATGAGCACATTGCCGGTAAACTCTGCCGAGCCGTTTGCCTGGTTGACCGCAAGGTTGTCGGCGGTGACTTCAACCGGTTGGCTGGGGTCGGACTTGACCGCGCCAAAGGCAACGGAGGCCGTCTGCGCCGCCACGAGGCTGGGAAATACCGCGAGCGGCAGGCAAAAAATCAATGCGCGCAAATAGGACACAGGTTATCTTTCCGGTTTCTGGGGTTCATATAGCAGCTTCACCCCGTTTTTGAACAGCATATGGACCGGTCCGCCCTCGGTTTTCACTCCGATCCACATATTACCGGCGGTCAGCTCGCCGATCGGGCCAGTCGCACGGACTGCGCCGGGACTGTCGGCTTCAAGCCCGCTAAGCGCTGTGTTCAGTTCTTCGGTCTCGACAATCAGCCCGTCTGCGGAGGTGATAATCACATTACCGGAAAAGCGCGCCATGTCCCGGCCAGGGTGTATCGCACCGCTTTCCGATTTAAGCGTGATCCTGCCGCCCTCAGCCAGATCGAATTCAGCGGAAAGATCGCTGGCAACTGCGGGCGTGCCGTCACCGCCGGGACGGGCGAGCGCAGCAGTGACCATAATTTCATCGCCCTGTGCGGTGGTGCCGGAAAAGTAAGGTGCAGTGACTTGCTGGCCTTTCATCCGGTCTTCGATTTCCTTTTGAGCAAAGGGGATCACCGCGTCGGTGTTCACCCCGCGGGAGATCAGGAACATTGTGGACATCAGAACCAATGCGGCCAGCGGCAGCAGTACCTTAAGATAGGCAACGGCTCTGGAGTAGCTGTCCATGCTTTTTCTCCTCCGGGCTTGCGTCAGCCCAGGCCTGCGCGCAGGCAATCGTGGATGTGCAACAAGCCCTCGGCCTTGCCGCCATTGTCCGGATCAACCACGAACAGGCAGGTGATTTTGCGCTGGTTCATCACGGCGACAGCCTCCTGGGCCATTGCGCCGGGGGCGATTGAGGCGGGGCTTGCGGTCATGACTTCGGCGGAAGATTTGTCCAGCAGGCCGTCCATGTGGCGGCGCAAATCGCCGTCTGTTATGATTCCGGTCAAGGATCCGTCTGCGGCAACCACACCTGCCACTCCAAATCCCTTCTGGCTGATTTCGATCAGCGCTTCTGACATCGGCGTGTTCTCAGTGACAAGCGGCAGGGCATCGCCAGCGTGCATCAGGTCGCGCACCTTGCTGAGCTGCGCCCCCAGTTTGCCGCCAGGGTGGAAGTCGCGGAAGTTCTCCGGGCGGAAATCCCGGTATTTCATCAGTGCTATCGCCAGCGCATCGCCCATTGCCAGTGTCAGCGTGGTGGAAATTGAAGGCACCATGCCAAATCCGCAGGCCTCGCCCAGCGAGGGGATTTGCAGGTGCACATCCGCTTGCTTCATCAGGGCGCTGTCCATCTTGCTCGACAGCCCAATGAGGGGAATGCCGAAACGGCGGGTGAAAACCAGCAGATTGGCCAACTCCGGCGCCTCGCCTGAGTTGGAGATCGCCAGCACCACATCGCCTTCGGAGAGCATTCCCAGATCACCATGGCTGGCCTCGGCGGGGTGCACGAAATAGGCCGGCGTGCCGGTCGAGGCCAGGGTGGCGGCGATCTTGTGGCCGATATGGCCGGATTTACCGATGCCGCTGACGATGATGCGGCCCTTGGCCTGCAGGATCAGCTGCACCGCTTCGGCAAAGCGTTCGTCCAGGCTGTCGGCGAGGGTGTCCAGCGCCCTGGCTTCATCGGTGATCACCTGCCGTGCGGTGACGAGGAGTTTTTCTGTATCAGTCATGAGTGCGCAAAGATGTCGATTTCGGGCCAGCCGGCCAGATCCAGCTTGGCACGCATGGGGAGGAAGTCAAAGCAGGCCTGCGCCATTCCGGTTCGGCCCTCGCGGGCCAGGCGCTTGTCCAGCGCCTTGCGCAGCTTGTGCAGGTGGAGCACGTCGGAGGCGGCATACTCAAGCTGTGCTTCGGTCAGTTCCTCTGCGCCCCAGTCGCTCATCTGCTGCTGTTTGGATATGTCGATGGCCAAGAGTTCCTGGGTCAGGTTCTTCAACCCGTGCCGGTCGGTGTACGTGCGGACCAGGCGGCTGGCGATCTTGGTGCAATAGACAGGGGCCGCGAGGGCGCCGAATGCGTGGTGCATGGCGGCAATATCGAAGCGGCCGAAGTGGAACAGTTTCAGCACATTTGCATCTTCCAGCATCCGGCACAGGTTGGGCGCCTCGGTCTGGCCCTTTTCGACCTGCACGATATGGGCATTGCCGTCGCCGCCGGACATTTGAATCACGCAAAGCCGGTCACGATGCGGGTTCAACCCCATTGTCTCGCAGTCAATTGCGACGACGGAACCGAGATCCAGCCCGTCGGGCAGGTCGTTCTTGTAAAGGTGGTTGGCCACTGGTGTTCCCCTGTGTTCAAATCGCCCCGAAGGGTGCCGTACTGGGGAAATAGGTGGTTTGCCGTGCAAACTCAACGGTCGCTGTCATTCGGGAGCGGAGGCTGACTGGACCGCAAATGCCGAGACAAGGCAGCCAGCCGCCGCAGATGGCGCGCGAGGGTCAGAAAAGGAAGCCTCCATTATGCAGGTCGCTGTACTGCACATCGATTGACAGAATGGAATTGCCGCCACCGGTCTGGATGACCACGGCGTCGCCGGTTCGGGTTGCCGCCACACGGGCTTTGCAGATCGAACTCAACGAAGGGGCCGGAAAAGATCAATTCGCTCGCTGTTACCGTCGGCGCCTTTAACGGTATCCTTGCCGCCTTTGGTTACAATGACATTATCAGATGTTGCCCTTGTTTTTGGGCCAGATTTCAGCCTGGTTAAGCTAAATAATTGGTTTCACGTCAGGCGGCAGCATTCAGGTTCTGAGGCGGCGTATCTTAGGCCGCGCCCATCCACCTGGATCTTCACCTTAGCGGCCCTCAGCACGCTGGTGAAATCTGAGTTGGGGAACCAGTAACCCTGATCAGAGTTGAATATCCCGGGCGGGCAGCGCCGGGCCAGTGCTTCCTTCAAGGCCTCGATGCAGAACCCGGCGTTCATCGTACCGGATAACCGCCAGATCAGTACTTTGCGGCTGTGCCATCCCATTGCCGCGGCCGGGTAAAGGCCTCCGCCGGCATCGGACAGTTTGTTGTCCCGTATGCCGATGTCGCGACCGGTGGTAATGTTGCTGACGTCCAGAGTATCGCCGCCGCCCTTGTCGCAGATTGCGAAAGCGATAGGCAGAGCGGCGATATCTGGGTTTGCCCCATTGGTTCAGCTGTCAAATAGGCCACCCAAATCACCATCGAGATTTGAGCCTGTTCCCAATGTGGTATTGCTGGCGGTGGCGCTGTTGCTGCCTGGTGCGTCCTAAAGCTCCTGCATTGCAATAGTGTTCACCCTCATTGCTGAGATGACATAGGCCTTACGGGCATCATCTGTCGTGCTTTCGTCGTCAAATGTAATTTGTGCCGAACCTATTGTTTCTGAAATTTGATGTCCGAAACTGCTTAAAAAAATGTGTCCGATAGTGTTGCTCGGAAAACACTATCAAGCCCGGCGGTTGGTGCGGCGGCCTGATATCGTAAAACTCCGAGAGTTTTAGATGTTTATGATTTTGGGGAATGGTGCCCAGGAGAGGACTCGAACCTCCACGTCCTTACGAACACTAGCACCTGAAGCTAGCGCGTCTACCAATTCCGCCACCTGGGCAGGTGTCGTGAGACCGGCGTATAAGGCGGTTTTCCAGGGGCGTCAAACGGAAAATGCACGTGGACGCCGGATTTCTGAAGGAATCACAGATAAATGTTTTTTACGTTTTAAATCAGCATGTTGAAGAAACGACTCCGGCGCCGCAACAGACGTCAAAACAACGTCTGATTTGATCCTGCGCAAAGTGGAGGCGATTGAAAAGGGGCATACCAAAGTCATGAAACAGATTGACCGCCTCCAAGCCCTTGGGCTGTTCGACAGCCGGGTGCCCCGCTACACATCCTACCCAACCGCGCCGGTGTTTACTGCAGCCGTCGGCGCCGCGGATCAGGCCCGCGAATTGCAGGCGCTGGATCCGGATGTGCCGGTTTCCGTTTATTTGCATATACCGTTTTGCGAGCGTCTGTGCTGGTTTTGCGCCTGCCGCACACAAGGTACTCAGACGCTGAGCCCGGTGGAAAGCTACATTGGCACGCTGGAGCAAGAGCTGAAACAGGTGGCGCCTTTGCTGCCAAAAGGGTTGCGGATGGGGCGGATGCATTGGGGCGGCGGAACGCCGACCATTCTGCCGCCCGTTTTGATCCACCGGCTGGCGCAAGCGGTGAAGGCAGTGTTTCCGCAAACCGAAGACTGGGAGTTCTCAGTGGAGATCGACCCCACAATGGTCGACCGCGACAAAATAGCAGCGCTGGCGGCAGAGGGCATGAACCGCGCCAGCATCGGCATTCAGGATTTTGATCCGCTGGTGCAGCAGGCAATTGGCCGCGAACAGCCGTTTGACGTGACCAAGGCCTGTGTCGAGGATCTGCGCGCGGCGGGGATCACCTCGTTGAACGCTGATCTGGTCTATGGCCTGCCGCATCAGACCCAGGCACGGATGGCGGACACGGTGGAAAAAGTGCTGAGTCTGACTCCCGACCGGCTGGCGTTATTTGGGTATGCGCATGTGCCTTGGGTTGCAAAGCGGCAGAAGCTGATCAAGGAGGAGACGCTGCCGGACGATCTGGCGCGGTACCATCTGGCCGGCCTGGCAGCTGAAAAATTCACCGCGGCGGGTTTTGCCGCCATTGGCATCGACCATTTTGCCAAACCCGGCGACGGGCTGGAGGCAGCAGCCCGCACCGGGCATCTGCGCCGCAATTTTCAAGGTTACACCGATGACACCTGCCCGACGCTGATTGGATTCGGCGCATCGTCGATTTCCCGTTTTGCCGGCGGCTATATCCAGAACGCAGCTGCCACGCCTGCTTATGTGCAAAGGGTCGAGGCAGGGCATTTGACTGGCGCCCGTGGCCATGTGATGAGCGATGAAGACTTGCTCCGCGGCCGTGCTATCGAGATGCTGATGTGCGAGTTCCGGCTGAACCGGGCAGAGCTGAAGCAGCGTTTCGGAAGCCTTGCAGCGATGCTGGATGCGGATCTGGCACAGATCGCGGCGCGGTTCGGCGATCTGGTGCACTTGGATGATGCGGCACTGACGATCCTGCCCCAAGGCCGGCCGCTGACCCGGATCATCGCAAGCTGCTTTGATGCGCATGTGCCTGAAGGGGTGCGCTACAGCCGGGCCTCTTGATCCAAAAGCCGGGCGCTCCCGCCTGTTCCGGGGCCTCTTTCCAGAGGCCCCTCACAGTTGGGCGTGGCGCTGTGCTGAGGCACAGCGCGGCCTTCCCTATCAATGCAATTCGATTGCCGGCACCGGGGCTATGCGCGGCGCCTGGGCGCGGGTTCAATTTAGGCGGGAATTGAACATCAAAACAGGAAAATCCGTTCAAAGCAGATTGGTCCTTGAACGGTTTCGCAACAGAAGGCGCAGCGCAGCTGCCGGGCCCAAGGCTATCAAGGTGCTCCGGTGCATCCGGAGCACCTGCGGGCGCGGGAGACCTCCCTTCTGCTCAGCAGTCAGCCGTCCTTGACCAGCCGGAACCCCAGGTAATCTGGTGGCAATCCGACCGCGCAGCCGCCCACACTGGCGTCGCGTATGAAGTCGATCACTACGGCCCGGTGCCGGCCGCCGGTAATGCGTGCGCTGCAATATGGATCGCCATATGCGAGGCTGCCATCTTTGCGCAACTCGCCGTTCTGCATGCAGCCGGCAGTCCATTCCCAGATGTTGCCGCCCAGACCGCTGAGGCCGTGGCTGTTGGTTCCGGGTTCGGTTTTGGGATCCTGCGCCGGTCCTGGCAGGCCGCGCAGTGTCACCCCGCGGGCGTATTGGCGCAGCCAGCGCTGGGCCGGGTCGGTGCTATCCGTCTCAACCGAAGCGTCGCCAAAGATTTCAGCTGCAGCCAGTTGCCATTCCGCCTCATCCGGCAACCGCCACGGCTGGCCGGTCTTCTTTGAATACCATTGCGCGTAGGCGGTGGCGTCATGCCAGCTGACGTGTGTTTGCGGCCGGCTGCCATCTGCCGGGTTTGCATCTGCCCGCTTGCAGCCGCCGTCCGCCACGCAGGCGGCATATTCAGCATGGGAGACCTGATGTTTCATGATCTCGAATGCTGCCACTTGCCGCATCTGTTCCGGCGGCACCACGCTTTTGCCACCTTGGTGAAAATTGCCGATCGGCCGGTAACGGATTGTGGCAGCGGCAATGACGGCGGTTTCGGCCTGCGTCGCCGGTTCCGGGGCGTATAGCCAAAGACCGGGAATGCTGATCGCGGCGGCCAGCGCAGCAGTGATGAGTTCGAATTTCATGGGTATGCTCCCAAGAAAACAAAAAATGGGCGGCCGCGTAAGGCAGCCGCCCTTGAGAGGTCACACCAGTCCCAAGCTTAGGAGCCGGAGTATTCGGTCGGGGCGACCACCTGTTCCATCAGGTCGTTATTCCATTCGCCTTCGACCACCACGTGCGCGGTTGCGCCAAGGTTCACCGCCTCGATCAAGTTGTGGTTCACATAGGCGTAGACGCCCGGTTGCAGGAATTCATAGAGCGCAGCCCCGGCGGAGCCGCCGCGGATGAACCAGGTTTCCAGGTCGCGGTCCGGTACGTTGTTGAACTTGCCGGCCTCCCAGACCAGGTCGCCGTGGCCGCCGATCAGGTGCGGGCGGCTGTCGCGGTTGGCTTGGCTGTGGATGAACAGCACTTTCTCGCCCTGTTTGGCCTTCAGCGCGGTTTCACCGGTCAGTGCACCAACTGCGCCGTTGAACACCACGTGGCTGGGGATAAGCCCGTTCATGACTTCAAGGGTATCAGGGTAGCTTTCGCCTACATCCTCGTACCGCAGGTAGTCGCCATTTTCGTCCTTCGGAATGTAGAACTCGTTTTCGCCAATATAGTAGACGCGGTCGTATCTGACTGGATCGCCATTGTGGTCTGAAAGCCCGTTTCGCGGCAGAACCATGATTGAGCCGGCCATGCCTGCCACGACGTGCCATGGGATCATCGGACCGCCCGGCGCACAGTGATAGACAAAGGTGCCGGGGCGGGTGGCCTTAAAGCGCAGAACGGTCTTCTCACCCGGGTTGACCAGGGTGAGCGCGCCGCCGCCCAAGGCGCCGGTGGCCGCATGGAAGTCGATATTATGCTGCAGCATGTTTTCCGGCGGGTTGATCAGGGTAAGCTCTACATAGTCGCCTTCATGGACAACCATCAGCGGCCCCGGAATGGAGCCATTGAAGGTCATGCCTTGCAGATAGGCGCCCTGATCGACTTCAATCTCCTTCTCGACGATCTTCATCTCGAATTCGACAATGCGCGGCGCACCCGGAGCAACCTGCTCGTGCTCATGCACGAAGGGCGGGGCAACCAGTTCGCGCTTGATGCGCTGCAGGCTGGACAGGTCCGCCGGTGCAGCGGCCTCGTGGACAGTGGTGCCTTCAGCCTTGGCGGCTTTGGCGAGTACGGGCAGCGCTGCTACACCGGCTGCTCCCATCAATGCGGCTCTGCGGGTCAGCATAGTGTTCTCCTTTTTGTGTCTCATGTGCCGTGTTGAGGAGACTCTAGCGCTGGGCGCGCTTGGACTGGTTGCTCTTGATCAACCTTTGATAAGATTGTTCGATGCCAAGATAAGTGGATTTTAAGATGCAGCAATTCCTGCCGGGGCTTTGCCATAGTGTTGCGGGCAACTTCCGCAAATGAACCGCTTGGCCTGGGCGGAAATTGCCGTGCGGAGGCACAGAACTGCCGGCAAGTTTAATTGTTAAGCCCAGTTTAACGCGCCGCCTGTTATCCCGGGGATGGGTGAAAATAGTGGTGGTGGATATGAGCGCACAAAGCAATGTGGCGCCCATTATCATCAAGAAGAAAAAATCAGGTGGTGGCGATGGCCATCACGGTGGCGCGTGGAAAGTGGCTTATGCCGACTTCGTGACCGCGATGATGGCCTTCTTTATGCTGATGTGGCTGCTGAACGCGACGACGGAAAAACAACGCAAGGGTCTGGCGGATTACTTCTCGCCGTCAATTCCGCTAAGCCGGGTCTCCGGCGGCGGCAATGGTGCGTTTCAGGGTGACAGCATGTTCACCGAGGAAATTCAGCCGCAATCGGGCACCGGGGCAACGGACATTAACCCGATGGATGCCCAGCAGGCGCAGGGGGATACCGGAGTCGAGACCGACGAGAAGCGTGAGGAAGAAGACTCCAAGTTCCGCGCTATCGAAGAACAATTGTCTGGACGTGGCGGCGAGAGCATGGTGACGGTTGCGATGGCCCGCCACATTGTGACCCGGGTCACTGACGAAGGGCTGATCATCGAACTTTTTGCCACAGATGACATGCCGCTGTTCAAAGAGGATGCGGCTGAGCCTACGCCGTTGTTCCGCGATCTGGTCAGGATGATTGCCCGGGTGTCGGAAAATGTTACCAGCAATGTAGCCATCGGTGGCCACATCCGGTCCCATCCGGTTGTGCTGGCAAAGAATCCGGTTTGGGAGCTGTCCCATGACAGAGCCGACAAAACACGGACGCTGCTCGAATCAGGCGGACTGGCAGCAGGCCGGATTCACCGGGTGACCGGCCATGCCGACCGCAAGCTGGCGGTCGGAAACCCGATGGCAGCCCGTAATGACCGGATCGAAATCATCCTTTTACGCGAATAAGCCACTGAAAACATTGCGACAGGCGGCTAGCAGATAAGTCATATTTTATCTGTTAGCCGCCCGTTAATCGCTCCTGCGCTAGCTGTTGCATCCAGAATGATTAGATGCAGCAGAAAGGCGCGCTATGACCATTTCTTCGTCGCTGAACGCGGGTGTTTCAGGATTGAGCGCCAACGCCAGCCGGTTGGCTTCCATTTCCGATAACATCGCCAATTCCTCGACCCGCGGGTACAAACGGGTTGAAACTGATTTCCATTCCATGGTCCTGTCGAATTCAGGAGGCACCTATTCGGCTGGTGGTGTCCGCACCACCAATGTCCGCCTGATTGATGAGCGCGGCCCGCTGGTATCGACCAACAATGCCACTGATCTCGCCGTGCGCGGAAGAGGCATGCTGCCTGTGGCCTCGATTACTGAAGTGGAGGCTGGCGGCGACCCGTTAATGATGCTGACCACGACCGGGTCTTTCCGTACAGATTCCAATGGATACTTGACGACAGAATCGGGCCTGGTGCTGATGGGCTGGCCGGCGCTGGCTGATGGTACAGTGCCGGATGCGGCACGCGATACATCTGATGCGTTGGAACCGATCCATGTCGACCTGAACCGGCTATCTGCGGAACCAACAACAGAAATCAGCCTGACTGCCAACCTGCCCGCAGATGAGACAGATGTTGGAGCGTCTGGCGATCCCGTAGAACAGGTTGTTTTGTATTATGACAACATGGGCAACGCCGAAGAACTAACCATTACCTACACGCCCAATGTTGCGACACTGCCGGCAACGTCTGGCACCAATGAATGGACGATGGAGATTGTTGATTCGGCAACAGGGGCGGCCAATATCGGGGAATACACGCTGACTTTCGATGACAGCAGTACCACGGGCGGTTCTCTTGCGAGCGTGGCAACTGTTACCGGCGGTGCATACGATGGCGCCGCAGGGTCAGTGACAATTAACGTTGCGGGCGGGCCGGTCGAAATTAACATTGGCACCATCGGCGGCAACACCGGTATGAGCCAGCTCGGTGATGAATTCGTTCCAGGCACCACTGAAAAAGACGGCAATCCCGTTGGTTCCTTTGTCTCGGTTGAGATCAACGAGAGCGGTGAAGTCATAGCAGAATATGACTCTGGCGATACCAAGGTGATCTACAAGGTTCCTTTGGCAGATGTTTCCAACGTCAACGGTATGCGGGCATTGGATTCGCAAACTTACATGCCGACTGATGAGTCCGGGGATTTCTATCTTTGGGATGCCGGTGACGGGCCGACGGGTGAAATTCTGGGTTATGCCCAGGAAGAATCCGCTGTGGATGTGGCGACCGAACTGACGGATATGATCCAGACCCAGCGCGCCTATTCGTCCAACGCCAAGGTCATCCAGACGGTTGACGAAATGCTGCAGGAAACCACCAACATCAAGCGCTAATGCGCTTGATGCCCCCTGACATTGGCTTCACGAAAGCAGGCTGAACATGTCTATTTACTCCGCCCTGAACAGCGCGATGAGCGGGTTGACCGCGGCCAGCCGGTCCTCGCAAGTGGTTTCGGAAAACCTGGCCAACGCTTTGACACCTGGTTACTCGCGCCGGGTGTTGGATCTGAACAGCCCTGGAGCGGGTGTTCCCGGCGTCCGGGTCGGGCATGTTCAGCGCATCAACGACCCGGTTCTGATCACTAACCGCAGAGTTGCTGAGGCAGACTACGGCGCGTCCAGGATCCAGTCTGATTTCTACGGCCGAATGTCCGACCTGGTTGGCACAGTTGATGACGAAATGTCACTGGCTTCGCACCTATCGGATTTCGAGTCTTCAATTATTGAGGCAGTCTCTCGCCCGGATTCACAGCCCAGGCTGAATGATTTGGCTGTGAAGGCGAATTCGCTGGCCGACTCGATTTCCCGCACGGCTGAAGGGTTGCGGGATCTGAGGATCAACGCGGACAATGCGATCGGCTCTCAGGTTGAAACCGTGAACCAGGCGCTGAAGGAAATCGAAAAACTGAATGCCCGTATTATGGTCGTCGAAGCCGGTGGCATGGATGCAGTGGCGATGCATGACCAGCGGGATCAACTGGTTGATCAGGTTAACGAAATCATTCCAGTCAATGTTGTCCGACGCGGTAATGGCCAATTGACGCTCTACTCAACCGGCGGGGTTATGTTGTTGGATGGCAAAGCGTCGGAGCTGAGCTTTACTCCGTCGCGGGATATCCTTCCGCACATGACACTGGGCAATGCATTGATTTCCGGCCTTGAGGTCAACGGCAAGGTGATTGACACCAGCCCGGACGGGCCACTTCGGGGTGGCATGCTTACAGCCCAGTTCGAAATCCGGGATGTAACAGCTGTGGAAGCGCAAGAGGATCTTGACACAATGGCCGCTGATCTGATCGAGCGGTTTCAGGATCCTGCACTGGATGCCACCATTGGCGTCGCCGACGCCGGCATCTTCACGGATGATGGCGGTTTCCATGACCCGGCAAACTTCGTCGGTATCTCTAACCGCATTGAATTGAATGATCTGGTGGCTTTGGACGGCACCGGAGAAACATGGCGGTTCCGCGACGGCCTATATGCAGCGGGTCAAGGTGATCCAGGTGATTCCAGCTTGCTGCAGGCTTACTCCGACACGTTGAACACCACCCGGACGGTATCTTCTGTCGGGCTAGGCACAGCGAACATGACAGCCTCGACGCTGAGTGCAAACCTGTTGTCGCGGTTCGCCCAGGACAATGAAACAGCGTCACGCGCATCGACCTTTGCGGCGGCCAGTTTCAACGAATTGAGCCAAGCGGAACTGGGGCTTGGCGTTGATACGGATGCTGAATTGCAGAACCTGTTGCTGGTGGAAAAGTACTACCAGGCCAATGCCCGGGTGATCAGCGTTGTCGACGAACTTATGGATACACTATTGAGGATCTGACGCATGATTTTGAATTCCTATGGTGATATGGCGCAGCACCTCTTTCTCCGCAGCCGCAATGCGGAATTGCAGCAGAATATAACCACGCTCTCCGAAGAGTTTGCTACCGGAAAATCGTCCAACCTGACCGAGCGGCTGGGCGGTGACTATACCTATCTGGCGGATCTCGAAAGCACCCTGAACCGGCTCGACAGCTATACTGTCACCAATAGAGAAGTGCAGCTGTTTGCCACCACAACACAAAGCAGCCTCGACAAGGTTCAGAGCCAGGTGCAAGCTATGCGGAATGACATCCTGACGCTGTCGTCCGCTATTGACGTGGACAATGCTCAGCAATTCGGAAGTCAAGCCAAGCAAAGAATATCCAGTGCAATTAATCTTTTGAATGCCTCCGTTGGCGGGCGGGCAGTCTTTGCGGGCACTGCAACGGATACCAAGCCGCTCAATGACACCGGCACCCTTATGAGTTCCATCCTCACTGAGGTCTCCGGATTGACGACAAGCAATGACATTATTCAAGCCGTGAAGGACTGGTTTGATGATCCAGCTGGATTCGACACTGTGATGTACAGCGGTTCCACCACATCGCTGCAGCCTGTCACCGTGGGCGAGGGTGAACAGGTTACACTGGGCATCCGTGCGGATGACGACAACCTAAAGCACGCGTTGCAAAGTTACGTCATTACAGCTTTGGCAGATGAACCCAGTCTCGGTTTGACGGACGATGTGAAAATTGACCTGGTCCGCCAGGCCAGCAGCGAACTTACGGATAGCGTGGACAATCTGATCCAGCTGCAAGCGGATGTCGGTTTTATCGAAGGCCAGCTTGAAGCGGTGAACACCCGCAATGAAGCTTCGAAAACCAGTTTGAGCATTGTTAAAAACAACCTGGTCTCAGCTGATCCCTATGAAACCTATACACGGCTGGAAGAAGCGCAAACACAGCTTGAAGGTCTTTATACAATCACTTCGCGCAGCTCGCAGCTCTCATTGTTGAACTATCTCTGATGCTGGTATTTCTTCGCCTCTTTTTCACTTGCCTGTTCCTGCTGCCCGCAGTGGCGCAGGCAAATACCATCCGTCTCAAAGACCTGGTTGAATTTGATGGCGTCCGCGGCAACGATCTGGTCGGTTACGGCCTGGTCGTCGGCTTGGACGGCACCGGTGACGGGCTGCGGAATTCGCCGTTCACCGAAGAAATCATGTCCAACATACTGGAGCGGCTAGGTGTCAATGTGACCGGTGAGCAGTTCCGGCCAAAAAACGTTGCTGCTGTCTTTGTAACCGCCACACTGCCGCCTTTTGCCCGGGTTGGAAGCACCATTGATGTAACAGTGTCAGCTATCGGTGATTCCAAGAGCCTCTTGGGCGGCACCCTGATCATGACACCGCTCAATGCTGCGGACGGGCAGATTTATGCCGTCTCCCAAGGTACAATCCTGGCGGGTGGAGCGGTGGCCGAAGGTAACGCGGCCACGGTAACCCAAGGGGTGCCAACGGCCGGTGTGATCCCTTCGGGCGCCCGGGTCGAACGTGAGATCGGCTTTGATCTGTCTTCTCTTAGCTCCATGCGTCTGGCCCTGCGGGAGCCGGATTTCACTACTGCTGGCCGGATTGAACGGGCGATCAACGATGAGTTTGGCCGCAACGTTGCCCTGATGCGGGATTCCGGAACTGTCGAGATCGATATCAAGCGAACAAATACCCGTTCGACGGCTCACGCCGTGGGCCGGATCGAGAATATCCTGGTTGAACCTCAGCGCAAGGCGCGGGTTGTGGTGGATCAGCGTTCCGGTACGATTGTGATGGGCAGCGACGTGCGGATTTCCCGTGTTGCTGTGGCTCAAGGAAACCTCACTTTGCGGATCGAAGAGACGCCGCTGGTGGTGCAGCCCAATCCCTTCGCAAATGGCGAATCGGTTGTTGTTCCGCGCACAGGTGCAGCTATTGAGGAAGAAGAGGGCGTCCAACTTGCCGAAGTGCCGGAGACGACTTCGCTGTCCGAAGTCGTGGCAGGTTTGAATGCCTTGGGCGTGTCGCCGCGGGACATGATCGATATCCTCAAAAGCCTGAAAGCGGCCGGCGCATTGCATGCAGAATTTGTCGTCCGTTAGGCCAGTAAAAGCAGACTAGTGAAGAGCCCTGGCTTTGCTTGCAAAAGCCAGGGCCTTTTTTGTGTATCGCGACATGCCGGCAGGACGTAGAATATTAAATCAGCCCCCATAACTGCCGTGCCTGATGCGGCGACGGAATCCGATGTCTTGCCTGGATTTTGAGAATGACACAGGCGGTGTTAGCGATGCGGGACAGCGCCTCGCCACAGGCAGCTTCGAAAGCGCTCAGTCCATCGGTAATCCACCCTGAAATCAACGGTGTTCAATAGTGGAATTCTCCCGGCAAGATCTCTGAGGAGATTTTGAATGAAGAACGGACGATTTAGCGACTCACAGATCTGGGCTTCCTGAAGCAGGCGAAGGGCGGTGTACCGGTGTCTGAACTGTGCCGTGGACATGGGATGAGCAGTGCAAGTTTCTGCAAGTGACGGGCCAAATTCGGCGGCATGGACGCGTCTTTGATCGCTGAGATGAAAGACATGGCGGAACAGAGCCGGCGTCTTAAGAAGATGTGTGCCGAGGTGAGTATGCAGAACGAGTTGCTGAAGGAAGCTTGTGAAAAAAAGCGTTAAGGCAGTCTCATAGGCGAGAGGCGGCCGCGAATGCGGCCGCATAACATGGGGTCTGTATCGCACAGGCCTGCCGGGCGTTTCAAGTCAGCGAGACCCTCTATCGCTACAGCCCTGTCCTGAGTGACGAGTACGAAGAGATTGCCGATTGGCTGAAACTGAAACGCCTGATCGCAAACAAACGCAGTTGGGGCTTTGGTCTGTGCTTTTTGTATCTGCGCGATGTGCAGGGCTACCTTTTCCAGACCATTGGCAGGGTTCAGGGGTAGTAGCTGCGTACCAGAGCGGTGGCGATCAGGCTCCAGCCATCTGCGACTACAAAAAATGCCAGTTTGAAGGGCAGGGACACGATAGCAGGCGGCACCATCATCATCCCCATGGACATCAGGACTGCAGCAACAACAAGATCAATGACCAGAAATGGCAGGAAGACGAGAAACCCGATTTGAAAAGCGCGCGAAATTTCCGACAGCAGGAAGCTAGGGACCAGCGCCGATAACGGAGCTTCGGCCACGGGATCCATGCCCTGGGTTTCCGGCCTGAGATCCGCAATTGCATAAAATGTGTCCGGATCCAACCGGTTCGCCATGAAGGCACGGAAGGGCTCCAAGCTGCGGGTGATGGCCACGCCCGGTTCCAGCCTTTCTTCCAGCAGCGGATTGATGCCAGTGGTCCAGGCCTCGGTAAAGACGGGTTCCATCACAAAATAGGTCAGAAACAGCGCCAGACTGATGATCAGCATGTTGGGCGGTGCTTGCTGCAGCCCGATGCCTTGACGCAGAATCGATAGAACTGTCACCAGGAATGGAAAACAGGTGATCATGATCAGCAGGCCCGGAGCCAGGCTGAGCACAGTAATCAGCAGGATCAGCTGGATCGAGCGGGCGGAGATCGATTCGCCGTCTGCCAGCGAAAGGCTCAGTTCTTGAGCCAGGGCGGTGTGCGGCATGGCCAGCAGGATTGCTGCAGCCAGGGCCGCCCGCACAATAGTCTTGTGTGTCATCCCAAACCGCTTTGAAGATCAGCAATTTCTGTCAGGCGCACGGCCAGCTGGCCAGCCTGATCTCCCTCCAGCTCTTCGAGCTGGCCACGGGCGACCAGCCGGTCGCCGACGTAAAGATCCACGGGGTCTTCAACCCGTTTATCCAAAGTGAGAATCGCGTTTTCGCCAAGGCTGACCAGGTCACGGATCAGCGGCCGGGCTTTGCCGACCGAGACAACTACTTCGACGGGAACCGAAACAAAGGGATTGTTTGCATCAGCGGATTTCATATTCAGGTCGGCAGCATCATCCATACTGGCTGTCCTCTTTCGCGTGATAGGTGAAGGCCTCTATCGAGTCCTGGATCGATTCTAGAAGGGCGTCGCAATTGATTTCGCATTCGGTGCTGCCAATGCGCAGATAGGCTTGGCCGGCAGACAGCACACTGTCTTCCTGCACTGTGACCGGAACGGAAAAATTGTCCGGCAACAGGCTGCGCACTGGTGCCGCCTCCCCGGGAGCGACCACGATCTGCATCGGCTGGTCGGTCTGGCCTTTGGCCATATCAGCAAGCTGATCGACGATATGATGCCCGAAAGAGGCAGCCATGGCATCTGGCAGCACTGCACTGGTCAGCACCTTGAACATCGGGTCCAGCGAATCGAGCAGCTGACTTTGGGCTTCGTGATAAGTGAAACTGAGATCTTCCAGAGAATTGGCCAGCTCGGTCGAAATACGGCTGCTTTCCTGGTCTTTGGCCGTTACGGCATCATCCCACCCGGCGCTGTAGCCGTTCTCAAAGGAAGCCAGCCGCTGCTCTTCTATGAGTTCCTCGGAAACCGCGGGCAGGGCAGGCTCTGCCGAGGTGTTCATTGCGAAGTCTTCGAGCAAATGTGCAATCGTCATCAGGCTTGCTCCTTGTTTTCTTCCAGCCAACCGCGCAGGATCTGGACGGTTTCTTCCTGCCGCTCGCCAATCAAGTTGCGCAGACGGTCGACCGGGTCATCCATGCTGCCGCCCAGTGCCGGAAAACCGGCCGCCCCCATCATGTCGCCGCCAGTACCCATTGCCGGCAGGTCGCCCAAGGGTTCGAACTGTCCGGTTTCGTTGTTTTCAATTTCACCCTCTAGTGCGAGTCCCGAACCAAGTTCAGGCGCAGTCATGAAGCCGTCGCCGCCAACACCTGGCAGCCCGGGCAGCCCGCCACCATCCGGACCAGTCAGCGCCGCCACCGGAGCTGCCTGATTCGACAGGATCGGGCGTACGACGAACAGGCCCAGGATCAGGCTGACCAGGGCCAGAGCCGCAAGCTGGATCAGCGACATAGCATCAAAGTAGAGGTTGTCCATGAACCCCGCAGTGGCCACGGACCCCTGCGGTTCCACTGTCGGCAACTCCATGGACTTGAGCGTAATCACATCCCCGCGGTCTGCGTCAAAACCGACAGCGGCGGAAATCAACTCCCGCAAGGCGGCCAATTCGTCTTCCGGCCGGGGCTGGAAGACAGTTTCACCTGCGTCATTTGTCACCGCAGAGCCATTGACCAGCACTGCAACAGTCAGGCGCTTGATAGCCCCGGGACCGCGGAGGATCTCTTTCTCGGTTTCCGAAATTTCATAATTGATTCGCTCCCGGGTGGCGCTGGTATTGGCTTTTGACCCCTGGCCAGAGGCCGCGTCACCGTCGGGGATATTGGAGGCAACCGTGACCTCTCCGGATTGGTTGGTAGAGGAGTCGGCGCGTTCCTCGACGTCAGTGCTGACGGCGACACGGCTTTTCGGGTCCACCCGCTTTTCCCGGATTGATTCGGTGTCGGTGACGGTCGCGACACTCACTTCCACCACTGCATTGCCCTGGCCGACGCGTGCCTCAACCAATCGGATGACACGTTCGCGCAGCGTTTGGGACCGGTCATCGGTCCCGGCACCGGCGGCTGCAGTGGCATCCGAAGACCCGATCAACGCGCCGTTGGCATCAATCACTGCAACGTTTTCAACGGCAAGGCCGGTCACCGCAGACGAAATGAGGAAGCGGATCGCATTTGCTTGCGCAGGTGTTACCGGGGATCCCATCGGTACGACTGAAACCGACGCGGTGGGTTCTACGGTGCGCTGAAAGGGATTCGAGCCGGCATTGGCGATATGCACCCGTGCCTGGCTTACATGCGGGCTGCCAACAATAGTGCGGGCCAGCTCGCCTTCCTTTGCGCGCCAATAAGCGGCGTCAAACATCTGCGAGGTGGTGCCAAAGCCACTGAGCGAATCGAGCAGCTCGTACCCTTTGCCGCCATTGGCGGGCAGGCCTTCGCTGGCCAGTGTCATCCGAAATTCGTCACGCTGCGTTGACGGCACGTAGATTGAGCTGCCACGCACTTCATATTGGGCACCGCGCTGTTCCAGCGCCCGCACCACATCTCCGGCCGAGCCGCTTTCCAGCCCGGCATAGAGCAGTGTCATTGTTGGCTTGCTTGCCACATGGGACATCGCGATCACGCTGAGAATCATGATTACCGTGGCACCCACGGCTATCAGACGCTTTCGCATGTCCATTTCAGCCCAGACATTCTTGATCTGCTGCACATTAACCTCCGTCGCACCGGCGTTCTCTCCGGCGTGCAACCCTTTTGACGGATCGGCCTTAACATTCGGTTAGTTCCTCGCAGGTTATGAAGATGCTGCACGACGTTTTAGGGATAGCCATGACAGACGCTGCAGTAGACACACAAGCAGAAGCCCCGGCCAAGAAAAGCAAACTGCCCCTGATTATCGGGGTGGTGCTGGCATTGGCTGGCGGCGGCGGCGGTTTCTTCGCCGTACAGTCAGGCCTTCTTCCCTTTGGTCAGAAAGCAGCGCCAGAACCGGCGCATGCGGCCGAAGAGGCGCCAGAAGGCGTGGACAGTGGTGAGACGGCGGAGGATATCGCCAATCTTGCCTTTATCGAAATGGACCCGATTGTGATTACCCTGCGTAAAGCCAGCGGTATCAAGCATTTGCGGTTCCGCGCGCAACTTGAGGTCGATCTGGCTCACCAAGCCGAGGTCGAGAAAATCCTCCCGCGGGTTATCGATGTCCTTAACAGCTACCTGAGAGCACTGGAGCTAGAGGATCTGACTGATCCGATGGCGCTGCCGAAACTGAGGGCGCAGATGCTGCGGCGGATCAATATTGCAACCGGCCAGGGCCGGGTGCGTGATCTGCTGATTATGGATTTCGTACTGAATTAGGAGGACAGGATGGAAATTATTGCTGATATCCTGCTTGCGGCCGGTGCGCTGGGTGCCGGATTCTATTGTCTGGTACTGTCGCGCAGGCTGAAGCGGTTCAATGATTTGGAAAAAGGTGTGGGCGGTGCAGTTGCCGTCCTGTCTGCCCAGGTCGATGATCTGAACAAGTCACTGCAATCGGCGCAACAGGTGTCCGACGGCTCCAGCAAGGCGCTGCAGCAACTGACGGGCCGGGCCGAAACAGTGGCTCAGCGGCTGGAACTGATGATGGCATCCATGCATGACATCCCCGAGGCCGGAACTGCGGCTCCGGCAGCTAAACCTTCGGCCGAGGACGACGCGATGGCGGCCGCATACGAGGCCGATTCGCAGCCGTCTGCTGAAGAACAGGACGAGGCAAAGCCTTCCGGCTTGATGTTCGTCCGGCATAACCGCAGCCAGAATCGGGTGGCGTAATGGCAAAGGCAGCAAAGAAAACCAGGCGGTTCCGGCGCAGCGGCACCTTGATGATGCTGGCGGTGCTGCTGATGGGATCCGCTGCGGTCCGGCTGGCTCTTGAAGCGGGGCCTGCAATTGCCCGTGAAGTGGCCAGCCTGCAGGAACCCGGCGGCGACGCGCAGCCTCACAAGGGGGAGCCGCAGCGCGAATCGATGCCCACATCTGCAGAGCTGCAAACAATGCTGGCAGCCTTTAAGGAGCGGGAACAGGCTCTGGCCGCTCGTGAAGCGGAAATTCAGGACCGGATGAAAGCCCTGGAAATTGCTGATCAGGCAATCGACAAGAAACTGGCTTCGCTGGAACAGGCCGAAGAGAATTTACGGGCAACGCTCGCGTTGGCGGATGGTGCGACCGAAGCGGATGTGACGCGTCTTACGTCGGTCTATGAACAGATGAAACCCAAAGAGGCCGCTGCTTTGTTTGAGGAAATGGATCCTGCCTTTGCGGCTGGTTTCCTCGCCCGGATGCAGCCCGAGGCTGCGGCGGGAATCATGGCAGGGCTGAGCCCGGAAGCCGCCTATACTATCAGCGTTGTTTTGGCTGGCCGCAACGGAGCAGTGCCGAAGGAGTAATTCGGCCGCCGCCGCTTAGTCTTTCCTTAGGAAGACTCGCCTAAGCTAATAAAAACCAATGGAATTCGGAGTGGACCCATGATCGGGATTGTAGGCATAGTTGTGATCTTTGTCATGGTGTTCGGCGGCTATCTCCTGGCCGGCGGCAAGATGGCGATCATTATTAAGGCCATGCCCTTTGAGTTGATGATGATCGGTGGTGCCGGAGCCGGTGCTTTTCTGATCGGCAACGATATGGGCGGCATCAAGCATACGTTGAAGGACGTCGGTAAGGTGTTCAAGGGCCCTAAGTGGAAACCGGACGACTACCGCGACTTGCTGTGCCTTCTGTTTGCTCTGATCCGGATCGCGCGGGCGAATCCGGTTGAAGTGGAGCAACACATTGAAGACCCCGAAAACTCCTCTGTCTTCAATAAATACCCCAAGATTCTGGCAGACAAGGAAACAGTGAACCTGATTTGCGACACCATGCGGTCGGCCTCGATGAACTATGACGATCCGCATCAGGTGGAAGAAGTGCTGGAAAAGCGCATGGAGGCCAACCTGCACCATGCAATGCACTCCAGCCATGCTTTGCAAACCCTGGCAGACGGGCTGCCGGCGCTGGGAATTGTTGCGGCGGTGCTTGGTATCATCAAAACTATGGGCTCTATTGATCAACCCCCGGAAGTTCTGGGTAAACTGATTGGCGGCGCTCTGGTCGGTACCTTTCTTGGCGTGTTCCTGGCTTATGGCCTCGTGGGTCCCTTTGCGACCAAGGTAAAAGCGGTAACCGAGGAAGACGCGCATTTTTATCAGCTTATCCGTGAGGTTCTGGTGGCCAATCTGCACAACCATGCAGCAGCAATCTGCATCGAAGTCGGGCGCCAGAACACACCTTCGCATTTCCGTCCCGGCTTTGCTGAACTTGAAGAAGCCCTCAAATCGGTGAAACAGGACGCAGCATGATTTGGCGAGCACTTGCCATTGCAGTCGCGCTTCTGACGGCAGGAGCTGTCCAGGCGCAGACAATTGTGACCCGGTCAGGAGAGCACAACGGCTTCACCCGCCTGGTGATGCGCCTGCCGGATGGCGCGGACTGGTCGCTGGCTCAAAGCGGCACGACGGCGACAGTGAACATTGACGCGCCACAGGCAGTTTTCGATACTTCACGTGTCTTCAACCTGATCCCTCGCACCCGGTTGCAATCACTCGTGCAGAACGGGCCAGGTCAGCCGCTTCGATTGCAGCTAGGCTGTGACTGCACGGTCACGTCTTATGTTCAGAAGAATGGCTACTTGGTGCTTGATATACGTGATGGCGGTAAACCGGAAACACAGCGGCAGTATTCTGCAACTAGCAGTATTCTGCCACTCACTCCGCAGGCCACACAGAGCGGTTACAGGTTCAGTTTCTCTCAATCGGCCGCAGCTGACGCGCGGATGGCTCTGGAATTGGCAGCGGCTGTTGCGGGGCGAGCGGATCCGGCGCAAACAATCCGGCCGCAGGACGCTGAAGAAGCACCGGAACTGAGTGCAACCAAACAGCAAGAAGAAGCTGTAGAAGTCGTCTTGCCGTTGGATGGCAACAGCTTTCCGGATCAGACAGAAACCGCTGAAGCCAATGCGGCTTCCGGGCTCCCTGAGACCAGAGTGCTGCTCAACCTGGAAGAAACTGAGCGCGCGGCCGCGGTCCAAGATTCCGAGCAACGGTTGCTGCAACAGATTGGTCGGGCTGCAAATCAAGGACTTTTGAGTGTTGCGGCAAATGGGCTTCCTGGTGCCGATAGCACTGCTGTATTGGATCCTCTGGGCCGTGCAGACAGGCCGTTGAACCCTTTGGATCACATCTCCGTGACCTCTGCAATCGATCGCGAAACCGGGCTGAAGGCTGCCCTGACTGGTGGCAACGGAGAAGCAGAGCATTGTTTGCAAAACCGTGATGTTGCCATTCATTCCTGGGGCAATGAAAGCCCGTTTGCGGATCAGCTGGCACCGGTGCGCAGCGCATTGGTCCGGGAATTCGATGATGTGAATCCAGCGAGTGTATTTGCACTCGCACGGATGTATCTCTATTTCGGCTTTGGTGCCGAAGCTCGCTCCATTTTGACTATTCTCCCTCCAGAAAATCAGGATGCGCCGGATATAGCCTTTCTTGATGCAATGGCGATGCTGATGGATGGAGCAGTTCTGCCGGTTAATCACCCGTTCTCAGGACAGCAAGGCTGCGAAGGCGATAGTGCCCTGTGGGGCGCTTTGGCGGATGGCCTGGTCAAGAAGAGCGCCAACACCGACGCCATTCAGCAAGCGTTCTCCAAAATGCCGACTCACCTGCGGGTGCACCTGGGGCCTCGGATCAGCAAGATGTTTGCCGAAGCCGGAGATAACCATATCGCCGAGGCAGTGCTGAGAGCGGTTGACCGGACCGGGGTTGAGGACGTTCCGGAAATCAACCTTGCTGAGGCGGCGATTGCCGAATTGGCAGGCGATACCGAAAAGGTGGCCGAAGAGCTGACCAGCGAGGTTGCAGAACGGAACGGCAATGCACCGGCCGCACTGATCGATCTGGTTGCTCTTAGCGTCAAGGAGCGCAAGGCGCTGTCTCCTGACGTGCCGGATTTGATTGCCTCTTACGAACTTGAAAACCGCGAAACCGAGCTGGGAGCGGAGTTGCGTCAGGCGCAGGTCGCTTCTCTGGCCCTGATGGGGCAGTTTCAGGATGCTTTTCAAGAACTGAACAGCCTGTCTGAGCAGGACGGCCCGAATGCCCGGTCGGCAGCGCTGGAGCCGTTGATGCTGCTGTTGGCAGAACGTGCAGATGACGTGACATTTTTGCAGTACTCACTGGTTTTCTCTGGTCAGGCCAGCGCGGCTGAAGCCGCATCGGTAGCTCCGGCCGTTGCCCGCAGGCTGCTGGACCTTGGATTTGCCGAACAAGCACAGGGCCTGCTCACCAAGCTTGCGCTGGAGCCGGAAAACGAAGCCCGCCGCCTGATGATGGCCGAGGCCGCATTGGAGCTGGACAAGCCGCATCGGGCCCTTGTCGAGCTGATGGGGCTGGAAAGTTCCGAAGCCAACAAAATGCGTGCGGCGGCCTTGTGGCGCAATGGTGAATATGACCGGGCCGGTGAGTATCTTCTTGCCGAAGATGAGGCCAACGCAGCCGCCCGCGGGTTCTGGCATTCCGAAAACCTGGGCGCCATAGAAGCGATGGAGACTGGAGATGACGCGCAATTCGGTGCTGTTGCTTCTGTCACCACGCAAATTGGCGAAACTGCGCAAGATCCAGAGGGCTTGTCTCCTTTGGCTCACGCACGGGCCTTGGTTGAAAGCAGTGCGGGCACACGTGGCGGCATTGCTGATCTGTTGAGCAAAGTTGGCACAGACTTGGAAAGTCCTTAGTATTTTCAGCGATCTGACAGAATGTTAACACAAACAAAGGCCGCCCGGATCAAGGGCGGCCTTTGTTTGTGCTGATAACACTTTGTCAACGGGCTGCCGGTAACGTGATGATCGGGTGAATCCTGATTTGGACGGGCAGAATGCCGGAAAACTATTTAGTACTTTGCCTGAAAGGGCTGTTTCTGCGCGCAATTGGCGCAGAAATCTGGGCGCGCTCTGTAACGAGTTCCGTTCTGAAATCTCACTTGATTGAGACTGACAGGCACCGATTGCCGGCAACCGGTATCGCAAAGCCTGATCGTCGGCACCGGTTGGCTGGCAGACGGCTATTGGCGCGGCAACCGCAGGTGCTGACAAAGCTCCGGAAAACGGACATGCGCTTCAGATTGGATCCTTGGGCACCAATCCAGGCATTCCATAAGTTTGAATCTAGCAATTTGCGGGGCCTGAACTGTGCCTAAGCTTACCACTGAACAACTTTTCAGCCCGACCGTCCTGCTGGCGCTGGCGCTTATGGCGATTATTGTGATGATGATCCTGCCGATGCCGGCCTGGGTGCTGGATGTTGGCCTGGCGGCCTCCTTTGGGCTTGCCATCCTGATCTTCACCATCACCCTGTTCATTGAACGGCCGTTGGATTTTTCCTCATTTCCGACGATCCTTCTGGCCTCGCTGATGCTTCGGCTGTCACTGAACATATCCTCCACCAAACTGATCATCGGCCAGGGGCATTCCGGCACCGACGCGGCCGGCAATGTGATCGAAGGTTTCGCCCAATTTGTGATGGGGGGCAGCGTATTCCTGGGTCTAGTGGTGTTCGGAGTTTTGTTGATCGTCAACTTCATGGTGATCACCAAGGGGCCGCCAGGATGGCCGAAGTGGGTGCCCGTTTTGCACTGGATGGAATGCCAGGCAAACAGCTGGCGATCGACGCCGACATGTCAGCCGGCGCCATCGACCACCAGACCGCCAAGGAACGCCGTGAGCGGGATCAGCAGGAAACCACTTTCTTTGGTTCGCTCGACGGCGCGTCGAAATTTGTCAAAGGCGACGCCATTGCCGGGCTTTTGATCACCTTGCTGAACTTGGTCATGGGGCTGATCATGGGCGTTCTGGTCCATGGCATGCCTGTTGGCAGCGCGTTTGAAACCTATGCCATTCTGACTGTGGGCGACGGTCTGGTGTCGCAGATCCCATCTGTGATCATTTCCATTGCAGCGGCGCTGCTGCTGGCTCGCGGTGGCACCACCGGTGCCACCGATACCGCCCTGTTCGAGCAATTCGGCCGCCATCCCGCTGCGCTGACTACTGTCGCGGTGCTGATGGTCCTGTTTGCACTGGTTCCCGGTCTGCCATTTCTGCCCTTTGTGACCGGTGGCAGTGTGCTGGGCTACGCGGCTTTCCGGATGGCAAAGAAGAAGCAGGATGATGCAGAGGCGGAGATCGAGGAAAAGATCGAAGAGGCCGCAGATCCTACTGCAAGCCGGCCGCTCGGAGATATTCTGGATCTGGATGATCTGCATCTGGAGTTTTCACCGGATCTGGTCAGCATGGTACTTGATGCCGGCACCGGGCTTGATGCCCGCATTGCCAACATGCGGTCCCATATTGCCACCACCTTTGGTCTGATCCTGCCGGAAATCCGGCTGACTGATCAGCATGAGCTGGAAAGAGGCACCTATGTGGTCAAAGTGCAGGGGGTTGAGCAGGTGCGCGGCACTTTGCATCCCGACATGGTTCTGGCCTTGATGCCGGACAATCATGACGCGTTGCCACCCGGCACTGATGTGACTGAGCCGGTCTACGGCGCGCCGGCCCGCTGGATCTCAGCCAAGTCGCAGGAACAGGCCGCCCTGGCCGGGGCTACTGTGGTCACACCGCCGGAAATCCTGGCAACCCATCTGCTGGAGATCATCAAACAGAATTTCTCCCGCTTGCTGACACTCAAATCGCTGCGTCGCCTGTTGGATGAGATGACGCAGCTTTCCGATAACTTCCGATCCGAAGCGAACCGCAAGCTGCTGGATGCGCTGGTGCCGGACAAGGTTCCGATGGATACACTTCACTCGGTGCTACGTCTGCTGCTGGAGGAGCGGGTTTCCATCCGCAATATGCCGCTGATCTTGGAATCGATTGCCGAAGCCCGGCAACACACCACCCAGCCCGAGCTGATCTGTGAACATGTGCGCCAGCGGCTGGGGTTCCAGCTGGTGGCCGAGATGAAACGCGAGGACGGGACCATTCCTTTGATCCAGCTGGCACCGGAATGGGAAGACAAATTCTCAACGTATCAAGTCGATGCGCAAGGTGCCGGGTTGGACATTGCCTTGCCGCCCGACTTGTTCAATATGCTTGCGGATGGGCTGACCGAGAAGCTGTCGGCAATCACCGACCAAGGTGTGTTTGCGGCGGTTGTGACCTCGACCCGCCGCCGCCGTTACCTGAAGACCATTTTGAAATCACGGGGTATCAGCAACCCGGTTCTATCGTTCGAAGAAATCGGCCTTGAGGCGCGGCCTGCCCTGGTTGGAATGGTGCAAGCATGAACCTGAACTTTCTGCCGCCAGAGCTTATAGCGCTGCTGGGGCAGGGTTCTGGCATGCTGCAATCGTATTTCTGCGGGTGTCGGCCATGGTATCGGTGCTGCCCGCGGTGGGTGAGCTGTATGTCCCCTCCCGGGTCAAACTTGCAGTTGCTGCGGCCTTTACTTTTGTGGTGGCGCCTGCACTTCCGGCCCTTCCTGAGCCGGATGGTGCGATAGAATTTGCCCGGATTGCTGTTGCCGAAGCGATCATTGGCCTGGCACTGGGGATTGGTGTCCGGATCTTTGTATTGGCATTGCAGACGGCCGGCACCATGGCGGCGCAAAGCACGTCGTTGTCACAGGTTCTTGGCGGCATCGGTGCAGAGCCAATGCCGGCTCTAGGGGCCGTTCTGATGATTTCCGGTGTGACCCTTGCTGTCATGATGGGTCTGCATATCCGGGCGGCGGAATTGCTCATTGGCTCCTACCGGCTGTTTCCTGCTGGTCAGTTTCCCGCGGCTTCCGGCTTGGCGGAATGGGGGGTGTACCGGGTTTCGCAAAGCTTTTCGCTGGCGTTCACGCTAGCGGCGCCTTTTGTCATTACAGCGGTGATCTACAACTTGGCGCTGGGCGTGATTAACCGGGCTATGCCGCAGCTGATGGTGGCCATGGTCGGCGCGCCGGCGATTACCTTCGGCGGCCTGTTTATCCTGATGGTCGGCAGTCCGATGATCCTGGATGTTTGGTCCAGGGCTCTGATGACGTTTATGTCGAATCCTGGAGGCGGAATGCCATGAGCGGCCAGGACGACGATTCAGACAAGTCATTCGAGCCGACGGAACAGAAACTCCGCAAGGCCCGGGAGAAAGGCGAAGTTGCCAAATCTACGGATCTGTCCGTCGCCGCAGCCTATCTGGGTCTGATCATCGCAGTCTACACTGCCGGAAGCAGCAGCGTTGAGGGGATAGGCACTGCTCTGATGGCCTTTCTGGACCAGCCGGACAAGCTGGCCCCGCTGTTTTTTGAAGGGTCGGCTGCGGCCCCCGTGGGGGGCTTCATCGAAAGTGCCGTGCGCCCTGCTCTGCCATGGTTTCTGGTGCCCTTTGCATTGGTTCTGTTGTCGATTGTCGGACAGCGTGCGCTGGTTTTTGCGCCCAGTAAGCTGGAGCCGAAGCTGTCTCGTATTTCTCTCATCTCGGGGGCCAAGAACAAATTTGGCAGATCCGGGCTGTTCGAGTTTTTCAAAAGTTTTGTGAAGCTGGTGCTCTATTCGATCTGCCTGGGCGTCTACCTGTCTTACCGGCTTCCGGACATGATCGCTTCGTCCGGCACTGGCCCGCAGTCTGTTGTCTTGATGCTGTCGCAGCTGGCGATGGAGTTTTTGTTTTTGGCGCTGCTCATCGCGATAACGATCGGTATTGTGGATGCGGCCTTTCAACATGCGGAACACCACCGCAAAAACATGATGTCCCGGAAGGAGATCCAGGACGAAATGAAGGAGTCCGAAGGCGATCCCCATATGAAAGGCCAGCGCCGTCAGCGCGGCCAGCAGATCGCGATGGGGCAAATGATGGCCGATGTGCCCAAAGCCGACGTCGTGGTTGTCAACCCGACTCACTATGCGGTGGCCCTGCAATGGAGCCGCGAGAAGGGTTCCGCGCCTGTCTGCGTTGCCAAAGGGGTTGATGAAGTGGCCGCGGCGATCCGGCGTGTTGCCAATGAAAACGGCGTTCCGATTCATAGTGATCCGCCAACAGCGCGGGCATTGCATGCCACGATTGAGATCGGCGGCGAAATTCTGGAAGAGCATTATGCACCGGTGGCGGCGGCCATCCGGTTTGCCGAAGAGATGCGCAAGCGTGCTAAAGGAAAGATCACATGAAGCAGAAGATGCTGGATCAGATGGCGGCAGTGACTGCAGCGCAGTATATGCAGGAGCATGCGAAAATACAGCCGGCTCTGGCCCGGGAGGCGCAACTTCGCGGCCAGTTGGCCAAACTGAACAGCCAAGTGCAGGCCGCCCGGGAACCGGCAGACAGCGATCACACAATGAAGGCTTTGGGGGCAGATCTGTTGTGGCAAGGCTGGCATACCCGCACCCGGCGCCAATTGAACCTGGAGCTGGCGCAGGCAACGGCACAAAAGCTGCGGATGATGGATCAGCTGCGCAAAGCCTTTGGGCGCAAACACGCGGTGGAAACCATGGCGGCCTCCGAACGCAAGCGGCACAAAGCTGAGCAGGCAAAAGCCTTCATGGACCGGCTGTTGGACGGTTGAAATACCTTGAGTATGGCGTAAAGCAAAAAGGCCGGTCCTTAGCGGGACCGGCCTTTTCTATGTTGGATCGGCTGCTCGCCGGTCAGACGTCCTGCCGTGATATTTCCATGATCAAAACGTCATAGACGCCTTTGCCGATATGTTTCTGTGCCGCCTCGCGCAGCGCCGTGCGCAGGGGTTCCAAGACATCTGAGCGGGTAAACGCCCCGCGGAAACCGCCCATATTGGCGTGGTCGAAGAGAACTTGCAGAAAAACATCCCGCAACTTGGGCGCGTAGGAATGCACTTTTTCCGCAATACCTTTCTTTACCTCAAGGCTGAGCGAGATCACCACCAGGGATGTCATCTGGTCGCGCTCCACAATCGGCACAACAAACTGGTCGCCGACTTTGATGTATTCGCGCTGGTTTTCTTCGCTTTCTTCAGCGGTTTCCTCTGCGGCCTCTTCCGGGGCCGGCGCGGCCTCGCCGCCGGCAGCGGCTTGATTTTCTTCAGGCGGAGGCGCCAGCATGATGCCGGCGCCAATGCCGCCTCCGGTCCCGATGATCAGCAGGATGACTGGAAGGAGTTTAGACAGCATGGCAACCCTCAGAACGGCAGAATGGCGTCGAGCAGCTGCTGGCCGTAGCGCGGCTGCTGAACGTCAGTGATTTGGCCACGGCCGCCATAGGACACACGGGCCGAAGCGATCTTGTCATAAGTGATCTCGTTCTGGCGGCTGATGTCTTGCGGCCGGACATAGCCGGTCACCAAGAGCTCGCGCAGCTCGAAATTCACCCTCAGTTCCTGGGTGCCGCTGATCGCCAGCACGCCGTTGGGCAGAACGTCGACAACAGTCGCAGCAACTCGCAATTCCAGCTTTTCGCTGCGTTTGACGGATCCTTTGCCGCCGGCAGAACTGGAACTGCCCAGTTCCACGGCGTCGGCGGAGGTGGCACCTTCCGGCAGTTTTCTGTCCAGACGCTGGGGCAGGCCAAGGAGATGCGGCATGTTCAGGCTTTCAGCCCCCGAGCGTGAGCGCTGGGTGTCGTTGGAAATTTCGGCCTCTTCATCGATCTCGATCACCACTGTCAGAATATCGCCGCGCTTGATCGCGCGGCGGTCGCCCAGCAGTGATTGCTGCGAGCCGCTCCACAGGGATGCGCCATCAACGGTGCGCCGGTTCTGTGTCTGTGCAGGCAATCCCTGGTACAGCATTGCAACATGTTCAGAGCTTTCATTGGACGGGGTGAAAGAGGGCGGTTTGCCCATATGATCCATCCGGCCGCAGGCACCCAGCAGGGCGAGCCCGAACAGCAGCGGTTTGACGGGGGAAAGTTTCTTTTTCATCAGTTTACCTCAACGGAACCGTCTGCCGCGATCCGCCCGGTTACGGTGGTGCGGGAGTTAAGATTCATGACCCGGACGGCCTCGCCTGCAGCGCCGCGTCCCAAGGCGCGGCCTTCGGCCGCTATGGTCAGGACACCCTGGCGGAAGGTCAAAGTGACCAGGTCATTGCGTTCAATGATGGCCGGCGGGCCGATATCGCCAGCCCGCAACGGCCGACCTGCGTATAGTGCGACGCGCGCCTCCTGACCGACAACCGCTGCCGGGTCCGACAGTGCACCAAGGATCTCGCCTTTTTTCAGAGCCAGGTCCTCGGCATTGACGATCGCCTTTGCGCGTATCGTACGCAGCGGGATCAGATATTCCGCCCAGGCGGGCGGTGCGCAAAGCGCCGCGGCGGTCAGACAGGCAAGAGCAAGTTTCATCAGCGCACCTGTGTTGTTGCGCCCATCATCTGGTCGACAGCCGAGATGACCTTGGCATTCATTTCATAGCCCCGCTGGGCTTCGATCAGCTCGGTGACCTCGCGCACCGCATCCACTGAACTTGCCTCCAGATATCCTTGGCGCAGGGTGCCAAGCCCGTCTTCGCCGGCCGTAGATACAGTGGCAGCACCAGAGGCCTCTGTTTCGGTGAACAGGTTGCTGCCGATCGCCTCAAGGCCTTTGGGGTTGGTGAAGCCTGCCAGAGTGAACTGGCCCAACAGCTGGCCTGCCGAGGTTTCATCAAAGTACCCGTAGACTTCGCCCTCAGCGTTGATCGAGATACTGACAGCATCATCAGGAATGGTGACTTCGGGAGAAACTGCAAAACCGTCCGACGTCACGATCAGCCCTTCGGCTGAGCGTTTCAATGCGCCGTCGCGGGTATAGGCGGTCTGGCCGGAGGGCAATGTGACCTCAAGATAGCCCTTGCCGTCGATGGCGAGATCCAGATCATTGTTGGTCTGCTGCAGCGCGCCTTGCGACAAATGCACCGAGACGGCGGCGGGGCGCACACCCAGGCCAACCTGCACGCCGGTCGGCAGCACCGTGCCATCCGATGCGTTGACACTTCCGGCCCGCGAGATCTGCTGGTAGTGCAAATCGGCAAATTCGGCGCGCCGGGCGTTGTAGGCTGTGGTGTTCATATTGGCGAGGTTGTTGGAGATAGTCTCCACCCGCAATTGCTGAGCGCTCATGCCGGTCGCTGCGATTTTCAAGGCACGCATCTGGATTCTCCTAGGTCTTGATCAGGTTTTTGATGGCATTGCGGATGCGTTCGTCTTCCGCCTGCAGAAAGCTTTGGCCCATTTCATAGGCGCGCTGGACTTCGATCATCCGGGTCACTTCGGAAATCGCATTCACGTTGGAGCCTTCGAGAAAGCCTTGCAGCACTTTCGCATCAAAACTGTCCTCAATCTCGCCGTCGACGCGGAACATCACTCCGTCCTCGCGCACCAGCGTGTGCTGCTCCATCGGCTTGAACAGGCCAAGCTGCCCCAGCAGCCGCCCGTTTGCACTGAGCGAACCATCCGCCCCGACTTCGATCTTGCCGGCATCCGGCGGAACAAAGACCGGCGCGCGGCCGGCATCCAGCACCCGGTATCCATCCATGGTCACCAGATCGCCATCAGCATTGGGGGAGAAGGCACCTGAACGGGTCAACCTTTCGCCTTGCGGCGTTTCCACCATAAAGAAGGCGTCGCCCTCGATTGCAAAGTCAAACGAGCCGCCGGTTTTGGTCAGCTGACCCTGCTCCATCGAGGTGTTGAAGATATTCGCGCGCGACATAGACAGCGACTGCTGACCGGGCGAGGACTGCACAAATTCCGAAAAGATCAGGCCCTCCTGGCGGTAGCCGGTAGTGGCCGAGTTCGCGATATTGTTGGCAATGACGCGCATCTCCCGCATCAGGCCCGTTTGGCGTGAAAGGGTTGCGTAGCCTGCATTTTCCATTACGAACCTCCGGCAATCATCGGAACAACGTGGCCGTGGAAGAAGGCCACCAGCGTTTGTGTCATGAAGCCCATTGTCATCCAGAACACGACCAGGATCGCTGTCAGTTTGGGCACGAAGGTCAGGGTCATTTCCTGCACCGACGTCAGAGCCTGAAACAGGCCGATGGCCAGACCGACAACCAGTGCAACAACCAGGATCGGCGTCGACATGGTGACGGCGGCCCACAGCGCTTGGCGCAGCGTGTCATAGAAGAGGCTTTCGCTCATCATGGCTTAGACCGGCATCCTCAGGATTTCCTGGTAAGCTTCGACGACCTTGTTGCGCACGGTAACCGCAGTTTCGACTGCCAGTTCGGTCTGCGCCAGGGCCTGCACCAAAGCGTGCGGGTCGGCGTTTGAGGTCATCGCCTGCATTGAGACCTGTTCACTTTGCTGCAAAGTCGCCGCGAAATTCTCAAAGCTCTCTTTCAGGCGGGGGCCTGCGCCAGTGCCCGCATATTCGGGATCGGCTTTGGTGGCGGGACGGGCAGCGGCATAGCCGGTTGCCGCGGAAAGACTGCGAATATCCATTCTGGATCTCCAAATGTTTTGGTTAACGTCTCAATAGGTCCATGAGTGATGCGGACATTGTGCGGGTCTGCTCGAACATCTTCAGGTTGGCTTCATAGCTTCGCTGGGCTTCACGGGCGTCGGCGATCTCGATCATCAGATCGACATTGGAGCCGTCGTAATGCCCGCTTTCATCGGCCATCGGATGCGAAGGGTCGTAGACTTCTTCCAGATCGCTGCGGTCCAGCGTGACCCGGCCGGTGCGCACATGCTCCACATCGGTTTGCAATTCGCGCACCGCTTCAAACGGTACCGTTTTGCGCCGGTAGCCCGGAGTGTCAGCGTTGGAGATGTTTTCCGACACGTGGCGCAGACGCGAGGCTTGCGCCTTGAGACCGCTGGCAGTGACGGAAAGGGCTCTTGAAAATTCACTCATCTCTCATCCTCCCTTAGGTTTTGCCAAGGCTTGCGCGCAGGACATTCATCGAGGATTTGTAGATGGCCAAGGCCCGCTTGTGCTGCCGGGAAACTTCAACGCCTTTCAGAAGTTCGGTTTCGACAGACACTGAGTTGTCATTGGGATCGCTGCCGTCCTCGCTTGAAGTGACGGCCCAGTCCATACCGTTGCCGGCGGTGCCGTTCAGATGGCTGCCGCGGGTTGCGATCATGCTGCTCGGGCGGGCCCCGGCTGCAAAGACTTCCTTGAATGGCTTGATGTCCTTGGCGTGGTAACCAGGCGTATCGGCGTTGGCGATGTTCTGGGACACCAATGCCTGGCGCGTCCCGGCATGAACTGCCATGGCGTGAGAAATTTTGAATACGTTCAGTTCTGTGAACACCAGGGCTTCTCCCTTGATCGATTTCAATCAAGGCTTAACCCCGATTCCTTTAGAAATTGTTTTCAGGACATCAATGGAGGCCGCTGCAATGAAAGCAGAGCTGCAAGCACTGACCCGTCAAATAGCCGGAAAACGCCTGGCAACACAGATGGGCAGGGTTACCGCGATCTCTGGCGGGGAAATCGAAGTCAGCGGGTTGGCTTCTGCCGCGCGGATCGGTGACCGGCTGGTGCTGCGGCGCGGCCCGCAGGACGAGTTGAATGGCGAAGTTCTGAAGATTAATGGAAGTAATATCAGCATGTTGCCTGATAGGGCGCCTGATGGCGCTGCTGTCGGTGACCCGGTGGTGCTGCACCCCTCGCCTGAGTTTTTGCCCAGCGATCACTGGATTGGCAGGGTGATTGATCCTTTTGGGGAGCCGCTGGATGGCCGCCCCTTGCTGCCGGGATCCGCGCCGCGGGATCTGATGGCGTCCCCGCCCAAAGCCGCCGGCAGGCGGCCGATGGGAGAGCGTTTGGCGACCGGGCAGGCGGTATTGAACACGATTCTCCCAATTGTGCGCGGCCAAAGGGTGGGTCTTTTTGCGGGCTCCGGCGTCGGAAAATCGTCTCTGTTGGCAAAACTGGCCCAAAGCATGGAAGCGGATGTGGTGGTCATGGCGTTGATCGGGGAACGCGGCCGGGAGGTGAATCACTTTGTCGAACAGGTTCTGGGACCCGATGGCATGCGCCGGGCGGTTGTGGTGGCTGCCACGTCCGATCAGTCCGCGCTGGTCCGGCGCCGTTGCGCCTGGGCCGCCATGACAGTTGCCGAGCATTTTCGCGATCAGGGTAAGAATGTGCTGTTCCTAGCCGACTCGGTTACCCGTTTCGCCGAGGCGCACCGGGAGATTTCAGCCGCTTCGGGCGAAGCACCTGCCTTGCGCGGATACCCTCCATCGGTAACACCGCTGATCACCGGCCTGTGCGAGCGGGCTGGCCCTGGCGCAGACGGGCAGGGTGATATCACGGCTGTGTTCAGCGTCCTGGTGGCCGGTTCCGACATGGATGAGCCGATTGCAGATATTCTTCGCGGTGTTCTGGACGGTCATATTGTATTGAACCGGGAAATCGCCGAACGCGGCAGGTTCCCGGCGATTGACGTCTCACGCTCAGTCTCCCGCAGTCTGCCTGCTGCGGCCACTGCCGATGAAAACACGGCAATCCAGGATGTGCGCAAATTCTTAGGCGCTTATGAACAGTCGGAAGTGATGATCAGGGCCGGTCTCTATGCTGAGGGTAATGACGCGGTGCTGGACAAGGCTGTGAAACTGTGGCCGGAACTGGACGGTTTTTTCGGCCGCGAAGATCCGGAAGGAATCACCAGCAGTTTCAATCGGCTGCTTCTGTTGCTGCGCCGGGCCAAGGCGGGACGGTAAGCGGCGCGTTGGCTCCACCTACCGTCTGATCATTTGATCGGCGAGTAACTGCGGCGATGGAATTTCTCACAGGGATGCTTCAAGGATACCCCTACTGAGGTATTTACATACTTCTGATTTGTAATGGGTCGGTGCGAACATCTGCGTTGGCCTGATGATCTGAAGGCACTGATTGTCTCTGAGACTTTGGAACCTGAAGCGACCGCAAGTAGCGTGCCATGGTATTGAAACATGCGCCCAATCATTTGCCGGCGTAGCGTCGGATGGCGCGCTGGGGGCCTTTGTGGTGTTCTGCATGGCCGTCCTGAAGGACATGAAGTGGGCCGAGCTGAAATCGGCACTGCTGGAAACGGCGAAATTGACGTGATGATCTTCACCATCATCTGGGGCGTGCAGGATATTTTCAAAGGCGTGCCCCCGTTTTTCATCACCGACGCCGTGAGAATTACGTTGCTGGTCGCTTCCCGGGAGTTGTGCTCAATCTGCCGCATCATCGGCAGGTGCGAATCTATGCACGACTGGGCGTCGAACTGGGCTGCACCATGTTGGCGGCATGGGTGGGCAAAGCCGCCTATGAAACGACCGCGGTTTATGCCGCCCAGCAGACGAATCTCAAAATAGCCCACCAAGCTCTTCAGGGACGAGACCACGGCCCCTGGCCATAATCCTGTCAGAAGCAAAGTAAAGAAGGGGTATCTCTGGGCTCTCGCCCGCGATATCTGACCTTGGGGCAGCAACTGTCCACCCAGTTGCCCTAGTGATGGTCGCAGGATTTCGGACCAGTGGCTAAGCTGTATCAGGGTGCGTAATCCGGTGTGATCCGGCCACCCGTTCCAATCACATCCGGAGACCTCTATGACGTGTTGCTGCAAGGCCATCTGCTTGCGGTTCTTTTGGGACCGGAGGGAGCGCGATGAAGAGATTGCCCCCTCTAGGCAGCATGCGCGTATGCGCCTGCCGGGCAGTGGATACGGAAGATACGGGACGTACTGCGGCTTTCAGCCGAGGGCCTGTCGGCCCGCCGGATGGCGGCGAGCCTGGCGATTGGCCACACCACGCTGCTGGGTTATCTAGGGCGTGCCCAAGAGGCAGGCTTAAACTGGCCGCTGCCGCCGGAGATGGCGGATGCCGAGCTTGAGCGGCTCGTCTCTCCGCGAACTGCCCGGGAGGCGGCGCGGCGCGCATTTCAGCCAGATTGGGCATACGTCCACCGGACACTGCGGCGAAGCCGTATCGTCATACTGACGTGTCAGCTCGATCATGTCCGCAACCGGATGGTCTTCGTCAGCCCGACCAACCGGCTCTCGTCTCTGTGTGGATCGGTGCTGGCCCAGGACGCGGCAAACGCGACGCTTGGAGACCTTCATTTGGCTGCTCAAAAAATCAATGCAAGCATGGCAGCGCGAGGGGCTCAGGGGCTCCGCCCGTTCAGGGCTGAAACGGTCTGATGAATGTTTCCGGGACGCTCTTCGCTCCCTTTGCGGCCTCGGACAGAATCAATTTGTCCAACGTCAGGTCCGATACCACCCTGCGCAGGCGCTCGATCTCCTTCTTAAGCCGCTTCAGTTCCTTAAGCTGCTCTGTGCCCATTCCGCCGTACTATTTCTTCCAACGGTAGTACGTTTGTTCAGTCACACAGGCCTGACGGATTGCAGCAATCCGGGGCATGCCTTGCCCCATCAGGACTTCAATCTGCCGCAACTTCACGTCAATCTCTCCGGTCTCCTTTGGCCATCTATGGTCATCCGCATTCCTAAACATAGGCGCGGACCACTTCATTGGGGAGGCTCTGCATCAAACGCGCGACGCGCAAGCAGTATTCATCGGAAGAGAAGATCAGGAATGTGCTGGACGGCCAGGTGCAGGGCATTCAAGCCGAAAGCGGGGTTTACAGGCTGTTGGATTGCGGCTCTGACTTGGTGAGGCAGCCTGAATCTGCCGAGGTATGAAGGATTCTTTGATGGGTGAGATTCTGTTCACATTGCAGGACGCACCGGTGATTCCGGTCGCCGGAGAACCGGCGGGATACCCGGTCGGGCGGATTTTCTGCGTTGGGCGCAATTACGCGGCTCATGCTGCCGAAATGGGCAGTGAAGTGGACCGCGAGGCGCCATTTTATTTCACCAAGACGGCGGTCAATGCGGTGCTGACGGGTGCGGTTGTGCCCTATCCGCCGGGGACTGAAAACTTCCACTATGAGATGGAGCTGTCTGTGGCGATTGGCGCCCCGGTGTTCCAAGCATCCGCCGAAGAGGCGAAGGCTGCTGTCTTTGGCTATGGATGTGCGCTGGATATGACCCGGCGCGATCTGCAGATCCGTGAGCGGCAGAAACAACGCCCCTGGGATCTGGGCAAGGATTTGGAGAACGGGGCGGTGTTTGCGCCGCTGACCCGGGCAGCAGATTGGGGCAGTCCGCCTGGCCGGCGCATTTGGCTGGAGGTGAACGGGGGGATCCGGCAGGACGCCGCGCTGGAGGAAATGATCTGGTCCGTTGAGGAGATTATCTGCCATCTGTCCGGCTTTTATCACTTGCGGCCCGGAGATGTGATTCTGACTGGAACGCCGGCCGGTGTTGGAGCCGTTCAGGCAGGCGACCGGATGCGCGGCGGGATTGATGGTCTGCCACAGGTCGACTTGACGCTGGCTGCTGCGGAATGACGTAAGGCGGCGGAAAGCCATGATTTTTGTTGCCATGCGGCCATCTTAATATGTATCAATTTGAATGTGAGTGCAGGGGGCTTTGTAACATATAAGCTGTGAAACTTGTCTGAGTTCAGGAAGCGCAGGCAGATTTCATGAGTGGAAAATGCATGATCCGCTGTTGATAGTTACAAATGCACCTAATAGCAGGGGGCAACTGGTTCGTAAAACGAACCCTGCGAGGGGCCTTGGTGGCGGATACGGAAAGAATTCTGCCATCTGCCGCAGTAATGTTGCGAGAGCGGCGGACCCTGCAAATAATTTGGTCTAAGGGAGGACAGACATGACTACTCGGAGAAAGCTATTGGGGCAGCGGGGGCAGCGGCCTTGGCAATGTTCGGCGCAATGCCGGCATTTGCTCAGGAGGTGACCCTGAAACTGCACCAGTTCCTGCCGGCACAGGCAAACGTGCCGAAACTGATCCTGGATGTTTGGGCGGACAACGTCGAGGAATCCTCGGGCGGGCGCATCAAGGTTGATCGCTTTCCGTCGATGCAGCTGGGGGCAAGCCGCCTGAGCTGATGGACCAGGCCATTGATGGCGTGGCGGATATCGTCTGGACCGTGGTAGGCTATACCCCGGGCCGCTACCCTTCAACCGAAGTGTTCGAGCTGCCATTCATGATGACCAATGCGCGCGCGGTGTCGCACGCCTATTGGGAAATGTTCGACAAGCACATGAAGGACACCGAGTTCAAGGATGTCCACATTCTGGGCACTTGGGTGCATGGACCCGGCTTAATCCACACCGCCGACCCGGTGGAAACGCCTGAAGATCTGGAAGGCATGAAGATCCGCGGCGGTGGCCGGTCGGTCAACGCATTGCTGACTGAGCTGGGTGCAACCCCGGTGGGGATGCCGGTTCCGGCTATTCCGGAAGGCCTGTCCAAGGGCGTGATCGACGGCACCACCATTCCGTGGGAAGTGACGGCGGCGCTGAAGGTCCCGGAGCTGGTGGAGAACCACACTGAGTTCACTGGCAAGGCGCTGTATACGCTGACCTTTGTTCTGGCGATGAACAAAGAGAAGTATGAGAGCCTGCCGGATGACCTGAAGAAGGCGATCGACGATAACTCCGGCTTGGAATTCTCGGTCTTTGCCGGCGGCACTCAGGCGGATTCGGATGGTCCCTCACGCGAGATGGCGCTGGATCTGGGCAACACTGTGATCACCCTGGACGAAGAACAGACTGCCGTCTGGCGTGAACGCTCGCAACCGATCTACGACAAGTGGATCGCCGACATGGCCGAAAAGGGTATCGACGGCAATGCGCTGATCGAAGAAGCCAGCGGGCTGATCGAGAAATACACGCCGCAGTATCAGTAAGGCGTTTTGATTGATAAAAGTGAAGGGCCGCACGGCATTGGCACTGCGGCCCTTTGCATACCGGAATAAGGCAACTGAATAATGCACAAGCTCATGATGCGGCTGGCCAAATCCATGGCCTACCTGGGCGGTGCGGTCCTCACTCTTCTGATCATTTTGACATGTGTTTCGATCGCCGGGCGTTTGCTCAACGGCGTCTTCCATGGCGATTTGATGGAGCGGATTGCGCCGGGGTTCTCAAAGTGGATGACCGGCTGGGTCGGGCCGGTCAATGGCGACTTTGAACTGGTCGAGGCCGGTGTGGCCTTTGCGATCTTCGCCTTTCTGCCGCTGTGCCAGATCACCGCAGGCCATGCCTCGGTTGATGTGGTGGCCAATACGTTTCCGCGCGGAGTGAACCGGTTTTTGCGGATGGTGACCGAAATAGTCTTTGCCGCGGCGCTGATTCTTATCGCCTGGCGGCTGGGGGCTGGGCTTGCGAGCAAGTTCTCCAATGGCGAGACCTCCTTCCTGCTCGAGTTTCCGGTTTGGTGGGCCTACGGCGTCAGCATGGTGGCGGCTGTCGTCGCCGCGATTGTGGGTCTCTACATGGGTGCAATCCGCACCATCGAATTTTTTACCGGCCGGATCCTGATCTGGGACGGCGTGGAGGGCGAACAGTGACGGCTCTTGAAATTGGCATCGCCTCCTTCCCGGTTCTGATGCTGCTGATCTTTCTGCGGGTGCCTATCGGGCTTTCGATGTTTCTGGTCGGCCTTGGCGGGCTGATCTGGGTCACGGACGGCACCCAGGTTGCGTTCGGGCGGCTGAAAAGCGAAACCTATTCGACCTTCTCCTCCTATTCGCTGACCATTGTGCCGATGTTCCTGCTGATGGGGCATTTCGCGACGCTGGGCGGCATGTCCACCGCGTTGTTCAAAGCGGCTGAAGGATTCCTCGGCCACCGCAAGGGCGGGGTTGCGATGGCGGCCATCGGCGCCTGCGCAGGCTTTGGTGCGATCTGCGGCTCGTCCTTGGCCACCGCGGCCACGATGGGCCGTGTGGCATTGCCAGAGCTGAAGCAATACGGCTATGCCGGCGGATTTTCGACCGCGACGCTGGCGGCGGGCGGCACGCTGGGCATCCTGATCCCGCCTTCTGTTGTGCTGGTCATCTATGCCATCCTGACCGAGCAGAACATCGCCAAGCTGTTCCTGTCAGCCTTCATTCCGGGCTTGCTGGCAGCTTTGGGTTATGTAATTGCAATCTCGGTCTATGTGCGCCTGTTCCCTGAAAGTGCCGGCACCCGCCCGCCAGTTCCGATGCGCGAGCGTTTCGCCGCGCTGGTACATGTCTGGCCGGTGCTTCTGGTGTTCGGCCTGGTGGTGGGCGGCATATATCTGGGATGGTTCACCCCGACCGAGGGTGCAGCCGTGGGCGCATTTGGCACCGGCTTCATCGCCTGGACCAATGGCGGGCTGAACCGCGAAACACTGGCTGACAGCTTTTTGGTAACAGCGCGGTCCACTGCGATGATTTTCTTCATCGTGCTGGGTGCTGGTTTCTACAATGGTTTCCTGGCGCTCACAAAAGTACCGCAGGAATTGGCTGATTACGTTGTGAGCCAGGGTCTTAGTCCTTGGATGGTGCTGGCACTGATCCTGGGATTCTACTTGGTCTTCGGCTGCCTGATGGATTCGCTGTCGATGATCCTGCTGACGATCCCGATCTTCTTTCCGGTGATCTCGGCGATGGACTTCGGTCTGCTGTCGCTGCCAGCAATGCAGGCGGATGCAGCGATGGAGGTGCTGAAGGCCGGCGTGCCTGAAGGGATGGGGCAGAGATGCTCGCCTCGATCAAGGACGCCATTGCGGCCGGAGCAGAACTCACCCGTGAGCAGATGAAAGAGCTGGGTATCCGGGTGACAGAAGGCCGGGTTAACCGGATCGAGGCGGAATATGTCGCTATCTGGTTCGGGATCCTGGTACTGATCGTGGTCGAGGTCGGCCTGATCACCCCGCCAGTGGGCATGAACCTGTTCATCATCAGCGCAATGGACCGTAAGACCAAGATGATCGACACTTACAAGGCGGTGATGTTCTTTGTTGCCTCTGATCTTATCCGGGTGGTCATTCTGGTTGCCTTCCCGATTATCACGCTGCTGCCGCTGATGCTGATGCAATGACGGGGCTAGTGTGATGGCGCAGAACAGTACAGGGCGGCAGCCGGGTTTCGAGCATGAAATCCGCGTGGGCTGGGGCGATTGCGACCCGGCCCGGATTGCCTATACCGGGCGGCTGCCAGTTTTCGCGCTGGAGGCGATTGACGCTTGGTGGGAGCATCACCTGGGCGGCGATGGCTGGTATCAGATGGAGCTGGACCGCGGCACCGGTACGCCATTCGTGCATATGAGCATCGATTTCAGGTCACCGGTTACCCCGCGGCACAGGTTGAAATGCGAGGTCTGGCCTTCGGCACTGGGTGGTAAGTCGGTGACTTTCCGGGTGAAAGCGCGGCAGGATGGGGTGCTGTGCTTTGAAGGCAAGTTTGTTTGCGTTTTCATAGCTCCGGAGAGCTTTACTGCAAAACCCGCGCCGGAAGATTACCGGCAGGTGATCGAGGCCCAGCTACGGCCCGAATAATACCTCAGCGCAACCAGCCGTCAGCGAAACTCACTCTGCTGAGGCCGGTAAAGCGCGCAACCCGGTCCAGTTCTGCCTCCAGCCGCTTGGTGCGGGGCAGGGACCATTTCACATCCCGTTCAGGCCATACGACGGTGACGCGCAGGACGCCCGCGTCCCGGTCTGCCTTCATATCGATCCGGCCAACCAGGCGTGTGCCCTCCAGCAATGGAAAGACGTAATAGCCGTACTGGCGCTTGGGTGCGGGGGTGAAGACCTCGATCCGGTAATGGAAACCGAACAGCCGTTCCGCCCGCTTGCGGTCGCGCAGGGCTGGGTCAAAGGGGCTGAGCACCCGCATCCGGCCCGGTGCCGGACCCAATTCCGCAGCGGCTTCCACGGTGCCCGGACGGGCGAACACTTTGCGCAGCTTGCCGTCCGCCTGCAATATCTCGATCTCTTCCAGCTCTCCTTGGCGCAGCTGTTCGGCGCACCATACCTTGGCTTCCGCCGGAGAGGCGGTGTCCCAGAACGATGCGAGTTCGCCGGAGGTGGCAAAGCCCAACCGGTCCATCGCAGCAGAGCAGAGCCAGTTTATGGTCGCAGTCGCGTCGCAGGAGGTGCTAGGGCGCAGATGCTCCTCAATCACTCTCTCGGTCAGGTCATAGCGTTTCTGAAAACCTTCACGCCCCACCACTGTCAGCGCGCCGGAACGCCAGAGATATTCCAACGCGGTTTTGGACGGATGCCAGTCCCACCAGCCGCCGGAACCCTTTTTTTCATCCTTGCCAAGGTCAGAAGAACTGACTGGGCCGTGATCCCGCACATGGTTCAGGACGGTTTCGAACTGCGCCTCAAACCCGTCGCGCCGCCAGTTGCGCCAGCGTTTGCGCAGCAGCCCGGTGTCACGCTGAAACCGCAGATGCCAATGAGGGTAAAACACCATCGGGATCATTGCGGCGTCATGGGTCCAATGCTCAAACAGCCCGCGGTCCCGCTCGTAGAGCTGCTTCAGATGTTTGGCGCGATAACCCGGGCGGCGTGAATAGAGGATCACGTCATGGGCGCGCGCCACCGTATTGATGCTGTCGAGCTGCACAAACCCCAAACGCTGGATCAGCGCTAGCAAGTCCGCACCCTTGGCAGGGCCAGAAGGCTGCTCCAGCAGGGCGTGGCGGTCCAGGAACAGCCGCCGCGCGCTTTGATTGTCCAGCCGTTGCAGCGCCATCAGCGCCGTTTCAGCGTGTCGCCATAGGAAATGGTCGGGGTCAGCGTGACATGCTTATCGATCTCTGTGTCCGGATCGTCCAGCTGTGCCGCAATGATCTCAGCCGCTTTGCGTCCGATGTCCAGGCGGCAGGCGTCCATGGTGGCCAGCTTGCGGGGCAGCCCCTGCAGCAGCTCCACCCCGTTGAACCCGGCCAGGCCAATCTGGCCCGGCACATCAATGCCCTGATCGAGCAGATACAGCAACCCGCCCGCGCCGATCATGTCATTGGAGAAATATAGAAAATCCAATTCCGGTGAGCGCTCCAGCATGGCTTCAGTCATCTCGCGCCCCTTGGCCAGCGCCGAACCGCCTGAGTAAAACTCGCGGTCTTCGATCTCCACGCCTTCCTTGGCCAGCGCCTCGGTGAAACCTTCGAACCGCTTTCGCGCCCGGTGATCAAGCGGCATCTTGGTGCCCATGAAGCCAATATGCCGGTATCCGGCCTTAAGGATCGCCTTGGCCATTTCGCGGCCCGCACGACGGTGGGAAATGCCGACCATCGCATCCACCGGCTTACCGTCGGTATCCATGATCTCCACCACCGGGATACCGGCGCTGTTCAGCATGGCGCGGGCGGCCTCGGTATGTTCCAATCCTGCAATTATCACACCGGAGGGGCGCCAAGAGAGCATTTCATAAAGCACCTTTTCCTCTTTCTCGGGCTGATAGTCGGTGACGCCGACCACCGGCTGCAGCTCGGTATTCTCCAGCACCTTGTTGACGCCGGTCAGCACCTCGGGGAACACCATATTCGACAACGAGGGGATAATCACCGCCACCAGGTTCACCCGGTTCGAAGCCAGCGCGCCAGCGATCTTGTTGGGCACATAGCCCAGTTCCTTGGCGGCACTCAGTACTTTAGTGCGGGTCTTTTCCGACACATCGCCGCGATTGCGCAGTACGCGGCTTACGGTCATTTCGGATACACCGGTCGCTTCGGATACATCGCGGAGGGTGAGAGGGCGCTTGCTGTCCGTGGTCACGTTCCTGAGCCTCTTGTTATTGCTGTGTGCAACGTTAGCGCAGACATCGGTTGCTGCACAATGGAAACTGCGCGCGGCAAACCGGCATTCGGCCCCGCCCATCCTAATGTGAGCAAGCGTTGCAACTGACCCCGGCAGAGGCTTCTAGCTGACGCGCCCTATGGTCTCCATTTTGGTGCGCAGCGCCAATACGAAACAGTAAGTACTAGACAGCCTCGGCCCGTCGCGGATGAGGTGGGTGGCTCCTGCTCCGCCGGCATCGAATGTGCCAAAGTGCAGTTATCAACGACTGCTAGGAATGGAGCCATCCAATGACAGCAAAGACATTAGGCCTGGATTTGGCCAAGGATGTTTTTCGAGTACACGGCATTTCGGAGAACGGCCGCGTTATCTTCAACAAGGCGATCAAACGCGTGAAGCTGCTAGCGTTTTTTGAGACGCTGCCACCGTGCACGGTTGGCATGGAAGCCTGCGGTTCATCCCATCATTGGGGCCGCCAGCTGCGCCAGCTCGGGCATGATGTGAAGCTCATGCCTGCTGGATATGTCAAACCGTATGTGAAGCGCGGAAAGAACGATGCTGTCGACGCAGAAGCGATTTGCGAGGCGGTCCGCCGTCCGACCATGCGCTTCGTAGATATCAAGACTGAAGATCAGCAGGCCATTTTATCCATCCACAGAACGCGTGACCTGGCCGTCCGGAGCACACCCAACTGGCCAACATGATCCGTAGCCTGTTGCGCGAGTTTGGACATATTTTGCCGATTGGGATCGAAGCCGTTACGGCTTTTGCAAAGCGTCACCATGACGGTGATCACCCGGACATGCCCGCCATTGCGAACGGCATGCTTGGCATCCAGTGCTACCAATTCATCGGCCTGAACGAACGCATCTCTGGCTATTCCAAGATGATCGAGCAACACGCAATGCTGAACGCAGATGCACGTCGATTAATGCGCATGCCTGGAATTGGGCCGGTCACGGCATCGGCGATTGTCGCCACAATCGGTGACGCGCATCAGTTTCGGACAGGGCGCGATCTGGCGGCATGGCTGGGGTTGACCCCTCTCAATAAATCCAGCGGCGGCAAGGAACGTCTTGGAAAGATCACGAAGCAGGGTGATCGCTACATTCGCAAGTTGCTGGTCGTGGGCATGACATCTCGCGCTGTGATGGCGAAACGTTCGCCAGAGAAGGTCGACCTCTGGACAGCCAAGATCATTGCCGGCAAACCGTTCCGGCTGGCAACAGTCGCCATGGCAAACAAGGCAGCCCGGGCCGTCTGGGCGATGCTCACCAAGAAACAGGAATACCGGCAGCCAGCGTTCTAAGCGCTCCGATTGCCTGCGAGGTGCAAGACGTTGAGGTGATGATGCGGACTTAAGTCAACCAAGAGCAAGGACACTCCGGGAATGGCAGCGGCCCTCTGAGGTCGATAAGCCGATTGGAACCTCGCTGGCGGAACGCATCAGGGCCAGTGGAGGCAATGCCAAAACATAAACAGGCCGGACAGACGACAGTACTGACAAAAAAACGCGAATATCACCAGAAAACACTTGCAATGCAGGAGCCACCCACAGAGGCCGTTCGGATCAAACGCACTACACGAGCATTGTTGGCTCATTGCGGTCTGACGTCGCGCTCACCGCACAAACGCGGGGCAGGCACGCAGGGCGGGAAGCCGCCTCTGAAGTTGCAGCACCGCAACCGCAGAAACCGGCAAGAGGAGAGGTTCCACACTTCGCTCGATCTCTGTCACCGCCCTATTCGGGTTCATCGCTCATAGGGTTAGGCTAAATGTCGACCCGTGTTGCGCTCAATGTCGCAGGGATGGCGGCATAGATCACGACATAACGCTGACCGGCTTTAGGCCTGGCTGCCTCCCGCGCGGCGCGAACCTCGGACACTCCCATCTCGAACTGGCACCGATCGCCTTGGCTGGATTTGACCTCGATTAGCCAGGTCCGCCGATCATGCTTCAGCTCGAAATCGTAACCTAGGTCTTCGGACCAAGCCTTGCCGTTTTGCAGCGCGCCGAAGCGCGATACTCATGCCTTGTCGATGACCTGGCTGCGGAAGCGGTCCTTTAGCCAGTGAAAGACTACGAGTTCCCCCAAGCGCCCGATTAAATCCTTCTTGGCTTGTTTTGTTCGATCTGGCCCAGGCGGTACATCACGCGGACTACGATTAGTCGGCGCTTTGTTGGTTCGATTTTCGAGCAGAGCCAGCTCGGTCGGCGTGGATCCACGGCATCCGACGGTCGACGCACTCGCCGAGGAGATGCTAAGCTGACGCCACGGAGCCATCTTCGAGCAGAAGGGTGCGACCGAGGCGAGCAGGTGGAAAAAACCGGACATCAATGAAGGGTATCAAAGGCATTCTATTGATCCTCGGCATGCTGGCTTTGAAAGGGAGCGGGACGGCGTTAGGGCGCAGAAGCAACCCGGCGCCAATCTATCCCTTCGAACAGGGCTTCGAATTGGGCCTTCGTCAGGGTCATTGTCCCATCCGGCAACTTGGGCCAGATGAAACCAGCGCCTTCGATGCGCTTGTAGATCAGAACCAGGTCAGTACCGTCCCACATAGGCACCTTGATCTTGTCGCGCCTCTTGGAACGGAACACGAAAAAGGCACCTGAATAGGGATCGAGTTCGAAGTTACTCATGAGGTAGTTGGCGAGGCCGTCAATGCCCTTGCGGAAATCGATGGGGGTTGTCGCCAGATGGATCTTGAATGAGTTTGACGGAGCGATCATGAAGTCTGACCGGCAACCCGAATGAGCTTCATTAAATCGGCTTCGGGTATGCTAACTGAAAATTCAATACACAGCGCACCGCTGTTGAAGCGCGCAAACCCAGTTGGTGTGCCGCGAGATACGAGCGAGGCCGAAGGAGTTCGGCTTTTTTCGACCATCTTGATTTCGGCGAGCGAGGTACCTTGGACCGCAATAATCTCGCCTCGACTGGGCGGTCAGCGACCCACCACTTGCGAACGAGGCATTCATGGGCTCCCAGTTCTGCGGCGATGTCACCGGGAGACAGGCCGTCCTCCCGGATGCGCCGGGTTGCTTCCCGTTTCAGGTCAAAGGGCCAGATATTCTTGCCTGAAGGGGATGTTTCAATGGCGAAACCCCAAACCTCATGTTTCGACATGTTCGCCTCCTGCTGTGGATTGGAGGCCTACATATCACTGGGTAGTTGAACAAGTTTAGATGCCATCGAGGGGGGCAGATGCATTGCTTCCCATTGTGATCGCAGGAGGGATTTGTTATCGCGTAAACAAGCGCGGCCCCGTGGCTCAACTGGATAGAGCAGCCCCCTCCTAAGGGGCAGGTTGCAGGTTCGAATCCTGCCGGGGTCGCCATTTGCGCAGGTTATTGAATTTTTTCTCATGAAATCAGATCCTTGATCTAGCGTGTCCCGATCTTGAGTTTGCGTGTCCCGTTTCATGCTACCCCCACAAGCAATTTCACCATGCGCTCCCGGTCAGCAGCGCGGGTGTAACGCTCCACCTCTGAAAGGCTCATGTGGCCGGCCATCGCAGCGATCTGGTGTGTCGTCGCATCGTTCTCTGCCCAGTAGATACAGAAGGCTTTGCGCAGGCCATGAAGGCGCGCGGCCATTCCCGCTTCACGCGCAGCATCTCCAAACAGGTTCCCGAGGCTTTCCTTGGCCTTGTTGCACAAATCGGCTGAGGGATTCACTGCATGAATCCAGTATGATAGCTGGTTGGTATGAACAGTTGGGCCCCTACGAAGTACAAGACCACGAACTGGTCGACTTACAATGAAGCGCTGAAGCGGCGCGGATCGCTTTCGATCTGGTTTGATCCGGAGATGACATGGCAACCACCACCGACCGGCAAGCGTGGCCGACAACTGAGTTTCAGCGACGCGGCGATCCAGACCTGTCTGACTATGAAGGTGTTGTTTGGCATGCCGTTGCGGCAAACGACGGGGTTTGTACAAAGCCTGCTGAAGCTTGTCGGCTTGGACTGGACGGTGCCTGACTTCAGTACCCTGCGCCGCCGTCAACGGACGCTGAACGTGAGCATCCCCTATCGTGGCGGTGCGGGTCCGCTGAACCTTCTAATCGACAGCACTGGCATCAAGGCCGAAGGTGAAGGCGAGTGGAATGCCCGCAAGCACGGCGGTGCGAAACGGCGTATCTGGCGCAAGGTACATATCGGGGTCGACGAGGAAACGCTTGAGGTCCGGGCGGTCGAGATCACGGGCAGCAACATTGGTGATGCGCCCGTATTGCCAGAACTGCTGGACCAGATCCCGCCTGATCAGGAGATCGGTAGGGTCATCGCCGACGGCGCCTATGACACCCGAAAGTGCCACGAAGCAATTGCCGCTCGAAACGCCGCCGCCGTCATCCCGCCCCGCAAAAACGCCAAGCCATGGAAGCCGACGAGCCCGGGCGCCGTCGCACGCAACGAAGCTCTGCGGGCCTCAAAGTACTTAGGCCGCGCTATCTGGCGACGATGGAGCGATTATCACCGCCGGAGCCGTGTCGAGTCCAAGATGAACTGCATCAAGCTGCTTGGTCAGTCATTGATGGCTCGAGACTTCGATCGCCAGGTCGCGGAGCTGCAAGTCCGTATCGCTGTGCTGAACGGCTACACCGCGCTTGGCATACCCGCCACAGTGGCCGCAGGTTAAATCCGTCCGGGGAAAGGGGAAGTCAGGACCTCAGCCGATTTGTGCAACAAGGCCCTTGTAGTGGTCGGTGGAGGTGTCGAAGCAGATGGCCCCGTCGCCGGTGGTCGCTCGGACCAATGGCGCAACCACCGGCAACCCCTCCGGATCGACACGCCCCAGTCGACGCACATCCCGGTGACGATCTCGCGCAAACGGCCAGGCTTCAGAGGTTTCGCCGAATGACATCCTGAAGCATTTCCCGGTCCAGCGTCAGATCGGCTACGATCTTCTTCAGCCGGGTGTTTTCATCCTCCAGCGCTCTCAGCCGGCGCATCTCGTCCGGCAGAAGACCCCCGTATTTTTTCTTCCAGTTGAAGTACGTCGCCTGGCTGATCCCCGCCTTGCGGCAGATCTCCGCGACCGGCGTGCCTTGCTCGCCCTGCTTCAGGATGAAGGCCTTCTGCGCCTCCGTGAACTTCGATGCTTTCATGCGATTCCGCTCCTCTCCCAACCAGGGAAACTTAGCGGAAAACTCCAGCTTCATACGGTCCAGTTTTCAGGGGCAGAGCAGCGCTTACGGTTCAGTCTTGGCCGGGACAGCAAAACAGGTGACCGGCTGGGATACGTTATGAAGGGTGACCGCACCCAGCGAAACGCCTTGTGATGGATCGCTCAGGATGTCCTGGCTGACAATGACCGGATGGTTGACCGTCTTGCCGTAGTCGCCCAGCCGGGCGGCGATATTGGCGGCCTGGCCGATCACCGTGAAGTCCAGCCTCTCACGCGAGCCTACGTTGCCGTAGGTCACGCGCCCGTAGGCGATGCCGATGGCGGCTTCGCAGCGGTGGCCGTCTTCTTCCTGGGCGATTTCCTCCAACCGGGCCACAATGGTGCGGGCGCTGTTCAGGGCCTGCCTGCGGGCCCTTTCAGGATCGCTGCCGGCCGGGAACACCGCCAGCACAGCGTCGCCGATGAATTTCAGCACCTCGCCGCCGTGCTCATGCACGATGGTCGAGGCAGTCTCGAAGAACTGGTTCAGAAGCGCGATATAGTCCTGGCGGCCCAGTTGTTCTTCCAGCCGGGTGGAGCCGCGTAGATCGCAAAACATGATGGCGGCGTCGATTTCATCTCCGTCGCCGCGGCGGATCTCGCCGCCCAATACCCGGGCGCCGGTGCGCTTGCCAACATAGGTTTCCAGCAGCGACTGTGCGTTCTCGCGCTGCATGAAGATTTCATAGTAGCGGGCAATCACATCGGAGCATTCGAAGATCAGCCCCAGGTTAGCGGTGGAAAAGCCGTTCGGGTGGTCGCTGGTGAGGGTCAGCACATTGATGCGCCCGTCGGAAAAGCGCAACGGCATGGCGACATAGTCGGTGGCCCCCTCCTTGCGCAGATCTTCAAGGATCGGAAACGCATCTGCGGACCGGCAACAGCCGAGGCGGTGGCGCACACCGCCCAGGCCGTTGGAGACGTGGCGCAGCGGGCTGTTCTGATAGGCCGGGTGGTCGTGGATTTCGTAAGACGGGGCATAAGTGGTAACCTCGCCGGACGTCTTCTGCCAGATGAAATTCTTGCCTGCGATCAGCGGATGCAGGGACCATGCCATGACGGACATGCGGGACAAGTAGATGCCTTGCTCCACGAGTTTTTCTGCCAGAGCGGCCGTCAGCTCCTCGGGGGTCGGAACCAGGGCGGCGTCCCGCAGCAGCCAGTCGATCACCGGGCCGGAGATATTGCCGTAGTCCGGCATTTCCACGCTGTTGCTGCCCAGGTCGAATTCGGCCTCTGCGCCAGGCATAAAACCAATATGGCCAGATATGGCCGCTGCCTCCGGCATTGCCTCGTCGTAAGACCAGACAGCGTTCTTTAAGCCGCCGCCAGTCAACAGTACGTCGCGGTAGCTGGCCGTGCCTTTGAACGGGCAGAAGGTTTGCAAGGGGGTGTTGGACGATAGCTGTGCTGTCACGTCTTCCGAGGGAAAATAGATCGCTGGGGGAAGCCGGGTTTCATACATCACCTTGGCGCGGGAGCTTTGCGCCAGAACGGTGCCATTGCGCCGGGCCGTGACCAAGCCTTGAAGCGGCTCGATAACAATGCCGTAGCCCCGATGCGGTGCGTGTACCTGTGCATCCATCCCTGAGGTCCTTGTCCGTTGCGCCGGAAATGTGCTGAAAACCAGGACCGGCCGGCGTGGGCCGGTTCTGGACTATGTGGGGTCTGGGGACTGAAATTCCAGAGTTGAACACATGATGTTGAGCAAAGCGGAGCCAGACGGTTCAGACCATACGGATCACGTCTCTGCTGATGGCCAGCACATAACCGCGCTTGGCGATATTTTTGACAAGCAGTTCACTCACCATCTGGTTGCCCAGCGTATCCCGCAGCCGTTTTATCCGGGTGGCGCCGGCGGCTTCCTCGCAGTCGGCGGAGATGCGGCCGGAAATCACGGCTTCGATCTCGGCGCCTGACAGCACGTCATCGTCGAGCCGGGCCTCCGCCAGAACCGCCAGAGTTTCCATCGCGGCGGGCGTCAGTTTGAACCCCATGTTGTTCAGATAGACAGTGTTTTCATCGCGGCTGATCAGCAGTTCGTTCACCTGGATGCCGGAGCGTTCGATCTGCGCCATGCGGCGGTTGAGCATCACCAGCATGCCAAGCACCGCCAATGCTGCCACCATCATCGCAGTGGCAAACAGCAGCAAGACAAAAATCACCATCCGGTAACTGGTCAGCGTGTCGGCAAAGGCAGTGCCGGACTGGGCCAGGATTTCCAGCAGCTTGATCTCGGCCTGGGCTGTCAGATCGTTTTCGATAAACAGCTGCTCAACCCGCGCGTTAAAGGCATTGGCATCGGGCAGCGTCAGCAAGAGAACCGTGCCGGCAATCACCAAAAGTGCAACAATAGCAGCTATGCCGAGCGCGATTACCCTGCTGCCAGCCGCGCGGGCCTCAGAAACGGAGATAGTAGGATCCGGCATTGGCCTTCCTTTGCTGCAGGCCTTCGGGGCCGAAGACGGAAAGGACATTCAAAAGCTTCCAGCCGCCGGGCGCAATACGGGCCTGGACCTCGCGCCGGGCGGCCTTTTTCTTGCAGGCGCCGGAGAGCTGGATCACGCCGTAGTGCAGGCGCAGCGGGTTGTCTTGCTTGGCCTTGTAATCGGCATAGCAATCTGCCGCCTGTGCTGGCAGCGAAAGCGCCAGAAGGGCAGCCGCAAGAGCGGGGATCAGGAGGTTCTGTTTCATATGGGCATCCTGCGGCGGCGGGTCTTGAAATTCAATAACCGCAGGGGGTTGAGACCGCTGATATCCGATAACAAGCGGCCGATATTGCCTGTCTGAAGGGGGCGGGGCCAGGTTGGAGGCATCCAAGCGCACAGGCTGCGCATCCGACAATCAAAAGAAAGGTCCCGAAATGGCCCAGACATATGGTTCCAAGCCGCACCGCAAATTCATTGCCATGATCGTGGCAGCTTCTATTGCCATTACCGGTTTCTCGGCAGCGCCTGCCCGCGCAGACGAGGATGTCGCCAAATTCATTGCCGGCATGGCCCTGCTTGGGATTCTTGGCGCGGCCATTAATGATGCCAGGAAAGACGACGATCACGCAGTAACCCGGACTTACAACCCGCCGCGTGGCCATGGGCATGGCGGCCACAGGCATAACTCGCACAACCGCCATGGCGGCCATGTGAAACCGCTGCCGCCGCGGGTGCACCGCTATGACTTGCCGGCACAGTGTGTCCGCTATTTTCCGCGCTACAGCCGCAACTATCCGCTGGCCGGCAAAGGCTGTCTCGACCGCAATTACGGGTACACACAGAAACTGCCGCGGGCTTGCAAGGTGACCTTCTGGAACGGCAAACGCAACCGCACCGGTTACAAACCCCGCTGTCTCAAGCAGCATGGCTTCCGGATGGTCAACCGTTAACGATATTCCGCTTTCGGGCAGCAGCAACTTGGGGGCTTCGGCCCCCTCTTTTTTGTGCGGGTTGAAATTCCGGCTCGAATTGGCTTTGTGACTGGCATGACAAAACCTGACTACAGCCTGGAAGATGCGGCCCTTGCCAAAGGGTACCTGAGAATAGCCGGAGTGGACGAGGTGGGCCGCGGCCCGCTGGCCGGGCCGGTCACTGCCGCAGCGGTGGTGCTGGACATCTCTGCTATTCCCGAGGGGCTCAACGATTCCAAGAAATTGAGCTTGAAAAAACGCGAAGCGCTGGAAGGAAAAATTCTGGCCGCTGGTCAGGTATCCGTTGCCCATGCCTCAGTCGAAGAGATTGATTCCCTGAATATTTTACGTGCCTCGCATCTGGCGATGGAGCGCGCGGTAGCAGCCCTGGATCCGGCACCGGACTATCTGCTGATAGACGGAAACCTGATACCCAAAGGGTTGGCTTTGACGTCGGAGGCTGTGGTCAAGGGAGATGCCAAATCAGTCTCCATCGCGGCGGCGTCGATAATTGCCAAACAGGTGCGTGACAGGGTCATGGTGGATTTGGCGCAACAGTTTCCTGGATATGGCTGGGAGAAAAACGCAGGCTACCCCTCGAAACAGCACCGTGAGGCGCTAATTGAATTAGGTGTGACCCCACATCATCGGCGGTCATTCAAACCCGTACACAACATCTTGTATCAAGAGTGAACCGTAGGGTGTTGTTCTAATAAACAAATTGACCTCGAATCCGCGATGACTCATCCTGTGGACAACCTAATGAGCGCAAAAATGCGCCGCGGGTATGAGGCAGAGCAATGAATAAAACTATGACAAAGGGCGCGGCAGCGCTCCCTTTAAACACGATTATGGGCGGCGATTGCATCGAGGCGATGAACAGTCTTCCGGCCAATTCGGTCGATCTGATCTTTGCGGATCCGCCGTATAACCTGCAGCTGAAAGGCCAGCTGCATCGCCCTGATAATTCCAAAGTCGATGCTGTTGATGACCATTGGGACCAGTTTTCCAGTTTTGCGGTCTATGATCAGTTCACCCGCGAGTGGCTGAAGGCGGCGCGCCGGGTGCTGAAGCCGAACGGGTCAATCTGGGTGATCGGCTCCTACCACAATATTTTCCGTGTCGGATCGGCGCTGCAGGACGCAGGCTATTGGGTGCTGAATGATGTGGTCTGGCGCAAGTCGAACCCGATGCCGAACTTCCGCGGCAAGCGGTTCACCAACGCGCATGAGACGATGATCTGGGCGTCCAAGTCGGAAGGCGCGAAATACACTTTCAACTACGAAGCCCTGAAGGCGCTGAACGAGGGTATTCAGATGCGCAGCGACTGGGTGCTGCCGATCTGCACCGGACATGAGCGGCTGAAAGACGAAAACGGCGACAAGGCGCATCCGACGCAAAAGCCGGAATCGCTGCTGCACCGGATCCTGGTCGGCTCGACAAACCCGGGCGATGTGGTTCTGGATCCGTTCTTTGGCACTGGCACCACCGGCGCTGTGGCCAAGATGCTCGGGCGTGAGTTCATTGGCATCGAACGCGAGGAAGCTTATCGCAAGGTGGCGGAGAAGCGGATCAAGGCTGTGCGCAAATTCGACCGCGAGGCCCTGGAAGTTTCCGCCAGCAAACGCGCGGCACCGCGGGTGCCCTTCGGTCAGCTGGTTGAGCGCGGCATGCTGCGCCCGGGCGAAGAGCTTTATTCGATGAACCGCCGCCACAAGGCCAAGGTGCGCGCCGACGGCACCCTGATCGGCGACAACATCAAGGGCTCGATCCACCAGGTGGGCGCACATCTGGAAAACGCGCCGTCCTGCAACGGCTGGACCTACTGGTGTTTCAAGCGCGAGGGCAAGACAGTGCCGATCGACGTGCTGCGCCAGCAGATCCGGGCTGAGATGCAGAACTGAGGCCCGGGGCTTTTGTGAGCGTGAAAACCTATTGCAGGTGCCTGTGCATAATGCACAGGCGCACACCTTGCCCCGCCTGCATCAGGCGGGGTTTTTTAGTTTCTGCGCTGTGATGCGCTATTCCCTGATCAGAATAGCGCAACTATCTGCATTACTGACGCGGCGGCAGCCAGCGGGAAGAGGGGAAAGCCCATGACCGATACCGCATTTATCTCCGGAACCGGAGCTGTCCAGGAACCCGGAACCGGTGGTCAGAACATTTCAACTGCGGAAAACAGATTTGCAGAGGCGGCGCTGGATGCGCACAAGCGGCGCGGGCTGCAGCTGGCTGTGCGGGCCCGCTGGATCGCACTGCCCATAATCGCGGTCTTCATCGTCTTCCTGAACCCAGTCTGGAGCGTGCTGTACTACCACGGCATTCTTGCGCTCTTGTGCCTTAACGGCTGGTTCATCAGCCGGGTGGGGACAGTGGGCAGGTCACGGCAGGAGCTGTTTCTGATCTTTCTCGATCTTCTCATTATGACCATCGGCCTGGTCGTGCCCAACCCGTTCGACGCCCGGGATATACCGGTAGCTATGCAATACAGGTTTGATAACTTTCAATATTTCTTTGTCATCTTGGCCGCAGGCACTATGGCTTATTCCTGGCGCACAGTGATTGCGATCGGCACATGGACGGCGACGATGTGGCTCAGCGCGCTGGCGCTGGCGTGGTGGTTTGCCGTTCCGGTTCCCGGCCTTTCGGAGGCTGTAACCACAGCGCTTGATTTTGACCCGGAGCTGGCCGGGTTTTTTGACCCAAACAGCTTTGTGATCCAGCTGCGGGTGCAGGAGGCCGTGGTCTTTGTGCTGGTGGCGGTGACGCTGGGCTTTTCGGTGCGCCGGTTCAACGCGCTGCTGAGGAGCAACGCCAGCCTGGAGCGGGAGCGGGCCAATCTGTCGCGCTATTTCTCGCCCAATGTGGTGGACCAGCTGTCGCAGAACGACGAGCCGCTGAAGCAGGTGCGCAGCGAAAATGTGGCGGTGCTGTTCATCGATATCGTTGGCTTTACCCGGTTGTCTTCAGGGATGGACCCGCGAATGGTGATTGACCTCTTGCGGGAATTCCACGGCCGGATGGAGGGGGAGGTGTTCCGCCATCACGGCACGCTGGACAAATACTTGGGCGACGGGCTGATGGCGACATTTGGAACGCCGGTTGCCGGCCGGCAGGATGCCACCAATGCACTGGCCTGTGCCCATTCCATGCGCGAGTCGCTGATGGCATGGAACAGGGAGCGCGCCCGTCAGGGTAAGGCGGAAATCCGCGCCGGGATCGGAATTCACTATGGCGAAGCGTTGCTGGGCGATATCGGCTCCAACCGGCTGGAGTTTGCCGTGCTGGGCATGACAGTGAACATCGCCGCCCGGCTGGAGAACCTGACCCGCAAGCTGCAGGCCGGGATTGTGATCAGCGAAACGCTGGCCGCGCAGGTGAGGGCAGAGCAGGCCGGCCTGGACCTGCTGGACGGCAACGCCCGGCATCCGGATCAAGAGGTGCGCGGGCTGGATCAGCCGATGACGGTTCTGGCCTGGACGTAAGCCCTACCGGGGTAACGGATTCTGCGCTTTGTTGTAGGCGTGCCAATCGGTGATCTCGGGGTAATACCTCTGCCGCCAGCGCCGCACCCGCGGGTTCATCACCCGGCGCCATAAGGGCGGGATCATCGCAGCGACGGTCATCACCGGGTAGCCATAGGGCAGCTGCGGCGCGTCGGCTTCAGTATAGTTCTGCAACAGCGGAAAGCGGCGGTTTGGTTTGTAGTGATGATCCGAATGGCGTTGCAGGTTGATCAGCAGCCAGTTCGACGCCTTATGCGCCGCGTTCCACGAGTGGCGAGGCTGCACCGGTTCGTATTTGCCATCGCCCAGGTGTTTGCGGGTCAGCCCGTAGTGTTCGACATAGTTGACCACCTCCAGCTGCCAGATGGCGACCCCGGCCTGCACCAGAAACAAGAGCACCCCGGTCAGCCCGCCCAGCAGCATCGCCAGCAGCAGCATCGCGGCCTGCAACGCCCAGTAGCGGAAGAACGGGTTCGAACGGTCGGTCCAGTGGCGGTTCTTCTTCGCCAGCTTCTCCCGTTCAGCGCGGAATGCGGAATGCCAGCATTGCCGCAGAACCCGAGGGTAGAACCGGTGGAAGCCCTCGTTATAGCGGGCTGTCACCGGGTCGCGCGGAGTGCCGACATAGCGGTGATGCACCAGCAGGTGCTCGGACCGGAAATGCGAGTACATCACCATAGCCAGCAGGATATCCCCCAGCCAGCGCTCAACCCGGCTGGACTGGTGCATCAGCTCGTGACTGTAGGTGATACCCACTGCGCCGGTGACGACGCCGACCCCAAAGAAAACAGCGAATTTGCCGAATGCACTCAGATGATCGGCACCGCTGACGTACCAGATCAATCCGAACAGCGTGACGAATTGCAGGGGCACCCAAGCTGCGGTCAGCGCCTTGTACCAAGTGAGGTCTCTGTCCGGCGTTTCCGGGTCGGCGTTCTCCAGGTTCAGCCCGAATGCCCCGTCCAGCATCGCAAACAGATGCCAGGTTACCAGCGGCGGCAGGATAAGTGTCCAACCACCATGAAGTGCGGCGACCCAAACCAGCGGCAATAGCAAAAAAGACATCCAGAATGGCAGGGCGCTTTGCCAGCGGGCAAGGGTTTCGGGGGCGATCATGCCTGTGTCTCCCAAATCAATCAGCGCGCGTTTGCGCTGACACTATGCCCTAACATCTGAAAACCCAAGAGCGGCGCCGGGTTCTTTAGAGGCCTTGATAAAGATCGAAAGCCTTGCGCATTACCGTAGGCAGGCTGGAGGGGCGGAAATCGTGGCGTGGTATCAGTTCCTGCGCTGCATTCCGGTTATAACCTTCAAGCAATTCGGCCGTCATCACCCGCAGGATCAGATGGAAATGAGTAAAGGTGTGGCGCACTTCCCCATCCTGCTCTTGCCAATCCGCTTCAAAAGGCGGGTTCGGACCCGGGGCGTCACTCCACTCGGAACCGGGCCAGCCAAGCATGCCGCCCAGCAGCCCCTTGTCTGGCCGCCGTTCCAGCAGCCATGTGCCGTCGGCAGATTTCGCCAGGTAAACGATACCCTTCCGGGTGGGTTTCGGTTTTTTCGGCGTCTTCTTGGGCAGCTCAGCCGCAGTGCCTGCAGCCCGCGAGGCACAGGGATCGCGCCAGGGACAGATGCCGCATGCCGGGTTACGGGGCGTGCAAATGGTGGCGCCAAGGTCCATAACCGCCTGGGCGTAGTCACCGGGCCGCTGAGACGGGGTCAGTTCTGCCGCGCGTTCTTTTAGGACAGGTTTCACACCGGGAAGCGGGTCGTGAATGTCGTGCAGCCTGGCTATCACCCGCTCCACATTACCATCCAGAACGGTCTCCGGGCGGTTAAATGCAATCGAGGCGATGGCGGCGGCGGTGTAGGGGCCGATACCGGGCAGTTTGAGCAGGTCATCGTAATTGTCCGGGAACTCTCCACCGGAACCGCCTGCGACCGAACGGGCGCACTTCAGTAGGTTGCGGGCGCGGGCATAGTAGCCAAGGCCGGCCCATTCGGCCATGACTTCGGCGTCCGCCGCTGCAGCAAGATCGGTTACAGTCGGCCAACGGCTGGTAAAGCGAAGAAAATAATCCCGCACCGCGGCCACCGTGGTCTGCTGCAGCATCACTTCGCTGAGCCAAACCTTGTATGGATCGGGGCGGTTGCCTGCCGCTCGCTCTGCGGGCCCCACCCGCCAGGGCATACCGCGGGCATGGACGTCATACCACGCAAGCAGGTCTCCGCTCATCGCGGCGGAATTACTGATCAAGTCACGCATTCGTTATTCCTTGGATCGCGGTTTGGCTGGCGCCTGCATTCCGGCTCTTTACAATAGGGCAGGCAGTCACGCAAAAGCTAGATCATGGCATTCAGGCGCAGCACCACACGCGGGTTCGCACGAACCTCTAAGCTCCTCAACGAGCAGATCCGCAAAGCGGGGGAAAGCCGCGGTTTTGCTGTGTCACGGCTGCTGACCCACTGGGAAGAGATCGCCGGTCCGGATATCGCTGCCATGGCGCGTCCGGTGAACGTCGGCTACGGACGCGGTTCCTTTGGCGCAACGCTGACGGTGCTGACGACCGGAGCCAATGCGCCAATGCTTGAAATGCAAAAAGAACGCCTGCGTGAGCGGGTGAACGCGGTTTATGGCTTCAATGCCATCTCCAAGGTGCGGATCACGCAAACGGCACCGACGGGATTTTCCGATGGCCGCGTGGAATTCAAATATGCCCCCAAAGTGCAAGCGCCCCGGCAGCCCGACCCGCAGGATACTGCGGCTGCCAGCCAGGCGGCTGCTGGTGTGGAAAACGATGATCTGCGTGCCGCCCTGGAACGCCTGGGGCAGAACGTGCTGACAAAACAGAAAACGCAAGGAAAGGGGTTCAAATGACCCGTCTGATGTCTGGTGTCTTTGCCGCGGTTGCGGTTGTTGCGGGCGGTTATGCCCTGTCGGGGTTCAACACTCAGAACAATCTGCCGCAGAACCCGCTGGTTGGCGCCGCTGTTGCGCAAGAAGCCGAGGTGGACGTCTCAACAATCGCCGAGATGACGCTGGGGGCCGAGGACGCGCCGGTCACGCTGATCGAATACGCCTCTTACACTTGCCCGCATTGCGCCAGTTTCCACAATGAAACCTTCAAGAAGCTGAAGGCTGATTACATTGACACCGGCAAGGTGAAGTTCATCTACCGCGAGGTCTATTTCGACCGCTACGGGCTGTGGGCCTCGATGATTGCGCGCTGCAGCGGACCGGATAAGTTCTTTGGTATTTCCGATCTGATCTACAAGGGCCAGTCCGAATGGACGCGGGCCGGCGGCGCAACCGAGATTGTCGATGAACTGCGCAAGATCGGCCGCCTGGCGGGGATCGAAAATGAGCAGCTGGAAATCTGCCTGCAGGATGGCGAGAAAGCGCAAACCCTGGTGGCCTGGTATCAGGAAAACGCCACTGAGCACGGCATCGAGGCAACGCCGTCGTTCATCCTGAATGGTGAAAAGATCTCTAATCAGTCTTACACAGAGTTCAAGACGCTATTGGACGCAGAGCTGGAAGGCTAAGCTCTTCCTGCAGCAAAATTTTAGGCCCGGGCCGTGTGCCTGGGCTTTTCAGGGCAGAGCAAACCGGCAATTGCTCTCCCGGCAGCCTCTGCGAGAGCTGGGGGTCAGGGTGCAGGTGCGGCCTTTTTCAACAACTCCTTCAACCCATCATCTCCTGCAACCTGCAGCCGCACAGGCAGGGTAATGACCTTGGAGCGGAAGCTGTCCGGCAGGCGGACGGCGTCTTTTTCTGTCGTGACAAGCTGGGCGTTCAGCAGCTTGGATTCGTTCTCCAGCCGGTTCATCAGCGCCGGTGAAAGCGGCTGGTGATCGTCTAGTGCTTCGGCGCGGACGATATCGGCGCCAAGGCTGCGCAGAGTGTTGAAAAATTTCTGCGGCTGGCCGATGCCGGCAAAAGCCAGAACACGTGTGCCGTTCCAGGGCATCCCGGTTTGCAATGGCTCCAGCGCACCAGTGAAATGCGGCAAGCCCTGCAGCTGGCTTCCCCAGGCCGCGGCAAATTTCTTCTGGGCCTCCCCAGGCCCAAGCGAGAGCACCGCGTCAGCCCGTTTCAGGCCAATGGCAACCGGCTCCCGCAATGGACCTGCCGGCAGGCAGCGGCCATTGCCGAAGCCCTGCTGCGCGTCCACCACGATCAGTGACAGGTCCTTGGCAACCGCGGGGTTCTGAAATCCGTCATCCAGCACGATGACGGTTGCCCCTGCGTCTGCTGCGGCGCCTACGCCGGCAGCACGGTCCTTGGCAACCCAAACTTCGGCAAAGGCTGCCAGAAGAAGCGGTTCATCCCCCGTCTGCGCGGCTTTGTGGCGGCCAGGGAAGACTTGCACTGGCCCCTCCATCGTGCCGCCATAGCCGCGGGTCACAACATGCGGTTCATGCCCCTGATTGCGCAATGTTTCCAGCAGCCAGATCACAGTGGGCGTCTTGCCGGTGCCGCCGGCATTCAGATTGCCAACGCAGATCACCGGGACGTTAGCACGCATCGGGTTGCCTTTGGCGACCCGGGAAGCGGTGGCGCGTGCATAGACCCAGCCAAGGGGTGCTAGCAAAGCTGACCGGAAGTCGAATTCTCCCGGCGGTTTGTGCCAGAATTCAGGTGCCCGCATCGGTATCCTCGCGCTGGTCCAGCAGGGTCTGGACCTTCTCCAATAACATGTCGGCTGTGGCGGCGCTTTCGGTGACGCTCTGCCAGCCGGCCAGCGCCATTTCGGCGGCCTTGTCCGGGGCGGATAGCGCAATGACAGCATCGGTCAGATCCGATTGGGTCAGCACCGGCTGGGCAGCGCCCGCCGCGGCCAGTCTCTCATAAAGGTCCCGATGCGCGTGGATACCCGGTCCGTGCAGCAGCGCCGAGCCTAAGGCTGCGGCGTCCAAAGGCGACTGGCCCTGGGCCATGGGGTCCAGGCTGCTGGCGATCAGCGCGGCTGGAGACAGGCGGTACCACAATCCCAAATCCTCGCTGCCCGCCAACAGCACCTGGGTCAGGTCCTCGGGTTCACCGCCGTCTTCCCAATCGGCAAAATACAGCCCGCTGTTTTGCAGCTGGCGGCGGGCTGCTGCAAGATCCGCGCCGTCTTCCAGCGCGACCACCAGCAGCAGCCGGTGCAGCAGCCGCAATGCGCCGCGATGCGCGTCCAGAATACGGGGCAATTCGCTGAGCTTGGTATGGGCGGCGAGCCAGACCGGCCGGCTGCCAAGGGTCTGTTGCATGGCAGAAAGCTCTTCGTCATTGCAACCGGGCGGAATTGCAGACACCCGCAGCTTGCCGGCCAGTTGCACCCGTTCCGCTGGCAGTCCGATCCGGGTCAGCCGGGCCTGCACGGATTTGGACGGGGTCAGGATGCAGGTCAGCCCATCCAGCAGCCGCCGCCGCTGGTCCGGCAGCCAGCGGCTGGTGCGGTTGGGCATTTCATCCTCCAGAAGATCCGCCAGCAGTAACCCGGTACTGCGCTCGCGCATTTGCCGAAGCAGCACCCGTCGTGCCGGCGGGCCGGTCCAGATGCAAGCGTCGGGCCGCCAATGGTTCAAAAACCCGCGGGCCTCGGCCAGGGTGTCTTCAGGCAGCGGGCCAATCGGAATATCGCAGCCAACTGTACCGGTCAGCCGCAGTCCGGGTTCCCAGCTTGCCAGCACCGACAAGTCCGGGCGCAGGGATTTTAGGCGGCGGCCGATATCGCAAAGCGCTTGATAGCGTTCAGGGGTGGTCGCGTGCACCCACAACAGCTCTCCTTTGGGGCGGGGCTGCAGAACGGAAGTGCGGTTGGGAGCTGCGGTTCGCCGTTGCATCTGGCTCGATCTGAAATTTCCGGCCCAAGGTACCTGCAACATGCGGGCTTGTCTGTGAAAAATTTGGGTATGACGATAGCGCTGCTGCTGCCGCTTAAAGCCAGTCCGGTTTAATGTCCAGCGATGCCAGGCGCATTCGGGTCCAGTGCCGTCAGCAGCGAATTCTGAAGGGCCGGATTTCCGGCAACCACCCCGTTCAGGCGCGGATGCGGATTGTTGAAGCGCAAGGGGCGGCCGGTTTGATCGGTAAGGATGCCACCAGCCTCGCGTATCAGCAGATCGCCCGCCGCTATATCCCATTCCCAACTGGGGCGCAGAGTCAGCATGGCACCGAAACGGCCGTCTGCCACCTTGGCCAGCCGGTAGGCAAGCGAGGGCCGGTAGCTGCGGATGAATTCGGGCGGGGTGCCGCCCAGCCAGTGATGGGCCTGCAGGTTAGGTTTGGCGGCCAGCACTTCAGAACTGGAAAGTTCTGTGGTCCGGGACACATGAATCGGGCTGCCATTGCAATCCGCCCCCTGGCCCTTGGCGGCAGTATACATCAGCTCCCGCTGCGGCAGGTAGATCACGGCGGCGGTCACCTCGCCGTGGTCGGCGACAGCAATGGAATGCGCCCAGGTGCGGGAGCCTTCGGCAAAGCTGCGGGTGCCGTCGATCGGGTCGATGATGAAGACCTTTTCGCGCAGCAGCCGCGCGCTATTGTCTTCAGTTTCTTCCGACAGCCAGCCATAGCCGGGCCGTGCCTGCTGCAACATGTCTTCGAGCATAGCATTGACTGCCAGGTCGGCTTCGGTCACGGGACCAGCGCCGCCGGGCTTGTCCCAGCGTTTGGCTTCGGGGCCGGAAAAACGGCACGCAATATCGCCGGCCTGTTCCGCAGCTTTCACAAGCAGGGAAAGGTCAGTTGCCGGCAAGGGTCATTCCTTCGATCAGCAGCGACGGGACCACGGTCGAGAGGTGCCGGCGCGCGTCATTGGCGGGAACGATCCTCCGCAGCATGTCAAGCAGATTGCCCGCGATGGTGCATTCGTTGACCGGATATGCGATCTCGCCGTTTTCCACCCAGTATCCCGAGGCTCCGCGGGAATAGTCGCCGTTGTTGGGGTTGATGGTGGAGCCGATCATCGACGTCACCAAGAGACCGGTGCCCATCTGCGCGACGAGATCCTCGCGGCTGGCTTCGCCTTCAGACAGCGCAAGATTCCAGGTCGCGGGAGAGGGCACGCCGCCGATGCCGCGGGCGGCGTTGCCAGTGCTTTCAAGGCCCAGTTTCCGGGCCGAGGCAAGATCCAGTGTCCAACCGGTCAGCACGCCGTTGTCAACAACAGTGCGCTTGCGGGTCGGCAGCCCTTCGCCGTCAAAGGGGCGGGAGCCGGAAATGCGCGGGCGGTGCGGGTCTTCAACAATGGACAGGGTTTCGGGCAAAACCTGCTCACCTAATGACCCCTTCAGCCAAGAGGAGCCGCGGGCAATCGCCGCCCCATTGGCAGCAGACAGCAAGTGGCCGATCAGAGAGGAAGAGATGCGTTCGTCAAACAGCACCGGAAAGCTGCCGGTTTTGGGCTTGCGGGCGCCCAGCCGGGCAACCGCGCGTTCACCGGCGGTTGTGCCAATGTCCTGAGCGCTGCGCAAATCGGATTGAAAAGTGCGTGAATCCCCGTCGTAGTCACGCTCCATACCTGTGCCGCTGCCTGCAATTCCGGTGCAAGAGAGTGAGCGCCCAGTACGTTGGTAGCCGCCGGAAAACCCATTGGTTGCGGCCATATGCACAACGTGGCGGCCATATCCGGCTGCTGCGGATTGAACCTGGGTGATGCCGCTGATTTCCTGGCAAGCGGTCTCGGCAGCCAGGGCGTCAGATTGCAGGGCAGCAGGCTCCGGCTCGCCGCGGGGATCTTCCAGTTCCAGTGCCGCCAGGTTCCAGCTCTTGGCCAACTGCGATGGATCGGCAAGGCCTGCATAAGGGTCCTCAGGTGCTTCCTTGGCCATTGCAACCGCACGTTCGGCCATTGCTGCGATGGTCTCCGGGCGCATATCCGATGATGAAACCAGCGCCTGCCGTTTGCCGACGAATACCCGCAAGCCCAGGTCAGTGCCCTCAGAGCGTTCCGCATGCTCCAGTTTGCCTTCCCGCACTTCAATGCTGAGGGAACTGCCTTCCGCTGCCATGGCATCGGCGGCATCCGCGCCGGCCTTGCGGGCGGCATCAATCAGGGCGTGGCAAAGCGCTTCGGGGGACTGGGTCATGGGCACCTTCTGTTCTGCTCCTTTCCAGAGCTATCCAGTGAGGCGGCTTGCCGCAAGGGCGGGCAGCAAAAAAGGGGCCGCGCATAGCAGCCCCTTTGCAAAACCTGTCAGGGATTTGACGGTTATTTGATGCGCTGGCCATTGGCGTGGATCTGGCCGTCCTCGGAGATCGCAATCTTCGAGGTCAGCGTGTCCTCACCCTCGCCCGGCACGGCCAGCATGCCCATCATCATCCGCGCGCCCATGGCGTCGCTGTCGGACATCAGGCCCATCCCGATCAGCTTGTCGATCAGGGTGTTGGCACCGGTCAGTTTGAGGTCAGCCTCGCCCGAGGGGGCAGGCATGCCGTCAAAGCTGACGAGGTCTTCATTGTTGAAGGTAAAGTCGCCGGTGCCGGTCAACTCGGCGCCTGCTGCGGTGACCTGCAGTTGTTTCACGGTCAGCGCGTTCAGTTCGCCCGGTTGTTCTTCGCCGGATTCCACCGATTCCATGGCTTCCGGATCGAACAGGTCGAACAGCACCTTGCCCTTGCCGGCAAGGTCCAGCACCACGGTGGCCGGATCATGCGGCAGCTGGCCGGTTGGATCGACCATGCCCCACAGCATATCCGGAACCGCAAAATCGCGCAGGGTGATGCCCAGGGCAAAATCCTGCTCTTCCTCGGATTTGGCGAGCGGCATCATCAGTTTGAATCCGGTCTCCGCCATGCTGAGCGCCAGCGGGAAGGGGATCTCGGAACCGGAGATGTTCACATTGGTGCCGGTCTGGGACACATCATAGGTCAGATGCTGCTTGTCCATAGCCACCGCGATCGAGCCGCCCTGGGAGTTGCTTTCCATGGCGAAGTTTTCGCTGCCGTCCACACCGGAGACGGAACCATTGCCGCTGTCAAAAGTGAAGATTCCGTCAAAGGCAAATCCGGCTGCCAGCAGCGCTGACATATCGGGGCTTTCCAGTCCGGCCGGCACGGTGCTGGTGCCGGTAAAATTCAGCCCCTGCAGCGCGCCTTTGAAAGAGCCTGTGCCGTTGCTTTCGGGATCGTTGAAGCCCATGTCATAGCTCAGGCTGGAAGCAGTCAGCGTCTGGTCATAGTTGCGCGCGCCAGCGATTTTCATTTCGGTCTTGGTCGCAACTTCGTTCATGACGATCTGAATTTTCGCCACGTCCGCCGGCACGGTCTCGCCGTCTGCTGTCAGCCCGTCCAGCGTCATGGTGACTTTGGAGGAACTGTAATCATAGCTCATGCTTTCGGCGTCGCCCGACACTTTCATCGGGGTGCCGTCATGGGCATAGATCAGTTTGCCCGAAAAGCTCTCACCTTCAGCTGTGAAATCAAAACCCATCGGGAATTCCGCGGGCAGCAGCACGTTGACGGTGCCATCGCCGTTTTCCACAAACTGGATTTCGGGCAAGCTCACCGTGCCGGAGCCGTCCTCATCCGGGATCGGCATGACCATCGAGACATCGGAGACAGTCAGGGTGCTGCCCGAAACTGCTTCAGTGCCGGAAACCGTGTAACCGGTGCTGGTCAGATACGCTTTCCAGTCAGCCCAGACGTCCTGGGCACTCAAATCGGCCAGGGCACCCTGGGCGGAAACAACAAAAATTGCCGCTGCAACGCCGCTGCGTGCAAGAATAACGGACATAAGAGAACCTTTCTCAGTGAGATAATTGAAATCATCGTCGGCCCGGCGGGCGGTGCCGTCAAGGGGCCTTGGGCTGGACCGTTCCCCCTAACCGCTTTACCACATGGGTCAGCAGCCACTTGGAGGGACGGCCGATGGATTTCAATGGAAAAACAGTTGCAATTACCGGCGCCAGCCGCGGGATCGGCGCGGATACGGCCCGGGTTTTCGCCGCCGCCGGGGCCAATTTGGCCTTGCTGGCAAGGAGTGGAGAGGCGCTGCGGGAACTGGCAGAGGAGATTGGCGAAAATGTGCTGACCTTTGCCTGCGATGTATCATACTACGCATCGGTAGAGGGCGCGCTGGCCAAGGCCCATCAGCATTTCGGCAGCCTGGACATTCTTATCAACAATGCCGGTGTGATTGAGCCGATTGCCCGGTTGGCGGATGTGCAGCCCGGCGACTGGAGCAAGCTGATCGATATCAATCTGACTGGAGTGTTCAACGGTATCCGCGCCGCTTTGCCGCTGATGAAGCCCGCGGGCACCGGCACCATTATCACCGTCAGTTCCGGCGCGGCGCATCATGCGCTGGAGGGCTGGAGCGCGTATTGTTCGTCCAAAGCAGGCGCAGCAATGCTGACCAGCGCACTGGACCTGGAAGAACGTGCCAATGGTATTCGCGCCATGGGGCTGTCGCCGGGCACGGTCGCAACCCGGATGCAGCGGGAAATCAAGACCAGCGGCATTAACCCGGTGAGCGAGCTGGAGTGGGAAGACCACATCCCTGCCGAATGGCCCGCACGGACGCTGATGTGGATGTGCACAAATGATGCGGACGATTGCATCGGCCAGGAAGTTTCCCTGCGCGAAGACAGCATCCGTCAGCGGGTTGGCTTGGTATGATTGATCTGGAGATTGCGCAAAACGGTCTGTGGACCGTCACCATTAACCGCCCGGATAAGGCCAACTCTCTGACCGAAGCGATGCTGACCGAGCTGGCTGAAATCGCCGAATGCGCGCAGGAGGCCCGGGGGGTGATCCTGACCGGAACCGGCAAAGTGTTCAGCGCGGGTGCTGACCTGGACGAGGCGCGGGCAGGCCTGGCGACCTCGCCGGTGTGGGAGCGGTTGTCCAATTCTATGGCTTCAATTCCCTGTCTGAAAGTGGCGGCGCTGAATGGCACCTTGGCTGGCGGTGCCAATGGCATGGTGCTGGCCTGCGACATCCGGATTGCGGCGCCTTCGGCCAAGTTTTTTTACCCGGTGATGAAGCTTGGGTATTTGCCGCAGCCTTCGGACGCTGGGCGGATGGCGGCGCTGATCGGACCTGCGCGCACCAAGATGATCCTGGCAGCCGGGCAGAAAATCACCGCGCAGGAAGCTTGCAACTATGGCCTGGTCGACCGGATCGTGGAACCGGACGCGCTGATGGATACTGCGCAGGACCTGCTGGCGCATTCTCTTGAGGCCCAGCCAGAGATCGCGGCCGGTATCCTGAGGATGTGTCGGTGAAACGGCTGTCCGGCCTGCGGCTGCAGGTAAGGAGTCCTGAACGTCTCGCCGGGTTCTATGCGGATGTGTTCGGCATGGACGTCCAGGCCGAAGGCGAGGCCTGGCGTGCGGGGTACGCAGGACAGGATGCAGACCTGATTCTGCTGCCCGGCGGTGCCCAGGGTTCCCACACGCGGGACGAGCGGTATTGGAAGATCGGGATCTGTCTGCCCGATCTGGACACCGCCTGCGAACAGCTGCGGCAGAAAGGCATTGAGGTCTCCGCTCCGCATCAGTTCCGCGACATCGGATATATGGCGCATCTGCACGATCCCGAAGGCTTTGCCGTTGAGCTGCTGCAGCATGACTTCCAAGGCAAACGCCCCGATAGGGCAGGCGATCCGGCGCTGCCGCTGGGCGGCGGGGCGCATATCGGGCAGATCACCTTGCGGACCGGGGATATCGCCGCCGAAGTTTCAGCGCATGCGGATATGAAGCTGTTGTCGGTGCAGGATGTTGCGGAATTCGGGTTCGACCTGCATTTTCTGGCCTTCACCGACGAAACACCGCCGAACCCGGATTTGCGGGCCGTGGCAAACCGCGAATGGCTGTGGCGGCGTCCATACACCACTTTGGAATTTCAGCATATTGCCGGTGCGCAGTTGCGGGAGAGCCCGGCGTTTCTGGGGCTGGAAACGACCTAGCCTTGCGCTGTGTTCCAGGCGCCCGGCGTCAGAAAATTGCAGACGGCAGCCAGGTTGCGAGGCCGGGTATCAGCCAGACCAGCAGCACCCCAAGCGCCTGCAGGCCGATGAACGGCACGACCCCTTGGTAGATTTGACGGGTGGTGACCTCCTTTGGCGCGGCGCCGCGCAGGTAGAACAGCGAAAAGCCGAACGGCGGCGTCAAAAAGCTGGTCTGCAGGTTGATCGCGATCAGAATGCCCAGCCAGACCGGGTCATGGCCCATGATGATCAGGGCAGGCGTCACTAGCGGCAGCACGATGACAGAGATCTCGACGAAATCGAGGAAGAAGCCGAGCACGAAAATGAACAGCATGCAGAACAGCAGCGCACCGGACGGGCCACCGGGCATGTTTCCAAGGATATGCGCCACCCGCTCCTCGCCGCCCAGGCCGATGAACACCAACGAGAACATGCCTGCGGCCAGGATGGTGGCAAAAATCATTGCGGTCATGGTGGTGGTCGAAGTTACCGCATCGTGCAGGATGCGTTTCTTCAAACCGCTGCGCAGGGCGGCCAAAACGGCAATGGCTGCAACCGCGGCCAGAAGCGCATAGAACAGCCCCGCTGCGAGGTCGGCCCCGCTGAGGTCGCTGCGTTGCAGACGGACCGGATGAACCCCTGACAGAATCCCCAGCAGGATCAGCGCGGCGGCACCGGAAAGGATCAGCCGGGACGGTCCCCCTGCACGCGCTCCCGCCATCAGCAAGGCACCGATGCCGCCCACCGATGCGGCCTCGGTCGGGGTGGCGACGCCGCCCAGGATGGCACCGAGCACAGCGAAAATCAGCAGGATCGGCGGCACCACGGCACGCATGATCTGGCGTCCGCCAGGGCGGGCCAGCTCCGCTGGGGCGGAGGGCATGTCCTGAGGCCGCAGCATGCCTCTGACCAGGATATAAAGAAGATACAGCACCACCAGCACCAGTCCGGGCACCAGCGCGGCGGCGAAAAACTGGCCCACGGACAGCGCCTCGACTGAGAATTTTCCTTGCTCATACTGGGCCTGCTGATAGGCGTTGGACATAACGTCGGCGAGGATAATCAGCAGCGTCGAGGGCGGGATGATCTGCCCCAGTGTGCCGGCGGTACAGACAATGCCAGAGGCCACCCGCGGGTCATAGCCGGCGCGCAGCATGGCCGGCAGGGCGATCATGCCCATGGCCACAACCGTGGCGCCGACAATGCCGGTCGAGGCCGCCAGCAGCGCACCCACCAGCACCACCGAAATGCCCAGGCCGCCCTTCAGCTGGCCGAACAGCCGCCCCATCGTGTCCAGGAGTTCTTCGGCAATGCGGCTTTTCTCCAGGATCGCCCCCATCAGAACGAACAGCGGAATGGCGATCAGCACCTGATTGCTCAGCAGGCCGAATACCCGTTGGCCAAGCGCGCCCAGCAGCGAGATGTCCATCACGCCCAGTATCCACCCGAGACAGGCAAAGATGATCGCAACGCCGGCGATGGAAAAGGCCACCGGAAACCCAATGAGGATCGCTGCCATCAGGGCTGCGAACATGATCAGGTCAAGGTATGCGGTCATCGGGCGTCACTTTCGGAAAACAGGCGGATCAGCAGGGCAGCAGATTGCAGCATCACCAGGACGCAGAACGCCGGGATCAGCGATTTCAGCAGGAAAACGGCTTCGATGCCGCCGACTGCAATCGGACCTTCGAAAATAGCCCAGGAATTCCGCACCGACGGCCAGGACCAGTACAGAAGCGCGGCCATTGATGGCAGCAGCAGGAACAGGTGGCCGAAAATGTCGATGCGGCGCTGCGACCGGGGGCTGAGGCCGGCGTAAAACACGTCAACACGCACATGTTTGTCGACAAGCAGCGTGTAGCCGGCGGCGAGCATGAACAGGGTTGCATGCATATAAAGGACGCTTTCCTGTGCGGCGATGGAATTCACTCCGAACACATAGCGGCCGACCACGATCGCAAACTGTGTCAGCACCATGATCAGCGCCAGCCAGCGCACCACATGCGCCAGCCCCCGGTTGATACCGTCCAGCGCATTTGCAATCCGCCGCATTCCGCTCTCTCCCCATCAAAAAGCCGGCACCCGCCGTTCCGGGCGCCGGCTGCCGTTGCTGCCCGTCAGTAACCCATTACCGAAGCACGGGCGTTCATCTGGCCGTTATCGGCATAGGTCATATAGCTGCCGATGCTATCGCGGTAGCCAAGGAAGCTTTCGGTAATGCGGCGCACCAGCTCATCGTCGTCTTCCTGCAAGTCGGTGATTACCTCCTTGGCAGCGGCGCCCATCGCGGCGATCACATCCTCGGGGAACATCTTCACCTGCACGCCATCCTCTTCGACCATCTTCTTCAGCGCCAGGGCGTGTTTGGTGGTGTATTCCGTCCAAACCGGATTGTAGAGGCTTTCGCAGGCCAGCGACACAACCTGCTGCAAGTCTTCCGGCAGGTTCCCGAAGGCCGCGGCATTGACTCCGCATTCCTCGGCCGAGGAAGGTTCGCCGACACCGGGCCAGTAATAGTTCTTGGCCACTTGGTAATAGCCGAGCGCGCTGTCGGTCCAGGGGCCAATGAATTCACCGGCATCCAGCGCCCCGGTCTGCAGGCCCTGGAACATCGCCGGGCCGCTGGTGGCCTCGGCCGCCATGCCAAGTTTCGATGCCATTTCCGAGGCCAGCCCGGTGGTGCGGAACTTGAGGCCCTTCAGGTCCTCGGCAGAGTTGATCTCGGTCTTGAACCAGCCGCCCCACTGCGGGCCGGAGTTGCCGCACAGGAACGGTTTGATCCCGAAGCGGCCGTACATCTCGTCATAAAGCGCCTGGCCGCCGCCGTGGTACATCCAGCCGAACTGCTCATCTGCGCGCAGACCGAAAGGCTGCGAGCCGAACAGCAGGATACCTTTGGATTTCGATCCCCAATAGGCCGGCACGGCGTGATACAGCTCGGCGGTGCCTTCAGAAACCGCGTCAAACACGCCGCGGCCCGGAACCAGCTCACCGGCGGCGAAAAGCTTCACCTCGATCCGGCCGCCTGAAAGGGTGGTGATCCGGTCAGCCAGCATCTGTGCCGCCACACCGGGTCCAGGCAGGTTCTTCGGCCAGGCGGTGACCATCTTCCATTGCATCTTGCCCTGGGCAATGGCGGGGCTGGCCAACGCTGTTGCCGTTGCACCCAATACGCCGGTTTTCAAAAACGCGCGTCTTTCCATGTCTCCATTCCTCCGTCTGTCGGTGCATCTGCGATGGGCGGATGCCGGCAGCGCAGACTTTGTTATGTTTTGTAGGCGCTTTACATTAATATGTAGCTACATATTCTTGTCAATCACAGTTGCGCGGTTCAAGTTCGCCTTTCTGCGCAGAATGCAATATGGAGCGGCGGCAAACATTTTCCCGTTTGACCTGGGGGATGAATATTGACGGACAAGCCACGGCATTCCTGGGTAACCATCCGGGACAGCATCCGGGAGATGATCCTGAACTCCACCTATGGGCCGGGAGACAAACTGCCGCGGGACGAGGAGTTTGCCGCACGGTTCGGCTGTGCCCGCTCCACCGTTCACCGGGCCATGCGGGATCTGGCTCAAAGCGGTCTGGTGGAACGGCGCCGCAAGGGCGGCACAATGGTGCAGCGCGATCCTGTGACCCGCGCAACCCTGAACATCCCGATCACCAGGCTAGAGGTCGAACAGAAAGGCTGCGTGCACCGCTACCAGTTGATCAGGCAGTCGGTACAGCGGTCCAGCCCGGCCATAATGGCAAACTTCGGCCTGCATGAAGCCCGGCCGATGCTGCGGGTTGAAGCTTTGCATCTTGCCGACAGCCGCCCCTATATCTTCGAGGACCGCTGGATCTGCCTGGAAACCGTACCGGAAATAAATACGGTGGACCTGACACGCGAAAGCGCAAACGAATGGCTTGTCCGCAACCGCCCCTACAGCAGGTGCGATTTGCGTCTTTATGCCCGCCCTGGAACCAAGGACGACAGCGAAATTCTCCAGAGTGCGATCGGAGACGCACTGTTTGTCATGGAACGCACGACTTGGATCGGCGACGCCCCGATCACCAGCCTGCGCGCCGTTGCTCACCCGGGCTATCAGCTGTTCACTCAGGGTTGATGCAATGCTGAGCGCTCGGGGCTGGCCGGCCGCAATGCGGGCAGATTGGAACGGAAATACATGGGCCTTGGCTCGATGCAGCGAAAAAAAGCGCTGGCGCCGGGCGCTGGAAACGGGCGCTGGCAAGGGGATGGCATGACAGAAACTTGGGATGCAGTGGTGATCGGCGCCGGGCCTGCAGGGCTGATGGCCGCCGAGGAGCTGGGCCGCGCCGGGCACCGCGTGCTGGTGGCTGAGGCCAAGCCGTCGGTGGCGCGCAAGCTCCTGATGGCGGGCAAGTCCGGCTTGAATCTGACCAAGGACGAACCGTTTAACCAGTTGATCACCCGCTATGGAGAGGCCGCAGACTGGCTGGCGCCAATGATCCGCGCCTGTGATTCACAGGCCGTTCAGGATTGGGCACAGGGACTGGGGAGCGAGCTGTTCACCGGCTCGACAGGCCGGGTGTTCCCGACAGTCATGAAAGCCTCTCCGCTGCTGCGCGCCTGGCTGGCACGCCTTGATGGTTTCGGCGCACAGATACGCACGCGCTGGCGCTGGGCTGGCTGGGAGGGCACAGGGCTTGCATTTGATACGCCGGACGGGCCGAAGCGGATAGAAGCCAGGGCAGTGGTCCTGGCACTGGGCGGCGCCAGCTGGGCGCGGCTTGGGTCGGACGCGGGCTGGGTCCCTCTGCTGGATGGAAAAGCTGTAGAGATTGCACCGTTCAAACCTGCCAATGCGGGGCTTCTGGTGGATTGGTCCGATCACATGGCACCGCAGTTCGGGCAGCCGCTTAAGGGTATAGCATTGCACGCCGGCCCATTGTCTTCGCGTGGGGAAGCCGTGATATCGGAGCGCGGGCTGGAAGGCGGCGGCGTCTATTCCGTCTGCGCCGCGGTACGGGAGGGAGAGATAATGCAGATGGATCTGCTTCCGGATCTGGAAACGGCAGAAGTCATCCGCCGCCTGTCCCGCCCGCGCGGCAAGGCGAGCGTTTCAAACCATCTGCGAAAGGTGCTCAAGCTGGGCGATGCACGGGCAGCAGTATTGCAGGAATTCGGACGGCCCTTGCCGCAGGATGTCCAGGCCTTAGCCCGGTTGATCAAAACGCTGCCCGTCAATCACGCGGGCCTGCGGCCAATGGACGAGGCGATCTCCACCGCTGGCGGCGTGCGGCGGGACGCGCTGGACAACGGCCTGATGCTGAAACAAATCCCCGGCACGTTCTGCGCCGGGGAAATGCTGAATTGGGAAGCGCCGACGGGCGGTTATCTGCTGACTGCGTGCCTGGCGACCGGGCGTTGGGCGGGCCGGGCAGCGGCACATTACTTGGCGAGTGCGGCAACCCGCTGATAGGCTTCGCGTTGCCGCATCCGGTGTCCATAATCCAGCAGTCTCTCGCCCTCGACTGGGAATTTGGCGCTATGGGCCCAATTCAGGCAATGGGTGCAGATGATGTCGGCGATTGTGAATTCCGTACCCATCAGGAATTCCGCACCCATCTTATCTTCAAGCCGCGCCATATTATGGGCAAATTCCCACTTCAGGCTGCCTTTCACTTCCGGTACCCGCTGATCTTCCGGCAAGATGAAGCTGTGGCGGGCCGCTGCCCACAGCACAGCATCCACTTCGTCCAGCAGGAGATGCGTCATCGCATCCTGCTTGGCACGGGCTATCGTGCCGGCGGGTGCGGTCAGGGCGCTGTGCTTGTCAGCGAGATAAGTGAGAATGGCAGTTGAATCGCTGATGGCCTCGCCTTCGGCCTGCAGCACTGGCACCTTGCCCGAGACGTTCAGCGCCTGAACTTCCGGGCTGCGGGGGCCGTGCTGTTTCAGCTCATAGGGCTGCCCAAGTTCTTCAAGCGCCCAAAGCACCCGGAACGTGCGGGTGAGCGGAATGCCGGTGACGGTGTACATCGTCTCTCTCCTGTTGTGTGTCCCTAAGATGGGCGGCACAGCAGGGGGATCAAGCCAGGAGAGGCATTAGTGGATCAGCGGGCGCGGCCCAGCATGGCCAGCCGGATCAGGGCGCGCTCCATCAGCGCCAGCGCCGGCGCGGTTTGACCGGCGGAACGCAGCGCCAGGTCGGTATCGGTAATGATCGTCAGCGCGGTTTCCAGCCGGCTTGCGCCCCAGTTCTGTGCCTGGCGCAGCATCCGGTCGCGGCGTTTGCCGTATAGCGGCGGGCGCAGTTGGCCGATGCCCTGGGCAGGGCCGCCGGGTGCGGCGGCAATGGTGTAGAGCGTTCGGAAGTGCCGGGTTGCCCCGATGCAGAGCGTCACGGCATTGGTGCCTTGTGCTTGAAGGCGGCGGATCAGCGGGCCGATTTCGGTACTGCGGGCTTCGGCCACCACATTCAGAACATCGTCCAGCGCGGCCTCGGTCGATTGCGGAGCAACAGCGCCGATATCCTCCAGTGACAGCGGGCTGCTGTCGCCGTGTTTATAAAGCGCCAGCTTCTCGATCATGCGGGAGAAGTCACCGGGGCCGGTATCATTGGCGATATCCGTCAGCGCTGACATGCTGTCGCCGGGAACGTCCCGGATACCAGCCTCCCCCAGGATCCGTTCGATCTCGGCGCGCGAGGGCGGGTCGTCGTAGATTCCCACCGAATAGGCATTTCGGTGGCCTTCAAACGCCTTCCGCAGCTTCGAGGCGGCCTTGAGCTGCCCGGCTGTGACTACAATCTGCGCATCCCCCGGCTGCCAGTCTTCCAGCGCTGTCGCAATGGCAGGGGTGGCGGTGTCATTGGCGCCTTCGACAAAAACCGCCCGGACACCGGGAAAGAATCCCACCGCCTTCACGGCATCCAGCAGCTGTGCTGGATCCTTGCGAAGGTCGCTGCCGGGCAGGCGGGTCAGGCGCATTTCTTCTTCGGCACCGGGGCCAAGCAAGGACGCCAGCACCTGCTGCCGCTTAAGCGACACGCGCATGGCGTCGGCGCCATAGATCAGGATGCCGGTCTTGCCCGGATCAGGTTTGGCGAAATAGCCATCCGCTTCGCGCGGAGAGAGCTTCATTCCACCGGCGCGGAGAGATCCGCGGTTGCCAGAATCTGTGCGGTGATCTGGTCGGCCAGAATGACCATCAGCCGTTCATGCGCGTCACGTTCACCTGCCAGCGTCTCCACGGTAGAGCCGGTTGCGGAGTAGCCGGTAAAGTTCTGCACGGTGCCGCTGGAGGTCACCTTGCCATCCGACAAGCGGGTCAGAGAAAAGCCAGCACTGCCGATCACCGAATAGCGGGTGATCTCATTGCCCGCGGTGATTGCCTGGCCTTCTTCCTGGGTGCTGAGCGTCAGGTCCAGCTTGTAGGCAGCACTGCCGCCGCGGCCCAGGCGCTGCTCCAGATTCTGCACCAGGAAGTAGGCGTCGGTGCCGGTGGCGCCCTTGATCTCCTCCGGCGCCTGAACCTCGATCTGCCCATACAGAGCGGAGCCGGTGCCGCCAGGGGCGTACACCGGGGTAAAGCCGCAGGCCGCTGCCACCAGGGGCAGGGCCAGCAACAGGGTTCTGCGGTTAAGCAACGACATTCACAATCCGGCCCGGCACCACGATCACCTTTTTCGGCGCGCCGCCATTCAGCGCCTTTTGCACAGCTTCGTGTGCCAGGGCGCGTTTTTCAACCTCTGCCTTGTCCAGATCTTTGGCGACTTCGATTTCACCGCGGCGCTTGCCGTTGATCTGGATCGGAAGGGTGACCGTGTCCTCAACCAGCATGGCCTCATCCGCAATCGGCCAGGGCGCGGTGGCGCACAAGCCTTTGCCGCCCTGATGGTTCCAGATGTCTTCTGCCAGATGCGGGGTCATCGGCGCCATCAGCTGTGCCAACGTCATGATCGCCTGCTTCTGCACCGATGCGCTGGCCTTGGATTTGGCAAGCGTGTTGGTGAAGGCATAAAGCTTTGCAATTGCCGCATTAAAGCCAAAGGAATCGACACCCAGGGTCACGTCGCGGATGCATTTATGTGTCTCGCGCAGCAACGCTTCGTCGCCTTCACCCGCCGCATCCGGGTCCATTTCGCCGATACGGTCGCACAGGTTCCAGACCCGGTTCAGGTGCTTGTAGGAAGCCTCGGCCCCGGCGGCGGTCCATTCCACATCGCGCTCGGGCGGCGAATCGGACAGCACGAACCAACGTGCGGTGTCGGCGCCGAAGGACGAGATGATGTGCAGCGGGTCCACCACGTTGTTCTTTGACTTGGACATCTTGGCAGAGGGGATAATTTCTACCTCGGTGCCGTCTTTGAGGAAGCCCTTGCCTTCGCGCAGCTCCACTTCCTCGGGGTAGTGGTAAACCGGGCGGTGATTGCCGCCGGTGGTCTTGTAGATCGCGTGGGTCACCATGCCCTGGGTGAACAGCGCGTCAAAGGGTTCTGCGGATTTCTCTGGCAGGTGGCCGCAGATCTGCATCGCGCGGGCAAAGAAGCGCGAGTACAGCAGGTGCAGAATCGCGTGCTCAATGCCGCCGATGTACTGGTCGACGTTCATCCAGTATTCGGCCTCGGCCAGATCGGTGGGCGTTTCGGCGCGCGGCGCGGTGAAGCGGGAGAAATACCAGGACGAATCGACGAAAGTGTCCATGGTGTCGGTTTCGCGCTGGGCCGGCTTGCCGCAGGACGGGCATTCGCAGTTGCGCCATGTCGGATGACGGTCCAGAGGGTTGCCCGGCACGGAAAAGTCGATGGGTTTGCCGTCTTCGTCATAGGGCAGCGCAATCGGCAGGTTCTCTTTCTTCTCCGGCACCACGCCGCAGTCTTCGCAGTGGACGACAGGGATCGGGCAGCCCCAGTAGCGCTGGCGGCTCAGCCCCCAGTCGCGCAGGCGGTATTTGGTGACACCCTGGCCCCAGCCGGCTTTTTCCGCGAAATCAACTGTGGCGTTGACCGCTTCTTCGCCGGTCGCCTCGGTCAGCCCGGCGAAGTGATTGACCCAGCGGACTTTTAGAGTTTTGAGCGGGACATAAGCCTCTTTGGTTTTGCTGTTGATCCGAAACTGGATGGGGCCTTCAGGGTCATCGAAAGCAGTATCTAAGAGCTTGAACGGGCTTCCTTCGAAATCATCATCTGGAATGTGGTCAGCTGCAAACTCAGCGTCTAGTGGCAAAAAGGTTGCTTTAATGGGCAGGTCATACTTGCGGCAGAAATCCAGGTCGCGCTGGTCATGCGCCGGGCAGGCAAAAATCGCGCCGGTGCCGTAATCCATCAAGATGAAATTGGCGATCCAGACCGGCAGCTCCCAGTCCGGGTTCAGCGGGTGTTTCACCCGGATGCCGGTGTCATAGCCCAGCTTTTCGGCGGTCTCTATGGCTTCCTCGGTGGTGCCGCCCTTGCGGCACTCGGCAACAAAGGCTGCGACCTCTTCCGATTCGGCTTCCAGCGCCTTGGCAATCGGATGATCGGGCGAAATGCCGACAAAAGACGCGCCCATCAGCGTATCCGGGCGGGTGGTGTAAACCTCAATCGGCTCTGCGCCGTCGGTGCGTTCAAACGAAAATTGAAGGCCGCGAGACTTGCCGATCCAGTTTTCCTGCATCAGGCGGACTTTGGCCGGCCAGTTCTCCAAGCCATCCAGCGCCGACAGCAGCTCTTCGGAGAAATCGGAGATCTTGAAGAACCACTGCGTCAGCTCGCGCCGCTCCACCAGCGCACCGGAGCGCCAGCCGCGGCCGTTTTCGACCTGCTCGTTGGCCAGCACGGTCATGTCGATGGGGTCCCAATTCACTACGGCGTTCTTGCGGTAGACCAGGCCCTTGTCCAGGAAATCAAGGAACAGCGCCTGCTGCTGGCCGTAATACTCCGGATCACAGGTGGCGAACATGCGGCTCCAGTCCAGCGACAGGCCCAGCGGCTTCATCTGCTCGACCATCGTGTCGATATTGGAGTAGGTCCAGTCCTTGGGGTGCCCGCCCGAGGCCATTGCGGCGTTCTCCGCAGGCATACCGAAGGCGTCAAACCCCATCGGATGCAGCACATTATGGCCGGTGGACAGCTTGTAGCGTGCGATCACATCGCCCATCGTGTAGTTGCGCACATGGCCCATGTGCAGCTTGCCCGATGGGTAGGGGAACATTTCCAGCACATAATACTTCGGCTTGCCGCCGGTGCGCTTGGCCTGAAATATCCCGGCCTTGTCCCAGGCTTCCTGCCATTTAGCTTCGATTTCCGTGGCGGAGTAACGCGACATCAGAGCGGTCCTTTGCATGAAAACGCCGGGCAAGTGGCCCGGCGCTTCTGATAGTGGGGTTTGGCTGGTGTTTCCAGAGCGCAGCGGGTCAGAGTTTTTTATCCGCGATCCGCAGCTGCCGTGCGCGGGAAAGAATCGCGTCCTCAACTGCGCGGGACGTGCTGGCGCTGACGGGACCGCCCTTGGATTGCAGCGCAACGTTCAAGGAACGCGCGTCCAGTGCCGGGTCCTTGATGTGAACGGTGGCCCGGTAGGTGCGGCCGCCGCCAGGCGGGGTGCCATAGCCTGTGATGATAACACCGGTGAAGGGATCAACCGATTGCACCGGCAGGAAGTTCAGCACGTCCAGGCTGGCCGCCCACAAGTAGCGGTTGACCTGCACGTTCTGGTCCGGCTGGCCGCGAAACACATCCCAGATCGAGGATGGATTGCTTTGTGCCCCGATTTCATCAACCGCCAACCGGTCCTTGCCCAGCAGGGTGCCATCCTGGCTGCGGTCCTTGTTGCCGCCGCATGCAGCAAGACTGAGGCATATTGCGCCGGCCAAAGTTGCCTGCAGAGTCTTTGTTCTGATCATAACCGCTCCCAGAGCCAATTTCTGGGCGAACACCTAGCGCAAGCGGCGCGGGCGGAGCAAGTGCTTTGCCCTATATAGAAGGTCCTCCCGTCGCGCGATACGCCTCCGGAGTGATCGGCCGATGGTGCAGCAGCATGCAAACCTGTGTGCTTGCGTCCATCCGGTGCAGTAGCGAGGCAGACTGTGGCATAGCTGCACCATCCCGGACCGCATCGTTTCGCCTGACTTTCCCAAGACTTGCCAAAACGGGGGCGAAAGAGCGAAACCCCTTGGCATACCCACGCCGGATTCCCCGGTTTGGGCTTAAGATTAGAAAACCGAGGGAAAAACATGAAAAAGGTTCTCTTCGCGACCACCGCGCTGATCGCCACCGCAGGCATGGCCGCGGCCGAAGTCAAAATCTCCGGCTATGGCCGTTTTGGTCTGGACTACAACGAAGCCAACAAAACCGTTGTTGGCCGTTCCGAGACCAACATCACCAGCCGTCTGCGCTTCACCTTCGACGCGTCGACCGAAACCGATGGCGGCGTGACCGTTGGCGCACGTGCTCGTGCCCAGTTCGAAAACCGTGATGGCACACCCGGCACCGGCGCGTTCAACGGCGCACAGTTCCACGTCGCATACGGCGGCCTGCGTGTGAACGTTGGCAACATCTGGGGCGCGATCGACAACATGCCGGGCTTCTACCTGGAAACCCGTTCGGTTGGTATCGGCATCGACGGCGCCGGCTTTAACTCGCTGGTGACCAACGTTGCGGGCAACGGCTTTGACTGGGACACCTACACCTCCGCAGCAGCCGGTCGTAACGGCATCGAAGCTCTGTACTCCGCTGGCGGTTTCTCGGGTCACCTGTCCTACTCCCAGGCAAACGGCGGCACCGTTGCCGGTTCCGCAAACGGCACCGAGCGTACTGCTGTGCACGTTGCCTACACCTTCGGTGACTGGACTGCCGCTCTGGGCTACCAGGACTCCAACGTCGCAACCGAAGACAAACTGGTCTTCACCATTGCAGGCGATCTGGGTCAGTTCGGTGTTCGCCTGGCATACGGCAACAACCAGGACGCAGTGACTGTTGGCGGTGTTGCACAAGACGTCGACAAAATCACCCTGGCCGGCAACGTTGAGCTGGGCGCAGCCTCCACTCTGGTTGCCTTCGTGAGCAGCGAAGACAACCCGGCGGGCACCGGTGTTAACGGCACCGACGGCACCGCCTTCGGCATCAACTACTCCTACGATCTGGGCGGCGGCGTGTCGTTCGAAGCGGGTGCGGTTGAATCGTCCTCCGACTTCACCACTGTTCAGGCAGGTCTGTACTTCAGCTTCTAAGCTGAAGCACGCCTAGCGTGAATTCGGGGCGGGTTCCTTCGGGAGCCCGCCCTTTCCTTTTGTGGCTTAACATTTGCGGGCAAACAGTGTTTTTTGCGGCTAAACAGCTACGAGGCCAAACCCATGCCGCTTGAAGAGATCAGATCCCGAATTGCCAAAGCTGAGAAGCAGGCCGGCCGTATGCCGGGCAGTGTGCAGCTGATTGCGGTTTCCAAAGTGCAGCCGGACGAGCGGGTCGAGGCGGTTTTGCAGGAAGGCCATCGCTGTTTCGGTGAAAACAAGGTGCAGGAAGCGGCTGGAAAATGGCCGGGATTTACGGAGCAGTTTGACGGTATCGACTTGCATTTGATCGGCCCGCTGCAGACCAACAAAACCCGCCAGGCGATGGAGCTGTTTGATAGCATCCATTCAGTTGACCGGCCCAAACTGGCCAATACGCTGGCCAGGCTGGCGCAGGAGCTGGGCAAATGCCCGGAATTGTTCATTCAAGTGAATACCGGCGAGGAGGAGCAAAAGGCAGGCGTGATGCCGTCCGATGCAGATGCTTTCATCGCAGAGTGCCGCCAGCTTGATCTGCCTCTAAAGGGGCTGATGTGCATCCCGCCGGTGGAAGAAGAGGCCAGCTTGCATTTCGCGCTGCTGGCAAAGATTGCTGAACGCAACGGGTTGAAGGGCTTGTCGATGGGAATGAGCGGTGATTTCGAGAAAGCCATAGCCCTTGGTGCCACCCATGTTCGCGTCGGCTCTGCCATTTTCGGCGCCCGCACCTATTGAGGCACAAAAGTTTTAGGCAAAACTTTTGCCAAGACTTTTTGAAAAGTCTTGGTTGCGTCAGTTGCGTGCCAGAGGCGGGACGATAACCCGGGATCCAGGCTGAACCCGGTCAGCAAGCCAATGGAGATCCGCGCGCGAGAAAGCGATGCAGCCTTCAGTGGGGTATCCAGGGCCGCGCCATTGATGAAGGAAGATTGCGGAACCGCTTCCCGGAATTGCGGTTGGCCAGTTCCAATCGGTGATCAAAACCAGATCATAGAGCGGATCGCTGCGCCGCAGTCGTTCGTGACTGAACGGATAAGGCGCCCGCACATGGTGGTTGTAATTTGCATCTCCTGAATCATCCGACCATAGGTCCCGCGGACCAATAGGCTTGGCCCAGGCGGCAGGGCGGCACAGCCTGTCGGGGCGGTAATACATGGCTGCAATGCGATGCACGCCAATGGGAGTCGCGCCATCCCCTTCGCGTTTGTTCCGGGACAGCCCGCCTTTGCCGATTGTGCACGGCAGCACCCGACCCAGAAACCGCACGCCGCGGGGTGTCAGGACCAGATCGGCGGGTGATGTCACAGGATATGCCCGGATTTCCGGGCCTTGGTCGCCAGGTAATGCTGGTTGTGGGCATTTTCACCCACTTTCAGCGCCACCCGTTCCGCCACATGCACGCCGGTCTTTTGCATCATCGCAATCTTGTTCGGGTTGTTGGTCAGCAGCCGCACTTGGGAGAAACCCAATTCTTGCAGAATGGAGGCGCCCAGGCGGAAGTCGCGCTCGTCATCCTCAAACCCCAGACGGTGATTGGCCTCCACCGTATCAAAGCCCTGGTCCTGCAGTGAATAGGCCCGCATTTTGTTGGCAAGGCCGATCCCGCGGCCCTCCTGATTCAGGTACAGAAGGACACCAGCACCTTCCGCGCCCATCTGTGCCAGTGCGCCCTGCAGCTGCGGACCGCAATCGCATTTCAGCGAGCCCAGCACGTCGCCGGTGAAGCAGGCCGAATGCAGCCGGGCCAGAACCGGTTTGGATCTGTCGGGGCGGCCGATTTCCACAGCATAATGCTCCTCGGCGCCATCCTCCGGGCGGAAGATGTGAAGCCTGCCGGCTTCGGCGGCATTCATTGGCAGGCGGGCAGCTGCGACCGGGTGCAGGGGGGAGCTTTGGCTCAGCAGCGGTTCTGCAGCTGCACGAGAAATGCTGGTAAGGCCGTGGGCCGCGGCAAACCCGGACGGATCGCTGATAGGCACAAGAGCAGCAGCTGGCAGCAGGCGCGCGGATTTCACCAGTGCAATTGCCAGCCGGTGCAGGTCTGCGCTGCCGCCGCGCTGGCTGGAAAGCGGACCCTTCATCGGTGTGTTCAGATCATCCGCCGGGTCGGCCAGCGACTGGATCCACTTCAGCCCCTCAGTACCGGGAACAATAATGCGGGCGGTGTCCGCGTCATACACCCGGGCCTTCAGGGTTTCCGCCCGCCGGGCCGTCAAGGCCAATGTCGGAGCGCCCAAGGCACGCATGTCTGCCAGACGTGTTTCTGTCAGCGATTCCACGGCAATTGCCAGCGCGGCACTCTTTCCATCACTCAATACCACCGGCAGGCCCATGCGCAGATCGACCCGGGCACGGGCCAGCAGTTCGATTATAGTGGGCATCAGGCTCATACGGGGATTCCGGTGTTATTTTGTAACAAAGGCTCGCTGTCTTTACGCCCAAATGCAACGGATGTGAAACATTTTCCCTGCCATGGACACGTCGGCGTGAGAGTATTGCAGCAAATCTTGCCGAGGGCGCAAGGGATGCGCATGTGTTGTCATGTGAACAGGAGGGCGAGCCGATGGCGCAACTGAAAAAAATTCTGCTGGTTGATGATGATGAAGACCTGCGAGAGGCCTTGAGCGAGCAGCTGGTGATGACCGAGGACTTCGATGTATTCGAGGCAGAGAACGGTCAAGGCGCGATGGAGCGCGCCAAGGAGGCCCTCTATGATCTGATTATTCTGGACGTGGGCTTGCCGGATACGGACGGGCGCGAACTGTGCCGCCTGCTGCGCAAGCAGGGAGTGAAGGCACCAGTCTTGATGCTGACAGGCCACGACAGCGATGCAGACACTATTCTGGGTCTGGATGCCGGCGCCAATGACTATGTCTCTAAACCCTTCAAGTTCCCGGTGCTGCTGGCCCGTATTCGGGCGCAGCTGCGTCAGCATGAACAATCCGAGGACGCGGTCTTTGCGCTTGGCCCTTATACCTTTAAACCGTCGATGAAGCTTTTGATCGCGGAGGATGAACGCAAGATCCGGTTGACCGAGAAGGAAACCAACATCCTCAAGTTTCTCTATCGCTCCAGCGATGGTGTGGTGCCGCGGGATGTTCTGCTGCATGAGGTATGGGGATACAATGCAGGCGTGACCACGCATACGCTGGAAACCCATATTTACCGTCTGCGGCAGAAAATTGAGCCCGATCCGTCGAATGCACGCCTGCTGGTGACGGAATCCGGCGGTTACCGGCTGGTCGCGTGATGTAATCGGCGTTGAGCCAGATCAAAGAAGAACCTGAGGTTCATCTTTAAAACAGACCCTATCCCGCGCATATCCGGGTCACGGTATGCACCTCCCTGTTGGACTTGGCCGGGCGTGATGCCCGGCCTTTTTTTGTCTGGATTGTTTACACACACGGGCCATTTCATCTCTGGCCCTTCCAGGCCCGGACAGGCAGTATCGCGCCGGAACCCGGATTTCACGATGAGGCGCGCGATGCCATTTACTCTTGCCACCTGGAATATCAACTCGGTCCGCCTGCGCGAACCGATTGTGCAGAAACTGTTGCAGGAGGAAGGGCCGGATGTGCTTTGCCTGCAAGAGTGCAAAAGCCCGGTGGACAAGATCCCGTTGGAAGGCTTTGCAGCCCTGGGCTACAGCCACATGGTTGCGCGCGGCCAGAAAGGCTACAACGGGGTGGCGATCCTGTCGCGCCTGCCGATTGAGGATGCAGGGGATCAGGATTTTGCCAGCCTTGGCCATGCCCGCCATGTGGCCGGACGGCTGGAGAACGGGGTGCTGATCCACAACTTCTATGTCCCGGCGGGCGGCGATGTGCCGGACCGGGAAAAGAACGAGAAATTCGGCCAGAAGCTCGATTACCTCACGGAGATGCGCGACTGGTTCCAGACCGATAAACCGGAAAAATCCATCCTGGTCGGGGATCTTAATATCGCCCGCGCGAGGATGATGTCTGGGACCACAAAAAGCTGTTGAAGGTTGTCAGCCATACGCCCATTGAGGTGGAGCATTTCGCAGACGTGATGGACGCGGGCGGGTGGTCCGATGTGACCCGGAACGATATCCCTGACGGCCGCCTGTACAGCTGGTGGAGCTACCGGGCCAAGGATTGGGATGCCGCCGACAAAGGGCGCCGTCTCGACCACGTCTGGGCGACGCCGGACATTAAAAACGCGGCCCATTCCAGCCGGATCCTGCGGGATGCCCGCGGCTGGGAAAAGCCCAGCGACCATGCGCCGGTATTTGCAACCTTTGATCTGTGACAGCAGGCGGAGTGCTCCCGCCTGATCCGCAACATCCGCAGGATGTCTCTTCTCCGTTGGGCATGGCACTGCGCTGCCGCGCAGTGCGGTTCCGCCGCGCGTCAGCGCGGCGCCCGGCCCAACGCCGTAAAGGTTCTGGCGTAGCCAGGGCCCGCTGACGGGGCGGGAGCAATACCGCTCAAAGCAGCCAGCGGGCGTATTCGGGTGCCTGTCCTGCATGTCCTGGTAGAGCCAGACCATCCGGTCCACAAACCACAGCTTACCGCCAACCATCAGCGTCAGGCCGCCAAGGGTGAATCCGGGGTCCAAGATCCAAAGACCATAGACCCAAGGGATCGCTCCAATGCCCGACGCCCAAGCCAAACCCTTTGCCCAGCCCAGATGATGGCGCGGTATGGGAACCTGCGCCCGGTTCAGCAACACCCGCTCGCCAAATGTGCCGCGGGACGCCCAGGTGCCGGTGCTGGCAGGCAGCCCAAAGGCGCGCGGGTTCCACCAGGTCCACACCAGCACCAGCGCAATGGGCAGGACCGCAGCCCAGCCCAGCCACACCCGCGACCATACGGCGAGTGTCATCAGCGGCAGAACCGTCATCCGGCTCACGACGCTCCATGGGTTGGCGTGCCGCGCCCAAGCGGCGTCATCCATGCGCATCATCTTTTCAGATAACGCAAAGAGATCGAACCTGCGGCTGGCCATCGGCAAACTCCTCTCTTGGTTTCCGGCGCTTGGGATTCCATATAGGGGGCAAGTTCCAAGCGGAGAACAATCTGATGACCGAAATTCTTGGCAGCACCGCACCGGCGGGTGATCTGATCAAAGACGTGACCGAAGCCACTTTCATGCAGGACGTTGTCGAAGCGTCGATGCAGGCGCCGGTGATCGTGGACTTCTGGGCGCCTTGGTGCGGCCCGTGCAAAACCTTGGGCCCGATGCTGGAGGCGGCTGTCACCAAGGCCAAGGGTGCCGCCACCATGGCCAAGATCAACGTCGATGAAAATCAGCGCCTGGCGCAGGCACTGGCGCAGCAGGGGCTGCCGCTGCAGTCGATCCCCACTGTGGTCGCCTTTGTTGAGGGACGTCCGGTGGACATGTTCCAGGGTGCACTGCCGGCATCCGAGATCGAAGCCTTTGTGAACAAGGCCATCGAGGCAGGGGGCGGGTCAGCCGACGGCGGTCTGGGCGAGGCGCTGGAAGCAGCCGAACTGATGCTGACTGAGGGTGCCGTGGCGGATGCCGCGCAGACTTTTGCTGCCATCCTGGGCGAAGATGACAAGAACGCCGCGGCTTATGGCGGATTGGCACGCGCGCATATTGCGCTTGGCGATCTGGATCAGGCGGAGGCCGTTTTGAATGGCGCACCCGCCGAGATTGCGGATGCAGCCGAGATCGAAGCCGCGCATGCGCAGATCGCCCTGGCGCGGCAGGCCGAGAATGCTGGCCCGGTGGGGGAATTGCGGGCTGCGGTGGACGCCAGTCCGGAGGACCTGCAGGCACGTTTCGACCTGGCGCAGGCGCTGCATGCGGCTGGAGATGCAGAAGCCGCAGTAGACGAATTGCTGGAGCTTTTCCGCCGTGACCGCGAGTGGAACGAGGGTGCTGCCAAGGTACAGCTGTTCACCATCTTTGATGCGCTGAAACCCAACGACCCGGTGGTTCTCAACGGGCGCCGGAAACTTAGCTCAATGATATTTGCCTAAGACCGGGGCAGCACTACACTCTGTCCCATGATCCAGCCTGCTGATCTGCCGGACACGATTGCCGTGTTCCCATTGCCCGGGGCGCTTTTGCTGCCCCGGTCGCGTTTGCCGTTGCACATTTTCGAGCCGCGCTACCTGCAGATGCTCGAAGATACGCTTAAGACGCGGCAGCGTCTGATAGGCATGGTGCAGCCCTGCCCGGGTCCGCATGGAACCGGGGAGGAGCTGCACGCGATTGGTTGCGCCGGGCGCGTCACACAGTTTTCCGAGACAGAAGACGGACGGTACCTGGTCACGCTTTCAGGCGTGTCCCGGTTCCGTATTACCCGTGAAGCCAATGGATTTACCCCCTATCAGCGTTGCGATGTCAGCTGGACGGGATTTGACAGGGACCTTGGCCGTTCCGAGGCGGATGATACCCTTGACCGGCCGTCTTTCCTGGATCTGCTTGAGCGGTTCTTTTCTGCCCGGAGCCTGTCAACCGATTGGGAAGCCCTGAAAGACGCGGACGACGAGCTGCTGATCAATTCACTGGCGATGCTCTTGGAATTCGACACCGAAGAGAAACAGGCCTTGCTCGAAGCGCCCTGCCTTGCCACAAGGCGGGAAACGCTTGTCACTTTGATTGAATTCGCCCTGCGCGGCGGCACTCAGGAGGAAACCCTGCAATGACCGAGACACATGCGCCTGCCTTTGACCGCCGGATGCTGGAAGCGCTGGTCTGCCCGCTGACACAGGCGGTGCTGGAATACGATGCCCAGGCGCAAGAACTGATTTCGCGTGCTGCCAACCTTGCCTTTCCGATCCGCAATGGCATCCCGGTGATGCTGGTGGACGAGGCGCGCGCGCTGGACTGACGCTGCACAAAGGCAGCGCCTAAGCCTTAGATTGCTTGCCCTGTTAAAAGCTTGGGTAAGTCTCCGGTCAGGCCTGCTGCCTCGCGCACGAAATTGCGGCGCAGGCCGGGGACCGCCCCTGCCAATCCCATTCCGATGTCACGTCCCAACCGCAGCAGCGGGTTATCGTTGGAAAACAGCCGGTTGAAAACATCCGTGGCTGCAGCCAGCGAGGCAGTGTCGAACCGGCGCCATTGCTGGTAGCGCTCCATCACCAGGGATGAGCCGATATCTTCGCCCCGCCGTGAGGCTTCGGTGATGACTTCCGCCAGAGCGCCGACATCGCGCAGGCCTGCATTCAGCCCTTGACCGGCAATCGGGTGCATCCCATGCGCCGCATCCCCCACCAGCGCCATGCGGTCGCCGATAAAGCTGTTGGCGATGGTCAGGTTCAGCGGGTAAGTGAAGCGTTTGCCTGCCAGGGAAATCTCGCCGAGGAAATCCCCAAAGCGCGGCCGCAGCGCCTGTATGTACTCGGCGTCACTCAACGCGTGGATGGCCTTGGCGGTCTCCGTCCGTTCGCTCCACACGATGGAGGAGCGGTTGCCCGGCAGCGGCAGGATCGCCAGCGGCCCGGGCGGCATGAAAAACTGATGCGCGATGCCGTGGTGTGGTTTTTCGTGGTCAATGGCGCAGACCAGGGCGGTCTGGCCATAGTCCCAGCCGGTGCGCTTGATGCCCGCCCGTTGCGCAGTGCCGCTGCGGCGCCCGTCCGAGCCGACCAGAACCTGACCGCGCAGCTCGCCGCCATCGTCCAGGGTGACAGTGACACCGCTTTGGTCCGGTGCTTGTGCAACCACGGTGCGCCCGGACACCAGGGTGATGCCCGGCGCGTCCTCCATCGCCTGCAAAAAGGCCCGGCGCAGGAAACGGTCCTCAACCATATAGCCCATCGGGCCTTCTTCCAGCTCGGCATGGTCGAAATGGATGAAAAACGGTGACGGACCGTGGCCCGCATGACCGTCTGTCACCTTGATCTCCAGCATTGCTTGCGCGTTGTTCCCGACATGCTGCCAGACGCCGGTCTGCTGCAGCAGCCGCTGCGAGGCCAGCGCCAGCGCGTAACCGCGCCCGTCAAAGCCTTCATCAGCAAGCTTGTCAGGGGTCAGCGCGTCGACCACAGTGATGCTGTGGCCGGTCTGCGCGAGGGCCAGGGCCAGCGCGGGGCCGTTCAGCCCGCCGCCCACGATCAGGATATCAGAGGCATTTTTCATGCCCCGCAATATGCGCCTGCTGGCGGGATTGTCCATCCGGGAAGCGCGGGATTGTGCCTGTGTCTTACTGCCGCTACCGTTTGCATCAACTGCATTTGGGGAGACGGGCTGATGCAAGATTGGCTGACAATGACCGCCGCCGCTTTGGGGCGGGGGATTGAGGCGGGTGAAATCGGTCCGGCGGCGCTGACCCGCTGTTATCTGAACGCCATAGATGCCCATCCGCTGAAGGACCGGATCTATACCCAAGTGACCCATGATCGCGCCCTGGCCGAAGCCGGGGCTGCGCAAGAACGTGCGGATCTGGGCCTGCGCCGGTCGCTGCTGGACGGGGTGCCGGTCAGTTGGAAGGATCTGTTTGACAGCGCAGGCACCGCAACCGAATCCGGTTCGGATCTGCTGAAGGGCCGGGTGCCGGAACAGGATGCAGCGGTTCTGCGCAACGCAACACTTTTGGGGGCGGTCTGCCTGGGCAAAACCCATATGAGCGAACTGGCGTTCTCTGGCCTTGGCTTCAACCCGATCAAGGAAACACCGCCTTGCGTCAATGATCAGTCGGCCGCGCCAGGCGGATCGTCCTCCGGGGCGGCTGCGTCGGTCGCCTTTGGTTTGGCCGCAGCCGGAATCGGCTCTGATACGGGCGGTTCGGTCCGTATTCCGTCTGCCTGGAATGATCTGGTAGGGCTCAAAACCACCTCAGGCCGGGTTACTCTGGAAGGCGTTGTGCCGCTGTGCCTGAAATTCGATACCATCGGTCCGCTGGCCCGCTCGGTGGAGGATGCCGGGCTGCTGTTAGGGCTGCTGGAGGGAACGGCGGGACCGGATTTGCGCAATCCCGGATCGCTGAAAGGGTGCCGGTTTGCCGATTTGCAGAATGTGGCGCAAAACGACTTGGACCCAAAGGTTTCTGCCGCTCATCGTGATACGCTGCAGCGCCTGAAAGACGCTGGCGCAAGAATCGTGCCGCTGGAAGTTCCAGAGCTGGAAGAGGCCATGGCGCTGAGCCCGATTCTCTACACCACCGAAGCCTACGGCTTGTGGAAAGACGTGATCGAGGCAACGCCGTATCTGATGTATGCGGAAATCCTTGAACGCTTCCGCACCGGTGCGCAGTTCAGCGGACCGGATTATGTCGCGGCCTGGGCTAAGCTGGAGCAATGCCGTATGGCCTGGGATCAAGCGGCAGCCGGGTTTGATGCGGTGCTCAGCCCCGTTTCGCCAATTTTGCCGCCGAACCTGCAACGGCTGCAAAGCGATCATGACTATTATGTGCAGTCCAACCTGCTGGCACTGCGCAATACGCGGATCGGAAACCTGATGGGGCTGTGCGCGCTTTCGCTGCCCACCGGCACACCCAGCTGCGGCCTTCAGGTGCTCGGCCAGCCGGATTGCGAGGAAGCCTTGCTGCGCACCGGTGCCGCGATTGAAATGGCCTTGGCCTGAAAGCCACATTCGGCCCAGCGGGCCACTCACCGGGTGGACGCACCCGTCCGCCACCTGTAACCTGAGGCGCAAACGGGGCGCCAATGATCCCGTGACCGAGGCATTAGATATGGATTTTCCTGAGCGGTTTTCAAACCTGCCAGCCTATGCGTTTCCGCGCCTGCGGGCGCTGTTGGACCATCACACCCCTGGCGGGGATGTGGTGCATATGACCATTGGCGAGCCGAAACATGCGTTTCCGGCCTGGGTCACCGATGTCATCACTGAAAACGCCGCCGGGTTTAACCAGTATCCTAACAATGATGGCACGCCCGAATTGCGCGGTGCCATCGCGGGTTGGATTGCCCGCCGTTACGGCGTAACCGCCGACCCTGAAACGCAAGTCATGGCACTGAACGGCACCCGCGAAGGGCTGTACAATGCCGCCATGGCGCTGTGCCCTGAGCAGAAGAACGGGCAAAAGCCGGTGGTGCTGATCCCGAACCCCTTCTATCAGGTCTATATGGTGGCCACGATTTCGGTTGCGGCAGAGCCGGTTTTCGTTCCCGCAACAACGGCCACCGGCCATCTGCCGGACTACGGGAACCTGCCCGAAGATGTGCTGAACCGTACCGCTGCGGCCTATATATGCTCGCCCGCCAATCCCCAGGGCGCTGTCGCGTCGCGCGGTTATTGGACCCGGCTGATCCAGCTGGCAGAGAAATACGATTTCCGCATCTTCGCAGATGAATGCTATTCCGAGATTTACCGCGATGAGGCCCCCGTTGGCGCATTGACCGTCGCCCAGGAGCTGGGCGCTGATCCTGAGCGTGTGGTCTTGTTCAATTCCCTGTCGAAACGTTCAAACCTTCCGGGGCTGCGCTCTGGTCTGATTGCTGGCGGTCCCGAGACCATCAAACGGGTCAAACAACTGCGCGCCTATTCCGGCGCCCCGCTGCCGGCCCCGTTGCAGGCGGCCGCGGCCAGGGTCTGGGCGGATGAGGCGCATGTGGCGGAGAACCGCGCGCTTTATCAGAAGAAATACACAATAGCCGATGAGGTCTTTGCCGGCCTCAACGGATACATGGCGCCCGAAGCGGGCTTCTTCCTTTGGCTTCCGGTGGAAAATGGCGAGCAGGCCGCACTGAAGCTGTGGCAGGAGACCGGCGTGCGGGTGCTGCCCGGCGCCTACCTGGCGCAAGGCGCGCCGGGACAGAACCCGGGCGAGACATATATCCGGGTGGCGCTGGTCGCCCCCGCCGAGGACACCCGCGCGGCGCTAAGCACGCTGCGCGGCTGCCTGTACTGAAATTCTGCTGCGCGGCCCCTGGTTTGGGGCCGCGCAGCCAAGACTAATAAACGGACAGGTTCGTGACCTTGCGTGTAACAGCGGGCACGGGCAAAAGAAACGGAACTGAGGTAGGCATGGCATTTCAAACCCGCAGCCGCGATCCGCTGCTCGACAGCAATATGCAGGCGGCTATTGAAAAGCGCGGCAAGGAATTAATCGGGGTTGCATTGATCCTCGTGGGGCTGATGGTTGCCGCCATGCTGGGGTCGTATACGCCGGACGACCCGAACTGGACCGTGTCTACGGACGCGCCAGTGCAGAACTGGCTGGGCCGTCCCGGCGCTTCTGTCTCTTTCATCCTGATTACCTTGTTCGGCAAGGCCAGCTGGGCCGTGCCTTTGTTCCTGTCAGCCTGGGGGCTGCGGTTTGTGCTGCACCGGGGCGAGGACCGGGTGGTCTGGCCGCTGCTTTTGTCGGTGCCATGGCTGCTGGTGGTGGCGCTGCACATGGAAACCCTGAACGCCAGCTCCACCTGGCAGCAGAACTATGACTTCGGCCTTGGCGGCATGGTCGGTTACACCTTCCTGGGCGCATTGCTGGCGCTGCTGCCCGTGGGCCTGCATTTCATGGTGAAAATCATGTCGCTGCTGAGTGCCGCGGGAATGCTGGCGCTTGGCTGTGCGGTGCTTGGGTTCACCTGGCCCGAGGTGAAGAAGGGCCTGCACAAAGTGATGATTGGCCTGATCCTGGGCTATGGCGCTGTGGCCGCATTGCTGGGGCGCGGGGCGTCCAGCGGGCTGCAGGCCGCAATGACCTATCGTAAAGCACGGGCGGAACAAGCGGAAGAAACTGCCTATGACGCTGCTGACGCTGAGCCGGAGATGTTCGAGGATTATGCAGAAGACGCATACATTGCAGACAGTCAGGAGGAAGAACCGGAAGCGCCTGCCAAAGGCGGCCTGCTGTCACGTGTGCCCGGCCTGATCCGCCGTGTTGCACCTGCGCCGGCGGCGGACAGTGCCTATGCGGCTGACATGCAGGATGAGGGCGAGGCTGAATTTCCGGCTGATGGCGAGGGCGGCGAAGACCGGATCTCCCAGAAAATCGCCAATGCTGTGCGTATTCGCCGGGCAGCAGATGTGCCGCCGGAGCAGGATCCGGCCCTGCCGCTGACCAAAGGCCGCGGCCAGCGCCCCGCGCCGCTGATCTATAACCCTGCCATGGAGCAGGACGGGCTGCCGCCTGAGCCGCCGCTGACCGCTGCGCTTGCAACGATGCCGCCGCTGCCGGAGGATCCATCGCTTTCCTGGCAGGCTTCCGCAGATGACGCCTTTGGTTCGGATGCATCGGATGCTGGCCTGCGGGACGAAGATGAGATTGCAATGGCCGCTTCGGATCACAGTATGATCGCTCCGGACTACGTGCCGTCCGAGGATCTGCCGGATGCTGCGGAACCGCCTGCGCCAGTTCACTCCGCGCCTGTACCGCGCCCGGCGCCGGGACCGCGTCTGACCGTTGATCTGCCCGTGGCCGAGCCGCGCAAGGCAGTGGTCGAACAGCCGGCACGCAAAACCGTACAGCCCTCGGCGCGTGCCAAGGCCGAAGCGCAGCCCAATCTGGCGTTCGATCCCAGCGGCAGCGATTTTGAGTTGCCGCCGCTGAGCCTGCTGACCAACCCGACCGGCGTCGAGCGTCACCACCTGAGCGACGAAGCGCTGGAAGAAAATGCGCGGATGCTGGAGGCCGTTCTGGATGACTATGGCGTCAAGGGAGAGATCACCTCGGTCCGTCCCGGTCCCGTTGTCACCATGTATGAGCTGGAACCGGCACCGGGCCTCAAGGCATCCCGGGTGATTGGCCTTTCCGATGACATCGCCCGCTCGATGTCGGCGCTTTCGGCACGGGTCTCAACCGTGCCGGGCCGGACGGTGATCGGTATCGAACTGCCGAATGAGAAACGCGAAAAGGTGGTCCTGCGCGAGATCCTGTCGTCGCGGGATTTCGGCGACGGCAACCACGCGCTGCCGCTGGCATTGGGCAAAGACATCGGTGGCGATTCCATGGTCGCCAACCTCGCCAAAATGCCCCACCTGCTGATTGCCGGCACCACGGGTTCCGGTAAGTCGGTGGCGATCAACACCATGATCCTGTCGCTGCTGTATAAGCTGACGCCAGATGAATGCCGCCTGATCATGATCGACCCCAAGATGCTGGAGCTTTCCGTCTATGACGGTATCCCGCATCTGCTCTCACCAGTTGTGACCGACCCGAAGAAGGCCGTTGTGGCGCTGAAGTGGGTGGTGGGCGAGATGGAAGACCGCTACCGCAAGATGTCCAAGATGGGTGTGCGCAACATCGCCGGCTACAACGGCCGCGTTAAGGAAGCGCTGGCCAAGGGCGAGATGTTCTCGCGAACCGTGCAGACGGGTTTCGACGACGACACCGGCGAGCCGGTGTTCGAGACCGAAGAGTTTCAACCCGTTGTTCTGCCCTATATCGTTGTGATCGTTGACGAGATGGCAGATCTGATGATGGTCGCCGGCAAAGAGATCGAAGCCTGCATCCAGCGTCTGGCGCAGATGGCGCGGGCTTCGGGTATCCATCTTATCATGGCGACACAGCGCCCCTCGGTTGACGTGATCACCGGCACCATCAAGGCCAACTTCCCGACCCGGATTTCCTTCCAGGTCACCTCAAAGATCGACAGCCGCACCATTCTGGGTGAAATGGGCGCTGAACAGCTCTTGGGTATGGGGGATATGCTGTACATGGCCGGCGGCGCCAAGATTACCCGCTGCCACGGGCCGTTCTGTTCGGACGAAGAGGTCGAGGAAGTGGTCAACCACCTCAAGCAATTCGGCCCGCCGGACTATGTCGGCAGCGTTCTGGATGGTCCGGCTGACGACAAGGCTGATAACATCGATGCGGTTCTTGGACTGAACACCGGCGGCAATACCGATACTGAGGACGCTTTGTACGACACCGCAGTTGCCATCGTGGTCAAGGACCGCAAATGCTCCACCTCCTACATCCAGCGAAAATTGGCGATCGGTTATAACAAAGCCGCGCGGCTGGTTGAACAGATGGAGGACGAGGGCGTCGTGTCGGCTGCCAACCACGTGGGCAAGCGGGAAATTCTGGTTCCCGAACAATGAGCTGACGAAAATTTGCCGATGCCGGATCCGTAGTGTTCCGGCATCTTCACTTTTGCAGCAGCGTGCCTATGTTGAGGCCATGAAACGGATTGCACTCGCCTTTGCGCTGACCCTTGCTGCACCGGCCGCCTGGGCGGCTGAGCAGCTTAGCCTCAATGAGATTTCCCGTTATTTGAACGGGATTTCCACCGCCGCCTCCCCCTTCACCCAGATCAATGACGACGGCAGCCTGTCGACGGGCAAGCTTTACATGCACCGCCCGGGCCGGATGCGGTTTGAATATGACGGCAAGGGCGGCGGTACCGTGGTTGCCGGCGGCGGGGCAGTGGTGATCCACGATCCCAAATCCAACCAGCCGCCCGAGACCTACCCGCTCAAGCGGACACCGCTGTCGATCATCCTGGACCGCAACGTGAATTTAGGGCGTGCAAATATGGTGGTGGGGCACAGTTTTGACGGCACCTCTACTATTGTGCGGGCACAGGACCCGGAACACCCGGACTATGGCAGTATCGAAATGATGTTCACCGGCGCGCCGGTAGAGCTGCGCAAATGGGTCATTCACGACGGTGCGGGCGGCCAGACAACCGTGATTCTGGGTGCAATGGAAACCGGCCAAAAATTGTCCTCCAGCCTGTTCACCACCAGCGGCAGATCCCGCTGAAGCAGCGGCTCCCGCGCCCGCGGCTGCACCGGCCTTGCCGGAACAGCCTGACGGCCTTGGGCCCGGCACCGGGCTGGCGCCCGGTGCGGCTCCGCCTGAATTCAGCAGTTAGGGAACATTAGTCCAGGCCTGACATGCGCTTTGGTGCAGTGTTAGGCCCAACAGCTGAGGGGGCTTCACAAAGAACGCCCCTTCGGTACCTCAGCGGAACTTACGGCAGGTTGCGAGCTGAGCCTGATAAGTCAGGGCGCGGGATTCGACCTGTCCTGCAACACGCTGCAGCCACGGTTTGGACCGGTAGCTGCCGCGTGAGTAGCCATAATGCCCCTCGTGGTAGGCGAGATATTGATTGCGCGCGTCATACAGTTGGATGCCGTTCTTTTCGCGGCTCTTGCGCATGTACCACCCCATGAAATCGGCCGCATCGCTGATCCGGTCGCGCTTGGCCCGCCGCCTGCCGGTATCGCGCCGGTAATCATCCCAGGTTCCGTCCAGCGCTTGGCTGTAACCGTAAGCGCTGGATTGCCGCCCGACCGGGATCACTCCCAGCAGGTACTGGTGCGGCGTGCGGGCATCGCCACGGAACCGGCTTTCGTGATAGATCGTTGCCATCTGCACATGCACCGGGACACCCCAGCGGCGTTGGGACGCGCGGAAGGCTTTCAGGTATTCGGGCCGCTGCTGAATGATGCTGCACGCATTATCCAGATTGCGCGGCGGCGCTTTGTGCCCGCCTCCGCAAGACGCAACCGCCATGAGGAGAACGAGGGCGCTGATTATTCTGCTCATTGCCTCTGCCCATTTTTGATTTGGGTTATTTTGCGGCAAGTTTAGCGGATTGCGGCAGGTGAGGAAATCACAATTACAGAATCTGGGTCGGCAGCAGTGGCAGCTATGCAGTTGATATCAGGGTTGAGACCGCCACAAGCCCGGCCAAAGCGCTGGAATCGGCTTCAAATTTTCTGTCCGGTCAATTCCAGCGCATTGGTCAGAAAGCGCGGTGTATCCAATTCCTGCCACAGGAACAGCCCGCCAGGAAGCGTTGCCCAAACTATCAGTTCCGGATAGCTTTGCTGTCGGCATTGCGGCCCGCCACCAGATAGTTCCTTTGGGTGGAGGACAGGATGGCTGAAACTGCAAGCATGCCAACGGCATAGTCCAATCCGGCCTCGCCGAAGGCAAACATCGACAGCGGGAGCCCAGATCGCCGGTATTGCCGAGGATGAAAGGCACCAGATAGGTGCAACGGTCCAGATGCGCTGTGCGGCAGGCAATTCCGCCTCTGCCGGCCAGCACCGGATGGCCTGCCAAGTCGGCCAGCAAAAAGGCCCCGGGCGCCCCCTTGTCCAGCTCCGCTTTCATCAGTGCGGTGAAGATCAGGCAGGCACCGCCAGGGTCATCGCCATCCGGGTGACAAACTGCGTGCGGTACTCGAGCCTGAGTTTCACCCAAGTGTACCGGCCATGGCCGGCAGGAACACCGGGGCGGTGATTTCGAGTACTGTCAAAGCGAGGTTCACAGTCTGTTTCCCTGAAAATTTACGTCAAGAGTTGGACAATTGCTTGGCGCGCGCGCTATTTACAATGTACGGGGGCGAACATGACCATGATGAGAACACGCGCAAAATACAACCTCGGGCAGGTCGTCCGCCACCGGAAGCATCCCTTCCGCGGGGTGGTCTTTGATGTTGATCCCGAGTTCTCCAATACTGACGAATGGTATGAGGCGATCCCGGAAGACAGCCGCCCGGTAAAGGACCAGCCGTTCTACCACCTGCTGGCGGAAAACGACCAAAGCTACTATGTCGCCTACGTCTCTGAGCAAAACCTGGTGGCGGACTATTCAGGGGAGCCTATAGGCCACCCGGATGTCCCTGAAATGTTTGGTAATTTCGATGGCGGCGCCTATGCGTTGCACTATCAGCTGAACTGAGTTCCGCTGTTTCCGCCCAGCCGGAACTCCCCTTCATCAATATCCCAGTGCGCAGCCGTCTTTGCGCGGATCACTGGCGCCCTCCAGCACGCCCGAGGTGTGGATCCGGATCGCTTGCGCGCCGCCCAACGGCGTGTCCGGCACCACCACGCGATGCCCCATATCCGCAAGCTTCCGGCGAACCTCAGCCGTATAGCCGCGCTCAATCTTCAGCACACCGTTATCGGCAAAGCAGCGGGGGGCATCGACAGCGGATTGCAGGTCCATGCCAAAATCAACGAGGTTGGAAACCAGCCGGGCGTGGCCGGTCGGCTGATAACCGCCGCCCATCACGCCAAAGGGCATGATCACCTCTCCGTCTTGCTGCAGCATGGCGGGGATGATCGTATGCATCGGTTGTTTTCCCGGTCCGAATTCATTCGGATGACCCGCTTCCAGGGTAAAGCCGGCGCCGCGGTTCTGCAGCAGGATACCGAATTGTTCAGACGCAATGCCCGAGCCGAAACCGTGGAATATAGAATAGATCAGCGAGACGGCCATGCGGTCCTTGTCCACCACAGTTAAATAGACCGTGTCCCTGTGTACCGCCTCGGTTAGCGGCTGCACTGCCGGCAGGGCGTGCTTGGGGTCGATCAGCGCGGCAAGCCGGGCAGCCGTTTCGGGTGCCAGCATATGCGCCAGCCGGGAGGTGTGATCCGGATCGGCCAGGAAGCGGTTGCGCGCATCATAGGCAAGCTTGGCGGCCTCCGCCTCGATATGCGCACGTTCTGCGCCAAACGGATCCATGTTAGAAATTTCAAAATGCTTGAGTATGTTCAGCAGTAAAATCGCAGTTGCACCCTGACCATTGGGCGGATGCTCGGTCAGGCCCAGGCCATTGTACTGGCCGTCAACCGGCTGTGTTGCAAAGCTGCTGGCAGCGGCGAAATCCGCCAGAGTGTGGACGCCTCCAAGCGCTGTCAGCGCTGCGGTCATATCTTCGGCCACTTCCCCGGAATAAAAGGCATCCCGCCCGTTTTTCGCGATGCGGCGCAGCACTTCGGCCTGCCCGGGTGTGCGGAACACATCGCCGCTGATGAACGGCTGGCCGTCTTTCAGGTAATGGTGCCGCGCCGCGCCTTGCAATGCCGCTGCGCCGTTGATCCAGTCGAACGCCGTGCGCGGCGCCACAGGAACGCCCTCTTCGGCATAGTGGATTGCCGGTTGCAGCAGCGCATCAATCCCAAGCCGTCCTTCGCTTTCGGCAAGGCGGCAGAACGCGTCAATCGCGCAAGGGATAGTCACCGCATCGGGGCTGCCCAGCGGAACGGATTCCAGCCCTTGTGCCCGAAGCGCAGCAGCGCTGGCCCCGGCAGGGGCGCAGCCCGATCCGTTCAGCGCCTGGATGCCCTGTCCCGGGCGGGAATGCAGAACAAAGCAATCCCCGCCGATGCCTGTCATTTGCGGCTCGCAAATCCCCAGTAAGACCGCCCCGGCCAAAGCCGCGTCCATTGAATTGCCGCCGCGTTTCAAGATGTCGACGGCGACGCTGGCAGCTAGAGGATGCGAGGTTGCACACAGGCCGTTTTGGGCCAAGACGGCTGATCGCCCCGGAAGATGAAAGTCGCGCATTTCCCTGCTCCTGCCGTCACCTTGCAAAGGCTAGGCGCACACGGCAGGAAGGCAATTCAAATCTTCAGCGGCTCTGAAAGAACGGAACGTCACCCTGGGTCAGGAATGCGGGCCAATGCAAGTATCCCCGGTGCCGCGCACTGGTGGGGGCTAGAACACGCGGTACCGGGGGAAGCTCATTTCAGCTACAGTTTATAAGTCGCATATCTATCGGGCTGAGGTGGGCCGGGATTGCGGCGCGATTATGACAAAGCGTTAAAATGCAGCAGACCCGCAACCGTACCTCTGCAAACCGGGGGCTGTTCAGACTTCGGCTGGGGGCTGGTCACTTTGATTTCGAAGCAGAGCGATAGATTGTTGTTTCCCTCCGAACGCTCATACTGGACTTGGCTTGCCAATTCGCGGATCAGAAACCAGCCGAACCCGCCTTCGGGCATGCTTTCAACCGGAACGCTGATATCAGCAGGTTTGCCCTCCGGCAATTCTCCCTTAGCAAAGGGAACACCGGCGTCCTGGATGCTGATCCACAAACGTTCAGGATAAAGCTCAGCCCGGATCCGCACGTCTCCTGGAGGCGCACTTTCATAGGCGTGCTCGACTACGTTGTTCACAGCCTCGGTCAGAGCGATTTGAACCTCATCCACACGGGCACCCGGGATCCCTAGGGACCGAAGCTGGTCTACAACCGATGAGATGCCGGAGCGGGCATTCAGGTTCGTAGCCGTGAACGAGCAGGCAAAAGTTTTTACCATCGATTTCTCGCTTTGCACTGACAGCGCATTGGTCTTCAGGAGTTTGCGCCAGCCGGAGCGATTGCGTCGCCAAGGGAACCATAAAGGTCAAAGATCGTGTCCATGCGGGTCAGCCGGAACACTTTTTCGACCATGGGGGTCAGCCCGGCGAGATCCAGTTTCCGGGTGCCGCCAAGCTGTTTCATCGCGGCGACGATCGCGCCAAGCCCGCTGGAATCGATAAACTGCACTTCGGAAAGGTCCAGGATGACACGGTCCGCACCGGATTCTGTTTCCGTGCGCATGTCCTCCTTGAACTGGATGGCCATGGCGGCATCAATGCGTTCGGCATTGACTTTAACGATCTGTGCATCGTCCGTCATGGTGGTCGTCAGGCTCATTTTGATCCCCCGGGATGTAACGTCATTTGTCAGCACTCTAGACCGCAAAGCTTACTATTCTGTAGGTATTATTTTGACGATTGGAGGAAAATTGCATGAAAGATGTTGTTATCGCCGGAGCGGCCCGGACGCCGATGGGCGGGTTTCAGGGCATGTATGACGGGGTGACGGCTTCGGAACTGGGCGGTGCGGCCATCCGGGCGGCCCTCGAAGGCGCCGGTGCTGCCACTGTCGATGAGGTGCTGATGGGCTGCGTTCTGCCTGCGGGCCAGGGTCAGGCGCCGGCGCGTCAGGCCGGATTCGCCGCAGGCCTGGGCGATGAGGTGCCGGCCACGACCCTTAACAAAATGTGCGGCTCTGGCATGAAAGCGGCGATGATCGCCTTTGACCAGATCGCGCTGGGCCACGCGGATACGATGATCGCCGGCGGCATGGAGAGCATGACCAACGCGCCGTATGTGCTGCCCAAAATGCGCGGCGGCGCCCGCATCGGCCATGGCCAGGTGATTGACCATATGTTCCTGGACGGGCTGGAAGATGCCTATGACAAGGGCCGCCTGATGGGCAGTTTTGCCGAGGATTGCGCCGAGAAATTCCAGTTCACCCGCGAAGCTCAGGATGAATACGCACTGAAGTCGCTGGCCAACGCACTGGAAGCCCAGGAAAGCGGCGCATTCAACGGGGAAATCGCGGCTGTTTCCGTAAAATCCCGCAAAGGCGAGGTGGTGACCGATGCGGATGAACAACCGAAATCGGCCCGCCCGGAAAAAATCCCGACGCTGAAACCTGCTTTCCGCAAGGGCGGTACTGTAACGGCGGCGAATGCCTCCTCCATTTCTGACGGCGCGGCAGCACTGGTTCTTGCCTCAGCCGAGGCTGCCGAGGCGCAGGGATTGAAGGTCCGCGCCCGGATCCTGGGCCACACCAGCCATGCGCAGGCCCCGGGCTTGTTCACAACCGCGCCGGTTCCCGCTGCGCAAAAGCTGCTGAAAAACATTGGCTGGCAGGTTGAAGACGTTGACCTGTGGGAGGTGAACGAAGCCTTTGCTGTTGTGCCGATGGCCTTTATGCATGAAATGGGCATCTGCCGCGATAAGATGAACGTGAACGGCGGCGCCTGTGCGCTGGGCCACCCGATCGGGGCGTCCGGTGCCAGGATCATGGTCACGCTTTTGAACGCGCTGGAAAAACGCGGCCTTAAGCGCGGTGTGGCGGCAATCTGCATCGGCGGCGGCGAAGGCACGGCTATTGCAATTGAGCGGGTGTGACATTCACCTTTGAAAAAATACTCTCGGGGTGAATTGACCGTCAGGTCAAGAGGGGGCAGACAGCCCCCTCAATGCGTTGAAGGAGAGGCGGGCATGCAGGCTGATTTCGGAACCCTTGCCAAGACCATCGCGTCGCTGACCGCTGGCGAAACGGATGAGGTTGCGCTGATGGCCACTGTCGCCTGCGAAGTGCATCACGCCGACGACCGGTTCGACTGGACAGGCTTTTACCGCGCCGTTGCACCGGAATTGCTGAAGATCGGCCCGTATCAGGGCGGGCACGGCTGTTTGCAGATCCCGTTCTCCCGCGGCGTTTGCGGCGCGGCGGCACGCACCGGAGAGGTGCAGCTGGTGGCGGATGTGGAGACCTTTCCCGGCCATATTGCCTGCGCTTCTTCCACCCGGTCGGAACTGGTATTGCCGGTTTGGAATGCCGCAGGCGCGCTGATCGGGGTTTTCGATATCGACAGCGACCAGCCGGACGCCTTTACTCAGGAAGATGCTGAGCAGCTGGCAGTAATCCTGCGGCAGGTCTTCAGCCGCAACTGATTCGCGCTTGCAGGGGCTTTGCCCCTCGGCCTTGCGGCCTCACCCCAGGGTATTTTCACCCAGAAAGAAGCAGCCCGGTGCCTGAAGGCGCTGGGTTTTTTCTTGGTTCGCGGTCAGTGCATGAAAAAAGGCTTGGAAATTTCACGATCCCAAGGCATCGTGAAAAACGAGAGCATTTTTTCACGAGCGGGGAGAGAGCCGGTGAACGATCAAACCCTGGCAGCGGCGACACTGGGGGCGGACATCCGGGCCTTGCGCAAGGCGCGCGGGCTGACGCTGTCGGATATCGCGGCGATGCTGAACCGCTCGGTTGGCTGGCTCAGCCAGGTTGAGCGGGACATGTCCGAACCTTCGATTTCCGACCTGCGCCAGATTGCCGAGGCCCTGGGTGTGCCGATGTCGATGCTGTTTGCCCATACCGGCGCTCCGGCGGATGAGCATGGCTATATTGTTCGCGCAGGCTCGCGCCGTCCGATGGGCTCGGGCGAGGAAGGGCTGATCGAAGAGCTGCTGTCGCCCGACTTGACGGATGATTTCGAGATGGTGCATTCCACCTTCCGCCCGAAATCAAGCATGCAGACACCGGCCCACCGGCCGACGCAAGAGGTTGGCTATGTGATCTCGGGTAAGCTGGATCTGCTGATCGGGGGCCGCAGCTTCACCGTTGGCCCGGGCGACAGCTTCAGGATCAAGCATGAACCTTATCAGTGGTCGAATCCCTATGACGTACCCGCAGTGGCCGTCTGGGTGATTGCACCGCCGGTGTATTAGGAGGTCTCGATGATCAAGGGATCCTGCCTCTGCGGTGATATCCGCTTTGATACCGCAGCACAACCCAAAGGCGCGTCCATGTGCCATTGCAGCCAGTGCCGCAAGCAGTCGGGCGGCATCTGGTCTTCGGCCTATGTGCGCGACCAAGACCTCAATATCACCGGTCCGGTCAGCTGGTTTGAAGCCAGCGCAGCGGCCAAGCGCGGCAGCTGCCCGCGCTGCGGCTCCTTCCTGTTCTGGAAGGCGCATGACGAAGACACCACAAGTTTCGCTTTGGGCGCTGTCGACGGGAACACCGGTCTCAGCGTCGAAAAGCACATCTTTGCCGCCTCCAAGGGCGACTACTACGAGATTGCGGACGGCGTGCCGCAAGAAGACTGAGATTAGGGAGCGAACATGTCTGATTTTCCAACCAAGGCCCGCGTGGTCATCATCGGCGGCGGTGTCATCGGCGCCTCGTCGCTTTATCATCTGGCCAAGAAAGGCTGGACCGATTGTGTGCTTTTGGAGAAGAACGAGCTGACCGCCGGTTCGACCTGGCACGCAGCCGGCAATGTGCCGACCTTCTCGACCTCCTGGGCGATCATGAATATGCAGCGGTATTCGACCGAACTGTATGCGCGCCTGGGTGAAGAAGTCGATTACCCGATGAATTATCACCAGTCCGGCTCGATCCGCCTGGGCCATACCAAGGAGCGGATCCAGGAGTTTGAGCGCGCCTGTTCGATGGGCCGTTACCAGGGTATCGAGATGGAGATGTGGACCCCGGAACAGGCCAAGGAAAATTACCCGTTCCTGGAGACCCACGACCTGGAAGGTGTGCTGTGGGATCCCTCCGATGGCGACATCGACCCGGCACAGCTGACCCAGGCGTTGGCCAAGGGCGCGCGTGACATGGGCCAGAAGATCATCCGTTTCTGCCCGGCAACCGGTGTCACGCAACAGGAAGACAAGACCTGGATCGTGCACACCGAAAAGGGCGACATCGAATGTGACTATGTGGTGAACGCCGCTGGCTATTACGCACAGCGTATTGGTGAGTGGTTCAAGCCATACGGCGGCCGCACCGTGCCAATGATGGTGATGTCGCACCAGTATCTGCTGACCGAGCAGATCCCCGAGGTGGAAGCCTGGAGCAAGGAACACGGCAAGAAGCTGCCGCTGATCCGCGACGTGGACGTGTCCTATTACCTGCGCCAGGAAAAGAACGGCTACAACCTTGGCCCCTATGAGCCGAACTGCAAGGGGGAGTGGCTGACCGAGGACAATCAGATGCCGGACGACTTCTCGTTCCAGTTGTGGTCGGACGATCTGGACCGGATCGAGGATATCGTGACCGACGCGATGGAGCGGGTGCCGCTGATGGCGTCCTCCGGCGTCAGCAGCGTGATCAACGGCCCGATCCCCTATGCGCCCGACGGCCTGCCGCTGATCGGCCCGATGCCGGGTGTCGACAACGCATTTGAGGCCTGCGTCTTCACCTTTGGCATTGCGCAGGGCGGCGGCGCCGGCAAGGTGCTGGCGGAATGGATCGTTGACGGCCAGACTGAATGGGACATGTGGGCGGTCGATCCGCGCCGCTACACCGACTACACCGACCAGGATTACTGCGATCAGAAAGGCATGGAAGTCTACGGTAATGAATACGCCATGCACTTCCCGCAGCACGAATGGCCGGCCGCGCGCGGTAAGAAGGTCAGCCAGGTGCACGGGAAGATCAAGGAACTGGGTGGCCAGATGGGGGTCTACAACGGCTGGGAGCGCGCCAACTGGTTTGCCAAAGAGGGTGATGACACCTCTGAAGAAGCCACCCACACCTGGGGCCGCTCCGGCCCGTGGCAGCAGCGGATCAAGGAAGAATGCGAAGCCGTGCGTGACGGCGTCGGTGTTCTGGATCTGCCGGGCTTCTCGCGCTTCAATCTGGATGGCGAAGGCGCCGCGGAATTCCTGCGCGGCCTGGTGACCGGCGGGTTGCCCAAGGTCGGCCGGATGAACCTGGTCTATGTCTCGGACGACCGCGGCCGGATCCTGACCGAGATGTCCTGTATTCGTCATGGTGAAGACCACTTCACCATGATCACCGCAGGCTCGGCCCAGTGGCATGACTTCGAGATCCTGCGCAAGGCGCTGCCCGCAGGCCTGACCCTGACCGACCGCACCACCGATTTTGCGACGATGATTGTCACCGGCCCGAAGTCGCGGGAACTGTTTGAGGGCATCTCTGACGCCGACCTGTCGCTGGGCTGGCTGACCCATCAGGAGGCCACGGTCGCGGGTAAACCTGCCTTCCTGGCGCGCGTATCTTATGCCGGCGAACTCGGCTGGGAAGTACACTGCGCCAACGCGCATCAGGCCGGGATCTATGCGGCGCTGATCGAAGGCGGCGCCAAACCGTTTGGCATGTATGCGCTGAACTCCTTGCGGATCGAAAAGGGCTATCGCACCTGGAAGGGTGACCTCAGCACCGATTACTCGCTGCTCGAAGGCGGGCTGGAGCGCTTTGTCAAACTCGACAAGCCGCAGGATTTCCCGGGCAAGGCCGCAATCCAAAGCGAAAAGCAGCAGGGCGTGAAAAAGTCCTTTGTCACCATGATCGTCGAAGCCGGCGATGCGGATGCGCCTTACATGTCCTGCATCTCCAAGGATGGCGAGATCGTGGGCGAGACCACGAGCGGAGACTGGGGCTATCGCGTGGGCGCCTCCATCGCGCTGGGCATGGTGCGCAGCGAACTGGCCGTGCCGGGCACCGAGCTGGAGGTAGAGATCTACGGGCAGAAATGCCGTGCCGTGGTTCAAAAAGATGAACCGCTGTGGGATCCGGCCAACGAGCGCCTGCGCGCCTGATCAAATGGCATCAGCCCGGATCGCAATGATCCGGGCTGGTACTTAATGAAAGACAGCCTGCGCCGCCGGATCGTTTCCTGTATCCTGGCGGCGCAAGGCAACCCGCACAAAGGACTGTTTGCTATGGCTGAGATCACGCTTCTGGATGGCTCGATCGGGCAGGAGGTTGTCAAACGGTCCGGCGACCGCGCAACCCCATTGTGGTCCACTGCGGTGATGGTTGACCGGCCAGGGGTGGTCGGCGCCATCCATGCCGATTACTTTGCCGCAGGCGCCACGATTGCCACAACAAACACCTATGCGGTTCTGCGCGACCGGCTGCAGCGCGCCGGTCTGGAAGATCATTTCACAGAGCTTCTGAACAAAGCCGCCGCGCAAGCGGCAACCGCGCGGGACACCCATGGATCGGGCCGTGTCGCGGCAGCGCTTGGTCCGTTGATCGCATCTTACCGGCCTGACATTTGCCCGCCGCCTGATGAGGCGAAACCAGTTTACGCAGAACTGGTCAAACTGCTGGAGCCTTCGGCGGATCTGTTCCTGATCGAAACCGTCGCCTCGCTGGAACATGCCAAAGGCGCGCTGCTGGGCTGTGCGGGTACGGACAAACCGGTCTGGCTGGCGGCCTCTGTTTCAGACGAGGACGGCACCTTGCTGCGCTCGGGTGAGCCGCTTGCCGCGCTGGCCCCGCTGGTTGAGGAATTCCAGCCCGATGCGGTTCTGCTCAACTGTTCCCGGCCCGAGGTCATCGGCGAGGGTTTGGAGATCGTCAAAGCTTTTGGCAAACCTTACGGGGCCTATGCCAACGGTTTCACCCGGATATCTGAGAGCTTCCTGAAGGACGCCCCCACCGTGGATGCGCTGGAACAGCGTCAGGACCTGGGGCCAGTGGCCTATGCGGAATTTGCCATGGGTTGGGTTGCGCAAGGGGCCACCATCACCGGCGGCTGCTGCGAGGTTGGCCCGGAACACATCGCCGAACTGGCCCGGCAGCTGCGCGCGGCCGGGCATCGGATCGTCTGACATCGTCTGACAGGGGGATCAGCATGGCAACGCAGGACAATCTCAAAACCGCGGATCCGGCCCGGGTCTGGAGTATCGACATTATTGTCAGCGAAGGATTTGTGCTGACGGAAATGTCGGCTGTGGTCGAAGTGCTGCGGATCGCCAACCGGGTGCTGGCGCAGCCGCCTTTCAAATGGACCATGCGGTCCCTGCAGGGCGGGCGCGTCGGCTGCAAGGCGGGCCTCAGTGTTGATACCGAACCTTTTGCGGTTAAGCCTGCTGCGGATTTTGCCTTCTTCCTTGGCAACTCGGATCCGGACCACCCCGGTCTCAGCCTGGGCCGGGTGATCTCCAGCTACACCTCGCGCGGCGGCAAGGTCTATCTGCTGGCCGAGGCTGCAGCCCGCTACATCCGCGATCAGGGCGGCGCGGCCGGCCGGCTGACGACGCATTGGGAAAACTCCGCGCTTCTGCGCGAGCGGATGGGGCTGAACGATTCCAGCCATGCGCTGGCCAGCGAAGACGGGCTGGTGGTGACCTGCGCCGGCATGGGGTCCACTGTGGATATCGTGCTGGCGCTGGTCGGGCGGCTGACCTCGGCTGCGGCGCAGATGACCGTTGCCAACATTATGCTGCACGAACAGGTGCGCGACTTCTCCTCGCTGCAGCCCTTTGCCGGCGCCAAGCCGACGATCACCGGCGACAGCGACCTGGATCACTGCATCCGCATCATGCAGGACAATATCGAGGAACCGGTGCCGATCAGCGAAATCGTGGATGAGCTTGGCATTTCCACCCGCTCGCTGGAGCGCAAGTTCAAGACCTTCCTCGGCACCACGCCCAACGGGTTCTACCGCGAAATGCGCCTTTCCAAGGCCAACAATCTGTTGCTCAACACCACCATGAGCGTGCGGGAGATCGGTCTTGCTTGCGGCTTCCCGAATGGCTTCTCCTCGCTCTACAAAAGCTTCTTCGGCATCACCCCCTTTACCCTGCGCAAGCGCCGCCGGCTGGGGAGGACGGTTCCGGAAATATCCTCAAAGCCGGAGAATAGCGAGGGAAGCTTGGCGTTTTTGATGCATTTTGCGCCGCCTTTTCATGGTAATCAGACGCAAACACTGACTGTGGAGCGATGATATGAGCGATCTTCCCAACAAGGCCCGCGTGGTTATTATCGGCGGCGGCGTGATCGGCTGCTCGGTGGCCTATCACCTGACCAAACTGGGCTGGAAAGATGTGGTGCTGCTGGAGCGCAAGCAGCTGACCTCCGGCACCACTTGGCACGCCGCGGGTCTGATCGCCCAGCTGCGCGCCACTGCCAACATGACCAAGCTGGCCAAATACAGCCAGGAGCTTTATGGCGCGCTGGAAGAGGAAACCGGCGTCGCCACCGGCTTCAAGCGCTGCGGCTCGATCACCGTTGCCCTGACCGAAGAACGCAAGGAAGAGATTTTCCGTCAGGCCGCCATGGCGCGCGCATTCGGTGTCGAGGTTGAGGAAATCTCCCCCGAGGAAGTGAAAACCCGCTATGAGCACCTGAATGTCGGCGATGTGACTGCCGGCGTGTGGCTGCCGAAAGACGGGCAGGGGGATCCGGCCAACATCGCGCTGGCCCTGGCCAAAGGCGCCCGCCAGCGCGGCGCGCTGGTCAAGGAACGGATCAAGGTCACCGGCATCTCCAAGGACGGCCGCCGCGTCACCGGCGTCGATTGGGCCAGTGACGACGGCCAGTCCCAGGGCCATATCGAGGCGGACATGGTGGTGAACTGCGCAGGCATGTGGGGGCATGAGGTTGGCCGCATGGCGGGCGTCAACGTGCCGCTGCATGCTTGCGAGCATTTCTACATCGTGACCGAAGGCATCACCGGTCTGACCCAGATGCCGGTGCTGCGGGTGCCTGACGAATGTGCCTACTACAAGGAAGACGCGGGAAAAATCCTGCTCGGCGCGTTTGAACCGAACGCCAAACCCTGGGCGATGAACGGCATCCCGGACACGTTCGAATTCGACCAGCTGCCCGAGGATTTTGACCACTTCGAGCCGATCCTGGAAGCGGCCTGCAACCGGATGCCGATGCTGGCCGAGGCCGGCATCCACACCTTCTTTAACGGTCCGGAATCCTTTACCCCGGATGATGCCTATCACCTGGGCCTGGCGCCCGAGATGGACAATTTCTGGGTCGCTGCAGGCTTCAACTCAATCGGCATCCAGTCGGCGGGCGGCGCAGGTATGGCGCTGGCGCAGTGGATGGAAGACGGCCAGAAACCGTTCGACCTTGGCGACGTGGACATCTCCCGCATGCACCCGTTCCAGGGCAACAAGCACTACCTGTATGAGCGCTCCAAAGAGACGCTGGGCCTGCTCTACGCCGACCATTACCCCTACCGTCAAAAGGCCACCGCCCGCGGCGTGCGCCGCACCCCGTTCCACCATCACTTGCTGCAGCAGGGCGCGGTGATGGGCGAAATCGGCGGCTGGGAACGCGCCAACTGGTTTGCCAATGAGGGCCAGGAGCGCGAATACCAGTACAGCTGGAAGCGCCAGAACTGGTTTGAGAATTCGGCAGCTGAGCACAAGGCTGTCCGCGAAAACGTCGGCATGTACGACATGTCCTCCTTTGGCAAGATCCGCGTCGAAGGTCCGGATGCCGAAACCTTCCTGAACTACATCTGCGGCGCCAACCTGTCGGTGCCTGCGGGCAAGATCGTCTATACCCAGTTCCTGAACGCCCGCGGCGGGATTGAGGCCGATGTGACCGTCACCCGCCTGTCGGAGACCGCCTATCTGGTGGTGACCCCGGCGGTGACCCGTTTGGCCGACCAGACCTGGATGATGCGCCATCTGGGCGACCACCGGGTGGTGATCACTGATGTGACCGCAGGCGAAGGCGTGCTGGCGGTGATGGGGCCAAACGCCCGCAAACTGCTGCGAAAAGTCTCGCCCAATGATTTTTCCAACGAGGTGAACCCCTTTGGCACTGCGCAGGAGATTGAACTGGGCATGGGGCTCGCCCGTGTGCACCGCGTGACCTATGTGGGTGAACTTGGCTGGGAAATCTATGTCGGTGCCGACATGGCAGGTCACGCATTTGAGACGCTGCACGAGGCAGGCCAGGACATGGGGCTGAAGCTTTGCGGCATGCATATGATGGACAGTTGCCGGATCGAGAAGGGCTTCCGCCACTTTGGCCACGACATCACTTGCGAGGACAATGTGATCGACGCAGGCCTGGGCTTTGCGGTGAAGACCGATAAGGCGGATTTCATCGGCAAAGCGGCGGTGCTGGAGCGTAAGGAGAGCGGCCCTAAGAACCGCATGGTTCAGTTCAAACTGACCGATGCCGAGCCGCTGCTGTTCCACAACGAGCCGATCATCCGTGACGGCAAATATGTGGGCTACCTCAGCTCCGGCAGCTACGGCCATACCCTGGGTGCTGCCATCGGCATGGGTTACGTGCCGTGCGAAGGTGAAAAGGCTGCCGATGTGCTGGCCTCCACCTACGAGATCGACGTTTGCGGTGTGAAAGTGAAGGCCGAGGCGTCGCTGAAGCCGATGTATGATCCGAAATCGGAGCGGGTGAAGGCCTAAGCCGCCTCTCCAAAGGTTTAACCTGTTCCGTATGACGCCCCGGTCCAAGCGCCGGGGCGTTTTCCGTAGGTGTCCCCACGGGGACAACCTGGGTTTTGCAGCTCTGTCCCCGCGGGGACAATTCCGGGTTCTGCTGCAACGTTTCTTCCGGTTTCACGGCCCAGCTGCCCACCGCCTCTTGACCCCGCCGGGAATCCCTTGGAGAAATCCACAAAAGCCTTGTACGGCAGGGGTAAACAGGTAGGTTGCTTGTCCCGGCCAGTGACATGGGGCCAGACGGAGAGGATTTGGGACATGAAGATCAGCATCGAACGCGGCACGCTTCTCAAGGCTGTGGCTCAGGCACAGTCGGTGGTCGAGCGCCGCAACACCATTCCGATTCTGGCGAATGTGCTGATCGAAGCCGAAGGCGACAGTGTCCAGTTCCGCGCCACCGACCTGGATATCGAGGTGGTCGACAAGGCCCCCGCCCAGGTGGAGCGCGCCGGGGCCACCACCGTGGCCGCCACCACCCTGCACGAGATTGTCCGCAAGCTGCCTGACGGCGCGCTGGTCACACTGAGCGCCGACGCCGCAACCGGGCGCCTGACCGTTGAGGCCGGCCGCTCCAACTTCTCGCTGGCGACCCTGCCGCGCGAGGATTTCCCGGTGATGGCTTCGTCGGAATACCACTCGAACTTCGCAGCCAAGGCCGCAGTGCTGCGCCGCCTGTTCGATAAGTCGAAATTTGCAATCTCGACCGAGGAGACCCGCTATTACCTGAACGGTGTCTATCTGCATGTGTCATCGGGCGATGGCGGCAAGGTTCTGCGTGCCGTGGCCACCGACGGCCACCGTCTGGCGCGCATCGACGCCGAGCTGCCGCTGGGCGCCGAGGACATGCCGGGCGTGATTGTGCCGCGCAAGACCGTGGGTGAGCTGCGCAAACTGCTGGACGACGATGACATGGACATCGCGGTGTCGGTCTCGGAAACCAAGGTGCGCTTTGCCACCCCGAACATCACCCTGACTTCCAAAGTGATCGACGGCACATTCCCGGACTACACCCGGGTTATCCCGGCCGGCAATACCCGCCGTCTGGAAGTGGATGCCTCCGAGTTCGCCCAGGCCGTGGACCGGGTTGCAACCGTGTCTTCCGAACGTTCCCGCGCGGTGAAGCTGCAGCTGGAAGAGGACCGTTTAATCCTGTCGGTCAATGCGCCTGACAGCGGTGCCGCCGAAGAAGAGCTGGCGGTGGCCTATAACGACGAACGCCTGGAAATCGGATTTAACGCCAAGTACTTGCTGGAAATTGCCAACCAGGTAGACCGCGAAAACGCTGTGTTTATGTTCAACTCCTCCGGCGATCCGACCCTGATGCGCGAAGGCAGCGATCAAAGCGCTGTTTACGTCGTGATGCCGATGCGTGTCTGAAGCGCCTGACGGCGCTGCCTCCCCCGCCGGGCGGCGGGACGCGAGTATTTTTGGAAAGATGAAACGGGAGCGCGCCGCGTGCTGGCCCTGACTGCCCTGACCTTGTCCCATTTCCGCTCGCATTTGCGGGCGGAATTGCGTTTGGACGGGCGTCCGGTCGCCATCCACGGCAATAACGGGGCGGGCAAGACCAATATCCTGGAAGCCGTGTCGCTGTTCTCGCCCGGCCGGGGCCTGCGCCGGGCCAGTGCGGCAGAGATGGCACGCCAGCCCGAAGCGCTGGGGTGGAAACTGAAGGCTGAGCTGCGGGCACCCTCGCAGGCCTATGAGGTGGAAACCTGGTCCGAAGGCGGCAATGCCCGGCAGGTGAAAATCGACAATAAGCCCGCCAGCCAGATCGCGCTGGGCCAGGTGGCGCGGGTGGTCTGGCTGATCCCGGCGATGGACCGGTTGTGGATTGAAGCGGCAGAAGGCCGCCGGCGCTTTCTGGACCGGATCGCGCTGAGCTTTGAACCCGCCCATGCCGAGGCCTCGCTGGCCTATGAAAAGGCAATGCGCGAGCGCAACCGGTTGTTGAAGGACCAGGTGCGCGATGCCGCATGGTACCGGGTGCTGGAAGAGCGGATGGCCGCCTCAGGGCACCGGATCCATGCGGCGCGCGTGCAAGCGGTGGAGCTGCTGCAGATTGCCCAGGCCGAAGCCGGAACCGTATTTCCCGCGGCTGAGCTGGAGCTGCTGCAATCCGAAGGCAGCATGCCGTCCACCGAGGCGGATTTCAAAGAGGCGCTGGAGGAAAGCCGGTTCCGGGATCTGGCGGCGGGCCGGACCCTTGTCGGGCCGCACAGAACCGATTTGATCGGCACCTACCAGGCTAAGGGCATCCCGGCCAAGGACTGTTCGACCGGTGAGCAGAAAGCGCTGCTGGTGTCGCTGATCCTGGCCAATGCACGGGCGCTATCGCAGCGCGAGGGCGCGCCGCCGATCCTGCTTTTGGATGAGGTTTCCGCGCATCTGGACGCTGGCCGCCGTGCGGTCCTTTATGACGAGATCTGCACTCTGGGAACCCAGGCCTGGATGACGGGCACCGGGCCGGAGCTGTTTGGCGAGCTGGCTGGCCGGGCCCAGATGCTGGAAGTCTCTGACAGCGGCAGCGGGTCGGAGGTGACGCAAAAATGACTGTCACCGTTTGGGATCTGTCGCTTTATGCAGGGGCGCTGCTGATCTTGTTCCTGACACCCGGCCCGGTCTGGCTGGCGCTGATGGCGCGCTCGGTGTCCGGCGGGTTTCCGGCGGCCTGGCCGCTGGCGCTGGGGGTTGCCTGCGGCGATATTCTGTGGCCGCTGGTGGCGGTGGGCGGCATGTCCTGGGTGGTTTCCGAATTCACCGGCATCATGACCTTGTTGCGCTGGCTGGCCTGCCTGATGTTCCTCGGCATGGGCGGGCTGCTGATCCGTCACGCGGGTGAAGCGGTTCAGGAAAGCCGCGCCCTCACCCGGCCGGGCGTCTGGGCCGGGTTCATGGCGGGAATTGCTGTGATCCTGGGCAATCCCAAGGCAATCCTGTTCTACATGGGCGTTCTGCCCGGATTCTTTGATCTGTCAGGCACAACCTGGCCGGATGTTGCCGCCATTGTGGTGCTGTCTTTTGCGGTTCCGCTGGCAGGGAACCTTGCGTTGGCAGGGATGGTGCACCGGGTCCGGCGGGCGATTGCTTCGCCCCGGATCCTGCGGCGCATCAACCTGGTGTCCGGCGGGCTGCTGATCTGTGTGGGGCTGGCGATCCCGTTCCTTTAGGCGGATGGTTGCAACCAGGCCTGCAAGTAAGGTTCCAGTGTCTGGGCCGGGCGCGCTGCAGTCTCATGCTCAATGCAGAACCACAAGCCCAGCACATGGTTCAGAAACGCCTGGATGCCTTCCGCCAGCAATTCCGGCGGCTGGTTCCGGCGAACCCTGCCCGCCGCCTGCATGTCCTGCAGCCAGCCCGTCAGCAAGGCGACCTGCCGGGTGAAGCTTGCAGTGACAACTTCATCCGGCTCATCCGCAGTGGTGCCTGAATAGCGCAGCAGCAGATCGAAAATCACCCGGTCCTGCGCGACGTAATCAAGATGCGGTGCAAGCCGGGCGGTCAGATCCGCTACATCTGCCGGTGCGCCTGCGGCCTCCATCCCGTCAAGCAGCCGTGTCACTTCCTCCCCGATCAGGACGGCCAGCAGTCCGTCCTTGTCTTTGAAATGGGAAAACAGGGTGCCTTTGGCAACACCGGCCCGGGCAACCACATCTTCAACCCGCAAACCGCTATAGCCCTGTTCCTGGACAATGACGGTTGCGGTGCTGAGCAGTTTTGCGCGGGTTTCCAGCCGCCGCTTTTGTGGAGCACGTGTCATGCCTCATCCTCACGGGTTCGTTATTGACCGCGGTCACTTTTATAATTGACCACGGTCATTTTTTATTTCAATAAAGTGACCGCGGTCAACTTAACTCATGGAGAATGACATGTCTGCCCGGAAAATACTGATCTTGAACGGCCACCCGGCTGAGAACACTTTTACGCAGGCGCTATGCGAAGCCTACGCATCTGCGGCGCAAGCTGCGGGGCACGATGTGCGCCTGCACAAGCTGTCGCAGCTGGAGTTCGACGCAGATTTCGGCCAGGCCGGGTTTTCCGGAGCAAAGAGGCTGGAGCCGCAGATCGAAGCAGTGCTTGCGGACTTTGAGTGGGCAGAGCATGTGGTCCTTGCCTTTCCGCTGTGGTGGGGCGGGATGCCGGGGAAACTGAAGGGGTTGTTTGACCGGATTCTGCTTCCCGGCCGCACGTTTGACCCGCGCATTGTGACCGATGGCCTGCCGAAACCGCTGTTGGCCGGAAAATCGGGCCGGGTGATGGTGGCGTCGGACACGCCGCCTGACTTGATGGAGCAGTTCTATGGCAATGCAGCGCATGTTCAGGTGGAGCGGCAGATAATGAATTTCGTGGGGATTGATCCGGTAGAGACCTGCCATTTCGGCGCATTGCAAGGATCAAGTGCGGAGGAGCGCGCAGCCTGGCTGAGCACCGCGTCGGAGCTTGGCGCCTTAGCAGCATAATCGTCTGATACAGCCCTGAAAAAAGGGGGCTTGCGCGTGACAATCCCGGCCAGACTCCGTATAAAATCCTGAAGCAAAGACAGGAAGATGTGAATGTCCGGAAACGAGCAGGCCCCCGCAGAATATGGCGCGGATTCCATCAAAGTTCTCAAAGGGTTGGAGGCGGTTCGAAAACGCCCCGGCATGTATATCGGGGACACCGACGATGGCTCGGGCCTGCACCACATGGTGTATGAGGTCGTGGACAACGGCATCGACGAGGCGCTGGCAGGCCACGCGGACCACGTGACGGTGAAAATTCACGCCGATTCCAGCGTATCCGTCAGCGACAACGGCCGCGGCATTCCGGTGGGTATCCACGAGGAAGAAGGCGTTTCCGCGGCCGAGGTCATCATGACCCAGCTGCATGCCGGCGGTAAGTTCGACAGCAACTCCTACAAAGTTTCCGGCGGCCTGCACGGTGTGGGTGTTTCGGTGGTGAACGCGCTGTCTGACTGGCTGGAACTGCGCGTCTGGCGAGACGGCAAGGAACACATTGCCCGGTTTGAGCGCGGTGATACCGCCAAGCATCTGGAGGTGGTCGGCGATTGCGGCGACCGCACCGGCACCGAAGTGCGCTTCATGGCCTCGACGGATACGTTTTCCAACCTCGAATATGTCTTTGAAACGTTGGAAAAGCGCTTGCGGGAACTGGCTTTTCTGAACTCCGGCGTGCGCATCATCCTGATCGACGAACGCCCGGCGGAACGGCTGGAAGTGGAGCTGTTCTATGACGGCGGCGTCAAGGAATTCGTCAAATACCTGGACCGCCACAAGACCCCGGTGATGGAAACTCCGGTTTATATCATCGGTGAAAAGGACGAAATCGTTGTCGAAATCGCCATGTGGTGGAATGACAGCTATCATGAAACTGTGCTGCCCTTTACCAACAACATCCCGCAGCGCGATGGCGGCACCCATGTTGCAGGCTTCCGCGGCGCGTTGACCCGCACGATCAACAACTACGCGCAGGTTTCGGGCATCGCGAAGAAGGAAAAGATCTCCTTTACTGGTGATGACGCCCGCGAGGGGCTGACCTGTGTTTTGTCGGTGAAAGTGCCGGATCCGAAATTCTCCAGCCAGACCAAGGACAAGCTGGTGTCATCCGAGGTGCGCCCGGTGGTCGAGAGCCTGGTCGGGGAAAAACTGGCAGAGTGGTTTGAGGAAAACCCCGGCCAGGCCAAGCAAATCGTTGGCAAAATTGTCGAGGCCGCTTTGGCCCGCGAGGCCGCCCGCAAAGCGCGCGAACTGACCCGCCGCAAAACCGCGATGGACGTGAATTATCTGGCTGGCAAGCTGAAGGATTGCTCTGAAAAAGACCCGTCCAAAACCGAAGTCTTCCTGGTCGAGGGGGACTCGGCCGGCGGTTCCGCCCAGACAGGCCGGGACCGGAGGACCCAGGCAATCCTGCCCCTGCGCGGCAAGATCCTGAACGTTGAACGGGCACGCTTTGACCGGATGCTGGGAAGCCAGGAGATCGGCAACCTGGTGATGGCATTGGGCACCGGTATTGGCCGGGACGAATTTAAGATTGAAAAGCTGCGCTACCACAAGATTGTCATCATGACCGATGCGGACGTGGACGGCGCCCATATCCGGACATTGCTCCTGACCTTCTTCTACCGGCAGATGCCGGAGCTGATCGAGGGCGGCTATCTCTACATTGCGCAGCCGCCATTGTATAAGGTCGCGCGCGGCAAATCCGAGGTTTACCTCAAGGATCAGGCGGCGCTGGATGATTATCTGATCAACCAAGGTGTCGACGGCGCGTTGCTGAAACTCGGTAACGGCTCCGAGATGGCCGGTGCCGACCTTACCCGCGTGGTCGACGAGGCGCGCCAGCTCAAACGTGTGCTGGATGCTTTCCCGACCCATTACCCGCGCCACATCCTGGAGCAAGCCGCAGTGGCCGGTGCCTTTGTGCCCGGTGCGGTGGATTCCAACCTGCAGGGCGTGGCCGACAAGGTCGCGGCGCGGCTGGACGCCATTGCCCTGGAATATGAGCGCGGCTGGCAGGGCCGGATCACCCAGGATCACGGCATCCGCCTGGCTCGCATCCTGCGCGGAGTCGAGGAAGTGCGTACCCTGGACGGCCCGATGCTGCGCTCCGGCGAGGCGCGCAAGACCGGCAGCTTTACCCAAAGCCTGCAGGAAGTTTACGGCACCGCCTCCCAGCTGATCCGCCGCGACCGCAGCCAGATTATTCACGGTCCGCTGGATCTATTGAAGGCGATCCTTGATGAAGGCGAAAAGGGTCTCTCGCTGCAGCGCTACAAAGGCCTGGGCGAGATGAACCCGGACCAGCTGTGGGAGACGACACTGGACCCGGACGCCCGGACACTGCTGCAAGTGCGGGTCGACGATATGATCGAGGCGGATGATCTGTTCACCAAGCTGATGGGCGATGTTGTCGAACCCCGTCGCGAGTTTATCCAAAAGAACGCGCTTAGCGTCGAAAACCTGGATTTCTGATCGGGTGTAGGGATCCCCATAGCGCTGCGGACACCCCATAGTTCTGCGGTATTTGCGCATAGTACTGCGGGGCGCCAATCGGCCAGCAAAAGGATCGAATGTTGGAAAGCTTCGAATTCTGTTGATTCCCGCCATGTGGTGGTGAAGTGTGGTCTGCGAGCAAAAACAACCTGGGATTGCTAATGTGTATGGCTGCTCTGGTGCGCATTTTGGATGACGTAAGAAGTTGAAGACAGAAGATATCGCCAAATCTGCACAGACCTGCTTCCAAGGTTCTCCTACGATCGTTCTTGGAAGCGGTGCATCAATGCCCCATGATCTGCCGAGCATGGGAGCTTTGAGCGAATACCTCCAAAGTGAATTGCAGGCCGAGGGGGAGGCCGAAGAAGACGCTTGGATATTGGTTAGGACTGCGCTTGCAAACGGTGATCACCTCGAAGCCGCGTTGGAAGGCAAGGCATTGCCAGAAACGCTCCTTGCGAAAATTGTCCGGCTGACCTGGCAATGTGTAAATGGGAAGGACAGGGTTCTCTTGGATGCTGCGGCATCCGATGGTGCTGAGTTTGCACTTGGTAGCTTGCTTGTTGGGATGTTCAAAAGCACTCAAACCGAGGCTCACATCGTCACGACGAACTATGATCGAGTCGCAGAATATGCCTGCAACGCTAAGGGCATTTTGTTTCAGACCGGTTTTGCGCCGGGGTATGTATGGACCTGCTTCACTTTTGTTCCGGTTTTCTGCGAGCAATGCTCGCCATAGAGGAGACCGGAAATGGCACCCAAACACAGTGACGATTTCAAACGCGAAGCGGTTCGGATCGCGACAAGCAGCGGGCTGACGCGTCGCCAAGTCGCGTCGGAGCGCTTCCGATCCTTCCCGTCCAAGATCGGGGTTGTGAAGGAAACCGGCGATACGCTGCTCAAAGGCCTGGAGGGTCTTCTCTGGCGCTTGGCGAAGGGTGCCTCCACCGTCGGCCCGAATGAACAGCTGCTGCCCTTTCGCCGAAGCTGTAGAGATGCCGTAGTCTTCGCGCCCTTTCAGAGCATTATGGAGTTGGAAGGCTTCTTGCGGCAACGAGCGACGCCAGAAATGGGGACGCGCTCGGACCAAGGTCAGCGTTACCGAAGCGGCGCAAATTCAACAGAAAGAGCGTGAACGCAGTCCGGGTGTCGTGAGTCGTATGTAGCAAAAAAACTTTGCTGCACACTTTTGATTGAGTGTATCAATCTTATATTTGATGCACACGAACAACACACAGGTATCACATGGACCCGATATCGCATTCCCGCGCAGCTCAAGTCGCTTATCAGGACTTGCTGCGCATGCATCTCGACGAGGCAGCATCGGAAATTGTGGGCAGCATCGAAGAGCGTCAGCGTAACGGGCGGACCTACCTCTACGACCGGTTCCGCATCGGGACTGTCATGAAAAGCCGCTATCTCGGCGAGGACAGCCCTGACTTGCGCGATCGTCTGGCACGCGCGGCTGATCTGAAGGCGCAGGCACAGGAGCGAAAAAAACGCATGTCGCGCCTGGCGCGCGTCCTGAGGGCCGAAGGGATGATCGGAACCGACCGGGAGACAGGCTCGCTGCTTCTGGCTTTCGCGCGCGCCGGCGTCTTCCGGCTGGGCGGCACATTGATCGGGACCGGAGCCTACGCGCTCTATCAGGGGGAGCTTGGCGTTCGCTTCGACTCTGACGAGCTTGCCCAGACTGGGGACATCGATTTCGCAAGCTTTGAGCGGCTCTCAGTGGCTCTGGGTGACCGCGTCGAGAAAGAACCGGGGGATATTCTTCGGTCGATGAAATTCGATCCCGTTCCGGGTGTTTTTGACCGGCAGGTCTGGAAGTGGCGTCAAAGTGGTGGCGAGGCCATGGTCGAGTTCCTGACGCCGGCTTTCGGCGGGGAAAGCATCAAGCCGCTTCCGGCACTGGGTGTAAACGCACAGGCATTGAACTACCTCAATTTCCTGATAGCGGAGCCGATACACGCGCTGGCAATTTACCGCTCCGGCGTCCTTGTGCAGATCCCCCGCCCGAGCGCTTCGCGATACACAAGCTGATCGTGGCCAGCAGGCGGCATGGCGGTTCGGACGAGGCGAAAGCGCGCAAAGACCGGGCTCAGGCTGAGTTCCTTATCCGCATCCTCGCGGAAGATCGGCCCGACGATCTCGCTGAGGCCTACGAGCACGCGCTGTCGCAGGGCCCCCGGTGGCGCGACCGGATCGCCTCAAGCCTCGGACGCATGCCTGCAACAAAGGATCTCCTGCGCGGGCTCTCTTGATCCTGGTGCAGATGGTGGTGCTCCGCGGATCGAGGGGTTTGTTCGGCGCGGCGCTCAGCCCAAGGATCGTGACAGAGTCGGATGCAAGCAGGGCAAAGTCTATTCCGGTCCCGACGGTTGTGAAGAACAACCCGAGCAACAGCCCACGGAATGGGTCGATGTTCGATTCCAGCTCGCGTTTGTATTCGCTGTCCGCCAGGACGACTCCCGCTCGCCTGTTGGTTCCATCCCGCCTTGTCGCCTATATTTCCCTCGAGGGAGGCTTGATCATGTTCGAAGCCATCACCACGGAAACTTTCACCGCGAGCACCATCATTGGCGCTTGTGTGCTTATTGTTGCAGGCAGCGGCTATATGCTGCGCACGAAAAGATCAAAAGATCCGATTGTTGATGTCGATGCGGCCGTGCGCGATGCGCCCTATCATCGCCTGCGCAACATTCTGAGTGTCGCGGACAGCTAAGTGATCACCTTAAAGAGTAAGGGGCCTCAGCGCTTGCAGTGGCGCGGTGGCGACTGCTGACAAAGCCGGAATCTGCAATGCCAGATCGTGAGACTGGACCTTCCGTATCACAAGGCCGGTAGATTCTTCGAGCAGACCCTGTGGTTTCGGGCGACCCAAACGTTGGGTGAGCTCAGTGCGTGCCCCAATGACTGGCGGCCTCCGGCACCCGAGAAAATTGCCATCCAAAAAACCTTTATTTAGGACTTCATAGATACTAATTAAGGATCTCATATAAGACTCACCACAAGGATACATAACATGCACCGTTATCGCACACATGCAGACACCATAACCCTGATGCGTCTCATGCTACATCGCGCCGGACAAACACGTGCAAGGCTTTCCCGAAAGACAGTCGCCCGCCTGGCAGGCCGCAAACGGCTACGCTCCGGCTTTCTCGCACAACTGATCGACGTAGGTCTCGAGGAAGGCCTGATGATCGTTGAGCTCGACACTGGCGCATTCGGCGTGATGCCAGTGTCATCGCTGGCCGGTGCAAAAACGATCCTTGCGAAGAACGTCCTAAGTGCGGAGGAGCGCAGGGCTGTTTTGAAGAACACCATCGACATGGACGCTGTCGCCGAAGAACTTGGGGACACAGAGGAAGAGGAAGAGGACGATGTCGAGGATGATTGAGCCGAAGCGGCTGGTGGAGGCGCCGTCTTGGCGCCGGCCATCCGCGCGCTGCGCCACCCGAAGCGATCGGAATGAGCGGCTGGCAAGTTTGGACGGCCGGAATACAACTCAGGCTATGGACGTGGAAGTCCAGGGGTAAGTTATCTCTAATCGCGTCCTTCGGCACTGAGTCCTAAATCGATAATTCATCCTTCTTCAGTGGTCGCCAAGGTCCAGTGCTCCTGAGGACTTTAATGTCCATAGGTCAGGTCATATATGGCCACAGGGAGTATCTCCCAACCGCCTTACAATTAATGATTTTCCCATCATATTCACCTCACACGCAACGCACAAGGAGGCGAAAATGCCTGAATGCTCAGAGAAGGTGGTTTCGATTGGGAGCCAGAGAAAAAAGAACGCGGAAGACGAGCGTACTCTCTCCCGGAAATGGGGTAAAGCAACCATCGATCTCGGTTACACCGTGATCCCGTCTGCCTTGTTGCGGGGACAGGCCCGTCTCGGCATCGGCCCTAACGAACTCGCTGTTCTCCTGCATCTCCTGGACCACTGGTGGCGGCCGGACGAAATGCCGTGGCCGTCGAAAAAGACCATCGCGGAGCGGCTGGGTGTGAGTACGAAGACTGTGCAGCGGGCCATCGTCGGCCTCGAACAGGCGAGCCTCCTGCGCCGGAACGAGCGGTATCACAAAACCGGCGGCCGCACATCGAACGAATACGACCTGCGGCCGCTTGTCGAACGGCTGAAGCCGATCGTGGCGGACATGGCAAAGGCAGAGAAAGACAGCAAGGCAACCAAGCGGGCTGCCGAGCGCCCGGGTCTGCGTAAGCGCCAGTCGGCATCGTAAGCGGAGATGAACATGGACAACGAAATTGCTTACCGCCGTATCATGCTGGTCATCGCAATCATCGGGCTTGCGGTCAGCGCTGCCCAACTCTGGATCTGAGGTCTCATGATGGCAACCTTTTCGACTTTCACTATCGAGGCCCTCGTTCAGGTGATCTCGGGAGGGTCCGGGATGAACAATCCTGAGCCTCCGATCGGCATTTATCGCAGTGCCTCCGACATAAATGGGTTCCTCATGGCGTGCGGCATAGACCCGGCACACGGCGAGGGCTCGCGACTGCCCGCGCTGAGAGGCTGCCTGAACTGGGCTGCCAAGCAGGAAAACGGCGACGACCTGATCCGCCGCTTGATCGAAAAGGTCGCCGACCCCCGGAACCACGCGCGGGAGCCGGAGAAGACACAGGCCGTTCTCGACCACCTGAACCTGCATCTCATTCCAGACGGCTTCGAGGTGGCGCTGCTCGGAGGCAGGGCGGTCCTGCGCAAGCAGGGTTCGGGGGCCGCGGTTGTCGGTGCCATCGCCAACAAGACCGCGACTCTGGATTTCGGAACAGTGAGCCAGGATCTCGACCGCGCGACCCGAAACGCGGAAGACGATCCCGAGGACGCTGTGACAGCTGCCTGCGCGACGCTGGAGGCGGTCTGCCGGTCAATCCTTGTCGAACTCGGGTTGGAGCTTCCAGCGAAGAAGGACGTCTCGGCGCTTGTGCGTGCCGTCCAGGGGCCGCTCGGTCTCTCCCCCGGGCGCAAGGACCTGCCGGACCTGATCGCTGGCGATATCCGCAAGATTCTGAGCGGCCTGACCACGGCCACCGAGGGGATCGGGGCTCTCCGCACTCATGGCGGCGATGCCCACGGCCGGGAGCGGGGGCACCGCCGGATCGACCCGCGGATCGCGCGCTTCGCCATCCATGCGGCGAGCACCGTCGCGCTCTTCCTGATCGAGACTTGGGAGCGGAAGATGCAGCGCAGCCTGCCCGCGGAGCCTGCGGAATGAACCTCGCTGCCTTCATGGCTGCGCCGGCGCTGGTGGCAGTGAGAGAGAAACGGCCGGCGAGCGCAGAAGGGATTTCTTCGGGAGCACTTTTCACACCTGCAACGCAGACGGGACCTATCTGCGAAGCGCGCAGGGTTTCCACGCCCTTCTCATGGGGGGATTGTCTGAAGTTGTCCCGGAAATCAGTCAGTTGTCCAATCATTGAGGCCTCTCAGTCGCAAGACAGGAGGCCCCCAAATGCGCAGTGTCTGCCAGGGGCTGCAGATCGACCACGACTGATGGGGAGGCACAACACGGGCCACTTGCGAGCTGGTCAGCGGCGGCTGCTTCTTTCACATGGGGCAGTGTGGTATGAACTGTACATGAGCCAAAAGTCCTTCAGTTTCTCAGATCGTGCCAAAGCAAAGGCCTTTAGCCGTGCGGACGATGAGGCACGCTTGGAGGCCGGAGACATCAGCCCACCTGAGCTGCGTGTGCAGAATTCGTTCGTGAAAAGCCCAGGGTTCGCGAAGAGGAAAGTTGGGTTCTCTCCCAGATGCCGACCGCTGAATGGCGACAAATATTTCATGGTGGAGCATAGCGGATCCAGGGGGGCTCAAAACGCGGCGCGCCGAAAGCCGAATGCAACGGATTGATTTCGATGGATTTTACTAAGGCGAGAAGCTTGGATAATGGTTGGGCGGGCATATAGCGAGCTTCTCTAAAAGTTGTCACCGATCTGCACGCCAAGTGCAAGTGACTGTAGTGAAACGCGGATAGGTTGATGGAAAGCCCTGCCTTTATAGATTTCGAAGCATCAAGCCTGAGCCAACACTCGTGGCCGATTGAAGTGGGTTTGGCTTGGCTGGAAGTTGGCCGTGTTGTTGTTGAGAGCCGGCTGATCCGGCCGCGACCTGAATGGCCGGAAAGCGACTGGGATCCCGCGAGCGAGGCGGTACACAATATCTCACGTTCTGAATTGAAGGGGCCGAAAGTGCGGACGATGTCGTTGATTGGTTGATTAAAGCGATTGGAAGAAGGGTCCTTGTTTCAGATGCTCCCGAATTCGATCAGCATTGGATGGATCGCCTGCTTGGTGAGCCTGGGCCAAAGATCCACGATTTCGACATGGCTGTTTGGCAGGCATTCTCTGACGGCGGGAATGTAAAGGCTGGGCGTCTGCATCGCGTGTATCGGAACAGGACGACCCGGCCGACGCTACATCGCGCTGGAGATGACGCAGCCGGGCTGTGTTACGCTTGGCGTGCAGGAGTGGGGAAATGAGCACTGAGACTGCTGTCAAGCTGATCACGCTTATCACAGGCGGCGTTGGCATTTTCGGCGGTTTCTATATGTTGTGGCGAACTCGCAGCGGTCAGACGACTGATGCCAGCAATATCGTCAGCAGAGCGCCGTATCCCCTGCTGGGAGATTTCAGCGTCAAAGTTGCACCACTGAGAAGTAGGCGCCGTTGGGCCAGCGCCTAACGGCAAATGTTGAGATTTGCTTAGAAGGTGGGCCAAAGTCATTGGCTCACCTTCTTCATTTGCTTCCCTTGATCATAAACAGAGTAGTTTCTTCCCTTACCGCTGGAAAGTGCCCGGCGTAGCAGCCATGACTCTGTGATCCTCATGGATATCCTGAGCACCCGATCGGAGAGAGGGCTCGATATGCATGTTGGGTCTTTGATCCGGACCAGGCAGAAATTCTCGATGTCATCAGGCTGGATGATGAGGTGAGTGCCGAACTGACCTGAAGCTCCGACCAAATTTGTGACTTAAGTCGTCCGGATTACATCATTTCGACCATCATGACCGGTTAAGAGCCGTAAAATGTCCAAAAGAACGGTTTAAGCCCACTAATCACCAGATGCCTGGTAAGCACACTTCTTCTGGGATGGGAGATGTCAAAGGATGCCAGCGCCACCTCCACCACATTCGTCATGGTCCAGCGCGCGCCAGTAAGACGCTGGGCGGGAATACCGTTTCTCCATTCGATGTCCAGCGGTTGCTCCGGCACGAAAAAATCGACATGGCGCCCATCCTCCAGAAAGGCGTTCGCACCAGCCCATAGCTCCAGGGCTTCCTCGAAGTCTTCCGATGCACATGCCGCAAATATTTCCTGGCAATTCATCATTGAGCGAACGAGGATATCCGGGTTGCCGCGGCTGGTCAGGTACCAGTAGGGGAGTGAGTTGAGCGAGGTTCGAGCCAGGGTTTTCCGCCCGAATGGGACTCGCATCCGGTCACGCTGCGTGCTCAGTGCATTTCAACGTCATTGTTAGAATTCTGCCGGCCAGCCGGGTAGCTGGCAGACCTGCCTGAGCTTCGACCGTAGTAAGCACAAACTTTAGAATATTGGCCAAATCGCTCTTTTCCAAAGGAAAAAAATGTGGTTTGAATCAGGTGTAGCAGCAGATTCCTGCGCTGCACGGATCGGTTTTTCGTCCGCAGCGCTTTGGGACTGAGCCGCAGAACTATGCGCAAATTTGGCGCAGAGCTTTGGGCGGCAAGCACCGAAATTTCACTTAGGAGTGAGGGAGCGCCCCGCTGCGCTTCGGGCGGCCCTACATCGGGTGTAGGATCGCGTGCAGCCGTGCGCGATCCCCATAACTTTGCGCGATTGGCCCAAAGGTTTGCGCATAAGCGCTGCTGCGAGGACTTCACCTGCCACGTCGCGGCAGGCGCATTTCTGGCCCCGGTACCTGCGTTCGAATGGCATCTCAATTGTGATGATCAAATTCAGTGCTCCTTCACATGTCAAGCGGCACGAGGCTGGCTGGCGGCACTTCCCAAACAATTACAGAGACATGGGCGTGTCCCAAATTGGATTGCGATGTTCGCGGTTGGAAGCGCTCTGGAAATATTGATATCGTTAGTTTCGATTGTTTGAATGTTTGGTTTTGCCAAATCTACCGCCCGGGAAATGATTCAGATCAAAGTGCAGTACGGCCGTCCTGCGCATTCTCCTGCCAGCGACGCGGCACTGTTCAGAAAACCGGAATCAGATGCGGCCTTTTCCGGCCGGCTTGCTGCGCTACATTTGTACGAGCCAAGGAGGACAAAAAATGTCCGAACAGCCAAGCAAAGCCGAAGAGCGGAGCACCTTCCTGTTCCTTGCCGTGGTTCTGGCGCCGGTACTGGCGGTGGGACTGGTCGGCGGATACGGCCTGGTCATCTGGATCTCCCAGATCTTCCTGGGACCGCCGGCCGGGTAAGAGGCCAGGCCAATGCCAGCACATGCCAGCACAGCCCCCTCGCGGCGCGCCTTCCTGACCGGGAAAGTGGCCCGCCCGGATCCGGAATTCCGTCCGCCCTGGACGGATGAGGCCCGGGTGCAGGCGCAGTGCACCGGCTGCAATGCCTGCGTGGAGAGTTGCCCGGAGAACATCATCGAATTCGACAGCCGCAGCCGCCCGCGGATCAGTTTCCACGGTGGCGAATGCACATTTTGCGGCGCCTGTGCCGAAGCCTGCCCGCAAGCGGTGTTCGATCTGGCACAGCCAGCGCCCTGGCCGGTGACGGCGGAGATCACCAGCAGTTGCCTGAATGCCGCCGGAATCGCCTGCCAGCTGTGCACCGACATTTGCGACCCTCGTGCCCTTCGGATGGACCTGTCGGTCCGCCCGGTCGGCGCCATTCAGGTGGATCCCGGCGCCTGCACCGGCTGCGGTGCCTGCCTGTCCACCTGTCCCAACAATGCCATCGCACTCTGCGATCCCCGCCAGCAAAGGACGCCCGCGTGACAGAAGAGATCCATATTTCCAGCCTGCTGGTGCGCAGCAACCCTGTACACATGGAGGCCGTCCTTGCCGACATCAAATCCATGGCAGGCGCCGAGATTTCGCAAGCCGACCCCTCGGGCAAGATCGTCGTCCTGTTCGAGGCCGAAAGCGACCGGGTCATCGGCGATGCCTTGGCCAGAATTCAGCTTCTCGACGGCGTCGCCAGCGCGGCGCTTGTCTTTCATCAAACCTGCGATGCGCAGGATCTCGCTATTGAAGAAGGAGTCCCCAATGACCGGACTTACCCGCCGCGACGCCATCAAGGCGCAGGCAGCCGCAGCTGCGGCACTTGCCGCCGGCCTGCCGATCCCTGCGGCAGCACAGAACCTTGTCACCGACGCCAATGTGACCGAGCTGAAATGGTCCAAGGCGGCCTGCCGTTTCTGCGGTACCGGCTGTTCGATCATGGTCGCCACCAAGGCCGGCCGCGTGGTTGCCACCCATGGCGACACCCAGGCCGAGGTGAACCGCGGGTTGAACTGCGTCAAGGGCTACTTCCTCTCGAAGATCATGTATGGCGCCGACCGTCTGACCCAGCCGCTGCTGCGCAAGACTAATGGCGAATATGACAAAGAAGGCGAGTTCACCCCGGTTTCCTGGGATGAAGCCTTTGATATCATGGCCGAGAAGTGGAAGAAGACCCTGGCCGAAAAAGGCCCCGAGGGCATTGGCATGTTCGGCTCCGGCCAGTGGACAGTCTGGGAGGGCTATGCCGCGTCCAAGCTGATGAAGGCGGGCTTTCGTTCCAACAACATCGACCCCAACGCGCGCCATTGCATGGCCAGCGCTGTGGGCGGCTTCATGCGCACTTTCGGCATCGACGAGCCGATGGGCTGCTATGACGACTTCGAGAACGCCGACGCCTTTGTGCTGTGGGGCTCGAACATGGCCGAGATGCACCCGATCCTGTGGACCCGCATCACCGACCGCCGGTTCAGCCATCCGCATGTGAAGGTGGCGGTTCTGTCGACCTTTACCCACCGCAGCTTCGACCTGGCCGACATCCCGGCGGTGTTCACCCCGCAGACCGACATGGTGATCCTGAACTACATCGCCAACTACATCATCCAGAATGATGCGGTGCATAAGGACTTCGTCGGCAAACACGTGAACTTCCGCCGCGGCAATCAGGACATCGGCTATGGCCTGCGTCCTGAGCACCCGCTGGAGCAGGCCGCCGAGAACAACGACAAGGCAGGCGGCTCCGAGCCGATGAGCTTTGAGGAGTTCGCCGAATTCGTCTCCGAATACACGCTTGAAAAAGCTGAAGAAATGTCCGGTGTTCCGGCCGAGACCCTGGAGAAGATCGCCAAGCTTTATGCCGATCCCGACACCAAGGTCATGTCGCTGTGGACCATGGGCGTTAACCAGCACACCCGCGGTGTCTGGACCAATAACCTGCTTTACAACATCCACCTGCTGACCGGCAAAATCTCCACCCCCGGCAACTCGCCGTTCTCGCTGACCGGCCAGCCGTCGGCCTGCGGCACTGCGCGCGAAGTGGGGACTTTCTCGCACCGCCTGCCTGCGGATCTGGTGGTGAAGAACCCCGAACACCGCGCCTTTGCTGAAAAAATCTGGAATCTGCCCGAAGGCACCGTGCCCGGCTGGGTCGGCTCCCACGCGGTGAAACAGAACCGCGACCTGAAGGACGGCAAGATCAACTGCTACTGGGTGCAGGTGAACAACAACATGCAGGCCGCCCCCAACATGATGGAGGAAGGGCTGCCGGGCTACCGCAACCCCGACAACTTTATCGTGGTGTCGGATGCCTATCCGACGGTGACCGCAGAGGCCGCCGATCTGATCCTGCCCGCCGCTATGTGGGTGGAGAAAGAAGGTGCCTATGGCAACGCCGAGCGCCGCACCCAGTTCTGGTACCAGCTGGTCAATGCACCGGGTGAATCCAGGTCCGACCTGTGGCAGCTGGCCGAGTTCTCGAAACGCTTCACCACCGATGAGGTCTGGCCGGCCGAGCTGCTGGACGCCAACCCGGAATATAAAGGCAAGACCCTGTTCGACGTGCTGTTTGCCAACGGCAAGGTTGACCAGTTTGAACTGACCGAGAAAGCCAAAGAGTACGGCAACCACGAATCCGAAGACTTTGGTTTCTATCTCCAAAAGGGTCTGTTCGAGGAGTATGCAGAGTTCGGCCGCGGCCACGGCCACGATCTGGCACCCTTTGACCGCTACCACGAGGAACGCGGGCTGCGCTGGCCAGTGGTCGACGGCAAGGAAACCCGCTGGCGCTTCAAGGAAGGCTCAGACCCCTATGTGACCCCGGGCTCGGACTACGAGTTCTATGGCAAGCCCGACGGCAAAGCGGTGATCTTTGCGCTGCCCTACGAGCCGCCGGCAGAAAGCCCGGACGCGGAATACCCGATATGGCTGGCCACTGGCCGCGTGCTGGAACACTGGCATTCCGGCTCGATGACCCAGCGGGTGCCGGAGCTGTATCAGGCCGTCCCCGACGCGCTGTGCTACATGCACCCGGACGATGCCAAGGCCCAGGGGTTCCGGCGCGGCACCGAAGTGCGGATCATCTCGCGGCGCGGTGAAATCCGCACCCGGGTTGAAACCCGCGGCCGCAATAAGCCGCCCAAAGGTCTGGTGTTTGTGCCCTGGTTCGATGCGCGCCGGCTGATCAACAAGGTCACGCTGGATGCCACCGATCCAATCTCGAAACAGACGGACTACAAGAAATGCGCAGTCCGTATCGAAGCAGTGTGAGGCCCGTCATGAAACATCTCCGTCTCGCCATCCTGGCCGCTCCGATCCTGCTGGCCCCGGTCTTTATGGCTTCACCAGCTTTTGCCCAGAATCAGGTCGCCACGCTGCGCAACAACGCGCCGCTGGGTGAACAGGGCGAAGCCACCCAGATCCCCGGCATCGTCAACACCGACATCCGCCAGGTGCGCAACTACCCGGATCAGCCGCCGCTGATCCCGCACAAGACCGACAATTATCAGGTGGATCTCAATTCCAACAAGTGCCTGACCTGCCACAGCCGCACCGCGGTTGAGGTCAGCCAGGCGCCGATGATCTCGGTCACCCACTTCATGAACCGCGAGGGCCAGACGCTGGGCGCGATCAGCCCGCGGCGGTATTTCTGCACCCAGTGCCACGTCGTGCAGACCAATGCCCGGCCGCTGGTTGAAAACGAGTTTGTCGATGTCGATCAGGTGCTGGACTACGTGCACTCGAAACAGGGCGGGTCTGACTGATGTGGGGTTTCTTAAAACGTCTGTGGTGGATCATCTCCCGCCCCAGCGCCTTCTTCTCGCTTGGCTTCCTGACCATGGGCGGCTTTGTGATGGGGATCATTTTCTGGGGCGGCTTCAACACCGCGCTTGAGGTCACCAACACCGAGGCCTTCTGCACCAGCTGCCACGAGATGCGCGACAACGTGTTTGAGGAGCTGAAGCCGACGATCCACTATTCCAACCGCTCCGGCGTGCGGGCGTCCTGCCCGGACTGCCACGTGCCGCATCAATGGTCCAACAAGATCGCCCGCAAAATGCAGGCCTCCAAGGAGGTCTGGGGCAAGATCTTCGGTACCATCAACACGCGCGAGAAATTCCTGGAGCACCGGCTGGAACTGGCGCAGCACGAATGGGCGCGGCTTGAGGCCAACGACTCGCTGGAATGCCGCAACTGCCACTCGGACGAGTCGATGGACATCACCCGCCAGTCCAAACGAGCTGCGGATGCGCATGAACGCTTCCTGTTCACCGGTGAAAAAACCTGCATCAGCTGCCACAAAGGCATCGCCCACCAGCTGCCCGACATGAGCGCCGCCGAAGGCGAAGATCATGCCGGTCTGCTGGCCCCGGCCCACGGTGAAGGCCTGCTGGCCAGCACCCGCAGCTATCTGGGTCTGAGCAGCGACTGACGCTGCCAGCCCCCGCAAACAACTAAAAAGGCCGCTGCCTCGATGGGCAGCGGCCTTTTTTGGTGTCTGTTGTCCGGCGGTTTACAGAGGGATGCTGCCCAGATGATCCGCGCCGCGTTTGCGGGCCAGCATCATCTGCTTCTGCCGCTCACGGAACCGCGCCTTGTCTTCTTCCAAGGTCTGATCGATGCACTGATGGCAGGTGACGCCCTGCTCAAACCCGGGGCGCGCCTTGTCCTCGGGCAGGATCGGGCGGCGGCAGCCGTGGCACAGCTCATGCGGGCCTTCCACCAGCCCGTGGCCGACCGACACCCGGTTGTCGAAGACAAAACATTCACCTTCCCAGGTGCTGTTTTCCGGCGGCATTTCCTCCAGATAGCGCAGGATGCCGCCCTTCAGGTGATAGACGTCCTCTACCCCCTGGCCCAGCAGGTAGTTGGTCGATTTCTCACAGCGGATGCCGCCGGTGCAGAACATCGCAACCCGCTTGTTGTGAAAGCGGTCCTTGTTCTTTTCCCACCAGGCCGGAAAGTCGCGGAACGACTCGGTCATGGGATCAATCGCGCCTTCAAAGGTGCCGATCGCCACTTCGTAATCGTTGCGGGTGTCGATCAGGACAACATCGTCCTGCCGGATCAGATCGTTCCATTCCTCCGGCTCAACGTAATGGCCAACAGATGCCAGCGGATCCACGTCCGGCTGGCCCATCGTCACGATCTCTTTCTTCAGCCGCACCTTCATCCTGCCAAAGGGCGGTTCAGCGGCGGTGGCTTCTTTCCAGTCCAGATCCGCGCAGCCGGGCAAGCCTTTGATATGGGCCAGCACCGCATCGATACCTGCGCGCGGTCCGGCGATGGTGCCATTGATCCCCTCCTGCGCCAGCAGCAGCGAGCCTTTGACGCCTTGCGCCTGGCATAGCTCCAGCAGCGCCGGACGGATCGCGGCGGGATCGGGGAAACGGGTGAAGTGATAGAGGGCAGCAATTGTGTACATACCCCGCCCTTAGAACCATGGCGCGGGTAATTCAAGAGAAAGAGCCACCGCCGATGAGCCAGTAAAATAAGGGCTTTGGATGCATGTTAATTGCTGCGCCGGTTCGCGACTGCCCGGCGGGAGTTTCCAAGATCCGCCGCCGCCGCTACATATTGTGTGCCCAGCAAAGGAATTGCCGATGACCCAGGCTCTGATTGTCGTGGATGTACAGAATGATTTCTGCCCCGGGGGCGCGCTGGCCGTGCCCGGAGGGGATGAGGTGGTGGCCCCGTAAACGCCATGATGGACCGGTTCGATGCCGTGATCCTGACCCAGGACTGGCACCCGGCGGGGCATTCCTCCTTTGCGTCTTCGCATCCGGGAAAGAACTCGTTTGAAACGACCAATATGCCTTATGGCACCCAGGTTTTGTGGCCGGATCACTGCGTGCAGGGCAGCGATGGGGCCGCATTTCGCAAGGGTTTGCGCACCGATGGCGACCTGATCATCCGTAAGGGCTTCCGGCCAGGGATTGACAGCTATTCGGGGTTCTTTGAGAACGATCACTCCACCCCCACCGGGCTGGAGGGGTATTTGCGCAGCCGCGGCATCACTGCGCTGACCCTGGCTGGACTGGCCACTGATTTCTGTGTTGCCTTCACTGCCCTGGATGCGGCGCGGCTTGGCTTTTCCGTAACGGTTGAGCTGGCGGCCTGCCGCGCCATTGATCTGGACGGATCGCTGCAGGCGGCGCTGGAGAGAATGGAGAGCAATAACATAATCCTGCAATCTTAAGGAGATTGGGGCGAAATGTTAATAAAGGCGTTGCTATGCTGTGCGGGCACCCCGATAGACGCCAAGGCTGATTGATGGACACTTCGGACTGGACCGGCAATGGACCGCTGGCCAACTTTAGAAAACGATACGGCTCGCTTGAGCTGCTGTTGCGCTATTGCCGCGGCCGTGTCCGCGCGTTCCGGGCCCGCCTGTTGTTCATGTTTTTTGCCTTTGCCGTTCTTGGGCTGGTCGTACCATCGCTCTATTCGCTGCTGGCGTTTGCGATTGCGCTTGCCGGGGATGTTGCGGACTGCCTTCTGCTGCGCCAGGCAGACCATCTGGTCCGCCGCGGGATGAGCGAAAGGTGGCTGCGGCTGCTGACGGCGCTGACCGCCTTTTTGCACGCCTTGGCGCTCGGCGCGGCCGCGTCGGTGCCGTTCTGGGTCGAAATGCCGGGATTGGTGCCGCACGCCCATAATGAGCCGCTTTTTACAATCGGTCTGCTTACCGGGATGGCGATCAATGCCGGGCTGGTGCTGCCGTATCATCCGCTTGCAGTCATAACCAGACTTGTCACCTATGCGGTACTGCCGGTTGCCTTTCTGGCCGTGGAGATCGTTGGAACCCCGGTTCTGGCACCTGAGTATTTCCTTCATCTGGCAGGGCTGGCAGTTCTTTATGCCTCCTTTTTCTGGTTTCTGACCTATGTCAGGCGCAATTTCAGCCGGACCCGCAGCGCTTTGCTGTCTCAGGCGCTCCAGCAGGAGGAACTGGAAGCCGCCTATGTCCGGCTTTCCGACCAGAAGATGGAGGCCAAGCGTCTGGCGCTGGTTGCTGAAAGCGCCAACGACAGCGTGATGCTGATGGACCGCGACGGGCGCATCACCTGGGTGAACGACAGTTTCACCCGCATCACCGGTTACAGTTTTGACGAAGCGCAGGGTCAGTTGCCCGGCGATCTGCTGAACAGCGGCGAAACGGACGCTGAGACAATCCGCCAGCTGCAAGACAGTGTTCTCCATGCGCGCCCTCTGCGGGTGGAAGTCCGCAACCGCTGCAAGGACGGCCGGCTGGTCTGGATCGAGACCAGCCAGGTGCCGATGCTGAACGCTGCCGGCGAACTGGAGACCTTGATCGCAGTGGAGCGGGACATCACCGCCGCCAAGGAACATGCCCAGCAACTGGAGCAGGCCCGTATCGCCGCCGAGGAAGGCGCCCGGGCCAAGGCTGATTTTCTGGCCACGATGAGCCACGAAATCCGTACACCGATGAATGGTGTGATCGGCATGGCCCAGTTGCTGCGCGAAAGCAGCATGGACGAAGAGCAAACGCTTTACACAGACACCATCCTCAGTTCGGCGGATACCCTGCTGGCGCTGATTAATGATGTGCTCGATTTTTCGCAAATGGATGCCGAGGAGCTTAACCTCAGCCGGGTCAATTTTGATCCGCACGCCTGTTTTGAGGAAACCATCCGCCTGCTGCAGGCCCAGGCAGACGCCAAAGATTTGGAGCTGGTACTGAAAATCACCGGTCGTGTGCCCAGCCTGCTGCGGGGGGATGACCGGCGGATCCGGCAGGTTCTGATGAATCTCACCGGCAATGCGATCAAGTTCACGAATCAGGGCCGGGTGCTGGTGACACTGGATGCCGAACCGGCGGCGTCAGGTACAGGCCGCGACCTGGTGTTCTCGGTTGCAGATACCGGAATTGGCATCGCCGCGGAAAAGCTTGGCAAGGTGTTTGAGCGTTTTTCTCAGGCGGATGCTGCAATCAGCCGCCGTTTTGGCGGTACTGGGCTTGGGCTGGCCATTTCCCGCCGCATTGCGGAAGCGATGGACGGCAGTATCACGGTCACGTCGGAACCGGGCTTGGGGTCCTGTTTTACGGTGCGGCTGCAGTTGCAAACACCTCAGCCCGAACCCGAAAAGGCGCCCGCGGCACCGGCTTATCCGGACGGTTCCCCCGCACTGGACGGCCTGCGGGTTCTGGTGGCCGAGGACAACGCGGTGAACCGGGTGCTGATTGAAAAATTCCTGCAATCCGTCCCGGTAGAGCTGGCCTTTGCCAAGGATGGCCGCGAGGCAGTGGCGCGTTTTGAGGATTTTGCACCCGATATCATTCTGATGGATATGTCGATGCCGGAAATGGATGGGCTGGAGGCCACCCGGATGATCCGGGCCAGGGCCCGCCCGCAGCCGGCCATTGTGGCCCTGACCGCCAACGCCTTTGAGTCTGACCGTAAGGCCTGCCTGGATGCCGGCATGGATAACTTTATGAGCAAGCCGATCAACCGGGGTGTGCTTTTGGAGGTGCTGGGCCAATTGGCGCCGCAAGCACAAGCCCGCCGCGCGGGTTGATTTCCTTGCTCCTGCAGGCGCGCTATCCTATCAATCAGTGACCCTTATGCACGAGGCTGCCGGTGGATATTGCAACCCGCGTCTACAATCACAAATGGAAAATCGATCCGATTGTCCGGTCGCTGATTGATACGGATTTTTACAAACTTCTGATGTGCCAGTCGGTGTTTCGCAACAAGCCGGACACGACAGTGACCTTCTCCTTGATCAACCGTTCCGCGCAGGTGCCGCTGGCCCGGCTGATCGACGAGGGCGAGCTGCGCGAACAGCTCGACCACATCCGCTCGCTGTCGCTCAGCCGCGGTGAAAGCACTTGGCTGCGCGGCAATACCTTTTACGGCAAGCGGCAGATGTTCCGCCCTGACTTCATGGAATGGTTCGAGGGCCTGCGCCTGCCGCCCTATCATCTGGAACGCAGGGGCGATCAGTATGAGCTGACCTTCGAGGGCAAATGGCACGAAGTGATGCTGTGGGAAATCCCGGCGCTGGCGGTGCTGATGGAGCTGCGCAGCCGTGCGGTGATCAACAGCATGGGCCGGTTTGAGCTGCAAGTGCTCTATGCCCGTGCCATGACCAAGGTCTGGGAAAAGATCGATCGCCTGCGGGACGTGGGCGGGCTGACCATCGCCGATTTCGGCACCCGGCGGCGGCACTCGTTCCTGTGGCAGGACTGGTGCGTGCAGGCAATGCACGAGGGGCTGAGCGGTAAATTCACCGGCACCTCCAACTGTCTCATCGCGATGCGCCGCGAAGTGGAGGCGATCGGCACCAATGCCCATGAGCTGCCGATGGTCTATTCCGCGCTGGCTGAAGATGACGCGAAGCTGGCCCAAGCGCCCTATGATGTTCTGTCCGACTGGCATGACGAGCACGAGGGAAACCTGCGCATCATCCTGCCCGACACCTACGGCACCCAAGGCTTCCTGGACCGTGCGCCCGATTGGCTGGCCGGCTGGACCGGCATCCGTATCGACAGCGGCGATCCGGCCAAGGGCGCGGAGGTTGCGATCAATTGGTGGCAGGACCGCGGCGAGGATCCGGCTGAGAAACGGGTGATCTTTTCCGACGGGCTCGACGTGCAGCAGATCCAGGACCTGCACGCGCAGTTCTCGGACCGCACCAAGGTGTCCTTTGGTTGGGGCACGCTGCTGACCAACGACTTCCGCGGGCTGGTGAAGGATAACGCGCTGGCGCCGTTTTCGCTGGTCTGCAAGGCGGTTGCCGCCAATGGCCGCCCGACCGTGAAACTGTCGGACAATCCGGAAAAGGCAATGGGGCCTGCAAAGGAGATTGCGCGCTACAAGCAAGTGTTCGGAGTCGGTTCTCAGGAACGGCTGGACGTTATTGTTTGACTCTCTTCCTGCGCTGCAAAGAACGGGCTGGCTCCCGCGCGTTGCCCCTGCTTTGAAGAGCAAGGGCGCCCCTTGGGCCCGGCAGACCACGCTGGATGCGCGGCCTGCCGGGCATTGTGCAACGCACGGCGCAAAACCTCTTGCGGCAGCGGGGCCTAACCGTGATGGGCGGCCACGGTCTTGAGCTGCGAGAACCCATAGAGCGCTTCAAACCCCTTTTCCCGCCCATGGCCGGATTTCCCGACACCGCCAAAGGGCAGCTCAACGCCGCCGCCGGCGCCGTAATTGTTAAGGAACACCTGCCCGGCCCGAAGACGCTTTGCCAGCCGCATCTGCCGTGCGCCGTCTCGGGTCCAGACGCTGGCCACCAGACCGTAATCGGTGCTGTTGGCAATCCGCACGGCGTCTTCTTCGGTCTCAAACGGGATCAGCACCTGCACCGGGCCAAAGACCTCCTCGCGCGCCAGCGCATGATCCGGCGGCACGTCGGCAAACAGAGTGGGCCGGACATAGGCACCCGTTTCCGGCGCCTGCGGGGAAATGGCGCCTTGGGCCGCAACCGGCAGGTTCGCGCCCTGCTCCAGATAGCTCTCGACAATCTGTTTTTGCCGGGCAGAGATCAGCGGTCCCAGCTGCAGGTTGTCCTTTGCCGGCCCCGCCTTCAGGTCACGGTAGGCATCTGCCATCCGCGCCTTCACCTCGCCGTAGACCCCGCGCTGCACCAGAATGCGCGAGGAGGCCGAACAGGTCTGGCCTGCATTCTGGATGCCTGCATTCACAAGAAACGGCAATGCGGCGTCCAGATCCGCATCGTCGAATACAAGCTGCGGAGACTTGCCGCCCAGCTCCAGCGTCACCGGAACCACATTGGCGCCTGCGGCCTGCTGCACCAGTGCGCCCGTGCGCACCGAGCCGGTAAAGGAAATATGCTGCACATTTGGATGCCCTGCCAGCGCCGCGCCGGCTTCCCCTCCCAGACCCGGCACCACATTCAGCGCGCCGGCGGGCAGCCCGGCCTCAACCGCGATACGGGCAAAAGCCAGTGCCGTCAGGCAGGCTTCTTCGGCCGGTTTCAGAACGCAGGCATTGCCCATTGCCAGCGCCGCACCCACCGAACGCCCGATGATCTGCATCGGGTAATTCCAGGGCACGATATGCCCCGTCACCCCATGCGGTTCGCGCAGAGTATAGACGGTGAAACCGTCCAGATAAGGGATGGTCTCTCCCATCACCTTGTCCGCTGCGCCGCCGTAGAATTCGCAGTAGCGCGCCAGCGCCAGCGCATCGGCCCGCGCCTGAGACAGCGGCTTGCCCACGTCCATCGCTTCCAGCGCGGCCAGATGCTCCACCCGTTCCAGCACCAGCTGTCCGATCCGTGTCAGGATGCGGCCGCGCTCCAGCGCTGTCATCGCGCCCCATTCCCCCTCCAAGGCAGCATCTGCGGCCTGCACCGCAGCTTCAATATCCGCCGCGCCGCCGCGGGGGATCCGGCAGATTTCGCTGCCGTCCGAGGGGTTCACCAAAGGCAGGGTTCCGCCGCTGGCGGCAGGAAGCCAAGCGCCGCCGATGAGGCACAGCGCGGGATCGAACCAGAGAGGGGAGGCGTCAGTCATCATGGGCTCCTGCAACGTCGAATGTGTAGCTTTTGATCTGATGTCCGGTGAAGGGCGCGCCCTCGCGCAAGTCCCGGATGCCAGGAAGGAGGCTGAGGCATGTGCCCCAAAACGCCACTGCCTGGCGCGAGGATTTCGACAATCCCATGCGCCAGCGCCCTGGAAACTCCTGCAGGATAAGGCAAGCGGCTTCCTGGCCCCAGCCCTGGCGGCGGTGCTGCGGCAGAATGCAGAACTCCGACAATTCGCGCCGGTCATCGGGCAGGTTCAGCACGATGGCAAAGCCGATGCGGGTGCTGTCCTTGCGCAGCCAGAAGGCGGTCACATCTTTGCGGTGCAGCATCTGGCCTGCACGCTCGGTAGGATCGATCGCAGCGTGCGGCGCTGTCTCCTTGAAATAGGGCGCCATCGCAGCGGCCAGCAAGGCCTGTTCCCGCGGCATGATCAGCGCCAGCGACAGGGTCATGCAGCCCCGAATTCAGATCGGGAAGAACCGGCGCGGCGGCAATCAGCTGCCGGGTATAGGGATGCTGCGGATTGCTGAACATGGCCCCGGTTGCGCCCTGCTCGACGATCTCGCCTTTTTGCATCACCAGGCAGCGGTCGGTGATCGTCCGCACCACGCTCAGGTCATGGCTGATGAACAGATAGGTGAGGGCATAGGCCTCGCACAGCTCCGCCAGCAGATCAAGGATCCGGGCCCGGACCGAGACGTCGAGAGCGGAGACCGCCTCGTCAAAGATGATCAGTTCTGGACGGGTGATCAATGCGCGGGCAATTGCAATACGCTGGCGCTGGCCGCCGGAGAACTGGTGGATGTATTTGCCGGCATCTTCGGGGTTCAACCCGACAGCGGCGAGGGTTTCGGAAATAAGCCCGGCGCGTGCCGCTCCGCTTGGCGGATCAGGCAGCAAATGGAAAGGTTCGGTGATCAGCCGCTCCACCCGGTGACGCGGGTTGAAACTGCCATAGGGGTCCTGGAACACAACCTGGACTTTCCGTCGAATCGTCGGGTTGAGGTGAGTCGCAACAGGCTCTCCATCGAGGCGGATCTGCCCGCCCTGCAGTGGTTCCAGCCCTAGAATCGCCCGTGTCAGGGTCGATTTTCCGCATCCCGACTCACCCACTAGTCCCAGCCGTTCGCCGCGGTTCAGGATAAAGGAGACATTGTTCACGGCGCGGAATGTGCCGGGACTGGAAAACAGTGATTCGCGCGGAGTTCTGTAGTCGCGGACCGCATTTCTGACCTCCAGCAGCGGCGCGGGGGCGGGCGGGTCCGGCAGCGCCACCTGATGGCGAGAGGCATTAAACAGCATCCGCGTGTAGGGATGCCGCATGTTGCGCAAAAGCCAGGTGGTGTGACCGGTTTCCACCACTCCGCCGTTCCGCATGACGACGATCCGGTCGGCCAGGTCCGCGACGACGGCCAGGTCATGGCTGATGATCATCAACCCCATGCCATAGTCCTGAACCAGGTCCTTCAGCAGCTCCAGAATCTGCGCCTGGGTGGTGACATCCAGCGCGGTGGTCGGCTCATCCGCGATCAACAGCTTGGGGCGCAAAGCAATGGCCATTGCGATCACCACCCGCTGGCGCTGGCCGCCCGACAGCTCATGCGGAAAGCGCGACAGGGGAAACGGTCCGCCGGCAGGCCTACCCGCTCCAGCACCTCGCGGGCTCGGGCTTCGGCTTGCCTGCGGGGCATCGCCTTGTGAATCAGGATCGTCTCCATCACCTGCGCACCGATGGTTTTGACCGGGTTCAGCGCGGTCATCGGCTCCTGGAACACCATGCCGATGGACTGGCCGCGCAGGGCGCACATTTGCGTCTCGGACTGCTCCAGCAACTGGGTGCCGCTCAGCGTGATGTACCCCTTGGCCTCCGCAAGGTCCGGCAGCAGCTGCAGGATGGCGAGTGCGGTCATCGACTTGCCCGACCCGCTTTCGCCGGTGACCGCCACGATCTCGCCCGGCTCGATGTGGAAGCAGACATCCTTCAGCACTTGAAAAGCGCCGATCCTGACCGACAGGCTGGTGACATCCAGTAGCGTCATGCGCGTGCCACCCTTAGTTTCGGGTCCAGGAAATCGCGTAACCCGTCGCCCAGCAGGTTCAGTCCCAGCACGGTCAGGATGATGGCCATGCCCGGCACAAGTGCCAGATGCGGGGCAAAGCTGACCATTGTCTGAGCGTCGGCCAGCATCCGGCCCCAGCTAGGGGTGGGCGGCTGGGCGCCGAGGCCGACATAGCTGAGACCCGCTTCCGCCAGGATACCCAGCGAGAACTGGATGGTGCCCTGCACGATCAGCAGGTTCATCACATTGGGCAGGATATGCTCAGCCGAGATCCGTGCCGCGCCCTTGCCGGCGACGCGGGCGGCCAGGATGAATTCGCGTTCCCACAGGCTCAGCGCGGCGGCGCGGGTGATGCGGGCAAAGACGGGGATGTTGAAGATGCCGATGGCGATGATGGCGTTGACAGCGCCGGCGCCAAGGACGGCTGTAATCAGGATGGCGATCACCAGCGAGGGGAAGGCAAAGACCAGATCATTGCCGCGCATGATCCCCTCATCCAGCCACGTCCCGTTGCGCGCGGCGGCGGCCAGCCCCAGCGGCACACCCGCGCCCATGCCAATGCCGACAGCCACCAGCGCCACGGCGATGGAGGTGCGGGCGCCGACCATGATCATCGACATCAGGTCGCGTCCGAAATGATCGGTGCCCAGCCAGTGCTGCGCATTCGGCGTTTGCAGTTTGGCTGGGATGTTCATTGCCGCGTGGTCGAACGGCGTCCACAGAAACGACACCAGCGCCGCCAGCAGCAGCAGCGAGGACAGCACGCCGCCAAGGATCAGGTTGCGGGTCATGTCCGGCTCCTGAGGCGCGGGTCGACCAGCGCATAGGCAAGATCGACCAGGAAATTAACCGTAATGACGGCAAAGACCAGCAGCATCACCACCGATTCCACCACGATCAGATCGCGCGACGAAATCGCCTGGAACACCAGCCGCCCGAGGCCGGGCAGGTAGAACACCTGCTCAATGATGATGGCGCCCGCCAGCAGGAACGAAAACTGCAGGCCGATGATGGTCAGCACCGGGATCAGGGCATTCCTGACCCCATGCCGCCACAGAGCCTGGCGGCGCGAGAGCCCCTTGGCGCGGGCGGTGCGCATGAAATCCTCGGCCAGGATGTCGAGCAGCGCCGAGCGCATCACCCGCGTCAGGATCGCAGCCTGCGGCAGCGCCAGTGCAATCGCGGGCAGGGTGAGCGCATGGACGCCGGTCCAAAGCCCGGCATTCCAGCCCGGAAAGCCGCCGGCTCCGAACCAGCGCAGGTTGATGGCAAAGATCAGCACGAGCATCATCGCAAACCAGAAGTTCGGCACGGCGACACCCAGCTGGGTAGCCCCGATCACGGCCATGTCCCCGGGCTTGCCGCGGCGGGCGGCGGCGTAGATGCCGGCCGGAAAGGCGATGAGCGTGGAGAGCGTCAGCGCATAAAGCGCCAGCGGCAGCGACACCCACAGCCGGTCTGCAATCATGCCGGCAACTGGCGTGCGGTACGTGTAGGAGGTGCCGAAGTCGCCGCGCAGCATGCCGGCGGCCCAGTTAAGGTAACGGGCGGCCTTGCCCTGATCCAGCCCCAGTTCGGTGCGCAGCGCAGCGACGGTATCGGGCTGTGCATTGACCCCCAGCATGAAGGAGGCCGGATCGCCCGGCGCCACCTCCACCACAAGAAAAATCACCAGCGAGGCTACAGCCAGGCTGGCAATCAGCGACAACAGGCGTTTCAGGGCGTAACGCAACATGCCCGCCACGTTAGGAGCGCCGGGCGGTCCGGTCCAGTGGGCAGCGAAGAGAAACGAGCGGCAGAGCATAAAAGCGCGCAACGTCAAGAAGTTGTACAGGACCTGCCCGGAACATGCGCACCGCGCCGGGCAAGCGGCGGCCCGCCCCGGTGCGATGTGCTTTGGCAGCGGGCGGAAACCGGCTATCACTGCCTTATGCTGACGCGCCCCTGTTCATTGGATCGGAAATCTATCGCGGATCGTCTTATGGCGGCACGCATCCGTTGCGGGTGCCACGGGTCTCAACCGTGATGGATCTGTCCCGGGTGCTGGGCTGGCTGCCGGATCAGGCCTATGTGAATTCGCCCCGGGCGAAACCGGCAGCGCTGACTGTTTGGCACACGCCCGAATATGTTGCGGCGCTGCAAGCGGCAGAGGCGGCGCAGTCTGTAAGCGAAGACGTTCGGGTGCGGCACCATTTGGGCAGCATTTCCAACCCGGTGTTTCCGGAGATGTTCCGCCGCCCGGCCACTGCCGCGGGCGGATCGATCCTGGCGGGTGAGCTGCTGACAGGGGCGGCATCGTCTACAACCCGGCGGGCGGCACCCACCACGGGATGCCGGACCGGGCCAACGGCTTTTGCTATCTGAACGATCCGGTGCTGGCGATGCTGTCCCTGCGCCATCATGGCGCCCGGCGGATCGCCTATGTGGACATCGACGCGCATCATTCCGACGGGGTGGAGCATGGCTTTGCCGGCGACAGGGACGTGCTGATGATCTCGGTGCATGAGGAGAACCTCTGGCCCAAGACAGGCACGCTGGTTGAGGACGCGGGCGGCTCGGCTCTGAACATGCCAGTGCCGCGCGGGTTCAACGATGATGAGATGGCCCATATCCGCGACGCGCTGATTCTGCCCGCGGTGGAGGATTTCGCACCGGATGCCATCGTGCTGCAATGCGGGGCGGATGCGGTGTCAGAGGATCCGCTGCCGCATCTGGACCTGTCGAACAATGCGCATTGGGCGGTGGTGCGGGCGCTGATGGGGATGGCGCCGCGGTATCTGGTGCTGGGCGGCGGTGGCTATAATCCGTGGTCGGTCGGGCGGCTCTGGACCGGGGTCTGGGCCACGCTGAACGGGTTTGATGTTCCGAAGAGGCTGCCGGGGGCCGGCCAGGATGTGCTGCGCGGGCTGCAGTTCAACTGCAACCGTCTGGGCCGTAACCCGCCGGAGCATTGGTTCACCACGCTGCGCGACCAGCCGCGGGCGGGGAGGTCCGGCGGGAAATCCGGGAGAGGGTGGCTTACTTGCGGGCTAGACAGAGTTTGTAGCGCGGTGAGGGCCCGGCGGTGCCGCCGGGCAAAAGTATGCCTGCTGCTACTCCGCCCAGCTTAGTGCGCTGAGGTCGATGGCGGCGGTGGGCGCGTTCTCCCACAGCCCCTGCAACCCGGCTTTGGCCACCCCCAGCTTGGCCAGCTGGAACAGGTAGCCATTGACGTAATCCGCCGCGATAATCTCTTGCGCCTCTTGCAGCAGCGCGGTGCGGGCGTCCGGATCGGTGGTGGCGTTCAGCTTCGCCATAAGCTCCTGGAATGGCTTGCTGTCATACTGAAAGTAATACTCGGGCCGGGCATAGATGCCGATGTCCATCGGCTCGGTATGGCTGATGATCGTCAGGCCAAAGCTTTTGCCGCGAAAGACAGATTCCAGCCACTGCGCCCATTCCACGTTGATGATCTCCGCCTTGATCCCCACCTGGGCCAGCTGCGCCGCAACAATTTCGCCGCCGCGGCGGGCATAAGAGGGCGGCGGCAGATGCAATGTGGTCTCAAACCCGTCAGGCAGACCAGCCTCCGCCAGCAGCGCCTTGGCCTTCTCAGGATCAAAGGATGACGTGCCGGTCAGATCGTTATAGGCCGGGTTATGCGGTGCAAAATGGGTGCCGATGGGGGTGCCATAGCCGAACATCGCGCCGTCAATGATGGACTGCCGGTCGATGGCATGGGCCACAGCCTGGCGTACGCGCGCGTCGTCGAATGGCGGCTGTTTGTTGTTGGTGGACAGGATTGTCTCGCCCTCGGTCGATCCCACCAGCACCTGGAACCGCGGATCAGCCTCGAATTGCGGCAGGTTCTCCGGCGCCGGGAAGTTGTCAAAGGCGTCGATGTCCTCGGCCATCATCGCGGCAAAGGCGGCGGTGGGATCGGAGATGAATTTAAAGGTGGCCGAGTCCAGCGCGGGCTGTTCGCCCCAATACTCCGTATTGCGCGCCAGGCTGATCCGGTCGCCCTGCACCCATTCCTGAAAGGTAAAGGCGCCGGTGCCGACCGGGCTGGTCTTGATATCCTCGATGCTCTCCGGTGCCACAATCACCGCATCGCCCCAGGCCAGATTGAATAGGAAACTGCCGTTCGGCGCGTCCAGAGTGACTTTGACGGTCTGTGGGTTCACCGCATCCACCGACACGATCCCCTCAAACAGCGCTTTCTGCGCGTTGGTGCTGTCTTCGGCGCGGGCGCGGTCAAGCGAGAATTTCACGTCCTCCGCATCCATCGCGCTGCCGTCGTGAAAGGTGACGCCCGCACGCAAGTGGAAGGTATAGACGGTGCCGTCCTCAGAGATTTCCCAGTTTTCGGCGAGGCCCGGCACCACGGATCCATCGCCCATGAACCGGGTCAGCCCTTCGAAAATGTTGCTGTAAACTACCGAATCAATGGCCTGTGCTGCGGCGCTGGTCGGGTCCAGATGCGGCGGTTCCAGCTGCAGGCCGATGGTGACGCTGTCCTTGGCCCAGGCGGCGCCCGCCATCAAGGCCAGCGCGGAACCGGCAGCAACTACAAAGGACTTGAAGGCCATCTGAAATCTCCCTGTGTGCAAAATACGGGCCTGTAATGGCGCCTATTGGAAACGAGTTTCCCTGTTTCCCGAGCGTAATCAAGGGCGGGCGGCATTTCGCGCACTGGAAGCACGCGGCGTTAATTGGTAATCCGGGCGCTATTCGAACTGCGGACAGGAAGCCATGAGCGCAACAGCCAAGAAACAGGCGCCCAACGCCGAAGACCTCCGGGCCCGCAAGGGCGGCACACCTTTGGTGAGCCTGACAGCCTATACCACGCCGATGGCGCGGTTGATGGACAAGCACTGCGATTTCGTGCTGGTCGGCGACAGCGTCGGCATGGTGCTGCACGGGCTGACCTCGACCTTGGGCGTGACGATGGAGATGATGATCCTGCACGGCCAGGCGGTGGCGCGTGGTCTGGAACAGGCGATGCTGGTGATCGACATGCCCTTCGGGTCTTATGAAGAAAGCCCGCAGCAGGCATTCCGCAATGCCGCCCGGCTGATGGCGGAAACCGGCTGCGCCGCGGTCAAGCTGGAGGGTGGCGTCGGGATGGCCGAAACCATCCGCTTTCTGGTCAGGCGCGGCATCCCGGTAATGGCGCATATCGGTCTTACACCGCAGTCGATCAATACGCTGGGCGGCTACAAGGTGCAGGGCCGCGATACGCAAGCCGACGCCGTGCTGGCCGATGCCCGTGCGGTGGCCGATGCCGGCGCGTTTTCCGTGGTGCTGGAAAAGGTACCGCAGAAGCTGGCTGACAAGATCACCGCCGAAGTGGCAATCCCCACCATCGGCATCGGCGCCAGTGCCGGCTGCGACGGGCAGATCCTGGTGGTCGACGACATGCTGGGCTTTTTCACCGCCTTCAAACCGAAGTTCGTGAAACGCTACGCCGATCTTGGACCGCTGGCCGAAACTGGTATTGCTGAATACGCCGCCGAGGTCCGTGCCCGCAGCTTCCCGGCGGCTGAGCATGTGTTTGCCGATCAGGCGCCCTCCAAAGGATGACTGCCGACATGACCGCACCGATCCTGCGCCGCCTGTCTGATCTGCGCGCCAAGACAGCCGCATGGCGTCGTGCCGGCGAAACCATCGGCCTGGTGCCGACCATGGGCGCGCTGCACGCGGGCCATCTGTCACTGGCCGCAGCGGCCAAACAGTCCTGCGACCGGGTGATCGTGACCATCTTCGTGAACCCCAAGCAGTTCAACAAGCCGGAAGACCTGGAAAACTACCCCCGGACTGAAGCTGACGACGCGCAAAAGCTTGCACATCTGGGGGTGGATCTGATCTATGTCCCGGACCCGGATCAGATCTACCCGGAGGGTTACGCCACCAATGTCTCGGTCGCCGGCAGCATTACGGACGTGATGGAAGGCCCATTCCGCCCCGGTCATTTCGACGGGGTGGCAACGGTTGTGGCCAAGCTTTTTTTGCAAACCAGCGCGGATAAGGCGTTTTTCGGCCAGAAGGATTACCAGCAGCTGATGGTGGTGACCCGCATGGCACGCGATCTGGATATCCCGATCGAGGTTATCGGCTGCGAAACCGTGCGAGAGGCGTCGGGCCTTGCCATGTCCTCGCGCAATCTGCTGCTGCCAAAGGACAGGCTTGCCAAGGCGGCAGCGCTGAATGCCGCGATGCGGGTAGCCGCCGCCAAGGCATCAGCGGGCGGAGCCTGGGCGCCGCTGGAGACTGCTGCGCGCCAGACACTGGCAGAGGCAGGATTCGGCGACGTGGAATACTTCGACCTGCGCTGCGCTCAGACGCTGGAGGCGCTGGACAGCCCCTCCCGTCCCGCCCGTCTGCTGGCCGCCGCCTGGATGAATGGCGTCCGGCTGATCGATAATATCGAAGTTCCTCAACTAAATCCTTAGTAGGGGCTGGCAGCGGTAACACTTTTGCGTTTATGCTCCCCGGTCAGAGGAGACTGGAGGGCAGCCGATGACCTATATTCTGGCAATTGATCAGGGCACCACGTCGACCCGGGCAATCCTGTTTGATGCGGGAATGCAGGTCGCGGGCAGCGCGCAGCAGGAGTTCACCCAGCACTACCCGCAGGCAGGCTGGGTGGAGCATGACCCGGAAGAGATCTGGGAGACCACTATCGCCGTCTGCCGCAAGGTGATGGCGGAGCTGGATGTGTCTGCCGCGGACATCGCGGGCATTGGCATCACCAACCAGCGCGAAACCACCGTGGTCTGGGATAAGACCAGCGGCAAAGCCATTCACAACGCCATTGTCTGGCAGGACCGCCGCACTGCCGCCATTTGCGAGCAGCTGCGCCAGGACGGCCAGGCTGAGATGGTGGCCGACCGCACCGGGCTGCTGCTCGATCCCTATTTCTCCGGCACCAAGGTGAAGTGGATCCTCGACATGGTGCCCGGCGCGCGCGAGCGGGCGGCGGCGGGCGATCTGCTGTTCGGCACGGTGGATACCTTTCTGATCTGGCGGCTGACCGGCGGTGCCTCGCACGTCACCGACGCCACCAACGCCGCGAGGACGCTGATGTATGACATCCGCAAGGGCCGCTGGAGCCGCACCATCAGCGATCTGCTGGATGTGCCGCAGCAGATGCTGCCGGAGGTCAAGGACAGCGCTGCCGATTTCGGCACCACCGACCCGGAGATCCTGGGCGGCGCTGTGCCGATCCTGGGCGTGGCCGGCGACCAGCAGGCAGCCACCATCGGCCAGGCCTGTTTCCAGCCGGGAATGATGAAATCCACCTATGGCACCGGCTGCTTTGCCCTTTTGAACACCGGCGACGAACCGGTGGTGTCGAAGAACCGGATGCTGACCACCATCGCCTATCAGCTCGGTGGCAAGCCGACCTATGCGCTGGAAGGTTCGATCTTCATCGCCGGCGCCGCGGTGCAATGGCTGCGCGACGGGCTGGGGATCATTGAAGAGGCGTCGCAGTCGGGCGAGCTGGCGCTGCGGGCCGATCCGGGACAGGACGTGATCCTGGTGCCCGCCTTCACCGGTCTTGGCGCCCCTTACTGGGAACCGGAATGCCGCGGCGGCATGTTCGGCCTCAGCCGCAACTCCGGCCCGGCGGAATTTGCCCGCGCCGCGCTGCAAAGCGTCGCGTACCAGACCCGCGATCTCTATGAGGCGATGCGTGCCGACTGGGAGGACGACAGCCACCACACCGTGACCCTGCGCGTCGATGGCGGCATGAGCGCCAGCGACTGGGCGATGCAGAGCCTGTCGGACATACTGGGTGCCGCCGTCGACCGCCCGGTGATGCAGGAAACCACAGCACTTGGCGCCGCTTGGCTGGCGGGGATGCGGGCCGGGATCTATCCGGATCAGACGGGGTTCGCCGACACCTGGAAGCTAGACCGCCAGTTTGCGCCGCTGATGCAGCCTGCGGCGCGGCAGGCGGCTTATGCGCGCTGGCAGCGCGCGGTTCAGGCGGTGATCGGGGTTTGACGTCAGGCGGGCAGGGCGGGCCGCTCCCGCCTGTTCCGCCACATTCTGCGAATGCGCCTCACAGTTGGGCGTAGCGCCGCGCTTTGCGCGGCGTTTTCCCTTTGCTGAGAAGCGGTTTAAGGCCAGAACCGCCCTTAAACGCGCCCATTCCAGGGTGATAGCGGCCATCCGCGCCTCAAGGGTGAACCGTGCCTGCGGCAGGGCGGCTGTGCCGCCCTTGACCCGCGGCTGGCCGCAGGCAGGCCTCAGCTGATGCGCGCGCCTGCCGGGAGGGTCGGGGCGCGGGCGTTCAGCTCTTCGATGGAGAAGCCCGCTATGGATTTGTACTTGGCGGCATGGGCGGCCAGGTCCGCCTGCGGGATCACCTCGCTGATGTCCCCGAAGTCGCCGCCGCAAAGATCCTCGACCCGCTGCAGCACCCCGTCCGGCCCGCCGCCTGCGCGGTTGGCGAGGCCCACCGCCGTTGTGACAGGGCGCACCTCTGCCTCGTAAGCCTGGAGCGCGGCGGCGCTGATGCCGTGTTCCAGCAGATTTGCGCCAATCACCCGTGCGTCCACGATGGCCTGGCTGGCGCCGTTCGATCCCACAGGATAAGTCGGATGCGCGGCGTCGCCCATCAGGGTGACGTTGCCATGGGTCCAGCGCGCCAGCGGGTCGCGGTCCACCATCGGGTATTCATAGACCACCTCCGCCCCGCGGATCAGGGTTGGCACGTCGATCCAATCAAACCGCCAATCCTCGAAATCCGGCAGGATCCCCTGGATGTCCGCAGGCCGGTTCCAGTCTTCCTTCCGCCAGGGCGCAGAGGGATCAAAGCTCTTTTCCGCAATCCAGTTCATGGCGACGCAGCCCTCTGCATCTGATGCCGAGATCGGATAGGCGACCAGCCGCAGATGGTCGTGGCCTATCATCGCCATCGCCGCGCCGCCCTTGAAGGCAGGCGCGCGGGCGGTGGCCCGCCACAGGATACGGCCGTTCCAGACAGGCGCGCCCTCACCCGGCACAATCTGTGCGCGCAGGGCGGAATGGATGCCGTCTGCCGCCACCACCAACGATCCTTTGACCCGCTGCCCGTCCGCCAGCAGCAGCGCAGCACCTTCTGCCGTATTCTCAAACCCTGCCGCCCGTGCGCCGGTCGTAAAACAGCCCGTCCCCGCGCGCTCCACCAGGGTCCGGTAGAGCATCATCTGCAGCGCGCCACGGTGCACCGAATACTGCGGCCAGGCATAGCCGGCGCGGGTACCGCGCGGTTCCTCCCAGATCGTTTTGCCAAGCTTGCTGTAAAATCCCAGCTGCCGGGTCCGGACAGCAATCGCGTCCAGTTCTGCCTTCAGCCCTAAATCGAACAGTTCCCGCACCGCGTTGGGCTGCAGGTTGATGCCAACACCCAGCGGTTTCAGGCCGCGGACTGCCTCATAAATCTGAAATGGGACCCCGATCTGATGCAGCGTCAGCCCCAGTGTCAGCCCTGCAATGCCGCCGCCCGCGATGAGGATGGACATAATAAGCATACTCCCTAATTGCACGGGCAGATAACCACGGCGCGCGGCAGGGAGCAAGCTGGCGGAAAGGGTAAATGGTCAGCGCCGGCCGCCGATGATCAGGTCGGGGCCAAAGATCACATCGGCATAATTGTGCAGATAGATTTTCAGCCAGGGCGTGAACCGTTCCGGGTGGCGGCTGACTTCGGCCAGAAGGTCATGGTAATCGACCCAGCGGGTCTCCATCACTTCGTCCGGGTTTGGGGTGATGATCAAGGGGCGGTGGGCATGGGCCAGGAACACATCCACTGCCTCATGCTCGACCAGGCCGTTGCCGACATCGGCGCGGTATTCCAGGTGATGGCGGAACTCAGGATAGAGGCCGGTCAGGCCCAGCTCTTCCTGCATCCGCCGCACGGCACAGGCCGAGGGCTGCTCGTCCCACATCGGATGGGTGCAGCAGGTGTTCGCCCAGAGGCCGGGGGTGTGGTACTTCCCCATTGCCCGGCGCTGCATCAGGATTTCCACGCCTTTCACCACAAAAACGGAGACCGCCTTGTGTTTCAGCCCGCGCTCATGCGCGGCGAGCTTGTCAACAGGTGTCAAATCGCCGTTCACCCAGGCGGGGATCATGTGGCTCATGCTGTGTCCGTGACGGTTTTTTCTGGCGCGGCCTGCCGCAACTGCGATGGCCTGGCTCCTACCGCTAACCTTTGCGGGTTACGAAAGCAATTACGCGAAAAGCCGCGGCGAAAATGCCGCGGCTTTGTGGCCGTGCTGCCGGAAAATCCGGCCTTACTCGGAAGCGGCTTCCGCGTTTTCTTCCGCGGCGGGTTCTTCAGCCGGCGCCGGGCCGTGGCTGGCCAGGAAAGCAAAGATATCCTCGCCGCCCTTCTTCAGACGGAAGGACATTTTTGACTTGGCTTTGGCGTTGCCGGTTTCAGCCTGCAGGAATTTCTTGGGGTCGGTGGTGAAGCCGACGAATTTCGCTTCGTCCCAGACCAGCCCGGCTTCGCCTGCCGCAACCAGGTCCTTGCTGTATTTGAAGCCTTCGGTGCTGCCGGCCGCGCGGCCTGCCAGTCCCCACAGGTTCGGGCCGGTCTTGCCGCCCTTTACAATCACATCGCCGTCGTCCGAGACGACCATGTGGCAGGATTTGCATTTATTAAACCCCTTTTCCCCCTTGGCCGGGTCGCCTTCGGCAAAGGCAGGGGCGGCGAGGAGGCCGAAAATGGCGGCTGTAACGAGAGGTTTCATATTGCTTGCTCCGGTTTTGAGTTGGCAGGTTTGACTCATGATCCAATAGCCGGCGGTGTCAACCGGCAGTTTGACGCGCATCAAAGTCATGGCAGGAAGTTGCGGGCATTCATACCGCCGCCCAGCAGGGCAGCAGGTCGCCGGGCTCTGGCCGGGCATGAGAAATAGCGCGGGCAATGGCGCGGCTGAGGCAAAGGGCAGCGGCGTGGCAAAGCAAACCAAGCTCTGCATCCGGGTTTTCCGGGGCGCGGGTGCCGGTGCTGGCGGCAAAGACCAGATCGCCGTCGCCGGGCGCATGGGCCGGAACAATGGCGCGGCCGATGCCGTCATGGGCGGTAGTGGCCAGGCGCTGGCACTGCGCCTTGCTGAGTGCGGCATCCGTGGCGATGATGGCGATGGTGGTATTGGCGCGCTCTTGCGGCATCGGGGCGCCGCCCAGCTTCTGCATGGCGGCCAGCTTGCGGCTCTCTGGACTGCGGCCCAGCCCGGCGGATGGGTCCGGGCCCAATCCGCCGAATTCATCCCCGATTTCAAACGGCGCCGCCCAGAAATGCCGCTCACCCGGCGTGGTGACGGCGCCCAGCGGGTTGGCGGCCACCAGCGCGCCCACGGTCACACCGCTGTTTAGCACCAGCGAGGCCGATCCCAGCCCGCCCTTGACCATCGCGGTCAGCGCGCCGGTGCCCGCACCATAGGTACCAAGATCAAAGGTATCTGCCGCGGCTTCGAACGCCGCTCGGCCCAAGGCGCGGTAGGGATTGTCATCCCAGTCCTTCTGCCCGCCGTTCAGCAGATCAAACAGGATCGCGCCCGGCACCAGCGGCACCCGCGCCGGGCCAACCGGAAAACCGCGGCCCTGACTGTGCAGCGCGTCCATCACCCCGGAACAGGCATCAAGACCAAAGGCCGAGCCGCCGGAAAGAACCAGCGCGTCGATCTTGGCAACTGATTTGTCCGGCGCCAGCAGATCGGTCTCCCGCGTTCCCGGCGCACCGCCCATCACATGCACCGATGCGGTGAAGGGCTTGTCTGCCGTCAGAACTGTGGTGCCGGATTTCAGCGCCGCATCCTGCGCATTGCCAACCAGGATGCCGGGGACATCGGTGATCAGATTTCGAGGGCCGGGAAGCATGGTGAGAAGTCCTTCTTGCATGAAGCGCGCTGGGGCGCGCTGCCTCCGGCGGGGGGTGAGGCCTGTCATGGAAACCCTCCGGGGGAGGGTTCCAAGGCCGAACGGGCGGAGCCCGGGGAAAGATGAAAGCGCGGCGTCAGATCCGCGGCTTGGGGCTGCAGTTTCCGGGTCGCCTGAGTTCGGCTCACCCTTGGGTTCGATCAGCAGCACCTTGCATTCTTGCTCGGCGCGGGGGCGGTGACTGATGCCTTTGGGCACCACGAACAGCTCACCTGTGCGGACGGTCTGCGGCGCCTGGCCTTCGATATCCATCACCATTTCACCTTCCAGAACCAGAAAGAAGTCATCGGTGCCGGCGTGAACATGGTACGGAAACTCCCCTGAAATTTCACCACCATCACGTCGTTGCCGTTATAGTCCGCCACCACATGCGGGTCCCAATGGCTGGAAAACATTGCCAGTTTTTCGCTCAGGTTCACGGTCTTCATATGCAGCGTCCTCCGTCCACTTCCATCGCAACACCGGTCACCATACCCGCCTCGTCCGAACACAAGAAGCAAGCCGCGTTGCCCATGTCCTCAGGCGTGGAAAACCGGCCGATCGGGATGGTGGACAGGAATTTGGCGCGCATTTCCGGGGTGTCTTCGCCCATGAAGGTTTTCAGCAGCGGCGTTTCCCCCGCCACCGGATTAATCGCATTGACCCGCACGCCATGCGGCGCCAATTCCACGGCCATGGTTTTGGTGGCAGTGATCATCCAGCCCTTGGAGGCGTTGTACCAGTTGAGGCTGGGGCGCGGCGAGACACCGGCGGTGGAGGCGACATTCAGGATCGCGCCGGTCTGGCGCGCCTTCATATGCGGTACCAGGGCGCGGGCTGTCAGGTAGACGGATTTGACGTTGACGCCTAGCACCCGGTCGAAATCTTCCTCGCTGATGTCTTCCAGCGGCGCGGGCAAATGGGTGACGCCGGCATTGTTGATCAGGATGTCCAGCTGTCCAAAGGCCTCCAGGGCGGCCTCTGCCATGGCATTGACTGAGGCGCCGTCGGAGACATCCACTGTCCGGGCGGTGGCGTTGCTGCCCAGCTCTGCGGCCATTTCCGCTGCCGCGGCACCATTGATGTCAGCAATCATCACCCGGGCGCCCTCAGCCAGGAACTTGCGTGCGATCCCGGCGCCAAAACCCGAGGCGCCGCCGGTCACAATGGCGGTTTTTCCGTCCAGCCGCATGTTCTTATCCTCCCTGCTGTTTTGCCAGCAGCATGGGCGGAGCGGGCGGCGGGTGCAATCCGCCGGATCAATCCGGGTCGATTTTACCGCGCGTCGCTTTCAGGCCGCCGCGCTGTTTCTTGGCCTCCAGCCGCCGCTTGACCGAGCCGCGTGTGGGTTTGGTGGCAATGCGCCGCTTGGGCGCCACCAGCGCCTTGCGCACCAGCTCGGCCAGCCGCTCGCGTACGATTTCGCGGTTGCGCTGCTGGGACCGGGTCTCGTCGCATTGCAGGATGATCGCGCCTTCCTTGGTCCAGCGGCGCCCGGCCAGCCGTTTCAGCCGGTTCTTGACCGCAGGCACCAGCGCCGGTGAGCGTTCGGCCTCGAACCGCAGTTCCACCGCAGTGGCCACCTTGTTCACATTCTGCCCGCCGGGGCCGGAGGCACGGACAAAGCTTTCGGTGAGTTCCCAATCCTGCAGGGTGATTTGCGCGTTAACGTGGATCATGGCTCAGTCAGTAATCGAAAAGGGCCGTTCCCACACGCGGAAACAGCCCTTCGAGATGATAGGAGGTGCACCGGTTAGGTCAGCACCAATTCAGTAATCTATACGCGCCAAGGGCTGCCTCGGCCGCACGCCTTCTGAACTGTTCCGGCACTGCTCTCCATAGCTTCTCTAGACAATGGGCACCTCCTTTCTGAATGTTTCGTGTGATCCCAGCCTGCCATAGATTCGGTTAATGTCAAAACAAAATCATGTGGTCTTTGCGGTCAGTTTACGCACGATGATGCGGAAGGGCACAAGGGCGGCCAGAGCAAGCGACAGTTTCACCAGCCAATCGGCCGCAGCAAGCGAGACCCACAGGGGGCCATAGGGCCGCTGCCCAGCAGCGGCAGCACCTCTGCGGCCCAGGCGACATCGTTGCCCGGCTCCAGCCAGACAAGCGCGCCTGAGAAGGCGATGGTGAAGAAAATTGCTGTGTCCACCGAAGAGCCGGCCAGCGTGGACGCCAGCGGCGCGCGCCACCATTTGCCTGTCCGCAGGGCGGAAAAGACGGCAACGTCCAAAAGCTGCGCAGTGAGAAAGGCAAGACCGGAGCCAAGAGCAATCCGCAGCGTCACGGCCGGATAGGTGAAGCCGTCGCCCTGCAGCATGATTTGAGTGCCGATCAGCGAGCAGATGACCCCGGCAAGGAAACCGGCCAGCACCACCTTGCGGGCAGCTGCGGTGCCATAGACCCGGTTCATCACGTCAGTGACCAGGAAAGCGATGGGATAGGTGAAGGCGCCCCAGGTCAGCCATTGGCCGAACAGGAATTGCACCAGGATGTTGGACGCCACAACGACGGCGGCCATGGCAGCAATGCCGGGAATATGTGAGCGGGTCATGGGCCGGATCCATTTTTCAAGGCCGCGGGCATCATAACTGCTACGGCAGAAGACTGGCCCTTTAAACCGGACGTCCTGCTGCTGCAAGCATGCTGCAGGGCAGCGGCTCCCGCCCGTTCGGGCGCTTTTCAGGAAATGCACACTCCCGGTTGGGCCCGGCGCCGCTGGCGCGGCGCGGGGGCTGCTGGTCAGCGGGGCAACGCGTATTCTACTATTTCGGTGCGTTGAAAGGGCAGGAAATTGTCGTCCGATACCATCGTGGCGCGCAGGCGCCCGGTTCCATCCGCCCAGACCGACAGCCCTTCCAGATTGTCATGGGTGCGGGCGCGGGTCTGCAGCAGCACCGTTTCATTGATCGGCCCGGCGGCGGTGATGTCCCAGCGGCGCAACCGGCTGCGGAAGCCAAACAGAGTAAAGTCGCGCTCCAGAAGATAGAACCGCCCATCGGGGCCGAAATCGGCATCCACCGGCAAAAATCCACCCACGGGCGGCAGGCTGAAGGGGCGCGACCAGCGGTGGCCGTTCCAGCGCCAGACCGGGATCTGCCCGTGTTTGTCCAAGGCGCGCTCGGGCAATGTATACAGCCGCCCGCGAGCATCGATGGCCAGGGTTTCCAGCGATTTGTTAGGCGGCAGGCCGCGAAAGGCCTTGGGGCGCGGCAGCACTTTGGCGCGGCCTTCGGGGCTGCGGTACCGCGCCACCCGTGCAGCACCTTCAAAGGAGATATAGCGGCTGCCGTCGGCCGCCACTGCCAGCCCTTCGCTGTCGCCGGCAAAGCCCCGGAGTGTTTTTCCGGTGGAGGCCCGCAGTTCATGCGCGCGCCGGGCCGTGATGCCGGAAATCAGACCCTGGTTGCGCTGGATCCGGGTTGTCACCAGTGTCGCACGGTCGCTGAGCACGGTCATCGACTTGCCGCCGTCACTGAGCTTGAGCGCCGAGAATCCGCCGAACCAGCGCTGGTTCAGCTTCCAGGTATAGCTGCTGAGGTGCTGCGCCTTGCCTGCTGCAGCCGCCGCGGGGCGGTTTGCCGCATAACCCGCCGCTGCCAGGCAGGCGGCGGCCGCAAGGGCCAGAATCAGTTTGATTGCAGAACGGCGGCGCATTGCTTGGGCAGGTCCGAAAGGGTGTAATCCCGTCTCGGTTTAGGCTTTGGCGCGTTGGGGTCAACCGGTTTCGGTTTCGGCGGGTTCAGAATGTCATTGACCCAGCGCTGGGCATCGGCGCAACCGTCGCCTTTGGGCGGGGACGCCTGATCAACGCAACCGCGCGCGCCGCGCGGACAGGCCAGCCGCACGTGGAAGTGATAGTGATGCCCCCACCAGGGCCGGATCTTGCGCAGCCAGCGGCGGTCGCCCTTTGCATCCTTGCACATCTGCACCTTGGCGCCGGGAAAGACAAAGATCCGCGCCACCCTTTTATCCTGCGCCGCGGCTTTCAGAATTTCATGATGGGCACGGGTCCAGCTGGAATTCACATAGGCGCCCTTGGCCCGGCGCATCGAGATTGAGGAGATGTTTTCCCGAGCGCTGCGGCTGAGGTTCAGCCGGTCCGGCGGCCGCATCCATATGTCGATATCAAGACCGATCTGATGGCTGCGGTGGCCCGACAGCATCGGCCCGCCGCGCGGCTGGCTGATGTCGCCGATGTACAGCCCCTTCCAGCCGCGCTGTTTGGCGGCCACGCGGCTCAGGTCCTGAACAAAATCAATTGCCGCCGGGTGCCCCCAGTTGCGGTTGCGGCTAAGGCGCATCGCCTGCCAGGTCGGGCCGGTTTCGGGCAGCTGGGCGGCGCCGGCAACGCAGCCCTTGGCATAAGAGCCGAACGGCGCGGGGCGCTGCTGCGAGGCGTTGGGCTTGGCCCCGAACAGGGCCTTGGCCGGGGTTTGCGCACTGGCCGGGCTGCAAAAGCCCGCAATCGCTAAACATATGGCAAGAAACAGTTTCAACCCTGATCTCCTTCTCCTTGAACCCAGAACAACAGTACCAATCCGATTAGAAACAGCCCGATCACGGGGGTGATCCCCAGCCGGGCGCTGCCGGTCACTGTGGTGGCCAAACCGATCAGGGCCGGCGCCAGAAATGCGGTGGCGCGCCCTGATAGGCCATAAAGGCCGAAGCTTTCGGTCGCATCCGCAGGGCTGGTGTGGCGCACCATCAGGCTGCGGCTGGCGGCCTGCAGGATGCCGCCAAAGCCGCCGATCAGCATGCCGCAGCCAAAGAACACCGTGTCGGGCAGCGTGGAGCCTTCTGCCAGGGCAATGCCGAAAATCTGGTGGCGCGACATGCTGACGAGGATCAGGCAGACAAAGGACAGTACCAGGATCGAGGCGATGATCACCGGCTTCGGGCCCAGCCGCCGGTCAGCCTTGCCGCCCAGCCAGCTGAAGACAGTGGCGGCAAAGGCGGCGACAATGCCGAAAATGCCGATCTGGGTTATTTCCCAGCCCAGCACCAGCTTGGCGTAGACACCGCCAAAACCGTACAGCCCGTTCAGCGCGTCGCGGTAAAACATTGACGATCCAAGATAGGTTGCAAGGCTCAGCCGGTGGCGCAGGCTGGCAACCAGCTTGACCACCATTTGCCAGGCTTTGCCCAGGCTGGCCTTGCGCCCGGTGGCACCGCGGTCCTGCACCCACAGAAAGTAAGGCACCATGAAGACAGCAAACCAGACGGCGGTAAAAGGGCCGACGGCGCGGGTGCCTTCCTTGGCCTCGGCATCCAGACCCAGGGCGGGGCTAAGGCCGATCAGCGTCTTGCCCGAACTTTGTTCGACAAACAGCAGCAGCATGATGAACAGCGCAATCACCCCGCCAAGATAGCCGAATGCAAAGCCGGAGCCAGAGACCGCCCCCACGTCCTCGCGGCTGGCAAGCGTCGGCAGCTGGGCGTTGACAAAGATCAGCGCAAACTCGGCGCCGATGAAGCCAAAACCAAAGCTGACCAGCATCCACCACAGGTTGCTTCCCGCAGGGTCCATGTACCACAGCCCCCAGGCACCGATCAGATACATCAGCGAAAACATCATGATCCAGGGCAGGCGGCGGCCGGTGATATCGGCCAGTGCCCCCAGAAACGGCGCACCAAAGGCGATGATCAGGCCGGTCACGGTCAGGCACAGCGACCAGACAGTCTGCGCCTGCGCCTTGGCCGCCTCGCCCGCCAGCCCCTGGGTCATAAAGTAATCCGCGGCCACGGCGGCAAAGAACGGGCTGAAAATAAACGTCACCAGCAGCGTCTGATACGGCTGGCTGGCCCAGTCAAAGAACCACCATCCCCAGATCCGCTTGCGCGTGGATACCTGCTGCATGCCCGGCCTCTTTTTATCGTTGCCCTCAGGTATGGCAGGCGGGCAGGGGCCTAGGCAAGCCCGTCCTGCATCGGCGGCCAGGGCCGGCCGCCATCCGCTTGGCACCAATCCTTGATCCAGCCGGGCAATTCGGGTGAGTTTTCAGCGTCCTGCCCCAATGCCGCCAGCACCTTGGCGGGCGGCACGATGCCCTTGCGGTCCGTGACTGCGGTGCGCAGCATCACATGACTGGCGCAGTCGCCGTTTTTCTTCCACATGGACTGTTCGACATAGATGAACTTGTCATCCCAGCCCGCCGCGCGGCTGCGCATCTCGAACCTTTCAAATCCGCGGATGCGGCGGCGGTAACGCACAGAGGATCCCGCAACCGTCAGCCCCCAGCGGTTTTTCTTCAGCGCGCCGATCAGCCCCGCCCGCTGCGCCAGCATGGTGCGGCCAAGGTCATACAACGTCATGGTGCGGCCGTTGTTCAGCTCCATCCACATATCCAGATCCCACGGCCAGCAGATGTGGTGCGAGACATGCAGCCCGGTGATCGGCAGCCGCGGCATCCGGCTGGCCAGAACGGTATCCTTGATCAGGCGGAATATTGGGTACATGCGCAAGGCCTCCTGTTTCGCTTGTGCCCGTGATGCCACCCGTTTACAGCGCGTCAACCGCAACCTCGCGGAAGCCTTGCGCATTTCGCCGCGCCTGCTTACCTGTGTGGCTGTTCGAAAAAGGGAATTACAGATGGTCTCGCTGTTCCAAATTCTGATGCTGATCCTGGACATTGTCTGGTTCTTCATCATTGCCCATGTGATCATGAGCTGGCTGATCAACTTCCAGGTACTGAACCTGCACCAGCAGCTGGTGGGCCAGATCTGGTACGGTCTGAACCGGGTGCTGGAACCGCTTTATGCCCCGGTGCGCCGCATCTTGCCCAATATGGGCGGCATTGATCTGGCGCCGCTGGCGGTTCTGGTCGCTGTCTATGCGCTGCGCATCATCCTGGTGAACAACGTCTCGGCGTTCTACTGATCTGGACATCTGCGGCCCGGCGGCTTTCGCCGGGCTTTTGCGCGGCAGCCCTTGCCGGCTGATACCTCCTGTGGGATTGTGCCTGCCAACAAGAGCAGACCACCACATTGAGGCCCATCGCCCCCATGACAGCCCCGGCATCCCCGGCAGAGTTAGCCGCGCCAGCCCTGACAGGCGCGTCCCCGATCCTGCGCGAGATCTTCGGCTTTGACGCCTTCCGTCCCGGCCAGGAGGAAATCGTTGACGCCGTGACCGCGGGCGAAAACGTGCTGGCAATCATGCCCACCGGCGGCGGCAAATCCCTGTGTTTCCAGCTGCCTGCCCTGTTGCGTGACGGGGTGACGGTGGTGATCTCGCCGCTGATTGCGCTGATGCGCGATCAGGTCCGCGCCCTGCAGGAGGCGGGCGTCACCGCCGGCGCGCTCACTTCCGGCAATACCGAAGAAGAGACCGAAGCGGTCTGGCAGGCGATCGAGGCCGGGCGGCTCAAGCTTCTTTATATGGCGCCGGAACGGCTTGCCTCGGGGGCTGCGATGGGCATGCTGCGCCGCATCGGTGTCAGCCTGATTGCGGTGGATGAGGCGCACTGCGTCAGCCAGTGGGGCCATGATTTCCGCCCCGACTATTTGCGCATAGGCGAATTGCGCCGCGCCCTGGATGTGCCGCTGGCCGCCTTCACCGCAACGGCGGATCAGGAAACCCAGGAAGAGATTGTCCAAAAACTGTTTGACGGCGAGGCCCCGCGCAGCTTCCTGCGCGGTTTTGACCGGCCAAACATCCATCTGGCCTTTGGCGCCAAGGACAGCCCGCGCCGCCAGATCCTGGAATTTGCCGCCGCCCGCAAGGGCCAGTCCGGCATCGTCTATTGCGGCACCCGCGCCAAGACCGAAGCCCTGTCTGCAGCCCTGCGCGAAGGTGGCCACTCCGCCTGTTTCTACCACGGCGGCATGGACGCCGAGGACCGCCGCGTTGTTGAGACCCGCTTTGCCCGCGAGGACGGCTTGATCGTGGTTGCCACAGTTGCGTTCGGTATGGGGATCGACAAACCGGACATCCGCTGGGTCGCCCATGCCGACCTGCCGAAAAGCATTGAGGCTTATTATCAGGAAATCGGCCGTGCGGGCCGGGACGGGGCGCCTGCGGAAACTCTCACCCTGTTCGGCCCCGACGACATCCGCCTGCGCCGCACGCAGGTGGACGAAGGATTGGCCCCGCCGGAACGCCGCGCCGCCGACCATGCCCGGTTGAATGCGTTGCTTGGTCTGGCCGAGGCGCTGCGCTGCCGCCGCCAGAAGCTTCTGGCCTACTTCGGCGAGGAGTCAAACCCCTGCGGCAATTGCGACCTCTGCGACACGCCCGCGGATGTGTTCGACGGCACCACTGTGGTGCGCAAGGCGCTGTCAGCGGTGCTCAGGACCGAGGAATGGTTCGGCTCGGGCCATCTGATCGACATCCTTTTGGGCGCTGACAACGAGCGGATCCGGGCCAAGCGCCATGACCAGCTGTCGGTCTATGGCTGCGGCAAGGAATTCGGCAAGCGCCAATGGCAGGCGGTGTTCCGGCAGATGATGGGCCACGACCTCTTGCGCCCCGATCCGGAACGCCACGGCGCGCTCCGCTTCACGGAAGCCGCCCTGCCGATCCTGCGCGGTGAACAGTCGATCGAGCTGCGCCGCGACACCATCAAAGCGGCTGAGCGCCGTCCCGCAGTGAAGGCACTGGTCGCTGAAGAAGACGCGCCGCTGCTGTCGGCTCTCAAGGCCAAGCGGCGTGCATTGGCGGAGGCGCAGAAAGTGCCGGCCTATGTGATCTTTCCCGACCGCACCCTCATTGAGATGGCCGAGACCCGCCCGGAAACGCTGGACCAGATGGCGCGTGTGAACGGTGTCGGCGCCAAGAAGCTGGAGCGCTACGGCGATGATTTCCTGAGCGTGATCACCGGCGCCGCCGAGCAGCTGCATCCCGCAAGGCGCAAGCTGGCCGGGAGCGGGTCCGGTTCGGTTTACGATTCGCTGCTGGAAGTGCAGGCACAGCTTGCCCGCGGGGACTGCGGCACCATGAAACCGCTCACCTGTTCTGCGTCGCTGCTTGCGAAAGTGGCGCAGATGCGCGCCGGTGATGAGGCGGGGATCACAAGACTGTTAGGGGAGCGCCGCGCCGAACGTTTCGCGGCGGCGTTTCTGGACGTCCTGCGCGGCGCGGGCTAGGGTCGCGCCAAGATCATCAAGGGGGCAGATATGCTGGTAGTGACCTCTCCGGCCAAGAAGCTGGACTGGGCGGAACGGGATCAGGAGATGACCTGGCCCGCGCTGCATGACGACGCGGTAGAGCTGGCAGAGGTGGCCCGCGGACAATCCGTGGCGGATCTGATGAAGCTGATGCATATCAGCGAAGATCTGGCCAAGCTGAATCACGCACGGTTTCAAGAGTTTACTGCGGATCCGGCAACTGCGGCCACCCGCCCGGCGGCGCTGGCGTTTGCCGGCGATACCTACCAGGGGCTGGAGGCGTCCTCGCTTGATGCTGATGAAATGGCCTGGGCGCAGAAGCATTTCCGCATTCTGTCAGGTCTTTATGGCCTGCTGCGTCCCTTGGACGCGATGCAGCCCTACCGGCTGGAAATGGGATCGCGTCTGAAAAATGCGCGCGGCAAAAACCTCTATGAATTCTGGGGCAGCCAGGTTTCCGCGGCACTGAATGCGCAGGCGGACGCGGTAAATGCCAGCGTGCTGGTCAACTGTGCCAGCCAGGAGTATTTCGGCGCAGTGGATGTAGCAGCGCTGAAACTGCGGGTCGTCACTCCGGTGTTCATGGAAGAAAAGAACGGCACCCCTAAGGTGGTGAGTTTCTATGCGAAACGCGCTCGCGGTGCGATGGCGCGGTTCATTATCCAGAACCGGCTGACAGATGCGGAGAGCCTCAAAGAATTTGATGCTGGCGGCTACGTGTATCAGCCGGCAATGTCGGCCCCCGATAAACCTGTCTTTTTGCGCAGCGCCTGAGGCAGGAGAAAGGCTCCCGCCCGCTCCGGCACATTCAAAGAATGCACCTTCACTGTTGGGCGTGGCAGCGCGCTCTGCGCGCTGCCACGCCCAAGACCGCACAAGGACGGTGCCGGCGCAGCCGGTGCGCCTGCGGGCGCGGGAGAGCTTCGCCGTTGTTAAATTTGGGCCGGGTGACGGAAAGGGCGTACGCTGCAAACGAGTGGGGCAAGACCCGGAAAAGCCGGATCCTGGCGGCGTCCGGCAACCGGGACCCAGCACAGCATTGTGCCAAGAGCAGAAGCCCTAGCGCACCCTGAGAACAGTTTGTTTCAAAGACTGACCGCCATGGCGTGGCGGCGGCGGGAGAGACCTGTCAGCTCAGAGTGCTTGGGCGGCAGCTGGGGCAGGCGGGCCGTCCTGATCCAAGGCCTGTGTCCCGTCCGGCGCACAGGCGCGGATCTTTTCGTGGATCAGCGCCTTGCGCAACGGCTTGGTCAGGTAATGGTCCAGGCCGGCCGCAAGGATACCATCGGAATCGCCTGCCATCGCATGTGCGGTCAAGGCCACAATCGGGGTATGGCCGCCGGTGTCCGCCTCGATACTGCGGATCCTGGCGGTGGCTTCCTTGCCGTCCATCATTGGCATCGATATATCCATGAAAATCAGATCCGGGCGGAACGCCTGGAAGGCCTCGACAGCCTCCAGCCCGTTGCTGGCAAACTTCAGCTCTATGTTCAGCTCTTTCACCATTTTGCTGAACACCAGCTGATTGGTCTTGTTGTCCTCTGCTGCCAGCACCCGCATCCGGCGGATTTCCGGGTCCGGCGGCGGGCCGGCGGATGGTTCGGTCTGCTGTGCCTCAAGACCTGCTTGCGGTGCCATCGGCCTGTCTGCCGTCACCGGGCCTTGCAGCGGAGCCGCGCAGCCGGGGCCGGCAGCACTGGCCGCCAGCTTGGCCAGCTGGTTGAAAAAATCGTCCCGCGGTGCAGGGGTTTGCAGCACCCCGTCCGCCAGATGGCGGATTTCCGGATCATTGGCGCCATGGGGACCGGAATTCAGCATCAGCACCGGCACCCCGCGCCAGGAACCGGATTTCAGATCCTTCGCCAGCTGCACGCCGTCCAGCCCAGGCAGGTTATGGCCGCTGATGACCAGGTCAATACCGCCTTGCATCGCGGCAAGCGCGCCATGCGCGGTTTCTGCAGTGGTGACCTGAATGCCCAGCATCAGCAGGTGCTTTTGCAGGATCTCGCTGTTGAGCGGCGCGTCATCCACCAGCAGCACATGGCGCAGCGAGCTGGGCAGCTTCGGCACAGGCTGCTCTGCTGATCCTTCAAGGGGCAGCGGCAAGCGGAAGCCGAAACAGGAGCCTTTGCCTTCCTCACTGTCGACCCAGATCTCGCCGCCCATCAATTCGATAAGCCGCTTGGAGATCGCCAGCCCCAGCCCGGTGCCTTCAAACTTGCGGTTGCGCTCATCTTCGACCTGGTTGAATTCGCCGAAAATATGCTCAATCTTCTCTTCCGGGATGCCGATGCCGGTGTCCTCGATCGAAATATGCACCGCGCATTGTTTGTCATCAGGCGAGGAGACACCGGTCACCCGCAGGGTCACATGGCCTTCTTTGGTGAACTTCACCGCATTGCCGGCCAGATTGGTCAGCACCTGCCGGATCCGGCCTGGATCGCCGGTAAAGCGGGTCGGCAGGAACAGGTCGTAATCGACCAGCAGCGTCAGCCCCTTGTCCCGCGCGGTGGGTTGCAGCAGCATCACCACTTCGTGCAGGCTGCGTTCCAGGTCAAAGGGTTCGGGATGCAGCTCCAGCTTGTCGGCTTCGATCTTGGAATAGTCGAGCACGTCATTGATGATGACCAGCAGCGCTTCGCCCGAGTTTTTGATGGTATTGGCATAAAGCCGCTGTTCCTCGTCCAGCGCGGTATCGCTCAGCAGCTCTGCCATGCCCACCACCCCGTTCATCGGGGTGCGGATCTCATGGCTCATATTGGCAAGGAAGGCGGATTTTGCCCGGTTTGCCGCTTCGGCGCGGGCGCGGGCGCCGCGCAGGTCCTTTTCATACTGCACGGTCGAAGTGATATCGAGCGCCAGCGTCACCACATCGCCGCCGTGGCCGCGCTGATCGATCAGCCGCAAATACCGTTCATCCCACAGCTGGATCACCACCGGATCGGGCGAAGGCGACAGCCAGCGTTCACTCATCATTTCGCGCCAGGCATCGGTGCCCAGCTCGCCGGTATTGATCAGCCCTTCGTCGGTCAGAAGCTGCAGGATCCGCGCATAGGAGATACCGGGCGAGACCTCTTCCAGCCCGTCGAAGATATTGAGGTAGGCGGTGTTCGCCCCGATCAGACTGCCATCAGCATCAAAAAAGGCGAAACCGTCCTGAAATGCCTGGATCGAATGCCACAGCCGCCGCTCGGCAGTCTCAACCTTTTCATGCGCGGTATCGAGGTCGGATTTCACCTTGGCGTTTTCGTCTCGCACAGTGGCCACTTCAGCCTGGGTCTGGCCGATCCGTTTGGTCAGCGCCAGCGCATGGCGGCCCAGCTTGCGGTTGGCAGCAGACAGCTCCGCCTGCTTCAGCTCAAGCAGCCGTTCCGCGGCCAGCCGGGCGCGTCTTTCTTCCGCTAATTTGCTGGCAAGGGTCATCCCTGCGCACTCCGGCAATACATTAACACGAACAGCGCGCGGCAATTCCGCACGCAAGAGACAGCAGGGCTGCCCTTACGTGTTACGCGGGTGAATCTTGCTATGACGTTAAGCCCGTGCCAGCCTGCGCCAAGTATTGGAGGGTGCCATGCCGCGTCTGTTTGCTTCAGTTCTAATGTATGCCATTGTTTTTATTTCTTTTGTTGCGTTTCTGCCCGCTGCCTGGGCCGGGCCGGAGGTTCCCGGTTTCCGGTACAAGGCTTTTGCCAACACCGATTTTTTCGGCTCGGACCTGCAGCCGCTGTTCGATACGGATGTCGAGTCCTGCGCGCGGGCGTGTACTGCCCAGACGGATTGCGCCGGTTTTGTGTTCAACCAAAAGGCAAATGCCTGCTTTCCAAAATCCGCCCTGACTCAGCCCAGTTCCTATGAGGGCGCCTTTTCGGCACTGAAACAGCCGGCACCCGGCGGGCTTCAGGCAGAGGCCGCTGTGCGGGCAGGCCGGCTGGACGCAATCCCGGAGCTGGAATTGCCGCGCGCGGCCGGGTTTGCCCAGTCGCTGGGCCTGGCCTATCCGCTGGCAACAGATGACGCCGCCAAGGCGGTTTCGGCGGCCCGCTCGCTGTTCCGTGCCGCAGAGCCGCTCGCGGCATTGCGATGGATGGGGCAGGCCGTGGTGCTGACTGACTCTGCCCAGGATTGGACCCGTTTCTCGGCCTATCTGCTGCGGGCTGCCAAAGACTCCGGCAACCGTTCCCAGCAGCGCCGTTTCCGGCAGGAGGCTTATTCTGCGGCCCTCAATGGCTACTTGCGGGCTGCGGCACCGGCAGATCAGGCACAGGCCCTGCGTCAGGCCGCCGAAGCGGTGGAGGCGCTTGGCCGCGGCCGCGAGATGCTGCCGCTGCTGCGCCTGGCTGACAACATCATTCCGCTTAAGGCGAATGCCGAGATGATTCACTATGCGATCCGGAAATACGGTTTTCGCGTGACTGGCTCCACGGTTGAAAGCGACAGCGCAGCCCCCCGTATCTGCGCTGAGTTCTCCGAAGATCTGGAACAGGCCGGAACCGATTACGAAAACTATGTGCGCTTGGCCGGCAGCAGTCTGGCAGTCACCGCATCCGGCCGGCAGCTGTGTTTTGACGGGGTGGAGCACGGCAAGCGCTACCAGCTGACCCTGCGCCGCGGGTTGCCGGCGGCCAGCGGCGAGCAGCTTTATAAGGATGTGGAGCTGACCCATTACGTGCGCGACCGCGCGCCCAAGGTCCGCTTCCCGGGCCGCGCCTATGTGCTGCCCGCGGGCGCTGCTGCGGCGCTGCCGGTGGAAACCGTGAACCTGACGGAACTGGACCTGCGCTTGCGCCGGGTCAGCAGCCGCAACGTGCTGCGCACCCTGCAGGAGGGGTACTTTGCCAAACCGCTTTCCCAGTGGGAGGATAAGCATTTCGCCTCCGATATCGCCGAGGAGATCTGGCAGGGCAGTGCCGAAGTGGGCACTGCGCTCAATCAGGCGATGACCAGCCGCCTGCCGCTGGAAGATGCCCTGACTGGGCAAAAGACACCGGGTCTGTACGCCCTCACCGCACGGGTGCCGGGTGCCGACCCTTATGACGACGCCGGTGCCACGCAATGGTTTGTGCTGACCACCCTGGGTCTCAGCACCATGTCGGGCAGCGATGGCCTGCATGTGCAGGTGCAGGGACTGGCGGACGCCAAACCGCAGGCCGGTGCCGAGGTCAGTTTGATCTCCAGTGCCAATGAGGTTTTGGCAACTGAAACAAGCGACGCCAGCGGCTATGTCCGTTTCAGGCCCGGCCTGACGCGCGGTTCCGGCGGCGCGTCACCGGCGCTGATCACTGCCCGGGCGGGGGAGGGAGATTTCACCTTCCTGCCCTCAACGATGCCGCTTTTGATCTGTCAGACCGCGGCGTGGCCGGCCGGCCCGCACCGGGGCCGGTGGATGTTTTCCTCGCCACCACCCGCGGCGCCTACCGTGCAGGTGAAACCGTGCATGTGACCGCATTGGCGCGTGACGGCAAGGCGCAGGCGATCGACGGCCTGCCGCTCACCGCGATCCTGCTGCGCCCTGACGGGGTGGAATACACCCGCCAGACCTCAGCCGCAGGCCATCAGGGCGGCCATGTCTTTGCCCTGCCTACCGGCCCCGCCGCCCCGCGCGGCACCTGGCGGATTGAAATCAAAAGCGACCTCAAGTCCCCCGCGCTCGCCAGCCGCCAGATCCTGGTCGAGGATTTCCTGCCCGAGCGTATCGACTTTGAGCAAGAGGTCGCCAATGCAAACACACTCCAGCCCGGCAGTGCAGCGCAGATTGCACTGCAAGCAGACTACCTGTTCGGCGCGCCGGGTGCCGGGCTGAAGGTGGAAGGAGACATCCGCCTCACTGCCGCTAATTCCCTGGATCAATGGCCGGGTTTCCGTTTTGGCCGCTATGATACGGTCTCCTCTGCCCAGACCGGATTTTTCGGCGGCCAGGAAACCGGCGCTGATGGCAGCGCGGCCTTCGCTGTAAACCTGCCCGCCGCCGCCCCGGCAGAGGGCAAGCCGCTTCTGGCCACTCTCACCACCCGTGTTGCTGATGGCGCTGCGCGTCCGGTCGAACGCTCACTGGAAATCCCTGTCCGCCCTGCAGGCCCCGTCCTCGGCATTAAACCGCAGTTTGACGAGGTTGCGGCAGAAGGCTCCGAGGCAGGCTTTGAACTCATCGCCCTGTCGCCGGACCTGTCGCCGGTGCCGATGCGTGTCAAATGGACCCTGAACCGGGTCGAGACCCGCTATCAATGGTATCAGCTTTACGGCAACTGGAACTGGGAGCCTATAACGCGCCGCACCCGTATCGCGACGGGCGAGGCGCAGCTGGGCAGCGATCCACTGCCGCTGTCTCAGCCAGTCGGCTGGGGCCGTTATGAGCTGGTGGTGGAGCGTCTGGATGGCGCCTATGCCTCTGCCGCTTATGACTTCTACGCCGGCTGGTACGCTCCCGAAGGCAGCACCGGGACGCCCGCCCGGCTGGAGCTGTCGCTGGACCGCGAAAACTATGCACCCGGCGACACCGCCCGGCTGCGCATCGTGCCGCAGGCCGCGGGCACCGCGCTGGTCTCGGTGGTATCGAACCACCTGATCCACCGCATGGCTGTCGAAGTTCCCGCCGGCGAAACCGTGATCCCGCTAGAGGTGACACAGGACTGGGGCAGCGGCGCCTATGTGACCGCCACCATAATCCAGCCTGTTGCAGGCGACCGGGGCCGCACCCCGCTGCGCGCCCTAGGGTTGGCGCATGCTAGCATCACCCAGCCCGGCCAACAGCTGGAGGTGACGATTGACGTCCCCGGCGTGGCCGGCCCGCGCGGCACGCAAGTGGCGGAACTCCGCGTGGAGGGCGCGGCAGAGGGCGATGAAGTCTGGCTCACCGTCGCCGCCGTGGACCTTGGCATCCTCAATCTCACCGGCTTCACCAGCCCCGATCCCAGCGCGCATTATTATGGCCAGCGCCGGCTGGGGATGGAGCTGCGCGACATCTATGGCCGCCTCATCGACCCCGGCAACGGCGCTTTGGGCCGCATCCGCTCCGGCGGTGATGCTGACAGCGGCCTCAAGATGCAATCGCCGCCGCCCACGCAGGACCTGGTGGCGCTGTTCTCCGGCCCGCTGAAAGTGGACGCCAATGGCAGAGCGGAGTTCCCGATGACCCTGCCCGCCTTCAACGGCACTGTGCGGCTGATGGCTGTCGCCTGGTCCGGCCGGGCTGTCGGTCAGGCCGAGGCCGACATGCTGGTGCGCGATCCCGTGGTGGTCACCGCCGCGCTGCCGCGCTTCCTGGCGCCCGGCGACGAAAGCCGCGCAAGGATCGAGATCGTCCATGCCGACGGCCCCGCCGGAGACATGGCGCTGACCGCCAGCACCGCAGGCGGTCTGACGCTGGGCAGCCTGCCCGCCTCCGTCACCCTGGCGGAACAGGGCAAGACAGTGCTGGAACTGCCGGTGACGGCAGAAACCGTTGGTGACCACGAACTCACCCTTACCCTCACCACGCCGGACGGGCAGGTGCTGCGTCAAAATTTGCGTCTGCCGGTTCGCGCCAATGATCCGGTGGTTTCTGAAACCCGCCGCTTCACGCTCGCAGGCGGTAACACTTTCCTGTTCAGTAAAGATGTTTTCACCGGCCTGCGCCCCGGCACCGCCCGCGCCGCCATCTCCTCTGGCCCGCTGGCCAAATTCGACGTTCCGGGTCTGCTGGCAGAGCTGGACCAGTACCCCTATGGCTGCACCGAACAGGTGACTTCCAAGGCGCTGCCGCTGCTCTACCTCAGCAGCGTCGCGCAGGGAGCGGGTCTGGGCGACGGCCCGGCGGTGGATGCGCGCATTAACGCCGCCATCCGCAAGGTGCTGACCCGCCAGGCCTCCAGCGGCGCCTTTGGCCTCTGGCGCGCCGACAGCGGTGAGTTCTGGCTGGACGCCTATGCCAGCGACTTCCTCAGCCGCGCCCGCGCGCAAGGCTACACCGTGCCGCAACAGGCCTTTGCCCAGGCGATGGACAACCTGCGCAACCGCATCAACTATGCCCCCGACTTCGATACCGGCGGCGAGGAGATTGCCTATGCCCTCCATGTTCTGGCGCGCGAGGGTGCGGCCCGGATGGGCGACCTGCGCTATTACGCCGATGTGAAGGGTGAGGCCTTCGCCACCCCGCTTGCTGCCGCCCAATTGGGCGCGGCCCTTGCAGCCTATGGCGATCAGCGCCGTGCGGACCGGATGTTCAGCCGCGCCGCGCAGATGATCGGGTCCGATGGGCAAAAGGACAGCCGCCTCTGGCGCGCCGACTTTGGCACCGCCTTGCGCGATACTGCTGGCGTTCTGGCCCTTGCCGCCGAGGCCGGGTCCGAGGCTGTGGACCGCGTCAGCCTGTCGTCGCGGCTTGCCGACGCCAGCGGCCATCGCTCCACGCAAGAGTCCGCCTGGACCCTGATGGCCGCCCACGCGCTGACCCGGACCCCGAGGATTCCGGCCTTCTGGTCAACGGTCAGCCTGTTCAGGGGCCATTTGTGCAGGCTGCAGACGGGCACAACACACCGGAGCTGGCGCTGACTGCCGCCAGCGGGCGGTCTGCGGAGATCACCCTCAGCACGCTTGGCGTGCCACTGGTCCCGCCGGCCGCGGGCGGCTTCGGCTACACCATCGAACGCAGCTACTACACGCTGGATGGCCAGCCGCTGGACGTGCAGTCTGTCACTACAGGCGCGCGTTTTGTCTCTGTCCTGCGGGTGAAACCGCATGAGAAGACCGGTGCGAGGCTGATGATCAACGATCCGCTGCCTGCCGGGTTCGAGATCGATAACCCGAACCTCTTGCGCTCCGGCGACCTGCGCGATCTGGACTGGCTGAACCCGGCCGGGGCCGAACACACCGAATTCCGCAGCGACCGTTTTCTGGCTGCTGTGAATATGCGCGATGCCGCGCCGGTGACACTGGCCTATATCGCCCGCGCGGTGACGCCCGGCACCTTCCACCACCCGGCAGCCTCGGTCGAAGACATGTACCGCCCCGCCTACCGCGCGAGGACCGGCACGGGGCGCGTGGTCGTGAAGTGAAACGCCGGCTGAACAGCTCAGAGGGCAGCGTCCGTCCGCGGGTGGCCGGGCAGCGCCCGCCCGGGGGGCGGACGGGCGCTGCCCGGCCTATCGGCCAAGCAGAAGGTGGAAATGGTACACCGCTACTTTAGCGGTCCTGCTTGCGGCTGCTTTCACGGCTTGGCGCAGCTTCGATGCTTGGATCGACGCCACAGATCTCCCCCTCACCCTCGCCGAAACCTCCACTGAAGTACTCGGCCGCAACGGCAAGCTTTTGCGCGCCTACCCGGTCGGCACAGGCCTCTGGCGTCTCGCTGTCCAGCCCGAGGACGTCGACCCGCGCTTCCTCGACATGCTGCTGCGCTACGAGGACAAGCGCTTCCGCTCCCACGCCGGTGTCGACCCCATTGCCCTGCTGCGCGCCGCAGGTCAGGCGCTTTGGAATGGCCGCGCGGTCTCCGGCGGCTCTACCCTGACCATGCAGGTGGCGCGCCTGCTGGAGGACGGCACCACCGGCCGCTGGGCCGGCAAGCTGCGCCAGATGCGGGTGGCGCTGGCGCTGGAACGCCGCCTCAGCAAGGACGGGATCCTCACCCTCTACCTGACGCACGCCCCCTATGGCGGCGCGGCAGAGGGCATCCGCGCGGCGGCCTACAGCTGGTTCGGCAAAGAACCGCGCCGCCTCACCCCGGCAGAAGCGGCGCTGCTGGTCGCCCTGCCGCAATCCCCTGAACGCCGCCGCCCGGACCGTTTCCCAGAGGCCGCCAGCGAGGCCCGCGACCGCGTGCTCGCCCGGATGCAGCGCCAGGGCCTCCTGAGCGAAGAACAGGCCGAGGCAGCCCGCCGCACTCCGTTGCCGCACCAAATGGCGGCCTTCCCGCGGCTGGCACCGCATTTGGCGGACCGGGTGAAGGCACAGCACCCTGGCAAGCGGCAGATCAGGCTGACCATCGACAGCGTGGTGCAATCCCGGATGCAACAGTTGCTGGCAGAGGCGGCCCGCAGCGCCACCCCGTCTCTCTCCGCTGCCCTGATCGCCGCGGACCACCAGACCGGCGAAGTGCTGGTGCTGGTTGGTTCTCCCGGCTATTCCGATGCGCAAAGGCGCGGCTTTGTCGATATGACACAGGCGATCCGCTCCCCCGGTTCGACCCTGAAACCGCTGATCTACGGTCTCGCTTTCGATCAGGGGCTGGCCCACCCGGAAACCCTGATCCACGACGGTCCCGTCAACTTCGCAGGCTACGCGCCGCAGAATTTCGATGGTGAGTTCCGCGGCGACATAAGGCTGCGCAAAGCGCTGCAGCTATCGCTCAACATCCCAGTGGTGAAGCTGACGCAGGAGCTGGGACCGGCGCGTGTGCTGGCGTCCTTGCGCGCTGGCGGTGCCAAGCCGGAGCTGCCCGGCGGCGCCCCCGGCCTGGCGCTGTCGCTGGGCGGGCTGGGCATCAGCCTGCAAGACATGGTGCAGCTTTACGCCGGGCTGGCGGCAAGCGGGCAGGGGCCGGCCTTGCGCATGTTGCAGGGCGAAGCGCCCGCGCCCGCAGGCCGCCTGACCTCGCCCGAGGCCGCCTGGCAAGTCGCAGACATCCTGCGCGGGCTGCCGGTGCCTGCGGGCGCGCGCAGCGGCACCATCGCCTATAAGACCGGCACCTCCTATGGCCACCGCGATGCCTGGGCGATCGGCTGGGACGGACGGCACGTGATCGGCGTCTGGATGGGCCGCGCCGACGGCACGCCTGTCCCCGGTATCTTTGGCGGCGACCTTGCAGCACCGGTGCTGTTTGAAGCATTTGGCCGCCTGAAACCGGCCCTCGACCCGCTGCCGCCGCCGCCCCCCGCCACGCTGATCGTCAGCTCGGCCGAATTGCCGCAGCCCCTGCAGCGCTTCCGCCCCCGCGATGCCGCCTTCTCGGAACCCGCGGATGCGCCGGAACTGATCTTCCCGCCCGAAGGCGCCCGGCTGATGCTGGAAGGCGCGGACCTGACACTGAAACTCCGCGGCGGCACCGCGCCGTTTCTGGTGATGGCAAACGGCCTGCCGGTGCTGACGGGACAGCGCCGGCGAGAGTTCTCCCTGCCCAGCCCCGGCCCTGGTTTTTCTTCGCTGGTGATTGTCGATGGTGAAGGCCGGTCTGACCGGGTCGACCTGCGGATTGACTAATGCGGGTGGCGTCAATCGACGCGGGGCACTGCCGGGCAGAGGTGTTTCGCTTCGGGCTGCGCCCGAAGCGACCCGCGCCGCGCCTTTGGCGCGGCGCTTGGCCCAACTTTCGCGGGATTCCGGCAGGAAACCTGCGATGGGCGGGAGGACCCCGCCCGTTGTGACACCGGTTGAAGCCGCTTACCGCCGCCCTTCCCGCAGCCAGCCCGCGACGATAAAGAACGACGCCATAACCAGCGCTAGCCAGCCCGGCAGCAGCGGTCCTTGGCTGACTGACAGCGTTTCATAAGCCGCGCGCGGCGTAAGTCCGATCCAGCCGCGTCCCGCCGCCGGGCGCCCGGCCCGCATGTTGCGCAAGGACGGCATACCGTCCTCCAGCCGCAGCACACCGCCGCGCAAAGGTTCCAGAACCGGCGCCAGCACTTCGCCGGTGGCAATGGTTTCCTCGAATTCTTTCGGTGCCGCAGGCCCCAGCCCGGCCACTGCCGTCTCGCCGCCTTCTTCCAGCCGGTACAGCCCCGCTTCCGGACCGTCATAACGGGCCTCCCACTGTCCCGGTGCAGTCTGGCGCAGCGCCAGCTCCACGGTGGAGCCATCCGGGTTGGTCACCGTCACCGGCCCGGTCTGACCGGCAAGTGTGCGGCGCAGGATACGCATCCGCTGGCCCGAAGCTTCGGCCCACAGCGCCTCTTCCTCCAGTTCCGGTTCCTTCATCATCCAATGGGCGAGACGGCGCAGCAGTTCCAGCTGCGGCCCGCCGCCCTCATAGCCGCGGCTCCACAACCAGGCATGGTCTGATGCCAGCAGCGCCACCCGCCCCTCGCCCACCCGGTTCAGCACCAGAAGCGGGCGTTCGCCCGCGCCGTTCATCAGCACATGTCCCTCGGGACGGCGCAGCTCAACCTGGCGCAGCCAGCGGCCCCAATCCGCAGCTCCCTCCAGCCCCGAGGTCACCGGATGCTGCTTGCCCAGATCGGTCACCTCCGGGCGGTAGGCCTCTTGCAGCACCCGCGCCGAGGGTTCGGCGGGAAGGATCAGTGACAAAGGTGAGCGGTAGATGCTGTCGGCGCTGGCAAAATCCGGCCCGGCGGCCACCAGCACCGCGCCGCCGCCCATCGCGTAATTGGCCACATTGTCCAGATAGACCGCAGGCAGGATGCCGCGCCGCTTGTAGCGGTCAAAGATGATCAGGTCGAAATCGTCGATTTTCTCCAGAAACAGCTCGCGCGTCGGGAAGGCGATCAGCGACAGCTCCTCCACCGGCACGCCATCCTGTTTTTCCGGCGGGCGCAGGATGGTGAAATGCACCAGATCCACGGCGCTGTCGGACTTCAACAGATTGCGCCAGGTGCGCCCGCCCGCGTGCGGCTCGCCCGAGACCAGCAGCACCCTCAGCCGGTCGCGGACCCCGTTGATCTGCACCAAGGCCTGGTTGTTGCGCGCCGTCAGCTCGCCCGGCTCTTCCGGCACGCTGAACCGGATTACATTGCGACCGCCGTGCTGCAGTACCATCGGCAGCTCGAAATCGACGCCGATTGGCAGGGTGAAACGCTGCGGCGCGTCGCCGCCGACTGAAATGTTCAGATCCGCAAAGCCGCCCTGAACCGGCACCGCGCCCTGATCCTCGATCCGCAGCGTCAGCTTCACCGGCTCCCCGATGATGGCAAAACCGGGGGCGTTCTTCACGATCAGGCGGCGGTCCCAATCGTCTTTGCGGCCGGTCAGCAGCAAATGCATCGGCGCAGGCAGGTTCAGCACCTGATCCGCGTCATGAACCTGGCCGTCGGACAGGGCAATGATCACCGCCACCCGCGCCCGCGGCTCATCCGCCAGCGCCTGCGCGATGGCCGCTATCAGACGGGTGCCCGCGTCGCCTTCGCCGTCCGGAACGGTGATCCAGCGCACCTCGGTGCCTGCCCGCGCGGCCAATGCTGCCTTCAGCTGAGTCCGTGCCCGCGCCATCTGTTCCGGGCGGCCGCGCAGCTGCTGGCTGGCAGTCTGGTCCTCGGCCACAATCACGATGTCGCTTAAGGGGGCGCGGTCCTCGCTTTGATGCACCGGACCTGCCAGCGCGGCCAGCAACACAAGCGCCGCCAGCGCCCGCAGCGCCCAGCCTGACAGTCCCCTCCACAGGCCCAGCACCAGCGCCGCCAGTGTTATGGCACCCGCGGCCCAGATCACCGGCCATGGCACCAGCGGGTCAAACAGGATCGTCTGTGTCATCGGGTTCCCCTATTGCCCCAGCCGGTCCAGCAGTGCGGGCACATGCACCTGGTCGGATTTGTAATTCCCGGTCAGCACATGCATCACCAGGTTGACGCCGAACCGGAACGCCAGTTCGCGCTGCCGCTCGCCGGCATAGCCGCGCCCGACCGGCAGCAAGGGCCGCCCGTTACCGTCCACGGCCCAGGCCGCCGCCCAGTCATTGCCGCCGATCACCACCGGCGTCACCCCGTCGTTGAGGTTGCGGAACGGGATGCCCTCGGCCTGTTCCGCATCCGGCGGTGCGGCCTCGACCCAGACCGGGCCGCGGCTGTGGCGGCCAGGAAAGGCCTGCAGCAAATAAAAGGCCCGGGTCAGCACATGATCTTCCGGCAGCACTTCCAGCGGCGGCACGTCCAGCGGCAGCGCAATCTGCTGCAGCCGCCGCGCCGCCGGGCTGGTGGTGCCGGAGACCGCCAGATCCGCATCCCGGGTGTCGAACAGGATCATGCCGCCCGCCCGCAGATATGCGTTCAGCTTGCCGTAAGCCTGGGATGAGGGCAGCCGCTGATCCCGCGTGACCGGCCAGTACAGAAGCGGATAAAACGCCAGCTCATCGCGCTCCAGATCGACACCCGCCGGGGCGGCAGGCTCGACCGAAGTGCGGAAGAACAGCGTCTCGGACAGTCCGCGCAGGCCGGCCGCTGCGATGCGGTCCACCTCCCGGTCGCCGGTCAGCACATGTGCCAGCACCAGTTCCGAGGCCAGCTCCGCCGCTCTGAAATCTTCAGGCGCCGCTGCGTTCTGCGCCTGCAGCTCCTGCGGCGCGGCCCATGCCGCCAGCCCAAGCGCAGCTGCCAGAGCCGCAGTCCGGGCACCGCCCAGCAGGCCGGAAAGGACCAGCGTACCCAGTGCATCCAGTGCCAAGAGCCCCAGCGCCAGCGTCAGCAGCACGCCGCCCAGCGGCAGCTCCTGAGGCGCGTCATAGCTGCTGACCGCAACCGAGGCAGGCCAGCGCGCGGCCTGCAACTCATCGCCCGGGCGCAGCACATTGCGGGCCAGCATCCGGCGCCCGCCATCATAGACACCGGGGCGAAGCTCCGGCCCGGCGGGTGCCGCCACCAGATCCGGGCCTTTAACGCCGGGCAGCGTTTCCGCCGCCGCCAGCCGGCCAAAGCCGTCCAGCACTTCAACCGGGGTCCAGGTGGTGCCCTCCAGGTCCGCAGCCGTAGGTGCGGCGGCAGAGGAAGACACCGCCAACCGCTCCAGCATCGACACAAACAGGCCGGACAGCGGCAGGCTGCTCCACTCCGCATTGGCGGTCACGTGAAACAGCACCACCTGGCCCTGGCCCAGCGTCTTGCGGGTGACCAGCGGCGTGCCGTCGCCCAGTTCGGCAATCACCCGGTCCGCCAGCTGCGGATCGGGCTGTGCCACCACCTGCGAGCTGATCGAGACCTCGCCCGGCACCTCCAGCCCGTAGAAGGGCGAGGTCTCGGCAAAGGGGGCCAGTGTCTTCGGTTCGCCCCAGCTCATCGCGCCGCCAATGCTGCGGCCGCCAATGCGCAACCGCACCGGCATCAAGGGTTCCTCGCCGCTGCGCGCTGTGTCGCTGGCGGCCAGCCTTGGCCCGGCAAAGCGCAACAGCAGACCGCCGTTTTCCACCCATGTGATCACCGCCTCTTCCTGTGCGGGCGCCAGCCGCGCCACATCCGCCAGCACGATCACATCCGGGTTCGCAGGCAGCAGATCCGCCAGCGCACCCTCCAGCAGCTCGGCAGAGGGCTCCAGCGCCTGGCGCAGGTAATGCAGCGGCGACAGCAGCGCCAGCGCTTCATCGGCGCTTTCAGAGGAGACCAGCGCCACCTCTCGCCGCCGCAAGCTGTCATCGGTCAGCGCCACTGCGCCTGCGGATTTCACATCACGGATTTCGAACCGCGACAGCCGCGCGCGCAGCTCGGCCGGCAGCGACAGCTCAGCCGTGGCGCTGCGGGCGCCATCCGCAAACCGCAGCGGCAGCACCGCCAGGCTGCGCGCGGTGCCGCCGGGGTCTTTGCCCTGCGCGACCACCGAAACCTCCTGTGCAGGCCCGGCGCGGTTGCGCTGCACCGTCAGTTCGATTGCCCCGCCGGAATAGCTGGCGGGCTGCAGCCCCAGTACCGGCAGCGGCTGCTCAAAAACTTCGATATCACCACGGCGGCCCAGGGCTTCGATCACTCCGCCGCGGTCCGGATACGCCAGCCCGTCGCTGAACCAGACGGTGTCAAATCCGCCCTCTGCCGCGGCAATCGCGGCCACGGTCTGCTGCAGCTGATCCGGTCCCGGCTGCCAGGGCAGGGGCGCCAGCCCGGCCAATTGCCGCTGCCAGTCGCTGGCAGCGCGGAACTGCAAGGGTTCCGGTGCGCTCAGCCGCAGGACGGCCACCGGGCGTCCGGCGCGGCCCGCCTCCTCCAGCTGCGCCGCGGCCTGGGCGCTGGTCTGTTTCCAGCCCGCAGCACCGCCCCAGCTGGCATCCATTACGATCAGCAGCGGCCCGCGGCCGCCTGCCTTTTCGGTTGCGGGATTGAGTACCGGCCCCGCCAGCCCGATGATCGCCGCCGCCACCGCCAGTATCCGCAGCAGCAGCAGCCACCAAGGGGTGCGGTCCGACAGGCTCTCGTCGTCCTTAAGGCCCAGCAGCAGCGTCACCGCCGGAAACGGCTGGCGCTTGGGGGCGGGCGGTATCGCACGCAACAGCAGCCACAGCACCGGCAAAGCCAAGAGCCCCAGCAAAAGCCAGGGCGCCGTAAAACCGATGCCTGCAATCATTGTCATGGCGCGGTCCGCTCCAATGCGTGGTATAGCCACATAAGCGCATTTTGCGCCGTATCGCCCGTGTGATGCTGGCCAAAGCGCCAGCCGGCCTCGCGGCACAGGCGTTCCAGCACGCTGCGGCGCTCGGCCAGCCGGTCCAGATAGCGCTCCTGCAGCGCCGAGGCCTTCAATGTTTCATGTGTGACACCGCCCTTGATGCTTTCAAACACCGTGCGCCCGGAGAACGGAAAGGCCTCCTCTGCCGGGTCCAGCACCTGCAACAGCACCCCGCGCACGCCGCGTGCCGCAGCCTTGGACAGCGCCTGCTCCATCGGTTCGGACGGTCCCAGGAAATCCGAAATGAACAGGGCGCGGGCATGCGGGATCAGGGCGCGGTCGTTCGGCGGCGCGTAATCCTGTTCCGCGTCGTCCGAGAGCGCCTCGGCCAGCCGCAGGATCTGCACATTGCCGCGCCGGGGCGGCAGGCCGCCGCCGGTCAGGCCAACCCGCTCGCCGCCCTGCACCATCAGCACCGAGGCTGCCAGCGCCAGCAACCGGGCGCGGTCTGCCTTTTGCGGCAGCTTCGGAGACGAGGCAAACCGCATTGAGGCGCCAGTGTCCACCCACAGATGCACCGTCTGGGAAATCTGCCACTCCCGCTCGCGCACAAACTGAATGTCGCCGCGGGCCGAACGCCGGTGGTCGATCATCCGGCGGCTGTCGCCCGCTTGCGCCGGCCGGTACTGCCAGAAATCATCCCCCGTGCCCGCGCGGCGGCGGCCATGTTCGCCCATCAGGACAGACCCGGCCAAATGCCGCGCCTGCACTAGCAAGGGCGGCAGGGCACTGGCCGCGGCCTCGGCCCGGTGCCGCAGTCCTGCTGCTGCACCAGAGGCCGGTACGGAGGCGGTTTCTCTGGTCACGCGGCGGCCCCGGTCCGGGCCAGATCAGCGGCGGTTTCCGCAATCAGGGCAGCCAGGCTGTCACCGCGCGCCCGCGCGGCAAAGTTCAGCTGCATCCGGTGGCTCAGCACCGGCTGCGCCATGTCCAGCACGTCCTCGGCATTGGGCGCCAGCCGCCCCTGCAGCAGCGCCCGTGCCCGGACTGCCAGCATCAGCGCCTGCGCCGCCCGCGGACCCGGCCCCCAGGCCACGGTCTGCGCCACATGGCCGGACACGCCGGGTTCTTCGGGGCGGAAGGCGCGCACCAGATCCAGGATCATCTCGACCACCGATTCCCCCACCGGCATCCGCCGCAACAGGGTCTGCGCGCCGATCAGCTCCGCTGCCGTAAATACCTGATAAGCCTCCGCTTCCTCTGCCCCCGTGGTAGCCAGCAGAATATCCCGCTCAGTCGCACGGTCCGGGTAATTCACGTCGATCTGCAACAGAAACCGGTCCAGCTGCGCCTCGGGCAGCGGATAGGTGCCCTCCTGCTCAATCGGGTTCTGGGTCGCCAGCACATGGAACGGCGCACCCAAGGGCCGGTCCTCGCCTGCCACCGTCACCATCCGCTCCTGCATCGCCTGCAGCAGCGCCGACTGGGTGCGGGGGCTGGCGCGGTTGATCTCATCCGCCATCAACAGCTGGCAGAACACCGGCCCCGGCACAAACCGGAACGAGCGGTGGCCGTCCTCCGCCGTGTCCAGCACCTCAGACCCCAGAATGTCCGCGGGCATCAGGTCCGGGGTGAACTGGATCCGGCTGCCATCCAGCCCCATTACCGTGCTGAGCGTCTCCACCAGCCGGGTTTTTCCAAGGCCCGGCAGGCCGATCAGCAGCCCGTGACCGCCGCACAAGAGCACCGACAGGGTAAGGTCCACCACCCGTTCCTGCCCGATAAAGCGCTTGGTGATCGACGCGCGCGCCTGTTGCAGCTTGGCTTCCAGCGCTTCGATACCGGCCAGCAGATCGTCCGTTTCAGGCATGACATTCCTCGTTTCCCGGATATATGCTGTTACTCTATCGTGCTGACTGGAAATGGCAAAAGCAATGAGCGGACAAAAAGCTGTGACACCCGATGCCGAAGGCCTTGCCGCGGCGGCCAAAGCGGCCGGCAAGAAGGCCGGGAAGCGCGGGGGGCTGCCGCCGGTCCACCTGTGGAACCCGCCGTTCAGCGGCGATCTGGACATTCGCATCGCCCGTGACGGCAGCTGGCATTACCTCGGCACGCCGTTCACCCGGTTTGAACTGGTCAAGCTGTTCGCCTCCATCCTCAAACTGGAGGATGGCAAATACTACCTTGTTACCCCAGTGGAAAAGGTTGGAATCACCGTCGAGGACGCACCATTCGTGGCGGTGGATTTCGATGTTGAAGGCGCGGGGCGTGATCAGGTGATCACCTTCACCACCAATATCGGCGACACTGCCGCGGCGGGGGCGGAGAACCCGGTCCGGGCCGAACGGGATGGCGAAACCGGCGAGCCGTCTCCGTACGTTATGATTCGGGCCGGGCTGGAGGCGCTGATCGACCGCAAAAGCTTCTACCGGCTGGCAGAGCTGGGAGAGCACCACGACGGCTGGTTCGGCGTCTGGTCCGGCGGGGAGTTTTTCCCGCTGATCCCTTCGGTGGAGCTGGAAGCGGACTGACCGCTAACCGGCGGGGGCTTCCTCCAGCAGTTCGGTTTCGACAAAGGCGCAGGCAAAGTCATTGCCGTTGATCACGTCATGCTCCACCCCGGCCTTGCGGAAATATGGAACCCCACGCTGCATCACCGTCTCTGTGCGCGTCCCGTCGGGATGGGCGATTTCCAGCACGCCGTCAAACAACGGCACCACAACATAGTCGAACCCGTGCCGGTGCCAGCCGGTGTTGTCGCCGCGTTTGGCAAAGCTCCATTCGGTCACGCGGACACGGTCGTTGTCAATTCTGACCGCCGGCTTGGCGGTTCCCATTGCATCACACATGGCTGTCTCCTCTGATACGTCAGCCTAGGCGTGTATCAATCCGCGCAGTTATGCCCACCTGCCGTCGCCTATGATGCCAGTTGCCACCCGGCGCGGCGGCAGAAACTTGCCGCTAAAGGTTAATAAGGATTTAATATGAAAATTCTGTTCTTTTGACGCCTTGGCGGCCCCTGTGCGCAGCGCTAGACCTTCGGGGAAGAAGGAGAACCCTCATGCCCCGCTTCGCGGCCAATATTTCGCTGTTGTTTGCAGAGCTGCCTTATCTCGACCGCTTCCAGGCTGCGGCCGCCGCCGGGTTTGAGGCGGTGGAAATCCTTTACCCCTATGAGCTTGCCGCCAAGGAAACCCAGCGCGCCCTGCTTGCCAACGGGCTGGAGCTGCTGCTGATCAACGCGCCGCCGCCGAATTACACCGGCGGCACGCCCGGCTATGCGGCCATCCCCGAGGGCGTCGACCGGTTCCAGCGCGACATCCGCCGGGTGCTGCGCTACGCCGAGGTACTGAAGGCGGGCAAGATCCATGTGATGGCGGGCTATACCAAGGGTGCAGAGGCGCAGCGGACGTTCATTGAGAACCTGCAATGGGCCGCCGGCCGCGCACCGGAGCAGCAGTTCACAATCGAACCTTTGAACAGCGGCGACCAGCCCGGTTACTTCCTGGACGACTACAACCTGGCGATGGAGGTGCTGGAGGCGGTGGACCGCCCCAACGTCGGTTTGCAGTATGATGCCTACCATGCCCAGCTGATCCACGGCGATGCGGCTAAGGTCTGGGAGATGTTCGGCTCCCGCGCCGTGCATGTGCAGATCGGTGCAGCACCCGGTCGCTGCGAGCCGGGCACCGGTCCGGTCGATTTCCCAGCGCTGTTTGCCGCCATCGACGCCAGCGGTTATGACGGCTGGGTCAGCGCCGAATACACGCCCTCGACCCGGCGCACCGAAGACAGCCTCGGCTGGATGCGTTAAGCCGCCGCAGGCGGGCTGTTACATTCGTGAATTGAAATATGATACGGCGGCCTGCATAAGGGCGGCAGGATCACAGGAAGGACCCCGCCGATGCTGCCCGCCCGCTTTGCCCCTCTGCTGTTCAGCCTGATCCTGTCGGGGCTGATGTCCTTTATCGTGACTGGTGTGGCGACCTGGAAAACGCTGGGGTTTGGTGCGGGTTTTACGCAGGCCTGGATGCAGGCCTGGTCGGTCAGCTGGCCGATTGCCTTTGCCGTCGCCTTCACGGCCGCACCGCTGGTGCGGCGGCTGGTGGCAAAACTGGTCAAAAAGCCGGCCGAAGGCTGAGGCCGGGCAGGGGAAAGCTCCCGCCCGCTGCAAGCTGCATCTGCGATGCCGCAGCAGCCGTTGGGCGTGGCGCCGCTGACGCGGCGCAGAGTCTATGCTGAGAAGCCCCTGGGGCAGGTCTGTCCTTGAGGGGTGTTCCCAATTGTTTTCAGCGCAGTCCGCGTCAAGGGCAAGCCGCGCTGAACGCGCGGAGCGTTGCGGCTCCCTCGACCCAGGGTGGAGAGGGTGCGGCAATCGCCGCGCCGCGTCAGCGGCGCTTGGCCCAACGGGATGAGATCGCCAGATCGAAGCCGGGCGGGAGTGCTTCGCCTGCCTCAAAAGGAATTGCCTCAAGAAAACTGGCTTAGTGCGCCTCCGCCCAGTTCTGACCGCGGCCTGCGTCCACCACCAGTTTCACGTCCAGATGCACTGCCGGATCGGCGGCGGTCTCCATTACCTGACGGGCGGCTGCGATGGTCTCCTCCACTGCCGCTTCCGGCACTTCGAACAGCAGTTCATCGTGCACCTGCAGCAGCATCCGCGCGGGCAGATGGGCAATCGCCGCAGGCATCCGGACCATCGCCCGGCGGATCACATCGGCAGCGGTACCCTGGATCGGCGCATTGATCGCGGCGCGTTTGGCAAAGCCTGCTTTCGGCCCCTTGGCGTTGATCTCCGCCGTGTGGATCTTGCGCCCGAACAAGGTCTGCACATAGCCATGCTCCTTGGCGAATTCCACCGTCTGATCCATGTATTTGCGGATGCCCGGGAAACGCTCGAAATAGCGGTCGATGAACCCCTGCGCGTCCTTGCGCGGAATGCGCAGATTGCGCGCCAGGCCAAAGCCTGAAATCCCGTAGATCACACCAAAATTGATCGCCTTGGCCTGACGGCGGATCTCCGGTGTCATCTGGTCCAGCGGCACCTCGAACATCTCCGACGCAGTCATGGCGTGAATATCCTGCCCCTCGGCAAAGGCCGCCTTCAGCGCGTCAATCCCGGCCATATGCGCCAGAATACGCAGCTCAATCTGGCTGTAATCCAGCGATAGCAGAACATTGCCCTCGTCCGCCACAAAGGCCTCGCGGATGCGGCGGCCTTCCTCGGTGCGCACCGGAATATTCTGCAGGTTCGGATCAGTCGAGGCCATGCGGCCGGTGCTTGCCCCGGTCTGTGCATAAGACGTATGCACCCGGCCGGTTTCCGCATTGATATGGTCCTGCAGCGCATCCGTGTAAGTCGATTTCAGTTTGCTGAGCTGCCGCCAGTCCAGCACCCGCGCGGGCAGATCATGCTCGGTCGCCAGATCCTCAAGGATATCGGCACCGGTGGCATAGGCGCCTGTCTTGCCCTTCTTGCCGCCGGGCAGGGACATTTCGTCAAACAGGATCTCCCCCAGCTGTTTGGGGGAGCCGACGTTGAAGCTGCGGCCCGCCAGCTCGTGGATCTCGGCCTCCAAGCCAGCCATCTTCTGGGCAAAGGCATTGGACATCCGGCTCAGCGTATCGCGGTCCACCTTGATGCCGTTGCGTTCCATATCCGCCAGCACCGGCACCAAGGGCCGTTCCAGCGTCTCGTAAACCGTGGTCACCCGCTCCTGATGCAGCTGCGGCTTGAACGCCTGCCACAGGCGCAGGGTGATATCGGCGTCCTCAGCCGCATAAGGCACCGCGTCGTCAATCGGCACCCGGTCAAAGGTGATCGCCGATTTGCCACTGCCCAGCAGCGGCTTGATCGGGATCGGCGTGTGGTCCAGATAGCGTTCGGACAGCGCATCCATGCCATGCCCGTGCATCCCGGCATGCAGCGCGTAAGACATCAGCATGGTGTCGTCAATCGGCGCCACATCCACCCCGTAGCGGTGCAGGATCTTGGCGTCGTATTTCATGTTCTGGCCGATCTTCAGGATCGCCGGATCTTCCAGCACGTCCTTCAGCATTGCGACGGCCTCTTCCAGCGGCATCTGCCCGTCGGACAACCCCTCGCCGCCAAACAGATCATCGCCCCCGGCCTTATGCGCCAGCGGAATATAGCAGGCCTCGCCCGCTTCCACGCACAGCGAAATGCCGACCAGATCGACAACCATTTCATCAAGCCCGGTGGTCTCGGTATCCACCGCCACCCAGCCGCGCCGGCGGATGCGGTCCACCCAGACCTGCAAGGCTTCCGCCTCGCGGACGCATTCGTATTTGTCCTTGTCGAACGGCACTGCTACGGGTGCTGAGGCCTCAGCCGCAGCGGCGGGCGCTTCGGGAATGGCAGGTGCATCCATGCCCAGCTGATCGGCAAGGCGCTTGGTCAGGGTGCGGAATTCCATCTCCGACAGGAAGGTCAGCAGGGTCTCGGCATCCGGCTCCATCACTTCCAGATCCTCCAGCGAGAAATCCAGCGCCATATTGCAATCCAGCTGCACCAGCCGTTTGGACAGTTCAATCTGCGCGCGGTGTTCGATCAGGGTCTGGCGGCGCTTGGGCTGCTTGATCTCCTCGGCGCGGTCCAGAAGGCTGGTCAGATCGCCGAATTCATTGATCAAAAGCGCTGCGGTCTTGATCCCGATCCCCGGCGCGCCGGGCACGTTATCAACGCTGTCACCCGCCAGGGCCTGCACATCCACCACCCGGTCGGGGCCGACACCGAACTTCTCATGCACGCCGTCGCTGTCGATCCGCTTGTTCTTCATCGCGTCCAGCATTTCAACGCCGCCGCCGACCAGCTGCATCAGGTCCTTGTCCGAGGAGATGATAGTGCAGCGCCCGCCGGCATCCCGCGCCTGATGCGCCAAGGTGGCGATGATGTCATCGGCCTCGAAGCCTTCGACTTCCTTGCAGGCGATATTGAAGGCGCGGGTTGCCTCGCGGGTCAGCGGGAACTGCGGGCGCAAGTCCTCAGGCGCGGGCGGACGGTTGGCCTTGTAAAGGTCGTACATCTCGTTGCGGAACGACTTGCCGGAATGGTCGAATATCACCGCCACATGGGTCGGCGCATCGGGGCCTGTGTTGCCCTCCACATATCGCTGCAGCATGTTGCAAAAGCCGGCCACTGCCCCAATCGGCAGCCCGTCGGATTTCCGCGTCAGCGGCGGCAGCGCGTGATAGGCGCGGAAGATGAAAGCCGAGCCGTCGATCAGATGGAGATGACAACCTTTGCCGAACTGAGTATTGCTCATGGTTATTTACTCCCGTTGATTTGGCGCCCGCATGTTTCAAAAAACCTTATCCTTCATCCCCCGCTGCACTGCAATTGCCGTTCTGCCGGTTGCACTGACGGTTCTCGTGTCTTGCACTGAACCTGTGGGCAATGATGGTACAATCGACGCCCTTTTCCCCGCAGAGTGTTCAACCGTGCAAGGCAGCCCGGGTAATTGTGCGCCCCTGGCGGCCTGCCTGGAAGGAGGAGAGATTTTCACTGGGGCTGCAACAGGCTGGCTTAAGGGCAGTTTCAGCGGCGAAACGTCCTCGGGCGTGCAGTGTACGGGCACATGGAAGGTGCAAAGCAAAATCGGCAATTACGGCACTGCGGACATTTCCTGCAGTGATGGCCGGGAAGGCTCCGCCCGTTTTGCATATGCGGATTTTGCATCGCACACAGTTTGGGGGGATGGCGAATTGTCGGGCGGCGGCAAACTCAAAGTATGGGCCGGGCCGGGGCTGAAAGAGCGTCTTAACAGAAACTATAGAACTGCCAGTGCTGTTTGTTCAGGGTTCTGAAGCCGAAACAGTTATGAATGGCCATTTTTTTGCCGAGAAGATTGCTATATATATAACTGGCTGGACACAGGCGTGACCTAGGCATGGTCTTCAGTGCGCAAAGGTAAAGTGTCAAAACACCCCCATCGCCAGCCCCGCGCCCAGTGCCAGCCCCAGATCGCGGCAGGCATCCAGCTGGTCCTCCGGGATCACCTTCTCCGCCAGAATAGCTTCGGGCGTTTGGGCATTGGTGCAGATGATCAGCGGCTCCTGCACCTGTTTCAATCGCCAGCCGGTGGCAATCCGGGCGCATTGCCGGGCGGCGTTTTCGCCGTCCGAGCCGGCACAGACCAGCTGCGCATAGGGCCGTCCGTTGAGCCGCCCCAGCACCGTATAATAGCAGCGGTCGAAAAACTCTTTCATTTGGCCGGACAGCGCCGCCAGGTTCTCCGGCGCGCAGAACAGATAGCCATCCGCCGCCAGCAGATCCTCCGGCCCGGCCTCTACGGCCCGTTTCAGAACCGTGGAAACCTCGCCGCGTGCTGCCTCTGCCGCCGCCTCCGCCATCCGGCGGCTGCCGCCGGTGCGCGAGTGGTAGACGATCAGAAGCTGTGCCATGTGCGCCATCCGTTTGCTTCAGCCCAGCGGGACCATACCGGGCGCTGGCAAATTTCTTCAAAGAAATTTGGCGGGAGAACTTGAATTCTCCGGTTCTCAGCCGCTGCAGGCCTGGGCTTGGCTGCGTTGGATCACTCCGCCGCCTTGGCCGCATCCTCATAGATATACTTGCAGTCGCAATAGGGGCATTCCACGAAACCCTCGGCCTCGGGGATCTGCAGATAGACCCGCGGATGCCCCAGCGCGCCCTCGCTGCCGTCGCAGGCCACCTTGCGGCTGTTCACGATCCTGGTTTCCGGCGCTTCAGGGGGCGTGGCGGTGCTCATGGCTGGCAGTCCTTTCACTTTTCGGCTAGGCGCTTTTATGAGCCAAGGAAAAACCGGGGGCAAGAGCGGCGATGACAAGCGATGCAATCCGTATCAAAGCTTTGCGTAAAATCTACAAAGGGCACAAAGGCCAGCCCGGGAAACACGCGCTGAAGGGCGTCGATCTCACGGTGCCGCGCGGCTCGGTCTTTGGGCTATTGGGGCCGAATGGCGCCGGTAAATCCACCCTGATCAATATTCTGGCAGGGCTGGTGCGCAAGACCAGCGGACAAGTGTCGATCTGGGGCTTTGACCAGGACGAAAACCCGCGCCAGAGCCGCGCCGCCATCGGTGTCATGCCGCAGGAGCTGAACCTTGATCCCTTCTTCACCCCGCGCGGCGCGCTGGAGGTGCAGGCGGGTCTTTACGGTGTGCCCGAACCCGAACGCCACAGCGACGAAATCCTGCGGATGATCGGCCTCACGGACAAGGCTGAGGCTTATGCCCGGACCCTCTCTGGCGGCATGCGGCGGCGCTTGCTGCTGGGCAAGGCGCTGGTTCACCGCCCGTCGGTGCTGGTGCTGGATGAACCTACTGCGGGTGTCGATATCGAGCTGCGCCAGATGCTGTGGCAGAACATCCGCAAGCTGAACGCCCAAGGCATGACGATCATCCTCACCACCCATTACCTGGAGGAAGCCGAGGAGATGTGCGACGAGATCGCCATTATCAACCAGGGCGAGGTGGTGGCGCGGGACAGCAAATCCAGCCTGCTGGGCCGGCTTGATGCCAAGACCATGGTGGTGCATCCGGCGGTGCCCGCCACGGTCATGCCGCAGGGCGAGGGGATCGAGGCCAGTTTGCGCGAAGACGGTGCCGTGGTGCTGCGCTACCGCAGCCGCCTGACCAGCGCCGAGGACGTGCTGGCCGCGGTCCATGCCGCCGGTATTTCGATCCGTGACGTGAAGACTGAAGAGGCAGACTTGGAGGACGTTTTCCTGTCGCTGACAAAGTCTGCCTGAGCGGGATAGTCTGTCCGGCAGGTTGGAACATCTGTTCCGCGCGGCCGGCAGGCCGGGCCGCGCCTGCCGGCCCGTCAATCCGAAGGTTTGCCTCCGGCAAAACGGACAGGCACGTGCGCGCCTGCCCAGGCAGACGCCGCCCTCAGTGTTCCGAGGTCAACGTGAGGGTTGGCACTTTCCCCTTCATCCCCCGGTTCCCCCTTCACCCCCGGTCGATCCGCGCCTGGTAGCAGTTGTTGCGTGATGACCGGACGTGGATGTAGCTGACCCGCTCATCCGCAAAGATCGCTTCCGTCTGCCCCCTCATCTCCGCCTGCGGGATGACAATGCCGGTGCCGTAAACAATCCGGTGATCGGCGCTGTAGCCTTTGATCAGGTAATCCGGGGAGCCCGTCAATATCTCCGGCATCTCTTCGCCTTCGTGCCGTTCGCAATGATCGGCGCACAGGAAAATCGGCCCCGTCTCGGCATAGGGCTGCGCCTCGGGAAAGGGGCGGTGGGCCAGGGTCAGCATGCCTGTGCCATCGGGGATGTATTGCAGGCAGTGGCGGCAGGGGTTGCTGCCGCCGCCGGACACCGCGCGCTCCGGCACTTGGCCATGGGCATCGGTGCCGCCATCCTGCAGCGCGCGGACAATCTCTGTGGGCAGGGCGGTGATCCTGATCATGCGTTTTCTCCTTTTGCTGACACCATCATGCCCGGTCCGCCCTGCCGCAATCGACCCGGATCTTGCGCATCCTGCTGTGGCCTGAAACAAAGCGCTCCCGCCCGTCGTGCGGGCATTGAAAATGCCCTGCGGCGGTTGGGCCAAGCGCCGCGCTGTGCGCGGCGCGGGCGGCGTTTGCGGCTGGCGGTGCGGCAGGACTCCACATGGGAACAAAACAGGAATATCATGCAGGCCATGTTTGCCGAATTCGCCTGCCTTTCCAACTTCACCTTCCTCACCGGGGCCTCCCACCCTGAGGAGTATGTGACCCGCGCGCTGGAGCTGGGGATCGCGGCGGTTGCCATTGCCGACGAAAACTCGGTGGCGGGTATCGTGCGCGCCCATGCCGAATGCCGCGGCATTGCCCGCCAGGTGCGCGAGCGGCAGGCCTGGAACCGGCAGAACACGCCCATCGGCCCGCCGCCCCTCGAAGGCATCGCGCCGCCGCTTTCTTTCCCGATCTACGATGCGCCACGGCTGATCCCGGCGGCGCGGCTGATCTTCAGTGATGCGCCTGAGGTGATTGCGCTGCCAGTGAACCGCGCGGGCTGGGGCAGTCTGACCCGGCTCCTGTCCACCGGGCGGCTGAGGGCACAGAAGGGCAGCTGTCTCCTGCACATCGCTGACCTGCTGGAATTCGCGGAGGGTCTCCACCTGCTCCTGTTGCCGCAGACGGAACATGGCCTCAGCGGCGCGGGCGGATGGGGGCCGCATATGGACGGGCTGACGCGCCGCTTTGCCGGGCGGATGCATCTGCTGATGGCGCCTGCCTATGACGGCGGCGACCGGGCACGGTTTGCGCAGCTCGCGGATCTCGCCCGGCATCTGAACCTGCCGCCGCTCGCCAGCGCCGCGCCAAAGATGCACCACGGCAGCCGCCGCCGCCTGGGTGATGTCCTCAGCGCCATCCGCCTGCGCTGCAAGGTAGAGACCCTGGGCCGCGCCGCCATGGCCAATGGCGAGCAGCGCCTGCGGTCCGAGGCGGAGATGCGCCGCCTGTTCCGGGGCCATGAGACGGCGGTGGACAACGCCGCCCGGCTGGCGGACCAGCTGACCTTTTCCCTGGATGAGCTGCGTTATGACTACCCGGATGAGGGGCGCGGCAGCGAAACCCCGCCGCAACGCCTGCGGCGGCTGGCCGAGGAGGGCCTGCAATGGCGCTATCCGGGCGGCGCGCCGGACAAGGTGCGCAGCCTGCTGGAGCATGAGCTGGCGCTGATCGGCAAGCTGAAATACGACCCCTATTTTCTGACCGTGCGCGACATCGTCGCCTTTGCCCGCTCCCGCGGGATCCTGTGCCAGGGGCGCGGCTCGGCAGCGAATTCGGTGGTCTGCTACTGCCTGGGCGTGACCTCGGTCAGCCCCGAACTCGGCACCATGGTGTTCGAGCGTTTCGTCTCCGAAGCCCGCGACGAGCCGCCGGACATCGACGTCGATTTCGAGCACGAGCGGCGCGAGGAGGTGATCCAGTGGATTTATGAACGCTACGGCCGCCACCGCGCAGGCCTCTGTGCCACGGTGATCCACTACCGCGGTAAACGCGCCATCCGCGAGGTGGGCCGCGCCATGGGCCTGACCGAGGATACCATTTCGGCCCTGTCCTCGCAGCTGTGGGGTTTTTTCAGCGCCAAGGGGGTGGAGGCCGAGCGGATGCGCGAGATCGGGCTGGACCCCGGCAGCCGCCGCCTGCAGCTGACGATGCAGATGGTGGAGCAGATCATCGGCTTCCCGCGCCACCTGTCGCAGCATGTGGGCGGCTTTATCATCACCCAAGGCAGGCTGGACGAGCTGGTACCGATCGAGAACGCCACGATGGAGGGGCGCACAGTCATTTGCTGGGACAAGGATGACATCGACACGCTTGGTATCCTCAAGGTCGATGTGCTGTCCTTGGGCATGCTGACCTGTATCCGCAAGGCGTTTGATCTGCTGCAGCAGCACCACCAGCTGGATTACAGCCTGGCCACCCTGCCGCCCGAGGATCCGGCGGTCTACAACATGCTGTGCCGGGCCGACAGCATTGGCGTCTTTCAGGTCGAAAGCCGGGCGCAGATGAACTTTCTGCCGCGGATGAAGCCGCGCCATTTCTATGATCTGGTGATCGAGGTCGCCATTGTCCGCCCCGGCCCGATCCAAGGCGATATGGTGCACCCCTATATCCGCCGCCGCAATGGCGAGGAGCCGGTGCATTTCCCCTCGGACGCGCTGGGCGAAGTACTGGGCAAGACCCTTGGTGTGCCGCTGTTTCAGGAGCAGGCGATGCAGATCGCCATTGTCGGCGCGGGCTTCACGCCGGAGCAGGCCGACCGGCTGCGGCGGTCGCTCGCGACCTTCAAAAAACACGGCAACGTCAGCGAATTCCGCAGCCTGTTTTTGCGCGGCATGGCCAGGAACGGCTATGACACCGGTTTCTCCGAGCGCTGCTTTTCCCAGATCGAGGGCTTTGGCTCCTACGGGTTTCCGGAAAGCCATGCGGCGTCTTTTGCGCTCTTGGTCTATGCCTCTGCCTGGATCAAATGCCACCATCCCGGCATTTTCGCCTGTGCGCTGCTGAATGCGCAGCCGATGGGGTTTTATGCGCCTGCCCAGATCGTGCGCGACGCCCGCGAACATGGCGTAGACGTGCGCCCGGTCTGCATCAATAATTCTTATTGGGACAATGTGATGGAGCCGGACGGCCATGGCGGGCTGGCGCTGCGGCTGGGGCTCCGGCAGGTGAAAGGCCTGCGCGATGAGGATGCCGCCTGGCTGACTGCGGCACGCGGCAATGGCTATACGGAAGTGGAGGACGTCTGGCGCAAGGCAGGCACCTCGCCGCCGGTGATTGAGCGGCTGGCTGAAGCCGATGCCTTTGCTGCCCTCGGGTTGAACCGGCGTGAGGCCTTGTGGGCGGCCAAGGCGATCACCGCCCGCAAGCCGCTGCCGCTGTTTGCCCGCGAGCTGGAGGGCGAGGGGATTTACGAGCCGGAAGCGGATCTGCCGCAGATGGGCCTGGGCGAGGAAGTGGTGGAGGATTACGTCGCCATGCGGCTGAGCTTGCGGGCCCATCCGGTGGCGCTGATCCGGCATCTGCTGACACCGCAGAACGCGGGCGGCGGCACGGGTGGCGGGCCGGGGATTTGAGTATTTTGGGAAAGATGAAGCGGATTGGCGGAGGCTTGCTGCCGCCAAGCGCGCTGATAACGCCAACTGTGGCAGGAATGCCGGTTCACCCCGGCGCGGCGAGGCGTTAGAAGGCTTGCGAACACAGCCTTGCCCCGGAGCTACCCCATGACCGCACCCAAACCCGTTGTCCTGTGCATTCTTGACGGCTGGGGCAGCGGGGAGCCCGGCGAGGCAAACGCGCCTTATCTGGCGCAAACGCCAACCTTTGATGCGATCCTGGCCAAGGGGCCGGCCGCCCGGCTGATCACCCATGGACCGGATGTCGGGCTGCCGACCGGGCAGATGGGCAATTCAGAAGTGGGCCACACCAACATCGGCGCGGGCCGGGTGGTGGCGATGGATCTGGGGCAGATCGACCTGGCGATTGAAGACGGGTCGTTCTTTGAAAACGGCGCTTTGCAGGCGTTTATCGCGCAGCTGAAAGAAAGCGGCGGCGCGGCTCATCTGATGGGGCTGGTCTCGGACGGCGGCGTGCATGGGCATATCAACCACATCCTGGCGGCGGTGAAGGCGGTGACGGACGCGGGCGTGCCGGTCTGGCTGCATGCAATCACCGACGGGCGCGATGTGGCGCCGAAATCGGCCTTTCGCCATTTCCGCCGGCTGGAGGAGAAGCTGCCCGAAGGCGCACGCATTGCCACCGTCACCGGGCGCTATTTCGCGATGGACCGCGACAACCGCTGGGGCCGCGTCAGCGAGGCTTATGATGCGATGATCCATGCCAAGGGGCGGCCGGGGATGAATGCCCACGGCGCGGTGGACCATGCCTATAATCAGTCGGAAACGGATGAGTTCATCGCCGCCACCGTGCTGGACGGTTATCAGGGGGTAAAGGACGGCGACGGGTTCTTTTGCCTGAACTTCCGGGCTGACCGCGCGCGGGAGATTCTGCGCGCGATTGGCGAACCGGGGTTTGCTGAATTTGATGCGGGCGAGCGCCCCAAACTGGCGGGCCTGCTGGGCATGGTGGAGTATTCCGACAGCCATAGCGATTACATGACCACCTGTTATCCCAAGGCAGCGATTGTGAACACGCTGGGAGCCTGGGTGGCGAAGCAGGGCAAGCGCCAGTTCCGGCTGGCGGAGACCGAGAAATACCCGCATGTGACCTTCTTCCTGAATGGCGGCAAGGAAGACCCGGAAGAGGGCGAGGACCGGTTCATGCCGAAGTCGCCCAATGTGGCGACCTATGACTTGCAGCCGGAGATGTCGGCCCCCGAGGTGACGGAGAAGTTTGTCGAGGCAATTGCTGCGGGCTATGACCTGATTGTGACCAACTATGCCAACCCCGACATGGTCGGCCATACCGGCGATCTGAAGGCGGCGATGCTGGCCTGCGAGGCAGTGGACCGCGGGTTGGCGCAGGTGGTGAAAGCGCTGGAGAAGGCGGGCGGCGCGATGATTGTCACCGCAGATCACGGCAATTGCGAGGTGATGGTGGACCCGGAAACCGGCGGCGCCCATACTGCGCATACGCTGAACCTGGTGCCGGTGGCGCTGGTTGGCGGGCCGGAAGGCGCCACACTCCGGGATGGCCGGCTGGCGGATCTGGCGCCGACTATTCTGGAGCTGATGGGGCTGGAGAAACCGGCAGAGATGACCGGGGAGAGCCTGCTGTCATGACGCTGCGGGCGGGCTTTTTACTGCTGGCACTGCTGGCCGCACCGCTGCAGACGGCAGCGGACCCCGCCGGGGCCGCGCGCACGGCGGCGGCGCAGCTGGAGGGGGCTTCGGTGCAATTGCAGGAGGCCGGCAGCTCCCGCGACCGGGTGAAGGCGCTGACCGCAACCGTGCAGGCCTATGAGGCCGGTCTGGCGGCGATGCGCGACGGCTTGCGCCGGGTGGCGCGGCGCGAGGCGCAGCTGAGTGCGCAGCTGGCGGCGCGGCAAGAGGAGGTCTCGGGGCTGCTGGGGATTATCCAGACCATTGAAACCTCGCCGCCGCCGGTGCTGATGGTGCATCCTTCGGGGCCTTTGGGCGCGGCACGCTCGGCTATGATGCTGGCCGAGGTGACCCCGGCCCTGCATGCCAGGGCGCAGTCGCTGAAGATGGATCTGGACGAGGTGCAGAGCCTGCGGCTGCTGCAGCAGAACGCGGCCAGGACGCTGGAAGAGGGGCTGGCGGGCGTGCAGTCCGCGCGGGTGCAGCTGTCCACCGCGATTGCCGACCGCACCACGCTGCCGCGCCGATTCACTGCTGATCCGGTGCGTACCGCGATCCTGATTTCTTCGACTGAAACCCTGTCGGGATTTGCCGACGGGCTGGCCGAGATTGCCGGCGGTGACATCGCCGGGACCAGCGCTGACATCACAGAGCTGCGCGGTACCCTGCCGCTGCCGGTCGAAGGGCTGGTGCTGCGCGGCTACGGCGAACGGGACGCGGCGGGTATTGCCCGGCCCGGTCTGCTGATCGCGGCGCGTCCCCGCGCCCTGGTCACGACGCCGGCCGCCGCCACCATCCGCTATCGCGGGCCGCTGCTGGATCTGGGCAATGTGGTGATTCTGGAACCGCAGCCGGAGACGCTGTTTGTGCTCTCCGGCCTGGCCGAGGTGTTCGGCGAGGCTGGGCAAGTGATCCCCGAGGGCACGCCGGTGGGATTGATGAGCGGAGAAAACCCCAAGCCGGATGCAATTCTGTCACTTAGCGGTGAAGGGGGTGGAACTGACCGGACAGAAACGCTCTATATAGAAGTGAGAATGGACAACAGCCCGGTGGATCCGGAAACATGGTTCCGCACTGGAAAAGGTGGATGAAGGCTTGATGAGAAAATTTGCGATGGCCGCCATTGGCGGCACGCTGGCAGGGATTGTCGCTACAACCTATGTTGCGGGCCCGTTGCTGGCGCAGGAAGGCACGCGCGAGGCAAATGTCTATGAGCAGCTGGACCTGTTCGGCGACATCTTCGAGCGTATCCGCGCCCAATACGTCGAGGAAGTCGACGAGAAGGAACTGATCGAGGCGGCGATCGGCGGCATGCTGACGTCGCTGGATCCGCATTCCAGCTACCTGTCGCCGGATGATGCGGCCAGCATGCGGGTGCAGACCCGCGGCGAATTCGGCGGCCTGGGGATTGAAGTCACGCAGGAAGAGGGCTTTGTCAAAGTTGTCTCGCCGATCGACGGCACCCCGGCGGACGAGGCCGGCATGGAATCAGGCGATTTCATCACCCATGTGGACGGCGAAAGCGTGCTGGGCCTGTCGCTGGACGATGCGGTCACCCTGATGCGCGGACCAGTGGGGTCCGAGATTGTGATCACCGTGGTGCGCGAAGGTGAGGCCGAGCCGTTTGATGTCTCGATCATCCGCGACACCATCAAGCTGACGGCGGTGCGCAGCCGCATCGAGGGCGATACCGTGGTGATGCGGATCACCACCTTTAACGATCAAACCACCACCAACCTGGTGTCCGGGCTGAAAAAGCAGATCGAAGATGCGGGCGGCGAGGATAATGTGAACGGCATCGTTCTGGACCTGCGCAACAATCCCGGCGGGCTGCTGACCCAGGCGATCAAGGTGGCGGACAGTTTCCTGGAATCCGGTGAGATCGTCTCGACCCGCGGCCGCGACCCCGAGGACGGCGAGCGGTTCAACGCAACGCCGGGCGATCTGGCCGATGGCAAGCCGATTGTGGTGCTGATCAATGGCGGTTCGGCCTCGGCCTCGGAAATTGTGGCCGGTGCGCTGCAGGATCACCGCCGCGCCATCGTCATCGGCACCAAGTCTTTCGGCAAGGGATCGGTGCAGACGGTGATGCCGCTGAAGGGCGAGGGCGCGATGCGTCTGACCACTGCGCGCTATTACACACCGTCGGGCCGGTCGATCCAGGCGCTGGGCGTCAGCCCTGATATTGTGGTGCAGCAGCCCCGCCGAACCGCTGCGGCTGAGGAGGAGAACGACTCGCCTGCACGCCGCTCGCGCTCCGAGGCCGATTTGCGCGGCAGTCTGAACAATGACAGCCTGAGCGAGGATGAGATCCGCCAGATCGAAGCCGACCGCGAAAAGGCCGAAAAGGCCGCCGAGCTGCGCGAAGAGGATTACCAGCTGGCCTATGCCATCGACATCCTGAAGGGGCTGGTTGCGCTGGGACCGAAGTAAGGCTTGGCCATATTGCAGCACAAAGGGGCCGTCCGGCTGGGCGGCCTTTTTTCTGCTCTGCTGTTCACGTGCCGGCCGGGCGGAAGCAGGGGGCGTTGCCCCTCAGGCCTTGCGGCCCTCACCCCCAAGGTATTTTTGGCCAGAAAGAAGCGGCAGGGGGGTGGCGTTTGCGGGCAGCACGGAGCGCCGCCGGGCAGAGAATGGACAGACCCCGCGGGGCCTGCTTGGACAGGAATTCCTGAACGACCCCCTTTTTATCGCGGCCGGTCTCTGGGTGCTGCGCAGACAGCCGCACAGCTTGCCCGCGCCTTGTGCAATGGGTGATCGACCAGGGGAGTGTATGTTGTGAAAACCTGATGATCAGGTGAAACCGGCGTACGCTGAAAGGGCAACACCCAACCCGGCGCAATGCATTTGTCGCGTCAAAGTGAATATCAACGCCCGATCTCCGGCGCATTGATTGCATGGGCTGGGCTATGTTCGCCCCATGATGTTTGACCTGCCTGATTCCCCGACGCTGTACCAAGCGCTGATCACACGTGATGACGCCTATGAGGGGCGCGCCTATGTGGGCGTGACCTCCACCGGCATCTTCTGCCGCCTGACCTGCCCGGCGCGCAATCCGAAGTACGAGAACTGCCGCTTTTACGCCAGCCCCGGCCAATGTATTGAGGCGGGGTTCCGCGCCTGCAAACGCTGCAAGCCGCTGGCGGCTGCTGCCGGGGATGATCCGATGGTACAGGATCTGCTGGCCCGGCTGGAGGCGCGTCCCGCCTATCGCTGGGGCGAGAGCGATCTGGCGCGGATGGGGCTGGATGCGTCCACCGTTCGGAGGGCGTTCAAGCGGCATTTCGGCATGACCTTTCTGGAAATGGCCCGCCAGCGCCGCCTGCGCGAGGGGTTCACCGCGCTGAAAGCCGGCGAGCCGGTGATTGCGGCGCAGATTGATGCCGGGTTTGAAAGCGCCAGCGCCTTTCGCGCGGCCTTTGCCAAGCTGGTCGGGATTGCGCCGGGCGCCTTCCGCAAGGACGCGCTGTTGCTGGCCGACTGGATCGACACGCCGCTGGGCGCGATGATTGCGATCAGCTGCCGGCACCAGCTGCATCTGCTGGAATTTGCCGACCGCAAGGCGCTGCCGCGGGAAGTGGCCAGGCTGCAAAAGGCGCAGCCCGGAGGTTTGGGGTTTGGGCGGCCGGCGCCGACAAAGCAGATCGCCGAAGAGCTGCAGAGGTTCTTTGCGGGTGACGGCGCGGATTTCCAAACCCCGCTGGCCCTGCATGGCACCGGGTTCGAGCGCGAGGTCTGGCGCTACCTGCTGACTATTCCGGCCGGCGAAACCCGCAGCTATTCGCAGATCGCGCGCGAGCTGGGCCGCGCTTCGGCCACAAGGGCGGTGGCGCGGGCCAATGGTTCCAACCAGCTGGCGCTGGTAGTACCCTGCCACCGGGTGCTGTCGGCGGATGGATCGCTGACCGGTTATGGCGGCGGCTTGTGGCGCAAGCAGCGGCTGATCGAGATTGAGACAAGCTACAAACAGAGGATTTCTGCATGATATATTCCGACCGCGCACGCGCCTTTGCGGCGCTGCATCAGCCGGGCAGCCCGGTGGTGCTGTATAACATCTGGGACGCAGGCAGTGCCAAGGCGATTGCCGGGGCGGGGGCCGCGGCCTTGGCGACCGGCAGCTATCCGGTGGCCGTTGCGCAGGGCTTTGCCGATGGCGAGCAGATCCCGTTGGAGTTTGTTCTGGGCAACGCTGAACGCATCATCGCCGCCACGGATTTGCCGGTGACAATTGATTTTGAGGGCGGTTATGCCCGCGCGCCTGAGCAGCTGACCGCCAATGTTAAACGGCTGGCCGAAACCGGCGCCGTGGGGCTGAATTTTGAGGATCAGGTGGTTGGGACGGCGGAGCTCTACAGTATTGAAGAGCAGGCCCGGCGGGTTGCTGCAGTACGGGCGGCCAATGCGGACATTTTTGTCAATGCGCGCACAGATTTGTTTCTGAAGGAAAAAGATGCGTCGAAACACGCGGGCCTGATGGCGGAGGCGCTGGAGCGCGGCGCGGCTTATGCCGAGGCCGGCGGCAATGGGTATTTCATCCCCGGGCTGACCGATCCGGATCTGATTGCACAAGTCTGCGAGGCAAGCGCGCTGCCGGTTAACACGATGATGCGCGGTATCACGCTGGAAACCGCGCGGCAGGCAGGCGTTGCGCGCTGCAGCTATGGCCCGATCCCGCACGCCAAGCTGATGCAGGTGCTGGCAGAGCATTTCCAGACATTGGTGTAACCGCCGCTCAGGTGGTTTCCAGGCAGTGGCGGCGGAAGGCGCGTTTCAGCATGTCGAGTTCTGCGCGCAGCAGTTCGACTTCGGCGCGCAGATCGTCCGCTACTGCCTCCCCGGCGATCAGGGTGAAATCACCCAGACGGGTGCCGCCGGCGGCATCGAATATCACGAAAGTCTGCACCCCGTCGGCCAATGCCTCGGCGGGGACCGGCACTGAGATCAGCCATTCGCCGCCTGCCTGGCCTTCTTTCAGTTTTGCATCGGCCACCGGCTGATCCTGGAACATCACGGAAATCTCGGGCCGCGCGCCGCTGGCGGGGGCGTTGCTGATCCGGCCCTCCCAGATGCCGTTGCGGAAGCGGATTTTGGTCAGTGACAGGTCGCTCATGGCTCAGGTTCCTCAGATCGCCGCGCGGCGGTGGCGCGAGAAGGTCAGGTCGCGCAGGATCACCTGGTTCATATCCGGCGCTTCAAATATCAGATCAAGCCAGATCTTTTCGATCCGCTTCTCGTTCAGCTTGGAATAGGCCAGGTCGAACTCCACCACGATGTTCTTTTGCTCCTGCGGCAGCTCGCGCACGATCTGTTCGGTATTGGGACCGTGCTGGATGTTGAGCCGGGCAAAAATCTCGATCGGTTTTTCGGATTCGATAATGCTGTCGATCCGCAGCAGATGCTGCCGGGTCATGCCATTGGCAGCGGCGGGCGGCAGGTCGATCACCAGCGACAGGAACGAGCCGTCGAATTGGAACACATCCATGCGCAGGCCGAAGGGAGCAAGGTCTTCTTCGCGGGTGTTGCGCAGCTGGCGCAGGGTCAGTTCGGAGAAGGCGCAATCGTGAAACAGCTGCGCCTCATCGCCGAGCCGGGCCTTGGCGGGGACGGAGGACAGCCCGCATTCGGGCAGCGGCCCTCGCCACAGTTCCGGGCGCCAGGACCAATCGGTGCCATGCGGGCGCGGAAAGAAGGAGGAGCCGATCTGCGGCAGCGCCAAACGGCCGTCGGCGGTGTGGATCAGCCGGTCCAGATGGGTGCGCAGCTGGCGGGCCTGATTGCGCTGGCGGCGCAGTTCAGACAGCGGCGCGCGGGCCGACTCTTCTGCGGCTGCGCGCCAGCGGCGCAGGCTGCGCAGGTGCAGCAGCCGGTCCATGATCCTGCCCATCGTGCTCTCTCTTGCCTGTTGCGCCGTGTTGCGGAGTCCGGCCCGCGCGGTAATGCGGCGGGCGCTGGCGCCAGTGTAACCGCTGGCGGCTATTGAAATAAACCGGCAATCCGCTGGCTAAGCCCGCGTTTTTTGCGAAGGGCGGGCGTGGCGCCGGTTTCCGGGGCGCCGGCGGCTGCCGCTGCGGGCCGTGCCAGGGGGCGCAGGGACTGCCGGGGGCCTTTGGGCAGCACCGCGCCGGCTTCCTCAAGATCCGGCAGGGTGGAGGCTTCCAGTGAGCGGTGGGTCACTTCGTTCAGCAGCGCTGCCCCCTGGCCTCCCAGAGCGCGGCTGCCCTCCGGTGCATAGAGCGCCAGGGCGACCAGATGCCGGTCGAGCACAAAGGCACCGCGCCAGTGAACCGGACTGGCCCCTTCGGCGACGGCTTCGGGGAATTCCAGCCGGACCAGCGGCAGCAACTGGTCGTCGCGGGTTTCCAGCAGCGTGGCACCGGGGAACATGGCCACGATATCAGCCGCTTGCGGGGCTGCGGCGTCTTGTTGCGCCGGACCGATCGAGGCGGTCAGAACGGCCGCATTGCGGGAGCCGAACCAGCGGTTCCGGTCAAGCCGGCTGCAATGGGTAATCAAGGCAAAACCGCCGCTGTCATCCGCCGTGCTGCTGCGCCGGTCAAAGCAAAAGGTTTCCGGGGCAGCCAGCAGCACGCCGCCGCCGGCAAAGGACATCACCTGGCCGCTAAGGCGCGGCGCCGGGCCGGACACGCGGGCGGCAAAGGACATGCCTGTGGGGGCAGGGCTGCATCCTGCCAAGGCCAGGCCGGCCAGCGCGGCGGCGGCTGCAGCTCTGCGCAGTCCTGGCGCCTTTCCGCCGGGGAGCGAAAAAGACACGGGTTTCCCGTTGTTTATTCTGGTCACTGCGGTCCCTGCCGGTCTGTTTTTTTGACAAATTTATTACGGGCAGGGCTGCTGCGCGGCAAGTGTGAACCGCGCGCCGGGCTGTCTGCCTTGCCATGGCGTTGCAGCAATGCATAACGTTGGCGCAATTTGCCGCCATTCCAGCCGGAGGACACATGCAGCACAGGCACAGAGACGGGTACAGTGACGGGCACAGTTACAGGGCGCATGAGGCCTTGGTGCGCTTTGCCCGGCTGCAGCCTGCGCTGTGGCGGCTGCTTTTGGGGCTGGTGCTGGTGGCGGCGGTCAGCTTTGCGATGACCGCGGCGCTGCAGGTGATGGTGGCGGGCCTGTTCCCCGGCGCCTGGCTGCAGGGGCTGGGTGACGGCAGCAATCCCGGCGCCATGCTGGTGCTGCTGGGCAGCTTTGCCTTTCTGTCGCTGGGGGTGGCCATGGCGGCGCGGCTGTTTCACCAGCGCAGCTTTGCCACCGTCACGGGGCATCTGGTGCCGCTGGTCTGGCAGTTCGGCAAGGTGAGCCTGTATCTGCTGGGGTTGAGCGTGCTGATCATGCTGCTGCCGCCCTACAGCATGGGGCCGGCGATGACCCCGAACCTGCCGGTCTGGACCTGGCTGGGCATTCTGCCTTTGTCTGTTGCCGCGGTGCTGGTGCAGACCTCTGCGGAGGAGATCCTGTTCCGCGGTTATATCCAGCAGGCGCTGGCGGCACGGTTCCGCAGCCCGGCAGTGTGGCTTCTGGGGCCGTCGGCGCTGTTTGCACTGGGGCATTATCTGCCTGCCGAGGCCGGGGAGAATGCGCTGCTGGTCACCGTCTGGGCCGGATTGTTCGGGGTGCTGATGGCGGATCTGACAGCGCGGGCCGGTACCCTGGGTCCGGCGATGGCGGTGCATTTCTTCAACAACGTTACTGCATTATTGCTGTTTGCTTCGCCGACCAGTCTGAACGGGCTGGCGCTGTATCTGATCCCCTTCGAGATGGCGGACGTGCAGGCGCTGCGGCCTTGGATGGCGGTGGACTTTGCGCTGATGCTGGTCAGCTGGCTTTGCGCACGGCTTGCCATACGCCGCTGATTGCAATTGCGGCCAAGGCGCCTTATCTGGGGGGCAAACCGCGCCCCGGAGAGGCAAGCAATATGAACTGGATCACCAACTACGTCCGGCCCAAGATCAACTCGATCTTTTCGCGCCGTGAAGTGCCCGAGAACCTTTGGCAGAAATGCGATGAATGCGGCACCATGCTGTTTCACCGCGAGCTGAGCGACAATCAGAACGTCTGCACCAGCTGCGGCCATCACATGCATATCACGCCGCGCGACCGGTTCACCGCGCTGTTTGACGGCGGTGTCTTCACCGAGGTTGCGGTGCCGGAACCGCTGGCCGATCCGTTGAAGTTCAAGGATCAGAAGAAATACCCCGACCGGATCAAGGCGGCGCAGAAGAAGACCGGCGAGAAAGACGCCATGCTGGTGGCCGCCGGTGAAATCGGCCGCACCCCCATTATCGCTGCGGCGCAGGATTTTTCCTACATGGGCGGCTCGATGGGCATGTATGTGGGCAACGCCATCATCGCCGCGGCTGAAGAAGCGGTGAAGCTGGGCCGCCCGCTGGTGCTGTTTTCCGCCGCTGGCGGTGCGCGGATGCAGGAAGGCATCCTGTCGCTGATGCAGATGCCGCGCACCACCGTGGCGGTGCAGATGCTGAAAGAGGCGGGCCTGCCCTATATCGTGGTGCTGACCCATCCGACCACCGGCGGGGTGACAGCGTCTTATGCGATGCTGGGCGATGTGCATATTTCTGAACCCAATGCGCTCATTTGCTTTGCCGGTCCCCGCGTGATTGAACAGACCATCCGCGAAAAATTGCCCGAAGGGTTCCAGCGCGCCGAATACCTGCTGGATCACGGTATGCTGGACCGCGTGACCTCTCGCACCGAGATGCGCGGTGAGCTGATCACCATCATCCGGATGCTGATGGGCCTGCCGCCGCAGGTGGTGGGCGATCTGCCTTCGCCGGAAGAGGAAGACCCCGCCAAGGCCGCAAATGCGCCAACCGAGGCCGCAGCCAGCGAAGAAGCTGCCGAGTAAACCGGTCTATATTAACCTGCCCGGCTGTCCGGCCGGACCGCGCCCGTCCTTACCTGGGCGGGCGCTGTTATTTGCTGCATTTGACTTTCCGATCTGACAGGACCAGGCCGATGACCCAGACCTCCGACGCGATCCTCGCCCGCATGATGGCGCTGCACCCCAAGATCATCGACCTGACGCTGGACCGGGTCTGGCGGCTGCTGGCCGCATTGGACAACCCGCAGGACAAGCTGCCGCCGGTGATCCATCTGGCCGGCACCAATGGCAAGGGGTCGACCCAGGCGATGATCCGCGCCGGGCTTGAGGGGATGGGAAAAAGCGTCCACGCCTATACTTCGCCGCATCTGGCGCGGTTCCATGAGCGGATTCGGCTGGCGGGGGAGCTGATCTCGGAACAGTATCTGACTGAGGTGCTGGACGAGTGCTACGGCGCAAATGGCGGTGAGAACATCACCTATTTCGAGATCACTACGGTGGCAGGGCTGCTGGCGTTTTCCCGCACCGCGGCGGATTACACCCTGCTGGAGGTCGGTCTGGGCGGGCGTCTGGACGCCACAAACGTGATTGATAAACCCGCAATTAGCGTGATCACCCCGATTTCTATCGATCATGAGCAGTTCCTGGGCGATACGCTGGCCAAAATCGCCGCGGAGAAGGCCGGGATCATCAAGCGCGGCGTGCCGGTGGTGGTTGGCCCGCAGCCCAATGAGGCGATGGAAGTGATCGAGGCCACCGCCGCCCGTCTTGGCGCGCCGGTGATTGCCTATGGCCAGCAGTGGCATGTGCATCAGGAACACGGCCGGTTGGTGTTCCAGGATGAAACCGGCCTTCTGGACCTGCCGCTGCCTGCGCTGCTGGGGGCGCATCAGGTCCAGAACGCCGGCGCGGCGCTGGCGGCGCTGCGCCATCTGGGCGCCGATGAGGCTGCCTGCGAGGCGGCCATGTTAAATGCCGAATGGCCCGCCCGGATGCAGAAGCTGAAGACCGGCCCGCTGATCGAGGCAGCACCGGAAGCCGAACTGTGGCTGGACGGCGGCCACAACGCCGCGGCGGGTATCGCGCTGGCCGATGTGCTGGCGAAACTGCCGGAACGCCCCACGCACCTCATCTGCGGGATGCTGAACACCAAAGACGTGAGCGGCTACATGGCGCCGCTGGCACCGCAGGTGGCAAGCCTGATGGCCATTTCGATACCCAATGAGATCAACACGCTGAGTGCGGAAGATACCGAAGCTGCGGCTAAATCGGTGGGCATCGAGGCGGGCACGGCGGAGAGTACTCTGGCTGCGCTGAAAGCAATCACTGCCAAGGATCCGCAGGCGCGGGTGCTGATCTGCGGCTCGCTCTATCTGGCGGGCCACATCCTGCGCGAAAACGGCTGAGGCTTGCAACTGCGGCGGGGAGGCTCTCCCGCCCGGCTTCGATCTGGCGATCTCATCCCGTTGGGCCGGGCGCCGCTGGCGCGGCGCGCCTCCTGCTTCTTTCTGGTTTCAAATACCCCGGGGGTGAGGCCGTGAGGCCGAGGGGGCAGCGCCCCCAGACCCGTTCAGCCGCTAGTCCAGAACGTAGTCCACGGGTTCCAGCCGGGGCGGCACGTCGCGCCCCAGCGCATTGCAGACCGAGATTTCCATCACCCGGCACATCGCGCTGAGCGGAACTGAGTTGGCCTGTTTGCGGAACGGGTGCTCCAGCTCATGCGTGACCTCAGCCAGGCCGAAGAACACATAAGCCACCACCGCCGCCACCAGCGGTTCGAACCAGCCCGCACTGTCCAACAGGGCAAAGGGCAAGAGCAGGCAGTAGAGATACGTGGTGCGCCAGACCAGCAATGAGTAGACGAAGGGCAGCGGCGTGGTCAGCAGCCGCTCGTTCCCGGCCTGGGCGGCGGGGAAGGCGGCGAGACGTTCGGCCAGGGCGCGCTGGCCGAAGCCGTCGATGCGGCCGTTCTCTGCCATTTCGCGCAGGCGGGTGGCGATATCGCGCAGGGCAGCGTTGGGGCTGTTTTCCGTCTGCATCAGCTGCTCTGCCGCCTCGGGCCCGACCCAGTGGCGGACCGTCTCCACGACCTCATCGCCGCGCAGCTGGGCGCGGTGAAGGTGGTGGAAGGCCAGGATGCGGGTCAGGATGTACTCCTCGTCCGGGCCCTTGCCTGCAAAAATCCGCAGTTCCTGCGCCAGGCTGCGCACGTCGGAGACCATGCGCCCCCAGATCCGCCGCGCCTCCCACCAGCGGTCATAGGCGGCATTGTTGCGGAAGCTGAGGAACAGCGACAGCGACAGGCCGAAGACCCCCATGGCGCCGATGGAAATCTGCGGCATCGCGACGGCATAGCGGTCCAGAACCAGCACCAGGAGCGCCCAGAGCGCAGCACCGATGATGTTGGGCAGGATGCGCGGCACCACCGACCCGTTCAGAATCAGAAAAATTTCCCAGCGGCTGGGCGTGTCGCGGACTATCACAGGTCTGCGGCTCCCCAGTCCTTGTCCTGCATTTCGCGCAGGCGGGAGGCGGTGCGTTCGAATTCAAAAGTTCCTTCGCCCTCGACATAGAGCATCTCGGGCTGGGCTGCCGCCGAACAGATCAGCCGCACCTTGGCCTCATACAAAGCGTCGATCAGGGTCACAAACCGCTTGGCCTCGTTGAAGTTGTTGCGCGATAGGCGCGGGATGTCCTCCAGCACCAGGACCTTTACCTCTTCGGCGATGGCGAGGTAGTCGCCCGGTCCCAGCATCTTGCCGCACAGGTCATAGAAAGTGGCGCGTGCCACCCCGTTGCGGAAGGCGGGCAGGGTAACCTCGCGGCCCTTCACCTCCAGCGTCAGCGGCTGGGCGTTGCCGCCGCCCGAGAGATCCTGCCAGATCGCCCGGATCTGCGCGCGGGCCTCGGCATCGATGGGGGCGAAATAGACCTGTGCGCCGGTCAGCCGGTCCTGCCGGTAATCGGTGGCGCTGACCATCTCATGCACCGCCATATGATCCTTGATCAGATCAATGAAGGGCAGGAACAGCTGGCGGTTCAGCCCGTTCTTGTACAGATCGTCCGGCACCCGGTTGGAGGTGGTGATCACGGTGACGCCGGCGGCAAACAGCGCCTCGAACAAGCGTCCGACGATCATCGCGTCGGTGATATCGGTGATCTGCATCTCGTCAAAAGCCAGCAGCCGCACTGACTCCGCCACCTCTGCCGCCACTGGCGCCAGCGCGTCCTCGACGCCGCTTTGGCGGGCCTGGTGCATCTTGGCGTGGATTTCCTGCATGAAGGCGTGGAAGTGCACCCGGCGGGCGGGGATATCCTCCAGGCTGTCGACAAACAGATCCATCAGCATCGACTTGCCGCGGCCCACCCCGCCCCAGAGGTAGAGCCCCTGGACCGGTTCATATTCCGCCTTGCGGAAAAAGCCGCGTTTCACCGGCGGCGCCATCAGCCCTTCGGCGATGCGGTCGAAATGGGGAAGCACGGCCTCCTGGGCCGGATCGGGCTGCAATTCGCCCGCGTCGATCTTCTGCCGGTACAGCGTGGTCAGATGGGTCATGAGACAGGGATAGCGCGGGGCGCTGGGGATGGGAAGCGCCGCAATGATCCAGGTGCAGGAAGAGTGCAGGATTGGATGGCGGCCGGGAAGTGCCGGCCTCACATCAATAATTCTTAATGATGTACGCAATAATCCTGATTTGACCGTGAGGCAAATTTCCTTGAGGGTGGCGCGGCCTGTCAGGAGAGACCGCATGGACCGTCCCGCGCCGCTGTTTACCCCCGTTCTGATTGTCGGCTGCATCATCATCATGGTGAGCTTTGCGGTGCGGGCCTCGTTCGGGGTGTTCCAGATCCCGATTGCCGAGGAGTTCGGCTGGCTGCGCTCGGAGTTCTCATTGGCGATTGCCATCCAGAACCTGGCCTGGGGCATCGGGCAGCCGATTTTCGGCGCCATTGCCGAAAAGATCGGCGACCGCAAGGCGATCATCATGGGGGCGATTGTCTATGCCGCGGGGCTGGTGCTGAGTTCCTGGGCGACGACGCCGTTTGAAATGCAAAGCTATGAATGGCTGGTGGGCTTTGGCATTGCGGGCACCGGTTTTGGCGTGGTGCTGGCGGTTGTCGGGCGGGCGAGTTCCGATGAAAACCGCTCGATGTCGCTGGCGATTGTCACCGCGGCAGGGTCCGCGGGGCAGATTTTCGGTGCGCCCACGGCGGAGTGGATGCTGGGCTTTCTGCCCTGGCAGACGATTTTTCTGGTGTTTGCGGGCGTGGTGCTGGCGCTGATTGCCTTGCTGCCGCTGATGCGGGCACCGGAGACAGCCGGCAAGGCAGAGCTGGAAGAGAGCATGGGCGCGATCCTGATGAAGGCTTTCAGGGATCCGTCTTACACGCTGATTTTCCTCGGCTTTTTCAGCTGTGGCTATCAGCTGGCTTTTGTTACCGCGCATTTTCCGGCGTTCGTGACCGAGATGTGCGGGCCGATCCTGCCGGGCGGGGCGCTGCACTCATTGGGCATTACCACCACCTCGGCGCTGGGGCGGCGGCAATCTCATTGATCGGGGCGGCCAATGTGGGCGGCACGCTGCTGGCGGGATACCTGGGCAAGCGTTATTCCAAGAAATACCTGCTGGCGGCGATTTACACCGGGCGGACGATCGCGGCGGCGGCGTTCATCATGTTCCCGATCACACCCATGAGCGTGATCATTTTTTCGGTTGCGATGGGGTCCATGTGGCTGGCGACGGTGCCGCTGACCTCAGGCCTGGTCGCGCATATCTACGGGCTGCGTTACATGGGCACGCTTTATGGAATCGTGTTTTTCAGCCACCAGCTGGGCAGTTTCCTGGGCGTCTGGCTGGGCGGGCGGATGTATGACGCTTATGGCGATTACACCTTTGTCTGGTGGATCGGTGTCGGCGTCGGGGCGTTCAGCGCGATTGTCCATCTGCCGGTGAAGGAACGTCCGCTGCGGGCTGCGGTGGCGGCGGGGTAACGCCGGCGGTTTGCTGTGATGCCGACTGCCGGACCGGAGCCAGCCCCGGACCCCGGAGTGTTTCTGCAAAGATGAAGCAACAGGGGCCTATCCGCGGATGTCACATCAGGCCGCGGCGGTGGTTTTCGGCGATGATCTGCAGCACCTCATCCGTGTGGGTGTAAGGCAGGCCGTGGCCCGCGCCCGGGATTTCCTCCTGGCGGACCGAGCGGGCGCGTTCGGCCAGGCGGCCGGCGGAGTTTGGTGGGATCACTGCGTCGTCCTGGCCCCAGATCACCAGCGCCGGCACGCCGGCCTTGTGCAGGCCGCGCAGCTCATCGGTGAAGTCTTCGTTCAGGATGCCGCGCAGGGATGCAAGCACCGCGGGGATGAAACCCTGAAAGCCCAGCTCGCGCTGCTGCAGGTCGACGACGCCGGGCACCGAGGACGGCAGGTTGCGCTCGGCCTCGGTGCTGCGGATGTGCAGCGCCGGGTAGAGCGCGTGCATCAGCCAATCGCCAAGCACCGGGATCTGGCGGATCATCCGGGTGAGGCGGCCAGGGCTGCTGCCGAAGCCGGCCGGCGCCAGCAGGATCAGCTCGCGCAGGCGGGTGGGGTGAGCGGCGGCAAAGGCGGTGGCAATGGCGCCGCCCATGGAATAGCCGATCAGGGTGAAATCATCGCCGACCTCCTGATCCTGCAGCAGCTGTTCCAGCTGGGTGGTAAAGAAACTGCTGTCCTGCAGCCCTTCCGGGCGGTCCGAGTAGCCGCGCCCGTAGAGGTCATAGCTCAGCACCCGGTAGCCCATGGCGGCCAGCCCCCGGGCAACGCCGCCCCAGACAAACGACGGTGTGGTGAGGCCATGCACGCAGACCGCAACGGGCCCGCGCAAGGGGCCGGACCAGCGGTAGTGGGTCAGCCCGCCGGAGAGCTGCGCGAAGGCGCCGGGGCGGATTGCCGGACCTTTGTGTTCATCGGTTTGCGCAGGCGTTCGCGCAGGAAAGGCGCGGCGGCGATCAGCAGAACAACAAGGACCAGCAGCCAGATCATGCCTTGGCCTTCCATTTTTGCAGGATGTGGTGGCTGGTCATCAGGTCGAGATGGGCGCCGCCGCCGTTCTTGAACAGCGTGATCCGGGCCGGGTCATAGGCTGGGAACCGGCTGAGGGCATAGTAGTCCGCCAGCACGTCGCTGCGCTGGATGGTGCCGGCAGCCAGCGGGATCTTGAATTCGCCGATGTGGTCCAGGGTCGTATCGAAACTGTCGCAAAAGATCTGCGCGCGCCGCAGCGCCTCGTCATCGGCCTCGCGCATGTCGGGGCGGTAAGCGCCGATCATGTTGAGGTGCTGGCCGGGGCTGAGCCATTCGCCCTTGATCACCGGCTCGGAGGACATGGTGCAAGTAACGATGATATCCGCCGCCCTCACGGCGGTTTCCAGATCCGGTGCGTGGAGGGTGCCGGGGTATTTGGAACAGAGGTCCTCGGCCTTGGAACCGGTGCGGTTCCAGACCCGGATCTGCGCCTGCGGGAAGCCGGCGCCGAAGGCTTCGATCAGGGAGCCGCCGACGGTGCCAGCGCCGACGATCAGCACTTCGCGGGCGGCGGGGTTGGCCAGCCGCAGGGCGCCGAGCAGGCTGTCGCCCGCAGTTTTCCATTTGGTGACCAGGTGGAAGTCGACCAGCGCCTCAAGCGTGCCGTCCGCGTCCGAGTAAAGGCAGACGGAGCCGTTGATCATCGGCTTGCCTGCGCCGGGGTTGCGCGGGAAGACGTTGGCTGTCTTCACTGCCAGGCCCATGCCGTCGATCCAGGCGGAGCGGCTGAGCAGCGTGTCAGGATCGCGGTAGAGGAATGTATCGCCGATCCCGGCCTTGGGCAAATCGTGGCTGGCAGCCAGGGCGCCCGTGAAACTGATCCAATCGAGCAGCGCTTCGCCCTCGTCAAACCCGATGAATGGGATGCTCATGTGCCTGTCTTCCTTTTTCGTGTGCCGTCTCAGGCGGCCTCATGTTCTGTTAGCAGCTCTGCCTGCACCAGCCGCGCCGCCAGGAGGGCGGGGGTTGTGAACAGATGGGTCTGCCAGCCGCGTATCGTGGCGGCCTCGATGTTCTCTAGGCGGTCGTCGGTGAACAGCAGCCGGTCCGGCGCTACCCCTGTTTCGCGTTCGAGAATGGCATAGATTTCCGGCTCTGGCTTGATGCATTTCAAATGGGCAGAGACAAATGTGCGGTCAAAGCCACGCAAGAACGGATAGGAACCGCAGGCCAGTTCAAAGGTCTCGGCGCCGAAGTTGCTGAGCGCAAAGACCGGGATGCCTTTGGCCTGCAGCGCCTGCATCAGCCGGACGCTGCGGGAGATTTTGCGCGGGACCATCTGCAGCCAGCATCCGTGCCACCAGCGGATTTCCTCGCTCCACTCCGGGTGCTGATCTGCCAGGGCATAGACGCTGCCGCGGAAAGGGTGGCCGCGGTCGACGTTCAGGTTCATTTCGTGCAGGGGGACCTGATCGAACAGCTGTTTGCGGCGGGAGGCGCCGATGCGGCTGTCGTAGAAGCGTTCCGGCTCCCACTCGATCAGCACGCGGCCGATGTCGAAGACGACGGCATCAATGGGCATGTGGCTTATCCTTCTGCGCGCGGGCGGGGACGCGGGCGGGGCGGTTGCGGCGGGTTTCGCGCCAGACGGAGACCAGGCCGGAGGCGATGATCAGGGCGCTGCCGAGCCAGACCGGCAGGTCGGGCCATTCGTTGAAGATCAGCACGCCCCACAGGACCGACATCGGCATCGCGATGTATTCAAACGGGGCGGCCAGCGCGGCCTCGTTCATGCGGTAGGCCTGGCTGACCAGATAGCCGCCCGCCGAACCCGCGATACCGACGCCGATCAGATAGGGCCAGTCCTGCGGCGCGGGCCAGATCCAGGCGCGCAGAATGAAGTCGAAGGCCGGGCTGCCGCCAGTGGCAAAGCGGCCGTCGCCAAAGGCAAGACCAGCCAGGGCGCTGAGAATCAGAAAGCCCATCATCGGATAAAAGGCGAGCGTCGCACCGGCCTCGCTGCTGCCGGCGCGGCGGGTCAGCACGTGCAGGGTTGCATAGCCGCAGGCGCCGAGGAAAGGCAGCAGCGCCGCGGCCTGGAAGGTGCCGGGGCCGGGGCGCATGATGATCAGTACACCCAGGAAGCCGGCAAACACTGCGCCCCAGCGCCAGGGGCCGGGACGTTCGCCCAGAAACAGCGCCGACAGGGCGGTGACAATCAATGGCGTGGCAAAGGCAATCGCTACTGCCTCTGCCAGCGGCAGCAGGGTGAGGCCGGTGAAAAAGCAGATATTGGCAAAAAACACCACCAGACAGCGCGCAAGGTGCAGTTTCGGCTGGTGGGTGCGCAAGAGGTGGTAGCCGCCCTCCAGCGGCATGATAATAGCAAGCATGACGGCTACCGCGATGACGGAGCGGAACAGCACCATTTCGTAAAGCGGGTAATCACCCGACAGGAACTTGAAAATCATGTCGATGACCGAGAAGGAAACGCCGGCACCGGCGGCGGCGAACAGGCCGGGGACGCTGATCTTTATCTCTGCGCTCATGCCGTTGCCCTCCTGTTTCCTGCCCCTGAACGCGCCTGTCCGGGTGTTCGGCGGTCTGCTCCCGCGTTAAGCCTGGCCGCGTTGAACGCGGTCCGCTGGCGCGGAGCCTTGAACCGGGTCAGGTCTGTTTTGCTGCCCTTAGCTCGCGTTCCAGCGCGTCCAGGAACCGTGAGCGGTCGGCCTTGGTAAAGCCCTTGCCGCTGCCGCCTGCGCCCAGCGGGTTGGCGGCGCGCAGGTCGGCCATCAGGTCGCGCATCGCCAGTTGCTGGCCGATGTTGGCCTCAGTAAACCGCTCACCGTTCTGGCGCAGCACGCGCGCACCTGCCTCGATGCATTTGGCGGCAAGGGGATGTCGCCCGTTACCACCACATCGCCAGGGCCGCAGCGGTCTGCGATCCACATGTCGGCGACATCGGCGCCCTCGGACACGATCACGTTTTCCACCAGCGGGTTCTGCGAGGGGCGCAGCCCGCCGTTGGAAACCACGAACATGCGCAAGCCATGGCGGGTGGCGACCCGCTCGGCCTCCTGCTTCACCGGGCAGGCGTCGGCGTCAATGTATAGCGCGGTCACTCGGCGGCCTTTTTGTCTGCCTCGGGCTTGGCTTCTGCCTTAGGTGCTGCTTTGGCTTTGGTCTTGCGGGCGGGTTTGCTGACCTTGAACTCTTCCGGGATCGGCATCCGGTTAAAGGCGTCGAGGCCGGCGATTTTATACGCTTCGGCAAGGGTCGGGTAGTTGAAGGTGTTCTGCACGAAGTAATCCACCGTGCCTTGCAGGTTCATCACCGCCTGGCCGATGTGGATCAATTCGGTTGCGCCTTCGCCGACGATCTGCACGCCCAGCACCCGGCGGGTTTTCAGCGACAGCAGCATTTTCAGCATGCCGTGCTCCAGCCCCATGATGTGCCCGCGCGATGTTTCGCGGAAGCGGGCGACGCCGACCTCGTAAGGGATGCCGCGCTCTTGTAGTTCTTCTTCGGACATGCCGCAGGTGGACATTTCCGGCACCGAATAGATGCCATAGGGATACCAGGGGCTTTCGGGCATGGTGGGCGTGTCGAGCGCATGGCAGGCAGCAACCCGGCCCTGCTGCAGCGACGTAGAGGCGAGCGACGGATGGCCGATCACATCGCCTGCAGCATAAATGTGGGGCACTTCGGTCTGGTAGGTCTTGCGGTCCACGGACAGGCGGCCGCGGTGGTCTGTCTTCAGTCCGGTCGCCTCAAGGTTCAGCGAGGCTGTTGCGCCCAGCCGGCCGGCGGCAAACAGCAGCATTTCAGCCCGCACATGGCGGCCGTTGTCCAGGGTCACTTCGACATGCTCGCCCGCGTCCTCGATGGATTCCACCGCGGAGCCGAGCCGCAGATCAACGCCGTTTTCGCGGATCTGGTGGGTGAACTCCTGAATCAGGGTCTTGTCGATGAAATCAAGGAAGCTCTCGCGCGGCTCAATCAGGGTGACGCGCACATCCAACGCCGAGAACATGGTGGCATATTCCACCCCGATCACGCCGGCACCGATCACCACCAGCGAGCGCGGAATATCGGCCATCTCAAGGAAATCATCGCCATCAACCACGGTGCGGCCGTTGAACGGCACGTAATCCGGGCGGTAGGTGCGGGTGCCGGTGGAGATCAGGAACTTCTCTGCCGTCAGCCGGGTGGTTTCGCCGGCTTCGGTGGCGACCTCAACCTCGTTGGGGCCGATGAATTTGGCCAGCCCCATCAGCGTGTCCACATGGTTGCGGTTGAACTGATGTTCCAGCACGTCGACCTCGTGATCGAGGGTCTTGTGCAGGCGCGCCTTCAAATCCTCGGCAAGGATATCATCCTTGACCCGGTAAGAGCGGCCGTAAAAGCTGCGTTCGCGCCAGCCCGAGAGGTTCAGCACGGTTTCGCGCAGGGTTTTCGACGGGATGGTGCCGGTGTGCACCGAAACGCCCCCCAGCCGGTCCTTGCGGTCGATCACCAGCACCCGGCGGTGCAGCTTGCCTGCCTGAATGGCGGCGGAGCGGCCCGAGGGGCCGGAGCCGATGATGATCAGGTCATAATCAAAGTCTTCACTCATGGCCGCGTCCTTCGTTTCTTAGTTCTGGTACAGCGCGTCGGCGTGGAAGGAGACATGCTCCTCCATGAAGGTCGACACGAAGAAATAGCTGTGGTCATAGCCCGGCTGCAGCCGCAGGGTGGCCTGCTGGCGGCGTTCGGCCACCGCGTGGGCCAGCGCCTCGGGCTTCAGGAGGTCGATGAATTGGTCGGAGGTGCCGGTGTCGATCAGGACCGGGCCGTCGAAGCCTTTCTCCTGCATCAGACGGGCGGCGTCATGCTTGGCCCATGCAGCCTCATCTTCGCCCAGGTAGGCGCTCAGCTGCTTGCGGCCCCAGTCCGACGCAGTGGGGTTGCAGATCGGCGCAAAGGCGGAGACCGATTTGTAGCGGCCCGGCAGGTTCATCGCCAGCGTCAGCGCGCCGTGACCGCCCATGGAATGGCCGGTGATCGCCTGGCGGTCCAGGTCGATGGCAAATTTTTCGCCCAGCAGGGCGGGCAGTTCTTCGGCTACGTAGTCCCACATGCGGAAATGCGGCGCCCAAGGGTCTTGCGTGGCGTTCACATAGAACCCGCGCCCTGGCCCAGGTCATAGGCCTCGTCGTCGGCGACGCCTTCGCCGCGGGGCGAGGTATCGGGGAAGACAATGGCGATGCCCTGCTCGGCGCACCAGGCCTGGGCGCCCGCCTTGGACATCGCGTTCTCGTGGGTGCAAGTGAGACCCGACAGATACCACAGCACCGGCACCGGGCCGTCTTTGGCCTCTTCCGGCAGGAACAGGCCGAATGTCATGTCGCCGCCGGTGGCGCTGCTGGCGTGTTTGTAGACGCCCTGGGTGCCGCCAAAGGCACGGTTCTCGGAAACGGTTTCCATCGGTGAGGCTCCTAATAATCTGTTAGCCCTATCGCTATCCGCAGTTGGCCTCAGGGTCCAGCGGGAGGGCGGCAGCAATGCCGGTTTTTGCGGCACAAGGCTTGCGATTTTGCAAACATGCGGGCGCAAGGCCGGTGATTGTTTGGTGAAAGGCGCGAAGGGGTGCTGGACACCGAGCCGGAATGCCGGAACAGTCTGCAGCCGGAAAAACAGGGAGCGACGGAGATATGAGCGATTTCCAAAGACTGACCACCAGCGCCGCCGAGCCGGAAACCGAACGCCCGGATCCGGCCAAGGTGGTTGCGGGCGATCCGGTCTTCACCACCTGGAATGCGGAAGAGCGGGACGGGCTTTACTGCGGTATCTGGCAATCGACGCCGGGCAAGTGGCGGATCTCTTATGACGAATGGGAATACTGCCGGATTTTGCACGGGCGGTCGGTGATCACCAGCGATGACGGCACCGAGTATGCGCTGGCGGCAGGCGACAGCTTTATCCTGCGCCCCGGCTTCAGCGGCACCTGGGAGGTGATCGAGACCACCCGCAAGGATTACGTGATCCGTCTATAGAACTGCGTCAGGACACCCAGGCGATCACCGCAGGCACGGTGATGATCGACAGCACGGTCGAGATCAGGATGGCGGCGGAGGCCCGGTGCGGCGCCACGCCGTAATGCTGTGCCAGCATGTAGACATTGCCCGCGACCGGCAGCGATGCGGCAGCAATGGCGACGGCAGCAGAAAACGGCGCGGCGGGGATCAGCCACAGCACAGCGATGGCGACGCAGGCCGGGTGCAGCACCAGCTTGGCAAAGCTGAGCCAGCCGGAGATCTGCACCCGTTCCGCCGATTTCGAGGCGAGCGAGGCGCCGATGGCAAAGAGGGCTCCGGGGGTGGCAGCGCCGCCGAGGATGGTGAGGAAGTCGTTTGCCGGCGCCGGGATCGGCAGCTCGGAGGCCGACCAGGCGAGGCCCGCAACAATGGACAGAATCATCGGGTTCTTCAGCAGCCCCAGCCCGACCAGCTTTAACGTCGCAGTACCAAGCCCCTGTCCGCGGCCTGCGTTGATCAAAATGACGATTAGCGAGGAAAACACCACCAGATCGACGCTCAGCACCACCATCATCGGCGCTATCGAGGCCGGACCGAACAGGATCGCCATCATCGGCAGGCCCAGAAAGCCGACATTGCCGATTGCCGCGCATTGCGCCTCAACCGCTGCAGTGGGCATGTCCAGCCCGCGGAACACGGCCACGGCTGTCACCAGCAGGTAGACCGCCAGAGTGCCGGCCAGATAGCCGAGGATCAGGGTAGGATCAAAGACCTCGGCAAACGACAGATTGGCGGCAAAGCCGAAGATCATCGCCGACAGCGGGAAGTAGAACACAAAGCGGGTGAGGTAGGCGGTGGCGTCCTCAGTGAAAAACCGGCTGCGCCCGGCCCAGTAGCCAAGGCCGATGATTGCAAAGAAGGGCAGGGTGCGGAAGAAAATCTCAGCCATGGGTGGATTGGTAACAAGAGCTGACCAATTGGCAAAGGCTGTTTTTGGCAAAAGGGATGTGCTCCCGCCTGCTCATAGGCATCCTTTGGAATGCCTTTCGCAGTTGGGCGTGGCCCCGTGCTGCGCACGGGGCAGGCGGCTCTGCTGAAATGCGCTGTAAGGGCAGGTGTGCCCAAAAGAGCACTAAGTCAATTGTGAGACTGGCCATAGCATCCTCATTGGCAGACCGCGCTGGCGGGTGGCAGTTTTGCCGCCCTTGACCCTGAGAAGCCCGGTGTAAGCAAGGGCGCACCCGCAGCGCGTCAGCGCTGCTGGGCCCAACCGGGGAGGGCAGCCTGTGGCTGTTCCGAAGCGGGCGGGAGAGCGCCGGGGCCGGTTCTACCCGCTGCCGATCAGTGCACCGGCACCCAGCACCAGGGCGCCGCCCAGCACCACTTGCATGGTGGCGCGCCAGAACGGGGTTTGCATGAAACGGTTCTGGATCCAGGCAATGGCCCACAGTTCCACGAAGACGATCAGCAAGGCGAGCGTGGTGGCGGTCCAGAAGTCCGGGATCAGATAGGGCAGGGCGTGGCCCAGGCCGCCCACGGTGGTCATGATGCCGGAGGCCAGCCCGCGTTTGACGGGGGAGCCGCGGCCTGAAAGTTCTCCGTCGTCGGAAGCGGCCTCAGTGAAGCCCATCGAGATGCCGGCCCCGACCGAGGCCGCCATGCCGACCAGAAACGTGGTCCAGGTGTCCTGGGTGGCAAAGGCGGTGGCAAAGATCGGCGCCAGGGTGGAGACTGAACCGTCCATCAGCCCGGCCAGCCCCGGCTGCACCCAGGTCAGCACGAACTGGCGGTGGGCGGCTGCATCTTCATCCGTGCGTGTGCCGGGGTCCAGATGTGTCTCTTCCAGTTCGCCCGCGCGGGCCTGGTGGCTTGCTTCTGCCGCGGCCAGATCACCCAGCAGCCTGCGGGTGGCGGCATCCCGGGTGCGGGCGGCAGCGGCGGTGTAGAAGCGTTCGGCGTCGCGCTCCATCGCGCGGGCCTCGCCGCGGATGCGGTCAAGGCTGAGGTTTTCCATCAGCCAGATAGGGCGGCGGGCATAGTAGCCTGCCACATGCTCGCGCCGGATCAGCGGAATTGCCGGCCCGAACCGGGCCTGGTGCAGGGCGATGAGCAGGGCGCGGTGTTCGTCCTCCTCCGCCGCCATGCCGTCAAACATCGCCGCTGATGCGGGAAATTCTGCCCGCAGCCGCTCCGCATAGCCGCGGTAGATGCGTGCATCATCCTCCTCGGAAGAGATCGCAAGGGCGAGAATTTCCTGCCCGGTCAGCTCCGCAAACCGTTTGCGCTGGGTGAAAAAACGCATCTGCCGCCCCTCAACTTAGAATGATTCTAAGCATAACGCTTCCGCGAGGGACTGCAAGACGGCACGGGTTATGCTGTTGCAATGCGGCAGCAGAGGCTACACTAGGCCCAGACCCGCAGGCAGCCAAAGGAACCCGCATGAACCAGCAAGCCAGCGTCCTGCGTACAGGCCGGAAATTCGATCAGGTCCTTGCAGGGGCCCGCGAGGTGTTCCTGGCTGACGGGTTTGAGGGCGCGAGCGTCGACAACATTGCCAAGGCGGCCGGCGTGTCCAAGGCGACGCTGTACAGCTATTTCCCCGACAAGCGGGTGCTGTTCATGGAGGTGGTGCGTTCGGTCTGCGGGCAGCAGGCGGACAGCGGGCCGGATCTGGCAGCAGGCGATTGCGGCCCGCGCGGCGTGCTGCGGGTGGCGGCGGAACATGTGCATGCCGTGCTGATGGGCGGCATCAGCCTGCAGCTGTTCCGCATCTTTGTGGCCGAGGCCGACCGTTTCCCTGAGTTGGGGCCGATGTTCTATGAAAGCGGCCCGATGGTTTTGCACGGGCAAATCCGCGATTACCTGAAAATCGCCGCAGAGCGGGGCGAGCTGGCTATTCCGGATGCGGACCTGGCCGCCGCGCAGTTCATCGAGCTGTGCAAGGCGGATATTTTCCTGCGATTCCTGTTCAACATCGACGAGCATTTTACCGAGGCCGAACGTGAGCGGGTGATCGCCGGCGCGATCGAGACCTTTATGGCGCGGTTCGGCACCTGAGGGCTGCGGGCGTACTGGTCAGAGCATACCGGTCAATGCCTGCCGGTATCAGTGCGTGGTGAAGCTGTTGGGCGTGTTGCGATAGGTCTCGTGGCAGCTGAGGCAGCTTTGCATCAGGCTGGGCAGGGTGCGGCGCAGGGCGGGCAGGGAGCGGGTGCTGAGGTCGCGGGCTGCTGCTTCGGCGGTGTCTGCACGGGCTTTGAAATCCTTCCAGGCGTGCCAGATCAAGGGCCGGGCATGAGAGCGCGGATCCAGCTGCGGCTTCTTGAAATGCTTGCGGATGGTGCCGGTGGATCTGATCAGCTGCCTCCGGGCCGCGCGGGCCCTGTCCCGGTCAAAATATGTGCGTCCGGCCATCATGCCGGTCAGCACATCCATCGCCGCCTTCTGCGAGGTCATCAGGGCCATTCTGCGTGTCACATGCTTGCTGGTGCCGTCCCTGGCTGTGACCGGGGCGGTGCTGCCAATGGCAAGAGCCGCAAGGATGACCATGAAGGCCATGGTTTTGAACAGGCGGATGGTCATCACGCGGCCCCCGGGCGGATCGACCGAATCGCATGACATGAACAAAATAAGAACATATGCTGTGGAACTCCTGTAATCTGCCGCCTGCCGGCCCCTGTTGCCCGATCTGCCCATGCCCCATCGCCGCATCTTATCGCTTTGGTTTCCGCGCCTTGGCGCCGAACGTATCATGCGGGCAAAGCGCGGCGGTATTGCCGGGCCGCTGGCCGTTGCCGAAGAAGTGTCCAACACCCAGGTTATTTCCGCGTTAAACACGGCGGCTTCGGCGGAAGGTTTGCAGCCGGGCCAGCCGTTGCGCGATGCCCATGCGATGTGTGCGGCGCTGGTGGTGCGGCCGCGCAACCGGGCGGCGGAGGCGGCGTTCCTGGCCGCCCTCAGGCGCTGGGCCGGGAAGTTCAGCCCCTGGGTGGCAGAAGCCGGGGAGGACGGGCTGATCCTTGACCTTACCGGCTGCGCGCATCTGTTCGGCAGTGAGGCGGTGCTGATGGAGACGGCGGGGCGCGATTGCGCGGAGATGGGTCTCAGTGTGCAGATGGGGCTGGCGGATACCCTGGGCGCGGCTTGGGCGCTAGCGCGTTATGCGGGGGAGGACGCCGTGCCGGACCGCTCGGGCGATGCCATTGATCAGGAGGCCCGCGCGACCCGGGCCCGGGCGCAGAAACGCACGCCGGGGCAAAGCGCCAAGCGCCGCCACTGGACCCGCGGCGGCGCCGCGCCGCAGGTGCAGGCGCCGCCGCCGCAGATGGGGCGGATTGCCGGGCCTGGGCAGGCTTACGGCGCGCTTGCCCCGCTGCCGGTGGCGGCGCTGCGGCTGGACAATGCCACGGTGGCGCAGCTGAACCGGCTGGGGCTTCGCCGGATTGGCGACCTGCTGGGTCAGCCGCGGGCGGGCCTGGCGCGCCGGTTCGGGCGCGGGCTGGTCTTGCGGCTGGATCAGGCGATGGGCAGCGCGCCGGAGCCGGTCTCGCCCGCGCGCAGCCCGGATCGCTTTGCGGTGCGGCTGACCCTGCCGGAGCCGATCGGTCTGATGGAAGATCTGCTGGCAGGCATTGACCGGATGCTGCCCAGGCTCTGCGCCCGGCTGGAGGCGCGGGGCAAGGGCGCGCGGGTGCTGCGGCTGGAGGCGCACCGCTGCGATCAGGCGATGGAGACCGTGACCCTGGGCCTGGCCCGTGCCAGCCGCGCGCCGGACCGCATCCGCCCGCTGCTGGAGATGAAGCTGGAACAGATCGATGCAGGCTATGGCATCGATATGCTGCGGCTGGAGGTGCTGCAGGCCGAAGCGATCCACGCCCGCACCCCCGCGGGCCATATGCAGGCGGGTGCTGCGGTGCAGGCGCGGCAGGAGGATGGCGCGGCGCTGGAGGATCTGATCGGCCGCCTTGGCGCGCGGCTGGGGCTGGAGGCCATCACACGCTGTCACCCGGCAGAGAGCCACATTCCGGAAAAGACCTTCACCGTGCAGGCGGCAGCCTGGTCTGAGCCTGCCGCCGGGGACTGGCCGCGCCCGCCCCGTCCGCGCCCGCTGCTGATCTGGCAGCCCGAGCTGGTCCATGCGCCAGAGCGGCCTGAGGTGCCGGAGCGTTTCCGCTGGCGGGGGCGCAACTGGGAGCCGGCGGCGGCGGAGGGCCCTGAGCGGATAGCCCCGGAATGGTGGCTGGAGGATCCGAACTGGCGCAGCGGCGTGCGCGATTACTGGGTGGTTGTGACCCGCAGCGGTGAACGGCTGTGGCTGTTCTTTGCCCATGGCGGTGCGCTGTCGCCGGGCTGGTTCTGTCATGGGTCGTTTGCGTGACGGGCCGGACAGTTCGATGCGCAGCGAAGGGTTTTGCTTGGGCCTGCCTGCAGGAACCGCTTAGGGTAAGGGCATGATCACACCGCGTTTCGACATTCTGGGCCAGGCCATCAGCGATGCCAGCCGCACGCAGATGCTGTGCGAGCTGATGGAGGGGCGTGCCTATACCAACAAGGAACTGGCGGCGGCGGCCAGGGTGACACCGCAAACCGCCTCGGCGCATTTGCGGCTGCTGCAGGATGCCGGGCTGGTGGTGGCCGAAAAACGCGGCCGCTGTGTCTATCACCGGCTGGCCGGGCCGGAGGTGGCCCATGCGCTGGAGCAGCTGGCGGCGATTGCGCCTGCGGACAGCCTGCACCGCGCGCAGCGGCGCAAGGCGGGGGATCTGGCACAGGTGCGCAGCTGCTATGACCATTTGGCCGGGCCTTTGGCTGTGGCGATGACCCGCGCGCTTCTGGACCGCGGGATGCTGCGCGAGGAACACGGCGCCTTTCGCGCTGTTCCGGCCGGGGAATGGCTGAAACTTGGGGTTGTTCTGCCTGGGAAACCGGGCCGCCAGCCCTTTGCCCGGCCCTGTCTGGACTGGACCGAGCGCAAGCTGCATGTGGCGGGGCCGATGGGGCGGCTGATCCTGGATCACGCACTGGACAGCGGCTGGGTCAAACGCCACCGGCACAAGCGCGGGCTGGTGCTGACAGCGCCGGGAGCACGCGCGCTGGAGCAGATTCTGGGTCTTAGCTGCGGTGGTCTGGTAGCGGCCTGAGGCAGGCCGGAGCGGGCTGAAAACAGGAGGCAGAGCCTGTGCGCCTTCTGCATCACACGAAAATTCGAAGGGGATAAACCTTGATTTGCCCCGGAAACGGCGCAACCTTTAACCTATGAGCTTTGATCAGGTGCAGCCTTTTCCCGGATCTCCCTACCCTCAGCAAGTCGCGTTCGACCGGCGGGAATTGTCGGTCATTCTATCCCTCTATGGGCGGATGGTTGCCGCGGGGGAGTGGCGCGATTACGGCATTGCCTCCCTGCGTGACCTGGCAGTTTTCTCCGTTTTCCGGCGTACGGCAGAGCACCCGCTTTACCGGATCGAAAAGCGCCCCAAGCTGCGGGTGCGGCAAGGGCAGTATTCGGTGGTCGGTATGGATGGGCATATTCTGAAGCGCGGGGCGGATCTGAAAACCGTTCTGCGGGTGCTGGAACGCAAGCTGATCCGGTCCGTTGATTGACGGGAGGGTTGCAGCCGCGCGCGGGCCGGAAAATTCAAATTTTCCGGTCAAAAATCTTGCAAGATTTTTGCCGCCTGGGGCTGCTGATGCGGATTAAGCCAGCCGTTTGTGTCCGGTGACCGGGCCGTCGCCCTGGGCTTGAATGCGTTTGATTGCCGTGCCGATGGATTCGATCGTCACCGCCATATCGTGGGCATTGGCGTGGATCAGGGTTTCCGCGTCCCGCACCATGGCGACATGGCCCTTCCAGAACAGCAGATCGCCGCGCTGGTAGCCTGTATCAGGGGCGGGTTCGCCCAACTCTGCTTCCTGCATATTGCTGTCGCCGGGGCAGGCCGTGCCGCAGGCCAGCAGAGCCGCTTGCACCAGGCCGGAGCAGTCGATGCCGAACCGGCTGTTGCCGCCCCAGAGGTAGGGCGTGCCGAGAAACAATTCTGCCACCGCCACCGGATCAGCAGCATGGGCGCCCAGCGGCGACAGATGGCGGGCGGGGATGAACCCCAAGCCGGTTTCAAGAAACCGCCCGGTGCCGCCCAAAACCTGCACCCGGCTGCCATGGCTAAGCGCCTGCGTCTCCGGCGATTTGAAGTCATCCGCCGAATAGCTGTGGGTCGCCGGGGCGCTGACCCAATGGGTGGCTTCAAACTGCGCTGTGAGGGCAGTGCCGGGCATATATCCGACGTAGGAATCCTTGGCCGCTTGCAGGAATGACCAGCCCTGCCGGTCCTCGTAGACGGTCACCGGCTCGCCATAGACAAGCTGGCGGTCGCGGGCGCCGTCCGGTGTGCGCAAGAGGTCTGCAACCGGCACGCCGATGCGGGCGGCGGTGCCCTCCACGGGTTCCAGGCCGGCGGGAACATCCGCCAGATGCACGGCGGCGATGCGGGAGTTCATGGGAGTGCGGCGGCGGTCGGTCATGCTGCTAAAGCTCCAGCATGTCCGGCAGGGCGGCAAACAGCGCGCGGGCGCCCTGCAAGGCACCGCCCTTGGGCCGCCCGGGGGCGGCGCTGGGGGTCCAGCCGTAGATGTCGAAATGCATATAGCGGGTGTCTCCGGCGAAACGGCGCAGGAACAGCGCGGCGGTGATCGAGCCTGCAAAACCGCCAGACGGCGCATTGTCCAGATCGGCGATGCCGGGTTCGATCATGGCCTCGTAAGGGTCATGGAACGGCATCCGCCAGACCGGGTCGGCAGTGCGTGCCGCACTGGCCGCCAGCGCGGCGGCATCTGCATCATTGCCGGTATAGAAGGGGGAGAGGTCCGGGCCGACGGCCACACGGGCAGCCCCTGTGAGCGTGGCCATGGAGATCAGCAGATCCGGCGCGTCCTCGGCTGCGAGCGCCAGCGCGTCGGCCAGCACCAGGCGGCCCTCGGCGTCGGTGTTGTTGTTCTCAATCGTCAGCCCCTTGCGGGACATCAGCACATCGCCGGGGCGGAAGGCAGAGCCGGACACGGCATTTTCGACTGCTGGAATAAGCACCCGCAGCTGCAGTGGCAGCCCGGCGGCCATGATCATCCGCGCCAGCCCCAGCACATTGGCTGCGCCGCCCATGTCCTTTTTCATCAGTGCCATGCTGCTGCCGGGTTTGAGGTTCAGCCCGCCGGTGTCGAAACAGACGCCCTTGCCCACCAGGGTGAGCCGGGGGCCGGACGTGCCCCAACCGATATCGATCAGCCGCGGTGCGCGGTCCGAGGCGCGGCCCACGGTGTGGATGAGCGGGAAATTCTGGTCCAGCAGATCCGCGCCGGTGATCACAGAACAGCTGGCGCCAAACTCCCCGGCCAGGGCTTCGGCAGCAGCCTGAAGATCTGGCGGGCCCATGTCAGAGGCAGGAGTATTGATCAGATCGCGGGTCAGGCATTCGGCGGCAGCCAGTGATTCTACGGCGCCTGCCTCAAGGCCTTCCGGCGCAACCAGTGCAGCGGTCTGTGCCGTGCTTTTCTTATACCGGTCAAAGCGATAGGCGGTCAGCAGCCAGCCCAGCGTTTCGGTGGCAGCAGCTTCTTCCGGCAGGCCGGAGGCGATCCGGTACGTCCCGCCGGGCAGTTTCGCGGCGGCCTCGGCCAGCACGAAACGGCGGCGCGCGCGCTGGGCGGCGCTGCCAAAGCCGGCCAGGGCCATCTCAATCTTGCCATCTGCGCCTGGCACCGTGACGGCCTGACCGCAAGTGCCGGTAAAGCCCTGTGCAGAAACCCATGCCTGAACGCGCTGCGGCTGGCCTGAAAGCCAGCTGTCAAAAGCGTCGCTTGGGATAACATGCACTGGACAGGCGTCCGGGCTGGACGCGGCAAAGACGGGCGGCATGGGCATACTCCGGTAGCGGATCAATAAGGATGCACCAGAGTAGCCGCCGCAGCGCCGCCTGCAAGCCCTGCAGGCCGCGGAAATATCAGATCGTCATGTCCTGCTGGTCCCAGACCGCGGTCAGCGAGCGTTCGCCCACCCGCATCAGCCGGAACAGGATCGCGGCAACCGCCGGAGCGTCCCCGGCATCAATGGCCACCGTCGCATCCCTGGCAATGGCTGCCAGCGCTGTCATGCCGATCTGATCGGCAATCGCAATCAGCGACCGCGCACTTTTGCGCAGGTTGATCATGTCATTCTGCCGCCACAAACGCTCGCAATGCGTCAGGCGGACAGCCATTTCTTCGACCGCCCGGCACACCACATCTTCGGCGCCGGTTTCTCCGAGCTGCTCATACAGCGCGGAGAGTTTGTCCGGATCCAAGCGCACTGATTCAGAACGTATTACTGTTAGTATATTGGCCACCACATTCACCCAAATTCTATGTGCCCCCACGGCACAACTGCCAATTTGAAGCCCACAAGTTTTCAAAAGGTTTCTGAAGGGGGGCTCAAATCGCTCGAATTTGCGGACAATGCAGAGTAACACGTCCGGCAACGTGCAACGATCGGAGGATTCGACAATGGACTTTGCCAAACCTCTCCCCAGTTATCTGGTGACCCGCTATCACGGCTGGAAAGCCACATCATATGAGGAAAACCAGGGCTGGTACCGCCGCCTGGCGACCGAAGGCCAGCGTCCGCGGGCCATGGTGATTTCCTGCTGTGACAGCCGGGTGCATGTGACGTCGATCTTCGGCGCCGACCAGGGCGAGTTCTTTATTCACCGCAATATTGCCAATCTGGTGCCGCCGTTTGCACCGGATGGCGATCACCACGGCACCTCGGCTGCAGTGGAATACGCGGTGACCGCGCTGAAGGTGTCGCATCTGATCGTGCTGGGCCATTCACAGTGCGGCGGCGTGCAGGGCTGTATCGACATGTGCAAGGGCAACGCGCCGCAGCTGGAGGAAAAGACCAGTTTTGTCGGCCGCTGGATGGATATTCTGAAGCCCAAGTTCGAAGGCGTCGCAGGTATTGAGGATCCAGACCTGCAAGCGCGCCAGTTTGAGCGCCAAGCTGTTGTTGCCTCATTGGAAAACCTGATGACCTTTCCCTTTATCGAATCGTCGGTGAAGGCCGGACAGCTGAGCCTGCATGGCCTGTGGACCGATATCGGCGAGGGCGGTCTGGAATGTTATGATCCCAAGACGGGCGCGTTTGCGCCTGTCTGACGTCATGCCGGATTTTTGCCGCCACCAAAAGCAGCCGCCAGATTGGCGGCTGCTTGCGTATAGCCGCCGCCGGCCCCATCAACAAAGTGGACGTGGTCGTCCTCTACCGGCGAGGGCACGATGCAGGTGACCATGGCGGCATCCTGTTCGTGCAGGCCGAAATGCACCAGCCCCGCCCCGGCGGCCTGTTGCAAACGGTCGCGGATCCGGGTGCTGATGGCCGGTGTGCAATCCAGTGTCATCTTCAGCCCGTCATCAAATTTGCGAAAATCGGAATGGGCTTTGAGAACCGATAGGTAATGCACCGGGTCAAAGGCGCCCGCGGGGCGTTTCAAGGCAAAGATCAGCCCGGCAAAGAGGCTGTGTGAGAAAAGATAAAACTTCCGCAAAATCACCGGCAATTTACCGCGGGACGCCTGGGCTTCCAAAGCCAGGCCGGAGGGCGGAAAGCGCAATTTGGGGCCGGAATCGGGTACCGGGTGGCCGTCTTCGGCAAGTTCAGAGGCCAGATCCAGCAATTCTGCCGAGAGCCGGGCAAAGGCCCGCGGGCTGGTGCCCGGCGCGGGCTGGGCAACCACCGACAGGATAATGCCGTTGCGCGCCGGAGTGTTGCTCCAGCGGCAGGACAAGCCGTCGAGGTCCGGGGCGGCGGCGTGCGGGGCGGCGGGCACTTCGAAGGCGCCGGCCTTCATCTGCGCCTCGGCCCAGGCCAGCCCGCCGCCGTTGAACATGGCGAAATCCGCGTGTTCCGACACGGCATAGCGGGCAATCCGGACGTCCAGCCCCTCGGCGCGGATCCAGCCCATCGGCAGCATCGCAGCCCGCAGGCTGACGCCGAATTCCGATTCAGTCCAGCTGCGCAGACCCGCCAGCACCTGTTTGGCGGTGTCCTTGTGCCGGGGCGGCACCGCAAATGAGGCGCCGTCACCGCCGAAAACATAGGGGAAAGCCTCGCCCTCAAGCGCGTTGCGCATGGCGGCGATCACCGCGGCGCCGATCATATTGACGGTCTTATAGCGGCCCGCAGCCGCCAGCCCGGTAGAGTTCACGATATCGGTGCAGCACAGGTGCCAGTCCGGCGGCAGCGGCACAAAGGCCTCTGGCGCGGCAAGGCTGTCGAAAGACCGGGTGCTTGGCAGGCCGGAATAGAAAGTGTCTGTCGTCATTCCGTTCCCGCCCCAGTATCCCGTGCCAGTGACCTGCTGTTCCTACCTAAACGAATTGTGTGCCGGGGCCAAACATGCAAGCTGTGCCGCGGAAACGGCAAACCGGGGGGACGGGAAATGCAGGCAGGATTGGTCTTATTGTGCCTGGCTTATGTGCTGAGCCAGTTTTTCCGTGCTTTCCTGGCGGTGCTGTCCAGTGTCCTGGGGCAGGACATTGGCGCGGCGCCGGATGATCTCGCCTTTGCCTCGGGCATGTGGTTCCTGTCCTTTGCCGCAATGCAGCTGCCGGTGGGCTGGGCATTGGACCATGCGGGACCGCGCCGGACTGCAGCGCTGCTGCTGCTTTTGGGCGGCGGCGGCGGAGCGGCGCTGTTTGCCGCGGCCGCCGGGCCCTTGCATGTCAGTATCGCGATGTTTCTGATCGGTATCGGCTGTTCGCCGGTGCTGATGGCCTCATACTACATTTTTGCGCGCCAGTACCCGCCTGCACGCTTTGCCACCTTGGCAGCGCTGATGCTGGGGGTGGGATCGGCAGGCAATCTGGTGGCCTCTTACCCGACGGCGCTGGCGGTGGATCTGTTCGGCTGGCGCGAGACCTTGGCAGGGCTGGCAGTTGTTTCCGTGGCGGTGGCGGCGGGAATATTCCTGACCGTTTCAGACCCCGACAAGCCGGATGGCGAGCACAAGGGATCGGTGCTGGATCTGCTGAAGATGCCGGTGATGTGGGCGATCTTTCCGCTGATGCTGGTGTCCTACGCGCCCTCCGGCGCGCTGCGGGGGTTGT
>NZ_CP038235.1:0-128224 GCF_004535885.1 Leisingera sp. NJS201
ATGCCGGCAGCCTCGGCCAGCGGCCCCAGCTCCTGATGCACATTATAAAGCGCCAATTCGCTGAGTTCGAACAGCACCAGTTTCGCAGGCCGGCAGGTCAGCACCTGGCGGCACAGCTCCGAGCCGATCGAACCGCCCGCCCCCGAGACCAGCACCACCTTGCCCTGATAAGACCCTGCCGCCTCTTTCAGCGGCACGTTGCGGGCCGCGCGGCCCAGAAAGGCCTGCGGCGCCACCGGCGTCAGCTTGTCGACCAGGGCTTCTTCGCCGATCAGCTGGGCAAAAGAGGGCAGCGCCTGCACCTCCAGCCCCAGCTTCTGCAGCCGCTGGGTGATCTGCGCCTGGCGCGGCTGGCCTTGCGACGGCATCGCCAGCAGCACCCGGCGGATCCCCCGCGCCTGGACAATCTCGGCAATCCGCGACGGCGCAAACACCGGCAGCCCGACCAGGGTCAGCCCCTGCAACGAGGAATTGTCATCGGCAAAGGCAACCGGATCGATGCCGTCATGGGCTTTCAGCGCCTGGGCCAGCTGGGTGCCGGTATTGCCGGCCCCGTAGATCAGCACCCGGCACCGCGGCTGGGCGCGGCGGTAGACCATCAGCACCATCTGCAGCATCGCCGCGCGTGCCACCACCATGAACAGGAAATAGCAGATCGCAAACACCACATGGGTGCCCGGGCCAAGCGCCGGGCCAAAGACGGCGGCCAGCAGCGCCAGCACCAGCGCGGTGCCGCCCGCCAGCAGCGCGCTTTGCGCCGCGGCATGGCGTTCATAGGCGTTGAGCTGCACATGCGGCAGCCCCAGCCACAGCGCCAGCGCCGCCGCCGCGGACATCACATAAGGCAGCACCGGCAACAGCGACGCAAGCGTGGTAAGCGCCGGATCCGGCAGCGGCTGCACCTCCAGGGTGAACAGCAGCGCCAGCGGCAAGAGCGCCAGGTCAGCGGCCAGAAATACATAGGACTTCTGCCTGCGCGACAGCGCACTGATCAGATTATACATGCCCGCCTGCCCTCAACTGCCATGTGCCAATGCCTGCACTTTATTATCCTGTTATCGCGATGGTCCTGCCCCGGCGGCCGCTTGCGCAGCCGGGCAGCAGGAAAAAATGGATTAAACAAAATAACGCTGCAGAGCCACCTGCGGCGCGCGCTTTAAAACTCAAATCCTATCATAACCGGTTTTGCCTTTGATAACCGGTTTTGCTCTGCCGAAAAACCGCAGAGCGGCAAAAAACCGCCGGTTTCTTCCTGCAATGGCCGCTGCTGTGCCACAATTGCCAGCCGGCCCCGGTCTGCCGCGCCGCCACGGCGCCCGGAGAGGCCAAGCAAGCAGCTAGGACGGGAATCACCTTCATTGCAAACTACCCCCGGCGGAAAATATTGCCGATGGTCTGAAACACCAGGTCGAAATCATAACACATGCTCTGGTGGCGCTGGTAAATCAGGTCCAGCCGCGCCTTCATCGGCACGCAGGTCCGGGTATAGACCGCATCAGTGTCTTCAGCGCTGGTGCAGCGCGCCAGCAGCGCCGCCTCGTGGCGGTGATAGGTGATCGAGGCAAGGCCGGTGACGCCGGGGCGCGATTTCAGCACCTTGGCGTAAAGCGCAGGATTCGCCTCGACATACTGGCGCAAGGGCGGCCGCGGCCCGACAAAGGAAATATCCCCCGCAGAATGTTCCACAGCTGCGGAAACTCATCCAGCCGCTTTGAGCGCAGCCAGGCGCCGGTCCGGGTGATGCGGGCCGATTTGTCGCCGCCCGAGACCCCGGTGTCCGTCTCCACCACCGTCATCGTCCGCAGCTTCCATAAGGCAAAGGGCTGCCCCGGGCCCTTCATCCGCTCGGCCACATAAAACAAGGGCCGCCCTTCTTTCCACAACAGCCAGCCCATCAAAAGCAGCAGGACAGGGCCCAGCAGCAGGATCAGCAGGCTGGCAAAGAAAAGGTCGAAAATCCGTTTGCGCCAGGTCATCGGCTGCTTTGCTCCTTGTTGATATTCGGCTCTAATCAGGTGAAATACGGCTCTAAGGCGGCCCATTCCGCCGCCATCTGCGCAGGCTCCGCCGGGGCCAGGGCAAAGGGCAGCAGCGCCTGCAGCCGGTTGGTGTCCAGGGCCACCTGCGCGATTGCAGCGGCCGGCGCGGGGCGGGTGCCAAAGGGCTTGCCCGCCGCCTGCAAAAGCGCCGCCATCTCCACCGCGCCGGGCTGCGCCAGATTCAGCGCCGGGGCAGGACGGGCTGCACCAGCAGCGCCGCCAGCACCTGCGCCAGCGCCTGCACCTCGATATAGCTGCGCCGGGGGCTGCTGCCATCGGCAAAGCGGTCCAGGACAAACCCCTCCCGCCAGCCGCCAAGGATCGCGTCCAGCCCGGCGATATTGCCGATCCGCAAGGCGCAGACCGGCACCCCCAGCTCTGCCCCAAGCGCGGCGCAGCGCCGCTCCATCTCTGCCTTGGCCGCGCCATAGGCATTGGCGGGCTGCAGCGGCGCCGCCTCATCCAAGAGACCGCCCTGAGCGCCGTAAACCGCCGCCGAAGAGGCCAAGAGCACCCGGCAGCCCGCCGCAGCACCTGCCCGCACCGCCGCCTCGCCCAGGCGGATGTGGTCATCCATGTCTGCGGCCCCCGCTAGCCCGCGCCCCGGGACCGGGCCTGCCAGGCACAGCAGCGCCTCCGCCCCCTCTGCCAGACGGGCCAGCGCCTGCGGGTCCGCCAGCGGATCCAGGATGTGCCAATCGCCGCCCGCTTGCACAGGCCCGTCCTGCGGCCGCCGCGCCTGCAGGCGCAAATGCAGCCCTTTTGGCGGAGCCAGCTGCATCAGCTGCCCGATTCGCCCTGTTGCGCCCAGAACCACTGCGGCGGGAATCCCCATGCTTGGCTGCCTGTTCCTGTTGACCCTCTCAACCAGCCCAGTATCCTTTGGCCGGACAAAAATCAAAGCGGTTCCCCCGGGCATGGATCCCGGGCGGCACCCCGAGCGCTTCGAATGGCAGGCACCTCATGCTGAAACTTCTCCCCTGGCTGGCCGCTGCCGGCCTGATCCTTCTGCCCGCAGCCTGCAGCCGCCTGCCCGGCGGCGCCCCGGCCAGCGAGGAGATCCTGCGCGAATCGGGCGAGGCCGATGCCAATTTCGCGCTGTATCAGGTGAACCGCTCGCTGCTGCCCACGGTGGCGGCCTGGCCGTCGACCGGCAAGCAGGAACGGCTCAATTGGCTGCAGGGCCACCAGGGCGCCAAAACCCAGATCATCCAGCCCGGCGACCTGCTGTCCCTGAGCATCTGGGACAGCAACGACAATTCACTGCTGACCGCCGCCGAACAGAAGATGGTGCAGCTGCAGGGCATGAAAGTGGCCGCCAACGGCTCTATCTTCATGCCCTATGTGGGCGATGTGAACGTCAACGGGCTGACCCCGGATCTGGCCCGCAAGAAGCTGCAAGAGGCGCTGGAGCCGGTTGTGCCCTCCGCCCAGGTGCAGCTGGCGATGGCTGAGGGGCGCAACAATTCGGTCGATCTGGTCTCCGGCGTGGCCCAGCCCGGCACCTATCCGATGCCGGACCGCAACTACACGGTGATGGGGCTGGTTTCCGCGGGCGGCGGCATCAGCGCCAGCCTCAACAACCCGCAGATCCGGCTGGTGCGCGGGCGGCAGATCTATGGCACCTCGGTCGACAATCTGCTGAACAACCCGCGCCTCGACACCCTGTTGCGCGGCGGCGACCGGGTGTTTGTCGAGGAGGATGAGCGCTATTTCCTCTCCTTCGGCGCCACCGGCGAGGAAGACCTGCACATCTTCACCAAGGACGAGATGTCGGCGATGGATGCAATGTCCGTCGCGGGCGGCTTTCAGGACGGCAGGGCCGATCCCAAGGGCCTGCTGATCCTGCGTGAATATTCCGCCGGCGCAATTGCCCCGGGCCAGCGCGGGCCGCGCCAGCAGCGGGTGGTGTTCAGCCTTGATCTCACCTCTGCCGACGGGCTGTTTTCGGCGCGCCAGTTCCGGGTCAATCCCGGCGATCTGGTGATGGCCACCGAATCCCCGATCAACGACGCGCTGACCATCTCCAATATCTTCGGCAACTTCTTCGGCGTCTTCAGCCGGGCCGGCGTGATCAACTGACCTCTGCGTCCGGGAGGGGGCAGACGCCTCCCGGACTTTTTCTGCGTGCTCCCATTTACGTTGTCTGCTCTTCTCAGCAGCCTGTGCTTGCATCCCGCCGCCTGGCCCGGCAAGCATACACTCATGAAAATCCTGTTTGTGCATCAGAACATGCCCGGCCAGTACCGGGAGCTTGCGCCCTGGCTGGCGGCGCAAGGCGGCCATGAAATTGTCTTTCTCACCCAGCGCAAGGACGTGCAGCTGAAGGGGATCAGAACCGTCACCTACCAACCCTTCCGCACCCCCGCCAAGGATGCCTTTGGCCTCTCCAAGGACTGGGAGGCGGCAGCGGGCGCAGGCCTGGGTGCGGCGCTGGCGGCGCGGCAGTTGCGGGATGCAGGCTTCACCCCCGACATTATCCTCGGCCACACAGGCTGGGGCGAATTGCTGTTCATCAAAGACGCCTACCCGGATGTGCCCGTCATCGGCTTTTTCGAATATTTCTACCGCACCTCCGGCGGGCTGGTCGGCTTTGATCCGGAAAACCCGGCCAACGACCAGGCTTATTTCTTTGCCGAGGCGCGCAACACCGTGCCTTATGCCAGCATCGAACTGGTCGACCAGGGCCATGTGCCCACCGCCTGGCAGCGCGACCGCTTCCCGGCCAGTTTTCATGACCGGATGTATCTGTGCCATGACGGCATCCGCACCGACAAGCTGGGACCGGACCCGCAGGCCACGGTTGGTCTGGGGCGGCTGGAGCGCCCGCTCAGCCGCGAGGACGAGGTCGTCACCTATATTGCCCGCAACATGGAACGCGCCCGCGGCTTTCACATCATGATGCGGGCGCTGCCGCGGATCCAGGCGCAGCGCCCGAATGCGCGGGTACTGATGATCGGCGGCAATGACACCTCATATGGCGCCGAAAGCAAACACCCCGGCGGCCTGCGCGGCGAGATGGAGGACGAACTGGGCGATAGCGTCGACTGGAGCCGGGTGCATTTCCTCGGCAAGGTTCCCTATGACGACCTCACCCGGATCATCCAGATCAGCCGCTGCCATATCTATCTGACGATGCCCTTTGTGCTCAGCTGGTCGCTGCTGGAGGCGATGGCGATGCAGGCCACCGTGGTGGCCGCCGATGTCGACCCGGTGCGCGAAGCCATCAGCCATAATGAGACCGGCCTGCTGGTCGATTTCTTCTCGCCGGAGAAACTCGCCGATCAGGTGGCGGACGTGCTGGCCAGCCCCGCGGATTACGCCCATATCGGCCCGGCGGCCCGCGCCCATGTGGTGGAAAAATACGACTTCCTGACCCGCTGCCTGCCGGAGCATATCGCCCAGATCAATGCGCTCGTGCCGGAGGCACGGCAAATCAAACTGTAGCCGGCGGCACGGCACATCAAGATTCAGCCGGCGGCACGCCAAATGAGACCGCAGCCGGAGGCATGAAAACAGGCTCTAATACGGCCGCTTCCGGCCTGTTCAGCCCGACCGGCGCCGCTGAGCGGACCCCAAGACTTTTCGAAAAGTCTTGGCAAAAGTTTTCGAAAACTTTTGCGCCCCTCCGGGGCGGTGCCGCTTGCCGCCGTCAGTGGCGGCGCAGCTCCGGCGCCTGCGGCGGCAGTTTCTCCGAGGCCCAAAGTGCGGCCTGGGTGCGGTTCTTGGCGCCGATCTTGCGGAAGCAGGTGCGCAGATGCACCTTCACCGTGGCCTCGCAGATGCCCAGCTCATTGGCGATGCTCTTGTTGGTGGCGCCCTCCGTCAGCTTGGCCAGGATCAGCTGTTCGCGGTCCGACAGGCCGTGCCCGGTATCAGGCCCGCTATCAGGCCCGTTATTGAACCCGTTAGCGGACCCGTTCCGGTACCCGTTGCGCCGCGGCTGCACCGTCATCCGGGCGGCAGCCTCTCCCGCGGCTGCCCCGGGCAGCACAATCCGGTAGCCGTCCTGCACCACCTTCAGCGCCGCAATCAGCGCATCGGCCGATTTGCGCTCCGGGATCACCGCCTCGGCATATTGGCTCAGCTCCGCCTGGACCTCAGGCGGGCATTGATCGCCGGTGATCAGGATCAGATAGGCCCCGCCCTTATGGGCGCGGAAGGCCCGCAGCTCCGCCTCCAGCGCCTCCCCGGCGCTATGGCTGTAGAACAGAACCAGGTCTTTTGCCGGCAGCGGCGGCAAATCCGCCAGGCTGCCGCAGCAGTGCCCGGTCTCATAGTCATGTGCTTCGCAGATGGACAGGAACATGTCCCTGAGAAGCCTGCTTTCCCCCACAATATGGACAGGCATCAATAAACTCCTTTACTCGTAACACCAGCCGGATCTGCATCCGGCCCCGTCCCTCCAGGAGCGCGCTTTTACGGCCGCCTGCCCCCGCAGACGGCCCTTCTTGCGATGCGCTGCCGCTCCCTGGAACACAGTCCGCCCACCTGCTGCCCACTTGGCCCCGGCAGCGCTCTGCGCCGCCGTTTCCGGATCGTGATAAAAACAGAACATGCCCGCAAAAAACCTCTTGGGCCGGGCTGCGCAGACGGGCGTCCAAACACTTCTGATGCGCATTGCTGTGGATAAACCGTAGCGAAACCAGCCGATTTTGTTAAGAAACTTCCCCTCCCGGTACAGTGCTTTCCGGCGGGGCCGTGCCGGCCACGGCGGCACAATCCGCCTTACAGGCTTGTTTTAAAACAATTTACACCAAAATCCTCTTACGCCATTGGCAGTGTCCCCAATGGGGAAACGATGTGTTTCCAAGGTGGAATTCACAATTTAAAAGAATTTTACCCACAAGCAGAACAACCCATAGTTTCTCGAATCGACATCCTCCACCGCAAACGGCTACCCCCTTGGTGGTATTCTGCAGCCGCCGCCCGGCCCTGCCCGCCATCGTTCCGGCCTTTGGCGTACCCCCTCTGCCCGGTTTGACACAGCAGCCGGCGTGCTACCTTCAAGTCATTCATTATGTCATGCCGGGGGGCAACATGGTTATGTTGAGTGCGTCCGTTGCGCAAACGGGCAAGGTATTGTTTTCCAAGTCACTTCAAAGGCAAATCTCTTCTCTGGCACGGCTGGCCCTGGTGCAGCCGGGGCATCGCAGCGCTCCGGTTCTGACCAGCGCCGCAGGCCTGGGCGAACCCTGCCCGGACACCGCCGCGGCAGCACTGCGGCGCCAATTGCAGCCGGGCGCCGCCAACGGCTTCCGGCCCCGGCGCGCAGGCGGGCCCGCAGCCCAGGCCCTGGCGGCGCGGCTGCCGGACCCGGAGCTGGCGGCGGATCTGGCCGCGGGCCGCGGCTGGACCCTGTTTTCCTGCAGCTTTGAGGACGGCAGCGAGGATCTGATCGCGCTGAAACTGGAAGGCGGCCCGCATGATGCCCATTGCGGCGACATCCTGCAGGCGATCTGGCCGGTGCTGCGCGAGGACAGTCTGCGCGAGCTGGCGGGCGAAACCCAGGCGGCGGTGACCAGCGCGCTGCTGTGGACCATTTCCAAGAAAACCGACAGTGCGGTGCTGGTGCTGGATGGCGAGGGCACGCTGCTGCATTGCAATGAATCGGGGCGCGACATGCTGGATGGCGGCGCTCTGCTCAGCGACGGCGGCGGCCGCCTCAGCTGCGCCAGCCCGGGCGAGACCGCGGGGTTTTATGCGGCGGTGGCCGAATGCGCCCGCAGCCGGCGCGGCGGCGGGGGCAGCTCCGGCCAGCACCCGCGCGAGCTGATCCTGTTCCTGGAGGAGCGCGACAGCGGCATGCGGCTGCCGGTGTCGCTGACCCGCTACCGCTGCGCCGGCGCCGACATGCCGCTGGTGGTGGCGATCCTGCCGCGCCAGCCCGACCGCACCCGGATCGAAATGCTGGCCCAGAAAATGGGGCTGTCGCCCTCCGAGGCGCGGGTGGCGGCGCTGATCCAGCTGGGGCTCAGCAACCGCGAGGCGGCGCATATCGCAGGACTTAAGGAACAGACTTTCAACACCTATGCCAAGCGGGTGCTGGCCAAGCTGCAATCGGCGGGCCGCGCCGAGATGGCGCAGCGGCTGACCTGGCAGGCCTCATTGGGGAGAGCGTCATGAACAAGCTGACGCTTGACGCACCCGTGCAGGGGCCGCCCGCCCCGGCCGGCAGCCCCCGCCCCGCCGCCGCGCAGGAACAGGACCGGCCCGCAGCGCAACAGGCCGAACCGGAACAGGCCCCGGAACAGGCCAAAGCAGAGCAAGCCGGGCCGGACACTGCAGGCAAGCCGCCGGCCCAGCCGCCGCGGCTGAGTGCGGCAGTGCTGGCACAGATTGCCGCCGCCCTGCGCCAGGGCGGGCCCGACGGCGCGCCGCTGGCCGCACAGGCGGATCTGGTGGCCCTGCACAAGCGCATCGCCGAGATGTTCACCACTTTGAACGAGGGGCTGGGCGCGCAAGCGGCGCAAAAGGCCGCCGCCGACCGCGCCGCGCTGAGCGCCCGTATCGACCAGCTGGAGGATGCGGTGAACCGGATGGAAGGCGCGCTCAGGATCGAGTTTGAACCGGTGCTGAAATCGGCGCTGGCCGAGGCGCTGGCACAAACGGCGCCGCAGCCGCGCCGCCGCTGGCGCGGGAGGCTGGCGGCAGCGCTTCTGGCGGCGGCGGCGCTGGCGGCCGGCGCCTGGTGGCACACACCGCTGCAAGAGGCCGCGGCAGCGGCGGCGCAGATCGTGGACGGCTGGCTGGGGGGCGCGTTGGGCGGCTGGCTGGAAATGATCGGCTAAATCACTGATTTAGTCCCCATTTGGGGGCATCGCAGAGCCTGGCTTTGCGCTGCAATACACTCAGAAGGCAGCATCACGCCTTTCCCGCGCCGCCGCTGCTGCAGCCGCAGCAGACCCGGCGCAGGGGCACTGACCCCGGGCAGCAGCTGCTGCCCTGCCCCGCATAGTTTTAATGAGGAGGACGTTTACCATGGGTATCAAAGACAGAACCCCCGACTGGGAAGTCTGCAATCCGGAATGCGACATCCGGTTCAGCGACAAGAAAACCGACCCGGACTACAATGACGGCACCACCGAAATCGGCGGCACCGACGGCAATGTGATCAACCTGAACGACCACGATGCCGGCGACAATGCCCGCGCCGGCGCCGGCGATGACGCGGTCTACGGCAATGAGCGCAACAACCGCATCGACGGCGAAAAAGGCCAGGACTATGTCGAAGGCCAGGATGGCGACGACCTGATCGAAGGCGGCACCGGCAATGACACCCTGTTCGGCGGCAATGCCGACGGCAAGGGCCATTACGTGCAGGTGATCACCGGCTATGAGACCAAGGTCAACCCGGACACTTGGGAAGAATACCAGGTGCCGATCTACGGCAAGAAATACATCGACGACGGCGACGACTGGATCGACGGTGAAGAAGGCTGGGATTACATCGACGGCGAAACCGGCAATGACACCCTGCTGGGCGGCGAGGACACCGACAGCGTCTTCGGCGGCAAGGGCGACGACCACATCTTCGGCGACGACGCCGATGGCAACTACAGCGCTTCCGACGGCGATGCCGGCGACTACCTCTACGGTGAGCTCGGCGACGATTGCATCGACGGCGAAGGCGGCGACGACTGGATGTGGGGCGACATGGGCCAGTCCGGCGAAACCGCCCAGGACGGCCATGACACCATGTACGGCCGCGACGGCGACGACCGGATGAACGGCCAGGGCGGCGACGACCGCATGTCAGGCGGCCTCGGCGACGACCTGGTGATCGGCGGCTCCGGCAACGACGAGATGTTCGGCGACGAACGCCAGTCGCAGAACGACGACCTTGATTTCGGCGCCGACAACGGCACCGGCAACAAGGACGAGCAGGTCGATGGCGACGACTGCATGCTGGGCGGTGACGGCAACGACACCATGGACGGCCAGGGCGGCGACGACACCATGTTCGGTGAAGACGACGACGACCTGATGCAGGGCGGCCGCGGCAATGACCTGATGGATGGCGGCGCAGGCCGCGATGACGTCAACGGCGGTGCCGGCCACGACACCATGCGCGGCGGCTCCAACAACGACGTGCTGGAAGGCGGCGCCCAGGGCGACCTGATTTTCGGCGACCGCGGCAAAAATCTCGGCGCCGATGTCAAAGGCTACAAGATCGACTGGGACTGCTGCGACGAGGACGAAGTGCCGACCCAGGCCTCGCAGGGCCATGAAGGCGACGGGCTGAAAGAAGTCGCTTCCCCGGAATGCTACACCCCGAGAGACGGCGGTGAAGACGGCAATGACCGCATCCGCGGCGGTTCCGGCAACGACACCATGTTCGGTGAAGGCGGCAATGACGTCATCGTCGGCGGCCGCGGTGCCGACTACGGCTATGGCGGCGACGGCAATGACCGGCTTTATGGCGGCAAGGGCGGCGATCTGCTGCACGGCAACGACGGCGACGACTGGGTCCTCGGTAATGCCGGCCATGACCGGCTTTATGGCGATGACGGCAATGACACCATCAAAGGCGGCGACGATTCCGACAAAGCCTGGGGCGGTGACGGCGACGACAAGATCTTCGGAGATGCCGGCGATGACTTCCTTTATGGCAATGACGGTGACGACAAGATCTACGGCGGCACCGGCAATGACGTGGCCCATGGCGGCGACGGCAATGACACCATCAAAGGCAACCATGGCGACGACTTCCTTGACGGCAACGACGGCAACGACAAGCTGTTCGGCGGCGGCGGCAAGGACGTGCTGCAGGGCGGCGAGGGCAAGGATGTCCTGAGCGGCGGCGGCGACCGCGACTGCCTCTATGGCGAAGCCGGCAACGATGCGCTCAACGGCGGCAAGGGGGCGACTTCCTGGATGGCGGGGAAGGCGATGACCGGCTGTTCGGCGGCAAGGGCAACTACAACGACTTCCTGAAAGGCGGCGCAGGCGATGACGACCTGATCGGCGGCGACGGCAAGGATGTCTTTATCATCGACCTGACCTGGGATGGCGCTACCTTTGCCTCCATGGATGGCACTGACACCATCCACGACTTCGACATCGACCAGGACCACGATGTGCTTCTGTTCCGTGTCACCAATGTGGGCGGCGGCCTTGGCACCTCGGCGCAGGATGCCTTCGGCGCCCTGGACGGCGGCGGTGCCACTGTCACCGACGACGGCACCGACACCAGCATCAGTGCTGGCGGCGCCACGGTGAACATCCTCGGCCTGACCGGCAACGAGGCACCGTTCACCTCGCTGGGACAGGACGCCATCCCGATCGGCGGCGTCGGCATCAACGCGGTGACCACCGGCGATGCGGGCTCTTATGAAGCGATCCGGGTGCTGGCCTCTGACACCGGCTTTGACGACAGCTACGACAACATTTGGGGTCCCACAGCCGTCTGAGCCTTAGGAACGGCGGATCCGGGGGCAACCCCGGGCCCGCCCAGCCCTGGTTCAGGACAGCGATTTGGTCCCCGGCCAAGGATTGCATCCTTGGACCAGGGCGCTGTTCTCCAGATTTTATAGCTTCAATTCGTGCAGCCGGGGGGCTACGACAATGAAGATAAGACGGGTATTTGATGGTCAGCGGGGCGTGCTTGCCGCCATTTTCACGGCAAGCATTTTTGTAAACCTCCTTGTCCTGACAGCGCCGCTTTATATGCTGCAACTGTTTGCCCGGGTCATGGCCTCGGGCAGCATTCCAACTTTGATTGCCTTGACCACCGGCGCAGCCATTGCGCTGGTGTTCTTTTTTCTTTTCGACATGATCCGCCAGCGCCTGGTGGCGCGGCTGGGCTCCCGGCTTGAGGCGCGGCTCAGCCCGCTGGTGCTGGACGGCATGATCAGCGGCCGGATGCCGCCTGCCCTGGGCCAGGCCGAACCGATCCGCGACATCCAGGAGCTGCGCGGCTTTGTCACCAGCCCGGTGTTCCTGGCGCTTCTGGACGCGCCCTGGTCGGTGATTTTCCTGATGCTGATCTTCATGTTCAGCCCGATCCTGGGCCTGGTGGCGCTGATCGGCATCGCGCTGCTGTTCACCCTGGGCCTGCTCAGCGAGGTGATGGCCCGCAAACCCTTGGAGGAGGCCGGCAAACAGGCCTCTGAGACCAATGCCGCGGTGGGTGAGATGATGGCCAATGCCGGCCTTATCCATGCCATGGGCAAGACCGCGCCGCTGATCAAGCGCTGGCAGCTCAAGGCGTTCTCGGCGCTGGTGTTCAACACCTTGGCCACCGACCGGATGGCGCTGATGACCTCGCTGGCCAAGGCGGTGCGCATGGGGCTGCAGATCGCGGTTCTGGGCACCGGCGTGGTGCTGGTGATCAACAACCAGCTGACACCGGGGCTGATGATTGCCTCCTCGATCCTCTTGGGCCGCGCCGCGGCGCCGGTGGAACAGTCGATTGCCGGCTGGCGCGGCTTTCTGAAGGCGCGCAGCGCACACGGGCGGCTGAACATGTTCCTGGCCCATCTGGGCGCCGCGCCCGAGCGGCTGACCCTGCCCGAACCCGAAGGCCGGCTGTCGGTGGAAAACGCCACCGTGGTGCTGCCGGGGCGGCCCGATCCGCTGCTCCTGGACATCAGCCTCGAGCTGAAGCCGGGCCAGTCGCTGGGCCTGATCGGCCCGTCTGGTGCCGGCAAGACCACATTGGCCCATGCGCTGGCCGGGCTGCAGCCCCTGGTGCGCGGCCATATCCGTATCGACGATGCCGCGCTCACTGATTGGGACCCGGCGCAGATCGGCCAGCATATCGGCTTCCTGCCGCAGCGGGTCGAGCTGTTCCAGGGCACGGTGGCGGAAAACATCGCCCTCCTGGACCCTGCGGCCAGGCCGTCGGATGTGGTGGCCGCGGCCAAGCTGGCGCAGGTGCACGGGATGATCCTGTCCCTGCCCGGCGGCTACAACGCCGAGGTCGGCCCGCGCGGCGAGTTCCTGTCGGCAGGCCAGCGCCAGCGCATCGGTCTTGCGCGCGCCTTCTTTGGCGACCGCAAGCTGATCATCCTGGATGAGCCGAACGCCAATCTCGACCCCGAGGGCGAAGAGGCGCTGGCCGCCGCCATTGAGGAAGCCTGCGCCCGCGGCGCTGCGGTGGTGGCGGTGACCCACCGGCTCAGCCTGCTGCGCCGGGTCAGCCATGCCGCACTGCTGCAAGAGGGCCGCATCGCCCGCTTCGGCGAGGCCCGCCATGTGATCGAGGCAGCAGCCCAGCCGCTGGCCCGCGCCCAGGCCGCCCAGGCCCAGGACGACCCTAAGATCGCCCCCTTCCGCCACCGCAACGCCGAAGGCGGGCAGGCAAAGGGGGCAGACGGCCCCGGAATGAAGGAGCAAGCGCATGAGCCTGGTGGAACATGAAGACCGCAGCCCGGCGCCGCACCCCGGCAGTGCTGCCGCCAAAAGCGGTTTCCGCGACCTGATGCCGGCCGGCAGCAGCCAGGATGTGCCGCTGCCGCAACGCCCGCCGACCCGGGTGCGGCGGCTGGTGCTGTGGATGGTGGTCTGCGGTTTCGGGCTGTTCGGCGGGCTGGTGTTCTGGGCCGCCAAGGCAGAGCTGACCAGCGCGGTGGTGGCCTCGGGCGCCTTCAACGTGGCCGGCGACCGGCTGGCGGTGCAGCATCTGGAGGGCGGCATCCTGCGCGAACTGAATGTGGCCGAGGGCACCCGGGTGGCCAAGGGCCAGGTGGTGGCCCGGCTTGACGGCCGCCGCATCCAGGCGCAGCTGGCGATCCTGAACGGCCAGCTGGCCAGCCTTCTGGCGCAGCAGGCGCGGCTGCAGGCGGAACGCAAGGGCCGCGATGTGCTGCAGCCGGGACCGGAGCTGGCCCGGCTCACCGCCCAGGCGCCGGAACTGGCGCAGCTGGTGGCGCTGCAGCAGGATCTGCTCACCTCCAACCGGGCGCTGTACCAGGGCCAGATGGACATCCTTGAGGGCCGCGTCAGCCAGCTGGAGGATCAGCTGGGCGGCCGCGATGCCCGCATCCGCGCCACCGAAGAGCAGCTGGCGCTGGTGCAGGGCGAGCTGGCCGATCTGACCGCGCTGTTTGAAAAAGGCCTGGTGCCGAAGACCCGCATCGGCCAGCGGCAGATGCAGCAAAGCGGCCTTCTGGGCACCCTTGGCGCGCTGGAAAGCGACCGCGGCAATGTGCTGGAGCGGATCGGCGAGACCGAAGAGCGGCGGCTGCAGGCCGGGCGCGACCGGGCGGCGCGGCTGGCAGCGCAAAGCCAGGACGTGCAGGAGCAGCTTCTGGACCTGCGCCAGCGCCTCGACGCCGCTTGGGACGTGGCCGAGCGCCAGATCATCCGCGCGCCGCGCGATGGCCGGGTGGTGGGGCTTTCCATCAACACCCTGGGCCAGGTGGTTGATCCCGGCCAGACCATTCTGGAGCTGATGCCCGAGGATGCGGGCCTGCTGGTGGAAACACGGGTGGCGGTGGCGGATATCGACGAGGTCTCGATGGGCAGCCAGGCGCGGGTGCAATTGACCGCCTACAGCTTCCGCAGCACGCCGCCGGTCAGCGGCGAGGTGGTGATGGTGGCGGCGGGCAGCAGCACCGACCGGGCCACCGGCGAATCCTACTACCCGGTGCATATCCGCATTGCCGAGGCGGATCTGGCGGCGCTGCCCAATGTGAAGGCCCTGCCCGGCATGCCGGCCCAGGCGATGATCGAGACCGGCCGCCAGACGCTGGCCGACTACCTGATCAGCCCGGTGCTCTCCAGCATGTCGCAGGCCTTGAAAGAAGGCAGCGGCTAGGAGCGCGCTGCAAGAACGGAAGGCCGCGGCCCCGGGGGGAGGCCCGCAGCCTGTCCGGGCCCGCTTCAGCCGTCAGGGCTGAGGCGGGCCTGTTAGTGTTTGCCGCCTGCCCCGGTTCCCGGCTTCCATACCCGGCCCCCTTCCCGGCGCCGCGCTCTGCAGCCTCCCCCGGACAGATGCCCTGACCCATGGGGGGCGGGGATACCCCTCCGCACCCCGCGCCTATCCTTTGGTGCAGCCGGCAGACGGCTCTGCCCATGCTAGAAAAGGGTCAACGCAAACACAGACTGCCCCGGACGCACCACCCTGAACATACCGTCCCGGACACCCCGCAAGGAGACACGCCCATGACCCTGATCAGCACCCTCACCGGCCTCATCGCAAGCCTGGCAGCCGTGGCCGCAGGTTTCCTCCTGGGCCTGCCGCTGCTGGCCCTGGCCATTCTCTACCCGGTGGCCGGCGTGATGGGCTGCATCGCCAGCCAATGGGCGCTGGAACAGCGCGAGCGCCTGGCAGCCGCCGGCCCGCAGCTGTCCTATTACAGCCCCCAGGCCTACTTCGGATAACCCGCGCGCCCTCCCCCGCCCGGGCGGCCGCTCCCCGGTTTCAGGCTTCACCTCCCCCTCCTCCGCTGAGGCCCGGAACCGGGGTTCGCGCTGCCGCAGTTTCTGCAAGCCCGCATCCCGCAAACACCCCGCCGGAAAAAGGACCGATCCGGACCAAATGTTTCGCGCGCGAAACATTTGGTCAATCATACTGACCTATCTGATAGCGGCATAGTCCGCCTTTCCGCGGAAAGGCGAAGGCCTGCGGCGCGGGTATTTGGAACCAGAAAGAAGCGGCAGGGGCAGCAAAGCCGGCCTGCTTCTTTCTGGTTCCAAATACCCGGATTCCCCGGCAGCTCCGGGGCGCGGCAGCGGCTACTGCGCGGCGCGTTTGCGGACCCAGCCCAGAAACGCCGCATCCGGCACCCTGAGCCGCGGCGCGCCCGAGCGCAGCCACATGGCGCGCCACTCGGCCTCCAGCGCATAGGCGTCGGCGCCGGGGATCAGCGCCCGGGCCTCCTCCAGCGTCTGCGGCTTCAGGCTGGGCGCGTTCAGCACCGCCTCGGTCACCGCCCCCTTCTGGGAGAAGCGGATCAGATCGCCCTCCAGCTCCTCCAGCGCGTAATCCGGCAAGGGCTGGGCGGTGATCATGTCGCGGATCATCTTGCGGAACACCCGGCGGGGCGAGGCGGAGCCGGATTTCTTCAAAAGCGTCTCCACCGAGACCTGCCAGCTGTTCTGGCGTCCGCAATGCTTGCGCGCCAGCTCATAGATCCGCCGCTCCAAAGGTTTGCGGAGGCGGAAATAATCGCGGCTCAGCGTCAGCACCGATTTCGACAGCACCGCCCGGTACAGCCAGTCGCTGAGCGTCACCGCCACGCTGACCATCTTGCCGCCGCGCGCTTTCCTGACAATCTCCCATTTCTCGATCAGCCCGAAACCCGTCGTGACCTCCTGGCCGCCGGTGACGATATTGGTGGTGATGCGGGTGCCCGCCAGCCGTTCAAACGCCTCGCGCAGGCGGCGGTAAGCATCCCCAGAGGTTTCGCGGTTGGTGGCAATCAGCAGATCATGCGCTTTCAGATGCAAGGTCCGGCTCACCTGACGGCCGGCATTCAGCGCCGCCATCAGCTGGCTGATGCAGAAGATCAGAATGTCCTTGTCGTGGATTGTCGCCAGCCCTTTGACGGAGGGTGTCACGGTGATCTCGGCGCCGTTGTGCTGGTAGTTCAGAATGCGCCGGTCCGGGCGGGTGCCCAGCGAGAACAGCGGATGCTCCATCGACGCCAGATCGTTTTTGGGGATCGCCCCGAAGATATCGCAAAGGAAAAAATCCCCCTGCCCCTCTGGCGGAATCCCCGCCGCTGTCAGCTCTGCCGCCATTTGCCTGCCCGTGATCTGCTCTGCCGGCCGCCGGATTTCTGCGAATCCTGTGCGGCTGTTTTATCGTGGTTTTGATTACGCTCACCCTAGGGTTATCCACAAGCCGCGGCAACGGGGGTTCGGAATCGCATTGTCGGGGGTTCAGAGTCGTTTGATCGGGGTTTCAGAGTCACCGCCCCGGAAAAAACCGCTCTCAACCCCAATGAAAAAAGGGCTTTGCGAAGCTGCCCGCCTCCCTATAACTAATAAATAACTCATAATTAACAGGGCAGATTTTTTTGACCGCCCTGAAAAGCCGCCTCTGATCCTGCCGCAACTGTTGAATTTGCTTAGAAAAATCAGGGGGGATGCGCATTATGCTTCCATGTGCGGTGTTTTCTGGTATCCTGTCAAAAAGGCAGCACATCAGGCTGCAGGGCAGCAAACAGCAGCATTCCACACCGGCAGGGCCACAAGGCCCGCACACAGCAGGCAGATCCTCATGGCGCGAGATATCCACAGGAAAGACCTTCCCCGGGCAAGCAGCAGCCTGCCCCCCTATTTCAGCATTGATCCCGATGCCGCCCTGGCGGATCTCGATGCCCCGGCCAGCACCGCAGGCTTTGCCGAGATCGCTGCCGCCTGCGCCCAGGGCCGCGCCGATCTGGCCAGCCGTGGCATGAACGAGGAAGGGCGCAAGGAGCTGCGGCTGTTCTCGACCTGGGAAATCACCCGCTATCTGATCCCCGTCGCCCAGGCCCATTTCCGCCGGGTGCTGAAAGCCAATCCCGATCTGCCCCAGGGCCGTTCGGAAACCGAAGGCGGCGCCAAGTGGTTCACCCTGGACGAGGTGCTGCGCTTGCGCGCCCATTTCGGCAGCCAGGGATCAAAGGCCAAGGAATACATCCCCTACCGCCCGAAGGCCTGCCCGCCAAAATGGTCGCGGTTGCCAACTTCAAGGGCGGCGTCGGCAAGACATCCACCGCGGCGCATCTGGCGATGTCGGCCGCGCTGGACGGCTACAAGGTGCTGGTGATTGATCTGGACAGCCAGGGTTCGATGACCTCGATCTTCGGCGGCCGGGTTGAGGATGAATGGCAGACCGCCTTCCCGCTGCTGGCGCGCCATTACGGCGAGCATCTGCGCATGGAAAACCAGCGCCGCCTTGATCGCGGCGATGCCCCGCAGCCGCTGGACGAGGCACTTGATGCGGCGATGGAGATGACCGCTGGGGACGTCATTCAGAACACTCATTGGCCGAACATCGATCTGATCGGCGCCCAGCTGAACCTGTATTGGGCGGAATTCCAGATCCCGGTCTGGCGGATGGCGGCACGCTCTTGGAAGCTGTGGGATGCGCTGACCGAGCGGCTGCAGGCGGACGGGGTGCTGGACGCCTACGATGTGATCTTCATCGACACGCCGCCGGCGCTTGGCTACCTCACCATCAACGGGCTGTCGGCGGCCGATATCCTGCTGGTGCCGATGGGCGCATCGTTCCTGGAGTTTGATTCCACCGGCCGTTTCTTTGACATGCTGCATTCCACCTTTGCCTCGATCGAGGAGGGCGAGAACCTGGCTGCCCGCGCCCTGGGCCGGCCGGGCCTCAGCTTTGAATGGGATGCGGTGCGCACCGTGATCACCCGCTACGACAGTGCCCAGCAGGGCGAGCTGGCAGCCCTGATGCAGGCCTATATGGGCCGGGTGCTCAGCCCTCATAAACAGGATTACACCGCGCTGATCGGCCAGGCCGGCGAGCAGGTGAGCGGCATCTACGAGGCCGATTACCGCGACTTCAACCGCGAGACCTATGCGAGAGGCCGCGAAACCTTTGATGAAACCTATGCCGCCTTCAAGAAGCTGCTGATCGGGTCTGGCGGCGCGAGGCGTTGCAGGAACAGCAGGATCAGCGCGCGGCGGGCTAAGGCCCTAACAAGGAATTTCCGGCAGGATAGCCGCCCGGAGACAGGAAGACAGGTCAGGACAGAACATGGCAAAACGCAAACGGCTTTCCCCGGCGCAGACCGGTTACCTGACAGCGGCGCCCGCGGGCAAACCGGCGCTTGGCACCGCGTCCAGTGTGGGGGCGGCGCCGATTGCCCAGGTGGCCTCGGATGCGTCGGCCCAGGCGGCGCTGCAGGAGCTGTCGGGCGTGCTGGAAAACGCCCGCGCCAAGGGGCTGATGATCGAAGAGCTGCCGCTGGCGGCGATTGATGAGAACCACCTGGTGCGCGACCGGATTGAGCAGGACGAGGAAGAGCTGCAGGCGCTGATGGCATCGCTGCGGGCCCGCGGCCAGCAGACCCCGGCGGAAGTGGTGCCGCTGGAGGATACATTCGGCGGACGCACCCACGGTCTGATCTCCGGCTGGCGCCGCCTGACGGCCTTGCGCAGACTCTATGAAGAAACATCAGACCCTAAGTTTGCCACACTCAAGGCGCTGGTGATCAAGCCCGGCAGCGCCGAAGCCTCTTATGTGGCGATGGTCGAAGAAAACGAGATCCGGGTGAACCTCTCCCATTATGAGCGCGCCCGGATTGCCGTGCGCGCCTGTAAGCAGGGCGTCTTCACCCGCCGTAAATACGCGCTGCAGGCGCTGTTCGGCAATGCCACCCGCACCAAACGCTCCAAGATCGGCAGCTTTGTCACCCTGGTCGAAGCGCTGGATGCGGTGCTGTTCTACCCCACCGCCATCAGCGAAAAGCTGGGCCTGGCGCTGGTGCGCGCGATCGAAGCGGACGAAGGTTTTGCCGCCCGCGCCACCCAGGCGCTGCAGGCCGCGGACCGCTCCAGCCCTGAGGCAGAGCTGGACGTGCTGATGCGTCTTGCGGAAGGGGATGCGCCGGCGCAAACGCCCTTGTTAGACACTGATACCCGCCCTGCCCCGGCTTATGAAACCCCGCCCGCCCCGTCTGCGCCTCAGGCGCCGGTGCCGCCGCTGGTCAGCCGCCCGCGGGTGCGCGGGCATATGATTGGGACGCCGCCCAGCCCGGCGAGCGGATCTCGCTGCCGGCTCCGGGTGGTGTGAAACTGGGTTATACTCCCAGCGAACAACGCATCGAGATCAGCGGCCCCGGTGTCAACACCGCCCTGGTTGAGGCATTGCAGGCCTGGCTGAAAAAACTCTGATCAGCGTCTGCCAGGCTTTCATCTTTCCCAGGGCTCCGCCCGTTCGAAAGCAAAACCGTCCCCCGGACGGTTTCCAGGAAGCTTTCTCACCCCCCGCCGCAGGCACAGGGCTTTTCCTAGGAAAAGCCCTTTTCAGTCTCTGATATCTCCAGTTCCGGCACATCTCTTTAGGTCAGCACGATTGACCAAATGTTTCGCGCGCGAAACATTTGGTCCGAACCGGACCTACTCCGGTGCGCCGTTCAGCTGCCCGCGCCCCACCGCCACATAACTCTCGAAACCGGCCCGTTTGGCGGATTTTGACGAGTAGATATTGCGCAGGTCCGCCATCCGCGGCACCTCCATCTTGCGGGCCAGCTTCTTCAGATCCAGGGCACGGAATTCGTTCCATTCGGTCAGCAGCACCACCAGATCGGCATTCTGCGCCGCCTTATAGGGATCCTCCTCCCATTTGACGCCGGGCAGCAATGCCTCGCCCTCGGCGCGGCCCTGCGGGTCCACCACCCGCACCCGTGCGCCGCCGCCAACCAGGGCCGGCACGATGGTCAGGCTGGGCGCATCGCGCATGTCATCGGTGTTGGGTTTGAAGGTGACACCCAGCACCGCGATGGTCTTGCCGTTGAAGGACCCGCCGCAGATGTCGCGCAGCTTTTCGACCATCCGCGCCTTCACCTCGTCATTGACCCGCATCACCGTCTCGGTGATCCGCATCGGAAAGCCATGGTCCTGACCGATCCGCGCCAGGGCGGCAGTGTCCTTGGGAAAGCACGAGCCGCCGTATCCCGGCCCTGCGTGCAGGAACTTATTGCCGATACGGCCGTCAAAACCGATACCGCGGGAGACTTCCTTGACGTCCGCCCCGACCCGTTCGCACAGGCCCGCGACCTCGTTGATGAAGGTGATCTTGGCCGCCAGGAATGCATTGGCGGCGTATTTGATCATTTCGGCGCTTTCCAGATCGGTGGACAGGACCGGGTAGTCGCGCAGGTAAAGCGGCCGGTAGATCTCTGCCATCACCTCGGCTGCGCGGTCGTTCTGCACCCCGACCACCACCCGGTCGGGTTTCATGAAGTCTTCGATCGCCGCACCTTCGCGCAGGAACTCCGGGTTGGAGGCCACGTCGAAGCCCGCCTGCGGATTGGCCTTGGCGATCACCTGTTTCACCTGCCGGTTGGTGCCCACCGGCACGGTGGATTTGGTCACCACCACCGCATAGCCGGTCAGGGCTGCGGCGATCTCTTCGGCAGCGGCCATCACGTATGTGAGATCGGCATGGCCGTCGCCGCGCCGGGTCGGGGTGCCGACGGCAATGAACACCGCCTCGGCGCCCGCGACCGCCGCCGCCAGATCGGAGGTGAAGCTGAGCCGCCCGGCAGCCACGTTCTTCTCCATCAGCTGGTCCAGCCCCGGCTCATAGATCGGCACTTCGCCGCCCTGCAGCCGGGTGATCTTGCGCGCGTCCTTGTCGACGCAGATCACGTCATGGCCGAAATCCGAAAAACAAACGCCGGACACCAAGCCGACATAGCCGGTGCCAATCATTGCAATACGCATGGGATGCCCCTTTTCCCGTTCCTGGTTCACCGGGCTTTGCGCCGCAGGTGTTATTGTTCAAATAGAGACATATACGCGCCTGCACAGGGCGGAAACTGGAAACTTAACAGGTGCTGCAGCTATGCAAAAATAGGTCCGCTTCGGACCAAATGTTTCGCGCGCGAAACATTTGGTCCGAAGCGGACCTAACTGGCTGAGAGGAATTCCGCCTTTCCTCGGAAAGGCGGAGGCCTGCGGCGCGGGTATTTAAGACCAGAAAGAAGCAGAGGGAAGAAGCTCCAGCTGGCTTCTTTCTGGTCCCCAATACCCAAATCCGCGGGTTGCCCCGGGGCGCGGCACAGGCATTCTGCAATGCAGGGGCAAGAGGCAGGGGGTCAGATGCGGTAATAGTCCCGGTACCAGGCAGCAAAACGGGCGACGCCCTCGGCAACGCCGACCTGGGGCTGATAGCCGGTCAGCGCGCTCAGCAGGCTGGTATCGGCCCAGGTGGCGGGCACATCGCCGGCCTGCATCTCCATCATGTTTTTCTGTGCCTTGCACCCCAGCGCATCCTCAAGTGCGGCGATATAGTCCATCAGCGGGGTCGGCTTGCTGGCGCCGATATTGACCACCCGGAAGGGCGCCACCGGGCTGAGACTGTCTTGTTCCGGCACCGGTTCGGCACCCGGCACCGCCGCGATCAGCCCGGTGATGCCGGTGACCAGATCGTCGATATAGGTGAAGTCGCGGCTCATGCGGCCATGGTTGTAGACGTCGATCGGCTGGCCTGCCAGCATTGCCTTGGTGAATTTGAACAGCGCCATGTCGGGCCGGCCCCAGGGGCCGTAGACGGTGAAAAACCGGAACATGGTGACGGGCAGGGCGTAGAGATGGGCATAGGAATGCGCCATCGATTCATTGGCCTTTTTGGTGGCGGCATAAAACGACATCTGGTGGTCGGCCTGCTGGCGTTCTTCAAACGGCATTTCGGTGTTGGCGCCGTAAGCCGAGGAGGTGGAGGCCATCAGCAGGTGCTTGGGCGGATGGGCGCGGGCGGCTTCCAAGAGTTCAAAGCTGCCGATCAGATTGGCCTCCAAGTAGTCGCGCGGCGCGTCAATGGAATGGCGCACCCCGGCCTGGGCGGCCAGGTGGACCACCGCATCCGGCTGGTGGTCCTCAAACAGGCCCATCAGCCGGCCGGGGTCTTCCAGCTTGCCGATCACCGGGGTGAACCCCGGGGTCTGCGCCAGCATCGCATGGCGGCGCTGTTTCAGCGTCACGTCGTAATAGGGCGACAGGCAGTCCAGCCCGATGACCCGCCAGCCTGCCGCCAGCAGCCGTGCTGCCAGGTGATATCCGATGAAGCCGGCCGAACCGGTGATGAGAGCTGTTTGCATGGCTCTTAGGTGGCGGCTTCCTGCCGTTCTGTCAAACGCTTTGCGGCCCTAAAGGATTTGACAGCGGCGGGGATTTATGAGCTTTCGGGCGCGCATAAGCGGCATCAGATTCCATCAGACAGGCAAGGAGCCCCGGGTGAGCACGGCAGAAGCAATCGGCACCGGGAAACCGGCAGCGGCACAGGCCCTGGAAACCGTTCCGGCAGGCGCCGGGCGGCTGGTGGCGGTGGTGGTGACCCACAACCGGCTGGACAAGCTGAAAGCAACGGTGGCGCGGCTGCTGGAGAGCCCGGGCCATGAGCTGGCGGCGCTGGTGGTGGCCGACAATGCCAGCAGCGACGGCACTGCTGAGTGGCTGGCGGCGCAAGGCGACCCGCGGCTGGATATCTGCACCAGCACTGAAAACCGCGGCGGGGCCGGCGGCTTTGAGATGGGCATGCGCCGGGCGGTAGAGGCGCAGGCCGCCGACTGGCTGGTGGTGATGGATGATGATGCCTGCCCCGCACCCGGCGCCTTTGCCGCCTTTCACGCCCGGCCCCGGCCGCTGGACACCGCGCTGGCGGCGGCGGTCTATTTCCCCGACGGGCAGATCTGCGAGATGAACCGGCCCTCGGTGAACCCGTTCTGGAACCCTTCGGTCTTTCTGCGCACGCTGCTGAAAGCGCGCAACGGCTATCACATTCCCTATACGGCGTATGAGGCTCCGGCCCCGATGCCCATTGATCTCACCTCCTTTGTCGGGCTGTTCCTGCCGCGGCGGATGGTGGAAGCGGCGGGCTATCCGGATCCGGGGCTGTTTCTGTACGGCGACGATGTGATTTACACGCTGGGGCTGCGGCGGCGCGGCGAGACGATCCTGTTCGACCCGGAGCTGCGGTTTGAGCATGACTGCTCGACGTTTCAGAATGACCGGCACCGGGTGTTCCGCCCGTTGTGGAAAGTCTACTACGCCTACCGCAACGGGCTGATGATGTACCGTAAGGCAGCCGGCCTGCTGTTCTGGCCGCTGCTTCTGGTGGTGCTGCTGAAGTGGCGGCTGACCGCGCGCCGCTATGGCGCAGGCCAGCGGGCCGCCTATCTGCGGCTGCTGCGCCACGCGGCCTGGGACGGGGTGCGGGGCAGGACCGGGCGCTCCCATGCCCGGGTGCTGGAACTGGCGGGCGAAGACTGATCTGCGCCCTGAACGTCCTGTCTCCCGCCGCAGGTCTCAGCGGTTCAGGATGTCGCGGTGAAAACGGCCCATCAGGATCAGCCCGAGCGCAAACAGGATCAGGCTGGTGGCCAGCACATAGGTCACACTGACGTAAGCGGCAGTATAGCTGGGATAAAACCCGCTGCGCATCAGCCCGGTGATATGCATCAAGGGGTTGAACCACAGGATGCCCTGCGCCAGCGGCGGCAGATCCTCATAAAGAAACAGCACGCCTGAGGCCAGGAACAGCGGCCGGGTGATCACCGACCAGGCCACGTCCCACAGCGGGTAGAGCCCCATCAGCACGCAGTTCACGGTGCCGACCCCCAGCCCCAGCAGCAGCGAAAGCACCATAGCCAGCACTGCGGGCGGCAGATCCAGCACCGCGCGGCTGTCGGTCACCGCATAGACGCCGCCGATCAGCAGGAAGGTGATCAGGATGCCGGTCAGGCTGTTCAGCAGGAACCGGGCCAGCACCGCGTCCAGCCAAGTGACAGCCGGAAATTTCAGCAGCGGCTTGGAATAGGCAATCGCCCGGCCGGTGGTGGCTGAAATGCTTTGGTAGAGATTGAAGGGCAGAAAACCGGTGGCGTAGAACAGCAGGAAGCTGGTGCCCAGCGACGGGGAGCGGATCACCAGAGAAAAGCCGATCGCCAGGAACAGAATGGCCGCCATCGGTTCGAGAATGGCCCAGAGGTAGCCGCCGGGGGTGCGCCCGTAGCGGGTCGACATCTCCCGCAGCACCAGGGCGGCCACTGTGCGCAAGGTGGCAAAGCGCCGGGCGCGCCCGGCGAGGGGCGGCTGGGCCGGAGACTGGACCGGATATTGGGCGGGGGCAGGGCAGGGGCCGCCGCAGGCGTGGTTCTGGTCATGAATACCCATTGTGAATATGCGCTGTGCAGGCGATAATATGAAAGAAAGACGAGGCAATTACAAACGGCTGCAGGCCGGGGTAAGCAGATTATGACACAGGATCACCCGGCGGCGCGGCAAAAGGCTGCCGCCCAGTTCCGTACTGGCCGGAAAGCTGCAGACAGGGACACCCCGGCCGCAGCGGTGCCCGGCGGCACGGAGCAGGCCCGGCCCGCTGCGGAGGCGGGCCCAGCCAATCAGCTGTCCGCAGCGCCCAGCCCGAAAAGCCGCGGCAAAGGCGGTAAGCTCAAGCGGCTGCGCCGCAAGGTCCAGGACGCCGAAAAGGCCCAGGCGTTGCTGGCGCAGAAAGCCGACAGCCTGGAGGCGCAGATTGCTGAAACCCCGGCGTATCCGGTGGCGCGGCCTGCCCATGCCAAGACCCGCCACCACGGCGTGATCGCCAGCTTTGCGGCATTGGTGCTGCTGCCGCTGGCGGCGGCGGTGTTTTATCTGTTTGCGGTGGCCGAGGATCAATATGCCTCCACCGCCGGTTTCACCGTGCGCAGCCAGGAAAGCTCCGGTGCCAATGAGCTGCTGGGCGGGCTGGCCAGTTTTGCCGGCAATACCACCGCCTCGGACAGCGATATCCTGTATGAGTTCATCCAGAGCCAGGAAATGGCCGAAGCGGTCAATGCCCGGGTGGACCTGCGCGCCCATTACAGCCAGTACTGGCCAACCGACTGGGCCTTTTCAATCTGGCCCGATGCCACGCTGGAGGAACTGGTCTGGTTCTGGCACCGGGTGGTGCGCATTTCCTATGACAGCGGCTCCGGCCTGACCGAAGTGCGGGTCACCGCCTTTGACCGGGACACCGCCCGGGCGGTCAGCCGCGCCATCGTCGACGAAAGCCAGATCCGCATCAATGCGCTGAACGAACAGGCGCGCGCCGATGCGATGCGCTATGCCGAGGCCGATCTGATGGAGGCGGTTGAGCGGCTGAAGCTGGCGCGCCAAGAGCTGACCCGGTTCCGCACCCGCACCCGCATCGTCGACCCCGAAGCCGATATCCAGGGCCGCATGGGGGTGATGAACAACCTGCAGCAGCAGCTGGCCGAGGCGCTGATTGAATACGACCTGCTGGCAGGCACCGTCAGCCCGGGCGATGTGCGCCTCAAACAGGGGCAGCAGCAGATCGAGGTGATCCGCGACCGCATCAATATCGAGCGCCAGACCTTTGCCTCCAGCAATACCGATACCGGCGGCGTCGGCGAGGATTACCCCTCGCTGATTTCGGAGTTCGAGCGCCTGACGGTGGACCGGGAATTTGCCGAGGAAACCTACCGCGCGGCGCTGACTGCGCTGGAGGTGGCGCGCGACGACGCGGCCCGCCAGAGCCGCTACCTGGCCACCTATATCACCCCGACCCTGGCCGAGGAGGCGGAATATCCGCGCCGCTATGTGCTGTCGGCGCTTGCCGGGCTGTTTTTGCTGCTGGGCTGGTCGATCGGAGTGCTGATCTATTATTCGATCCGCGACCGCAGCTGAGGACGGGCAATGATCCGTTTTGAAAACCTGACCAAGAGCTTCCGGCTCAAGGGCGAGCGCAAGGTGGTGATCGACAATCTGAACCTGACGCTGCCGCCGGGGAAATCCCTGGCGCTGCTGGGCCGTAACGGGGCGGGCAAGTCGACGCTGTTGCAGATCATTGCCGGCACCATGCGGCCCGATCACGGCCGGGTGGTGTCCGATGGCAGCATCTCCTGGCCGGTGGGGCTGGGCGGCTCGTTCCACCGCGATCTGACCGGCGCCGAGAATGTCCGCTTCATCGCCCGCATCTACGGGGTGGATACCGGCGATCTGGTGAATTTTGTCGGCGAGTTTGCCGAGCTGGGCAAATTTTACCACATGCCGATGCGCAGCTATTCCTCGGGCATGCGCTCGCGGCTGACCTTCGGCGCCTCGATGGGGATCCGCTTCGACACCTATCTGGTCGACGAGGTAACGGCCGTGGGCGACCGGTCGTTCAAACGCAAGAGCCGGGCGGTCTTTGCCGACCGGATGAAGCATTCCAGCGCCATCATGGTCAATCATTCGATGGCGCAGATCCGCCAGTTCTGCAATGCCGGGCTGGTGCTGGAGGCCGGGCGGATCCGCTATTACGACGATCTGGACGCGGCGATTGCCGCGCATGAGGCGATGCTGGACTGATCCAGCACCGCCTCAGCGCGCAGGCGTCAGCGTTCAGGCCTCTGCCGGGACCGGATCTGCTGCCGGGGCCAGGGTTTTCTCCCAATAGGGTTTGCTGGCCATCTCGGCATAGCCGCTGCGGTAGACCGCTTTCAGGCGGCTGTGGTCGCGGCGGAAGGCGGCCAGGGTCTTGGCCATGCGCCAGGCCAGGCTGAAGAAGCGCCGCTTTGAGTGGGTGACGGTATAGCCCTTGCTGCCATCGGTGTTGAGATAGGTGAGCCGGGCGCCGCCGAAGGCCGGGAACACCAGGCCGCGCTCGCCGATGTTCAGCACCATCCGGTCGCCGATCATCTTCCAGAACGGCACCAGATGGCCATTCAGGGTGAACAGGCCCAGATAATGCCGCAGGCGGCGCGGCAGGCGGCTGAAGCGGCGCCGCTCAGCGGTGCTGAGGGTCTCTGCCGGCTGCCAGGCTTCGTCTTTGATCAGCGCCTTGATGTCGGCGCGGCGCGCACTCATGTCGATGTTCTCGTCAAAGAACTGCGGCCCCTGCATCACGTCCTGCCAGGCCAGCAGCTGTGCTTCGGCGCTGTCGTATTTGCAGCGCAGCAGCGAGCGCAGCATGAAGCGGAGGGCGATCTTGGCGGTGCCAAGCGGGCTGCGCTCCAGCGCGTCGAACACCAGATGGTGGATCAGGTGGTTGCGCAGATCCAGATACAGCGTCTGGGCGCTTTCCTTTTCGGTGAAATCATCCTGGAAGGAGACCACCCCGTTCAGGGTGAAGATGTTGAAATCATTGGCCAGCGAAAAACTGATGTCATCGCCGCGCACAAAGAAGGGGAACGGGTGGCGGGCGGCCTGGGCGATGGGGAAGGCGAAGAACCACCAGCCGCCGTAAAGGGTTTCGGGGCAGAGCGGGCAGAGCTGAATTCCATATCGATGACCTGGCCCGGGCTGCGCAGGTCGAGCCCGTTGTAGAGCGGGCGGCAGGAGCCGTCGAACCAGGCGCCGTTTTCCCACATGCACCATTTGTGGGTGTTGTTGATCATCGCGCCTGCCAGCGCGGCCTTGGGGTCCCGCGCCAGCGCCAGGAACATATAGGCGCGGGCGATGTTCTCCATGTGGAAGGAGGCATCGTCATCCATGAACAGGCAATGGCTGCAGCCGCGTTTGCCGGCCTCCAGAAGCCCGCGGGCAAAGCCGCCTGCACCGCCGAGGTTGCGGTTCGGGTAGGGGGTGACTTTCTCGCTGGCAGCGATGCCGGCGCTCTGGCCGTTGTCGACCACCTGCACGTGGATATTGGCGCTGTGCTCGAATTCTTCCAGGAACCCTTCAAGCCGGGCCACGGTTGTCTGCACCTCCTGCTCGCGCTGGAAGGTGGTGATGGAGACCGCAAGCTGCGGCAGGGCGTCCGGCACGGCGGCGGTGGCAAAGCGGCCGCCGGTCAGGGTGACCTCGTCCCCCAGCGCCAGCACCTCGGCGTAAAGCACGCCTTCGATGCCGGGGCCTGCAAATTCCGACAGGTCGATCTGATAGGGCGTGTCTTCCGCCAGCTCGACGATGTCGCAATAAACCACTTCCCAGGACCGGTTGGGCTGGGCCAGGGTGATCTTGATTTCGGCTTTGCCGCTGCCGGTCAGCTCGGCAAACAGCGTGTCGAACGCGCAGCCGCTGTTCCACTTCCCAAGGCTGAACAGGTTGAAATAGGTGTCAAACCTGGCACAGGCGCCGCGGGACAGGGTGTACTGCCCGGTGCTCTGGGAAAAACCGGCCGGACCCTGCACATGGCAGTAAAGCGCCTGTTCGGTGCAGATGCCGGGCTCGGGGGTGATAAAGTTCTGCAGAGTGATCATGCGGGTCATTCCTTGGAGCCCGGAAACCGGGGTGCGGGCGTATAAACGGTTACTGGCACAAGTCTTTCTGCAGATCTGTGACAAAGCTTTGCAGCGCCGGCGAGGGCAGCTGGGCGGGGTCCAGGCTTTCCAGCAGGCGGAGGGTTGCCTGGGGTCCGGGCACCGGGCGGGTTTCGCGCATCTCTTCGATGGCCGGGAAAAAGGCCGCCTGGCCGGTGAGGCTGCTGAGGTAGCTGTGCACCGGGGCAAAGGCCTCGGCAAGCTGGCTGCGCACACTGCTGCCGAACAGTTCCACATCGCGGTTGCGCACCGGCAGCTCGCCGGCGGGAAGCTTCAGGAAGACCTCCCGCAGCGCTTTTGCCTCCTCGGGCGGCAGGCGGTGATTGCCCTGGCGGATGATCTCATAGGCGGCGCGCGGCAAACCGTGGTTGGACGGGCCCTGATGCGGCAGTTTTTTCGGGAAGGCACAGCCGGCCTGAGCGGTGAAATCCTGCACCGAGCCGCCGGCCGCCAGGATGTCGTCGTAATTGCGGATCTGCAGCCGGGCATCGCTGAAGATGCGGGTCCAGGGCTCCACCATCTTGCGGTAGTTGAAATGGATGGTTTTGGTGCTCGCCAGTGCGGCGCCGCCGTCCAGGGGGCGCAGCTGGTGGCCGAACCGCAGCCGCTGGCCGAACCAGGAGGCCATGTATTCATCGGGCTGGCGCAGCGCGCAGTAAAGCTCCTGCTCGGCATCGGGAAACAGATCGCGCAATTTGGCGATCAGATCCTCATGCCCGGCGCCGAAGTTGGAAAAAACCTCGGAGCACAGGATGACGGTGTGCGGCTGCAGCACGCTGACCTGGTTGCGGATTGTGCTGAGCATCGCGGGCAGGCCGGGCAGGGCGCCGTGCCAGGCCGGGGTGCCGCTGCCATGCTTGCTGGCCAGCATCCGGAAGCCAAGCGCATTATGCGGCTCGCGCAGGTTCATGCAGCCAAGGTCCGGCGCATCCTGGCGGCCAAGCGCCTGGGCCAGAAGATGCGACATGCCCTCGCTTTCCACCGCAGGGTAAAGAATGCCATGCCGCAGCAGCTCCAGGGTGTTGCGGGCCAGATAGGCCTGCAGCGCAGTGGAGCCGACCTTGTGGTGGCCGAAATAGATAATGACTTTCATACCGGACCCGATAACTGAGGTGCTCTGGTTTGCCTATTCGGCAGCGGAGGCAGGCTGCAGGGCCGCTTCGGCATCGCGGACTCGCTTGCCGTGCAGGAAGGCGGGCCAATTGACCTCTCCGGCGTCCAGCAGCCCGCTGATCATCCCGGCCATGAGGGTCAGCCCGTGCAATTCGGACGGAGACAGGTGATCGGCGGGGGCAGCGGACTGCGGTTTGGCGATGGCTTTCTTCACGGCCGCGTGCAGCTCGTTCTGCATCAGCGGTTCGCCGCTGAAAAACATGCGGTCCATATTGCGGGCATCCTCCAGGTAGCTGTCGCGGAGGGTCTTCGACAAGGCCCGGTGCAGCTGCAGCCTGGTGCGCGCAGGCGCCGGCGGCAGATGCCCTGCCAGGCGGGAAAACTCCCAGCCGACCTTAAGCCTGAGGTCCTTGGACTGCTGCTGCAGCGCCTTCTGCAGCACCTTCAGACGCATCAGATCCTCCAGGCAGAGCGATTCATTGGCCTGGCTTTCGCCGCTGATGGTAAAGGCAAGGCCGCCAAAGGCGTGATGAATGAAATCGCTGACCACATCGCCCTGATAGAGCTGGCTGCGGATCATCGGACGCAGGGTGAAACGGTCAGCGAAATACTCCCGCCAGGCGGCAAACCGCGGCAGGTAGATGAATTCCCCGACCTCCTTGCGCCGGGCCGCAAAGCTGTCCAGATCCGAGCGCAGGGCGCGCGGGGTGCCGACTTTGATGCGTTCGGCAAAGCTGGACAGGATGCGGGCGGCATGGGGGCGCACATAGCCGATGATGCGGATCTCATCGGCAGCGCCGGCAAAGAAGGTCCCGGCAATCTCGTGAAACAGTGCTGCCGGGACGGTTTCCAGGGCTTCAGCCGAGATAAGGGCGAAATCGGCGTTTGACGCCTGGATCTGCGCGGCCAGCTTCTGGAAGGGCCTGGCGGCTTTCTGCCGGGCTTCCGGGGTCTCCGCATTGCCGTAAGCCCGGCACTGCGCGCCGAGGGTATTGCTGGCCAGCCGGGCCGGATAAAAGACGCTGTGCCTGTCCAGCGTCACCAGGCCTTTGGCAAAAGCCAGCTGAACCGAGGTGGAGCCGGTTTTGTGATCGCCGATGTGGAAAATCAGAGTCTTGCGGCGGGGACGTTCTGGGGCAGGCATATGAGTGCCGGATCCTGTGTTTGGTGCGGGTTTCAAGGCTGTGGTGTAGGGGATTTTCGCGCCAGAGACAATCGCCGTCCCGGACAGGCTGCGCGGCGGGTTGCGCTGAGCGGGAAAACTGTGCAGAGAAACCGCAGGTTGCATCAGACGGTTTGGCGGCCACGGCAATTAGACAACGGCATTTCAGGTGATTTGATCATGGCAGTGCAATTTTTCAGGAGCGGATTGCGCGCCCTGGCAGAGAGACGGCAGCGGCAAACCGGGCCGAAAGATACCGGGCCGAAAGATACCGGGCCTAAAAACGCCGGACCGGCGCCGCGGCTTTATGTTTTTGGTTCCTCTTCGTCAGAGGTTTTTGATTACATCTTCGGCGCCAGCCGGCGCTACCGCAGCTATTGGGCCGGCGGCTGGTCTGCCCGGGGGCTGCGGAAGGACGCGAACCGGGGCTATGTGCTGAACTGCTTGCAGCGGGCCCGGTCGCAGGACATCATTTTCCTGCACTACGGTGTGGTGGATGCAGCCTTCAGTTCGGGCTACCGCATGGACCGCGGGGATTTCCTCGATCCCGAAAGCTTTTGCCGGGAGGCGGCTGACGGGGTGCGGATGCTGGTGCAGGATCTGCGCGCGGCGGGCTTCAGCAATATCTATACGGTGGCCGTCGGCGCCCCTTGCCGGGTGCCGGAGCGGTATTTCCGCAAACGGTTCAAGCTGCACGGGCTGCCGCCGCGCTATCAGGCGCAGCTTTTGAACCGGATCAACCAGTTGATCAGCGGGGTCTGCGACCGGCGGGATCTGACCCCGGTTCTGGGGGATGAGCACGGGGTGCTGAAGCGGGAATACCACCGGGCCAAGCCGAATCACCATGCCGATTACGTCAGGATCCAGGAACTGGTCTGGGACGGGATCCGGGATATTCCCGGCCTGCCGCCGCGCCGCGCGGATTGGCGCACGGCGCTTTATAAAAGCGGTGTGCGCGGCGGGGTCGGCAAGAAAATCAGAGCGGAAAACTACCGGGCGGCCAATCTGAAGCGGTTCGAGCCCGCAGCGGCCTTGCCGCGGGAGAAAGCCCAGGCCGCGGACGCATAAGGCGGGCCTGCGGAAAACTGCCGGTCTGCCGGGCGGATACACAGGCAGCCGGGTTGCCACAGGGGCGGGCAGTCCGCTAGCAGTGGGCGCAAAATGCAGAAATGGGGCCATGGCCCGGCAGGCTTGGACAAAACGTTGATTGGTATGATTGCAGCCCGGTTCAGAAAACATCTCCGCGCCCGTTTGAGTCCGGCCTTGCTGGCGCTCCGTGCGGGCAGGGTGCGGGCCTGCCGGCCGCAGGGCGCGGCTGAGGCCCGGCTTTATGCATTTGGATCCTCGTCCTGCGAACTGTTTGATTACATCTTCGGAACCAGCAGCCAATACCGCTCCCATTGGGTCAGCGGCTGGTCGGCCCGCGGTTTCCTGAAGGCGGAGAACCGCAATTACGTGCTGGCCTGCCTGAAAGGCGCCAGCAGCGATGACATCATCTTTTTGCAATACGGCAATGTGGATGTGCAGTTTAATGCGGCGCACCGGATGCGGCTGGGCGATTTTCTGGATCCGGCGGGATTTTGCGCCGAGGCGGCGGAGGGGCTGCTGAAGATGGCAGCGGATCTGCGGACGGCGGGGTTCAGCAGGGTCTATTGCATCTATGCCGGTCCGCCGGTGCCGCTGCCGGGCCGCTATTACCGCAAAGGTTTCGGCCTGCCCGCGGTCCCGGCCCGGTTTCAGGCGCAGATGTTCCGCGAGATCAACCGCTTGCTGGAAGGCCGGGTTGCACTGGTGGATATGAGCGATGTGCTGGCCGATGAGCACGGCCTTCTGAAAGAGCCGTTCCGCCGCCCGTTCCCGGATCACCACGCGGATTACACCCGCATTCAGGAGCCGGTCTGGGCGCGCATCCGGGATATCCCAGGGATGCCGCCGCGCCGGGCCGAGTGGCGCAGCCAGCTGTATCCGCATTGCCCCCGCGGGATCAGCAAGCTGATCAGCAGGGCCGATCTGCGGCCGACCGATATTGCCGCGCGCGAGGCGCTGGGGTTGCACCCGAAGCTGCGCGGACGCCGCCGGCCGGATGCGGCAGAACGTGAAATGGCAGGGGCGCCGGCTTGAGGCCCCAGGGAATATGAGAGGACAGGACTAATGGCGGCAGGTAATTTTCTGATGGTGGGCGCAGGGCTTTCGGGGGCCGTGATCGGACGGCATCTGGCCGAGGCCGGGCACCGGATCACCGTGATCGACAGCCGCCCCCATGCCGGCGGCAACTGCCACACCGAGCGCGATGCGGACACCGGCGTCATGGTGCATGTCTACGGCCCGCATATCTTTCACACCGATGACGCCGAAGTCTGGGACTATGTGAACAGCTTTGAGAGTTTCAAACCCTACAAGAACCGGGTGAAATCCACCACCCGCGGGCTGTCCGGCGATCAGGAAGTGTTCTCGCTGCCGGTCAATCTGCACACCATCAACCAGTTCTTCCGCAAGACGATGCGCCCCGAAGAAGCGCATGATTTCATCACGCAGGAACAGGCCGATACCTCAATCGAAAACCCCGAGACCTTCGAAGAGCAGGCGATGCGCTTTGTCGGCAAGGACCTCTATGAGGCGTTTTTCAAGGGCTACACCATCAAGCAGTGGGGCATGCACCCTTCCGAGCTGCCCGCCTCGATCCTGAAGCGGCTGCCGGTGCGCTTCAACTATGATGACAATTACTTCTTCCACCAGTTCCAGGGCATGCCGGAAAACGGCTATACGCCGATGATTGAGAAGATCCTCGATCATGAGAACATCACCGTTCAGCTGGAAACCGAGTTCAGCGCCGAGATGGGCGCCGCCCATGACCACGTGTTCTATTCCGGGCCGCTCGATGGCTATTTCGGCTATGAGCTGGGCCGTCTGGGTTACCGCACCCTGGATTTTGAGCGCTTCACCCATCAGGGCGATTACCAGGGCTGCGCGGTGATGAACTACGGCGAGGAGGATGTGCCCTATACCCGCATCACCGAGCACAAGCATTTCGCCCCCTGGGAAGACCACGAGGGATCGGTTCTCTACCGCGAGTTCTCGCGGCTGGCGGAACCCGGCGACATTCCCTATTACCCGGTGCGCCAGGTAAAGGAGAAGGAACTGCTGGCCGCGTATGTGAAGCTGGCGGAAGCGACGGCGGGTGTTACTTTTGTGGGCCGTCTGGCCACCTACCGCTACCTGGACATGGATGTGACCATCCGCGAGGCGCTGGACGCCGCCCGCGGCTTTGCCGCCTGCCTGGAGCGGGGCGAGGCGGCGCCGGCGTTTTTCACCGCGCCGTTGTGAGGTTTGCATTGCGGGCCACAAAGGCCCGCAGCTGTGCCCGGTCCTCTGCACCCAGAAGGCCGGTGCGGGCCCAGCCTTCCGGGCCGGCGCCAGTGCGGGTCTCGCAGAGGCTGCTGGTGCCGGTGGAAAATGTCTGCTGCAGTTCCGCGCGCTCGCTTTCGATTTGCCGGGTGACGGCCGCCGCGGTGTCGGCGCTGATATGCAGGCTGGTGCCGCGGCGGTCTTCTGTTTCCGGAGCGCTGCAAAAATCCGTGTCCAGCAGCTGCGGGCGCAGCCGGGCGTAGCTGTCCTGATCCGTCAGGGTCTGAACATATTCCAGCTCCGCAAGCTTGCGGTTGCTGACCCGGCGGTTGCGCCGTCCTGTGGACACCGGAGCCGGCAGGCCCAGCAGGCTGTAGAAATCCCCCAGCATGTCCGGTTGCACGAGATCCGGCGGTTCGATCGACCGCAGCATCAGAACCTCAGGCGGGAAATGTGCCATCAGCATCCGGGCGTAGCGCAGATTGGAATAGAGCGGAAACCCCCGGCTGTCTTCGAAACAGCTAAGGAATTTTTCGATCGAAGGCGCGCCATCGGCGTAGAACCTGTGCCGGTTGATCTGGAACAGCCCGGCCCGGACATATTGCGCGTAGCAGGATTCAACAAAATCGTAAGGATTGCGGAAATAGGCCACGATACGGATTTGCCAGTCCGGCAGCTGAGCTTGCAGAGTTTTGTAAAGCGGCAGCAGGTTGCTGCCGGGAAAGGCATTGGCCCAATGCTCGCAGGACAGAACGATGCGGTTGCAGTCCTGGTCAAGGGCTTCAGCGGTGATCCGGGCCAGCGCCTGGGGCAGCATCAGCGGCGATAGCTTTGCCAGCGGCAGGTGGTTGCGGTAGCCATCCGCGCTGCGCCAGGCCCGGGGGTAGCAGACGCCGTGAGTCTGGTGCTGGACGCTGGCGGCTGCCATGTGCCGCTGGATGGTTGTCGAGCCGCATTTGGGCAGACCGATATGCAGCCAGATCTGGCGTGCGGGCGGATCGCTGCGGACCGCAGGCGCTGCCTCCGGCACGGCTGCCGGGGGAGGCGCGGCCTGCTGCAAGGCGGCGGCAAGGCGGCTGCTTTCACACTGGGCGAGAAAGGCCATAACCGGCGGCGGCGCCTCGGCGGCAAAGAAGGCCTTGGCTTGGCGGGCGAGCTCGGGGCGCAGCTCCGGCTGGATGAAACTGCCGATCCAGTCCAGCAACCCGGCTGCGAAGCTGTAAAAGGGAAGGGTAAAGATGCTGAGATCCTTGCGGGAGCGGAGTTCCGCGGACACACGGGACAGGGCAGTAAAAACCTGAAGCCGCTCCGGGCCGTTGCGGTTGGTCAGCCGGCCCTGGTCTGGCGCAACGTAGTGCATCACCCCGATCCGGTCGCTGGCCAGGATGGTTCTGGCGTTAAGGAAGCTGCGCCAATGCAGCTCGACGTCATTGTGGACCGCGATTTCGGTGCAGCGGATGGCATGTTCCTGCAGAAAACCGGTGCGGTAGATCTTATTCCAGGGGTAATTGGCGGTCTGGCACAGGCTGGCAGCGGTGGCGGGAGACACTTCTGACAGGGCGCCTACACCTGTTCCGGCGGTGTGCCACAGGGCTTGGTCTGCGGGCATTTGCCCCCAGTGGCCGTCCGTGCCGCGGCGGCTGTCATGGTGTTGAAAAATGCAGAAATCAAATGTTTTGCCGTCCAAATCCCGCAGCAGGTCCGGCAGTTCGCGCAGCGGCAGATCATCGGCATCAAGGAACAGCACATGATCCGTTGCCACATGCTGAAGCGCCAGGTTGCGGGCTGCCCCGGCGCCGCAGGGCTGGTCCTGGCGCAGCAATGTGACCTGCTCTGGCGGCAGGCCGGCTGCGAGGGGCAGCGGATCAAAGGCGAGTGCAGGCTCTGAGCCGTCATCGGAGATGATGACATGGCTGGCGAAATTCAGCTGCCGGATATGCCGGAGCAGGCGGTGCAGAGGGGCCTCGTCATTATGTGCAGGGATAATGACGGTCAGCTTCATACGATGAACAGGCGCAGGTCGTGCAGATCGAGACGGAAGCTGTGCGCGGGCAGGAACAGGATCAGCTCGCGCCAGGGGGCTTCTGGCGGCAGGTCCGGCTGCAGGCTTATTTGCAGGGCGTCCAGGTGGCTGGAGGCCTCCGGGTGGGCCAGAATGCGCTTGGTGAAGAAGCAATCATCAAAGCCGCCTTCGCTGCGGCCCGAGCGGATGCAGGCGCGAACCGCTTCGATTGATGGGGCGGTGCTGCGGCAGGCGATGCCGAGGAGACCGGCCTGGGACAGATTGATGCCGCCGAGGTCCATATGCAGCCCGAACCAGCTGCCCTCGCCGTCGGCTGTGACCTCTAGTTCCAGCAGCCGCCCGGCCGGGGAGCGCCACTGGCCGCGTGCTTTGAGAGCGGGATCGGCGTGCAGGGTGATCCCCGGTTGGATCTCACTTTGCTCTGCAACATCTCCGCTGACCTGGCTATCCCGCAGAATCTGCAGGGCGTAATTCAAATTTGCTTCTGGTCCGGCCGCAATATTATCGGTCATTACTGGTGCCTCAGCTAACTACCCGTCGAACACGTGTAGTGCCGCGTCCGCTTTGGTTTGTCCATCTGGAAAAGAGGGCGTAAAGCAGGGCGGCCTGGTGCGCGCGCGGACTGCGGCTGAACAGGGGAAACCGATGCAAAAAGAACTTGAGCTGCTGCAAGGCTATATATCGGCGGCACGGGCACTGGCCGTGCAGCAGCCGGAATACGAGGCCGGCGCGGTTCTGCAGCAAGCGTTGCAGCAGGCACAGGGACAGGACGGTGTTATGGAGCTGGCGGCGGCGGCGCTGGACCTGGCCGAGCCGGACTGCGCTGCGGCGGCGCTGGTGCAGCTGCCGCAAGCGGCGCCCAGGCAGGCGCTGCAGCAGCGGGCAGAGCGGCTGTTCTCCCTGGCCAAGCTTCCGCAGCCGGTGCCGCCCTGGGGCTGGGCACCGGTGCCAGGCCGTGTGGCCTATGTGCTCTACAGCAGCCTGCCCTGGATCTCGACGGGCTATGCGGTACGCTCGCAGCGGCTGGCACTGGCGCTGCGCGATGCCGGAGCGGACCTCCATTGCCTGACCCGGCCGGGTTTTCCCTGGGATGAGAATCCGGCAGCACTGTCAGCTGATATGCCCCTGGGCAGGCCCTTCGAGGAAGAGATCGCAGGGCTGCCTTATCTGCGCAGCCCGGAACCGCAGTTCGGCAGCTGGCAGAATTACCCGGCCTATGTGCGCAGCAGCGCAGAGGCGCTGACGGCGCGTTTCCTGGATCTGCGGCCGGCGGTTGTGATGGCGGCCTCAAACCATGCCTGTGCGCTGCCCGCGCTGATTGCGGCCCGCCGTCTCGGACTGCCCATGGTCTATGACATGCGCGGCTTTTGGGAGTTGAGCCGGGCCGCCCGGGAACCGGGTTTCCTTGGGGCGCCGCAATACCGCTATGAGCGCTGGCTGGAAACCCAGGCGGCCCGGCAGGCGGATCATGTTTTTACTTTGTCGCAGCCGATGCGACAAACGCTGGTCAGCCGCGGCGTTGCGGCGGAGCGGGTCACGTTCCTGCCGAACGGCTGCAATCCGGACAGTTTTGGCCCGGCGGGCCGGGGGCGCAGGCTGGCGGCAGAGCTGGAGTTGCCGGAAGGAGTGCCGGTCATCGGCTATACCGGCAGTTTCCCGGCTTATGAGGGGCTGGAGGATCTGGTGGCTGCGGCGGCCGGGCTGAAGGCCGCGGGCCATCGCTTCCGGCTGGTGCTGGTGGGAGATGAGAACGGCACCGGGCTGCGCGGCACCCCGGTGACACAGGCCCTGCGCCGTCAGGCTGCCGAGCTGGGGCTGGGGGACTGGCTGATCATGCCGGGCCGGGTTCCTTTCGAACAGGTGCCGGACTGGCTGGATCTGATCGGTATCTGTGTCTTCCCCCGCCGCCCGCTGCAGGTCACCGAAATGGTCGCGCCATTGAAGCCGGTGGAAGCGATGGCGGCCGGCAAGGCCATTGTGCTGTCCTCGGTCGGGGGGATGCAGGGGCTGTTGGAGGATGGCGAAAGCGGGCTGGTCTTTGCCAAGGGGGAGATTGCAGATCTGCAGAGCAAGCTGGCCCGCTTGCTGGAGGATCCGGAGCTGTGCACGCGGCTCGGAGCTGCAGCGCATTTCCGGGCGCGCCGTCAGTACTCCTGGGGCAGCATTGCTGGCACTATGAGAGATACGCTGAAATGCTTGACGGGCGGAGCTGGGCTATAAAGCACTGAAGGGCAGACGTTTCAGTTCGTGGGGAGTGCAGTCAAAGAAGGCCGGTCAGTGATATTGCAAACCTTTTACATGTTGGCATGCACGGTCAGCCACGGCATTGGGGCTGATCAGCCCATCCTGAGTTTTAGTATCCACTCACTGGAGCAAACCCTCCGGCTTCCAGCCGGATCCGCTTAAGCGTGAAAGAATCCTGTTATGCACTTACCCTCCGGAAAATGAGCCGCAGCCGGGTCGAAGGCTCATTTTCCGGAGGGTAAGTGCATGCAATATGATACCGGCAAACACTGCGTTTTCTACCACCGCTACCATATCGTATGGTCGACCAAATACCGCTACAAAGTGCTGCGCGGGGCATTGCGCCTGCGGATGCGCGACATTTGCCGCCAGGTCTGCGCCGAGAACGGGGTCGCCATCTTGCGCGGGGTGCTGTCGAGCGACCATGTGCATATGTTCGTGTCGGTACCGCCGAAACTCGCCATCTCCGATCTGGTGCGCAAGATGAAGGGCCGTTCGTCTTACCGGGTGCAACGGGAATTCCCTTCGATCCGCAGGCGTTACTCGGGCTGCCGGTTCTGGGGCCGCGGGTATTTTTCAACCACCAACGGCGCCATCACCGAAGACATCGTACTTCAGTACCTGGAAAATCACATTGCCGATCCTACCGGCGCCAGCCGGTAGTCGTTCAGTCAAGCACGCTGAAATTTCTGCGAGGCTTTACGCAAAGGCGCAGTTACTTTCCAGGACGTGCTATGCTCCAGTGCTTGCACCCGTTCCGCAAATTGGTCGCGTTGATGTGTTGCTGCGCTTAGTTGTTCTTTCAACAAAGCTATCTCTTCCTGGGTCACTTCACGTTCCGCACGCAGCGTGTCATTTTCCTTTGTTTTGGCTTGAATTTCAAGGCCGAGAGTTGCGATGTCGGTGTAACGCTCGCTTAGGGTTTCTTCCTGCTCCAGAAGCAGTTTCCGCAGATCCGGGGCCTCTTTTTCCAGGGCTGGAAGGCGATGTCTGAGGCCCCTCAATTCTTCATGCAGCAGGTCGTTTTGCTGCCGCGCTTCCGTAAGGTCTCTGTGCAGCTTGGGAATCGTCTCGTCCTGATCCGCCCAAGTTTTCAGTTTCGCTTGTGTCTTTTGCAGCTCCGCAGTGCTGAGTGCTGCGTTTTGACGCGCCTGGATCAGCTCGGAAGCAGCATGCTCCAGTTCGGCGGTTTTGCTGTGCAGTTCACCTAAACGCCTGAAGACTGTGCTTGCAGCCATAAATCCAGAGTGGCCGGGTTTAAGTTGCGTTAGCCTTTGCAGCCGTTCGGAATGATTGCTGCCGTGCAGGACGATACTGGCGCTCCCGTTCTGCCAGAGAGAGAAACTCTCATCCTCTGCTGCGAAGGCTGCGTGAAAGGCCTCAGCGGCGTCGGCTTCCGGGGTATGCAAAAACAAGATTACACCGCGGTCTGACAGTTGGGGTAACCAAGCGTTGCGCAACGCGTCTATCAATGTCTTCGACGCTGGTTTGTTGATGACAATCAGGTCGGCTTTGCTGCTATGGGGCAGAAAATCAGGAGTTTCCCCCGATGCCTTAACGAAATCCGAAAAATCCACGTAGTTCCGTTTGTTAAAGCTGGCGGCTTCTGCGCTGACAGGAACGGGCTCCACGCCGAAGCACAGGCTGTCCAGCCCGAGTTTGTCCACGGCTTGGCAGAGCGCAAAGTGCGGCACCGCATCTGCCACCCCCAAGGTGACAGTAATGCGCGGCCGGGCGGCCTCAATCAGCCAGAACAGCAGCGGAATGTGGCAGAGGACGGGGGAGGCTTCCAGATAGCGCGCGCGCCAGAACAGGGAGCGGCTGGCCAGCGGCGTGAGGATGTCCGCGCCCGGCTGCTGGACACTGTTCGCATGGGACGCGTTCAGGTTGTGCGTTATGTCCTGGTGCAGTTCAGATTGATCAGCGGGTTTCATCGGCGGCTCTGTTCAATAGTTACCTGGGGATGCTTGCTGTTTATGGCTGTAGCTAGGAAGGAGCAAGGGGCAAGGCGCGTTTTACGTGTGATCCGCCGATGCGGCACAGCTTACTTGGCTTTTATGCCGCGAACCGGTACCCCCTGATTCGGATTGGTGTTTTAAATGGATTCGGTATGCCCCTTGCAATTGTTGTCCTGGCTGCTGGCCGTGGAACCCGGATGGTCTCTTCTAAACCAAAGGTTTTGCACCCCATCGCAGGCTTGCCGATGCTGTTTCATGCCATGGGGACGGCTTCCGAGCTGCAGCCGGAACGCCGTGTCGTGGTTGCTGGGTTCGGCGCAGAACAGGTTTCGCATGCGCTGCAAGACTATGCGCCGGATGTTGAAGTCGCCATTCAGGAAGAACAACTTGGAACTGCCCACGCGGCGGATCAGGCGCGCAGTGCGCTGGAAGACTTCGACGGGGATGTGATTGTTCTGTTCGGCGACACCCCCTTTATCCGGACAGAGACGCTGAAAACGATGCTGGACGCGCGCCGCGCGAAGGCGGATGTGGTTGTTCTGGGCTTTGAGCCTGACGATCCGGCGCGCTATGGCCGCCTGGTGCTGGCAGACGGGCGGTTGCAGCGGATCGTGGAAGCCAAAGATGCGTCTCCGCAGGAACTGCAGATCGGGCTGTGCAACTCGGGGGTGATTTGCGCCAGCAGAAAAAATCTGTTCGATCTGATCAGCCGGATCGGCTGCGGCAATGCCGCTCAAGAATATTACCTCACGGATATCGTGGAAAAAGCCAATGAGGCGGGGCTGGCCTGTTCCGTGGTGACCTGCAGTGAGGACGAAACACTAGGGATCAATTCCCGGGCGGAACTGGCACGGGCGGAGGCGATCTTTCAGAATCGGGCCCGCCAGGCTGCGATGGCCGTCGGCGTGACGCTGGTGGCGCCGGAAACTGTTTTCTTTGCGCCGGATACCCGGCTGGACCGGGATGTTCTGGTGGAGCCGCATGTGGTGTTCGGACCCGGTGTGGAAGTGGAGCAAGGCGCGGTTGTGCGTGCCTTCTCGCATCTGGAGGGCTGCCAGGTCGGCCGGGAGGCCGTGATCGGCCCCTATGCCCGCCTGCGGCCGGGCAGTTCTATTGGCGCGGGCGCCAAGATCGGCAATTTTGTCGAGACCAAGAATGCCACGCTTGAGGCCGGCGCCAAGGTCAATCACCTGAGCTATCTGGGGGATGCCCATGTCGGGGCCGCGGCCAATATCGGGGCGGGCACGATCACCTGCAACTATGACGGGGTTCTGAAGCACCGCACCGAAGTGGGGGCAGGGGCCTTCATCGGCAGCAACAGTGCCTTGGTGGCGCCGGTTTCCGTTGGCGCGGGCGCCATTGTGGCGGCGGGATCTGTGATTACCCGGGAGGTGCCGCCGGAGGCTTTGGCTTTGGGGCGGGCAGAACAGGACAACAAGGCCGGAGCTGCAGAACGGCTGCGGCAGCGCCAGCGGGCCCGCAAGACCGCGGCTGAATAAACATCAAAAACACTTCAGAGGTTAAGAGTTATGTGTGGAATCGTCGGGGTTTTGGGACAGCATCAGGCGGCACCGGTTCTGATTGAAGGGTTGAAGCGGCTGGAATACCGCGGCTATGACAGCGCGGGTATCGCAACCGTGAACGGCGGTCGCCTTGGCCGCCGCCGGGCGGTGGGCAAACTGGCCAATCTGAACGATCTCCTGGTGCATGATCCGCTGGCAGGCACCGCAGGCATCGGCCATACCCGCTGGGCCACCCATGGCGCCCCGTCCCTGCAGAACGCCCATCCCCATGCCCGCGAGCGGGTTGCGGTGGTCCATAACGGCATCATCGAGAACTACCGGGAGCTGCGCGCCTTCCTGGCGGAGCACGGGCTGAAGGCGGAAACCGAGACCGATACCGAAACCCTGGCGATGCTGTGCGACTATTACCTGCATCAGGGGCTGGAGCCGGCGGAAGCCGCCCGCCAGACCATTGCCCGGCTGGAAGGCGCCTATGCGCTGTGCTTCCTGTTCGAGGGCGAGGAGGACCTGATCGTCGCCGCCCGCCAGGGCAGCCCGCTGGCGATCGGCTGGGGCGAAGGCGAGATGTTCATCGGCTCGGACGCTTTGGCGCTGGCGCCGATGACGTCGCTGGTCACCTATCTGGAAGAGGGCGACATGGCGGTGGTGACCCGGTCGGGCTGCGCCATCGAGGATGCCGAAGGCCGCCCGGCGGAGCGTGCCCGCAGCGAGATCGCGCAGTCGGTGGCGGCCGTGGGCAAGGATGGCCACCGCCATTTCATGTCCAAGGAAATCGCCGAGCAGCCCGCGGTCCTGGGCGCGGCCCTGAAATACTACCTGGACGGCGGCGAGGGGCAGCGGGCCCTGGAACAGATCGACTTCAGCCGGTTCGACCGAGTGGTGATGGTGGCCTGCGGCACCGCCTCGCTGGCCTGCCTGACCGCCAAATACTGGTTCGAGCAGATCGCCCGCCTGCCGGTCGAGGTCGATATCGCCTCGGAGTTCCGCTACCGCGAGCCGCCGGTCTCGGACCGCACCCTGGCGCTGTTTGTGTCGCAATCGGGGGAGACCGCCGACACCCTGGCGGCGCTGCGCTACTGCGCGGGCAAGGCCGGCATGATCCTGTCGGTGGTCAATGTGCCCGAAAGCTCGATCGCGCGGGAAAGCGGCCTGGCGCTGCAGATCCACGCCGGGCCGGAAATCGGCGTGGCTTCCACCAAGGCCTTCACCTGCCAGCTGGCGGTGCTGGCGGCGCTGGCGCTGGAGGCGGCGCGCCAGACCGGGGCGCAGCCGGCCGGGCTGCTGCAGGATTACGAGGCGCAGCTGCGCCACATGCCCAGCCAGGTGGCCGAAGCCCTGGCCTGCGAGGCGGAGGTGCGCGGTGTGGCATCGCAGCTGGCGCGGTTCAGCCATGCGCTGTTCCTGGGCCGCGGCGCGCTCTATCCGCTGGCGCTGGAAGGTGCGTTGAAGCTGAAGGAGATCAGCTATATCCACGCCGAGGGCTATGCCAGCGGAGAGTTGAAGCACGGCCCCATCGCGCTGATCGACGAGGAGATGCCGGTGGTGGTGCTGGCGCCGCATGACGAGCTGTTCGGCAAGACGGTGTCGAACATGCAGGAAGTGATGGCGCGCGGCGGCAAGATCGTGATGGTGAGCGATGCCAAGGGGCTGGACGCCGCTGCGGACGGCATCTGGCAGCCGGTCCGCATGGCGCCGGTGCCGGGCCCGTTTGCCGCCATCGCCTATGCGGTGCCCTTGCAGCTTCTGGCCTATCACACCGCGGTCGAGAAAGGCACCGACGTCGACCAGCCCCGCAACTTGGCGAAATCGGTGACGGTGGAGTAGGGGGCGGACAACCGCTCCTTCAATATAAGTCGCAGCCTGTGCTGGAAAGGGAACGTGAGGAATGTGTGGTATTGCCGGGTTCCTGGGGAGACAAGCAGAGGCATTATTCGACATCCGGGAAATGCTTCAGGTCATGTCTGCGCGCGGACCGGATGCAGCTGGCGTGTTTCAGAATGGCCGGCTGACATTCGGGCATGCCAGACTGAGTATTCAAGATGTAAGTGCCGCTGCGAACCAGCCGATGCAAACATCTGATGGCAGTTTCGTCCTTGTCTTCAACGGTGAAATCTACAACTGGCGCCAGTTGCGGAGAGAACTGGAGGAGCGCTACCGGTTCAGGACGGAGCGATCGGATGCTGAGGTGCTGCTGGCCGGCTATGCGCTGGAGGGGAAGGCATTCTTCTCCCGCTTGGAGGGTATGTTCGCCTTCGCAATATATGACCGGCGGCAAAACACGCTGATCTTGGTCCGGGACCGGATTGGCGAAAAACCATTGTACTACACGTGGCTGCCAGACGGGCAGATTGCATTTGCGTCAGAGGCCCGGGCATTGACAGGTGCCGGTACAGGCCGCCGGGCGGTGGATCAGCAGGCCTTGTACCACTATCTCACGATGCTCTCGCCACCGCCGGGAATGTCCCTGTTCAAGGGTGTGCAGAAACTGAAGCCCGGTTGCTTTCTTGAGATCCGGCTGGACCGGCCGGCAGAGGCCGCTGAAGAAAGCTACTGGGACATTGCGGACATCCTGAACCGGGTGGAAGATTTTTCTTACGAAGACATACTTGAGCGCGGGGAGGCCGCTCTGGCAGAGAGTATTTCCCTGCAAAGCCAGTCCGATACGCCGCTTGCAGTGGCCTTGAGCGGCGGTCTCGATTCTTCCTTGAACCTGGCATTTGCCGAACGGATCAGGCGGCGGGGCACCGGAGGCGGCTCCAAGCGCTTGTGTGCGGTTAATGTCACCCGGGCGGGTACCCGGACATCAGACGACGAAGCCGTGATCGCAAGAACGTTCAGCAGGGATCTCGGAGTGGACCTGCTTGATGTCACTTTACAGGATTCGGATTTCTGGGATGAGTTCGAAAGGCTGAGCTCCGCAGTCCAGGATACACCTGTCACCTGGCCGGATATGGTGCTGATCTCGGCCATGTCACGCCATGTCCGGGACCAGAGCGGCAGCAAGGTTTTGCTGGTTGGAGAAGGCGGGGACGAGCTGGGCGCGTACAACAGCTACTTCGATGCGATAGACGAGTTCCAGGCCTTTAAAAATGACGGTCCGCAGGCGCAAAAATGGGTGCATTCGCTGGTGGATGGCGGCCGTCTGATCCCCGGCGGCTGTGTTTCGGATTCTACGAGGTGAACAAGGAGAAGTTCTGGCGCGGCGCGGCACCGGAGCGCACGACCTATGACATCTTCCAGGATGTGATGCAGGAAATCCGCGTGCCAGGCAGCGAAGGGCATGCGCGGAGGATTTTGAACCTGGAGTACAAGCTGCGGCTGCCGGAACTCCTGCTGCCGCGGCTCGATTACGGCTCGATGGCGCAATCCGTCGAGGCGCGGGCGCCGTTCCTAGGCCGCGCCCTCCTGGAGGCCGTGCTGAGCAGCCGCTTTGAGACCCGCAACCGCGGCCGCCAGGCAAAGGCATGGATCTACGATCTCGCGCGGCGGCACCTGCCGGCCTACATCACGGAGCGGCCGAAATTCGGCTTCGGGCACGAGTTCAAGACGCTGTACAACACGGCTCTGAAGGACCGGTTCGAACAGGAGGTGCTGGGAGACCCGGACGCGCCGCTGTTTGAGTATGTCGACAGGGCCTATGCTGCAAATTACTTTGAGCGCCTGCGCGATCCGTCGCTGTCGGGAACGCGTATCTGGATACTCTACTCCGTGAACCGATGGCTCCAGAATCTTTGATAAAAGCCCCGCGAAACGGCAGTTGGTTCTGCGGGGGGCAGGCAGAGATGCTTCTTACCCAGGGGCTTCAGGCGGGACTTGGGTTGGTCCCGCCTGAAGCCCGTTCAGTTTTCAACCGCGCTGACCCGCCAGCGGGCGGTCTCCTGGTCGGCCAGGTCAATGATCAACGTATCGGTTTCGGCGTGGGTCATGAAATGATGCCCGACCAGGCCGGCCATCGGCGTGCTGTCCTGCTCGCCGCGGGCGATGCGCGCAGGCAGGTCCCCGAAGTCGATGATCAGCGAAAACGCCGAGCCGGGATGCGTCAGCACCGCCTTGCCGTCTTCCAGCCGGGCCGTGACATGCTCGCCGCAGTGGAAGCGCAGCTGCGCGGTCTCCTGCGGCTGCGAAATCCCGTCCTGCCCGGTGAAATCCAGCTGCGTCAGCGGGCCGCTCACGCTTCTCGCCAGGGTCAGCCCGGCGTAGGCTTCGTGAGTGCCTTCGGCGGTGCAGATGCCGTCTTCGCTGCGGCCGTCCAAATGCGCCAGGCCAGGGTCGATCGAATAGGCCTGACCGGGCAGGCAGACGCAGTTATGTGCTGCCGCCGAGCGCAGGTAGGCGGGCAGCGGATCGGTGTATTCATGGGAATGGAAACTGTTGTCGATCAGCCATTCCACCCCGTCGAAATAGAGCGAGAGTGCTAGGTTGTCCTCGTGCTTGTGGGTGCGTGAAAGAGACGTCGCCAGCATCGTCAGCATGAAGGGGCGGTCTTGGTGATTGCCCTGCCAGATGGCGTAACCGGCCTTTGGCAGCACCGTGAAGCCGGGCTTGCCATAGGGGATCTGGCCGCGCGGGTTGACCCCGTCCTGATTGGGCAGGCGGAAGGTGTCGCCCTGGCTGAGGGTGCGGCGGCTGTCGGGGTAGCGGAAGAAATCCGAGAATTTCTGAAGCTCTGCCGCGACGGCGGGAATCTCCGTGGGATGGCCGCTGAGGGTGGCGAGGTTGCCGGCAAATTCAATCAGCCGCTGGACGCCGTGGTGATAGCCGATCGAGTTTTCGACAAAGACGGAATACCCTCCGTCCCGCACAATCAGTTTCTCGAACTGATCTTCCAGGCGGGCGATCGCGGTTTTGATCCAGAGCGCAGCACAGGGCCAGCGCGGAAAGGCCAGGGCGGTTGCCAGCAGGACCAGGTCCTGGAACCAGGCGTGGTTGTGATAGCGCGTCGGCTGGTGGCCCGCATAGAAGACCTCTGAGGCCAGCAGTTGGGCATGGCGGAAGATCGCGCGCCGCAGCCGGTCCTGGCAGCGCTTGTCAAATCCATGCGCCTGTCCGAGGCCGTAAAGCTGCAGCATGGCCAGGCAGCGTTCCGCAGTGCCATGGTCGTACCAGGCATATTTGATATTGGCGTCCGGTGTGTCGTAGCTGCGCTCCAGCCACCCCATGACAAAGTCGCGGGCGGCAAACAGCGGCCCGGTCTCGCCGGTGTCATGGGCATGAAGCATCAGCATCACCGCCGGGTGCAGGGCGTGCCAGGAAAACTGGTAGGTGCCGGTTTCCGGCAGGGCGGGCGGCAGCACCGCATCCGCGGGCCAGTCCAGCAGCACATCCCCGTAGAGCGGGCATTTGCCCTCTTCCATAAAGGCCCGGGCCTGGCTCTGGTAGCTGCGGAAGCATTTGAGCTCATAGGCGCGGATGGCGTGCAGGACCCGCGGCGGCAGGGCCAGGTCCTGGTCGGCCAGCGCCTCCCCGTCGAGCGGCGCTTCCCGCCACAGCAGCATATCCTCCACATCCAGATGTGCGGCCTCGCCCGGTGTGCCCTTGATGTAGAGCCGGATGTCGGGGGCTTGGGCGTCTTCCGGACGATCCCAGCCGTGCTGCCAGCCCCAGGCGAGGTCACCATGGCCGGCGGAAAAGTCGAACCATTGGTCCTGTGCCGGGTTGCTGGCCTTGACGTGCTCGAAGCCGCTGAAGCCGCTGTAGCCGATGGCAATATAGCTGATCTGCTGCCAGCCGCGCAGCCGGATCCGGGCGCCAGCGCCATTTGCCAGGAAGGCGGACGGCAGTTTCAGCCGCAGCTGGTAGCTGCCGAGCTCGCCGGAATAGCTGGCGGTGACATGCGCGCCGTCCAGGGTGATGTCGCCATCCCCCGAGAGGAGCTCACGAGAAAAATGCTCTCCGGCGCCTTGCACGGTGTAGTGCAGGCGATCCAGAATCTGCCGACCATGAAGACTCTCCGGCAGCTCCGGAGGCTCTTGGCGGAAGTCGGGGCGGGCGTCAGCGGGCTGCAAGTCCGGCATCATGGCCTGGCATTTCCTCTTGTTCTTGTTGGTTGGCAAACAGGCGCAGTTCTTGTTCCACGATGAGATCTCCGCCGGATTGGCGGCGCACGCGGGCTGCGGCTGCGGCAGATATTTGCTGGAAGCGGGCGGGGTCGTGATACAGCGCTTCGATCGCGGCGGCGAGACCGGAGGCATCTTCCGGCGGCGCCAGGAAGCCGCAGGTCTCGTCGACGAATTCCGGAATGGCCGCGACATCCGTCGTCACCGGCACCAGCCCCGAGGCCATCGCCTCGTCCCGCGACACGCCCTGGGCATCCATCCGCGTCGGATTCAGGAACACACCATATTCTTTGTGAAGCGCGGAGATTTCCTTCTGGGACAGAAAGCGCTCTTCGATGGTGACATTGTGCAAGCCCCGCAGCGGCGCCAGGAGTTCCTCAAACAGGATACCTTTCCCGATAATCCTGAACTCAAGCTCATTGAAAAAGGGCTGTTCCTTCAGCTGAAGGATCGCCTTCACAGAGAGATCATTTGCATATTTGGCCGAGGCAAAGGGGCGGATCGAGAGTATTTTCAGCCTTTGCGGGCCCTCTTTGGGGATATGATGAAAAACCCTTGTGTCGATTGGATTGTGGATGATGCTGTATTGCCGCGGCGGAAGCGTGATACCGACATCTTCCATAACCTCGTCGGCAAAGTATTGCGACACAAACACCAGATGCAGCTTTGCGGGCAGCTCCGTTAGTACACCGCGCCAGAAGGCCAGCCGCTTATCGCTGGCAGCTTTTGCAGCTTCCAGTTCTGCCTCGGTCCGGTAGTTGTACTCCCGCCGCCACCAGGGCTGCACTTCGGCCCCGTGCACCCAAACGATGACGCGCAGGCCCCGGCGCACATGCGGTTCCAGAACCTGCCACATGTCCTCGTCCAGGAAATGCACCAGCACCGTGTCATAAAGGCCCTGCGACAGCATGAAGTTGAGTTGCTGACGGCTGCCGGTCATGCAATCGATGCCCTCGAACTCATGGCAGGTCAGGTCCTGGCCGGGACGCAGGCGGAAGACATCCACGGCCTCGCCTTGTTCGCGGTAGGCCTTGACCCGGCTGTGCACGAAACCGTTGCGGTAAATATCCTCCCAGGACGGGTAGTGATTGGTCAGAACCAGGTGGCGTGCCTTGCTGAGGACCGGAAGGGGCTGCGGCGCGCGCTCCCCCAGGAGCAGGCGTTTGACCACGGCCTGGCCGCCTGAATAGATCCGCAAGCCGAAACGCACCCAGGCAGTGCCGTCCGGAAGGCCGGCCTTGGTGTTCTTGTTCATCGGGGCCATGACATGGCCCAGTCTCTGCTTGTCCTTGTCCAGAAACAGGGCGGCGCATTGCAGATTCAGCCCCGGGTCTGCTTCCAGATGCAGCCGCAGCTGGCCGTTTTTGCTCACATCGCTGACGGCATGCTCCCCGGGCTGATAGAGATAGACATGCTTGCCGTCCGGAAGCTGTGAGGTCAGAAGCAGCCCGCCGGCCTCCTTTTCCCAAGCGATGCTGCCGTCCGCCGGGGCGCTGACCGTTTCCATCAGGACGCTGGCTGCAATGGCCGGAGCGCTGGTGATGGCGTCTGCCGCAGGCGGGCATGTTTCTGCGCGTTGTTCCAGTTTCCCCAGCGGATAGCCAAGGTCAAGAGCCTGCAGATCATCTGCAGCGGCGGCAACGCCGGAGCAAGGGCTGCCGTCCGGCTGGCTGCCGTTCTTGCAGTAGTTATAGGGGTCGATTGACAGGATCTGGAACTGGCCGGCCGGGACGCGGGCATTGGGCAGGTCTGCCAGCAGCTGCTCCAGGCTTTGCCCTTGCAGAAAATGCGGTGCCAGCAGGGCGTGGCGCAGGGCTGCGGTGGCGGCGGGGCGGTAAGCCTGGCCGTCAGCCTTGAGAGACACACTGCCGTCCTCAAACGCATAATGCGCCGCCTTGCAGATGATCCCGGCCTGGCTGTAGCGCGTTGCCAGCAGCAGGTCGCGCAGATAATTCGGCCCGTAATAGTCCGCAGCCGTCATGCAGGCGCTCCAAGCGCCGCCAGCAATCGCTTTCTCCAGAAGGCAAGCGGCCGCGTCTGTTTCGGGGACGGTCCGGATGTTGTGGTCTTCAAGCGCGTCTGCGAGATAGGCTAGGCTGCTGTCCAGAATCAGCAGAAGGGCCGCTTCCACACCTTCCTGGCGGCGGAAATGGGCGGTCAGGGACAGAGCTTCGTTTTCGTTCCGTGCGTGTGCCAGCACAGTGACTGGAGGCAGTTGGTATGTGTCTTCCGTAAGGCCAGCCTTGCGGAAGACATAGTTCAGCCGTGCGCCATAGGTGTGCTCGCTCATAACCTTGCGCAGCCCGGCCAGGCGCAGTTTGTCCAGATCGGCACTCTTTAACTGCTCCAGGATTTCATTGCCGTTGTCGCTGGAGATCACCAAGCTGCCGAACATGTGCCGCAACCCGCGGGAATAGTTGGACACCGTGATGGTGTTTGAGCCGAGCAGCTCATAGACCCGGCGGGCAAACATGGTTTGCGAGTTTTTAACGGAGTTCAGGTTGATGCCGAAGCGGTATCCCTTGTAGGCCCGGTCAATTTGCGCTGGCGGCAGTGTGCCGACGATGAACGGTTTGTAGGCGTCCGGGAACATGTAGTCGGGGTGGTCTTTGCCGAAATTGCGGTCATAAATCTCCAGCGGCCTGAAACCAGGCAGAGCTTCGATGAAGTTTTCTAAGTCCCGGGTCCGGTCCGGATAGCGCACGTAGTAGGCACCGGCGAAGCAGAAGGCGTCTTGGCGTTCCCAGGTTTCAATCGGGTTATGGATCACCGGCTGGCAGGCGAAGGGCAGGAAATAGACCTGGTTGTGGCCCAGCTTTGCCTTGTAGGACCCAACGCGGTCCAGATCGGTGGTGCAGACAATGTCGAATTGCGCGGCTGTGGTCAGGAAGGTTTCGAAATGAACCGGATCTTCCTTGTTCCAGAACACGGTCGGGATCTGAAGGTCTTTGCACCAGGCCACAATGCCCCGCACCTCAGGGCTGAGATGACCGACCTTCGCGCCCCATTTGTCGTCTTTGCCGCGCCAAGCGGATTCAATGAACAGCATCTGCGGGCGGAAGTCTTGCAGCTCTTGCTGCCAGTTTTCCGGAGTGAGCTGCATGAGATCGCATTCCGGCGCATAAGATGTGTAGGTAAACTCGTCCATGATCGCAGCCACACGCAGCTGCGGCTGTGCGCCGGGGCTTTCGGTTTCGGCCAGGAGTGCTTCGATTTTCCGCTGTTCACCGGAGGAAACGCCTGGGTAACCGGTTTCCGCCAAGGTGCCGAGCAAAGCCGCTGCTTGCTCGTGCAAGCCTGCATGCAGCAGGCGAAAGCCATGTATCTTGTCCGTGCGCGGTCCCGGCATCAGGCTGTGCGCGATAGAGCTGAGCAGGCAGGCAGCTTCCGGATCGGCCGCAGCGGCTGCGCTGGACAGCTGCAGACAGATATCGGCGGCCGGTTGTGCCTTCGTTCCTAGTTCTGCAGGCAGGAGGCTGAGCCATTCGGAACTGTTTGCCTTTGAAGCGGCCTGCGCTCTGAGGTCCTGGTTTTCCGCCTGCAGCACCGCATTGTGCTGTTCGGTATCTGCGAGCCGGGCAGCGCAGCGTTCCTTGTCAGCCTGCAAGGCAGCCACGGCGGCCTGCTCTTTGCTGAATGCGTCTTGCAGCTTGGCCTCAAAGACGGCCCTGGCCTCTGCCGCGCTATCCTTGCCTGCGCGGTACTCTGCTTGCAGCCGGGCCTCATTTTCCTGGGTGAGCTGAGCGGCCTGCGCTCTGAGGTCCTGGTTTTCCGCCTGCAGCACCGCATTGTGCTGTTCGGTATCTGCGAGCCGGGCAGCGCAGCGTTCCTTGTCAGCCTGCAAGGCAGCCACGGCGGCCTGCTCTTTGCTGAATGCGTCTTGCAGCTTGGCCTCAAAGACGGCCCTGGCCTCTGCCGCGCTATCCTTGCCTGTGCGGTACTCTGCTTGCAGCCGGATCAGAGTTTCCCGGTTCTCGCGGGCGTCTTCCTGGCCGGAGTGAAGTTGGGCATTTAGTTTGCGCACTTCAGTTTGCAGCCCCCGCAGCTTATCTTCGGAAACCTGGGCTGCTGCTTGCCATGTGGCGAGCTCGCGCTGCAGCAGGGTCTGCGCCTGTTCGCTATGCGCCGCGGTTTGCTGTGCGGCAGCCAGCTTCGTTTTCTGGTCCTGACGGTTCTGTCGCAGCCTGCTTATGGCCCCCCGCAGATCTGCCTGTACCTGCATGGTGGCCTGTTCCGTCTCGATGAGAAACTGTGAGACGGGGAGTGCGGCAGCTTCTTTGTCACCGGAGCTTTTGATCAAGACAGCCCGGATACAGCCTTCTTGAATACTCATGACATTCAGCTGCCCATAAGGCTGCAGCAGCCTGCTGAGATTACTCAGGCAAAAATTGTGCTTGCGGTTTGTGCCGGTGCTGGCGCCGAAGGGCGTGGTCAAAATAGCGCGGCCGTTTTCTTTCAGGTGGGTGAAAGCGAGGCGCAGAAAATTTGGCACATTGCTGACGTGGCCGATGACGTCGTTCAGAACAATGTTGTCAAAAATAGGGTCCAGGCTGCTTTGAAAAAGGCTGGCATTGCGAAACTCAATGCGCTCACGGACAGTTTCGGGTTCTGCGGCGAGTGAGTTGTTTGCGCAAGCAATGGCTTCTGCATCCAGATCTATACCGACAGCATGGAAACCTTCTCGACCCAACAGGATCGGGAGTGTTCCTTCTCGAGTGCCGATGTCCAGGACATTCTCCCCTGAGACCTGAGAGGCAACCCAATGAATGTGGTTGCGAGCTTTTGCTGTGGTCCCGTCATCTCCCCTCTGGCGGGCGGTGGATGTGCTCTGCTCCGGGAGAGGGGCAGCAGCCGGTGAAGCATAGGTAATACTGGACATGTCGTGTACTCAAATATCAAACGTTTGGGGGTTGCTACAGGAGCGGAAAGAGCAAGGGAACCTCTTGGTGGTACATATTGAGATTTCTGGCATGCTAGGCTCTGATCAGGGCTATTTCGTGCGCGATTGTTTGTGCGAAACCCGATTGCGCACGCGTGCGTTGTGCAGCGGCCTGTGAGAGGCGCAAAAACAGCTCCGGATCCAGGGACAGGCTTTCGATTGCATCAGCAATCGCTAAGGCATCTTCAGGCGGGGTGATAATGCCGCAGGTTTCGTCCATGAATTCGGGCACTGCGGAGCAGCGGGTTGAGATCGGGACCAGTCCCGAAGCCATTGCTTCATCCCGTGAAACACCTTGGCTGTCCCAGCGGGTTGGCGTGATGAATATCCCGTGTTTGCGATGCAGATCCGCGATTTCCGCATGGCTTAAGAAGCCTTGATGCAATATCACGTTAGGGAAGCGCCGCAGCGCTTTCGTCTCTTCATCAAAATCCGGGCCGTCACCGGCGATGGTGATCTCATACGCCTCGAAGCCCGGCCTTTGGGAGAGGGCCGTGATTGCCGCAGTGGTTAGGTCATTTGCGTATTTGCGGCCTGCATAGGGCCGGATGGAAAGCAAGCGGAAGCGGTCTTCGGAGGCTTTCGGGCAGTAGCGGAAGATATCGCTGTCAATGAAGTTGTGAATGACCGAATGGCGGCCTTCCGGCGGCGGTCGCCCAACATCCGCGGTGGCTTCTTCCAGCAAGGTGCGGGAGATAAAAACAAGATGCAGGTTTGCCTCTGGGCTGGAGAAGACCTCCCGCCAAAGCTTGAGGTATGCACTGGCTCGCTGTTTCTTCTGCTCAACCTGAGCGGCAGACATGCGCGTGAATTCAAACGCCCGCCGTTGCCAATGCTGGATCTCGGCACCGTGGATCCAGATTGTGACCTGGATCCTATGCAGATGCTTTTTCAGCACTTCCCACATAGTCCGGTCCAGAAGATGCACCAAGACATGTTTATAACGGCCGCTGCGCAGGGTGGCGTCCAGAAGCCCGGCATCCCCGGTGGCGACGTCGATGTTTTCAAATTCGTCATAGAGTTTCGTGATGCCGGAGTTGATGCGGAAGACATCTGCATTCAGCCCTTGCTGGCGGTAGCCTCGGACGCGGCTATGCAGAAAACCGTATTTGTAGAGGTCATCGCAGGAGGGGTATTGCTTGGTTAAAACCAGGATGCTGGACCGCCCGGAAGTCACCGGAGGAAAGGCGGCCTGCTCGCCGAAGGTAATGTCGGAAAGCGCCAGCGTTCCAGGACCGCACAGCCGCAAGCCAAATCGGACTTGTGTGCAGTGATCTGGCAGAGCCAGGGCGTGGCGTCCGCTTTTGCCGAGCATGGAATGACTGATTTTCTGCCCCAGGCTGTCGTAATACTCGCAGACTAGCTGGCACCGGGACAAGCTGTGCTCGAGGCCGAAGGTGATCCAGCTGTTGGTTTCCAGATTAAGCGCGGCGCGCGGATATTTGCTTGCCATCCAGACATAGGCCGGTCCGGCGGGGCCATCCCGGGAAGTAATCACTAGCTGCCCGTTATGCAGGCGCTTGGCCAGAGGTTCGCCCTCGGGAAGGATAGCTTCGGAGAAGAATTTCGCGGTGGTCAGGGTGGGCAGGGGGCGGGCTTGCGGCTGTTGCCGAGGTTTGGCAGCGGGCAAGTCTTCGGCAATGTCATAGAAGCGAGCTAACGGAGCTCCTTGGCAGGGCAGCTCCATATCGCGGGCCAGGGCTTGCGCTGCGGGATCCGCAGCGCCGTTGCGGCAATAGTTGAACTCGTCAATAGCGAGGATGCGCAGGCCTTTGGCGGTGACTGCCGCCGGGTTGCGGAGGTATTCTGCCAGCAGGCTGCCCGTCAGATGCCGGCTGCGCAACAGGCCAGCGGCGGGTCGCATGGAACAGGTTTCGCGATAGCGAAGATCTTCGCGCTGCAGGGCGGTGCCATGAGCTGTTGCACTGAAATGACACCCCTTGGAGAACCCGTCGGCATCGCTGTAGCGGGGCGCGAGCAGCAGGTCGGTCAGGTAGTGTTCCCCGTAGTAATCTGCGGAATGGAGACAGCCTGCGAAGGCAAATTCGCTGCGCCGATTCTCAAACGCCGCCAGCAGGCCTTCGGCGTGGCTGAACACCGAGACATCGCCGCTGCTGCCGGAGAGGGCGGCTTCCGGAGCGAGCAGGAACAGGTGCTTGCAGGGGTGGGCTTGGGCCAGGAAGGCTGCAGTCAGCCTGCGGGCCTCCTCCGGGGTGGCCGCAGAGGCAATCAGGGCGGCGGCTGGCAGACTGGGTTCGAAGGGCTCGCCGGTAACCTTGGCCATAATGTACTTCAGGCGCGCGGCATAGCTGTGCTCCTGCATGGCTTTGCGCAGCCCCAGAAGCCGGAACTTCCGGTGTCTTGTGTCCTCTGTGGTGAGTGATTCAAAAACGGCAGACAGTTGGGCGGGCTGATCCGAACAGATTGTCAGATCGCCGAACAGCATCCGCATGCCGCGGGAAAAATTGCTGAACACCACGGTGTTGGAAGCCATCAGTTCGTATACCCTGCGGGCAAACATAGTCTGCGATTGTTTGATGGTGTTTATGTTGATGCCGTAGCGGTAGCCTTTGTAGGCCTTGCCGATTTCAGAAAACGGCAATGAACCCAGGATCATCGGCTGGTATTTGTCCGGAAATTTATAGTGCGGATGATCCTGGCCGTGGTGCCGGTCGTAGATTTCGACAGGCCGCAGGGCGCGGGCCGCTTCGATCATGGCGGCGAGATCGCGCTGGCGTTCGGGGTAGCGCAGATAATAGGAACCGGCAAAGTTGAACGCGTCTTTGCGCGGCATTGTGGCGATGGGATTGTGTGTCTCAGGCTGGGCCGCGAAAGGCAGGAAGTAGACCTGTTCGTGACCCAAAGCGTCCTTATAGGACGGGATGCAGTCCATGTCGGTCGTGAAGACAAAGTCGCACAGGCGCGCAGCATCCAGGAACGTGTGGAAGTGGACTGGGTCTTCCTTGTTCCAGAAAATGGAAGGGATGCCGTTTTGCCTGCACCACTTCAGCATTCCAATGAGTTGCGGTGCAGGTGTGCTGACCATACGGTTCCATCCGCCGCCGCTGCCATGCCAGGCCGATTCTACAAATACGAATGCCGGCTGGAAATGCGTCAGCTGAGTGATGCAGCGTTCAGGCTCAAGGGGAAGGTACACGCACTCCGGCGCAAAGCTGGCGGCCGTGAACTCATCCATGATGCCAGCGACCCGCGGTTTGTCCGTGTTCCAGCCGGACTCCACGAAGACATGGCGGGTGTTGCGGATACGGATCAGTTCGCTGCTGCGCGAGCCAAGGATTTGTTCTAACCGCCGGAAGGCTGCTTGGGCCGCCTGCAAGTCATGTCCCCGTTCTGCGGTTTTTAGCAGCGCGCATAAAAGGGCTGTGTCGTTGCCGTCCCGGGCCGCAGACTGCAGCAGCGCTATCGCAGAGTTCTGCCGCCCTAAGCGTTCCAGTTCCCGTGCCGCCTGGATCAGGCCGCTGCGGGTCTCGTCAACGTGCATGATGTGAGGCACCCAAGCTGAGCCAATGAAAATAACCTTTGTCCGGTTTGGAAAAGGCTTGGTTTTGATACCGCCCGCAGCGCACGCCGTAAACAGGTTCGGTGCAAAGATTCCTCATCGTATTCTGGACATTGAAACAGTGCCGCCGATTGTGCGGGCAATCACCGCTGCAGTTTTTTCCCAGCTGCGCTCTTGAACCGCCCATTTACGCCCCGCCTTGCCCAAACGTGCGCGCAGCGCCGGATTGGCGATCAGCTGCGCCAGGGTTCGGGCCAAGTCTTCCGCATCGCCCTTTTCGAAAATAACGCCGGTTTCGCCATCTATGATCATCTCCGCGAGCGGCCGCACCGAGGAGACGACAACCGCCTTTTCCATCGCCATTGCCTCAAGCGGTTTTAGTGGCGGCACCAGTTCGGTGACAGGCTGCGGCTTGCGCGGGAAAGGCGTAATGTCGATCAGGGAGTAATGGGCTGCGGCCTCTTCATGGGGGATGCGCCCCGGCATGATCAGCCTGTCTTCCAGCCCGGAGTTTGCGGCGACGCGCAGGATGTCTTCTTCTGCCGGCCCGCTGCCGGCCAGCAGCAGTCGGAAGCCCAGCCCTTGTTGCCGCAGTAGAGTACAGGCGCGGATAAGATCGTCCAGCCCTTCATATTGCACGAAGCTGCCGATATATCCGATCACGGGCACGCCTTCCGGGATTTTATAGCGTGCGGCCAGGGCTGCATTGCGGGGCTGCGGAAGGAATTTCGCGGTATCGCAGCCGTTGGGCGCCAGGGCGATCTTATCCGTCGGCACACCGCGCCGGATCAGCTCTTCCTGCATCGGGGCAGCCAAGGCGAAGACATGGTCAGCCTGGGCCGCGGTCCGGCATTCCAGGGCATATTGCAGCTGATAAAACAGCGTTGATTCGATGCTGGGATCCGCGGACAGCTGGGTGATCTCCCAGAAGCCGCGCACTTCGTAGCAGAACGGTAGGCCCAGGCGCCGGGCGGCAATCAGCCCGGGCAGCGCGATCTGAAAATTTGAAGCCGCAATGACGATCTGAGGGCGCAGGGCGCGCAGGCGGGCCTCCAGAGTATGTGCGGCGGCGGTCAGATAGGCGGAGAACCCGGAAAACCCTTCCAGGACCGGCAGGGCTTCGTGCAGGTATTCGACGTTCGCCACCTGGTCTGCGGGGCGGAAAGCCCGTGGCGGGGAGCGGTCGAGGGGAAAGCCTGGCCGGGTCAAGCACACCAGATCAACCCCATGATTCTGCAGGGCGGTGGCGATGGCCTGGCTGCGCAGAGTGTAGCCGTTTGCCACTTGCGGCAGGGCGTAATTCAACAGGTAGACTGCCCGGCCGGGAATGGAATTCAGCGGCGCGGGGGCCGGGGGGGGAGGCTTTCCGCCATGAGCAGGGCGGCAACCGGCTCTTGAGCCAGATAGCTGAGTGCTTCGGCAGCCGCCGCCCCTTGCTGAGGTTCCAGGACCGCGATGAGATCCCGGTAGACTGCGAGCGCGCTGCCGGTGTCGCCCGCGTCTTGGGCTTGGTGAAGAAGGCGCCACATGCTGGCGGCATCAGCGGCAGATTGAAAGGCCTGCCGCTGCAGCTGCTGCTCTGATGCAGCCCGGCCGCAGGCCCGCAGAGCCTGTGCGGCAGCCAGCAAACCGGAACGGAAACTTTCCGGGCTGCGGCTCACCCGGCCTCTGCGACCGTCTGCGCCACGTTGGTCACCACTTTCTGCAGCAGCGCCTCATCCGGACTTTCGCCCATCACCCGGATCAGCGGCTCGGTGCCGGATTTGCGGATCAGCAGGCGGCCGCTGCCGTTCAGGTCGGCCTCGCCGCGGCGGATCGCCTCCTGTACCGCGGCCTGGTCCAGCGGGTTCCGGCCCGGCGTGTAGCGGATGTTCTGCAACAGCTGCGGCACCGGTGTGAATTGACGGGTCAGGCGGCTGGCTTTCTCGCCGGTTTCCTTCAGGAGCGCCAGCACCTGAAGACCGGCCAGCAGCCCGTCGCCGGTGGTGGTGTTGTCGGTGATCACGATGTGCCCGGATTGCTCGCCGCCCATGTTGAAACCGTTGCGGCGCATTTCCTCGACCACATAGCGGTCGCCGACCGCGGTGCGGCGCAGGGTGACGCCCTGGTCCGCCAGATAGGTCTCCAGGCCGAGGTTCGACATCACCGTGGCCACCAGCGTATTGTGGTTGAGCTGGCCCTTGCGGGCCCAGTAAGAGGCCAGCAGCGCCATGATCTGGTCTCCGTCCACCACCGTGCCGGTCTCATCCAGCATAATGATGCGGTCGGCGTCGCCGTCCAGGCAGATGGCTAGATCGGCGCCGGTTTCCAGCACCGTCCTGGCTGCCAAGCCGGGATTGGTAGAGCCGCAGCCATCGTTGATGTTGTAGCCGTTCGGGGCCACGCCGACCGGAATGACCTCGGCGCCCAGTTCCCAGAGCACTTCCGGGGCGGCTTTGTAGGCGGCGCCATTGGCGCAGTCGATCACGATTTTCAAACCGTCCAGCCGGGTCCGGCCCGAGAGAGTGGTTTTGGCATATTCGACATAGCGTGCCGCGGAGTCGTTCAGCCGGGTGACTTGGCCGAGATGGTCCGTGTCCGCGGTACTGGTCCCGGCGTCCAGGATGGCTTCGATCTCCTGCTCGGCCGCATCAGACAGTTTGAAGCCGTCGGGGCCGAAGAATTTGATGCCGTTGTCGTGGTGCGGGTTGTGGCTGGCCGAGATCATCACCCCCAGATCCGCGCGCATCGAGCGGGTCAGCAGGCCCACGGCCGGGGTCGGCAGCGGCCCCAGGGCGAAGACGTCCATGCCGGCCGCGGTGAAGCCGGCCGTGAGAGCATTTTCCAGCATGTAGCAGGAGCGCCGGGTGTCTTTGCCGATCACGACGCGGCGGGTTCGAGAAGTGGCGTTGAAATACTGGCCGACGGCGGCGGCGAGCTGGACCATGAAGGGGGCGGTCATAGGACCTGTGTTGGCCCGGCCACGGATGCCGTCGGTGCCGAAATACTGTCTTGTCATCGCTGCTGATCCTCTGTATCCGCTTGCCTGCAGTCCGGTTCCGGGCCGGGTATTCCGGCTTTACTAGCGGCAGGGCAAGCGCTCCGCAATCCGCTGGGCTTGCTTTTGCGCAAATCTCCGCCAAAAAATGGCTGGTTGTAATTCAAACCAGAGTTGCTAAAAAATGCGCGTTTCCAACGCGTTTCAAAGAGGGTCTTAAGTTGAAAATTCTCATGGTGTTTGGCACCCGTCCGGAAGCCATCAAAATGGCGCCTGTTGTGAAAAAACTGCAGGCAACTGAAGGGCTTCAGGTGGACGTGTGCGTGACCGCACAGCACCGTGAAATGCTGGACCAGGTGTTGCAGCTTTTTGGCATCACACCGCGATTCGACCTGAACGTGATGAAACCGGGTCAGGATCTGACCGATATCACGTCCAGAATCATCCTGGCGTTGCGTGATCTTCTGAAGGAATATCATTACGACCGGCTGCTGGTTCACGGTGATACCACCACCACGATGGCAGCAGCCATGGCGGCGTTTTACGCGCAGGTGAGCGTTGGCCATGTCGAAGCCGGGCTGCGCACCGGGAACATCTATGCGCCCTGGCCGGAAGAGATGAACCGCATGCTGGTGGGCCGGATGGCAGACCTGCATTTTGCCCCCACCGAAACCGCCCGCCAGAGCCTGCTGGCCGAGAATGTGGCGGATGAGAACATCGTGGTTACCGGCAACACGGTGATTGACGCGCTGCAGCAGGTGGTGGCCCAGTTCGACAATGATACGGCGCTGAATGAGGAGATGCAGGCCCGCTTCCCCTTCCTGGAAGAGGGCAAGCGGATGGTCCTGGTGACCGGCCACCGGCGGGAAAACTTCGGCCAGGGGTTTGAGAACATCTGCCATGCGCTGCGCGGGATCAGCGAAGAGAGCGATGTGCAGATCGTCTATCCGGTGCATCTGAATCCCAATGTGCAGGAGCCGGTGAAGCGGATCCTCGGAGATGCCACGGCGGTGCATCTGATCGCGCCGCAGGATTACCTGCCTTTTGTCTGGCTGATGCAGCGGTCGCATTTCCTGATTACCGACTCCGGCGGGGTGCAGGAAGAGGCTCCGAGTCTCGGCAAACCGGTTCTGGTCATGCGCGACACCACCGAACGCCCGGAAGCGGTCGATGCAGGCACCGTGCGCCTGGTCGGAACCGACCCGGAGAAGATCCGCAGCGAAGCACTGCGGCTGCTGACGGATCCGCAGGCCTATGACGAGATGGCCCGCGCGATGAACCCCTATGGCGATGGCAAGGCCTCCGAACGGATTGCCGCAGCACTGACCCGCGGCTGAGCAGAATTTCAGATCTCTGGATAATGAGGATAAGATGTTTAACCGTATCTCTATGATTGGTTTGGGCTATATCGGCCTGCCGACTGCAGCCCTGTTTGCCGCCCGGGGCATTGAAGTCATCGGCGTTGATGTCTCCCCCAAAGTGGTGGAGACGATCAATGCAGGCAAAATCCACATTGTTGAGCCGGAGCTGGACGGGATCGTGCACAAGGCGGTCACCGACGGCAATCTGCGCGCCACCCTAACGGCAGAGCCGGCCGAGGCCTTTGTCATTGCGGTGCCGACCCCCTTCAAGGAAGACTATGAGCCGGATCTGAGCTATATTCAGTCGGCGGCCAATATGATTGCCCCGGTGCTGAAGGTGGGCGATCTGGTGGTGCTGGAAAGCACCTCGCCGATTGGCGCTACCGAGCAGATGGCCGTCTGGCTGGCCGAGGCGCGCCCGGACCTGAGCTTCCCGCAGGATGCCGGCAATGAGGCGGATGTGCAGGTGGCCCATTGCCCCGAGCGGGTGCTGCCCGGTCACGTGGTGCGCGAACTGGTGGAGAATGACCGCATTATCGGCGGCATGACCGAACGTGCCAGCGAAATGGCAATTGCCATGTACAAGAAGGTGGTGCAGGGCGACTGCATCGTCACCGACGCCAAGACGGCGGAGATGTGCAAGCTGACCGAGAACAGCTCGCGCGATGTGCAGATCGCCTTTGCCAACGAGCTGTCGGTGATCTGCGACAAGTTCGGCATTGACGTCTGGGAGCTGATCTCGCTGGCCAACCGCCACCCCCGCGTCAATATCCTGCAGCCGGGCGCCGGTGTCGGCGGCCACTGCATCGCTGTGGACCCCTGGTTCATCGTGGCGTCGGCGCCTGAGGAAGCCAAGCTGATCCGTGCCGCCCGCGACGGCAATGACGGCAAGCCCAAATGGGTGATGCAGAAGGTGCGCGATGCAGTTATGGATGTGCTGGCGGCGGAACCGTCCCGGTCCATGGAGGACATCAAGGTTGCCTGTCTGGGCCTGGCGTTCAAACCGGATATCGACGACCTGCGTGAAAGCCCCGCCCTGGGGGTTACCTCGGAACTCAGCAAGCTGGGCTGCCAGGTGCTGGCGGTGGAGCCGCATATTGATGCGCTGCCGCCCAAGTTGGGCGAAGGCAGTATCGTGCTTTCGGACCTGAAAGAGGCGCTGGCTGTTGCCGATGTGGCCTGCGTGCTGGTCAAGCATTCTGCCTTTGACAGTCTCAAAGACAAACTGCCAGAGGGGCTGAAGCTGATCGACGTGGTGGGGCTGGCGTAACCTGCATGGGCTTGCGGCGGCTGGCTGAGCCGCCGTAGCGCACGCGGTGATTGCGCGCCTGCCTTGGACCTGCGAACCTGCGGCAAAGAACAGGCACAGGCAATCGCAGAGGCAGCGCAATGATACATCCCATCCTTCTTTGCGGCGGTTCCGGCACCCGGCTGTGGCCCCTGTCGCGCAAGAGCTACCCCAAGCAGTTTGTGCCGCTGACCGGGGAGCAGACCCTGTTTCAGGCCTCGGCGGCGCGGTTGTCGGGGGAAGGCTTTGCGCCGCCCCTGGTGCTGACCAATTCCGATTTCCGTTTCATTGTCACCGAGCAGCTGGCCGGTGCCGGCATTGACCCCGGTGCCGTCCTGATTGAGCCTGCAGGGCGCAACACGGCGCCTGCGGTGCTGGCGGCGGCCTTGTGGCTGGAGAAACAGGATCCAGACGCGTTGATGCTGGTGGCGCCCTCGGATCATGTGGTGCCGGATGCGGCGGCGTTCCGCGCGGCTGTCACGGCAGGCGAGGCAGCCGCACGTGCCGGGCAGCTGGTCACCTTCGGCATCAAGCCGGACCGGGCGGAAACCGGTTACGGCTATCTGGAACTGGTGACGGATCCCGGCGATTTCACCCCGCGCCCGATCGGGCTGAAACGGTTTGTCGAAAAGCCGGATGCACAGACTGCGGCGCAGATGCTGGCCTCGGGGCAGTACCTGTGGAATGCGGGGATTTTCCTGTTTTCGGTGAAAACCATTCTGGCGGCGTTCCGCGCCCATGCGCCGGATCTGCTGGCGCCGGTGCAGGCTGCGGTGGATCAGGGCCAGCCGGATCTGGGCTTTTTGCGGCTGGACCCGGCGGCCTGGCAGGGGGCGGCGGATATCTCGATCGACTATGCGGTGATGGAGAAGGCAGCCAATCTCAGCGTTGTTCCCTTTGCGGGCGGCTGGTCCGATCTGGGCGGCTGGGATGCGGTCTGGCGCGAGAGCGGTCCGGATGCGGCGGGCGTGGTGACGTCCGGGCCTGCCACCGCGATCGACTGTGCGGACAGCCTGTTGCGGTCCGAAGGCGAAGGGCTGGAGCTGGTCGGTATCGGGCTGGAAAACATCATTGCCGTGGCGATGCCGGATGCGGTGCTGGTGGCGGCGGCAGACCGCGCCCAGGATGTGAAGCAGGCTGTGGCGGCGCTGAAGGAAAAACGGGCCAAGCAGGCCACAGAATTCCCCATGGATCACCGCCCCTGGGGTTGGTTTGAAAGCCTGGCCGTGGGCGATCGCTTTCAGGTCAAGCGTATCCATGTGCACCCCGGTGCGGCGTTGTCCTTGCAAAGCCATCACCACCGCTCGGAGCATTGGATTGTGGTCGAAGGCACCGCCAAGGTGACGGTGGATGGCAGCGAACAGCTGGTGACCGAGAACCAGTCGGTCTACATTCCGCTGGGCGCGGTGCACCGGATGGAGAACCCGGGCAAGGTGCCGATGGTGCTGATCGAGGTGCAGACCGGCAGCTATCTGGGTGAGGATGACATCATCCGCTACGAAGATGTCTATGCCCGCGGCCAGGGCGCCAAAGGGTAGGGCGGCAAAGGGCAAAGGGTAAAAGGCGGGGGCTCCCGCGCCAGCGGCGCCGGGCCCAACGGGGAGGATCAATCTGTGATTGATCCGGGACGGGCGGGAGCCTGCCGCCCAAAGAGGCGCTCGAAAGAGAGGCCGGAAGATCCCGCCGGTTTTCAGCGGACCAGCCATTCCTCGACCTCTGCCGAGACCTGCCGCATTCGGATCCAGTCCGGCGCCACGGGCTGGCCTGTCCTCAGCCGCAGCTTGCCGGTCAGTCCCAGCAGCGCCCATTCCGGGCGGGCGGCGCGCGGCAGGTAAGGCTGTGATGGATTATAGGCGGGGTTTTCCTGCGGGCGGCCTGAGGCATCGCGCAGCAGGCTGCCATAGGCGTCGCGCAGCCAGCGGTGTTTCCACTCCCCCATGTCGCCATCGCCGATCACCGCCGGATTGCCGCTGATCACGCCGATGGGGGCCTCATTGGGCTGTGCAGGGCGGATTTTTGCGCCTTCCAGCACTACCGAGACCCCGCGGCGGTCCTCGGCCTTTGGGTTGCCATCCGCCCATTCGAACCATTCGGCGTAATCGGCGCCGCCGCCGGACCAGGCGCCGGAGCAGCTGCCGTTGCCGTCCGATCCCAGCCGGAATTCGGCGCTGCCGTCGCCTGCCAGCAGGTAATCGGCGCTGCCGCCCAGGATTTCCAGATGCGCCGCCGGGCTGGCGGTGCCGAAGCCTGCGCGCCCGTCTGCGGTCAGCGCCAGCGCGGTGCTCCAGGCGCTGCCGTCGGCGGAGATCTTGATGGAGAAATCGTCAGAGCCCGCCAGCCCCATTTCGGCCCGGCCGCTCCAGTTCGACTGAAACAGCAGCGCGGCGGTGTCGGCGGCGGCGGCCTTGTTCACCTTGAGCTGATGGCCCGCGCCGCCATGGGTCAGCAGCGTCGCAGGCCCCGCAACCGACAGCGGATTGGCGGCATCCGCGGCGGTGCCCACCCCGAGGCGGCCGAGATTCTGGGTTTCAGCGGGCGGCAGGATCCAGCTGCTGCCGTCCCAGACCCTCAGCTCTGCGTCCGCCAGGCTCCAGGCGCGCCAGCCGGGGAGGGCGCCAGGAACAGCCAGCCCTCGCCCTGCCAGACTGCAATCTCGGCCCCGTGGCCGGCCCAGGCGCCGGTTGGCGCTGCCGCCAGCGCATGGGTCTCGCCCACGGCGGGGCCGGCGGGCGGGGCGGCGGCATCGAACCCTTCGACGCGGAGCTGCACCAGCGCATCCAGCATCTGCAGCGCCTCGTTATGGGTCACATGTTTCTGCGCCTGGGCAGGCATCAGATAGGGCAGGGCAAGGATCGGCGAGGTCTGGGTCATGAGCAGGGCTCCGGCAGCAGCAAAAAACGGGTTCCGCGCCAGAGTGCCAGAGCCGCGTCAAACTGCGGATAACGGGGCGTGCGCTGCTTGCGCAACGGCGGATCGGGGGGCGGGGAGCGGGCAAACAGGGCAGGAGGCATGACCGCAGCTGTTCCCGGCCCGTTTCGGGCCTGTTGCGGGTCTGTTCGTTCAATTGTCGTCAATCTGTAAACAATGTCCCTGATTTTGCCCGCTTTGCTTCCCGCTTTGCGCCCCGCCCCCGGCCAGTTTCAGCCCCGGGCCTCAAGCGCAAGGGAGCGGGTTATGGCACTGGCATTCACCGGACGGTTCGGCACGGACGACATGATTTTCGGCACTGACCTGCGTGATCTGGAAATCGCCGTGCAGGACGGCCAGGCGGTGCTGTATGCGGCCACCGGCATGAACGGCGGCATCAGCCGCTGGCAGCTGGATGGCACTGGCGCCCTGCCGCAGCTGGCGGGCCAGCAGCTGCATGGCCAGGCCGGGATCCGCACCGGGGATTTCCACCTGGCCGAGGCCGGCGGCGGGCTGCGGCTGCTGCAGGGCGGAACCGGCCAAAGCGCGCTGACTTTTTATGAGCTGGCGGAGGATGGCAGCCTGGGCAGCCAGGACAGCGATGCGCTGGCAGGCGCTGATGCGGGCGGCTTTGGCGCGGTGGCGGTGCTGCAGCTGGCAGATGGCAAATCCGCGTTTTATGCGGTGGGGGCGGCCAGCGGCGGTCTGCAGGGCTGGCAGCTGGATGCGGCGGGGGATGTGCAGGGCCAGGCCGGTGCTGCGGGCGGCCATGCGGCTTATGGCCTGGATCCGGCGGCGCTTTTGGCGTTGGTGCAGACGGCGGGCGGCCCGGTGCTGCTGGCGGCGGATGCGCGGGGGCTGCACAGCTTCCGGGCCGATGCCGCCACCGGCGCGCTGAGCCCCGGCAGCGACCTGGGGGCGGACCAGGGGCTGGCGGTCTCCGGCGTTACCGTGCTGGAAGGGTTTGAGGCCGGCGGCAAGGCCTGGGCGCTGCTGGGGGCGGCGGGCAGCAGCTCGCTTACGCTGATGCAGGTGGGCGCGGATGGCGGGCTGCAGGTCTCAGCCCAGCTGCAGGATACCGCGATGACCCGTTTCGGCGGCCTTAGCGCGCTGGAGGTGGTGGAGGCAGAGGGCCATGTGCTGGTGCTGGCGGCGGGCAATGACGGCGGCCTCAGCCTGTTCACCCTGACCCCGGGCGGCGCGCTGATCCATCTGCAAAGCCTGGAGCACACACCGGGGCTGGGCTTGCAGAATGTGACCGCGCTGGAGGCGGCGGCGGTTGGCGGCCAGCTGCAGATTTTTGCCGCCTCGGGCGCGGCCGGCGGCATCAGCCGGTTCACCCTGCCGCTTGACAGCCTGGGCGAGTTGCAGCTGGCGGCGGCGGGCGCGGCGCGGCTGGACGGCAGTGCCGGCAATGACGTGCTGGAGGGCGGCCGGAGCGGTGCAAACCTCTATGGCCAGGCCGGCGATGATGTGCTGATTGCGGGGGCGGAAGGCGGCTGGCTGACCGGCGGCAGCGGCGCCGATACCTTTGTCATCAACCCGGCGGCCGGGGCGGTGACGGTGCGCGATTTCACCCCCGGCGAGGACCAGCTGGACCTGTCGCTGTTCGAAGGGCTCTACAGCACCGGCCAGCTGGATGCGCAGGCGCGCAGCAGCGGCATGGTGATGGAAGCGGGGGGCACCCGGATCGTGCTGATCAGCGATGCGGGCACGCCGCTGGAGCTGGCGGATGTGTTCGGCCCGGATCTGCGGTTTTCCTTTCCGCAGCGGCAGGAGGCGGGGGAGACCCTGCCGGGCGGCAGTTTCTACGGCGGCAGCGGCGCCGACCGGCTGGACGGCACCGGCGGCGATGACCTGCTGAGCGGCGAGGGCGGCAATGACCGGCTGGACGGGGGGCGCGGCAATGACAGTCTTGAAGGCGGCAGCGGCGCCGACAGCCTGAAGGGCGGCAGCGGTGATGATCTGCTCGACGGCGGCACCGGCAACGACCGGCTTTATGGCGGCGGCGGCAGCGACAGGCTGAAGGGCAGCAGCGGCAACGACCTGCTGAAAGGCGGATCCGGCGATGACCGGCTTTATGGCGGCAGCGGCGCTGACAGTCTCAAGGGCGGCGGCGGTCAGGACCTGCTGTCCGGGCAGGGCGGCCGCGATCTGCTGCAGGGCGGCGGCGGCAGCGACACCCTGTCCGGCGGCGGCGGCAAGGACCAGCTCAAGGGCCAGGGCGGGCATGATGATTTGAAGGGCGGCGGCGGCAATGACAGCCTGAAGGGCGGGGCGGGGCGCGATACGCTGGACGGCGGCAAGGGCCGCGACCAGCTGTCCGGCCAGGGCGGCGATGACCGGCTGGAGGGCGGCAAGGGGCATGATCTGCTCAGCGGCGGCGGCGGCGAGGATGTCTTTGTCTTTGCCCGCGGCCACGGGCGCGACACCATTTCCGACTTCCGCCCGGGCCGCGACCTGATTGATCTTGAGGGGGCCGCGGCGGACGGGTTTGCGGATCTGGACATCAGCCGCCAGGACGGCGGAGCGCTGATCCTCACCGGCTCGGGCAGGATCTTTCTGGAAGACCTGAACCCGGGCCGGCTGGATGCGGATGACTTTTTGTTTTGAGGATGGCCGGGGCTGAATGTGACACTGGCAGGATATGCCGAACGTATACACTTTTGACATTGGGGGTCCTGCGGCGGCGGAACCTGGCGCCGGGCCAGCTGCCGGCGCGCTTTCTTGGGGCAGATCAGTTGTGTGATGCAAGGAGAAGCAGGGGCAGTCGTTTGCCGGGCTGTTGGCGGCAGCCCTTTAGCGGCATCAGGTGATGCTGCACTTGCGCCGGGTTTCCGTTTTTAGGAGGCGCAATTGAGGTTATATTACATAATACGCATTACGCTTCAGCGTAAGTTCACAGCGGACACATTCTAGATTGGGTTGTGACAATTCCCCTATCTTGCTGGAAAGCAAGGAGAATGGAAGATGGCCCACATAGAGCTGGATTTGCGTGAACGGCGCGCAATTGAGGATATGCTGAACGCAAAGACGCCCGTGAGCAAGATTGCGACTGCGCTCGGCAGGTATCGCTCTACTGTCTACCGCGAGATCAAGCGCAACCGTTTTGAAGACCGTGAACTGCCATATCTGAACGGCTACTACGGTGTGAACGCACAGAGAACCGCGGCTGCCAGACGCATGCGCCGCCGCAAACTCGTGCGATTGAAAGAACTGCGCAAAGCAGTGATCACCCAATTGAAGGAAGGCTGGTCACCAGAGCAGATTGCCGGTCGTCTTTGGTTTGAAGGCCAACCGGTGTGCGTGAGACACGAGACCATTTACGCTTACGTCTATGGCCCCGATGGCCAATCCGAAGAACTGGCGGGCCACCTGCCGAGCGGGCGCAAGAATCGGCAGCCGCGCTATGCGCGCAGGCGGCGCGGCCTTGTTTTTCCGCCGGAGCGCTCCATTCATCAGCGCCCGGAGTACGTGAAGTCCCGCGAGACATTCGGAGAATGGGAAGGCGATCTGATGATCTTCGAACGCGCCCAGGGCAATGCCAACGTGGCCACGCTTGTAGAGCGAAAGACGCGGTTTGCCGTCTTGTTCAGAAACCAAGACAGAAGCACCACACACCTGATGAACCGGCTGATGGACGTCATGGAACCCCTGCCCCAGCCGGCGCGGCGGTCCATCACCTTCGACAGAGGGATCGAGTTCCGAAACTGACGCAAGCTCAAGCCTGGGATCGGAACGGAGGCGTGGTTCTGCGATCCCCAGGCGCCCTGGCAGGAAGGATCCGTCGAGAACACGAACAACAGGCTGCGAAAGTACCTGCCCCGCTCGACAGAACTGACGGCACTGACAAATCGATTTTTGAGGTCGATTTGCCACCGCCTCAATTCCACGCCGCGCAAATGCCTCGGCTACCGAACGCCCGCCGAGGTCTTCTGGGAAAAGATGCTGGAGGAAATGAGGTGAGCCACCTACCCTGAAGCCAGACAAGAGTCGCGGTTCAGGTATCGCTCACATGCCGTAACGACCCTTGAGTCTTCGACAAAAAGAAAAAACGTGCCGCTCCGCGCCATCGCCCCATGTTGCTAATGAGGTTTAAGGGATTTTACAGTGCGGAGACCGCAATCGGGCCGGACGCTGTAGTGCAAGTGGTGAAAGTCGGTGAAAAACATCTCGGGGTATTGGGACCAAAACGTTTCGAACTGGAAAGTGGCCAATCATCTGCAGATTGGGACGCAGGCCTTCTTTGAGGAGGTTGAGCGCTATCGCTTCGAGAAACTTGACTATTTGCCTGCCGCGGCGGGATTTGATCGCTATTGCGGCCGGAAAGTGCTGGATATCGGGTGCGGCCTTGGAACCGATACATCGCGCTTTGCATCCCATGGCGCCGATGTCACCGGCATAGATATCTCACCGCAGGCAATTGCATTGGCAAAAGAAAACTTCGGATGGCGGAGGGTTCCGGGGCAGCTCCTGATCATGAACGGTGAAACGCTGGATCTGCCAAGCAATGAATTCGATTTCGTGTACTGCCACACGGTGCTGCATTTCACGCCGTCGCCCGGGAAAATGGTGCGCGAGATTCACCGGGTTCTGAAACCTGGCGGCACAGCGCTCCTCATGGCAATCAACAGGCGCTCGTGGCTGTATTTCCTGCACCGCATTGCCGGTGTGAAAATCGACTACATGGATGCGCCGGTCTTTCACAAAATGGACCTGAGGGATTTCACGGAACTGACCGCCCCGTTTCCTGATAAAGAAATAAAACTATACCGTTTTCCAAAAAGAACCGAGGTGCATAAAGGCTGGAAGGCCGCCGTCTATAACACTCTTTTTGTCGACCTGTTTCACGCTCTTCCAGCGCGCATGACCCGGAATACCGGGTATCACATGCTGGCCTTTGTGCGGAAAACGGACAGTGTTGGGTAATCTATGAGGCGCGACTTATCCCTTTTGCAGAACCGCCGTTTTGATGTGGTGGTGGTCGGCGGCGGCATCCAGGGGCCTGTGTGGCACGGGACGCGGCCTTGCGGGGCCTGAGTACCGCGCTGATCGAGCAGGCGGATTTTTGCAGCGCGACCAGCCATAATTCCTTGAAGACCATTCACGGTGGCATCCGCTACCTCCAGCATCTGAACTTCAGGCGCGCCATTGACTCCATCCGCGAGCAGCAGATTTTCCTGAGGACCGCCCCGCATCTTGTTCAGCCTTTGAATTTCCTGATGCCCGCCTACGGATACGGCATGAGAGGGCCGCTGGCACTGGGGGCCGGGATCGGCCTTTTCGAACTGCTGAACGCGCTTGTGTCGCTCCGGGACGGCAACAGGCCGGGATGGCCGAAGGGCAGGCTGATGCGGGCCGCCGCCTGCCGGGCGCTTGCCCCGGCATTGACCGGCACGGCCTGAGCGGCGGCGCGGTCTGGGCCGACGCTCAGGTTGGTTTCGCTGACAAGGCTGTTCTGCAGATCCTGCAGCAGGCGGTGGATCACGGGGCTTGCGCCGCCAACCGCGTGCAGGCTGAGCAGCTGTGTTTCAGCGCGCCGGACCGCGGTTCCGTTTGCGGTCTCAAGGCAAAAGACATGCGCACGGGCAACCGGTTCGAAATACAGGCGCGGTCGGTGGTAAATGCAACAGGGCCCTGGGCCGCGGATTGGATCAAACAGGCCGGAGGCGCCAGGCTGTCGCTGAAGGTTGGACTGGTTAAGAGCATGAACCTTGTCACCAGCAAACCCGCATTGCCCTATGCCCTTGCCGTAAAGAGCGCCCGCGCCTCCGATTCCCGGGTCGACAGGGCCAAGCGGATGTTCTTCGTGGTGCCCTGGCAGGGCAAGGCGGTTATCGGAACGACCCATTTCACATACCGCGGCAGCTCCAGCGGCATGGAAACCGACCCGGAGGAAATCGCCGCATTTGTCGATGAATTCAATACCGCCTGCCCGGCGATGGGCCTGACGCTTGACGACATCCTGTATTGCTACCAGGGGCTTACCCCGGGCGACGGCAAGGCGGCCGAAGACGGTGCGAAACTGCATGAAAGCAAGATCGTCGATCATGCCGCCACGGATGGTATCGGCGGAATGTTCAGCATCGTCAGTATCAAATGGACAACCGCCCGGCTGACCGCGGAACAAACCGTTGACCGGCTGCTGCGCCAATGGAATGAGCACCGCAGCTGCCGGACGCGTCAGACACCTCTCCCGGATTATCCGGATATGCCGCATGACATATGCGGATTGTCCGGCGCGCAGCTGCGCGGTTTCGTGGCGGCGCATATCGAACACACCCAGGCATTCCGCTTCAGCGACATCGTCCTGCGCAGAACAAACGACCTCGTGCTGGGCAAAATGCGCGCGGAACAGTTTGCTGTGATTCTGCAAACGCTGGCGGATCATTTCGATTGGCCGGCCGAACGGCGGCGCGAAGAGGCGCAGCAGGTCTTGGACCGCCTGTCCTCTTCGGCCTTCAAAAGAACATTGATCAACGGGTTGGAGACGGTGCGATTATGAGTATTGGCAGGGGCGATATTGTATTGGTTACCGGCGCGACCGGGTTCACCGGCAAGCATCTGGTCAGGGCATTATGCGCCACCGGCGCCACAGTGCGCGCGATTGTCCGCAAATCCTCGCAGCGCGATGGCATCAACGATCTGCCGGTCGAGATCTTTCAGGGCGATGTGTTTGATGCGGATACCGCAGTCCGCGCCGCTGAGGGCGCGCATTATGTCTTCCATGTCGCAGCGGCATACCGGGAAGCCCGGATCAGCGACGATGTCTACTGGAAAGTGCATGTGCAAAGCACGCAGCATCTGGCCAGAGCGGCGATGCGGAATCCCGGCTTCAAGCGGTTTGTCCACGTGTCAACCATCGGCGTTCACGGCCATATAGAAAATCCGCCCGCAAACGAAGACTGCCGCTTTGCGCCCGGGGATCTGTATCAGGATACCAAAGTCGAAGCGGAACTGTGGATCAGGGATTTCGCGCAGACCGAAGGATTGCCGCTCACGGTGGTCCGGCCCGCCGCCATCTACGGCCCCGGAGACCGGCGTTTGCTGAAGGTCTTCAAGATGGCGAAGAAACCGGTGGTGCCGATCCTGGGATACGGGTGCAAGGGATTGTACCATCTGATCCATGTGACCGATCTGGTGCGGTTCATGATCCTGTCGGCAACCCATGAAAGGACCCTCGGCGAGGTCTATATCTGCGGTGCCCGGGATCCCATCAGCATCGAGCAGATGATCCGCGTCATTGCCGGGAATCTGCAAACGGCGCCCAAGATCCTGCGCTTGCCCGTCACCCCGTTTTTCATCGCCGGCGATCTGTGCGAATGGATTTGCAAGCCTCTGGGCATCGAGCCGCCGATTTACCGGCGGCGTGTCGCCTTCTTCACCAAGGACCGCGCGTTTGATACGTCGAAACTGCGGCAGCATACCGGGTATGAGTATCTTCACACCAACGAAAGCGGGCTGGCGGACACTGCGGACTGGTATGTCAGAGAGGGGTGGCTCTGATGGCGGACCGGCAGACAGGGCAGACAGGGGCGCGCGCGGATATGCTTGTCGTGGCGCCGCACCCGTTCTTCACCCCCCGCGGCACCCCGTTCAGCGTCTATTACCGGACCCTTGTTCTTGCCCAGGAAGGCGTCAGGATCGATCTGCTGACCTACCATCCCGGACAGGATGTGGATATTCCGGGCGTCCGTATCGTGCGGATCCCGCGCATTGCGTTTCTCGAACCTGTGCCGGTCGGCCCGTCCGTCAAGAAGCTGTTTCTGGACATCTTTGTTCTGATCTGGACCATCGGGATGCTCATCCGGCACCGCTACGGGCTGGTGCATGCCCATGAGGAAGCGGTGTTCTGGTGCCGCGCCCTGAAGCCCGTCTTCCGGTTCCGCCTGATCTACGACATGCATTCCAGCCTGCCCCAGCAGCTGGAGAATTTCGGATTTACAAAATCAAAGATACTGATCGGGATCTTCCGCTTTCTGGAAGACAGCTGCCTGAAGGCGGCTGATGCGGTGATCACCATCTGCCCGGACCTGCGGGACTATGCGCTGCAGCAGGGTGTCCGGAAGGATAAGCATTTTCTGATCGAGAACTCGATCTTCGACGATGTCAGGCTGGCGGCGCCCGCCAACGCGCCCGCGGCCGTGGATCCGGATGCGGAGGATGTCGTGTTTTCCCCCCGGAACCCGACGATGGTCTATGCCGGAACATTTGAAAAATACCAGGGCATCGACCGCGTCATCAAGGCGTTTGCCCGGATCACCGGCCAATACCCGGCTGCCCGGCTGGTGCTGGCCGGCGGCACCCCGGAGCAGGTTGCGGCCATGAAGGCGGTGGCGGCCGGCGCAGGCTTGTCCGGTCAATGCGTGTTCACGGGAAGGGTTTCGAAAAAGACGGCGCTGCGGCTGAACCGGGAGGCGGATGTGCTGCTGTCCCCCCGCATTGACGGCACCAACACCCCGTTGAAAGTCTACGAGCAGCTGGCAAGCGGAAAGCCTTTGATTGCGACCAGGATCTGGTCGCACACGCAGGTGCTGGATGATGAATGCTGTTTTCTGGCCGCGCCGTCACCGGACTCGATTGCTGACAGCATGCGCGACGTGCTGAGCAACCCGGAGGAGGCCAAGCGGCGGGCTGAAAATGCGCGCAAGCTCTATGACCGGGCCTATGCCCGCCCGATCTATGAGGCCAAAATACGGGCGCTGCTGGCGGAAGTCGGCTTCAAGGGCGCCGGACCCGCGCCCTGCGCTCCGGGAAAGCGCCGGGCAGGGCCGGCCTCTTCCGGTCCGGTTTGAGTGCTGACGGCCATATAATCCGGCCTGCGGCCCGCCGGTTCCGTCACTGGGAGCCAGCTTCGCCTTGCGGCGTTTTCGGCCTTTTTGCGCCGCCGCTGCGCGTCCACCCGCCTTCCTTTAGAAGCTCCTGGAACCGGGTTTGGTCCTCTTGCAGCAGAGCGGCCATTGTCTCCTTTAGACCAGCGGTGAAGGGTTCGGCCTGACGTGACTTTGCCCCTTTGCTTATCAGCTTCTTCAGAAGGCCGAAGGCCGGACGTGACAGCAAACGCTTCAGCAAAGAAGCCAGCCGGGTTTCACGGAACGCAAAAACCCAGAGCGGCAAACGCGCCAGGGTCTCGGAAGAATTGGCGGCAATGGTTCCGGCCTCGTGCCATTCATCGCGGATGCCGAGGAACCCGGCCACGGTGCTCAGCAATTGCCTTGGCTCGCGCACAAGGTCCTCAAAATGCAGGAACAGGAAATTTTGACGCGGAAATAGCGCAAGATATGGCTCGATCTGTGTCGCATAGCTGCTGGTCTCCAGCAAATGCTGCATCGTGCGAGAGCCTGGCAGATCTGCGACGGCCGGCACATCCGCGCCGCTCAGTACCGCATGGCGGTAGTGGCTCTCGGCGCGCTTGACCGGGTCGCGGACCAGAAAGATGAACTTGCAATCCGGGATCATCTCCGCGATCCGCTCGGGTACCCCAGGGAAAAGCTCCCGTTTGGTGTAGTTGGGCGAGGCTTCCGCATAGACGCTGTATCCAGGCGAAAACTGGCTGTGGTACCAGCCCGGGCCGCGTGTCCAGTTCTTGCTGGACACAAAGAAATCCAATTCCTTCTCTGCCGAAACCCCGATCTGGCTGTGTCCGGCCATGTATTCATAAAGGCTGGTTGTCCCGGCCTTCATTGCGCCGATGACAATCACATCGGGAATGATCTTTCTGCTCATCGGTGCGTCCCCTAAGCGGTTCTCTCCGGGTGGTCCAGGTTGAAAGCTAGTGCATGGGCGGCCTTCGATCCACTGGGATGAGTGCCGCTTGCTCAGCTGGGCGGCAGCCCGGGGGAGGGTCTTGGCGTTTCCCGGCTGAATGGGGGCTGGTTCTGGCATCTGCGTCGGTGGAGGCTACCGGGCCAGGGGCGTGTTTTTCCATTCGTCCATGGAGATCTTCAAGGCGGACAATGCTCCGATCCAGAAAAGCATGTGAAAGATGATGAAGGGCAGGAAGAAGTCCGCTTCAGTGGCGGTGCGGACCAATACAGCCAAGGACTGCGACAGGAAATAGATCTGCGGCATCGCCGCTGCACCCAAGGCGCCCCGGAAGACCCGGGCGAGCGCCCAAAGCGCCGAGAGAATCACAAGCCCCAATCCAATCAGGCCCTGATGCACGGCGATTTCGTAAAAGCTGCTGTGAAAATTAAAGACGTCCCGCGGCCCCTTGTAATATTCCTCGTAGATCCGCTTCACCAGAGGGGAAGAGTGATAGCGCCAGAAACCGCCGGCCCCGACTCCAAGCAGCGGTTCTTTGGCAATCTGTTGTTCTGCATAGGACCAAAGGCCCGTGCGTCCGGTTAAACTGCGGTCCTTGCCGAAGGCGTCCAGCACTTTTTCAACCGGGTCGATGCGGGAATAAGGCACCACCAGACTGAGGGTGCCGAGGCTGGTGCCGAGCATCAGGCACAGAGCCGCCATCCGCCCGGCCCGCATCACTCCGCCCCGCAGAATGACAGCGCCGAACAGATTAGCCAGCCCCGTCCCGGTAAGCAGAAGAACGGCGGTGGCGGAACTGCTGAGAAGGGTCGTATAGGCGGCCAGGGCCGCGGCCCCTGCGGCGGCCCAGCGGTACCGGCGGAGCGACCCCGGATCCAGTGCTACAGCCGAGGCCACCACCCAGGCCACCACCATGTTCTTGCCCATTGTGTTCTTCTGAGCAAAGATCCCGTTCGGGTTGCCGCCTGGCCCATAGATGTTCAGGAAGTTGATCACCACGATGAAAGAAGTGGCCAGCAGCACCGCATGCATAATCTGCCTCGGCGACAACCGGGTTGCGGCTTGGAAGCAGATCAGCATCGTCAGCGTCACATAAAGCGCTAGTTTGAATGCGGTGACCGGTTCCGCGGCCCAGAGCGGTGATATCAGGCACCAAAGCGGGAAGCTCAGCAGGATCCAGGCTTTGCGCAGAAGATTAATGATCTGCCTTTGGTTCTTCCAGGCCGACCATGTGAAGTAGAGTGTGAGCGGGTACAGCAGCAGTTCGTCGAAGCGAAACTGTACAAATGTCACGAACACCCATAGGGTGAAAGCCACAAAATCCCGCGGGACTGCTGCGGCAGATGCGGGGCCGTTGCGAATTTTGGCGGTGGCAATCGTGGCGGACATCGGCAGGCTGCCTTTCATGAACTGCCGCCATTTGAACACGACCCGCCTGCCGCAATCCAGTTCCCGTATGACAAGAGAATGCAGAGTGTGGCGGCATTGACGGCTTTCCTTGCCGGGGGAAATTCTGGGGTGCGGACCCCGGCAACTGGCCGGGGCGGGGGTGTTGAGGGAATTGCATGAGTGAATGGATTTTAGCCGATGGCCATGTGCACCTTTATGCCTGCGCTGACCGGGACCTGTTCCTGGAGGCCGCCTGGCGGAATTTATCGGCGGGAGCACGCGGCTTGGACGCGGCGCGGTGGGACGCCTGCTTGTTCTTCACCGAAACGGCCCGGGACAATGCCTTTGACACGCTTTGCACGGCAGAGGCGGCGGCACTGCCTGCGGGCTGGAGGCTGCGGCGGCTGCCGGAGGATTCGGCCGCGGCGGTTCTGCTGAGAGAACAGGATGGCGCTGCCTTGACAGTGATTGCAGGGCGCCAGGTGATTTCTTCCGAAGGGATCGAGGTGCTGGCGCTGGCAACGGTGCGGCGCTTTTGCGACGGTCGGCCGGCCGCCGCGCTGCTGGGGGAGCTGCAGGCTGCGGGCATTCCGGCTGTGCTGCCTTGGGGGGTTGGTAAATGGCTGGGCCGCCGCGGTCGGCTGGTGGCGGAGCTGCTGCAGACGCAGGCTGCGCCGGGCCTGTTTCTGGGGGACAATGCCGGCCGCCCCCGGGCTGGCCAGTGCCACCCCTGTTCCGGCGCTGGCCGGCGATTCTTCCGGGAACCGACCCGCTGCCCCTGCCGGGGGCAGAAGCGGGTGTCGGACGTTATGGTTTTGCCCTGGAGGGCGCACTCAGCCCGGACCGGCCGGCCGCAGATATGGCAGCGCGGCTCATGACGCTTGCAGACCAGCCGCTTACCATCGGCCGCCGCCGCAGCCTGGCCGCTGTGCTGGCTGAGCAACTTGCGTTGCGTCGCAGCAAACGCCGCCGCGGGCTTGGCAGAGCCGCCGTATGAAGCGGGCTGGCGGCAAGCCAGTGAGAGGGGTGTTTACTTTTAATGTGCCTGCGGTAGGCTGAAGTAAGAAATTTTTGCTTTTGTCCAGCATGTTGAAGGGTTTTGTCCGGTGCGTGGTTTCTGGAAGGGGATGGAACAAGCGGCTCTGAGCCTATTCTGGAGAGGGCTGGCTTGGAAGGCGAAGGATAGGACAGCGGCAGCATCCGGACGGTCCTGCCTGGTGCTGGCGCCGCATCCCGATGATGAAACCCTCGGCTGCGGCGGCATGATCATGCAAAAACTGGCGGCAGGCGCGCGTGTCGGTGTGGTGGTGGCGACCGACGGGGGCGCCTCTCATCTCGATGACCCTGCCCGCAAGACATCGCGGCATGCTTTGGTGGAGATGCGGGAGCAGGAAACTCTTTTGGCCTGTGCCGCATTAGGGCTTGGGGCGGAGCATGTGTCTTTCCTGGGGTTCCCCGACGGAGCTTTGATGCAGCATGCTGAAGCTCTGCGCGAGCGGCTGGCCGCAGTGATCGCGTGCCATCGCCCCAGCGAAGTCTATGTCTGCGCCCTGGGCGACGGGCACCGGGATCACGTAGCGCTTGCGCAGGCGGTGCAGGAGCTGGCTGCAGCCGGGCGGATGGGCGATGCTGAGCATTGGGAGTACCCGGTCTGGAGCTTCGATTTCCGGTCCTGGCGGCCGCCAGGCCGGACTAACAAGGCGGGTTATGTGCTGGGCGTGATGGGGATGCTGCACACATTGCACAAAGCCCGGGTCTCGTCTGTGTCGCTCAGAGGGCTGCAGGACCGCAAGCGCAGGGCGCTCGACTGCCACCGCTCGCAGCTCGGGCTGTTGGAGAATGAGCCGGACTGGCCTGGCCTGCCTGAGCAGTTCCTGTCTTTTTTCTTCCGCGACCGCGAATTGTTCTTTCACATCCCACCGGGCCGGATCCTTCGGTGACGGGGGTTGTTTTGATCACCCGCGAGACTCCGTTCGGACATCACATGGCCGCGCGCATGGCCGCAGCGCTGGCCGGGGGGGACAGCCCGCTCTTGGCGGTGATGGTTCTGAGCGGGCCTCCCGCACCGGCGCCGCGCCAATCCAGTCTCGTCCGGGCGCTGCGCCTGAATACGTTCAAGCGCCTGGTCTCGCGGCAGGCGCGGCAGTCCTACCGGCTGTGGCACCTGCAGCAGGAGGCTAATGCGGAATTCGCACGCGGCGCCGGGCCGGTGCCGGACTGGCCGGCGGAGGTGGAACGGCATCATATCCCCGAAGACCAGATCAACGCTGCCGGCACCGCAGCCTGGCTGCGCGCCCGGGCGCCGCGGCTGCTGGCGGTGGCTGGCAGCCCGATCCTAGGCGCTGCTCTGTTGAGCGTGCCCTGCGATGGCACGCTCAACATGCACAGCTCGCTGCTGCCGCGTTACCGCGGCACGCGGGCCGAGTTCTGGCAGGTGCATAACGGAGACTTGGATTGCGCCGGGATCACCATCCATTTCGTCGATACCAGCGTTGATAGCGGCGATATCCTCCGCCGCCATCCGCTGAACCCCGCGCCGGGTGACAGCCCTTGGCTGATGCGGGCCCGCAACCAGCTGGGCGGGCTGGCAGTCTATCCCGAAACCGTATGCGCGGTGCTGGAGGGACGGGCCGCACGCCAGCCGCAACCGCCCGTGCGCGAACGCGCCTACCGCTATGCCGACATCACCCCCGAGGCCACCCGCACCGTGTTGCGGGTGCTGCGGCAGGCCCGGCAGCGTCCGGCATGAAAGCAAAGGAGTATATTTGACATTTGATCTGGCGGCGGTGTGCCCCAGTTCATTTCCCCAGATACGGCAAGCCTAAGAACGGGAAGTTTTGCATGAGACTTAAATCTGCCATCGAGTCGATCCTCCGGGTGTCACCGCCGCTCTATCGGCTCGGGTCGCATGTCTATCACCGGTTCAATTCCGGTTTCAGGACGCTGAGCCCAGGTGCCCCCGGAGCGATCCGGCTGGCCTTCGAGACCAGTCGGCAGGACGCGGATGCAAAGCGGTTTGACGGTGACTATTATGAGTTCGGTGTCTTTCGCGGCGGAACGTTTCTGGCAGCCAGCCGGGTGCTGGGCGATCTGGGCCTGTCCGGTACAACCCTTTACGGATTCGACAGTTTCGAAGGCTTGCCGGAACCGGAAGGCATAGATTCAACTGACACCCGGTTTTTTGAAGGCCAATTCGCCTGCTCGCGGGCCGAAGTGGAAAGGAACCTGTCCGGGAACGGCATGAATATGGACAGGGCGGTCCTGATCGAAGGGTTTTACGAGGAGTCTCTGACCGAAAGTCTCCGGCAGGCGCATCCGTTCAGGCCCGTCGCTGTCGCCCTGCTGGACTGCGATTACTATTCTTCGACCAAAGTCGCCCTGGACTGGCTGCTGCCGTGTGTGCGGGCCGGTTCGGTGCTCTTGTTCGATGATTGGTACAGCTATGGCAAGACCGATGAGCTGGGCCAGCCCAAGGCCTATACGGACTGGCTGGCCGAAAATTCGCAGTTCCGGTCCGAGGATTTTTGCGAATTTCAACACAACGGGCGCGGTTTTATTCTCAGAAACGCCTGATAGCCCCAAAACCCAGCAGAAAAGCCGGCATGAAACCCGAACCGTCCCCGATCAAGAAGCAGCGCATTATTTCCGACATTTCCGCGGATGGCTCGCCGTTGCAGAAATATTCCGGCTTCTTTGTGGGAAAGCCGGGTCTGGGAGCGCTGCTGTATTACGAGCTGGTGGCATTTGCGGCAGCGGGCACCCGGGGGGCGCTTGGCTATGCGCTGCGCAAGGCTCTGTTTCCCGGCCTGTTCGGGGCGGTGGGCGGTGGCGCGAATTTCGGTCGCAATATTGCGCTGCGCTGCCCGTCCCGAATCGAACTGGGCGCGCGCGTCGCCATCGACGACAATTGCATGCTGGATGCCCGCGGCATCCGGGCGGGCGAACATTTCAGGATCGGTGCCGGATCGCTGGTGGCCCGGGACAGCATCCTGCTGACCAAAAGCGGGTCAGTCGCCATTGGAGAGAACTGTTCGATCGGAGCGCAATGCTTCATCGGAAGCGTCAACGGGATCAGCCTGGGCGACGATGTTCTGATGGGCGGGCAATGCTATGTGGGCGGCGGAAGGTATTTGACGGCCCGCGATGGGACACCGATGGCGATGCAGGGTATGGTCAGCAAAGGGCCGATCGAAATCGGAGATGATGTCTGGATCGGGGCCGGCGCCAAAATTCTCGATGGTGCAATGATCGGCAAGGGGGCCATTGTCGGCGCCGGGGCGGTTGTGACTGGCATTGTGCCGCCATATGCGATCGCTGCCGGGATACCGGCCCGGGAAATCGGTCAGAGATCGTGAGGCCATGGCCGGGTACGCAGGGCCATGCTGCGGGCGGGCGGTCCCGGGGAGGCACCGCTGGGGTGGAATCGGACTGGTAATTTTTGAGAGGGTTCTGTGGCGCATGTAACGAAGCAATGCCTTGAATTTCTGCGGCGCCCGCGCACGCTGAAATTCCTTGTGACCCTCGTACTGCTTACCGCTTTGGGAAGCCTGGTGGACTGGCGCAAGGTTGCGGCCACCGTGACGCAGGCGTGGCCGGAATGGCTGCTGGCCGCTGCTGGATGCCTCCTCCTGGCGTATATGGTCATCGCCTGGCGTTGGATGCTGCTCATGCGTGTCTCGGCCAATGCGCCGGATCAGGCCCGTCGGTACTGGCCGGTTTTTGTGATGGTGTCAGCCGGAATTGGATTTGGCGCCATCCTACCCACCTCTATGGGGGCCGATGTGGCCCGGGGTGTGCTGCTGCACACGCATTCGGATGGACGCGAACGGGCGGGTGCGGGATTCATCGTATCCTCGCTGCTGCTGGACCGTTATACTTCGGTGCTGGGCACGGTTATGGTCGGCGTGGCCGGGTCGGCGGCCGTTGGGCAATGGGCGGTTGCAGCGGTGCTGAGCCTGACTTTGATCGCGGCTGGGGGGATTTCTGCGGCAGTCCTGATGCAATTGGACCGGTTGCTGGACCTGCTAATGCGCGGCCCGCTGCGGCGGTTCCGGTCCAAGCTGGACGCGCTGGCCGCGGAATTGCGTGCCCCGGGCATGTTGCGCCGGGGGTGGTGCCCGCAATTCTGATTTCCGTGCTGCTGGCGGTGGTGCGCACGGGAATTTTCGTTTGCATGTACCGGGCTTTTGACGCTCCCGTGCCGCTGGCGCTGGCGCTGTTTGCCATTCCGGTTCTGCTCATTGCCTTGATGGCGCCGGTTACGATTGGCGGCTTCGGCCTGCGTGAATGGCTGCTGGTGGTCAGTTTTACCGAAGCGGGCATTCCCGCCGCGGTCAGCATATCCGTTGGGCTGGTGTTCTTTGGCCTGCAGCTTCTGGTCAGCCTCCCGATGATGTTCATCGCCATACTGGCCCGCCCAGGGCCCGCCTCAGCGTCGGCAAAGGAAGACGTCCGATGAAACCAGGCGTGCTCGGCATCGGCGCACAGAAATGCGCTTCGTCCTGGATCCATGCTGTGGCCGGATCGCATCCCGGGATTGGCCTTTCTGAACCCAAGGAGGTCGATTTCTTTTCCTATTACTTTGACCGCGGGTACCGTTGGTATGAAAGCCATTTTCCGGAAACCGGTGGGGCAGAGGTCTATTTCGAATGCTCGCCCTCCTATTTTCACGACCCACGGGCCCCGGACCGCGCCGCCGCCTACCGCCCGGAACTGAAAGTGCTGGCGCTGCTGCGCGACCCGGTGAAACGGGCGTTCTCAAACCACATGCATGAAATCATCAAGGGCCATATCCCGCCCTGCACTTTCGAGGACGGGCTGGAGAATAACCCGGCTTACCTGGAGCAAGGCCTTTATGCCACGCATCTGAAGCGCTGGCTTTCAGCCTTCCCGGCGGAACAGGTCAAAGTGCTCTTTGCGGAGGACGTTGCAGCCAGCCCGACCGGTGCGGCTACCGCGGTTTTTTCCTTTTTCGGGGTCGATCCGGGCTTTGACAGCGCAATCCTGCATGAGCGGCGCAATGAAAGCGACCGGGCCCGGAGCGCAGCCTTGCGGGCCGGGCTGCGGGCCGGTGGCAGATGGATGCGCCAGCAGGGGTTGGAGGGGGCTCTGGCACGGATCAAGGCGGTGTCGCCAGTGGCAGGCTTGCTGCGGGCCAACAGTGTCCAGATCCGCGACGAGATTCCGCCGATGCAGCCGGAAACAGCCCATCGGCTGGAGGCGGTCTTTGCCCCGGAGATGGAGGCGCTACAGGCGCTTTTAAACCGCCCGGCCCTGCCTTGGCAGACGGCGGCCAGGGAGGCGGCCGGATGAAAGGCAGCGGCAGGCCGCTCAGGCTCCTCGTGTTTGGTTTCGATGCGGCCGAGGCTGCGCAAATCCGGCGCATCCGCAGCTATATGGAATGCGGCTTTGAGGTGCGCGCCTTCACGATGCGGCGCGACAACATGAATGCAGGGTTTGAGCCGTTCTGGGAGAATGTTCACCTCAGTCATATCCGGAACGAGAACTTTTCCGGGCGGGTAAGAGCCATCATCAGCTCTGTGGGCAAAGTGGCCCGCAACTGGCCGGTGCTGCAGGGCACCGATGTGATTGTGGCCCGCAACCTGGACATGCTGGCAATTGCAGCGGCGGCACAGATGATGATCACACCGCGCCCGCCCCTGATTTACGAATGCCTCGATATTCACGGGCTGATGACCAGCGGCGGTGCCAAAGGGCGTCTGTTCCGTGCTGCGGAGAGACGGCTGCTGGCGCGCTGCGCGTCCCTGATTGTTTCCTCACCCGCTTTCCTGCGGAACTACTTCGAGCCGGTTCAGGGCTGGACCGGAGCCAGCGCGCTGATCGAGAACAAGCTTTGGGCCGGGCCGGACGGCCCGGCCCGGCCGACGGTTTCCGGACCCGGCGGCAGGGATAAAGAGGATGCCGTGCCCCTGGTGCTGGGCTGGGTTGGCACGTTGCGATGCAGCCGCAGCCTTGCCCTGCTGGCGGCCGCGGCGCGACAGCTTGGGCTCCGGCTGCGGGTGGTGATGCATGGTGCCGTCCACCATCACGCCCTGCCCGAATTTGATGCCGTGCTGGCGGCCCATCCAAACATGAGCTACGCGGGCCCTTACGATTATCCCAGCGGGCTGGCCAGGATCTATGAGGACTGCGATCTGGTCTGGTCGCAGGACCTTTGGCAATGGGGGACCAATTCCACCTGGCTGCTGCCGAACCGGATTTACGAGGCGAGCTACTTTGGCTGTCCTTCTATCGCGGTGGCGGGCACCGAAACCGGGCAGCGAGTCGCCAGAGGGCTGGGCTGGTGTATTCCGGCTCCCTCTGAAGAGGCGCTGGTGGCATTTCTGAGAGGCCTGCGCCCCGCAGCGGTGGCGGAGCGGCGCCGTGCGCTTCTGGAGATGCCCGCCAGCCTGTTCCGCCAGACCCCAGAGGAAATCCGTGATGCCATTTTGCTGCCGCTTGGCGGGGGAAATGGGTGACTTGAGCCGCAGCCCCGGCTAGAGGGGAAGGCCGGTGCAGTTGCTGCGCCGGCGGCTGGGGTCGGACCAGCGCACTGCCAGTACCGGCCCCTTGCGGCGGGTTTCGATTTGCAGTCCGGCTGCCTCGAATTGAGACTGCATGGCAACGGCTTCGCTCCCGGCGGACCACCATTTGGCCCCGGCCACCAGCAGCCCCTCCCGCTTGCAGGCCAAGAGCCGGGCGATTGCCGCAGGGCTGCCCGCGATCGGGCGCCCGGTCCGGGGATCTATGCCGAACTCTTGCGGGGATGGCAGCTCGGTGATGCGGCTGGAGTTGATCAGCAGGTCGTAGGGTCCCACATAGGCCAGCATGTGCAGCTCTCGGGTGGTTGCTGTAAACGGTGCGTCGAGCCAGTTGCCGACCGCTTCACCGGCCTGCCGCCAGTCGCCGCGTGGCGCGATGCCCTCGCCGCGTGCGACCTGCAGGCTGCGCTGAACAAAACCGCTTGCGGTGAGGACAGCTGCCAGCAGGAAGACGGCGGTCAGCCCGGTCAGAACAGGCCGCCGGTCCGGACGGCGCTTTGACAAGATCTTTCCGGTCAGGGCGGTTCCGCCAGCCATGGCAATAGCCCAGAGTGCAAAAAGCAATGGCACGGCGCAAGACAGGTAGCGGAACGCCTTCATGCCTCCGAAGCTCAGGGTCAGAAAAAAGGCGGCAAAAAGGGTGAGGCAGTAACTGGCGGGTTTCGGCCGCAGCCAGAGCGCCAAGGCGGCGAGCAAAGGTGTCCCGTACCAAAGGATCCCATGGTACTTCCGCAGATTCGCGTGATAGAAGCCCGGATAATCCCGCAGCGCTGCATTATGATCCGGTGTCCAGCGGTAGAAGGCCCATGCCTTTTCAAGCAAATCTGCGAAAGCCGCTGCAGCCAGGGCCAAGGCGAGCAGGGCGGCCGCTGCAGCTATCGCAGTTATCCGCCCGCGCCAGTTTGCAATCAGCGCGAAAATCGAAACGGTACAACCCCAAACCAGGGCGGCACTGATGCCGATGACGCTGCTGATCTGGAGCTTGACCGCCAGGCCCCAGGCCGCTGCTGCCGCGGCGGCCCAGGCAAAGCGCTGAAAGCCGTGGCCTGTGAGCACGTTGTAGAAAGCAGCGGCTCCGATGAAAAAACACAACACATGCAGAGCATAGAAGCGCAAAAGCTGCGCTTCGATCTGGCTTTGCGGCCAGAAGATGGTAAGGGCCGCCGCGGTCAGCCCGATAGCCAGCCCGGCACTGTAAGCCAGCCAGAGGAACAGCACGGCGGGCAGCAGGCTGCCTGCGGCCAGCGAGATCAGGCGGCCGGTTTCAAGGCTGTCCGTGCCGGTGGAGGCAAACAACTGCGCCACTGCGCGGGTGAACAAAAGCCCCCTGCCGTACTGCCCGTCCAGAATAGCCGGCGTGCCCGTTTTCAGCCAACCGCGGGCCGCGAGAAGGTGGTAAAGCTCATCGAATTCCGGCGGCGCCTCCAGCAGCCCGGTTCGCAGCAGGGCTGCGGCGGCAGAAATCAGCACAGCCAAAGCAGCGGCCAGGGCCGGGTGCAAAGAGCGGGTAGCGGCGGTTGAGCTCATTGCCATATCCTTCGAAACGGCTTCGAGCCGTGTTGCTGGCCCCGGCCGCATGCGCTAATTCTGAAACAGCCGGGTGCTCCGGTGCCCGCACCAGTGAACGGTGCCAGAAAACGAGTACGCAAGCCATGCCCAATGCACTGGCCCATATCGGTGCCCATGCTCTGATAACCCGGGGCATAATCCCGAGGGCCAGCATGGGCTGGATCCTGACAGGCTGCCTTGTGCCGGATCTGCCCTGGATCCTGCAGCGTCTCGTGCGGGCGCTGCCGCTGGAGATTTCCCCCTATGACCTGAGGATTTACGCGGTGGTGCAAAGTGCGCTTGTTCTTTGCCTGGTTGCAACTGCCGCGCTGGCCTGCCTGTCGGCGCGGCCGCTGCGGGCCGGGCTGGTGATGGGGCTGGGCTGCCTTTTGCATCTTCTGCTGGACGCAACCCAGACCAAATGGGCCAATGGGGTGATGCTCTTTGCCCCCTTCGACTGGCGGCTGCTGAACTTCGGCCTCTACTGGCCGGAAGACTGGCCGGCTCTGGCCATGACCGGCTTCGGGCTGGGGTATTTCATATGGGCTTGGCTGCGTGAGCGCCCCTGGGCCGGCCCGGCGCTTGCAGCCAAACCGCTGCCGCGAAAACGCTATGCCGCCGCGACTGTACTGGCGGCGAGTTATGCCCTGTTGCCCCTGGCTTTGATGGCGCCGGCTTTGCAAGCGGATCTGCATTATGCCGCGAGCTTGCGCCAAGTTGAAGCCCGGCCTGGCCGCTTGGCCGGTTTCGACCGCAGTCCGGTGATCTGGGATGCGGCTGGGGCGCCGTTGCTGCAGGCTTGGACCGGCGAACAGCTGCCGCTGACGGGGCTGCAACTGCCTGAGAGCGCCCGGCTGGTGTCGGTCACCGGGCAATTTACGCCGGAGGGAGCCTTTATGGTGGAGGCGCTGCATGTGCATCCGCCAGGTCGGCGCGATGTCTTTTCCTACCTGGGCTTGCTGGCACTGGCGGCGTGGGCTGCGGCGTGTCTTCGAGCAAAAGGAAATCTTCCTTAGATTGCTTGTGATTTTCATGTAATCAGCCTATGAAAGTTCCTCTTGAATCCTGCAATATAAGCTGAGTTTTGCCTATTCCGCCACTCCAAGAGAATAATTTCGCCGCTTTGCACAGCATTGATTGTGTTTGACATGCCTAGTATATATGCTCATGGTCATCTTAAGGGGTACCCCTTAAGTTGTAGAAGCCGTATAGATATGAGGCTGAAAATTGCAGCTTTGGCCTGAACCGGGCTTGCAGCTTTTGGAGGCATATAGAGGCAAAATGCTTGCGACACTGGCCAAAGGTTATGGTACGGCTCTGCTAATGGGCCTTGCCGGTTATGCAGCTCTCGGAGGAGAGGCCTGGGCCTGGGGACTGTTCATCTGGGTTGCGGGAGCACCTATGACCTTTTTTTTTGCTGGTCCGTCTGCCCGCCGAGATGCGGCTGGAAATCGTCCCGCGCACCGCGTGCAGCGGGGGGTAAGGACTCTTTCAAGCGGACTGATCAAAGCCCGCTTGAACCGTTCCAGCAGCAGTTCATGAGCAGCAGCGCCTTCGTCAGAAGGCGCCAGGAGAACGGCCTTTCAGTACCATAAGTGCGGTTTTTGCCGTAATCTGGATGTCCTGCACAAAACTCCAGCTGCGGAAATATTCCACATCCATCCGGATCCTGGCTTCATAGGAGGCCTCAGACCGGCCTCCAACCTGCCAAGGCCCGGTGAGCCCCGGGCGCATCTGCATGTAGAGCTGTCCTGCGAGCCCGTAGCGCACCAACTCGTCCCGGGTGACCGGGCGGGAGCCAACGATGCTCATGTCGCCGCGGATGACGTTCCAGATCTGCGGTAACTCATCCAGGCTTGACTGGCGTAGGCGGTGGCCAATGCCGGAAATGATCCTCGGATCGTTGCGCAGCTTTTGGCAGGCCGCCCATTCCTTGCGCGCCACCGGATCGGTTGCGAGGATCTGCGCCAGACGCTGATCGGCATCCTTCACCATGGTGCGGAATTTGATGCAGCCGAAGGTCTGGCCGTTCCGGCCAATCCGTTTGTGCACGTAGAATACACCCCACCCATCCCGGCGCACAATCAGCGCCGAAATTAAAAGCATCAAAGGGGCGAACAGAAGCAGCATGGTGCAGCCTGCTGCAATATCAAATGCCCGTTTGGCTGCGAACCTCCAGCGCCCCCGCCGGTGTATGATGCATTCTTCTGAAATAACTGCGTTATTCTCTTGATTTAACACTCTTTAACTCCCCCCCGTCGAAATACTGCCCGACATCGGGAACCCAGCAACAAAATTGCCCGCACTCAACCTCTTGGCCCTTGGTTTCGCCTTATTGGCTCTGGCCTGGCCTTATATGTATATTGACTATTGTTTTAGGCAACTTTACGGGGCTTTATTCACGTTTTGCAAGGATTAAAGTCTCCTGGTTTTAACCTGAGACATATCCGGCATCCTTGACGCTGCTTCAGCACGTCTTGGAAGAGAAAAGACCGCGAGTATTGGCGCTTGTATCGAACATCAGCACGGAACAGTGCGCAAGCGGAGAGCCAGGGACAAACCCTGACGGCACCTGCACTCAGCCTGTCTTTATTGACGGTGCGGCCAGTCCGCTGATGGAGCTTGGTTTTATGCTGTCCGGGAACATCTTCCGTTCTTTCGAGGTCGATGAGGCAATGCGAATTGAACCGGATCAGTCAGATCAGCACCTTAGGGTCTGGACCATAAACGTATCGCTTCTCCGTTGGGCGGATGAACCTGGGCTCGGCTAGTCGCCAAGCCGAGCCCTCTGATCACCTCAGCCGGTCATCCTTGGCACGGCTCCTCTGGAAGGGCTCCGCGCGCCTAGAACAGGAAGAGCGTGTCAGTTACGTCAGCAAGTGCGACGCCCTCTAAGATGATCACGCCTTGGGTGGTGTCGACCACTGCCCCGCTTGCCCCGTCTGTGATCGTAAGAGCGCTGAACCCTCCGGCGAGCGAGAGCGCGACCAGGTCGATCACGTCGAGACCCGTTTCAAAATCGGTGATCGTGTCGGTGCCGAAGCTCTCCTCGAACCGGAACGTGTCAGCGTCAGCTCCTCCGGTCAGCAGATCCGAAGCGCCGCGCCCTGCCTCCAGAACATCCTCTCCGGCCCCGCCGATCAGCGTATCTGCGCTGCCCTGGCCCTGGATCAGGTCATTGCCTTCGCCGCCGTCCATCAGGTCACGGCCGCCGCCGCCGATCAGCGTGTCATTGCCGCCAAGGGCCACGAACACATCGTCGCCGGGGGTGCCGCTCAACAGATCATCGCCGGCGGTGCCCACAATGTTGTCAGGAAAGATGAAGTCGGCATCAGACAGGTCTGCAGCCGCCACGCCTTCCAGAACGATGAGGCCTTGGGTGGTGTCGACCACTGCCCCGCTTGCCCCGTCTGTGATCGTAAGAGCGCTGAACCCGCCGATGAGTGAGAGCGCGCCCAGGTCGACCACGTCAACGCCCCTTTCAAAATCGGTGATCGTGTCGGTGCCGAAGCTGTCCTCGAACCGGAACGTGTCAGCATCAGCTCCTCCGGTCAGCAGATCCGAAGCGCCGCGCCCTGCCTCCAGAACATCCTCTCCGGCCCCGCCGATCAGCGTATCTGCGCTGCCCTGGCCCTGGATCAGGTCATTGCCTTCGCCGCCGTCCATCAGGTCACGGCCGCCGCCGCCGATCAGCGTGTCATTGCCGCCAAGGGCCACGAACACATCGTCGCCGGGGGTGCCGCTCAACAGATCATCGCCGGCGGTGCCCACAATGTTGTCAGGAAAGATGAAGTCGGCATCAGACAGGTCTGCAGCCGCCACGCCTTCCAGAACGATGAGGCCTTGGGTGGTGTCGACCACTGCCCCGCTTGCCCCGTCTGTGATCGTAAGAGCGCTGAACCCGCCGATGAGTGAGAGCGCGCCCAGGTCGACCACGTCAACGCCCCTTTCAAAATCGGTGATCGTGTCGGTGCCGAAGCTGTCCTCGAACCGGAACGTGTCAGCATCAGCTCCTCCGGTCAGCAGATCCGAAGCGCCGCGCCCTGCCTCCAGAACATCCTCTCCGGCCCCGCCGATCAGCGTATCTGCGCTGCCCTGGCCCTGGATCAGGTCATTGCCTCCTGCTCCGTCCAGAAAATCGCGGCCGCCGCCACCCACGATGGTATCGTCACCGGAAAAGCCGGTCAACGTATCATCGCCGCTGGTGCCAACGATGAGTTCTCCCGGCACGACGACCTCACCGGCACCAAGTTTGTCATATCTGACCCAGCTGCCGAAGACGTTGCAGGATCCGCCTACCGTGAGGACAGCGCCTGCTGGCGGCGGCCCGGAGCGTGACAGAAATGTATAGTAGTTTTCGCCGGACCCTTCCTGTTCGATCTCGACCATAATGTAACGGTTGCCGTTCTCGTCTCTGACGAAGAAGAACTTCTCGGCATATATCTGGCCGCCGTTGCCGACTTCGGCCTCGTCCTCGATTATTGATGAGGTCTGGAAAGAACGGTCAATTGCGTTGTCATTCCGGTAGAAGAACCTGTCCCCAGAAAGCGAACTGTCGTTATCGGTCACGTTGAATGTGAGCGAAGCACTGCCCGGCATTGTGAAGGTGTCACCCCTTGAAACCTGGCCTGTGAGGCCTGCGTCCTGAAGGTCATCCAACCCAAAAGCCGTAAATTCGTATTGGATGGGATCAGCCTTGGGTGGGTAATTCCAATAGTGGTAGGTCATTCACTCATTCCTCGAAACTATTTACGTAACACACCGCCGCATGAAAAACGCCGCATGAACACCATGATTTAGGCGGTGGTGGCAGAATTTCGCATGGTTTTTTTCGACATCTTAGCGTCGAGCAAAAGCAATATAATTTAAATACCTATCGTTAGGGGCTGTCAATCAATTGATAAAACGGGAATTTATAGCCGTATCGTTGACATGTCCTGCAGCCCGAAACCACCGGTTATCCTCGTTTAGAGTGTTTCAGGTCCAAGTAAAGCGGCTTTGTTGCACAAATCGGGGTTTGAGCACACTTCGCCTTTCCCCAGACGGACTTATCCTACGGGCTCTGTGAGGGGGATGCCAAGAGCGGTGTAGCGGTTCAGCACCGCGATCCGGATCTGGAGTTCAGCGACCTGTCGGTCGAAGTCCCGTGCCATGATGCCTTGGCCAAGGCGTTTGACGCAGTTCATCCACTGACCGGCAGTGCATTGCACAGCAATGTCACGAAAGGTTTCGTTTCGGCGCGGCTTCGGCGGTGATAGCCGGTCAACTTTCGCCAGAGTGCCCGTCCAAGATATTTGCAGGCCCTCACAGCTTCGTTTCGCGCGATAGCTCCTGCCGTGGCAGGCTTCCAAAGTTGGGCATTCTTACGCGGCGGGAGCGAGCCATTGATGCGCCATTGGTTCCAGCACAATGGCGAGCGGCGGCGGCTCCGCGAGCGGCAATCACATTGTGGCATCTGCGGGTGTCATAAGCCCCATCCACTGCCCGGCAGGCGCATCCGCAGGATGCTGCCGAGAGGGGGCGGTGACCGTGGCAATCTCCTGGCCGGGCGGGATCTGGTTCAGGAGGCCGGGCAGAATTGGAGCGTCCGTTGCCCGGCAGGCGATTTCTGCAGAAATCTGCCGAGAGGGGCCGACATTGCTTGCCGTGACGCCAACCGCGCGGATCTCCAGTGTTTCTTCATCCATACCGGGATGGAGCTTGCGCCAAAGGCGCTTCTTTGGCCCGCCCGCTGCCCGGCAGCACATGCATGGCATGCGCGAGAGGGGGCTTACGGGCGTTCCACTCTCCTTCACCTTCCGCTTTGATCCCGGTCGCGTCGATCAGCAGGTGCAAAGGACCCGTCCCTCCGCGATAGGGGATGGCGACGCTCAACGTCTTCTGGCCCCTCTCGGCAGATTTGCGATGCAATTCGCCTGCCGGGCAATGGACGGCACAGAGTGCTGAAGTTCGGTACTTTCCAGTCAAAGCCTGCCAGCCGCAACAAGCTTTCGACGAAGCCGCCTCGCCATGGTCTCTCGGACCAGTGGCGTTCCCATGGCTCGATCTGGCGAAGGGGCATGCCGAATAGTACCTTCATCGTGAGACAAACCTGGATTGCCGCGTCGCTGAACTCGCGCTGACGACCGCGCTTGCCGGTCGACGGGGCATACCATTCCATATCAGGATCAAACCAGACCGATAGCGAACCGCGCTGCCTCAGCGCCGTGTTGTACGAAGGCCAGTTCCTGGTCTTGTACGTCGTAGGGGACCAACTGCTCATGCGCCGTTGCTACTCCACTGGATTCAAACAGGGAATCCCTCACGCCGTTTGTGCAACAAAGCCAAGTAAAGCCATCAATCCGAAAGCGTGTATGAAGCCCGGATCAGAAACCGAGTGAGCACGGCCTTCAAAATCAGGCCTGCAGGTGGCAAAGCAGGTTAATAAGATCCATCGAACTGGGGGCAAAAAACAAGCTGAGACGCCAGACCTGCATGGCCGAAAACGGGTTGAGGCAATCGTTCATGCACTGCCGCATGCAGCCTTCTGTAACGTCTCCCTGCCGACGGGGAAGAAAACCGGCGCTATTTAATGGCATTGAAATGCAAACGAGTTTCCGCTCCGCCATACAGTTCCGCCAAAAGAGATCCGCAGCAACCGCTGGCCATGATGCCGTACTGCACCCGGTCAGCGGAGCCGCTGCCACAGAGCAGCGCCCAATTGGCTGAGAAAACGTGCGAAGGCCTGCGGACGGCGCATCAGTTCTGCAGCGGCGCGGTCAGGGCGCGCGGCACGCAGCGCCTGCATTGCGGCTTCGGTTGCTGCAAGATCGGCGATGCGCCGCTGGCGGCGGTGCATCAGCGCCACGCTTGCGGTGCTGAGCGCGGCGCCATGGCGGGCAAGGAATTCCGCATCCGCCTTGGATAGAGCCCGGGCATGCGCCGGGTCGAAGCGGTTGGAGACCGAACCGGCACGGATGGTGTAAAGATATCCAGGCTCGGGCTGGAACCAAAGCTGCGCACCTTTGGCCAACATGCCGAGCATAAGGTGGAAATCTTCTCCATTGCGCAGAGCAGGATTGTAGCGCATATTATGCATATCCATAAAGTCTTTCGATATCAGTGGCTTGAGGTATCCCAGGCTGAGACGGCCAGGGGTGACTTGATTGCCGGCCAGGAAAGTCTCAAGCGTCCAGGGAGCCGGCCCGGTGGCAGCAGGTGCGGCCAGCCGCGGCCGCCCGGCCGGGCGGCCGCCGGCCTCCGCGAACTGCAGGCCGTCGTAGATGGCATCGGCACCATGGTTTTTTGCCAGGGCGATCATGGCTGCCAGCCGCCCCGGCATCATTGCATCATCGGCATCAAGCACTGCAATCCATTTGCCGCAAGCTGCATCCAGCCCGGCATTGCGGGCGCCCGCCGGACCGGCGTTTTCTGTGAGTTGCAACACCGACACCCGCCTGTCCCGCGCGGCCAGTTCCTGTGCCTTGCGGGCAGTGCCATCAGGTGAGGCGTCGTCTATGATGATGACTTCCAGGTCCACATCCCGCTGCGCCAGTGCGCTTTCCACACTGCGCGCAAGATGCGCCTCCGCCTTCCAGGCCGCGATGATCACGGTTGCGTCAGTCATGTCAGCAAACTAACCTGCAAGGGCATTCAATGGAAAACTCCACAAAGACTTGTGCGGCCTTAGAAGGTTATATGGGTAGGGGGATTATTGCGCTATGAGTATTTACGGCGGATGGCGGCGCCCAGGCTTCGGAGCGCTGGCGGTTGCGCTGGCAGTGCTTCCGTCTTGGGCAGCATCTGAAATACAAGACAGCGGGTTCCTGTCCCGGATGGATGACCTGGACAGCGGCGGATGGTACATTTCCGATTTCTCGGTCAAGAAACCGAGCTTCCGTACCGGCTGGAGCCGGACTGCGGTGGAAACCGGCCCGGAAGACGGGGCGGTGCTGCTTTCGCTGGCACCGGCTCCGCCAGAGACGGGGAAAGATTTTCAGGGCGGTGAGTTGCAGTGGCGGCAGGCGACCCGCTACGGGCGTTACGAGGTGGTTATGACCGCAGCGCGGGGCGAAGGGGTGATTTCGTCCTTCTTCACCTATACCGGGCCCTACTTTGACGATCCGCACAATGAGATCGATTTCGAATTTCTGGGCCGCGATACCACAAAGGCCTGGGTCAACCGTTTCACCGACGGGAAAAAGCTACCGGGGCAATGGATCGGCCTTGGCTTCGACGCCGCAGCCGGGCCGCATGTTTATGCTTTCGAGTGGACGGAAGACAGCCTGGCCTGGTTTGCCGACGGCAAAGAGCTGCTGCGGATAACAGGGAAGGAAGCGGAGATTCCCAGCCGTCCGCAGAAGATCTATCTCAATATCTGGGGGGGCGCTGAGGCGCAGCGCGACTGGTCCGGCTTTGCCCCAAACGGCATCAGAGCTGTGGCACGCTACTATTGTGTTTCTTACCGCCCCTTGGGCGCGCTTGGCCAGCAATGCTCTGATCTGCCTGTTTCACAGTGAGTCCGCACATGCAAGACGCAACCGGCCCGCTGGTTACGGTGGTGATTGCCGCATGGAATGCTGCCGCAACGCTGGAGAGGGCTGTGCGCAGTGCGCTGGCACAAACAGTTCCGGTTGAAGTGGTGGTGGTGGATGATGCGTCCTCCGATGGCACCGCTGCCGCTGCCGGGCGGTTGGCTGCGGGGGACACACGGCTGAAACTGCTGCGCCAAAAGCAAAACCTCGGCCCCGCCGCGGCACGGAACCGGGCCATCGCAGCAAGCCACGCTCCTTGGATCGCGGTGCTGGATGCGGATGATTTCATGGAGCCGGGCCGGCTGGAGCGGCTGATAGCCATCGCCGGGGAGGAAGGCGCGGATTTCACCGCCGATGACATCTGGAAGGTGGAAGAGGGAAATCCGCAGGGGCCGCGGCGGCGGCTTTGCTCCGAAACCCCGATTGACCGGCAGAAGATCGATGCGGCGCTGTTTGTGGAATCCAATCTCTCGGCCAGGCGGGGCGGCCGGCACGAGATGGGCTTTCTGAAACCGCTCATGTCCCGGGCATTCCTCGAAGCGCAAAGGCTTTCCTATGATCCCGGTATCCGGCTGGGCGAGGATTATATCTTTTATGTCGAAGCGCTTTTGGCCGGTGCCCGCTTCATCCTCACCGACCCCGCGGGCTATGTGGCCGTAGTACGTCCGGACTCCTTGTCCGGGTCGCATCCGGTTGAGGCCCATGCGCATCTGATCGCGGCTGACACAGCGCTGCTTGCCCGGCCCGGGCTGGACCGGCGCACCCGCGCAGCGCTCCGGGCGCATCAGCTGGAGCAGCGCAAGAAGTGGGCCTGGCGGAGATTGATCGCCGCTAAACGCAACCGCGACCTGCTGGGAGCTGCCGCCTGTTTCCGGGCGCCGCTTCCCGTGATTTCCAGTTTGGCGGGACAGCTGGCCGGCGAAGTGCGGAAACGTCTGCGGCGGCGGCCTTTACCGCAGGAATTCGATGTGCTGGTGGTGGCAGATGGCCGCTTTTCCGGCGGCAGCACCGCGGCGCTGGCCACCGATGTTGCCACTTTGGCGGGGCTTGGGCTGAAAATCGGGCTGCTGTTTGTGCGGTCGGCCTATTTGCAGGATTCCCGCGATCCTATGAACCCGGCAGCCCTGGCGCTGTGCGATCTTGATGGGGTGGCACGGCTGCAGCCGGGAACCGCGGCACGGGCCCCCCTGGCCTTTCTGCACCATCCGCTGGTGTTCTTTCACGGCATTGAGGAACGGGCGCAGCTATCAGCCGGCCGCGCAATGATCGTGGCCCATCATGCGCCCTTTCGCAGCGATGGCTCGCTGGAATACGATCCAGTCGCCACAGCGCGCCGCGCACGCCGCAGCTTGGGCTTGCGCTGCACGCCCTGGTTTGCGCCGGTGTCCGGCGTCGTGCGGCGGCAACTAGCCAGTTTTGCCCCGCTGCTGCGGATGAGCTTGGAAGACTGGCCCAATGTCTTTGACCCGGCTGGTTTTCCGGTGCAGCGGCCGCTCCTGCAAGGGCCGCAGATCATTATTGGCCGCCACGGCCGTGCCGATGCGCTGAAATTTCCTGCCACAGGCAGCGCGATTGATGCCTCTCTGCCCGCCGGGGCAGATGTCGCGGTGCGGGTGCTGGGCTGCCCGGCCGCCGCGCTGGCCGCCAAAGGGGCGCATCCGGAGCGCTGGGAGGTGCTGAAATTCGGCGCCGAGCCGGTGGCTGCCTTTCTCAACTCGCTGGATGCCTTTGTGTATCACTATCATCCGAATCTGACCGAGGCCTTTGGCCGTACAGCGGTCGAAGCAGCTTTTTGCGGGCGGATCTGCCTGCTGGACCCCCGGCTGCAGGCGACCTTCGGGGATATGGCTGAGTACTGCAGACCAGAAGACACGGCCGCTGTGCTGGCGCGCATTGCGGCCGACCCTGCCGCCGCCCGGGCGCGGGCAGCGCGGGCGCGGGAAATTGCGGTCGAGAAATACGGCAGCGGGTCGCTGGGGCCGCGCTGGGAGCGGTTCTGCACGGATCCTGGCGTGAGCGCCCGCGATACGGCAGCGGTACCGCCGCTGACGGCCTTGCGTAAACTTGCCGGGCTCTACCGGCGCCGCGCGGCCGGAGCAACAGGCTGAAGAAAGGGATATATGCGTCTGCAGGCCAAGATCATCCGCCGGAGGCATACGCTGGCTCAGCCTCTGCTGCGGCTGTCAGGGACCCGTCCGGCAAATGCGGAACCGCTGTTTGTAATTGGCTCCGGCCGCAGCGGAAATACGCTGGTCCGGCGCGTCTTGCTGGCATCTCAGCAGATCCATATTCCGCCCGAAACCTACGTTTTGGGCGACATTATAGAAGGCTGGCCGCAAATGCTGCTATTGCCTTGGCGGCAGCGGGTCTGGCTGTTTTGCGCCCACTTCGAGAAACATTACCACTTTCCAACCTTTGGCCTGGACAGCCTCGGCGAGTTTGCCGCCGAGGCAGAACAGCTCGAACCCCGCAGCTTGCGCGCACTGATTGAGGCCTTTTATGCTTATCTGACTCGTAAATCCGGAAGCCCTGCGGCGCGGTGGGGTGATAAAACCCCGTGGAACACCTATCATTTGCCAGCCATTGGCGCCGTGTTCCCGCAGGCGCGTTATGTCTGGCTGATGCGCGATGGCCGTGACGTGGCGCTCTCCTATGTCAATGCAGGCCTTCACGGCAGTTTATCCGAGGCGGGTCAACGCTGGGCCGAAGCCAACCGGGCCTGCGGGCGCTTTGCGCGCTGGTGCCCGCATTTATACCTGCTGCGCTATGAGGATTTGGTGACGGCCCCCGAAGCGGCCTTCGGCGCCTTGTTTGCCTGGGCCGGGCTGGCCTTTCAGCCGGAGATGCTGAAGACCCAGCCCGGCGCGATGGGCGACGTCGAACTGGAAGGGCATCATGCCCAGGTGCGCCAGGAGATTTCTCCCCGTTCAGTAGGAACATGGCGGGAACAGCTCACCGGCGCGGAGCTGGACGCCCTGCCCGCCCCGTTCTGGGACCAGATGCGCGCGCTTGGCTACAGCGGCGGCAGCCCTCAGCCCGGCGGCCGGGTGGCCACGTAGATCATGTCACCGCGGATGGTGGCATAGCGCGCCGCCATTGCCCCGTCCGCGCATACCGTTTCCAGCTGGAAACCTGCGGCCCTGATCCGGTCTTCCAGATCGGCGCCGAAGATGCGCACATGGTCGCCCTGACCGAAATGCAGATGCTGCTGGCTGGTTCCGTGGACCGCGGCATTCTCGTAACTTTCTGCCCAGGCATAGATCACCGGCGTGGTCAGGATGGCAAAGCCGCCTGGGCGCAGCACCCGCAGCAACTCAGGCAACGCCTTGCCGTCATTCACATGTTCCAGCACATGATTGGCCATGACCGCGTCGACACTTTGGCTTTCCAGCGCCAGCTCCTCTATGTTCAGCACCAGATCAGCACGGCCAGGTTCAATGTCAGCGGTCTGATACTGACGGCATTTCGGGATCAGCTCCTTGCTCAGGACCGGTTCCGGAGCAAAATGCAAAAACCGGCCGAAACTCTGGCAGCGCGGATCACCGTCCATCCAGAGTTTCAGAAACCGGTGGCGCTCGCGGGAGTGGCATTCCGGGCATTCGGAGGAGAAGCGTATCGCATCGGATCCGAAGATCGGGGCGAAGCGCCCCTGGTAGTTGCAGAGCGGGCAGCGGAAATCATGCTGCTCTGAATCCGGGCGTGCCCGGTCCACCAGCGTTTTAGTCAAGCGTTGCATGTCATACGGCCTGAGATTGCGGGTTAGCGCACCGGCGGTGCGGCGGGCGATTTTACTCAGAAACCTCATGCGTCCTTCCTCTCCTTGGGCAAGGCTGCCGCTGCATTGCCCCCTTTGTCAGCCGGCAGCGGGCACTGGCTCGATCCTCTCTGTCATGAAACGGGCCGGTTTGCGGGCATAAGCCCGAAAGCGGAACTCCAGCCTCACCCGGTTCTGCAGCGTCCGGCAACAGGTGAACTTGCCGTTCATCTGCCCGGGGATCGGGCTGACCACGCCACAGGTATAAGGAACCCGGAAGAAAGGCTTCAGTGCCGGTGCAACAAGGGCGGCTTCCTCGGCTGCGGTCGCCGGATCATATTTGCCGCGCAGCCGCCGCCAGGCGGCCATAGGCAGTATGACCGCGCCGCAAAGCACCTTCTGCAACGTAAATACCGGCGGCATGCACCGCAACCGGGGGGCCGCGCGGCACAAAAAAGGGCTGCGGCGCAAGGACAAAGAACGCATCCGTCAGCGCCCCGCCCGGCCTGGCCCTGGCGGAACGGCACTGACAGGGATTGCGTTGCGGGAAAAGGGATCATCAACAAACATTTTACATCGCTCAAAGCACAACTGGCTTCAAGGTAGTGCGGGTTTGCAATAAAGAAAACCGACTTGCCGACGGGCATATCCGGGCGCTTTGGAAACCGCGGAGCACACCCGCGCAGGCCTGGGAACCGGGTCTGTGCCCAATACCCGGAAAATACTCTCCACCTGGAACTGCCCGGCCTGCGGCCGCAACCATGGTCTTTGCGGCCACTCAGGCCTAGGCACATCGCATCTGGCATTTTGCCTCTGCCCGGTTTTGAGGCATCGCATCAATCAATCTGGTGCCCTTGCCGCATGAAAAACGCCACGGGGCGGCAGTGGGCCCAGGCAGCCTGCCTGTTTTCCGGTCCAAGCGGGCTTGATGCCGCGCGGAGGGTGGTATGTATTCGGAGTATTCGCCTCCTTTATTGAGCAGGAGACTATTTTGCGCATTCAGTTTGCAGAGGGCGCCTTGCTTCAGCAGCCCAGCCGCCCGCAGTGCCGGTGACCCGCATGACATGCGGCGCCCGGTTGCGGCCCGCGCAGAGACTGGGCACCGGGTAATGGCAAAGCATTTCCTCGTCAGCACTGGCGCTCTGAGCGCTGCACGGCTGATTACAGCTTTTTCCCAGTTGTTGATCCTGCCGGTGATCTCTCGTTTCCTGACGGTGGAGGAATTCGGCCTTGTCTCGCTGGCAATGGTCGTGGTCCTTTTCGCCCAGCTGTTCAGCGACGCAGGACTTGGGCGCTCGCTTATCCGGCAGCAGCACGTTGATGCGCAAGAGTGGGGGGCCGTGTTCTGGCTCCTGTTCTGCGTCGGGCCGGCGCTGGCTTTGACAGCGCTGGCGGCGGCGCCGGCCTGGGCCTGGCTGCACGGAGCGCCGGAATTATTCGGGCTTGTTGCCGCCCTCTCGGTGACGCCAATGTTCCTGTCGTGGGCTGCGGTCCCCAATGCCCGACTGGAGCGCGATGGCCGCTTTCCCGGGCTGGCACTGATCCGCACCAGTGCAGCCCTGGCCGGCATGGTTGCTGCCGTTGCGCTTGCGGTGTCCGGCGCCGGTGTCTGGGCCTTGGTGGCCCAGCAAATCCTGCTGGCGGCAATACAATGCGGCGGCGCCTTTGCGCTCAGCGGCTTCCGGCCAGCGCCGCTGCGCCGCGGGGTCCGGCTGCGGGAGCACCTTTCCTTTGCCCGGGATTCTCTGGGCGTTTCCTTGCTGCAGACCGTGCAACGGCAGGCGCCTGTGGCATTGATTGGCCATCAGCTCGGGCCGGCGCCCCTTGGGCTGTTCACGATGTCATCCCGGCTGCTCAACCAGCCGGTCATGGCGCTGGCCGGACCGATGGCCCAAGTCACCTATGTGCGCATGGCTGCCGCCCAGTCCGACACCGGGCATGTTGCGGCACTGTATATTGGCAGTGTCCGGCTGCTGGCGCTGGCAATCTTCCCGCCGATGGCAGTTCTGGCCGGCGCGGGCGGCGATCTGTTTGCTCTCATCTTCTCGGACCCCTGGCGTAACGCCGGGCTGCTGTTCGCCTTGGCGGCACCGGGCATCGCTCTGGAGAGCGCCGCAGGGGGACGGCTGGTGTCATGTTCCAGGCTATGAATCGGACAGGCCTGCGACTCCGGATGGTCACGGAGCGCACGGTGCTGCGGCTGGCGGCGATTTCTTTGGCTTTGCCCTTCGGAATTGAGGCCGTCTCAGCGATGATCACCCTGTTCGCCCTGGCTTACTTACCCGCTACTGGTCATACACCCATCAAGCGGTTCCGTTCAGCAGACTGGCTGCGCTCCGGGCGATGGCGGTGACGGCAGGCATCTCAGCTTTGGCCTGGACGGGGATGCATGTTCTGGCAGGGCAGGCAGAAGGCTGGGCCGTGCCGGGGTATGCCGCCGCCGTGCTGGCGGCGGCCTGGGCAGTAGCTGCAAGCCTGCAGTGGCGCAGTTTGCGCGCTTGTCTTGAGGAGTTTGGGCGCTGACTTTCCGGATTTCCACAAAGGGCAGATTTCGTTGAAAAAGTCGTTTGGTTTTGTGCGTTGGGGATGGGTACGGCGCATATTTTTCTGGACAATCTGAGGCGGTACCGCCTTGTTACCCTGCGGCGGGTGCCATCGGCTTGAGTTTTGCCAATTTCCGAAGGTTTTGGGCGGTAGCTGCGTGGGTAAATTCGTCTTGGACGCCGCAAGGCCCCCGCAGTCTGAGCCGTCCCAGACCGAGGATGCGTTTGAGATGGGCAAACAGCATTTCGACCTTCTTTCCTCTTCTCTGAGCCACCGGGTTGAACTCGGATGCTGTGCATTGACGGACGAAGTCTCTGACGATCTCGTATTTCTCACGGTGGATCGCGCGGGCCTCGGAGTTCGGACAGCACTTGGCCTTTGACGGGCCGTTCCTGCCATCGGCGGTCAGGGTCCGGTATTTGCGTGAGCACCAGCTCGGCGCGTTCCGGGCGGGATCTGAGTAGGTTCGCCACGTGTGTCGCATCTCCTTCCCCTCCGGACAGATGTAGCGGTTCTCTGTTTGCGGGACTGTCAAGTGCGGGTTCCATTGGCGTTCGGGGCCTTGGTTCTCTACGAAGCCGGAGTTTCCGCTTCCTGATGGCGTCCGGGAGCTGACCGGCCAGAATGTCATTCGCGAAGTGAGCGTTGGCTCCTTCAACCGCTTTAGACTGGCTTGATCCGCCGCCGTCCCGAAGGACGCTGAACCCGCCCTGTCTCTGGTGGGCGGGGTGTCGGTTGGTTGTCAGGTGATGAGCTCCTTTTCCGGTTCGAAATCTGTCCGTCGCGCCAGATGCACATCATGACGACAGCGAGTTTTCGGGATGCCGCCACCGCAGCTTTCTTGAAGCCCTTCCGGTCTTGCAGCTTCTTGGCCCACACGCGCAGTTTTGACAGCTTTCTGACCTGGGTGATCAAGCTGGTTGCAGCGGAGTAGAGCAGTTTGCGCAGATCACGGTCTCCGCATTTCGATATCCGGCCGGACCAGCCCATGCCGCCGGATTGATGCCGCCGCGGCGGGAGGCCGAGGAAAGCTCCGACGTCCCGCGATCTCCGGAAGCGGTTTGCGTTGTCGAGGGGGGCGATAAAGGACAGCGCCACGACAGGCCCAACGCCCGGGACGGTCATGAGGCGGCGGGCAAGGCCGCTTTGGCGCGCGATGAGCCTGAGATCGCCGTCCACCGCTTCCGCAGCCGCGCACAGGGCCCTGTGGACCGGGATGAACATGCCGGCCATCACGCCGGGTGCCGGGTTGGTCTGACCTGCCTCAGCGAACTGATCGCGGAAGCCCTGCCGCAGGCTGGCACGGCCAACTGAACCCATACAGATCCCGAAAACCTTCAGCACACCGCGAACATGCGCTTCCAGGTCCTTGCGCATCCGGATCAGGCGCTCCCGAGCGCCAATGAGCACGAGAACCCGCTCCGACGCCTCGCTTCTGATGTGAACCCGGCTGAACCAGCCGGTGCGGGCCAGCTGCGCCAGTCCCTCGGCATCACCGGGACCGGACTTGTTGATCCGCCCCGACAGCGCCTTGGGCGCCAGGCGGGCATCAATGCAGATGACCGGAAGGCCGCGCTTCTCCAACTCGCGGGTGAGCCAGATGGCCAGGATGCCGCTCTCATGCACAATCCGCTCGGGCCCAGCGGCATGCTCCGAAATGAAGGATGCGATTGCGTCCGGATCCGAGCTGGTTTCGCCACGCGCAAGCACCTTCCCCTCTCCATCAACAACACAGATCGACACGGATTTGACGGACACGTCCAGACCAACATAATACGGCATGGTCGTTCTCCTTCACGGCTGGTTTTGCTGAGGCCGATCTTATCGGACCTCGTTCGCCCTGGGAGAGCGGCCGCCGAAAACACACCATGTCATTCTCATCGTCCCAGGTGAAGTCGGATCGAGAGAACGTTCCGTCCTTGCGCTCGCCTTTGTCAAAGACGGGAATGAACGGGAAGATTTTTCGCCTGAGCGTAAACCAGACGAGATTTTCCGAAGAGCCGTAGGCCGTATCTGCGGCGAGCCAATCCGGCTTCAGACCAAAACGCTCCTCGGTCCGGTCGATCATCTTGCGCATAGCCCCAACCTCGGCAGTCTTGTTTGATCGACTGGCATCCACATCCACGATGATACCGTGATCGGTATCGATCAGGTAATTGTCTGAGTAAGCAAAGAAAGCTGGGCCCTTGCGTGCGGCGGTCCATTGACTGGCTGGATCGGCATGAGCGGTGAATTTGGGCCTAACCGCCGTGGCTGCGCCAAAAGCCTCGTCATCCAAGGTGTCGAGATACTCACGCACTGCGCGGCGCATCATGGGGATCAACATCGCGAGCCGCCCAATCATCGGGATTGCTGGAGTTCTGTTTCTGTACGTCAGCGCTGATCAGGCTGGCATCGACGGTGAAGCCCTGACCACCAGCAAGCCCTTCCTCCATGCAGCGTGCCACGGTTGTCTCGAAGAAATGGCGCAGCAGATCGCTCTCGCGGAAGCGACCATGGCGGTTCTTGAAAAGGTGGAGTGATCAGGCACACGGTCGGTCAGATCGAGACGGCAGAACCACCTGTACGCCAGGTTCAGATGGACCTCTTCGCACAGTCGGCGTTCGGACCGGATGCCAAAACAATATCCCACCAACAGCATTCGGATAAGCAACTCCGGGTCGATGGATGGGCGACCAGTATGGCTGTAAAAATCCGCAAGATGAGCCCGGATGCTGCCCAGATCAACAAACCGGTCAACCGACCGCAGCAGATGATCTTGCGGCACATGGTTCTCCAGCGAGAACTCGTAGAACAGCGCCGCCTGCGCTTCCTGCTTCGGTCCCAGCATCGCAAATCCTCCCGCTCACCAACGGAATTGAATCAGCGACGCACCCCGCAATCAAGTAAGAGTTTTTCAACAAAATCGGCGCAATGTGCCTTCCGGGACCCATAATCGTTCTGCAAGCGGGAACAGTGTCCCGCGCGCCTTTTGCGCCAAAAAGCTGTTCTCCTTGCCTGACCGGGGTGCTTTTCGTAAACTTTGCACCAAATTGCAGGTGGGGAGGTCCTGAAAGGTCGGCGGTTTCCCCTCCAAAAAGACCATAAATACTGAAGCGCACTGGTTATTTGAAAAGCAGCCCGGCAGGCAGGAGACCGGGGCAGATGTTGGGGACCGGGCAGCCGCGGGTTTTGATTTACAGGTTCTGAGTTATGAGTATGTGGGGGTCACTTTGCTTAACGAAACTTTTGATCAGCTGGACGAGAGCGAACGCTGGTATATCTCTGACTTTGCTGTTGCCGCCAGCTGGAACCACACAGCTTGGGATGCGGAATATCTGCTGACACCGCCTGGAGAAGCCGTGTTGACTCTCGACGGTACCGACACTGAGGGGAAGGATTTCACTGGATCGGAGCTGCAGTCGCAGGATTTCTACGGTTACGGCAGCTATGAAGTCGAGATGACCGCCTCGGATGTCTCAGGTGTGGTCTCGTCCTTCTTCCTGTTCTCCAACACCTTCTTTGGAGCCGCCAGGCATAATGAGATCGATTTTGAGTTCTTGGGCAATGACACTACCAAGGTCAATATCAACTATTACTACGGCAACCAAAAGCTGGGGGACAACGGCAGCGTGCAGGTCGATCTGGGCTTCGACGCGGCCGCAGGGATGCACAGCTACCGTATCGAGTGGCACCCGGATGGCATCCGCTGGTATGCGGACGGCACTCTCCTGTATGAAGTGACCGGTGAAACGGCGCCGCTGCCGGTGCCCGACGAACCGATGAAAATCTACATGAATATCTGGACCGGCGGCGCGGGGCTGGAGAATTGGCATGGGCCGGTGGCTCCGGATGCCGAGGCTGAAGCAAGCTATACTTCGGTGACCTATACCCCTATGTGCCCGAAGCTCCCACCGATACCGGCGGCGCGATCTCCTTTGCCGGCGAGGACCAGGCTTATGTGGTCAATCTTGCGGACGACAGTTTTTCCCGCGCCGCCCGGATCATGGCGCTTGGCGACTCGCTCACTGTTGGGCATGTCAATGCCAATGACCCCAGCGAAGTGCCCGAAGAACGGGACGGCTACCGACAGGATCTGTTTGCCCACATCACCGCCGGCGGCGGCTGGGTAGACTATGTCGGCGGCATGCAGAACGGCCCTGTAGATATGCTGGATCGCGATCACGCTGCGGTGAGCGGTGAAGCCTTGCGCAACATGGTCAAGAACAATGACAGCAGCCTCGCCGACATTTCGGTAAATCTGGCAGCGCACACCCCGGACATCATGCTGCTGATGGCGGGCACCAATGACTACAATGCCAATAATTTCTTCACCAACCGCTTTCCCAACTTGATGTCGAATATGCAGGAGGCGATTGACCAGTTCTACGCCTATGCGGGCAACGCTGGAAAATACCTGGTCATTTCGACACTGGCACCGAAAACGAGCTCGGGAACTCCGGAGGAATACACTTACTTTATCAATGAAGGCTATTCGATCATAAACGGCACTGAGGTGGCTGGCGATGCGGGCAATGGCACCTATGTGCCGGGATTGCGCGCACTGATCACCTCGCAGCAAGGCCAACATCCGACACTGCTTCTGTTCGACAATCCGGTTGGCGTGAGCGGCCTGTCCTCTGACCAGGTTCACTTTAAAAACGAAAGCTACGCGGAATATGCCAGCGACATGTATGATCTGCTGCTGGCTCAGATCGGCCAGCAGGCCGGCTCCTTTGGAACGCTGGCCGGCACGCTTCCAGCTGCCACCGATGTTATTGGCGGCAATGCCGGCGACCGGATCACTGGCGATGCCGCGGACAACACCATCATGGGCGGCGGCGGCGCGGATTATCTCACGGGCAGCGGCGGCAGCGATACCTTCGCCTACGAGGCGGCAGCGCTGGATGGCAAGCGCGATTACGTCGCGGACCTCTCGGTTGCGGATGGCGACACAGTGGATCTGTCGGGCATTATCGCCCATTATGGCTGGACAGCTACGGAGTTCGAAGCAGCCGTCCGGTTCACGGAGGATGCTTCCGGGGCAGAGCTGAGCATCGACGGGCCGGACGGGCTGCTGCCGCTGGCCTATTTTAACAATGTGTCCGCAGCCGAACTCGCCGGTTTGCTGAATGTCGATCCTGGCGGCGGCCCCGATCCTGATCCTGATCCTGATCCGGTCGGGCTTCTGATCGGAACTGAAGGCAAGGACACACTGAGCGACACAGTTGCCGCCACCGAGATCCTCGGTCTTGGCGGCCGGGACCTTCTGATAGGCAATGGCGGCAACGACACGCTGGATGGCGGCGCCGGGCGCGACAACCTCTATGGGGGCACCGGGGAAGATGTATTCCGCTTCACCACCGAAACCCTTGACGGAAACCGCGACGAGGTGCGGGACTTCTCGATTGCTGAAGACGACAAAATCGACCTTTCCCCAATCGCGCAGCATTATGGCTGGAGCGAGGCCGAGCTGCTGAATGCCCTCTCATTCACGAATATCAACGCCGGCCTGCGGATCACCATCAGCACCCCGGACGGGGGCTATAACATGGCCGCCGTGCATGGCGTCAGCGTAGCGGAATTCCTGGCTGCGGATACAATGATCCTGCAAGCGGGGCCGCCGCCGGACACAGGCGACGATGACGGCAACCTTGCTCTGGCAGCGCCTGACAGCAACATCGATGCGGATGAGGCCGGCACGGTCCAGATCCTCCTCTCCGGGGTGGATTCCGATGCCACTGCCGTGGTGACCGTCAGCGGCGGCGGCATCGACCTGATGCAGAACGCCAGCGCCGACGGCAGGCTGGTCTTCGACCTGACCAGCCTGCCGGACGGTCCGGTCACCACCTCGGTGACCGCCACCGATGGCGGCGGCAATGCCAGCACCGTGGCCGGCCCCGCCCTGACGCTGGACACCGCCCCGGACCTGTCGGCGGATAAGGATGGCAACCTGGCTGTCAGTGCGCCGGACACTGATATCACCGCGTCTGAAGCCGGATCGGTGGCGTTCACGGTCTCTGGTCTCGATACTGATGCCACAGCGGTGGTGACAGTAAGCGATGGCACCGCAAGCGTCTCCTCGGGACCCGTTGCAGCCGACGGCAGCGTACTGCTGGACCTCACGGGGCTGGAAGACGGCCCCCTGACCCTGTCGGTGACCGCAACCGATGACGAGGGCAATATGGCCAGCGAGGACGGCCCGGGCCTGACCCTGGACAGCACGGTGGTGGAACTGCCGGTGCTGAGCGGGAGCAGCCAAAATGACACACTGACGGACGGGGACGGGGCCACAGAGATCCTTGGTCTTGCCGGGCGTGACAAGCTTTACGGCAATGGCGGCAGCGATATCCTGGACGGCGGCGCCGGGCGCGACAATCTCTACGGCGGCGGTGATGCCGATGTGTTCCGCTTTTCCTTCGAGACCCTGGATGGGAACCGCGACGAGGTGCGAGATTTCTCGGCTGCGGAAGGCGATAAGATCGACCTTTCGCTGATTGCCGATCATTACGGATGGGACGAGACCCAGACACAAGAGGCGCTGCTGTTCAAAGATCTCAGCGCCGGCTTGCGGATCACCATCGGCACTCCGGACGGCGGTTATAACCTGACCCTCGTGCACGGCATCACCGAAGCGGAGTTCCTGGCCGGAGACAACCTGCTGTTCTGAGCCTCCGGCCTTGATTCTCCTCCCCCAGGCCCGGGGGACCCCGCTTGCCGGGCGAATCCTCTGCCGCTCCCCGGGGCGGCAGACCCGTTTCAGCCGCAGCAACGGCATCTTTCCTCTCAAAACAGACTCTGACCGGCACCAGACGGGCTGTGCTGGCAGCCCGCCACGGCTGAATGTCAGATTCCCGCCTATTGGCTTTCCGCAGATCGGCACATTTGCGCCTGCCTTTTGCGCTCTAGTTGACCGCATGAGAGGGGAGCGGTTTTAAGGCCCCGCACAGCCCCCCTGGGTAAGAACAGCAACCACAGGCCTATCAGAGCAACACAGACAGCTATCAGAGGACGCCGGCGCAAGCCGCAAGTTTCTCAGCAGAGCACAGGTATCCAAGCAGCCAGGCATTTGCCCGGACGCGCCGTCAGGTGTGCGCTATGGGCACGGCCGGCAGGCTGACCTTGATCTGCCCTGAAGAGCACCTCCGTCTGCGCGCTGATAGGCAGCACTGCGGCAACGCGTGTGAATTTAGCGAGTAGTGCACCGGCCGGGCGCGCCGGGCAAAAAGGACGGAACGATGGAAATGCATATGACCCATTCGGCGCACATGGCCCAGGCCGATGCGCTGTTCGAAGCGGCAGAAGCCACCCATGTGGCGGTGCGGGACGGCGACTGGTCCGACCCCGCGACCTGGAACGGCGGCAAGGTGCCGGGGAAAGACGCCAAAGTCCTGGTCCCCGAGGACAAGACCGTCACCTATGACTCCGGCAGCAGCGCCGAATTGAACATGGTGCGGGTCGACGGCACCCTGTCCTGGTCGCGGAGCCAGGACACTTCGATGCATGTCGAGACCATCATCACCAGCCCCGGGTCGCAAATCGACATCGGTTCGATGGCCGATCCGATGCCGGCCGGTGTCTCTGCCACCATCACCTTCACCGACGGGCCCATCAACCTGGCCAAGGACCCAGGCCAGCTCAGCCATGGGCTGGTCGCCTTCGGCGAGGTCGACATTCAGGGCGCCGCCAAGGAAAGCCACCTGAAGATAACGGGCGGCGCCAAGGCCGGCGACACCGCCATCACCGTCGAGGGCAGCACCGCCAACTGGCAGCCCGGCGACCAGATCCTGCTGGTCGGCACCGAATACCTGGGCGAGGACGGCAATGGCGTTCTGAAAACCCAGGACGAAACCCGCACCATCGTATCGGTCGAGGGCAGCAAGATCACCTTCGACAAGCCGCTGGCCTATGATCACCAGCCGCCCGGGGGCACAGCTTTGACACTTTCGTGGGCAACCTCTCGCGTAATGTGGTGTTCCAATCCGAGAACCCGGAAGGCACCCGCGGCCATGTGATGATGCACAACAGCACGCCCGATCACGAGGACGGCTCGACCAACTGCGTGCGCTACGCCGAATTCCGCGACCTGGGCCGCACCGACCACAGCCAGGAGGTGGGAACCGAACCCGGCGAGGCCAACCCGCAGGGCCGCTACCCGGTCCATCTGCATATGACCGGCACCGAGCCGAACGGGCCAACCTCGATGATCGAGGGCAACGCAGTGACCGGCAGCCCCGGCTGGGGCATCGTGCAGCATTCCAGCCAGGCGATGATCAACAGCAATATCGTCTATGACGTCACCGGCGCCGGGATCGTGTCGGAGATGGGCGACGAGACCGGCGCCTGGATGAACAACCTGGTCTCCTCGGTGACCGGTTCCAAGATGTCCGGCCAGACCGGCTCGGAAGGGGCGGCCTACGAGAATCAGTCCCGCGTCATCGTCCAGCAGGACAATATAGCCGCGAACTCGAAAATCGCCTGGAACTATTCCGGCCGCGAAAGCTTCCCGGAAGATGCGGACAACCCCAACGCCCCCAATGACGGCATTCACCGCAAGATGTTCGAGCGTGAACAGGTGCCCTTCGACCCCTCGCCCTTCGATGTGGCGCTGGACCATGAAGAACCGCCGATCATCGATTTCGATGACAATACCTCAATCGCCTCGGGCACCGGCCTGCGGGTGTTCCACCGCCAGTTCTCGGATGACACCGACACCATGAGCGTGTTCCGGAACTTCACCATCTGGGCGGCGAGGACGCGGTGAACCTGGACAATTACGCGTCGAATTACGAGTTCATCGACTCCACCTGGCAGGGTGAAGGCACCGGTTTCCGGATTGAGCGCAAGACCTCCTCGGTGGTGTTCAACGATGTCGACATGCATGATTTCGGCACCGGCTACCGCAGCTATGGCGTGAACCACGAGGTGGTGCTGATCGACACCGAGTTCCACGATGTCGGCAAAGAGTTTGCGCTCGAAGACCTGATGAAGAACGTGGACAGTGCCTCCCAGCGCAAGGAGCTGATCGCCTTCTTCAAGAACGAGCACGGCATCAACTATGAGAACCCGATGCCGCAGATCGTGGACAGCCGCCGCCTCACCCAGACGGAGGCGGTGACCTTCACCCCGGACGCGGGCGCCGACCTGGTGCTGGGCCCCGGCGACCGCAGCCTGAGCATCACCGGCACGATCACTGATTCGGTCGGCACCCGCACCTTCAATGAATATGTGATCGCCAAGCCGCCCAGCGGCTCGGGAACCAGCAAGGATTTTGACGGGATCAAGCTGACCCTTGCCGGCAGCGCGGGCAGCGGGCAGCGGGAGTTCACCCTGGACCAGTTCCTGGAGCTGCACGGCACCTTCCAAAAGGCGGATGGCAGCTGGGTCGCGCCTGTGGTCAACTGGATCACCGACCGGCTGACCGGCGAGCAGCACCCGGTGGTCATCGAGATCAAGCTCAAGGGGTTTGATGATGGCAAGCTGGACGCCTATGCGCTCTCCCAGTATCCCGATCCCGGCATTGGCAACCCCGCTTTCACCTACGACTTCCCCTTCCCGGCAGGCAACGGCGATACAGGTGGTGACACCGGAGGCGATACGGGTGGCGACACCGGGGGCGGCGGCGGCAACGGCGATGATGACGGCAACCTGGCGCTGGCCGCGCCGGACAGCAGCATTGACGCCGATGAGGCCGACGCGGTCCAGGTCGTTCTCTCGGGCCTGGATGCCGATGCCACTGCCGTGGTGACCGTCAGCGGCGACGGCATCGACCTGATGCAGAACGCCAGCGCCGACGGCACGCTGGTCTTCGACCTGACCAGCCTGCCGGACGGTCCGGTCACCACCTCGGTGACCGCCACCGACGGCAGCGGCAATGCCAGCACCGTGGCCGGCCCCGCGCTGGCGCTGGACACCGCCCCGGATCTGCCGCTGGATGAGGACGGCGGTGATGGCCCAGCCGGTGACCTGCCGGTGCTGAGCGGGAGCAGCCAAAATGACACACTGACGGACGGGGACGGGGCCACAGAGATCCTTGGTCTTGCCGGGCGTGACAAGCTTTACGGCAATGGCGGCGGCGATATCCTGGATGGCGGCGCCGGGCGCGACAATCTCTACGGCGGCGGTGGAGATGACATTTTCCGGTTCTCGGCGGAGACCCTGGACGGCTACCGCGACGAGGTGCGAGATTTCTCGGCTGCGGAAGGCGATAAGATCGACCTTTCGCTGATTGCCGATCATTACGGATGGGACGAGACCCAGACACAAGAGGCGTTGTCGTTCAAGGATATCAGCGTCGGCGTGCGGATCACTCTCAGTACCCCGGACGGCAGCTATAATCTGGCCGCTGTGCACGGCACCACCGAAGCGGAGTTCCTGGCCGGAGACAACCTGCTGTTCTGAGTTCTCCCCTCCCCCGGGCGTTGGGGAGGGAAACCCGCTCACCGGGCGCCGCCAAACGTCGGAACGACGGAACCAGAGTCCGAAGCAGTATCTTTCCTCTCAAAACAGACTCTGACCGGCACCAGGTGAGCCGTCCCGGCAGGCCGCCGCAGCCGAAGACCAAATTTCTGCCTATTGATGGCCTGCAGATCGGCACATTTGCGCCTACCTTTTGCGCTCTAGTTGACCGCATGAGGGAGGACCGGTTTTAAGTCTCTGAAAGCCCCCCCTGGGTAAGAACAGCAACCACAGGCCTATCAGAGCAACACAGACAGCTATCAGAGGACGCCGGCGCAAGCCGCAAGTTTCTCAGCAGAGCACAGGTATCCAAGCAGCCAGGCATTTGCCCGGACGCGCCGTCAGGTGTGCGCTATGGGCACGGCCGGCAGGCTGACCTTGATCTGCCCTGAAGAGCACCTCCGTCTGCGCGCTGATAGGCAGCACTGCGGCAACGCGTGTGAATTTAGCGAGTAGTGCACCGGCCGGGCGCGCCGGGCAAAAAGGACGGAACGATGGAAATGCATATGACCCATTCGGCGCACATGGCCCAGGCCGATGCGCTGTTCGAAGCGGCAGAAGCCACCCATGTGGCGGTGCGGGACGGCGACTGGTCCGACCCCGCGACCTGGAACGGCGGCAAGGTGCCGGGGAAAGACGCCAAAGTCCTGGTCCCCGAGGACAAGACCGTCACCTATGACTCCGGCAGCAGCGCCGAATTGAACATGGTGCGGGTCGACGGCACCCTGTCCTGGTCGCGGAGCCAGGACACTTCGATGCATGTCGAGACCATCATCACCAGCCCCGGGTCGCAAATCGACATCGGTTCGATGGCCGATCCGATGCCGGCCGGTGTCTCTGCCACCATCACCTTCACCGACGGGCCCATCAACCTGGCCAAGGACCCAGGCCAGCTCAGCCATGGGCTGGTCGCCTTCGGCGAGGTCGACATTCAGGGCGCCGCCAAGGAAAGCCACCTGAAGATAACGGGCGGCGCCAAGGCCGGCGACACCGCCATCACCGTCGAGGGCAGCACCGCCAACTGGCAGCCCGGCGACCAGATCCTGCTGGTCGGCACCGAATACCTGGGCGAGGACGGCAATGGCGTTCTGAAAACCCAGGACGAAACCCGCACCATCGTATCGGTCGAGGGCAGCAAGATCACCTTCGACAAGCCGCTGGCCTATGATCACCAGCCGCCCGGGGGCACAGCTTTGACACTTTCGTGGGCAACCTCTCGCGTAATGTGGTGTTCCAATCCGAGAACCCGGAAGGCACCCGCGGCCATGTGATGATGCACAACAGCACGCCCGATCACGAGGACGGCTCGACCAACTGCGTGCGCTACGCCGAATTCCGCGACCTGGGCCGCACCGACCACAGCCAGGAGGTGGGAACCGAACCCGGCGAGGCCAACCCGCAGGGCCGCTACCCGGTCCATCTGCATATGACCGGCACCGAGCCGAACGGGCCAACCTCGATGATCGAGGGCAACGCAGTGACCGGCAGCCCCGGCTGGGGCATCGTGCAGCATTCCAGCCAGGCGATGATCAACAGCAATATCGTCTATGACGTCACCGGCGCCGGGATCGTGTCGGAGATGGGCGACGAGACCGGCGCCTGGATGAACAACCTGGTCTCCTCGGTGACCGGTTCCAAGATGTCCGGCCAGACCGGCTCGGAAGGGGCGGCCTACGAGAATCAGTCCCGCGTCATCGTCCAGCAGGACAATATAGCCGCGAACTCGAAAATCGCCTGGAACTATTCCGGCCGCGAAAGCTTCCCGGAAGATGCGGACAACCCCAACGCCCCCAATGACGGCATTCACCGCAAGATGTTCGAGCGTGAACAGGTGCCCTTCGACCCCTCGCCCTTCGATGTGGCGCTGGACCATGAAGAACCGCCGATCATCGATTTCGATGACAATACCTCAATCGCCTCGGGCACCGGCCTGCGGGTGTTCCACCGCCAGTTCTCGGATGACACCGACACCATGAGCGTGTTCCGGAACTTCACCATCTGGGGCGGCGAGGACGCGGTGAACCTGGACAATTACGCGTCGAATTACGAGTTCATCGACTCCACCTGGCAGGGTGAAGGCACCGGTTTCCGGATTGAGCGCAAGACCTCCTCGGTGGTGTTCAACGATGTCGACATGCATGATTTCGGCACCGGCTACCGCAGCTATGGCGTGAACCACGAGGTGGTGCTGATCGACACCGAGTTCCACGATGTCGGCAAAGAGTTTGCGCTCGAAGACCTGATGAAGAACGTGGACAGTGCCTCCCAGCGCAAGGAGCTGATCGCCTTCTTCAAGAACGAGCACGGCATCAACTATGAGAACCCGATGCCGCAGATCGTGGACAGCCGCCGCCTCACCCAGACGGAGGCGGTGACCTTCACCCCGGACGCGGGCGCCGACCTGGTGCTGGGCCCCGGCGACCGCAGCCTGAGCATCACCGGCACGATCACTGATTCGGTCGGCACCCGCACCTTCAATGAATATGTGATCGCCAAGCCGCCCAGCGGCTCGGGAACCAGCAAGGATTTTGACGGGATCAAGCTGACCCTTGCCGGCAGCGCGGGCAGCGGGCAGCGGGAGTTCACCCTGGACCAGTTCCTGGAGCTGCACGGCACCTTCCAAAAGGCGGATGGCAGCTGGGTCGCGCCTGTGGTCAACTGGATCACCGACCGGCTGACCGGCGAGCAGCACCCGGTGGTCATCGAGATCAAGCTCAAGGGGTTTGATGATGGCAAGCTGGACGCCTATGCGCTCTCCCAGTATCCCGATCCCGGCATTGGCAACCCCGCTTTCACCTACGACTTCCCCTTCCCGGCAGGCAACGGCGATACAGGTGGTGACACCGGAGGCGATACGGGTGGCGACACCGGGGGCGGCGGCGGCAACGGAGGCCTCTCGGTTACTGGCAGTACGGACGATGAGGTCATCTCGGGATCAAGCGGGGATGACACATTGTCGGGAAAAGGCGGCAGCGACACATTGAGCGGTCAAGCCGGCGATGACACGCTCCGGGGCGGAAACGGTAAGGATATTCTGCACGGCTCCGGCGGTTCCGACAGCCTCAAGGGCGGCCCCGGCGGCGACTACGTGACGGGCGGCGGCGGCAAAGACAAAATCGGCGGCGCCAAAGGCCATGACACGCTTATGGGCGGAAACGGCAATGACACGCTCATCGGTGGCAATGGCAGGGATCAGCTCAACGGCGGGCTTGGGAACGACGTTCTTTCTCTGGGCGGGGGCGCGGATGAGCTGCTGTTTTCAGCGGGCCGTGACAAGGTGAAGAAGTTCACCGTCGGCGATGACGTCGTCATCTTGTCGGCTGCCGAGGGGATCACCAGCTATGCCGACCTGCAGGCCAATCACCTGACCACCGCCGACGGGAATGCGGTGATCACCGACGACGCAGGCAGCAGCCTCACGATCATCGGGGTTGATGCCTCTGCGCTGTCAGCAGGCGACTTCCTCTTCTGAGTGCCAATACCAGGGTCAGGCCGGCACCGGCCTGCCCCCCCTTCCGGGTAATCGCAGCGTTCCGCAAGACGCCCCGCCGCCAAACGCGGCCGGCGCTGCCTGCCAGCCACCAGAAGGCGGCTGGCAAAGCCTAACAAGGCCGCCGCCACCCGCAGATCCCCGCCGCGCACTGCCGCGCGCAGCCGCCATCCGGTGCCGCGCGCCAGCGCTGCCGCAATTTCCGCACCCAACGGCGATCCGGCAGCCAGACCTGCCAGAGCACCGCGCACATCTGGCCTCAGGGCCTCGGCGCAGCCATGTTTCCCCGCCAGCGCGCGGCGGCAGATGGTCTTCTCAACCGGCGACAGCGCCATCCCGGGCACCAGCGCAGCGGCGGCGCGAAATTCTTGCAGCGCCACCTGCCAATCCGTGCGCCGGGCAAAAACACAGCCACGCTGTAACCGGCCCGCGCGCGCTGCATGGCCCGGCACTGCTGCCTCGAACATGTTCGTGAATAAGTCTGGCTGTAATGCCTCCAGCAAACCCTCGAAAACCAGCTTGTCAGCCCCTTTCCACACTTCCTCGGAGCGAGAGGCTGCATGGCGCGCTGCGGCCGGGCCGCGGGCGCCACTGTGTTTTCTCTGATGGAACAAGGGAGTTTCAATAACTGCAGCAGGGAAGCGGGCGGCCAGTCGGACGATCATGTCATAATCAATCGAACGGGCCAGATCCTCCCGAAACGGGCCCACCGCCTCATAGCAGCTCCGGCGCACCAAAGTGGCATTCTGAAACAGGAAGATATCCTCAAGCAGGTGCCGCAGCACCGAGCCTTCGCTCAGGTCCGGCCAGTATCCTGGCCCCGACAGCACCGGTTCCCCGGTCTCCGGTGCGTTGGAAAAGCGCTTGTAACCGCCGGCAGCGAAGCCGGCCGAAGGGTTGGCCAGCAGCAGGGCTGAAAGGGTTTCAGCAGCATGAGGCAGGGCGATATCGTCATCGTCGCAAATCCAGATCCAATCGCCGCGCGCCTGAGCTATCGCGGCATTCAGTGCCCGCGACTTGCCGCCGTTTTCCGAACGGAAATAGCGCACCGGCCCGGCCGCCGCCCGGACTGTTTTCTCTGTATCGTCCTCAGATCCGTCATCCCAGACGATGATTTCGTCAACAATCCGGCTTTGTGCCGCTAAACTATTCAAAGCTTCGGACAAAAAAGCGGATCTGTTGTACGTTGGCACGATAGCTGTAATAGTGAATTTACCAGAAGTCATCATTTCCGGAACCGCTACGGAGAAGCCTGTTGACTAGAACATTTCATGCACTGCGCAACCTTTCAATTGCGCTGTGCTGCGCGCAACGAAAAGGCCTGAGTTTTTTTCAACCTGTGTGCCCGGTTTGCGTCAAGTCACTCATACTGCTGCTGGCGCCGGCCCTTTCGGCAGCCGCTCAGGACATCTCTGCAGGCAGCGCTCAAAATCAGGCCTATGTGCTGGGGCCGGCCGATCAGATCCGCATCCGGGTGGTGGCCTGGGATGCCAGCAAACTGGCCTTTGCCCAATTCGACGAACTCGGCGGCGATTACACGATTGGCAGCGACGGAACCATGATGATGCCGCTCGTCGGCTCGATTCGCGCGGCGAGCCAGACAGAAGCCGCACTAGCGGCGGCCGTGTCCTCCGCGGTGCAGCAGCATACCGGCCTGAGCCAGCCGCCAAGCACCGCCGTCAGTATCCTGAAATACCGGCCGGTCTATGTCCTCGGGGATGTGATGCGGCCGGGCAGCTATGATTTCCGCCCCGGGCTCACCGCACTGCAGGCGGTGGCGCTGGCCGGGGGTCTGTACCGGCTGAATGGCGAAGAAGGCGGCGACCTGATTGCTGCGATCCGCACCTCAGGCACCTACCGCGAGGCCGGTCTCACCCGGGCACGCATGCAGCTGCGCGCCGCGCGGCTGCAGGCAGAACAAGAGGGGCAGGATACATTCCCTCGCCCCGAAGGTCTCAGCTCACCGGGTGGCGAAGCTGCGCTGGCCGCCATGTTCGAACAGGAGAAAATCCTGTTTGCTAGCCGCGGCGAAACCCTGGCCAATGCGCTGACAGAACTGGCCGCCTCACGCAAGCTGCTGGAAACCGAGATCGCCGCCCGGCAGGAGAAGCTGGACGGGCTGAACCGCCAGATCGACCTGGTCAGGACATCCGTGGGTACTCTTGACACGCTTCTCAAACGCGGGCTGTCGCGCTCGCAGAGCCTGGTTCTGGCCCAGCAGACCCTGATCGATCTCGAAGCCCGGGCGCTGGACAACGAAACTGGAATTTTCAAAGCACAACAGCAGATTTCAGAACTGAACCGGAATAAAGACGATCTGATTTCCACCCGGCGGCTGGAGGTGCTGCGCGAGTTGCAGGCCACAGAGGCGGAGATCGAGCGGCTGATGAACCGGGAAGTTGTCAGCCGCCGGATCCTGCGCGAATCCGGCGCCGGGGCACTGCTTGCCGGGGAAGCGCCCGGTAGCAAGCCGGTCAGTATCATCCGCTATCAAATTCTGCGCGGTGACGGCTCTGAGCCGTCACCTCAGCCCGCAGGACGCGCCACGGCCTTGCAGCCGCTCGACGTGCTGGAGGTTATCCTTGAAGACCCGCTGGTTGCGCCGGCGGGCATCGAAGGAGGCTGAGCGCCACGTGGATCCGGCAGCGCAACAGCTTGCGGAAAGCTGTGGCAAGCCTGACAGCCCCCGCAATTTGAGGATGGCAGGCTTGCCCTGTGCAAGGCCTTGCAGAGCGCTATTTGCGGTTTCAAGCGCCAGCGGGACAGACAGGAGGTTTTCATGACCGAAACGGCACCATACGCCACGGCTCCTCAGATCGATATTTCAATCTGCGTGCCGGTCTATAACGAGGAAGACAGTGTCGGGCCGATGTATGCGGCCATCACTGCGGCACTGGACCCGCTGGGCCGCCCTTATGAGATGATCTTTGTCGACGATGGCAGCTCGGATGAGACCGTGCTGCGTTTGGAGCAGATCGCAGTCGGCGATCCGCGGCTGACACTGGTTTGTTTCCAGCGCAACTACGGGCAAACCGCCGCGATGACGGCGGGTATCGAACATGCCCGCGGGCGCTATCTGGTGACGATGGATGGCGATTTGCAAAACGACCCGGCCGACATTCCAATGATGCTGGAAAAACTCAAGGAAGGTTATGATCTGGTGGTGGGCTGGCGCATCAAGCGCCAGGATAAATTCTTGTCGCGAAAGCTGCCTTCGAAGATCGCCAACTGGCTGATCGGCAAGGTCACCGGGCTGCCGATTCGCGACAACGGATGCTCTCTCAAGGTTTACCATGGCGAACTGATCAAGCAGGTGCCGCTCTATTCGGACATGCACCGTTTTATTCCGGCTATGACCATTCCGCTGGGCGCCCGGGTGGCGCAAGTCGGGGTCCGGCATCATGCCCGCCGCTTCGGCACCTCGAAATACGGCCTTTCGCGGGTTTTCAAAGTCTTGCTGGATCTGCTGTCGATCAAGACGCTTCTGCTTTTTGCACGCAACCCGTTGAGCAGCTTCTTGCGGCTGGCCGCAGCGGCGGCGCTTTGCGCCGTGTTCTCGATCTTGCTGATCCGTTCCCAAGGCTATCCTGCGGTTGTCGAAATGGCCGTGGTTGGTTTGTTCGGCAGCTTATCGCTCTATCTGGTATTACTGGGACTGATATCGGCAGTCACATTTCACGAAACACAGAGCCGCCTCTTGCCGCATGCCGTAGATGAGGAGAATCCAAATTGATTAAAGGGACACAGAGCTCGAAATAATCCAGAATGCAAATAAATGTATGCTAATGTAGAGTTTAACGATGCCCCTTGATCTTATAGAAACCGCAGGCCAGCCAGAGTTTTCGGCCATTGTCGCCGTCAGCGAGATCCCGCACCTTTCCAGCATGCTGGAAAGCTACCGTGCCGGTCTGGACTCATTAAATCTGAAATATGAACTGATTTGCATCACAGACGGGCGCGAAACCGAAACAATGGCGGCCTTGCAGACGCTGGCCGCCGACTGGCCCGAGCTTGCAGTGCTGGGGCAACGCCCCTGGAGCGGCGACGATGCCGCCCTGCAGGTGGCTGTGCAGCGGGTCCGCGCCGAGTTGATACTGACTTTGCCGGGCTGGCCCGAAATCGACCCCGCCGGCCTGCCTGACCTGTTCGAAGCGCTTGGCGGCAGCGATATGGTGATCGCGGCCCGCGCCGGGCGCAGCCTGAGCGGCTGGGGCCGCCTGCGCCGCAATCTGTTCCATCAGATGCTGAAAGGGTTGTTCGGCCTGCAGGTCGCAGACCCTTTCTGTCGGGTGCGGCTGGGCCGCAAGCCGGTGCTGCAGGATTCCTGCGGCCTTGGCGTGCGGCAGCATTTCATCCCTTCAATCGCAGCACAGCGCGGCTACAAAATCGAAGAAGCACAGCTGCCGCCAGCCAGCCGGGAAGAGACCGAGCACATGCGCTTTGTGTTCAAACCTCTGGGCCACATGCGGGCAGTGCTGGATGCCCTGATGCTGTATGTGGTGCTCAAGTTCCTGCGTCGCCCAATGCGCTTTTTCGGCGCCATCGGCTTGCCAGTTCTGCTGTTTGGACTGTTCAGCACCGCCATTCTTGTCGGCTACCGTCTCTTCGGAGATGCTGCGCTGGCCGATCGGCCGGTTTTGATTTTTGCAGTGCTAATGGTCGTATTGGGAATCCAGATCATTGGCCTGGGGCTGGTCGGCGAAATCATCATTTTCTCCCAGTCCCGCCGGATGAAGCAATATACAGTCCGTTCTATCCAAAAACAGGATGCCGAGGCGATCAGCCGCAAGACCCAGGAGGTCTCCGCCACCTCCCATCATGCAGGGACATAGGACCATGGCCGCTCCGCTTTACCTTGTTACTGGAGCTGCAGGCTTCGTTGGCCGCCATCCCGTTAAACATCTGGCAAAACAAAAGGTCTGGGTCCGGGCCATGGTCCACAAGCCAAAACAGGCAGCAATGCTGGAAATCCTGGCCCCGCTACTGGCCGGGGTGCCGGCCCCATGGCTGCACATCCTCTCCCGCCTTGTGATGGCATTGGCGCATTCGACCGAAGCGGTCTGCAAGCCGCTGAAGATGAGGATAGAGACGCCCGCCGCTGCCGGAGGCCTGATCAAACAGGATGGAAACAAATGAACCGGCGTATCAGCTCCCCGTCGCCCCTGCGTCCAGCCAGCATAGCCGCGGCGGCAAGCGATCCGGAAATGACCGTCGCCCAGCTGCTCACCATCCTGCGCAGAGGCTGGTGGATCATTGCAATAGGAGCGTTTCTCGGCACGCTTGCCGCCGCGGTTTTAGTGCTGCGCGCCACGCCGGTCTACACTGCTAAGGCGCAGATTATGCTGGGCCAAAAAAACCGGGCAGACGATACCCTGGGGAACCTGTTTCAAGAACTCAGCATGGACAATGCCGATATCGTCGGCGAAATTGCGATTATCACTTCAGGTCAGATACTGACCAGCGTCTCTGAAGAACTGAACCTGGCGTCACACCCGCTGTTCAACCCGGATCTGCAGCCCGTCCTGCCGCCGCCGTTATGGCAGCGGACGGCTGAGCAGGCCAAGGATTGGGTCAAATTCATGCTAAGCGGCACCAGCGAAGCCGCAGACGGCGCAGCCGCGGCTGAAAGCGCGCCGACTCCGATTGCCCGCGCCGCGGCCGCCGGGCAGAAACAGTACGGCACACAGGCAGATTACGTCGGCACCCTGGGCAGCAACCTGTCGGTGAGCCAGGTCGGGAATTCTTATTTGGTCGACATTTCCTTTGCTTCAAGCGACCGCCAGCTGGCTGCTGCCGTGCCAAATACGGTCGCGGATGTCTATCTGCGCGAACAGCTGAACCGAAAATTCAAGGCTGTGCAGCGGGTCACAACCGGTCTCAACGCCCGGATCGCCATTTTGCACCAGCGGTTGGAGAAGGCTGAGCGGGCCGTCGTGGAATTCCGCAACCAGAATTTCGCAGCCGGGCTGGGCTCGCAAGAAAGACTGGATCAGCAGCTGCGTGAACTCTCCACCCGCCTGAGTACCATCAGCGCCGACCGGACGCTGATCGCCTCGGAACTGTCCGAGATCGACGCGCTGATCGAGAGCGGCGGAGCGGTGGCCGCCGCCGGGCTGTTCGACTCGCCCCTGCTGGACGAACTGCTCAGCAGCATTGCCTCCCTTGAACAGCGCCGCAGCCAGCTCAGCGAACGGTTTGGCGGCGACAGCCCCCAGGTCCGTGAAACGACCGAAGCGGCCAGCCGCCTCGAGGCCGCGCTGGAAACTGAAGTGCTCCGGCTGCGCGACAGCAAGGCCAACCTCGAAACAGTGGCCCGCGCCAAGGAAGCGGCCCTGCAGAACCAGCTGTTCACACTTGAGCAAAAGAATCTTGCGCTGTCGGAACGGGCCGTCACGATGGCACAGCTCGAACGGGAGCTCGCGGCCAACCGGGTCACTTACGAAGTATTCTTGGGCAAGTTTACCGAGACCAGCGAAGTCATCGAACTGCAAGAGGCAGATGCCCAGGTGATTTCCTATGCGCGGCGGCCCTTGGCACCTGTCGCCCCGCGCAAGAAACTGGGCGCTGCTTTAGGGTTTCTGGCCGGCGCCGTCCTGAGCATGGGCGTGGTTTTCGCGCGCGCCTTCAGTAACGACATGGTCACTTCAGATTCCCGTCTTCGCAGCTTGATGCCGGAGACACATGTTCTTGTGCTGCCCCGGCTGCGCAGTTTCCTGCGGCAGCTGGAGCCATCGGCTTTTGTCCTGCGGGAGCCGCAATCCCTGCTCTCCGAAGCCGTCCGGTCTCTGCGCAGCTACCTGGTGCACTCCAGGCCTGGAAAGGGTCATACAGTGGCCGTAGTCTCCTGCAATACCAATGCCGGGAAGACAACAACCTGCGTCATGCTGGGCCGTTCCGCCGCGCAAATGGGAAAATCTTGCGTGCTCGTCGAAACAGACATGCGCAAGGGCAATGCCAGCAAGGTGCTGGGCCTGCCGCCGCGGCCGGACCTCGTGGACGTGCTGATCGGCACGACCACGCTGGACGAAGCCCTGCAGCGGGATCCGCAGTCGGATCTGTTCCTTCTCAACGCGCGGGCCAAGCTTAAGGATCCGGCTGCACTGCTCATGTCCAGCCAGATGGCTGACTTGGTCGCCCAATTGCAGGAACGGTTTGACATGGTGATATTCGACACCCCCCTCTGCTGGCGCTTGCCGATGCAGTGCCGATGATACGGATGTCTGACAGCGTCGTGCTGCTGGTGCGCGAGGGCACACGACCACCGCTGAACTGGAAAACGGCCTGCGTATTTTGCGGAATGCCTCTGCGCAGCTCACCTGCAGCGTGCTGTCAATGTCCACAACCCAAAAAGGCCAAAACTACAGCTACTAGTGACTGACTGGCAAGCCTGCGCAAGGCAGAGGAGAAGAGGATGCCGCAGACCAGGTTGAAGACTCCGGCTATCACGGGCGCTTGCACCCCGAAGGAAATCCTGGTCGCAATCCCTGCACTCAATGAAGCCGCCCATCTCGAACAATGCCTCGGCTCGCTGATTGGCGGCGATTCCTTTATGCGAGCCGTGCGCGTGGTGGTCGCCGATGGCGGCAGCCAGGATGGTACCCCGGCTTTGGTAGCCGACCTGGCAGTGCGCTACCCCGCCCTGCGGCTGATCCGCAATCCGCAAAAACTGCAATCCGCTGCCATTAACGCCGCTGTCTCGGAAATGGCGGCCTCCAGTCACCGGATCCTTGTGCGCTGCGATGCGCATTCCATCTACCCTACGGGCTATGTGCGTGCAGTCGCCGACAGCTTGGCAGCCAGGCCGGAAGCGGCGGCGCTGGTCACGCCGATGGATGCCGCCGGCAGCGGATGTTTCCAGCGCGCCGCTGCATGGATCGTCGATACACCGCTGGGATCGGGAGGCTCAGCCCATCGCGGCGGGCACCGCTCAGGCTGGATCGATCACGGGCATCATGCCGGGTTCAAACTGGACTGGTTCCGGCAGGTCGGCGGCTATGACGAAAGCTTCAGCCATAATGAGGATGCCGAGCTGGATCACCGCTTGGGCCTGGCCGGAGGGAAGATCTGGCTGGATGCCCATATCCGGCTGGCCTATACCATGCGCGCCACGCCTGCCGCACTTGGCCGCCAGTACTGGAATTACGGCCGCGGCCGGGCTCGTACAGTCCTGAAGCACCGAATGCGGCCCCGGCTCCGGCAGATGATCCCGGTGATCAACCTCCTGGGGCTGCTGGCAGGGGGAATGCTGATACCCGGTTTTCTTGCTGCAGCCCTTTGGCCCGCAACCTACGCCGCCGTTGTGGCGGCTGCTGGGCTGGTCGGCGCGCTGCAGTTGCGCAGTCTTTGCGGGTTTTGGGCCGGACCAGCGCTGGCGATCATGCACAACGCCTGGGGTGCGGGCTTCCTAGTACAGGTGCTATTCAGCTTGGCAGCCCGCACTCCAGCCGCAGCACGGGAACGGGTATGACACGCGTCGATGTGACCCTCTGCACCTTTCGCCGGGCTTCCGTGCATAACACCCTGGTGTCCCTGGCGGCACAGCGCCTCCCCGAAGGGGTGAGCATGCGCATTGTCGTTGCTGATAATGACGAGACCGACAGCAGCCGGACGCGGATCGCAGAAGCGGCGAAGGCATTGCAATTACCGTTGCTCTACGTTCATGCACCGGCCCGCAACATCTCGATTGCACGCAATGCCTGCCTGGAGGCGGCAGATGCAGATTGGGTCGCCTTCCTCGATGATGACGAGCGCGCCGAACCAGACTGGCTGGCCCGGCTGTTGGACTGCGCTTGCTCCACCCCGGCCGACGCGGTTTTCGGCCCGGCCCTGGCGGAGTACGGGCCACGGGCGCCGGGCTGGATGCGGCGCCAGGACCATCATTCCAACCGCCCAGTGCTCCGGGGCGGCCAGGTGGAAACCGGCCATACCTGCAACGCGCTACTGCGCTGGCGCGGCGCGTCCTGGCAGGCACAGCGTTTTGACCCCGGCCGCGGCAAGTCGGGGGAGAGGATACCGAGTTCTTTTTCCGGCTGCGCCGGGCCGGTGCCCGCTTCGAAATCTGCAACAACGCTATCGTACGCGAAGCCGTAAGCCCTGAACGGCTGGAGCTGTCCTGGCTGCTGTTGCGGAAATACCGTGCCGGGCAGAGCCACGCCGCGCGCAGCCAAACCCTGCCGCAGCGCGCGGGTTTGGCGGCAACGGCAACGGTCAAAGCACTGTTTTGTGCTGCTGTGGCACTCGCCACCGCTTGGTCGGTGGATGGGCGCAACTTTTGGCTGTTGCGCGCTACGCTGCATACCGGTGTTCTCAGCGGCTGTTTGGCCCTCTCCCAGCCCGAAATCTACGGCCAAGATTAAGCCGGCTGGTGTATCTTAAAACAGAACGCATATTTCGGAAGCATAGGGGACGCTGAAACAGAAAACGGGCCCCGAAGGAGGCCCGTTTCCCTGAATTCATGCCTGCGCCAGCGGCGCAGTCAAAATCAGTTGGTGGTGGTGGTGGTGGTGGTGCCGACTTCGTCGTCGTCATTGGCAACCACGCCCAGCACGGCCAGGCCAGCCACGGCACCTGCAATGGCGCCAGCGCTCAGCCCGCCGGCAGCACCGATGCCGCCGCCTGCGCCAGCGCCGCCGCCTGCACCGGCTTCAACGCCGTTCGGTGCGGGAGCGGTCTGGGCCGAAACGGCAGTGGCCGAGGCCAGTGCGGCCAGGGTCAGGGCGGTAAGAACGGTTTTCATTTTCAAACTCCTCTGGAGAACTGTGGAAACATGTGTTGAGGCGACCTTATGGGAGGCGGTTTTTCTTTTCAACGTATGGAATAGCCGCAAAACTGTTGAAATCCGGTTTGTTCCGCGGATTTTTTCTGCCCGTTGCCGCAAAGCCGCGGGAAACCGGCGGAATCCGCGCGCCGGTCACAGCCGCAGCTGGCGGATCCGCACATATCCGGTCTCTGGTCCGGCCCATTGCCGCGACTGCCAGACCTGATTGCGGCCGGGGCGGGAATCAACCCAGTAATCATTGATCACCACGCCGCCGCTGCCCTCGCAGCGCTCTTGCAGGCGGCGGGCGGGATGGGTCACTTCGACAATCTCCACCGGCTCCGGGCCCAGATCCTGCAGGCTGCAGGCCATGCTGAGGATCGCCTGGCCGTTGCCCTTGGCGCGCACCGTATAACGCCGCGCGCCGCCGCGTGCCGGGCCTGCCGCGCCGTCCGCAGCCGGCACCTGCGCCGACAGCAGCCCGCCGCCAAGGCCGCGGGTGGCAATCACCATGCCGCTGCGCAAGGCCAGCGAGACATTGTCCTGGGTGCGCCAGACCTCAACCGTGCCCGGGCTGCTGTCGCGGCGCGTCAGGGCGCGGGTCAGATAGGCCCTGGCATCGCGGTTTTCGATGGTGACCTCGATATAGGCCTGGCTCTGCTTGTCCAAGAGCGCCCGGGTCAGCTGCACCGGCGGCGGCGCTGCGCTGCGGCGTTTGGTGATCTGCGCGCCCACCGCCCGCAGCACTTCCAGCTCCGCCGGGGTTTTCTCGGGCCTTTGGCACAAGCCCCAGCACCAGCGCCAGCCCGGCCAGGGCGGCGGTCATCCTGATCATGTTCATTCCCAGAACCTCGCGCGCTGTTCTTCCAGGCTCTTGCGGTGGGCCTCGCGCACCGACCCGTACAGCCGGTCCGGCACCGCCACCCGCTGGCCGCCGTCGCGCTGGGTCGGGCGGATGGTCAGGCCGAAGCCCGACCGCGACGGTTTGCCCAACAGCCAGTCGACGGGGATGCGGAAACGGAACCCCTTGTCAAAAGAGCCTTCGCCGAAATCCTCGGCCGAGACATTGGTGAGGGTAAAGAAGGCACCGATCAGGAAACCGTTGTTGAATTCGCGGTTGAGGCTGAAGGTGCCGCCGTAATCGCCCGCCAGGTAGCGGCCCGCATCGACCTGCATCAGATAGCCCTTGCCCAGTTCCGCATAGGCCGAGGCATGGCCGGTGAAGACGCGGTAATCGCGGAAACCAAAGCGCTGATCGAAATCGCGCTGCACCACGTAATTGCCTTCCACCCCCAGGCCGATGCGGCTGTTGACCGGTTTCCACAACAGCTCGCCCGAGACACCGCCGTACATGCTCTCGAACAGGCCCGCGGTGGCACGGGCATAAAGATTGCGGCCCGGCTTCCACAGGCGGCTGGCATAGAGGTTTTCCAGGGTGGTGCCGAACTGGGCATATTCGCGCTGGTCGGTGCGCACATGCGGCAGCACCGAATTGGAGGCGCGGCCGTTTTTCACATTGCCCGCCAGCCGCTGGCGGATGGTGCCGGCAATGCGCCAGCCCGGTGCCGGCGCATAAGAGGCGGCAAAATCAAGCCCGGCATCGAGCCGGAACGGCTGCGCGGGGTCAAAGTAAGCCGGTTTTGTAAAGGGGCTGACCGAGGTGGCAAAGGCCGGATACAGCTCACCCGAGAAAATCGCGTCTTCCGGCAGCGGCCCGGCATCGCGGACACCGGCGGCAGCACTCAACGCATCCGCTGCATCCGCATCGAACTCCAGCGCCTCCAGATCCGAGCGCCGCACCTCGATCGCCGCCAGGCCAAGGCCGCGGCGCACCGGCACCAGGCGGAAGGTCTCGACCGAGGGCGGCAGCGCCTGGGCCAGGGCGCGGGCAGCCCGGCCTGCGGCCTGCGCCGCCGAGCGGTAGCGCGGGTTGCGGTAGCGCAGCTCGGCTGTGGTGCCGGTGAGGGTGATCGCCTCCAGCACCAGCCCGTCCGCCTTCAGCGTCTCGGCGGCCAGATCGCGGAACTGCCGTTTTTTGGCCTCGCTGGCCACCCAGCCCTGGTCCCAATGGCTGGCTTCAGTGGCCCATTGCGTGCGCGGGATAATGGGGTGCGGCGCGGGCACCGCCATCGGGGTCGGCGGGTTGTTCGGGTTCAGCTGGATCTGCGCATTAAAGCCGATTTCCGAGCCGTAAAGGTAATAAGCGCCCAGCCGCAGCCGGTCGGAATACTGGTATTCCACCCGTAGTTGACCGAGGATTTGCGCTCAAACACGTTTGAGACCTGGGTTTCGGTCACATAGGCGTCGGTGGAATATTCCGCCTTCAGGCTCCAGCGCTCATCCGGCTGCCATTCAAAGCCGCCAAAGGGCGCAAAATCGCCGCGGAACCACTGATCGGTGGCCAGCTCGCCGCCGGTGCTGCCGCCCACAAAGGTCGGGCGCACGCCGCCGATATTGCCAATGGCGCCGCTGCTGCCCAGCCGCCCCAGCCCAGGCCCGCAGAAAGCTTCAGCCGCCCCGGCGTCTTGCCCCAGCCTAAGGCGGCGCCCTCAAACCGTTTGGTGGCGACAAAATACTCTGCCGCATAGACCCCGGTGCCGGCAAAATCCTGCAGCCCCATGGTGACCTCGGGCAGCCAGCCGCGCTCGCGCCATAGCCGGGCGCGCACATCAAAGCCGCGGTCGTAATAGGTGTCAAAACCGAACAGCCCCAGATTCTGGATGCCGTTGTAGCGGAACGAGGCGCTGAGCCAGGGCAGCGCCTGCACGGTGATGTTGTAGCGCGAGGTGCCGCCGAACCAGGAATAGGTGACCGCATACTGGCCGTCGGGCAGCATCTCGGAACTGGGGGTGTCGATGATCCCCGGCGAGCCGTAAAAGTTGAGGCTCGGCGGCGGCAGCGGCTTCAGCCGCGGCGCCGCACCTTCGGTTCCGGGGCGGCGCCATGGCCTTTGCGGGTGATCTCCGGCCCCAGGGCCAGACCCGGCCCGGCCGCCAGGCACAGCAGCGCAGCCGGCGCGGCTCTGCACACAAGTGTCTTGATCGGGATCACGGGAAAACCTGCCTTTTGGAACTGCCTCTGGCCGGGTCTCTTTGCCCGGGCTTGCCACCTGTTGCCCCGTTTAGAGCATGATTGGCAAGGCCGGATCAATTGCCGCAGCCCCGGCGGCGGCAGTTTCACCGCCACTGCAGCCCCAGAGCCGCACCTGTGCCGCACCTGTGCTGCCGCTGCAATGCGTCCCCGCGCAGAATATGCGGGTCTGATTAAGGGATTTTACAGGGTCAGGAGCTTTTGCGCTCCGGCGCCGGCGGCTGGCAATAGCCCTCGACCCAGCGCTTGATCACCTGCCGTGCTGCCGCCTCGTCGCCGGAGGCCACCGCCTGGCGCAGGCTTCTGAGCAGCGCTGCCACTTCGATCTCCGACAGCACGGTTTCGCGGGCGCAAAAGATCTTCTGATGGCGGGTGTGGACCAGCTCCCCGGTCAGGGTCAGCTCCTCCTCCATCTTCTCGCCGGGGCGCATCCCGATGATCTCGATGGCGATATCGCCCTCCGGATGGTCTGCGTCGCGCACCGAATGGCCCGCACTTTCGATCACCTGGCGGGCCAGTTGCAGGATCGGCACCGGCTCGCCCATATCCAGCACAAACACCTCGCCGCCTTCGGCCATGTCGCTGGCCTGCAAGACCAGCTGCACCGCCTCGCTGATGGTCATGAAGAAGCGTTTCACATTCGGGTCGGTGACCGTCACCGGGCCGCCGCGGCTGATCTGTTCCTGAAACAAGGGCACAACCGAGCCGCTTGATCCCAGCACATTGCCGAACCGCACCATGGTGAACACGGTTTTGCCGCCGAACCGGGTGGACAAATCCTGCACGATGAGTTCTGCCATCCGTTTGGAGGCGCCCATCACATTGGCCGGGTTCACCGCCTTGTCCGAAGAGATCAGGATGAAGCGTTCGACCCCTGCGCGCGCGGCAGCGCGGGCCAGGGTCTGGGTGCCAAAGACATTGTTGGCCAGGCCCGGCAGCGGGTTCGCCTCGACCAGCGGCACATGTTTATAGGCCGCCGCATGCAGCAGCACCTGCACCGCATGGGCATTCAGCACCATCCGCACCTGGCGCGGATCGGTCACCGATCCCAGCACCGGCACCAGATCG
>NZ_CP038236.1:0-71922 GCF_004535885.1 Leisingera sp. NJS201
ATACTGCTCAAGCCTGAGTCTATCGTGACCGGAATTAGGCATTCCAAGCCTTTTGCCAGCATGGGCAAGATTCTGCCCGTTTCCCGTAAGAGATTGAAATCATAGTTAATGCCCCGGCCCCAACGACCCGGCGCCCGGCCGATTGCGGCAAAAATATGGCAGGAACTTTGCGGCCCTTGCAGGAATGTGGCTTTTCAGGCCGCAAGCGCGCCCATCTTGCGGCGGAAAAATGACCGATCGCAGGGGTGGAATTTGACGTTCGCCGTGAACGGATCCTGGAATTGGTGAAGACAGCAAACCGCATCTGCAAGGACGCGCGCGCCTCATCTGCCGCAGTCAATGTTCACTCCAGTTTCGCAACCGGTCCCGATCCGGCAACGGGCCGCCGGCTAATAATTGACAAAATTAGTAAATTAAATTACCCGCCGCGCTCAAAGGAGTTGCGGATGTTCTACGACCTGGCCAAATTGCGTGCGTTTGCCGCCAATCCTTGCCTGATTGCGGCGGACGGGGCTGAGCTGACTTATGCTGCGCTGGCAGACGCCGCCGCAGAGTTCGGCAGATCGCTGCCGCAAGAACGGCGGCTGATTGCGGTCGAAGCCGCTTCCGATCCCGAAGCCATTATCGCCTATGCGGGCGCCCTGGCTGCCGGCCACGCAGTTATGCCGCTGCCGGCCGCGGACCCCGTCACCGCTGCCCGCCTGGAGGAACGGTTCCGTCCGGCTGCCAGCTTCCGGCGCATGGGCGGAACCTGGCAATTGCTGGCGCACGCGCATGAACCCGCTGAAATCAACCCGGAGCTGACACTGCTGCTGCAGACCTCCGGCAGCACCGGCCACGGCCGCGGCGTACGCCTGTCCGGCACGGCTATGGACACCAACGCCAGCGCTATAGCCCAGTATCTTGAGATCCAGCCCACAGATCGCGCCGCACTGATCCTGCCGCTGCATTATTCCTACGGCTTGTCGGTACTGCACTCGCATCTTGCCGCCGGTGCCAGCCTCTGGCTTGCGCCCGGCTCGGTGCTGGACCCCGGTTTTGCCACAGCGCTGGAGGCCTCCGGCGCCACCAGCCTGGCCGGCGTGCCGCATCATTTCCGCCTGCTGGACAGCGCCGGCCTTTCCCACGCGTTGCCGGAAAACATCAAGACCCTGACCGTTGCCGGCGGCGCCATGGAGCCAGAACAGGTCCGCGCGTGGTCTGCCCGGACGCAAGCCCGCGCAGGCCGCTTCTTTGTGATGTACGGCCAGACCGAGGCCACCGCGCGGATCAGCTACCTGCCGCCGGAGCAGGCCTTGGACAATCCCGGTGCCGCAGGCCGCGCCATTCCCGGCGGGCGTCTGCTGCTGCGCTCGGCTTCGGGCGCAGAAATCACCACCCCGAGGGCGAAGGCGAGCTGATCTATCAGGGCCCGAACGTGATGATGGGCTATGCCGAAAGCCATGCCGATCTGGCCAGAGGCGCCGAACTCAGCGAGCTGGCGACCGGCGATCTGGCCCGCCGCGATGCAAACGGGCTCTACCACATCACCGGGCGGCTATCGCGGATGTCCAAGATTGCCGGCCTGCGTATCGGCCATGACGCCATCGAACGTGCCTTGGCCGCCCAGGGGCATGAGGCCGCGGTTTGGGGTGATGACAGCCGCATTTCGATTGCAATCTGCGGGGCGGAGGATGGCATCGCTGCGATGGCCGCCCAGCTGACCGGCATCGGCCAGCAGCATTTCACCATCCATCCGCGCAAGTCCCTGCCGCGGCGCGCCAATGGCAAGATCGACTATCCGGCCCTGAAGGCGCAATCAGCGCAGCGCAAACCTGCCAGGAATGTGCTGGCAGCCTTTCAGGCCGCCTTTGCGCCGCAGAGCGTGGGCCGAAACGATAGCTTTGCCGCGCTCGGCGGAGATTCCCTGCGTCATGTAGAGCTGTCCCTGGCTCTGGACGAAGCCCTTGGCGGCGCCCCGGCGGGCTGGGAAAACATGCCGATCAGCACTCTTGAGCAGGCCGCCCCGGCGCCCGGCGCCAGCCTGCCTTTCGATCTGGTGGCCCGTGTGGCTGCCATCCTCGCAGTGGTGGTGGCCCACCAGACCCTTTGGCCGGTGTTCGGCGGGGCAGCTGCGATGGTGATCCTGATGGGAATGAGCGTTGCAGGCTTCCGCTGGGAGGCGCTGAAGTCCGGCGACATGCGCAGCTTCTTTAAACCGGTGGCTGCGGTGCTGATCCCCTATTACCTGATCCTTGCAGGCTATGCTGCGGTGTGGGAGCAGGTGCCCTGGGTCTCGGTCTTTCTGGCCGGCAATTTTGCCGTGACAATCCCGGAAACCCACTTGATGCTGCCGTATTTGTACTGGTTCATCGAAGCTTATCTGCAGATGACGCTGCTGGTGGCGTTGCCCTTTGCCGTGCCGCCCCTGCGCCGTTGGCTTGCAAGCCAGGGTGCTTTCCGTACCGGCCTGTGTTTTCTGGCGTTTGCCGTGGCGCTGCGGCTGATCGTGCCGGAAGTCTGGCAAATCGGCGGACGCGCGCAGTTCACCGTGCCGTGGGTTTTCTACCTGTTTGCCTTGGGCTGGTGCATCACCGCCGCCAGCACGCTGCGGCAACGGCTTCTGGTGCTGGGGGCGGCCTGCCTGATCATGCCCGCGGCGGCCTATCTGGGCGGCAACTGGTACGGCGGCTGGATCAAATACATGTGGCTGCTTGCCTTGGTCGCCGGGCTGCTGTTCGTCACCCGCCTGCCGATGCCGCGGTTTGCCGCCCGCCCGTTGATGCGGCTGGCCCAAGCCGCCTTCCCGATCTACCTGCTGCACCGGTTTGTGCCGGAACTGCTGATGCCGATGATCGGGCTCGAGGCCCGCAGCCCGCTGAACGATGCGCTGGCAATTATTGGCGGCCTCGCCCTGGGTCTTGCCGCTGCCGCCGCGCAGCGCCAGCTGATACAGGCTTGGACCAATGCCCGGAACAGAGGTGGCCACGGGAATTCAGACCAGTTGCCAAGGTGGATCGCATGATGAAAGTGACGATCCAATATGACGAAACGCAAGAACCCTTCTCCCGCATTCAAAGCCCAAGTTGCGCTTGAGGCGATCCGCGAGGAGAAGGTACTGGCAGAGTTACCGAAGACGTACGGCGCGCATCCGAACATGATCAGCGGCTGGAAACGGGCTGCGGTTAAGAACATGGCCCAAGCCTTTTCCAAGAGAACCGGCGCTGCGGCCAAATCCAACGGGGCTGAGATCGGCAAACTGCATTCCAAGACCGGCCAGCTTGTGGCTGAACGCGGTTTTTTGAAACGCGCCCGGGATCGTTAAGCAAGGATCGCAGGCAGATGTGCATTGAAAAGGATCATCCGAAGATCAGCGTTCGCCGTCAGTGTCAGATGCTGTCGCCGGCCTGTTCGAACCTGTATCACACGCCCAAAGGCGGGAGCGCCGGGAACCTGCGGTTCATGGCAATCATCCGCCTGCCGGACGGTGAATGGATGACCGGGGCCGTTGGATCGGCAACCGGAGGGTTGTGTCGTCTCCCGATCCGGAAACAACTGTATTGTCGCCCCATCCGCCGTCCATATAGTTGTCTCCATTCCCCGCATCGACCCAATCATCGCCCTGACCGGCATCAAAGTGATCCTTATAGACTGAACCGGTTACGGTGTCGGCACCATCCACTTTGTTGGTCTCATGGAACGCGTCGAGGTCCGCCCAATGCGTATAGACCGTAAAACCGCGGTCCGCGCTGGAAAGGTCGACGGTGTCAGCTTCCTGACTTACGCCAAAGATCTCAATGTTCTTCGTCCAGGGGCCTTGTTGCACAAATCGGGGTTTGACCGTAGTTTCTCTTTCCCCGGACGGACTTACCCCACGGGCCGCGTAACAGGTATGCCAAGCGCAGTGCAGCCGTTCAGCACGGCGATACGGACCTGCAGCTCGGCGACTTGGCGTTCGAAGTCTCGTGCCATCAAGGATTGGCCAAGGAGTTTGATGCAATTCATCCAATCGCCGGGAAAAGGATCCCCCGGATCCTTTTCTGATCCTCCTCATATCTCGACACGGCTCCGGCGGTGGCAGCCGCTTCACCGTCGCCAGACGGCACGGCCCAAGTACTTCGAGGCTCGCAGCGCTTCGTTGCGGGCGACGGCGCCGGGACCCGTTGGTTTCCAAGGCTTTGCGTTCTTGCGTGGCGGTATGACAGCGGCAGCATTTCGGGCAGCGATTGCCTCGTGGCAATTTCTTGTGCCGCAGGCCCCGCCGGCTGTGACCGGCGCGATGTCCTGATCCGCTCCGGTCTGGTCCAGCAGTTCCGGTAGTATGGGGGCGTCGCCGATATTGCTACTGGTGACATCAACCGCCCGAACTTCCAGCGTTTCCTCATCAATTCCCCTCTCGGGATCATGCTGTGCATGACCCTGACGGCAAGGGATGTGTATCTTGCGCCAGATGCGCCGCTTGGAGCCACCCGCTGCCCGGCAGCACATGCATGGCATGTGCGAGAGGGGGGCTTTCGGGCATTCCACTCACCTTCGCCCTCGGCCTTGATCCCGGTGCTGTCCGCTGCCCGGCAGTGCATCACGCAGTGATGTCACGAGAGGGGATCAACAGGTTCAGCGGGCCTTTCCCTCCACGGTAGGGGATAGCCACGTTCAGCTTCCGTCGGCGACGGCACAAGGGGCTGAAGTCCGGGACCGGCCAGTCCAGCCCGACCAGCCGCAGGAGGCTTTCGGCGAACCCAGCCGTCTGTCGCAACGGCATCGCGAACAGCACCTTCATCGTCAGGCAGGTCTGGATTGCGGCATCGCTGAAGCTCGGCTGCCGTCCCGTCGGCGCAGGCCTCCACACCATGTCGGGATCAAACCACACCGTCAGCGAACCGCGCCGCCTTAGTGCCTCATTGTAAGCCGGCCGGTTCGTGGTCTTGTACTTCCTAGCGGCCCAACTGCTCATGGCTCACAGCTAGCATGCTGGTTTCACGCAGTGAATCCCTCGCCCGATTTTTGCAACAAGGCCCTTGCGAGCGGCAATCACGCCGTGGCATTTGCGCGTATCACAGGCCCCGTTTGCGGTCCCTGATCCGATGTCCTGATCAGGCGGGATTTGGTCGAGTAGTTCCGGCAGCATGGGCGCATCGCCGGTATCGCTGGCCGTGACTTCAACGGCGCGGACCTCCAGCGTTTCCGCATCGATCCCCCTTCTCATCGTTTGCGCCGCAAACGACTGCCAGGCAAGGGATGTGTATCTTGCGCCAGATACGGCGCTTCGAGCCGCCCGCTGCCCGGCAGCACATGCATAGCAGGTGCGACAGGGGGCTTGCGGGCGTTCCATTCGCCCTCTGCCTTGATGCCTGTGCTATCGGTCAGCAAGTTCAGCGGGCCGCTGCCGCCGAGATAGGGCAAGCTCACGTTCAACGTTTTTTGACGGCGGCTCAATGTGCTGAAACCGGGTGCGGGCCAGTCCCATCCGGCCAGGCGCAATAGACTCTCGGCGAACCCAGTTGTCTGCCTCAGTGGCATACCGAAAAGAACTTTCATGGATAGACAGGTCTGGATCGCGGCATCGCTGAACTGGCACTGGCGGCCGCGCCTGCCGGTCGGCGGCGGTGTTCAAGTCATCTTGGGATCAAACCAGATCGACAACGATCCACGTTGCTTCAACGCGCCATTGTAAGTCGACCAGTTCGTGGTCTTGTACCTCGTGGGGGATCAACTGCTCATGCCACCCAGCTGTCACGCTGGATTCACACAGTGAACCCCTGACCCGATTTGTGCAACAAAGCCTTCCGGACAGGATCGGCAGCAGGTTTGGCAACTGCCCTCTCATCCCGGAACTTTGCAGCGCCAGTTTCTGTCGCGCGATGGCTTTTAGGCGGGGAGCATGATCAAAACCGAGCAGATGGCAGCAAGCAAATCCAACCGCGCTCTGACCATGACTGTCCACATACTGGCGTTGGATTTCCATATCGGTGCAATGCCGCAGAACACCGTCAATCATTGCCGCCGCCCCAGATGAAGAGCAGCGCTTCAGTTGAGAATAAACACAGGCCGCCTAGCGTTCGGCATGCCAGTAAATCATAGCACCGCGCCCACCATTGCGGGCATGCCGTTCGGTCATCAGGTTCCGAACTTGGCGGAATCCGCCGCACAGGCTGTTCCCGCATCACGGTTTGAACCCAAACATCCAATGTACCTTTGGCACGATGAACGTCTATGATGGCCTTCAACTTGGCCGCTCCGGAGATAGGAAGGACCTCTTGCGCAAGGGGCGGTTATACATGTTGCGCAAAATCGGCAGATAGCCCGGTTTCTGAGTTCAATATGTAAAATTTCCTCTCCCTTTTTGGAACTGTAAATCACTCGCCACAAAACCAGCGCAAGCCGTGCGCCCTGACCAATGCAGGCGGTCCTGCACTGGCAGCACGGGCCCTTCCCCCCTCGCTGACTGCGCTATTGTGCGGCAGGAAAACCGCATGCCCTTTGGAAACCGTTGCATTGTGAACTCGTTCACAGGAAAGTTCCTGCAACTGGGATATAGGCCGCAAATTCCCCGGCAGAGCGGGTATTGGCTGATTGCGCGGCCGGGCGTGGCAGCGAACAAAACAATGATGCGGACAGGCGGCAAAACCGCCCGGAAGGAGTGACTAGAATGCGTTGGAGCAGATCCCTTGCCCTTGCGGGCGGTATTGCCGCCCTATCCGCGGCCGCCGCGGCACAGGAACCGCTGAAGCCCGTGAAACTGCTGCAAACCTCATCGGACTCCCTGCTGCTGGAGCGGCAGTTTTTCGGCCAGGTTGCCGCCAAACAGACGGTTGATCTGGCCTTCCAGGTCAGCGGGCAGATCCTGAAATTCCCGGTCACCGAAGGCGGCTCTGTCGCGCAGGGCGGGCTGATTGCCGAACTGGATCTTGAGCCGTTCGAACTGCAGCTGGAACAGGCGCAGCTGCGCAAGGAACAGGCCGACCGCACCGTGGTGCGGCTGGAAAAGCTGAGCGGCACCGTCAGCCAGGTCTCGATTGACGACGCCGAGACCGAGGCAGGCCTGGCCCGTGTCGCCCTGCGGGATGCCGACTATGCGCTTGGCCATGCAACCCTAAATGCCCCGTTTGATGCGCTGGTCTCCAGCCGCGAGGTGGAACAATTCACTACCGTCAGCGCCGGCACCCCGATTGTGCGGCTGCACGACATGTCCGAACTGCACATCAAGGTGGACGTGCCCGAGGTTCTGTTCCAGCAGGCCGATCAAAGCGATGTGCTGACGATTGTGGCCAAATTCCCCGGCCAGGACACAGACTATCCGCTGGAAATTCTGGAATTCGACGCTGAGGCCAGCAGCGTCGGCCAGACCTACCGGGTGACCTTCCGCCTGACCCCGCCCGACGACCGCCAGATCCTGCCCGGCGCTTCGGCCACGGTGAATGTGCGCGTTGACACCGGCGATGCGGCGATCCGGGTGCCCGGCACCGCGCTGGTCGCCGCTGCCGATGGCAGCACCGGGGTGATGGTGTTTGCCCCGGCAGGCGCCGTGGACGGCACCGTCACCTGGACCCCGGTGAAGGTTGAAGCGACCCAGAACGGCGACTTCCGGATTGCGGACGGCCTCAGCGGCGGCGAAGAGATCGTGCTGACCGGCGGCACCGCGCTGAAAGACGGCCAGCAGGTCAGCCGCTTCACCGGCTTCGGCAACTGAGGGCGGGCGCATGGACATTGCACGCGGGTCGATCAACCGGCCGCTTTACACCTGGCTCATCATGCTGGCGGCATTGCTTGGCGGGATCTGGGGCTTTTTGAACCTGGGCCGCCTGGAAGATCCGGCCTTTACCATCAAATCCGCAGTCATCGCGACCCAGTACCCCGGCGCCAGCAGTGCCCAGGTGGCGCTGGAAGTCTCGGAACCACTGGAATCCGCGATCCAGAAAATGGGCGAGGTGAAACTGATCACCTCAGTGAACCGGCCCGGCTCTTCGCTGATCGAAGTGGAGATGCAGGACACTTACGACGGCACCGAACTGCCTGCGATATGGACCAAACTGCGCGCCGAGGTCCGCGATGCGGCCCGCGCCCTGCCCGATGGCGTCAGCCAGCCTTACGTCAATGACGGCTTTGGCGATGTGTTCGGCCTGTTCTACGCGGTCACCGCCGAGGGCTTCACCGACGCCGAAAAACACGAGCTGGCCACCTACCTGCGGCGCGAGCTGCTGACGGTCGACGGAGTGGCCGATGTGGAAATCACTGGCCTGCCGCCCGAGGCCGTCTTTGTCGAACCCAAAATGGCCGTTGCGGTCAACCAGAACATCCCGTTTGACGCCATCGGCAGCGCCTTGGCCAATGCCAATTCGGTCCGCCCGGCCGGCAGTCTTGATGCCGGGTCGGCGGACACCCGGTTCAGCGCCCCGGAAGGCTCGGACTCGGTCACGGAAATTGCGGGCCTCACCATCGGTTCGCAGGGCGAAGTGGTCAATGTGATCGACATGGCCGACGTTCACCGCGGCCGCATCAGCGACCCGGACCTGCTGATCCGCTTCGACGGGGTTGAGGCCTTTACCCTGGGCATTGCCGGCCTTGCCACCGAAAACATCGTCGAAGTGGGCCGGAACGTCGACGCCAAACTGGCCGCATTGGACAGCCGGATCCCCTATGGCGTGGATCTGAAACCGATTTACCAGCAGCATGTGGTGGTCGATCAGGCCTCAAACGACTTCCTGGTCAACCTGGCGATGTCGGTCAGCATCGTGGTGGTGGTCCTGGCCCTGTTCATGGGCTGGCGCGCCGCTGTTGTTGTCGGGTCCACCCTGCTGCTGACCGTGGTCGGCACGCTGTTTTTCATGAACATGTTCTCAATCGAGATGGAGCGCATTTCACTCGGCGCGCTGATCATCGCCATGGGGATGCTGGTGGACAATGCCATTGTGGTTGCCGAGGGGATGCAGATCTCGATGCAGCGCGGCAAAACCTCGCGCGAGGCCGCGCATGACGCTGCATCAAAAACCCAGATCCCTCTGCTGGGTGCTACTGTCATCGGCATCATGGCTTTCGCCGGCATCGGCCTCAGCCCTGATTCAACGGGCGAATTCCTGTTCTCGCTGTTTGCAGTCATCGCGATTTCACTGCTGCTCAGCTGGCTCCTGGCGCTGACCGCAACGCCGCTGCTGGGGCATTATTTCTTCAAACAGGGCAAGGACGGCGGCAGCGATGCCTACAGCGGCCTTCTGTTCCGCACCTATGGCAAGATCCTGGCGTCGGCGCTGAAACTGCGCTGGCTGGTGGTGGCCGGGCTGGCGGGCATCACCGTGGTTTGTTTCATCGGCTTTGGTCAGGTGAAACAGCAGTTCTTCCCGGACTCAAACACACCGCTGTTCTTTGTCCACTACAAGCTGCCGCAGGGCACCTCGATCCAGACAACGTCCCAGCACCTGAAGGTGTTCGAGGACTGGCTCGCCGAACGCGATGATGTGGTCTCCACCGCCTCTTTCTCCGGCCAGGGTGCCACCCGTTTCATGCTGACCTACTCGGCCGAAAAACCGAATCCCAGCTACGGGCATCTGATCATCCGCACCGAAACCCTGGATGCGATCCCGCCGCTGCAGGCCGAACTCGAAGCGTTCGGCCAGGCGCAGTTCCCCGAGGGCGAATTCCGCACCAAGCGACTGGTGTTCGGCCCCGGCGGCGGCGATCCGATCCAGGTGCGTTTTTCCGGCCCCGACCCGCGCGTGCTGCGCCGGCTGGGCGAGGAAGCCATTCAGCGGCTGGAAGCGGCCTCGGCCAATATCCTGATCCCGCGCCACGACTGGCGCGAACAGGAACCCGTGCTGAAACCGGCCTATGCCAACGACCGGGCGCAAACCGCCGGCGTCACCCGCGAGGGCATCGCCGACGCGCTGCAGTTTTCCACCGACGGGCTGCAAGTGGGGGTGGTCCGCGAACGCGACCGGCTGATCCCGATCATCGTGCGCCTCGCACCGCAGGAGCCCTACAATATCTATGATCAGGTGGTTTTCTCCTCCTCGGCCGGCAAGTTCGTGCCGCTGGAACAGATGATCGACGGCGTTGATGTGATCATGGAAAACACCCTGGTGCACCGCCGCGACCGGCTGCCGACCCTGACCGTCGGCGCCGATATCCCGCCGGATCAGACCGCCGCCACCGTTTTTGCCGAAGTGCAGGACACCATCGAGGCAATGGACATCCCGCTGGGCTACCTGATGGAATGGGGCGGCGAGCATGAAAGCTCGGGCGATGCCAACGAATCCCTGGGCAAACAGCTGCCGGTGACGCTGCTGATCATGGTGCTGATCTCGGTGCTTTTGTTCAACGCGATCCGTCAGCCGGTGATCATCTGGCTGTTGGTGCCGATGTCCGTGAACGGCGTGGTGATCGGGCTTCTGGGCACCGGCTTCCCCTTCACCTTCACCGCCCTCCTGGGGCTGCTCAGCCTGTCGGGGATGCTGATCAAAAACGGCATTGTTCTGGTCGAGGAAATCGACCTGGTGCGCGAAACCGGCCTGCCCCTGCGCGAAGCCATCGTCGAGGCTTCGGTATCGCGTCTGCGCCCCGTAATGCTGGCGGCGGTGACCACGATCCTTGGCATGGCGCCGCTCCTGACCGATGCCTTCTTTGTGTCGATGGCGATCACCATCATGGGCGGCCTGGCCTTTGCCACCGTGCTTACCCTGGTGGCCGCGCCGGTGTTCTACCTGATCTTCTTCCGCGGGGTGGAGAAACAGGAAATGGCGGGGGTTTAACCCTCCGCCATCTGCAAACCGGGGCCAGGGTCAGGCCCGCCGCCTGATCCTGCTGGGCCGCTTACTATAAGCGGCCCGCCCTACCCTGCCAGATCCTCCAGCGCGCCGGGGATCAGTTCTTCCCAGAATTCTGCCATCTCACCGGCCAGCAGCGCCGCAGCCCAGCCCCGGTTGCGGAATTCCTCGCGGTCGATCTCTGTTTCCAGGCGGCTCAGGAACAGCCGTTTGTCGGCATCCCGCTGGGTCGGTGAGCGCCCGGCGGCCAGGTCCCGAATCCGCTCCAGCCGCTGCGCCCGCAATGATCGCTCCCGCGCCTTGACTGCATCCTCTGCCGCCGCAAGCCGGGCCGCCTCGGCGTCTGCCGCACGGCGCGCCTCTGCCGCCGCCAGCACCTCGGGCGGCAGCGCCTTTGCGGTCTCCGCGGGCGTATCCTTGTAATCATCGCGCAGCGCCGCGCTCAGATAGCGCACCGGGCTGTCCACGCCCTTTTTACTTTTCAGATAGCCGACCTTCTCGGCCACGTAATCCTCGCCGTGCTCGGCAATCCACTGCCGCGCCAGCCGGTCGCTGACGCCGAGGCCGATCAGCTGGGTGTAAACAGCCCCCTGCCGCACCCCTGCCCCGTCATCAATGTCCAGCATCGCCAGCTGCGGGTTCTCCTTGATCAGAAACCGCACCTCGGCCACCTGCCGGCCCATTTTTTTGAATTCCGGCGTCAACAGGATGTTCGAGGTCTTGTTCACCTCCGCCACCGCCGGCTTGATGATCTTGGCATTCAGATGCTTGAAGCTTTCGTAATAGGCGCTGCCATCCACCCCCATCAGGCGGCGGAACAGCGCAATGTCCCACCAGCCGGTCGAGCCGGTGCGCACAAAGCGATAGCAGTTTTCATACAGCGCCAGCGCATGGCCGGAGGTGAACCGGCGCTGAATATTCAGATTGATCAGCGCAAAGACCTTGGGGTCATGCAGCTTCTCCGCCAGCGCCGGAGAATAGGCATATTCGCACACGCCCCCCGCCAGCTTGGCATAGGACAACAGCGAACTGACCCCCCATTCCTGCCGCCCCTGCTCATCCAGCATGTCCCATTCCGCCACTGTCTCTGCCAGGCTGCGCAGCGACTGCTTCAGCGTCTCCATATCATTGGAGTTATAGCCCACCATCATGCACAGCGTCTGCGCATCGATCTGGTGCTTGGGCTTGGTGATCAGCGTGTCATAGGCATTCAGCAGCAGCACATTCGACAGCTTGCGCTGCAGCAGCGTCAGCTTGCCGGACACATGAATGGCCGCCACGTTCTTCTTCACCGACCCCCGGCGCAGCGGGCCTGTCAGCTTGTTGTGCGGGATGTCTTTGGCGTCCATCGCCCTGCCCTCCTGCCCCCTTGCCGGTCTTTGCGACTCTGCGGGGCCTGCTTTGGCGGTACTATGACTTAAAAGGAACCCGCGCTCAATCCTGCATTGGGGACCCATTTACGGGAAAGTCTCGTCCCGCAAACGGGTACCTTTCTGAGAACATCCCGGTTTCAGGCGCCATTCTACGCTGGTTTCCACCGTTTTCCGGCTATTATGGATCCGGAAACCGCCTGATTTACGGCATGCGAGTCGCGGGTGCCTGTCTTCCTGCGAATCGGGGCCCTTGCTCCCGCAGACGGGTACCAATGCTCCTGCAAACGGGTTCCATTGATACTGAATACAGGTCCCCAAAGATACATAAGAGATTGAAATATTTCGGTATTTTGAACCCAAAGATTCTAAACTGAATCAAAGATTCACAACATTTCAACTTGTTTGTGCCATAGTAGATTTGGGGAAAAGCTTACATATATCCGCGGGATACGGACGGCAGCGGAAAACAGATGCGTTGCCAGAATATGATTCACACTCTTCCCTGGATGTGCCACAAAAGCGGTGATAACACGCCAAACAGGCGATATACCCGAGGCACCCGTCACATGGCAAAAAAACCTGACACCCCCCTGCCCCCCTATTTCAACCTGGATCCGGAAGCGGCGGCGGCCAAGCTCGGCGAGCTTGTCGATACCGCAAGATTTGCCAAGGCGGCAGCTTTCGCAGGCCGCGGACGCGACGACTTGGCAAAACGCGGCTATGCCCCCGACGGGCGCAAACGCTTGCGTAGCTTTTCCACATGGGAGGTCTGCCGCTATCTGATCCCGGTCGCCCCCGCCCACCTGCGCCGGGTGCTGAACAAAAACCCGGACCTGCCCCAGGGCGAGGGCGCCAGCGGCTCGCGCTGGTTCACCCTGGAAGACGTGCTGAAGCTGCGCGACCATTTCGCCGAAGAAGGCATCAGCACCAAGGAATACCGCCCCTACCGCCCCGAAGGCCTGCCCGCCAAGGTGGTGGCCGTGGCCAACTTCAAGGGCGGCGTCGGCAAAACTTCGACCGCGGCGCATCTGGCGATGTCGGCAGCCCTTGACGGCTACAAGGTGCTGGTGGTCGATCTGGACAGCCAGGGCTCGATGACCTCGATCATGGGCGGCCAGGTGGCGGATGAATGGCAGACCGTTTTCCCGCTTCTGGCCCGCGACTACGCCGAGGCGGTGGAGGCTGAAAACAAGGTCCGCGCCGCCTCCGGCCTTGACCCCATTCCGTTGGACGAAACCCTGACCGAAGCGCGGGAGGTTTCGCTGCGAAACGTGGTGCAGAAAACCCACTGGCCCAACATCGACCTGATCGGCGCCCAGCTGAACCTCTACTGGGCCGAATTCCAGATCCCGGTCTGGCGCATGGGGTTGCGCAACTGGGCACTGTGGGACGCGCTGACCAATGCGCTGGATCAGGGCGGCGCGCTCGACGACTATGACATCGTGCTGCTGGATACCCCCCCTGCCCTCGGCTACCTGACCATCAACGCCCTGGCCGCCGCCGACATCCTGATGGTGCCGCTTGGCGCTTCGTTTCTTGAGTTCGACTCGACCGGCCGGTTCTTCGACATGCTCTATTCCACATTCGCCTCGATCGAGGACGGCGAAAACGCCGGCCGCCGCCGCGCGGGCCTGCCGGAGATGAAGTTCGAATGGGACGTGGTGCGCGCCCTGATCACCCGGTTCGACGCCAGCCAGCAGACCGATCTGGCCAATGTGATCCAGGCCTATTTCGGCGATATGATGAACGCCTACCGGCAGGATTACACCGCCATGGTCGGCCAGGCCGGCGAAAGCGTGTCGGGTATTTACGAGGCGGATTACCGCAACTTCAACCGCGATACTTATGTGCGCGGCCGCGAGGTGTTCGACCGCACCTATGCGGAATTCAAGGAACTGCTGATCGGCAGCTGGTGGCGCGATCAGCAGATGCAGCAGGCAGAAGCACACACTGAGGAGAGCGAAGATGGCCAGACGCAGACAGCTTGAGACCCCCTCGCCCGAGGCATTGAAGGAGATCGAAGCAGGCATTGACCGCGACCTGTCGCGCGGCCCCGGCCTGCGGCCTCCGATTGCCGATGTTGTGGCCGATGCCGCCCGCCACGCGGACCCGATGCCGCAGGCCGACCGCGAGGCAGCAGCCCGTGACAAGGCAGACGCCGAACGCCTGCGCGACGCGACCAGCAAAGGGCTGGTGGCGGTGGAAATCCCGCTGGAAGAGATCACTGCAGACGCCCTGAACCGCGACCGGATCGTGCTGGACGAGGAAGAAATGCAAGAGCTGATGACCTCGGTTTCGGTCAATGGGCTGCGCCTGCCGATCGAGGTGTTCGAGCCGCTCAACCCCGAAGACGCAGGCAAATACGCGCTGGTCTCCGGCTATCGCCGCCTGACTGCCCTGCGCCGCCTGAACGGGCTGAGCGGCGGCGAACGGTTCCAGACCATCCCGGCGTTTATCCGCGAGCCCGGCAGCCTTGCAAATGCGCTGGTTTCAATGATCGAGGAAAACGAAATCCGCTCGGGCCTCAGCCAGTACGAACGGGGCAGGGCGGCGGCCTCGGCGGTGCATGACGGGGTGTTCCCGACGGTGGACGAGGCGGTCGCGGTGCTGTTTCAGAATGCCTCCAAGGCCAAACGCTCCAAGATCCGCTCCTTTGCCCTGATCCACGAGGAACTGGGCGATATGCTGTCCTATGCAACCGGCCTCAATGAACGCCAATGCCTGCGTCTGGCTGCCGCCTTGCGGAGCGGCTGGGCTGACCGGTTGCGGACCGCGCTGGAGCGGGCCGAGGGGCGCTCGGCGGCTGAGGAATGGGAGGCCATGCTGCCGATGGTTGAGGACGCTGAAGGCGCCCCGCAGGACCCCAGCCGCGGCGGACGTCCCAAAACCGCGCAAAAGGTGGAGCGCACCCGCAAGACCCGCGTCGCCAGCGGCATTACAATCGAACGCGAATACGGGCCCGGCGGCTATGCTATCCGGTTCTCCGGCGGCGAAGTGACGGCTGAACTGGTTGATGCAGTCATGGACAATGTGCGCCACCTGCTGGAGCACGGCGGATAGGGCCGGGCGCAGATCCCGGTTTCGCTGCGAAACCCCGGCCTGGCTGGGCCGGGGTTTTCCATTTCCGCTATGCCTTTTGCCATGCCGGCAGTGCGATAATTCCACAGGTTTCGCAGCGAAACCTATGCCGTATCAGCCGGCCAGCCGTTTAGCCCACAGCAGAGGCGTTTCAAAATTATACATCACCAGCTGCCCGTCCCCGGTCAGCTCCATCCGGTTGACCAGGCCGACCTGTTGCAGGAAATCCCGCTCGGCGATCATCGCTGTTTCGCCGCACAGCCCGCCGCCGATCTGAAGCGGCGAAAACATGATGTTCTGCAGGTCCGGCCCGAAGGTTGTGGTGAAACTTCTGCAGGGGCTGGAGCCGTAAAGCGTGCCGCCGTCGAAATCAAACCGCAGGTCTTCGAATTCCGTCAGATCGACGTCCTGGACTTTTTGCACAATCCAGGCGCCGTCAAAGCTTTCTGCTGTGGTGGAAGCCATTGAAATTTCTCCGTTGTGTCCGGTCGCGGTGTCAGAGGCAAATGAACACACCGCCAGCCCGCCGCCGCACAGGCCTGCAAGCACCGCAAGCATTGCGGCCCGCGCCGGGCGCAATCCCGTCATTCGGCTGAATCGGTTGGCTGGAAAGTCATCAGCGTCCCACCTTGATGCATGTACCGACCGAGTGTGCGCAGCCGGAGGCAATTGACAAGAAAAAAATCTTGCTGGAATCCGGGTTCCATGCGACGCTTGAAGGCAATAGGAGCTAACGCTCTAGTTTTAAACAGTTTTTTAACTCAGGAGCTGCCCATGCCTCTTGATGGATCTGCCGCAAAAGAAATCAAGCAACAGATGGCGATTGCGAAGAAACGCGCGCTGTCCTTCGGATTGTGCTTTGGCAAGAAAATCGAAAACTCGATCTTTCTCACCCATAAGACCAAGGCCGCCAAGGTTCTGGGCAAGCAGGCCAAGTCCGACGGCGAGACGCCGCAGTTCACCTTTGGGACGCTGACGCTGGACGGCAAGGAACTGTCGCTGTCAGTCGAGGGCAAGATCGTGCCGGGCATGGCGCGCAAGGCCAAGAAGATGTTTATGGTGGTGGGGCTGAAATACAAGATCCTCATTCTGGACCCCAGCGGAAATGTCGTCGAGTCAGAGGAGGATGACGACGACGGGGAGGCCGCGGACGACGGCCCGCAGGCGGCTCCGGCGGCCAGCGGCGATACCGTCACCGAGGATCCGGCAGATGCGCCGGCAGCGCCTTCGGCTGAACCGGATCCGGCGGAAGCCAAATGGAAAACCACCTCCGCCAAGGTTGAGGCCAATCTGGCCAAGCTCCGGGATATTGCCGGCATTGATCTGTCCAAGGCTGACGCGCTGTGGACGGCGATTCAGGCCAAAGCGGAGGGCAGCGGTTATGCGGCGGCGCTGGAGCATGTCGCGAAGCTGTCCGCCGAAATGAAAACCGCAGCCCAGGAGGCAGCAGCCGGGGCCAAACGGCAAACCCTGCTGGAAGGCAAATGGCAGCAGGCCGCGGGCAAACTGGAGCCGCTGATCACCGAGGTGCTGGCGCTCAACACGCCGCAGTCGGCAAAAATCGAAAACGTCTGGACCCAGATCAAGGCCCGGGTGGCGGCCACGCCGCCGGATTATGAGGGCGCGCTTAAGGCGGTCGGGCCGTTGGCCCAGGCCATTTCCAAGGCCCGTAAAGCCGCGGCCGAAACTGCCGGAGACGACGCGGCACCGGCCAGTGCCGAAGCGGCATCGGCAGGGGAGGGGGATACCGTCACCGCCGCCAAACCCGACGCCCCGGCCAAGACGCCGGAACAGGCTGCACCGCCGTCGGATGACGCCGGCGGTGATACAGCGGACGCTGATCTGGCCAACCAGATCGCCCGAATCGAGGCGGCACTGAAGACGCTGCGCGACGGGCCGGTCAAGACCTACAACACCCTGGTGCCCGAGGCCGTCAGCCAGACCCCTGACAAGTGGAAAGCCGCGCTTGATAAGGTCGAAGCACTGGCCGCGCAGGCCAAGGCAAAACCCGAAGACGCCAATGGCGCCAAACTGGATGCCGGGGAAAAGGCACTGGATGCGTTGGAAAAGGCGGTTGCCGCCGACACCGGCGCCAAGACCGCTTTTCAGAAAGCGTTGGAGATTTTCGATCTGCGGCTGGTGCCGTTGACCAGCCACCCCAAGGCTGCGGCGCCCGAGATTGCGCCGGAAATCACCCGGATTGACGGGCTGCGCACTGCCGCGGTTGACAAGGCCAAGGCCCATGATCTGAAAACCGCCACAGATGATCTGGCCGCCGCCGAGACCGAAATTGCCAAGGCCGAGGTTCTGGCCGATGATTTTGCGCATTTCATGGCGCTTGACCCGGACCGCAAGGCGCTGGCTGATGCGGCCCGCGGTGTCTCGGTCGGCGATCCGGCGATAGATGACGCGGCGCGCGAAATGGAGCGTCTGTATGACGCGGCGCAGGTGGACAAGGCCGCGAAGAAGTTCAAGGACGGCGTCAAGAAACTGGATGAAATTGCAGTTGCTTATGCCAGGACTGCCAAGGTCCGGGCGCTGCGGAAATCCTATGACGACGGGCGCCCGAAAGCAAAACAATGGGTTGATCACTGGGCCGGGCTGGCCGCAGCGGTCAAAGCCCTGCTGACGGCGAAACTGACCGAGCTGGGTGATTTCTATACGGATTCAGATGTTGCCACGACCAAGGATTACGCAGAATCCCTCAAGAAACTCGGGAAGTTCTGGTCGCTGCGCGCGTTCTTGGAAACCGAAATCCCGGTTGTTCAGCAATATGCGCCCAAGCTGACCGCCTTTGAGGCCAAGCTGAAGGACTTCAAGGACCACGACGGTGCCTCGGGCATTCAGGTCATCATTCTGAAAATGGAGGCGGATCTTGCTTCGGCCAAATCTGAAGCCGTCCTGCACAAATACTCTACCGCGCTGGCTTTGCTGGATGCCACCCAGGGCGATTGGCCCGCAGCCACGGCGCAGGCGGATGCCTGCAAGGCCTATAAGGACAAACGGGTGGCGGTTCAGGGCAAGATCGACCCGCTGAAGAATGTGGCCCAGGCGGCCCCGATGCTGGAGGATGCCAAGGCGCTGATGGCTGAGGCGGCGGCAGCAGCGCTGAAGCTGGATTTCACCACGGCAAACACCTGTGTGGCAGACGCGGAAAAACGGGTGGACAGCGCCAAGGCGGCGGCGGAAGCCTCGGTCGAGCTGGACGGGATGACCGATACGGCAGCGCTTGATGATTTGAAAAAGAAATGGGACCCGGCGTTCAAAGTCTTTACCGATATCCGCGACAAGGTTGTTGCGGCGGATGCGGGCAATGATTTCACCGCGCTGATCGCCAAGGCGCAACTGCCTGCGGCGGAGGCGGAAACGGCCAAGAAAGCTAAGAAATACGACGATGCCAGGGCGCATCTGGACAGTGCCATTGCAAATCTGAAGATGGCCATGGTGCTGGTTCATCAGCATCGCGCCTATGGCGAGCTGAAGACCTCGCTGGCGGCACAGGCCGCTGCTTTGGCGCCGCTGAACGATGCCGCCTGCCTGCAGCCGCATCTGGATGACATCACCCGGCTGACCGGGGAGGCGGATGATCTGATCAAGCCGGAGGGTTATGATTACAAGGGGGCGGAGGCCAAAATCGCGGCGGCGCGCAAGATGGCAGAGCAGGCCCGCGCCGACGGCGAGCTGTACAAGACCATCAAGGCGGACCGGGCCAAGGCCACCGCAGTGATCGGCAAGATCACCACCGAAGGCGGCGCGGTTGAAACCCAGCTGACCCATCGCAAGACCGAGATCCAGGACTTGCTGGATGAAAGCACCACCAAGCAGACCGCGCGGGACTTCCAAGGGGCAGCGGACAAGGCCAAGGCCGCTGCGGGCTGGGAAAAAGCCACGGATGAGGATCTGAAGACGCTGAAGACGGTACTTGGCTGGGAGAACCAGTATTTCGTTGTGCCCCGCGCGGCGCTGATCGGGCCGGGCAACGAGGCCGGTGTGCATCAGATCGCGCGGGCGGATGCGGATTTCGCCAAATACGAGGCGGCAAAGGCGGCGCATACCTATTCGGCTGCCAAAGGCATGTTCGAGAAGGCCTATCAGAAAATCACCGCGTGCCAGCGCCTGATTGCGGCGGCGGCCCCGTACAACCAGGCTGTCATTGATGCGCAGGCGGCGGTGGATGCGCTGGCACCGGAACGCAACGATGCCACCAAGGACCGGATCAAGGCAGTGGCGGACCGGCTGACCGCGGCCAAGCTGGATACAACCAGGACCGATCTGGGCGAGAATGATTATTCCCAGGCAATCAAGCTGCTGAAGCAGATCACCGATGACGCCAAGGCGCTGCTCACCGCAATCCAAGGCTCGTCCGCCTATGAACCCGCGCGGGCCGCGGCTGAGGCCAAGCTGGCCGAGGCAAAGGGGCATAAGCACGCCGATGCGATCGCGGCACAGCTGACCCGGCTGACTGCAAAATACGATAATCTGGTCAAGCTGGCGCCAAGCGATTACGCAACCGCCAAGACCATGGCCGAAGAGGTGACAGCCTCGGCTGAGGAGGCGATCAGCTCGGCCAATACCCATAGCATACTGGAGGCGGTGAATTCGGCCATTGGCGGCGATGAGGACAGCGCCCCCTGGTGGCCGCAGGTGCAGGCGGCGAAACTGTCGATCAAGGTGGTCGGCAGCCGTGAAAACGCCGCCGTGGCCAAGCCGCATCTGGATACCGCCAATGCCGAGATTGAAAACTGCGGCAAGGACGGGCTGGACGCCAAAACCGCCAAGGGCCATTTGCTGGCCGCCTTGGAGGCCTGCAACACGGCGGATGAGGTGATCTCGCAATACGGGTTCATCGAACAGGAAATCACCCGCGCCCGCGCCGCGTTGGTTCCGGTCACCGGTCACGGCGAAGCGGCTTATGTGAAGGATGAGACCGACGCGGTTGAAAAACTGCTGGCTGATGCCGAGGCCGCCGCCAAGGGCGGGCAGAATTATGCCAAGGTCAGTACGGGCATCGAGGCGGCGATTGCCCAGACCAAAGCTGCGCTGGAGATGGCGGAACAGCACAAGGCATACAAGGACCTGCGCGCCAAACCGGAGGTGGAGCCGCGGCTGGCTGTGCTGGAAGGGCATGAGCACCGCTATGCGATCAAGCCCAGCATCGACACCATGCGCAAGAAACTGGCGGATGCCGCTGCGGCAGTGGCCGGCAAGAAACCGGGCGATGCCATCAAGCTTCTGGAAGAGGCGCGTGCCATCGGCACCAGCGCCTTTGTGATGGCGGAAATGCGGGCCAACACGCCGCCCACGGACAAAGACATCAAGGAAATCCTGTCGCGCCCCAATGGCACAGACGAGCTGGACGCGATGATCGACAACCTGGAGCCCGAGGCGCAGCGGGCAGTGGTCAAAGTGGCCTTCAAGGCGCGTTTTGGCTGCGATATCAAGAACTTCAACAATGAGAATCTGGCGCCGGCCACGGAAATAGCCGATGCCAATCTGAAGGGGCCGAATATTGTCGCCTTCTACAAGGCGATGCAGGATCTGCCGCTGGATCACACGCTGAACAATGACTCGCTGCAGAAGTTCGCGGTCAATGAAGCTGCGAAAGGCGGCTCAATGTATCAGGGCAATGAAAAGCGGATTGTGATGCATGAAGGCGATGCGGGCACGTCGTCCAATTATGCCTTTGGCAGCGAGGATGCGGTGGGCAGCCTGGATGATGCCGCCACCCCGGAAGAACGCGCCGAGCTGGAAAAATGCAAACCGGCGAACGAGGAGCCTGTCACGTTTTTCAACTGGAACACCCTGCATGAGGTCGGCCATGCGGTTGACGACAAACAAAGCTTCATGAAAAGCAACGGCGGCAAAAAGGAATACGGCGGCTGGACCGAACACGGCATGGACATCGCTGCCATCGCTGAGAAAATTGCCGCCAAATTCAGCTATGACAAGGCCTATGCCACCGAATATATGGCGCATAACAAAGGCGCGCATGTGCCGGACAAGCCGGCCGATGAGACCTGCACGGACGAGGAATGGGAAAGCCGCCGCATCAAGATGCAGGCGCATATCGACATGGCGTCCGAACCGGCCCAGCCCTGGTCCAGCATGGCAATTGCCAAGAAGATCGAAATCGGTGGTGTCGTGTATCAGGAAAGCTATCCGAACACCTGGAATTCCTATCTGCTGGGCGAGCGGGCCAAGGGGATCACCGGCTATCAGTTCCGCGCGCCGGGGGAATGGTTCTCGGAGCTGTATGCCGCCTATCATTCCGGCAAGCTGAAGCCGAACCACCCGGCGGTTGGCTGGCTGGCCAAACTTTGATCCGTTGATCTGATCCATTGAAAGGCTGTTGACCGATGTCGCTTTTTCACCCCGTCAATCTGGTGTGCCCGCAATGCGAGGCCCGGTAACCATGATGGCCGTGGGCAGTGTGAACGCCGACCGCCGCCCCGATCTGCGGGACGAAATACTGGAAGACCGGTTTCAGGATGTGACCTGCGATGCCTGCGGCGAGAGCTTCCGGCTGCAGCCGCAGTTCAACTATCTCGATGCCGGCCGCGGCCAGTGGATCGCGGCGATGCCTGCCAGCCGCCTGCGGGATCATCTGGAGATTGAGGATGAGGCCGGGGCGCTGTTTGACACCAGTTATGGCGCAAACGCTCCGGCGGCGGCGCGGGATGTGGGCAGCGGGCTGGCGGTGCGGCTGACTTTCGGCTGGCCGGCGGTGCGGGAAAAGCTGCTGGTCAGGCAGCTGGGGCTGGACGACGTGATTGTCGAAATGATGAAGCTGCACATCCTGCGCAGTGTTGAATCGGTGCCGATGGCCGAGGGCATAGAGCTGCGTCTGGTGAATACGGACGAAGACAGCGATGGCTATGTCTTTGCCTGGCTGGAGACCGCATCGGAGAAATACATCGAATACATGACCGTGCCGGCGGAGCTGTACAGGGTGATCGAGGGCAACCCGGAGGGCTGGGAGGCTATCCGCAAGCGGCTTGATACCGGGCATTTCGTGGATATGCAGAAGCTGTACATGGGGGAGGGGCGCCCGGCGGAATAGGTTTTCCGCGCGCGGCGCACCGGTTTAATGTCAGCCTGCTTTAATACCCGCCTGCTCCAGCGGCGTAAATCTGCCTTGAAGGCTGGGCAAATGGCGGGCCTCTGGGAATGCACCCGCCAGTCACCGGTTCAGCGCGGTGTCAGCCGCGGGCGACGTTGATCACCTGCATCTGGGTGTATTCCGCCAGCCCCTCGACGGATTGTTCCACCCCAAGGCCGGAGCCTTTGAAGCCGGCCATCGGGATATGCGGGCCGATATTCAGCTGCTGGTTCACCCAGATGGTGCCGGATTCAATGCGGGTGGCGACGTCAACCGCCTTGGCGGTATCGCCCGAATGCACCGAGCCGCCCAGCCCGTAGTCCGAGGCATTGGCGCGGGCGACCACATCATCAATGTTGTCAAAGCGGATCACCGGCAGGATCGGGCCGAACTGCTCCTCGTCGACGATTTTCTGTCCGTCTGTCACATCGCGCACGATTGTGGGATGCACGAAATAGCCGGGGCCGTCCTTGGGGCTGCCGCCGGCAATGATTTGGCCGCTGGCGCGGGCGTCCTCCAGAAAGCCCTTGATCTTGTCGAACTGGGCTTTGTTCTGGATCGGGCCGATGGTTGTGCCCTGTTTCATGCCGTCATCGACCACTGCCTGTTCGGCAAGGGCGGCCAGTTCGGTGCAGAACGCCTCGTAAATGTCGCTGTGCACATAGGCGCGTTTCACCGCCAGGCAGACCTGCCCGGCATTAAGAAAGGCACCGCCATAGACCTTTTCGGCAGCGGCCTTCACATCCACGTCGGGCAGCACGATGGCGGGATCGTTGCCGCCCATTTCCAGCGTCACCCGTTTCATGGTGTCCGCAGCGCTGGCCATGATCCGCTTGCCGGTTTCCGACGAGCCGGTAAAGCCGATTTTGGCCACATCCGGATGCGCGGTCAGCTTGGGGCCAAGGTCGTTGGCGTCGGTGATGATGTTGACCAGTCCGGGCGGCAGGATACGGGCGCAGATCTCGCCCAGCTTCAGCGCCGTGACCGGGGTGGTCGGCGCGGGCTTCAGCACGATGGCATTGCCGGCCATCAGCGCCGGCCCGATTTTCCAGCAGCACAGCAGCAGCGGAAAGTTCCAGGCGATGATCCCCGCCACCACGCCGAGCGGTTTGTGGCGGGTCTCAATCCGGAATTCGGCGTCGTCCTGGATTATGCGGTCGGGCAGCTCCAGCGTGGCGGTATGGCCCAGATAGCCCTGCGACCAGGCAACCTCGCCCTGGGCCTCGGGCAGCGGTTTGCCCTGCTCCAGTGTGATCAGCCGGGCCAGTTCGTCTGCCTCCTCGCCGATGGCGGCGGCCAGTGCTTCCACCTTGGCGCGGCGTTCGGCCATCGGGGTGTCTGCCCATGCCTGCTGGGCGGTTTTGGCGGCGGAAACGGCCTGGTTCAGCTGCGCCTCGGAAGCATGCGGCACGCGGGCAAAGACCGCTTCGGTTGCCGGGTTGATAACCTCGATCATCTGTTCCGACGAAACCTGTTCGCCGTTGATGAGCATGCGGTAGTCCATTGGTGTTCTCCCTGTTTATGTGTCTGCGTTGTTGGATTGAAATAGAGAAGCATCGCCCGGCGGCAGGGTGACGCGTTCGCGGCCGGTGAAGGCCGGGGTTTGCAGCAATGCCTTGCCCCTGCCGCCGGTTCCGGCGCGGGCCAGCAGGCCGGTGAAATGCGCTGCCGCGAGGCTGGCGCCGCGTACCGGCGTGCCGGGGCCGCCGGGACAGGCGCCGTAGCGCGCGCCGGGCAGGTCGAGCTGCGACCATTGGCCGGGGGCGCAGCGGGCGTCGCCCTGCACCGAATGAACGCCGATGCAGGCGGCGGGGTAGACCGGCGCGCCGCGGGCCGGGGCGGAGGCGACCAGCAGCTTGCCTGCCTGCAGCACCGCCGCCACAGCCTCAACCAGCTCTGGGCTGGCACTGGCATGGCCAAAGGAGCAGTGGACGATCTGCGCCTTGGAACAGGCGGCGTGGTGCAGGGCCTTGGCCACGGTGGCGAGGGACGTGGCGAGGCGGCCGGGAAAGATGGTGAGGTTGAGGATTTGCACTGCGGGTGCATTGGCGCGGATGGCGGCGGCCATGTAACCGGCGTGTTGCGCTGCCGGGCTTTCGGCGGCGCGGGGATGAAGTTCGCAGAAATCTGTACGGGCGGCGAGGCCAGGGGTGTCTGCAGCCAGCGGGCCGTCGATCAGGGCAATCAGCGGGGCAGGGGTCATGGGTCGGCCTCGTCCAGAGTGATCTCCATGTCGAATTTCCCGCCAGCCGCGGCGCCGCCATGGGCGGTGATGATGCGGGTGGAATGCGGGAAACTCTTGTCGATATGGGTGAGGATCCGGGCGGCGGCGGCGGGGTCGACCTCGGACAGGGCCTCGTCCAGGATCAGGATATCAAAGGGCGTGAGCAGGGCGCGCAGCAGGCAAAGGCGCTGGCGTTCGCCGCCCGACAGCGTCAACCCGCTTTCGCCCAGCATCGTGTCAAGACCGTCTGCACTGCGGAAGCGTTCGGCCAGGCCGAACAGATCCAGCATTTGCCAGACATGGGGTTCACTGCCGGGGCTGGCCCAGAAGGCGCGGGATTGAAACAGGTTATCGCGCAGGCTGGCGTGCAGGGTCAGCGGGCGCTGGCCGGCATAGGCCACACGATCGGGCAGAGTGGCGCCGCCAAGCTGGCCCAGGTCCGCGCCGCCAAGTGTGATGCGCCCGGACAGGGGCTGCGCCCGTCCGCAAAGCACCGCGATCAAAGAGGTTTTTCCGGCGCCGCTGGCGCCTTTCAGGGCCAGTTTGGTGCCTTGGGGGATGGTGAGGGTCAGCGGGCCAAGCGGTGCTGCCTGACCACGGGAGACGGTCACATTGTTCAGTTGCAGGGCATGGCCTGCGGGGGCAAAGGGCGCGGCGGGCCGGGGGCGGCGGGCTGCATCACCGTATCAAGGCGCGCCACCGCAACCTTGACCCGCGCCTGTGCGTGCCACAGGCCCAGCAGCGATTGCATCGGGCCGGTCATGAAACCCATATAGGCGATGAAGGCAATCAGCGATCCCAGCGGCCAGTCGCCGCGGATCACCATCAGCCCGCCCGCCAGAAAGATCGCCGCGCGGGTCAGCGCCGACAAGAGCACCGGCACTGCGCGGGTGAATTCGCCCCACAGGTTCTGCGCGATCAGGCGGCGGTTCAGCCCGGCGTGGTCGCGCAGGCTGCGCCGTTCCGCCCAATGGGTGCCGCGGGCGGCCTGCAGCGCAGGCAGGCCGAACAGGGTTTCCGACAGGCCGGCGGCGTAGCGCCCCTGCATCCCGCGCACGGCGGCGGCGTGGCGTTCGGTACGGGGGCGGGCCCAGAGCAGGAACAGCAGCTCAGCCGGGGCCAGCAATGCGGTCAGCAACCCCAGCCGCCAGTCCAGCAGCATCAGCATCGCGGAGCCGCCAATCAGCCGGATCAGCGAGGAGGAGCCGCCAAGCACTGCGTTGAAGGCGAATTTCTGAACCTCTGCCGCATCGCCGTCGATCCGGGCCAGCAGCTCGCCCGCGCGCTGAGAGGCGAACCAGCCGGAGGGTTTGGCGGCCAGCCGGGACAGCAGCCGCCGCCGCAGTTGCGCCAGCATCCGGACCGAGGCGCGCATGTGCAGGATATTGCTGAGGGCGCCGGTGGCGGTGGCCAGCAGGCCGATGGCAAACAGCGCCAGCGACCATGTGACCAGCTGCGCGGCATCACCCGCCATCAGGCCGCGGTCGATCACCAGCTTGCTGATATAGGGCGGCAGCAAGCCGATCGCGGCGGCGGCAAAGCTGATCAGCAGCAGCAGGGCCAGCCGGCGGCGGTGCGGGCGCAGCAGCGGCAGCAGCCAGGCCGCAGTGGAGGATGTGAAAAGCGCCGCACCTGCGCGGGATTGCAGGCGCGGCCAGGGGCGGGCAGCCGCAGGGCCGCCCGGCTGGGGGGAGAGTTTGGCGGCAGGCCCGGTCATCCCTGCGGCACAACGTGCAGGGTCGAAACCGACATGTCACCGCCGGAGGGCACCCGGATCTCGCCCAGGCGTTCCAGCGTTTCGCTGTCATAGATGCCGATGTCGTCATTGGTGCCGCCGACGTAAATCTCACGTCCATCGCTGGAGACGTTGATGACGTAATAGGTGTGCGGCAGGTCCACGCGCTTGACCAGCTCGCGGGTTTCCAGGTTGTGCTTGGACAGCTGGGTATAGACGCCGTACAGGTGCTTGGGGTCTGTGGCACTGCGGGCGGCTGAGAACATCAGCACCTCGAAAGAGGCGAAATCGGCGATCTCGGTCTCGCCGCTTGTCAGGTCAACCGACTGGTAGCCCCAGACAAAATCCGCCATCTCTTGCTGGGTTTCGTCGGTAAACACCGCCGCCGTGTACATCAGCAGCATTTCGTCGTTCTGGCTGCCGGTGGGCCAGAAGGCCAGCACATCCGGCGGGCTATAGGCCGGGCGGTCCCAGCTGGCGTTGGCAATCGCCACCTCGGTTTTGCCGGTGGCCGGATCAACCCGGTAGATGTCATGTCCCGCAACATAGACCTGGCCGTTGCGGTCGCTGGCCATCAGGGTGGAGCGGCGCGGGGCTTCGAAAACAGCGGCGGGTTCAGCCTCCAGCCCGGCGCTTGCGTCATAGACGGCGAATTCCGGCTGCATCACCTCGTAACGGTCGGTCAGTTTGCGCACCGGATTGCGCACCGTGTAGATCTGGCTGCCGTCCTTGGAGACGGCGAGCGAGGCCAGCGAGCGGCGGCTTATGTCGCCGTTGGACTGGGCGGCGTGGAACACTTTCTCGCAGGTCCCGATATCAACGCCGACCACATCCTGCCAATGGTTCAGCAGCACATAGGCGATGCGGTTGTCCGGCGACATGGCAATGACGCCCGGCGTCACATTGGCGCCCAAATCGCAGTCGGCTTTGACCGAGCGGGTCTCAGCGTCAAAGACATAGAGGTTCGAGGGCCGGGCCACCGTCACCAGAAGGTCGCCGGCAGCCAGCGGCAGGGCGGAGGCGCAGAACGCGGCAGCAGCAAAAAACGCGGATTTCATGATGCGGGTCTCCTTATGTTTCGGCGTCGGTGGGGTAGGTGGCGCCAAGCGCGCGCCAGTCCTTGGCAGCGTTGGGCGCGCCTTCGTCCCAGTTCTGGTGGTTGACCATGATGTCGGGCACCTGCGCGGGCCACCAGCAGGGGTCGGAGCAGCCATAGAGGTCCGCCTCCATCGGCTGGCACAAGGCGGCAAGGCCGCCGAAAGGATCGACCTCCCAGCCGGGATCGAAGGTGGTGGCGCAGCCGGCGGTTACGGTCTGCATCGCGCGGACCTCTTCCATTTGGCTTTCGGTTGCGGCCTGCTGGACGCGTTCGGCTTTCTGATTGAGCGGTTTCATTTTCCAAACGCCCTCCTTGGTGCAACGTGGTGGTGGAAAAACTGCGGTGCCTTGGCGATCAGTTCGGCATAGGCGGCGACGCCGAAATCGATCCAGTCGCGCATCAGGTCGCAGTAGTGATAGGTCGGCATCATCGGGTCGCTGAAATGGGCATAGCTTTCGTGATAGCAGCCGCCCGCGCACAGGTTGCGGATCCGGCAGGTGGCGCAGCCCTTCTCAGTCCGGTCGGAGCGTGCCTTGATGAAGCCCGACAACTCCTTGCGCTTGATGCCCTCATCGACGGTGCCGAACTGGTCCATGTCCGATCCGGTGAAGCGGTGGCACAGGTTCAGCGCGCCGTCGTGATTGACCGCCAGCATGCCCACCCCGGCACCGCAGGGCAGCGCCTTGGAGCGGCCCTCGTAAAGGTCGTTCATCATCTGATGCATGTTGGAAAAGCCGATGTTGCGGCCCTTCAGCGCTTCCTCGACATAGAGCCTGCCAAGGGATTTCATGCCCTCGAACACCTCCAGCAGTTCGGCGCCGTTGAGGTTGAAGGCATCCATGTCGCCCGAGGTGACCGGCGAAAACCCGACCTCGGCAAAGCCGATATCGTTGATCAGATGGTCCCAGATTTCATGAATGTTGGTGACGCCGGCGGTCAGGGTGACGCGGGCGCCGACCGGTTTCGATGTGTAGCGCGACAGCAGCAGCCGGGCCTTGGCGGCGACCGCATCATAAGTGCCCTTGCCGCCGACCGTCTTGCGGTTCAGGTCGTGCTGCGCCTTGGGGCCGTCGATGGACACCGTGAGGCCGAATTTATGCTGGTCAAGCCAGTCGATCAGCGGTTCCGTCAGCAGGGTTGCATTGGTGGTCAGGCTGAAGTTCACCGCCTTGCCAAGGGCGGCGAAATGCGGTTCGGCCCAGTCCACCACCTGCCGGATCAGCGGCTGGTTCGACAGCGGCTCGCCGCCGAAGAACACCACGTTATAGCTGTCGCGGTCCGGGTTCTCGGCCATCAGCATCTCGACCGACTTGCGCGCGGTGTCAAAAGCCATCTTCTGGCCCTTGGAGGGCACCGCCAGATCCTCCTTGTAGCAGTAGGAACAGGCCAGATTGCAGCCGGTGTTGACGTTCAGGACGATGGTTGTCAGCGGGAAGTTTTCGATCTCGATCGGCGGGCGTTCGGGCTGCAGCGGGCGGCCGTCGTTGACGATGTCCAGCCGCACCAGACCGTCGAGCCGGTCGGCTGCGTCGGCGGCCGCAAACCGGGTCTCGAATTCATCCATGGTGAAGGCCTGCGCCTGCGCCGCATAGTCAAGGATATCGCGGTCGGCGGTGTCCATCTCGAAGATCGAGGTGGTGGGGACGTGGAACAGAACCTCGCGCCCTTCGACCGATACCCGATGCGCATTGGCGGGCTGATAGTGAAAGTCTTTCATGGGTTTTCTCCCTGTGCTTCAGCGGATCGGCGGATCAATGAAGCGCTGCACGGTGACGATCAGCATCGCCTCAGCCTGCTGGCCCATCGCCTTGGCCTGGACTTTCAGCTCGCCTGCGTTGTTGGCGCTGAAGGGGCGGTCGGGGTTGGGGCCGGCAATGGCAGGTGCAAAAATGCCACTTGGCTGCATTTCGCCTGCAAACTCGGTGTCCTTCATGTGGGCTGCGTGATCATGCGCATTGGCAACAGTCCACTGTGCCGCGATCTGGCCGATGCGCACATCGTCTTCGGTTCCCGCTTTGCCGTCGGGGCCGTTCCACATGCCGATGGCATTGAAATAGGCGGGCACCGGGGGCGGCCCAGCATCGCTGCCGCCGCCAACGCGGGCGATGGTGAATTCCGGCTCCACCCGGAGGCTGTCGACCGAGGTGTAATGGGCGATCTGCCCCTCGGCGCTGCCTGCGTTGAAGGTGACCACGCCATTGCCCTCAGCCGCCAGCATCAGCGCCGCGCCAAAGCTGTTTGCCGTTGCATCGCCGTGTGAACTGGCCAGCCTGTCGAGCCCGGTGCCGACCACTTGCACCTGTGCCTCACCCGCCGGAACGGCAGAGGGAACGGTGCCCAGGATAACGCTGCTTGCACCCGCGCGGGCGCCGGTCAGCGGTGCGCCAAGGGCGTCGTTGCTGCGGTCGAACTGGCGGCCCTGCAGGGCGTTGCCATCCTCGGACAGCGCCAGAACCTGACGGTAAGCGGTGCCGCCGATGTCCAGATTGGCGCGCCATTCATAGCCGGTGTAAAGGTTCATCTGGCCCGACGCGGGATGCGTGCTGCCGTCGGCGGTCACAAATTCGCCCGAGACCTGATAGGGAGAGGCCTCGCCGGTCACCGTCAGCCGCCCGTAGGCCTCGCCGATGCCGGGCAGGTCTGTGATGACCACCCAATCGCCTGCCACCGGCTGCTTGTCCGCCGCCTGCCAGTCCGTCCAGGCGGCGGTCTCCAGCGGGTTCTGTTCGGCCAGATAGCTGGCGATTTCGGTCCGGGCGATCTGGTACCATTCGCGGTCGCGGCCAAGCGCCTGGTATTCGATGGTGGGGAAATGGCCGACATGGAAATCCATGTGCAGCTCCCACTCCTCGGCCGTGCGGTTCTGCAGCAGCCCCCGCGCGCCGGTATGGCAGCGCGCGCACATCGAGGCAAAGGGTTCGTCAAAGCTTTCCTGCGCGTTCGGATCTTTCTCAAGCGCATAGCGGAAAGGGGCGGTCTCGGACGGCGCCAGACCCTGGCTGTCGGACAGATGCTGCACGATGGCGCGGCGGTCCTCAGGGCTGATCTCCAGCCCATGCGCCTGCTGCATCCGGACGATGGTCATCATCCAGCCTTCAGGCGTCTTGCGCTGGCCGCTGATGCGGCTCAATCTGCCGTCTTCTGCGGTGTGGCAGCTGGAGCAGATGTTTTGCACCAGCTCCTCGCTGGCCAGCGCAGGAGCCGCGCTGGCGGCTGATATCAGGAGTGCAGCCGTCAGGCCGCGGGGTCTTAGTTGCATGGGTTAGTCTCCCTGTTTGGTGTGTCCCAGGGGATCTGCGCCCCCTCGGTAAAGCCTTGCGACAAAAGCCATTGGTGGATGGCGCGGGCGGCCTGCGGCGGGGCTTCGGGCAGAACTGCGCTGTGAAAGCCGTCCGCGCCCGGCAGCGGCTGGCCGTTCAGGCGGCGCAGCAGCGGCACGATCTCCTGCCCGGCGGCAAAGGCGGCACCGCCGGGGCATCGCGGGTGATCAGCACCTCGCGCCGCGCCAGGTGGCCGTTTTGCACGATTACCCGGCGGGCGATGTGCGGGGGGATGTTGGTATCATGGGCGGGGATATCATCGGGCCAGGCGGTACGCTGCTGCCAGAACGGTGTTGCAAATTCCGCCTCGCGGTAGAAATCGCGGCCCACACGGGCCTGCCGCCAAAAGGTCCCGGCCACCCGGTTGCGGTAGAAATCGCGGGCCAGTCCGGTGTCGCCGTTCAGCAAGGCCCGTGCGATGGGCACCGCCATCAGTGCCGAAGACACAGCCCAGAACATGCCGTGCCCGGACAAAGGATCAAGTGCCACCGCCGCATCGCCCAGCCGCGGGCAGCGCGGGTCCAGTTCCGGCGCGGTCAGCCGCGGTGCGATGGCATGAATGGCAGGGGAGCGGGGCAGGGGGGTGTCCGCCGCCACCGTTTGCCACAGCGCCACCACAGCCGCCTTGCCGCCAGTCCGTTTATCCAGCGCACCTGTGTCACCCACCGCCTGCAGCCACAGCTGACCCTGTCCTACTGGAGCAGACCAGATCCAGCCGCCGGGCCGGGCTTCGATCCGCGGGGTGTCCATATATCCGGCTTGCGGCGGCACAAAACCGGCAACCGAGATCGTGTCCGGCCCGATAAGGTCCGCCCGGTTTTGTGCCGCGGGCTGGCGCGGGGCGCGGCGGCCGCGGGCCTCAAACAGCAGGCTGGCGGTGAGGCTTTGCCCGTCAGACAGGCGGATTGCGCCCGCATCCGGGCTGACACTGGCCACCGCTTTGTAGAACACTGCGACGCCCTCAGCCCCGGCGGCGTGCAGCAGGCCGGTGTCGAATTGGTTGCGGTCGGCCAGATGCTCGCTGTTCTGGCCGCCTTGAAAAGACCCCCAGCGGACATGGCGCTGGGTGGCCGGACCGATGCCCGCCAGCGGCAGGCAGTGTTTTTGCAGAATTGCGGCGACGCGGGCGGACATGCCCTCAAACCGGGCGGCGCGCAGCGGCTGGGTGGCCAGCGCCACGCTGTATCCGGCCCGCGCCAGCAGGATCGCGGCCACCGACCCGGCCGGGCCGCCGCCTGCGATTGCAATGTCAAAGGTGCCAATTTGAGGTGCCATTTACATAAGCTGCACTGTGGCGGCGGTGCTTGTGGCGGACGCATCCGGACAACAAGCCGACATTTCCGGACAGAATCGGCGGATGCGGCCCTGTCTGCAGTGATTTTTCTGGAATGGCCGGTTTTTACGGTATTCTGGCGCAATCCTGAGGAATTGCGCGATGCCACACAACTATCAGCCCCGGATTTCGGCCACGACCTTGAACGACCCGCTGCGGGCTGTTGAGTTCATGAACGGCGATCCTGGCAGGATTTTCCGCACTGCCGGGATCAGCCCCGAAGACCTGGACGGTGAGATCGGCCTGAAGAAATTCGTGGACTTCTGCGAGCATGCATCGGACCAGCTGGGGCTGCCCGATTTCGGCTGGCGGGTGGGATCGGTGTTTGATCTGCAAAATCTTGGCACGCTTGGAGAATTCATCAAGCAGGCGCCGACGCTGGGAGCGGCGCTGTCGCTGTTCCGCAATGCCTTTCCAATGGTGCAAAGCGACTCGGAAATGCGGCTGGCGATTGAGGCGGACAAAGCGCTGCTGACTTACCGGATCCTGGATGCACGCATCTGGCCGCGGCAGCAGGATGCGGAGCTGACGCTGTCGGTGTTCCATAACCTGGTGAAGTCCGCCGCCGGTCCGGACTGGCGGCCTGATCTGTTGTCGCTGGAGCACGAATCAAGCGCCTTGCAAAGCCGCAGCAGTGCCGGGCCGCGCTGCCCGGTGCAGTTTGCCGCCGCGTCCAACACGCTGGTGTTTCCCGCGGCAATGCTGGATCTGCCGCTGGCGGACAGCGAAAGCCCGGCGTTCAAGGCCGCCTCGCAGTCGATGGTCCGCAGCGCCCGGCAAAGCGAGCGTGAAGCGCCGGTTGCGGTACGGGTGCGCCGCGAGCTGCTGATGCGGATTGGCCGCGAAAGTTTCGAGCAGACCGCTATCGCCACCGCCCTGGGCATGTCGCGCCGGACCTTGCGGCGCAAGCTGGAGGAGGAGGGGCAGAAGTTTTCGCGGCTGCTGGCGGGCTGCCGGATGGAGATTGCCAAGCGCATGCTGCTGGCGCCAGGGGCGCAGCTTCATGAAATCTCAGAGCGGCTGGGCTATTCTGAAGTCTCGGCCTTTGAACGTGCTTTCCGGCAGCGGGAGGGGGCGACACCGAGCCAGTACCGCAAGCAAGCCTCCGCCTGCGGTTCCGGCGGCTGAACCGCCGCAGCAGGCCTGCTGAGCGGCGCGATGGAATCAGCTCCTTGGGATCCGGCCCAGGATCCTGAGGGCGTTCTGTTCGGCGCAGCGGGCGGCTTGCTCCACATAGCCCGGCGCGGTGCCGGGCAGGCGGGCCACATGCTGCTCCGCCGCGGGCCGGTGTTCCACCATCAGATCCACCAGCCGGGTGATCCGGTTCAGAACTTCGGCGGGGCGGAAGCCCAGCTCGGTTGCGATGCGGGCAAAGTGATCCGGTGTCACGTCCGCGGGCTTGCGTTTGCGGCCGCCGATTTTCTGGGCGAAATACTGGTTTACGGCAGGCCAAGGCAGAACCGTTGAGACATCGTAAAGCGGGGCAAGTTCAACCGACGGGCCAAGCCGGTGCAGCATGGAATAATTCTTGGCGTGGGCGTCGGTGTTGGCCACCAGGATGTTGAAGGCAAACTGGTCAAACAGGGTGAGAACGTCCTGTGGTTCAAGATGCCCGGCGGCGGTGAACAGATCGGCAAGGGTGAAACCCGGCACCGATCCGGCCTCATACTTGCGCCCCGGCGGCGTGGCGGTGGCCTGGGCAAAATCCTCCTGATGCAGGCGCTGGATATGTCCGGCGGCGGACAAATGCCTGTCATAGCGCAGGACGCAAATGGCCGAGCGGGCCCCCAGGGCGAGGGAGGCCGCCTGCGCGGCGGGGATGCCGGTTTTTTGCGCAAGGGTCAGGCAGTAAAGCTCATTTTCAACGATGCCCGGCAACCGCGGATTGTCCGGCTTGAGGATGACGGTGGAGGGGGCGCCGTTTCTGGGAATGGCCAGCCTGCTGCCGTCTTCTGGCAGCTGCAGCACCGGGCGGCCGCCGGCGTCCAGAACGGCGAGGGCGGATTTCTGCTGCCCGCCGGCCAGCGACAGGCGGACGCCATCGGCACCGGCCAGGAAAGGCCGCTGGGCCAGGTCGTTGAAATGCGCCTGCAGCGCGTCTTCGGGGCAAGAGGTGCGGTAGTAATCTGTCAGCAGGACATAGTCCCACTGGTCCGGCAGGGAGGGGCTGTCAAAGGACAGCGCCCCGGCAGTGTCGCCGCCGATTTCGCGCAGCAGGGCAACCGCATCTGTTTTCGACAGGCCAAGGGACCGGCTGAGGGTTTCCAGCTGCTGTTCTTCGGGCAGCAGGTTTGCCAGCCAGGGGGCCACGATCCGGTTCGGAAACGGATCAGGCTGCAGCGGCATCAGCACCGAGATGGGGAAGGCGCGGGGGGTGTTTATCCATTCCGGCGTATAGGCAAACCCTGTGCTGCCGTCGTCATGCACCGCGACGCTGCCAACCAGAAACTGTGCATAAAAAACCGGAACCTGAAGGGTCATTCCAGGTCTCCAAGGTCGTATCCGCTGGCGGTGCCGCCGTGCGGCGCCGCGTCATGGGGCGTTCCGAACAGCTCGGCCACCGGCACGCGCAGGGCCTTGGCGATGCGGTACAGGGTCGACGCCCGCGCGTCGCGGGTGCCGGTTTCGATGGTGGAGAGCGCCGAAACACTGGCCCCGGTCAATTGCGCAAGCTGGGTCAGGCTGAGCCCCTTGGTCTTGCGGATGCTGCGGATGGACTGGCCGAGGCCGATCAGCTCTGGCTGCTTCTGATCTGTCATGCGGGCTCCGGTTTATCGAATACGGTAAATATACCCTGTCGCCGAAGCTGAATCAACAGATTTTACCTTTTTCGATAAATTTCGATTGCGAACGGGGACCCTTAAGAAATTTACCGAATACGGTAAAGATCAGGCCGGGGCTGTCGCGGATTGCCAGGTCATGTTTTTGAACTCTTCACGAAAGGCAAAACGGGCGAGGTGATTGTCGATGATCTGCCGCGCATGATCGAGCTCCTCGGGGTCGGGGCGGTGACTTTGGCGGTCAGATCCTGACCGGTTGCATGCAGGGTTGCGGGCCCCATTCCCAGCGCCACGGTGCCCTGGCCGGTTTCATCGGCGGTGTCGAACTGCACCTCGACCTTATGGGAGAAATGCTTGCAAAGCTGCTGCAGGTATTTTGCCCCGTTCGGGGTGTCAAAGCGGCCGGTGTCGGTGAGCATTCCCAAATTCCTTACTGTTTTACTAAGCTAAGAGCAATGTAGTGAATCGCCGCGGCGCCGCAACCCGTAAACACAGGCTCCGGCTACCGGCGTGCGATGCGCGCGCTTCAGTTGGTTCACTTTCGCAGTCACGGTTTTTTCCAGGCGCGCCAAAGAAATCGCTGACGACCGCATCCAGTTTGTCGAGGAACAGTTGGGCAGCAGTGTTCATCTATACGATCTGCAATCTGATGCTGCCCGCCGTCGCCGCTTTGATATCCTGCGCCATCCAGGGTTTCGCCGGGCGAATGGACTTAAGCGGTGCAAAGACCCCCTGTTTCAAAAAAATAAGGGGTTTGCGATACTGGCGCCACCTGATGAAAGGAGGTGGTGATGCTGGACGGAATGATGCCGGAGGAGGTGAAGGTGGGCGGCGGCTGTTGCGGCACGTGATGTTTCAGGCCGCACTCGTCGCGGCGCATCACAATCCGGTCCTGAAACCCTTCGCAGACCGGCTGCGGAAGGCAGGAAAATCGCACAAATTCATCATTATTGCGGTCGCCCGCAAGCTCGTATCAATCGTCAGTACACTCTCAAAATCCCGCCGGAAACGGGCCGCTCAGACCGTCTGAACAATACAGTTGCTGCTTACTGTCCGATTGCCGGGACCACTTCAACTGCAGCAGATCTGGTTGCTTTGGCCGATCAAAGCAAAGTCGATGATTAGGAACTGGGTTGCGGGATATACCTTGGCGGCCAATGCGCAGGGTGTTTTCAGCGCGTGGCTTTTTTAGTTCGCATGTCGTGGCAAAGAAAGTCAGGTGAAGGCCCACTGACTGCTGAGCAGGAGGTTTATGGCTGCGGCGAATACCAAGGCCAGAAGGAGTTCAGCAAATGCAGGTGGCCCAGAAGAGGCCGCAAAGGCACTCAGAAGTGCTTGGCCGCCTGCGAAACTGCCGCAAGAAACTGCCGCGTATCTGAACAGGGGTCTCAAGGTGCCCGCTGTTTTTTTCCGGAAGGTGAAACGATGGTGTCCTGCGAAACCCACCGTAAACCCACAAGCAAACCCAAGCAGGTTCGATGACAGAGGTGGAAACCCGGCCAGCAGCCCCGCCGATCCGGCTCCGTAGTGGGCCAGGGTGGCCAGAACACCTACTGAACTGTAACGAAGCAATTGGGAGGGCAGCGTCATGAAGCATCCCCCGTCTGGAGTTCTTCGGCGATGATAAAGCCCGGGCGCTGCTTCACCTCTGAAAATTCCCGGGAGAGATACTCGCCAATCACGCCAATGGACATGATCTGCAGCCCTCCCTGGAAGAAGACGGCGGTTGTGATGGTCGCAAAGCCAGGTACGTCGACCCCCCAGATCATGGTCTTCAACACGATCCAGAAACTAAACGCTATGAACAGGCTGGAAATCCCCAGGCCGACCCCAGTCCAGATCCTTGGCGGCCAGTCTGTAAAGGACGTAAATCCGGTCAGCGCCAACCTGAACAGGCGGCGGAAGCCGAACTTGCCTTTGCCGGAATGTCTCGGTTTCAGTTCAATCGGCACCGCGCATGAGCGAAAGCCAACCCAGCTAAATAGACCTTTCATGAACTTGTTGCGCTCGGGCAGCGACAGCAGCGCCTCGACAACTTTCCGGTCCATGAGCCTGTAGTCCCGGGTATTTGCAGATATTGGGCATTCGCTGCCCATGGTCAGCAGCTTGTAAAGCCACCGGGTTGTCTGACGTCAGCACCAATGGGACAGTTTAGGTCGATTTGATAAGAGAAGGTTTTTGGCTCATCGTAACCGCCAAAGAGTGGAGATGAGAAAGAAACCCGGAACCAAGCAGAGCCATGGTGAGAAGGCCGTAAAGATTCACCAGACGGCAGCCGGGGCGGGACTCAAAGATCCGGGCGGCCAGTTTGCGGGTCAAGGCTTCACCGCCGCTGAACAGGCTGGTCAGGCTGGTGCAAGTTTCGAATTCCGGCAGGTCAACCAATGCCTGCAGCAAGGTCGGAACCCCCTGCAGCATAGTAACCCCATGCTGTTTGACCTGCTCAATCAGCGCTTCCGGGTCGCGGTAAACGCCGGGGCGGCCCATCACCACCTGAACGCCGCAGCAGACTGCCAACAGCTCCCACTGGGCAGCGTCAAAGCTGACGGGGGTTTTCTGCAGGATGACTTCGCCTACACGCAGCTTCTGCTCAGTCTGCAGCCAGGACAGCTGGTTGAGGATCGCCGCATGGGAAATGCCAACACCCTTAGGGGCACCGGTGGTGCCGGAGGTGTAGATCATATAGGCCAGATCATCCGCCAGCAGCGCAGGGCCGCACAAACAATCGCTGTCTTCCCGGCCAGGGACCGCATCCAGCGCATCCAAGGTGATCACGGTAACTCCCGGCAGGATCATCTCGGCCAGGCGGCCGCGCAGCTTGGCCTGGGTGACAATCACGTCAATACCCGCATCGCGGATCATATAGCTCAGCCGGTCCACCGGGTAATCAGTGCCCAGTGGCAGATAGGCGCCGCCTGAGAACAGAATACCCCAGAGGCCGGCCATCATCTCGGCCGAGGAGTCCGCGAACAGCCCCACCCGGCTTCCCGCGCCGACACCTGTGCGTTTAAGTCGGGCGGCCAGGCGGGCAGCATATTCAGCCAGATCGCTATAGCGCAGTGCGCTGGTATCATCGCAAACCGCGATTTCTTCACCGCGGCAGCGCACCTGCAGCATCAGCATATCAATCAGTGAGGTGCGTTCCGACGCAGTGCGCAGCAGCGCACGGGTGATATCGGTCTGCTGCGGGCGGGCGGTAACGGGTCTGGAGAGGAGCGAGTTGGGGGTGCTCATGGTATGTCCTGTCAAGTATTGGAATGTTCGTTACAAAACTGGTGGCCACTCACCGCCGAGGCAGGCCGGCAGTGAGAATGCTGCTATTCGGATTAGATGCCAGCAGCAGGTACGCCTGCTACGGAACGAGTCAGTGGTTTTCGTAGAGATAACCTCGGCCGGAGATCGGGTCGGTCACGCCGCAGCTGCGCAAAGCGTGCCAGTAAAGAACCGCATTATTCGACAGCACCGGTTTTCCAATCCAGGTTTCCGCGGCAGCGGCAAAATCCGCCATGGGAACATTGGTTCCCACTTGGACAATGGCTTCCACATCCGGTCCGTCAACGTCCAGCACCGCGTCACGCAGGTTTGCCGGGGAAACGTCCGAGATATTTGACGGCGTCCGCCCACCAAGCCCATGCGTGGCCGCAACCTCGATCCCGCTGTCGGTGAAGAACCGCGAAACCGGTTCATCGCCCAATTCCAGATAGGGCGAAATAAGGCCAATTCGCCGGATTCCGCCAAGTGCCTTCAACGCTGCCAGGATTGCATCTGCACTCATAATGATCTTTACACCACCTGCTGCTTCCGCGAGACGGCCATGCAATGCCTCATGCGCAGCGTGGCCTTCCCAATAGCCATCTGGCGATACCGCAGCAATGATCGCCCCGGTGCCGCAATGGCGCAGGCTGCGGATGGCGTCCGGGGTGGAGCTGCGGATGTTTTCAATCACCCGGTTAAAACCATCCGTATGGGTCAGGGAATCGTCATCAATGAGCATCCTGCCGATGTGATTGGTGACGCCAAAGGGGCGCATGTCCTCCATTTCAGGCTGCGCTGAGGTGTTGGTTGACGGGATGGCAACGCCAATACGCAGCCGCTTGCCGAGAAAATTGCTCATAGTCAGATCCTGTAAATATATAAATTCTTGAGAGCAGCGGCCCAATGGCCGCCGCTGCGGACTTCAGGCAAGGATCGAGGCTGCCATATCGGCATCGCCCCGGCCTTGCGCCTGCACCCGCCGGTAGCGGTTCAGGCCTGCCTCGGCCAAATCCGCCCGCACGCCTGCCTCCCGAGCGGCGTCAAGGATCAGCCCACTGTCCTTGACGGCGTTGTCTATGGTGAAAGCCGGAGTGAAATCTCCCGATGCCATGGCCTGGGCTTTCATTTGGAAAAAGGGGGCATCCAGTGGCCCGCCACGCAGAGTGTCCGCCACCAGTTCCGGATCCAGTCCCAGGCCGCGAGCCAGGGCCAGGCTCTCTGCCGCTCCATGGGTCAGTGCGAAAACCCAGCTGTTCAACGCCAGCTTCAGCCGGGTTGCCATTCCAGGGGCGGTGTCCAGCCAGCGGGTGGCTTTACCAACAGCATCCAGTACCGGCTGCACAGTTTCCTTAGTGCTGTCCGGACCGGCAGCCAGCACTAGAAGCTGCCCGGCCTCTGCGGGCTGGCGGGTTCCAAGCACTGGTGCATCGATCAGGGTGAGCCCCTTGCTGTCCGCCAGCGTCTGCAGCCCGGACATGTCGGCCGGCCCGACTGTGCTCATCTGCAGCCAGCAGACAGATGTCTCCGGCATGGCCTCAGCGTCCGGCAGCGCCGACATGACTTCTGCGATGGCCCTTGCGTCTTTCAGCATGGTCACAATGACTCTGGCGTTCTGAATCGCCTCAGCGGGATCCGCAGCTACTGTGATATTAGGCGCCGCCAAGGCTAAAGCTTTACCAGCGGAGCGGTTCCATACACTGACCTGGCAGCCAGCCGCAGCGATATTGCGTGCCATCGGGGCCCCCATCAGCCCGGTTCCCAGAACTGCCACGCACAGGGCGGAACGGGGTGGCGGCGAAATTGCGTCCGTTGTCATGTTTAACCTCTGTTTCTTGGGTTCCAGCGACCGCTGTGGTGTTGGCCCCACCGGGGTGGTCGCATTTAAAACCGCTTATGGAACAATCATTCCATAACAGTCAACAACCAATAGGAGAACTTCATGCTAATGTTACACCGTTTCGATGGAGGCTTCGACGATACTGTGCAAATAGGGCTGGCGGCAGGCCGCTGGGAGCCCTTTGCTGACAACTCTAATGCCTTGTATTACAGCAACAAAGTACCGGGACAGCATTTGGCAATCCTGATCAGGCGAAATTTCTCCGGCCTTTTGGCCGCGCTTTAGCAGGCGCAGCAATCCGCTCTCCAGCCGCTCGAAATGCTGCGCGACCAGCGCGCTGAGTTCCGGATCCCGGCCGGAAACCTCCAGGCTGCTGTTGGCGGCAAAACAGCCAAAACCCTCATGGTCGCTCAGCTCGTTGTCAACGATGGACAGCAACAGTGCCCGGAGGTTGCTTCTTACATCACCAGGCCGGGAGATCAGCGCGACATTCTCGGTGGTGACCCTCCGGTATTCTTTAAGGGCAAGCGCAAAAAGCGTTTTCTTGCCCCCAAAGGAATTGTATATCGTGCTGCGGGACAGGCCGGTTGCTTCTACCAGATCATTCATGGAGGTCGCAGCATAGCCATTGTGCCAGAATGTGCGCATGACTGCGTCAATCACCGCGCCTTCATCAAATTCTCTTGGCCTCATAGTGCTCTCAACCATTCTGTACCGAATGTTTCAGAACTATGCCAGAAGAGAGATCCATGCAACATTGTTGTGCAGGTGATCGCGCGTAGCCGGGGAAAGCCGCGATGCAGCAGCCAAACGATATGTGGCTGGCTGCAACTTGCTTCGGTTATCACTCATGAAAAATTGGATCCTATCGTACTATTCGGCCCCTTACCGGAGCAGACCCCTGGTTGATCTGAAGGCCGGGACCGGCGCCGCGACATTCTGGGCCGCATTACATCACCAATGCGCCGGTCGCCCCGGCGGCTTCGGGGATTTCTGTGCGGGTTCTGGCCCTAACTTGCGCGATATCGCTTTGCAGGGTCTGAAAAACCGTATCTCCGAACCATTCCAGCGAGGCTTCGCAGCCGGGTTCCTGTGCCAGAGCGGCCAGAAATTCGCTGTAATCATATGCGCCTTCGAACAGCGGCACCGACAGCCCCTGCGCCGCCATCCACTGGGCATTGTGAATGGCCAGCGGTGATTGGTTACGCGCGTGAATGGCCCATAGTTCGATGCCCTTAAAACCGTTGTCGCGGGCCCAGTAGGCGATGTCCTTGAGACCGATCAGCTGATGGCGGAACGAGATGGTGCAAAGCGAGATCTTCATGCCGGTTCCTCCTGCGGCTGAATGCTGGCCGGGGATCAGTGCGCGGTCGCTGGTATGGGCGATGCGGGCGGCCAGAAAGTGCAGGCTGCGGAAGCCCTCGCACAGGGCCTCAACCCGGTCGCATTCGGCGTCGAAGAGTTCAAACGCGGTGTCCAGCTCCTGCCAAAAGAAGGCAAAGGCGAGCTCATAGGCGTATTTGCGCAAAGAGAGCACCGGCATTTTCCGCACCGCGCGGCCCAGGTCCGCCAGCGCCAGCGGGCGGGGTCGCAGTGGTAGTCGAAAATCTGCCGCAGGGCGGAGGTCAGCAGGTTGTCATCCGCGCGGAAGGTCTCGGCGAAATAGGCGGCCAAATCGGCGGGCTGCGGCGCCTACGCATGGCCGCGGTGCAGGGTGTAGCCGCCCGCGACGGTGGGCTGCGCCATCGCGTTCAGGATGGTTTCGCGCGGCAGGTCGCCGCGCCATCGGTAGTTCGGGCCATAGAGGTGCCAGAGGTCCGGATCGTTTGTCAGCTCAATGATGACGTAGTGCGGGAAGGGGTTCTGGTTGTACTTGTTCTCGCGCTCCGCGCAGGTGGAACATGTCGAGGAAAACCACCAGCTGCTCATCGTCTGATTTGGTCGACAAGAGCTGTTCGAAGCGGATCAGGTTCTGCTCCTTTGTCAGGCTGTGGTCGTACCATTCGCGCACCGGGATATTGTAGAGCCGTTCGACCCAGCCCGCGTACAGATCCTGGGTGATCTCCTCGCTGTGGTAGGCGAGCTGCATCGCGGGGGTGACGGCAAAGCTGCTGTCCCAGGTGCCGAAATAGAACGGGCGGAAATTCAAGTGCTCGTGACGGCGGATCGCGGCGCAAAGGCAGCTGACAAAGCAATGCACGGTGATTTCACTGGGGTCGGTGTCCGCTTGCAGCTTGGGGGTCTCGCCCAGCAGCATGCGGATCAGCCCGCCGACGGTGGCGAAATCGTCTTTGGACAGCTCGCGTTCGGGCATCTCAATGCCGTGGTCCGTTTCCAGATGCAGCATCAGGTTGATCAGGATCACCGAGTCGATGTGCAGGTCGTCGTTCAGCACCGCCTGCGCGGAGAAGTTCTGCATATGCGGGTTGGCGAGCGGCCCGGCCAGTGTCTGGCGCATGGCCTCTAGTATGGTGTCGTAGGTCATGCGGGAACCGCCTTTTGTGTGTATCGGGCCGAGATTTCGCGGCGGCTGATCTTGCCGTTCGCCTGGCGGGGCAGGGAGGGGCGGGCAGCTGTTTGATCAAGGTGGGCTGCTGGTAGCCGGCAAGTGCCGCGCGGCAGGCCTGGCGGATGGTTTCTTCGGTTTCGGTGCCTGAATAGAGCAGCCCGGCGCGGGCGCCGGAATGCGGATCGGAGATGCGGAAGGCGACGGCACCACTGATGCCATGCAGCGCCATCACCGCCCGTTCCACGTCCTGCGGATAGACGTTGAGGCCCGCGACGTTGATCATGTCATCGGCGCGGGCGGTAAACACCAGCATGCCGGTATCATTCAGGTGGCCGAGGTCGCCGGTGTCGATTTCGCGTTCGGCAACGTTGATATGCACTGCATCCGGGGTGCCGTTTTGGCCTGCGGTCAGGGTGACGTGCGGCAGCGGGCGGCCGACGTCATAGGGGTTTTGCAAATCCTGGTTGATGGCAACGCAGCCGGCCTCGGAACAGCCGTACTGCTGGAACAAATAGGTGGTCCGGCCGCGGATCAGCTGGAACCAGGTCTCTGGCAGTACGGTGCCCGAGGTGTTGGCGGCATGGAGGCGCTGGCCGTCGGGCAGGAGGCGCGCCAGCGTGTGCAGCATTGCCGGCGACGTGTAGAGCAGCGGATGATCCGTCTCGCGCAGGCGGCGCAGGATGTATTTCGGGTTCAGGCTGTCGAGCACCACCGGCACATAGCCGCGGTGCAGCGCCACAAAGACGCCGGCAATCAGCCCGTAGGAATGGGTGACGGGGCAGGCAATCACCGGCGTCATCGCGGCACTGGCGGTGAAAAAGGCGGCGTAGCTTTCGACCTCAGCCGCAATCTCATCCCATGTGCGGGTGATCACCTTGGCCGCACCTGTGGTTCCGGAGCTCATCTGCACCAGCACGCCGCCGCGCGGCGAGGTCCGAGGGATCGATGGGGGTGTCGTTCAGAACAAACATGTCAGTCATCCTTTGTCGGTTGCCAAAGCGTTGGCGATCAGGTGGCCGTGCTGCGGCCTGTCAGGCTCTAACTTGTCGGAAATCAGGCTTTCGGCGCGGATTTGCGGGGCGAAGGGCGCGAAGGCGGCCTGCCTCTCCTGCATCCCGTGCTCGGACGCATAGCGGTCCAGCCGGGTGCGGACCCGGCGCCAGAAAGCGGTCTCTGCCAGGCCGTAGCGGCGCTGCAGCAGGTCGGAGAGGCCGGAGAGGTCGAAAACAAACAGCGTGTCCATCACCAGCCAGCGCAGTTCCTTTGGCCGGGACATGCGGTGAAACTTGTCCGGCGGCGCGTCCTTGTAGACTGGATCTATACGCGAATGGTCCGGGCAGAGATCCGGGCGCGACAGCAGCTCCAGCACGTATTCCAGGCTTTCGTGGAAATCGCGCGCAATCAGGCCGGTGGGCCAGCCGTTATCATGCTGCAGGATCAGGTTCTGGCCATGCGCCTCCAGCCCGATGCCGTGCGCGGCCATGAGGTGCCGGATTGGCAGCACCGCAACCTCGACCAGCCGATCCAGCTAGGCGTCCAGTCCGTGCTGTTCGATCCAAGGGGCAATCAGGGGCGTACCGTCGGGTTCGTTCAGCGCGAGGCCATTCACCGGCATCATACTGTCCGGGGCCAGGCTGAGGGACTGCGGGCTGCAGCGCCAGATCGCGGCCAGATGCCCGTCCAGCGCGGTGCCGCGGCCGACGGTGATGGCGGCGTATTCGGGCAGGAGGATCAGCGGTAGCGGCTGGTGAACAGGCGGTCGCTGTCCAGCACATCCGCCAGCCAGTGGGAGATCGCCGGGGCGACAGTGACGGGTTCCGGCGCCAGGGTGCGCAGCGCGGAGGTGTTGCGCATCATCATCGCGGTTTTCACATGGGCGCGGGCGGGGTCATCGGCGTTCATCAGGGTGCGGACCAACTGGGTGGCACGGTAATGCGCGCCGATGGGGCCGATCTCTGCCAGTTGGCCCGCGTCGCGCCATGTGTTGAAAAGCGGGTCGCCTTGCAGTTTGACATGTTGCCAGGGATGCAGGGGCAGCAGGTTGTAATTGCCGGGCGGTGCGTTGTGCTGTTTCGCCAGTGCGGTGATGTGCTGCCATTCAGCGGTGCCCAGCTCCTGTTCCCAGAAGCCCTCGTGCGGCAGGGATTGCTGTATCAGCGTGTGGTGGATCAAGAGCCCTTCCGGCCGGAAGGGCTGGCCGCCCTCAGGCCCGTAGGCGAGATGGTCGGCGTCCGAAAACCCGCTGCGGGCCTTGTAACAGGGGTGGTAGGGGTGGCCCTCGTGCAGGGCGGTTTCCAGTGCAGAGATGCTCAGCCCGTGCCGCCGCGCCGCTGCCGGCGTCTGCCGGGCGGTCAGATCGCTGAGGTGTTCGGTGTGGCTAAGGTCGGCGCGCAGGATTTCCATCGCGGCCAAAGGCGCCGCGGTGGCCGCGGGCGCGGAAATGGGTTTGGCGCAGGCACCAGCTGACGGTCTCGTCGCGGTGGATCTGCATCTCGGCGGCCCGGCAGGTCCAGGGTGAGATAGGCCGGGTCGTCGATGATCCGGAAGCGCGGGCTGAGTTTGGTGAATTCCAGCCTCTGCAACCGGGCCATGGACACACCCACCTCCAACTCGCTGCGCAGGGTGACGCGCAGCGAGTTGGTCAGCCGCACCGGGATCGAGAAGTTCAGCATCCAGGGGCAATCCGGAGCATAAGCCGTGCGCACCGAAGAGGTGGCGTAAAAATCGCCCCCCGCCGCGCCCAGGTCGCGCAGTTTGCCCGAGGCGAGCAGCGCCTGCACCGCCGGATCCAGCCGCAGCATCTGCGCCTGCAGCGGGTGTGCCGGGAATCTGACCGGTCAACTCCGCGGCAGACCCGTGTGCAGACCCTTGCGAGACGATGCTTTTGTCCGCAGCAAAGAAGGCGAGCGGGAACCGGCCTGCGTATTCGGGAGTGTATGCCGCCTGCTGCCAGTTGATCAGACCGTCGCGGCTTTTGGGAGTGGGGTGCAGCCAGTGGCCGTAGGAAAGCGCCTGCTCTGCCGCCAGAAAGCTGTCCGGGTCGGGCGTGCCGGCCTTGCGGCGCAGGATCTTTTCGATTTCAGCGTTGCTGTTCAAGACGCCGCGCAGGAACTCTGGCAGCTTGCCGGGATCGCGGGCGTCCAGATGTGCACAGCATTCCTGCGCTATCAGTGTCATCACCAGCACCGGCGAGGCCGCTTGCCAGGCGGAGATGCCTGCAAAGCGGATCTGCGCCGCCCCGAAATGATGCAGCCTGGGACGCGATCTGAGGTGCCGCCTGGGCGCTGAGGCCGGGCTGGAGTGCTTTCCGGAAGCTCATCGCAGGCCGCTCCGCAGAGGCGGGACAAGAGTAGAGGCAGGTCGCATGGTCCAGGGTTTTTCCCGTAGCCGTGCCTCGGCGGGCTGACGCCTGACGGGGGCCGGGCATTCAGGTCAACCGGGTCTGTTTCGACATGAACTGGCGGGATGGCTGACTGCTGAGCGGCCCCGGCAAAAGGCAGGGCACCTGTTGTGACGTTGAATTCACACCGCTCTCATTAGTCAGATTCCGGTGGACGGGGAAGCGGGTATTTTCCAAAAATACAAAGGGCTTACGGTACCCGGCAGAAGATCCCGCATGACGGAAATCCGAAATGGGGGCGCCAAGGCAGGCGCCCCCGCGGTTGCTTAGAATTTAAGGGTGGCAACAACCGAGATATTGCGGCCCGGTTCCTTGATCGAAGTGATCGACGCGGCGGTGTATTCGGTGCCATAGGTGGCCCGGTCGGCGTATTGCGTGTCGAATACGTTGTCGATGGCCGCCCGGATGGTGACGTTGCCAAGCGACGGCGGGCTGTATTCAGCAAAGAGGTTCAGAACCTGATAGCTTTCCTGCTTTTGGGTGTAGGTTTCATAGACGCCATTGTCGTTTGACAGGGCAGCCTCGACGCTGCCGCCGACCAGCAGGTTCATGGTTGGAATTTCCTGCTGCACCTCAAACGCCAGCACCTTGCCGATCGGGGTGCCCGAATCGACGACAAAGAAGCTCTCGGCCGGCTGATCGTTGAATTCGATGTCGCTGCTGTTCATGGTGAAGCGGGCAAAGCCGCTGTCCCAGCCATAGGTGGCGGCCAGATTGAAGCCTTTGCTTTCAAAGTCGTTGCCGATGACAGCACCGGTCCGGGTAACACCGCGGAGATTGCCGATGCTGGTCTTGAACAGCTCGCCGCCCAGGGTCCAATTGCCGCGCTGCCAGTCGGCGCCGACGATGATGTTTTTCGCGCGGGAGGACTGCAGGGCAGAATAATCCCAGGCCTGGTAGAACAGGAAGTTGTCCTCGAGGTCGTAGCCGCCGAAGACGTTGGAGTAACCGGCCCGCAGCGACAATGCATCGGTCAGGTCATAGACCAGCGACAGGTTTCCGCTTGCGCCTGACGTTGAGCCGGTGAAGGCGGTGCCGGTCTGGGCAAAGTCCTGGCCGGTGAAGTCCTGCCAGTCATAGCGCAGGCCGGCAGAGACGCTGAGGCGATCGGTGGGTTCAAGCCGGGCCTGAGCAAAGACGCCCAGGTTCTTGCTTTCCTCGCCGGTCAGCCCGTTGACCCAGGTCGCGTTCACCGTGCTTTCGCGGACCTGATAATCCACGCCGGCGGTGATGGTGTTGCTGTCCGACAGGTGGAAATCGTTTTTCAGCGTCAGCGCGTAGGTGCTGGAACTGGTGGATGTTGAATCGCCGAACGGGTCCGACGGGCGGTCAACGTTGATTTCAGAAAAACCAAAGGTCGCAGACGGGTCCCAGAGGCCGGTTTCATTACCGCTTTCATAGCGCAGCGAGGCAATCCGGCGTTTGGTGAAATAGGGGGCGAAGCCGCGGGTGCTGGAACCGAAATTGGGCTGGAAGTTGCGGATTTCGTTATCCTGCGCCTCTTGCAGCGATAGCTCAATCCGGTCGCCCTGATCACCCTCATAGGCGAATTTCAACAGGCCCGCAGTCAGGTTTGCAGCAGAACCTGTCACCTCGTTGCCGTCACCGTCCTCGTAATTGTCGCCGGTGGCGCGTTTGGCGTAGCCGAGGATTTCAAAACCGCCGCTGCGGCCTGCCAGCGTCAGCGAACCCTGGGCGGTGCTGCCGTTGCTGGAATAGGACAGGCGGGACCGGCCGCCGGAGGTTTCGCCGTCTTCGATAATGTCTTCGGCGTCGATGGTTTCCATAACTACCCGGCCCGCCAGCGCGCGGGGACCTGCGTCAGCAGGGGCAACGCCGGGATCGACGCGCACCGATTTCATCAGGCCGGGATCGAATGCATTGGCGCTGACGTGGTGGAAGGTGCGGTTGTTCTGACTGACACCGTCCACCTGCACCGCAAGGTTCAGCATGTCGACGCCGTTGACAAAGATTTTCTGCGCAATCGGAATGCCGCCGCCGACCGAGACCGAGGCGATGCCCGCAAACAGGTCCTTGAGATCGCCCATCGCAGCGCGTTCAATCTCGGCGTCGGCCACATAGATTGATGTTGCGCGATCAGCGGCGTTGCCTGCGGGATCGCGCTGTTTGACGATGATCGGGTCCAGCGACAGCACTTCGTCTTCCTCGGCAAAGGCGGCTGGGGCGGAGATGAGAGCCAGAGCGGTGCTGCACAGCAGCCCTGACAGGCGGATGTTGGAAGTTCGTGCCATGATAAACCCGTGTTCTAAGAGCTGTTAGCTTGGGTTAAATCCTGGCTGGCCTTGCAAAGGCTTGGGCCTGATAGGGACCAATTCCTGCGGCTGCAAGCCCCTGTCCGGGCGATTTTCCGTTAATATGCTGATGTTGCATTTTTGCGCAGCCTGGAGCCTGCGGCAGGCACAACAGCAGCGCGGCTGGACTTTTTCACCGCAGGCCGGTAAGCCGCTCTCGATTTTGAGCAAGCCAATCCCGCCAGCCAAATTCCATCTTAACAGGATAGAAAATGGCCCATCGGAAGATCTTGCAGCTGGCTGCATCCATTGCGGTTGCCCTGGCCGGCGCGGCGCAGGCGCAAAGCATTGCCATCGACACCGCGCGCGGAGCGGTCGAACTGGCTGAAATTCCACAGAAAATCGTCGTGCTGGATGCCGCAGCCGCGGACACATTGGAGGCCCTGCAGGTACCAATCGCCGGTGTCCCGTCCAAACTGTATGTCAGCTACTTGCAGGATCTGCAGGACAAGGCCGTGCCAGTAGGCACCCTGTTTGAACCGGATTTTGAAGCCATTGCAATGCTGGCGCCTGATTTGATCGTAGCGGGCGGGCGGTCCTCGGCGCAGGTTGCGGCGCTGGCCGGGATCGCCCCGGCCATCGACATGACGATATGGGGCGAAGACCACGTTGCCCAATCGCTGGCGCGGCTGCGCAGCTATGGCCGCCTGACCGGGCAGGAGGCGCGGGCGGCGGATCTGGAAGCGGCCTTCACCGCCAAACTGGAGCACACCCGCGCTGCCGTTGCCGGCCGCGGCACGGCGATGATCCTGATGACCAACGGCCCCAAAGTATCCGTCTACGGCGCAGGGTCGCGGTTCGGCTGGCTGCATACCGCGCTGAAACTGCCGGAGGCGGTCGAAAGCGTCGCAGCACAGACCCACGGCGAGGCGGTTTCGTTTGAGTTCATCGCCGCGGCCAACCCGGACTGGCTGATTGTCATCGACCGTGCCGCAGCGATTGGCCAGGGCAATCAGGCGGCGGCGGTCACCTTGGACAATGCGCTGGTGGCGGGCACCACGGCCTGGCGCCGGCAGCAGGTGGTCTATCTGAATGCGGCCAATGTCTATATTGCAGGCGGCGGCATCCAGTCGATGACGGCGGCGCTGGACGAAATTCTGGCCGGGTTTGCGGCGGGTGGCTGATCCTGCTGCTCTGAACAGTCGCGTCGCGGAGGGCCGGAATACTCTGGTTCTGATGGGCATGCTGTTGGGCATGCTCGCTGCGGCCAGCCTGTTTGTGGGCGTCAACCGGCTGAGCCCGGCAGCGTTGCTGAGCGATCCGCAGGCGTTGCAGCTGCTGGCGGTCAGCCGCATTCCCCGCACCGTTGCGGTGCTGCTGACCGGTGCGTCGATGGCGGTGGCGGGTGTCATCATGCAACTGCTGGTGCGCAATAAATTCGTCGAGCCCGGCACCACTGGCACCAATGAAGCCGCCATGCTGGGACTGCTGGCGGTGACGCTGCTGACGCCCTCGATGCCCTTGTTCGGCAAAATGCTGGCAGCCTCGGCTTCCGCACTGGCGGGCACTGCCCTGTTCATCCTGCTGGCCCGCCGCATCCCGCCGGAGCGGCCATTGCTGATCCCGCTGGCCGGGCTGGTTTACGGCGGGGTGCTGACGGCCTGCGCAACCTTCATCGCATTTCAAACCGACCTGCTGCAATATCTTGGCGTCTGGATGAGCGGCGAGTTTTCCGGCGTTCTGGCAGGGCGGTATGAGCTGCTGTGGCTGGCGGGCGGGCTGGCGATGCTGTCCTATCTTGCTGCCGATCAGTTCACCATCGCGGGGCTGGGCCGGAATGTCAGCCTGAACCTTGGGCTGCGCTACGGGCAGGTGCTGGGTTTCGGCATTGTTACCGTTTCGCTGGTGTCGGCGCTGGTGATTGTGACCGTCGGGATGCTGCCCTTCATCGGGCTGGTGGTGCCCAATCTGGTTTCTCGGATCATGGGTGACAACCTGCGCGCCAGCCTGCCGGTGGTTGCCGGCACCGGGGCCGGGCTGCTGCTGCTGTGCGATATCCTGGGGCGGCTGCTGCGTTACCCGTATGAGATCCCCGCCGGCACCGTTTTCGGCATCTTCGGCGCTGCGGTGTTTCTGTATATGCTTCTGGGGCGGCGGGCGCATGGCTGACCGGCGGATCCTGGGCCTTGGCTGCTTGCTGGCGGCGGCGGCGGCGCTGTTTCTGTTCTGGGGCTTGCGCGGGCCGGTGGCCTATATCCTGGAGCTGCGGCTGGTCAAACTGGCGGGCCTGCTGTCGGTCGGAGCCGCGGTCGGGGTGGCAACGGTGCTGTTGCAGACGATCAGCCACAACCGCATTCTGACGCCCGCCTTCATGGGGTTCGATGCGTTGTTCCTGCTGCTGCAGACCGGGCTGGTTGCAGGTTTGGGGATTGCCGGCAGCAGCCAGATCCCGGCCCTTGCCGGATTCCTGCTGGATGCCGCGGTCATGATGGGCGCGGCGCTGCTGTTGTTCACCAGCGTGCTGCGCCGAACACGCCATGACATCCAGCTGATGGTGCTGACCGGCGTGGTTCTGGGGCTGATGTTCCGGACAATCACCGCCTTTGTTCAGCGGCTGATGGATCCGTCCGAATTTTCAATCGTGCAGGCCAGGATGTTCGCGCAGTTCGGCAGTTTCGACCACGAGGCGCTGGGGGTGGCCCTGGGGCTGATGATGCTGGCCTTTGTGTGGATTTGGCGCAATCACGCGGTTCTGGATGTGGCCGCCCTGGGCCGGGACACGGCACGCAGCCTGGGCGTGGGTCATGACCGTCTGCAGTTGAAAGTGCTGTGCATCATTGCCTTGCTTGTTTCGGTGTCGACGGCGCTGGCGGGGCCGATTGCCTTTTTGGGGCTGCTGGTGACCAGCCTGGCGCACAGCCTGATGCAGAGCCACCGCCATGCGCTGCTGCTGCCGGCCGCGGCGCTGATTTCCGCGCTTGTTCTGGTGGCTGGCCAGACCGTGTTTGAACGCATCCTGATGCTGCAATCCACCCTGGCCGTTGTCATCGAATTTTGCGGTGGCCTGTTGTTTATGTTCCTGCTGGCAAAGGGGAAAATCCGGTGATCACAATAAAGGGCCTCAGCTATGGCCACGGCGCAAAGCCCATAATTGACGGGATTGATGCAGAAATCCCCGCAGGCCGGGTCACCGCCCTGATCGGCCCCAATGGTGCAGGCAAATCGACCCTGTTGAACCTGATCGCGCAGCAGCTGGCCCCCAGCCGCGGCTGCATCAGCCTGGACGGTACGGACACGGCCCGGATCGCCCCGGGCCAGCTGGCCCGCAAGATGGCGGTTGTTGCCCAGAACCTGACCGTAGCCAGCCGGATCCGGGTCAAAGACCTGATCGGCTTTGGCCGCTGGCCGCACAGCCAGGGGCGGCTGACGGCAGCGGACCAGGCCGCCATCGGGGATGCGATTGAGCTGTTCGGCCTTGCCACCTTGCAGCAGCGGTTCCTGGATGAGCTGTCAGGCGGCCAGCGCCAGCGCGCCTTTATTGCCATGGCCTATGCCCAGGACACCGACTGGCTGCTGCTGGACGAGCCATTGAACAATCTGGACCTGCACCACGCCCGCAACCTGATGTCGCAGCTGCGCCGCCTGGCCGAACAGCGCGGCAAGGGCATTGTGATCGTCGTGCATGACCTCAATTATGCCATCAGCTGGTCCGATCACGTGGTGGCGCTGAAAGACGGGCGGATCGCTTTTCAAGGCCCGGTGGATGAGGCCGCCAGTGCCGCCAGCCTGACGGCACTGTATCAGACGCCGGTGGCCCTGACCCGGATCGGCGGCCTGCCGTTTGCGCAATACCACCGCTAGCGGCGGATGCAGGCAATGCGGCGGGCCGGTTGGACGGGTTCAGCCGGGATTGACCGGCATCAGCGCGGCATTGCGGCCTGCCGTCAGACCTTCAATGGAATTAACGATTGCCTGCCGGTCGATCCGGAAATGGCGGGCGAGATCGCCGATTGTTCCAGTCTGGCCAAAATGTTCCACCCCATGCGGGATCGTCCTGTGCCCGGCAACGGCGCCAAGCCAGGCGAGGGTTGCGGGATGGCCGTCGATCACGGTGACCAAGGTGCAATGCGCAGGCAGATCCCGCAGCAGCTGTTCGATATGCGCCAAAGCGATCGGATTGCCGCGGGCGCGCTCCCGCTGGGCGGCGGTCCAGCCTGCATTCAAACGGTCCGCCGAGGTGACAGCCAGCACGCCGATATCCCGCCGCACGCCACCGATCATGCCGGCGGCGGCAATCGCCTCGTCTGCGACCGCGCCCTGATAGGCGATCACAACTGAACAATTGGGGCCGGGCTTGCGCAGCCAGTAGGCACCGTCGATGGCGCCTTGGCGGAAATCCTCATCGGCGCGTTTGCCCGGCTGCTCCAGCGGTTTTGTGCTGAGCCGCAGATAGACCGATCCGCCGGTCTCATCCCTGAGCCAAGTGCGCTCATCCGGGTCGCCGTTGCCATCCCTCTGCAAATAGCCAAAGGCCCATTCCATGATTACCGCCAGTTCATCGGCAAAGGCAGGTTCAAAGGCCGCCAGCCCGTCCTGGCTCATCCCGATCAGCGGGGTGCTGATGGATTGATGCGCGCCGCCCTCGGGCGCCAGTGTCACACCGGAAGGGGTGCCTGCAATCATGAACCGCGCGTCCTGGTAACAGGCATAGTTCAGCGCATCGAGACCGCGGCAGACAAAGGGATCATAGACCGTGCCGACCGGGATCACCCGCTTGCCCCACAGGCTGTGCGCCAGCCCCGCTGCCCCCAGCAGCAGGAACAGGTTCATCTCGGCAATGCCCAGCTCCAGATGCTGGCCCTCGGGGGCAAAGTTCCACTTGGCGGTGGAGGGAATGCGGTGTTCGATGAACGCATCCGCCTGCGCCTCGCGGGCAAACAGTTTGCGCCGGTTCACCCATGGCCCCAGCCCGGTGGTGCCGGTCACATCCGGCGAGGTGGTCAGGATCCGTGCCGCCAGTTCGCTGTCACCGCGCGCCAGCGCATCCATGATTTTGCCAAAGGCCATCTGGGTCGAGATTTCACGGGATGTATCCAACGCCACGGATGGCACCGCCAGCGGCGCCTCGGCATACCGGCGCGGGCCCTGGGCAAAAAACGGCACCTGGCCCAGGAAGGCCTGCAGCGCCGGCACATCCGCAACGGTGGCAAAAGGATCCCATTCCTGGCCTTTGGGCACCCCCATATGTGATTGCCAATCCGCCATCTGGGCCTTGGTCATCAGCCCGCCGTGGTTATCCTTGTGGCCGGCAATCGGCGTGCCCCAGCCCTTGACCGTATAGGCCAGGAAGCAGACCGGGCGGTCGTGGCCGATGGCAGCAAACGCATCCGCCATGGTCTCCACACAGTTGCCGCCGAGATTTTCCATCAGCGCCGCCAGCTCCGCATCATTGCGGTGGTCTATCAGCGCTGTGACCGCGCCCTGATCGCCCAAGTCATCCAGCAGCCGCTGGCGCCAGACCGCACCGCCCATGTAGGTCAGCGCCGAATATTCCTGGTTCGGGCAGGCATCGATCCAGGCGCGCAAGGCTTCCCCGCCCGGCTCTTCAAATGCCGCACGCTGCAGCGCCCCGTATTTCACCCGCACCACATCCCAGCCAAAGGCATCAAAGATCTTCTCGATGCGCTCAAACAGCCCTTCGCGCACAATCCCATCCAGCGACTGGCGGTTGTAGTCGATGATCCACCAGGTGTTGCGCAGGCCGTTCTTCCAGCCCTCTTGCAGTACCTCGTAGATGTTGCCCTCATCCAGTTCGGCATCACCGACCAGGGCCACCATGCGCCCCAGTCTGGTTCCCGTCCCCCAGTCCTTGGCGGCGATGAAATCCTGCACCAGGGACGCCAGCGCGGTGATGCCGACACCCAGCCCGACCGAGCCGGTGGAGAAATCCACATCGTCAATGTCCTTGGTGCGGCTGGGATAGCTTTGCACCCCGCCAAAGCCGCGGAAATTCTCCATCTTTTCGCGGGTTTGGTTGCCCATCAGGTATTGCATCGCGTGGAAGACGGGCGAGGCATGCGGTTTCACCGCCACCCGGTCCTCGGGCCGCAGCGCCGAGAAGTACAGCGCCGTCATGATCGACACCATCGAGGCAGAGGAGGCCTGATGCCCGCCCACCTTGATCCCGTCCGGATTGGGGCGGATGTGGTTGGCGTTGTGGATCATCCAGTGCGACAGCCACAACAGCCGCTGCTCAACGGTCTTCAGATGGGTCAGGTCCGGGCGCATGGCTGTCTCCTTATTCGGCGGCGTGCTGCACCGGGGCGGGCAGGGCCTGCTCCAGATCCGCCAGAATGTCCTCGACCTCCTCCAGGCCGACGGACAGGCGGATCAGCCCGTCGCTGATGCCATGTTCGGCGCGCTCTTCCGGCGTATAGGTCGAATGGGTCATCGAGGCGGGGTGCTGGATCAGGGTCTCGGCATCACCCAGAGACACCGCGCGCTGGATCATCTGCAGACCGTTCATCAGCGCGATGCCGCCGGCCAGCCCGCCCTCGACCTCGAACGCGATCATCGCGCCGGGCTGGTCCATCTGGCGTTCCGCCACGTCATGCTGCGGGAAGCTTTTGAGGCCTGGGAAGTGCATTGTGCGGACCGCAGGATGGGCGGCGAGGAAGTCTGCCACCACCCTGGCCGAGGCGCAGTGGCGGTCCATCCGCAGGTTCAGCGTCTTCAGACCGCGCAGGATCAGCATGGCATTGAACGGCGCCATCACCGCTCCGGTCATGTCTTTCATGCCGACCAGACGGATTTCGGCGATCTGCTCGGCACGGCCCGCAACCAGCCCGGCCACCACATCGCCATGGCCGCCAAGGTATTTGGTGGCGGAATGCAGCACAATATCGGCGCCCAGTTCAATCGGGCGGGTCAGATACGGGGTGGAATAGGTGTTGTCGACCACCAGCTGGGCGCCAGAGGCATGGGCGATCTCGGCCGCGCCTTCGATATCCACCAGCCGCATGTTGGGGTTGGCCGGCGTCTCAAAGTAGACCACCCGCGTCTTGCCGGAGACCGCTTTGCGCAGGTTGTCCAGGTCGCTCATGTCGACATGGGTGATGGTGACGCCCCATTTCGCCAGCCCGTGGCGCATGAAGGCAAAGGTGCAGCCATAAAGCGTCTTGTCGACGATGACTTCGTCCCCCGGCGACAGCAGCGTCCACAGCACAGCGGTCACCGCCCCCATGCCGCTGGCCAGCGCCAGGCCGGCTTCTGCGCCCTCCAGCGTGGCGATGCGCTGTTCCAGCAGATCGCAGGTCGGGTTTGAGATGCGGCTGTAAATATGGCCCGCGCGCTCCCCCGCAAACATCTCGCCGCCGGCCTCGGCAGTCTCAAACGCAAAGGTCGATGTCAGGTGCAGCGGCGGCGTCAAAGCGCCTTCGTGGTCCTGCGGATCATAGGCGTGGTGGATGGCGCGGGTGGCAAAGCCGTTGGGACCGGTCATGGCTGTCTCCTCAATCTGATTTCGGCCATAATGAACCCAAATGCACAGCATTTGATTGCGAACTATGCCTCATAGGATATAAATATTGGCAGATACTGCCAATCCGGGATCCGCATGGACAACAAAGACAGACAAATCATCCGCGCCCTGCAGCAGGACGGGCGGATGACCAACCAGGAGCTTGCCGACGCGGTCAGCCTGTCCCCGTCGCCGTGCCTGCGGCGGGTCCGGAACCTTGAAGCCAAGGGGATTATCCGCGGTTACAGCGCCGATGCGGATGCCGCCGCCTGCGGGCTGGCGATCACCGTCTTTGTCCGCATCCGCCTGGAACGGCATAACGAAACCGACGTCCAGAATTTCGAACGGCGGATGCAGATGATCGAGGAGGTGCTGGAGTGCCACGTGCTGACTGGCGCAATGGACTACCAATTGCGGGTACTGGTGCCTGATCTGGAAGCCTATGAAAATTTCATCCGCCACCGCATTCACCCGATCGGCGGCATTGCATCGATCGACACCAGTTTTGTCTACGGCACCGTAAAACGCACCGCTGTCTTTCCCCTGTCTGAATGAACCCGGGCCTTTTACTCCCGCCGCCAAGCGCAAAGCAACGGGCCCTGGCCCTAGGGGCAACCGCTAAAACGCAAGCTGCGGCAAGCTGTGCGGGTTCAGCTTCAAAAGGGCTGCTATCAGCCCCAGGCCTTTGCTGAAACGGGTCTCATCCTGAACCGCGCCCAGCGAAATCCGCACTGCGCCCGGTGAGCGTGTATCCGGGGGCAGAAAAGGCGCGTCAGGCGTAACGGCTATGTGCATCTGGCGCGCATATTGCGAAAAATCGACGGAGCTCCACCCGTCAGGCAGCGGCAACCACAGATGCAGTGCTGCAGGGTGCCCTGTCCAGGGTATTCCATTTAATACCCCGCAAACCGTGCGGTAGCGGCTTTTCAATGCTTTCCTTTGCCAGTCTGCAATCTCCAGCGCTGTGCCGTCCGATACCCAGCAGCCGGCCAGTTCCTGCATTAAGGGCGTGCCCGCCCCCCCGAAATTCAGCAGGCGGCCCGTCAGGGAAGGGAGCAAATGGCTTGGCGCAGCCATGTATCCGGCCTGCAGCCCGGTTATCAGGCATGTGCTGAGGGCAGACATATAGACGGAACGTTCCGGCACCAGCGCTGCCACCGGCGGCGGGCGATCCTCTGCTACAGGGCCAAGCGGATCATCTTCAATGATGTAGAGACCATGGTCATCGGCAATCCGGGACAGCTCCCTGCGCCGGTCTTCGGGCATCATAACCGGCACCGGGTTTGCCAATGATGGCAGCAAACACAGGACTTTAGCGCCGGACGTCCGGCAGGCTTCCTCCAATGCATCCGGCAAAATGCCAGATGAGTCCGTTTTCAGTCCCGAAAGTTTCAACCCCAAATAGGAACAACCGGAAACGAGCAGATTATGGGTGATGCTGTCTGACAAAACGGTGTCGCCAGGACGGGCCAGTGCGGACAGCGCAACAGACATTCCGTGGCTGCCGCCGTTTGTCACCAGAATCTGTTCCGGAGCGGCAGCAAGACCGCAGGCTGCCAGCCACTTTGCCCCTGCCGCGCGGCGGCCATCATGCCCGGAGCTGAAACCGCAATCCTGCAGGGCCGAGGGGTTCAGTTCTGCCGTAAGCCTCTGCAATGACAGCTGAAACCGCCTGCTGTGCTCTTGGTTGCGGATGGGGCGGGAGGTGGAGAAGTCAAACCCTTCTTCAAGAGCGGTTCTTGGCGGAGCCGCGTTTGGCTCGGGACCGCTGACATAGCTGCCCCGGCCAACCTGTGCGTCAATCAGGTTCTGCTTGCGCAAGCTATCGTAGGCTTTGCTTACGGTGTGAACGCTCAAACCAAGCCGGTCTGCCATTTTGCGGTGCGGCGGCAGCCGGGATCCGGCGGGGAGCTTGTCTGTCAGTATGGCCTGCTCAATCGCAACTGCCAGGCTGGCATGCAAAGGGGAATGAAGCGTTTCGGGATCAGGATACCACATTGCCGTTCCTCAATCCTGGCCGCAGGGTCGAAGCAACGGGGTGCCACAGGCCCGGCTGCCTGGTCACGCCGCTTTTACTTTTGCAGCCTGGCCGGTTCCCGCAATAAGAGCCCTGTGCAAAACCGTGACCGCAGTTTCCGCTGATGTCCGTGGCACCGCAAATTGAACATCGACATTGCGCGGTGTCTGATGCGCAGCGATCACCCCGACACCCGCTTGGTCAAAGGCTGCAAGCCCGCGGCGAAGCACTTGCACCCCGGACAGGTCGCGTCCAATGGCCGAAACGATGGACAACGCCCGTGTGCTGACCTGGGCGGACGGATACGCGCGCTCAAGGTCATTCACCACACGGCGCACTGTCTTCAGCGATGCCTCGACATAGTGGGTGATGGTATTGGCGTTCGAGCTTTTGGAGACGATCCGGACGTTGTGGCGGCGCAGGGCCTCTAATACAGTGGCATCATAGCCTTTGACGCCGACCATATCCTGCTCGAACAGTTCCAGCGCAACCACATCAAGGCTGGTCACGATTTCAACGGCTGCGGTTTTGGAAGGCTGGCCGTCGATGAGGGTGCCGGGATCGGAAGGCTCAAAGGCATTGGTGATGCGCAGAGCCACTTTTGACTGGCGCAGGATCTTGGCAGCATTCGGGTGAATGGCCTCCATCCCCATATTCGACAGCTGGTCGGCGACATCGTAATTCGTGTGCCCCAGTTTGCGCACGGCTTTTGTGCCCACCAGCGCCGGATCTGCGGATGACAGGTGGAACTCCTTGTGGATGATCGCCTCTTTCGCCTGGGTGAGTGCCGCGATGGTGGAAAATGTGACTTCGGAATACCCGCGGTCATATTCGCGCATCAGCCCCTCGCGGCACTGCGCGTAGCCGGTGACGACAGGCAGTTCCGATGCCAGGTCAAGAGTGCCAAGGCCGCCGCTGATCCGTTCCTCAAGCGAGCATTCCCTGTCATCGCGCCAGCCGCTGAGGTCAATAAACCGGGCATTCACACCAGCGCGCTGCAGCATCAGCGTTGTCACAAAGGCGGAATGCGCCTCGCCCAGCCCGGACAGCAGCTCGCGCACCAGCATCATCTGGCTCGACAGGCGGAAATGGCCGTAGGAGCACAGGCGCTGCAGGTCGAACAGGCAGCTGCGGGCCCCTTCGATGCGGTCGCGCACGAAATCCTCCGCCAGCGCCCGGTCGGCCGGGTTGTCCAACACGCCGTTGTGGACACCGGCCATCGCTTCCCCCACGCGGCTCAGCGCATCAAGCCAGCCATGATCGTTGTCGTCGTTGGCAAACAGGGCATAGACGCCAGGTTCACCGGATTTCTTATGCTCCAGCAACAGGTTGGTGATTCCGCCAAATGCGGAGACAACAAAAATCCGGTGATAGAGCGCGCCACCGCGACGGTCAGCAATGATCAAAGTGTCGCGCAACTCCCGGATGCGGGACATCGACGTGCCGCCGATTTTCTCGACGGTATGTTCGGGAAAATTCACTGTCTATCCCCCGGCTGGCGCCGGGGCCTCTTCAGGTGGTTTCCAGCGCGTAGGAGCCATCTTCGCGGTGGGTTTCGCTGCCGGTCACCGGCGGGTTAAACACACAGGCCATGACAAGCTCTTCCTCAGCGCGCAGGGTGTGGCGGTCATGTTTGTCCAGCGCGTACATGACGCCGGGCCGGATCAGGTGGGTTTCGCCGGTGGCCAGATCGGTGATCGAGCCTGTGCCTTGCATGCAATAAACGCTCTCGAAGTGGTTCTTGTATTCGAACGTGTGTTCCGAACCGGCCTCAAGAAAGGTGATGTGGAACGAAAACCCCATCCCGTCCTGCTCCAGCAGCATCCGGACCGAAGACCACTTTGCGTCCGATACAACGCGGCTGCGGTCACTTTTGACAATGTCGTTGTAGTCGCGAACTATCATGTCTTACTCCGCTGCAAATTTGCTTGAGTCCGTTACGCCGCGGATCGCGCCGCGCAGGATGTTCAGACCCTTCATCAGGGTATCCTCAGATGTGGTCAGGGGGGCCAGCACCTTGACCACCTGGTCTTTGTTGCCCGAGGTTTCGATAATCAGCCCGTTTTCAAAGGCATGGGCGCAGATGCTGGCGGCCAGTTCGCCTGAGCCGACATCCAGCCCCTGCATCATGCCGCGCCCCTTGAGACAGGCGCCAGGCAGCAATTCGGCCATTTCTTCCAGGGCGGCAGTCAACAACCGGGCTTTGGCGGCAGCATCCTTTTGGAACCGGCCGTCACCCCAGAATTTCCGGATCGCAACCCGGGCCGTGACAAAGGCATGAGTGTTGCCGCGGAAGGTGCCGTTGTGTTCGGCCGGGCCGAATATGTCATGTGCGGGGCGCACCAGCATCAGCGCCATCGGCAGGCCAAATCCCGAGATCGATTTCGCCAGCGTCACAATGTCCGGTGTGATCCCCATGTCCTCAAACGAAAAGAAGCCGCCGGTACGGCCGCAGCCGGCCTGGATGTCGTCGATGATCAGCAGCGCGCCGTGCTCCCTGGCCAGCGCGGCGATGCGCTGCACCCATTCGGGGCGCGCGGCATTCAGGCCGCCTTCGCCCTGCACGGTCTCCAGCAGGATAGCCGCAGGGGCGTCGATGCCGCTGGAGCGGTCGTTCAGCATCGTCTCAAGGTATTCAGCGGTATCAGCGCCGCCCGGAAAGTAGCCGTCATAGGGCATCCGGGTGACGCCGTTCAGCGGGGTGCCGGCGCCGCCGCGGTGATAGCTGTTGCCGGTGGCCGCCAAGGCGCCCAGGGTGACGCCGTGAAAGCCATTGGTGAAGGCGATGACAGTGTTGCGGCCGGTCACCTTGCGGGCCAGTTTCAGCGCTGCCTCAACCGCATTGGCGCCGGTCGGGCCGGTGAACATCACCTTGTGGTCCATGTTGCGCGGCCGCAGGATGTGCCGGTCGAAGGCATCAAGGAAATCCGCCTTGGCGCTGGTGTGGAAATCCAGCCCGTGCGCCAGCCCGTCGGACGAGATGTGGTCGAGCAGCGCCGCCTTCATGTCCGGATCGTTGTGCCCGTAGTTGAGCGACGAGCAGCCGGCAAGAAAGTCGATGTACCGGCGCCCCTTGTCGTCAGTCAGCTCAGAGCCGCTGGCATGGGTGAACACCGCATCGAAGCCGCGGCAATAGCTGCGCGCTTCGGATTCGCGGCGCTTGAAAATGGAAATCTCGGCTGACGTATCAGTCGGCATATTGTGTCCTCTTGGAACTAGACAGGTCAAAACGGGCAAGCGCCACATGGATCAAAGCGCCCTCAAACTGTGCTGCCGGGCGCCTCGGAGAAATCGATCGTGACCATGTGCTCGGTACTCTGGCGGTCACGGAAATGCCCGGCCTGCGTAAAGTGGGGCCGGCTCCTCAGCGGCGCGCTCCGGTTGGCTGCGAAGTTGTGGAACAATGCCCAGGACGCTCTGTTTTCTTGCGTGATTGTCGTTTGCAGCCGTTTGATGTTTTTGCAGGCCTCGCGGAGCAGCAGGCCGTTCAGCATCCGCGAGCCAAGCCCGGTCCCGCGGGCGTGTTCCGACACTGCCACCTGCCAGACAAACAGCGTTTCCGGATCGTCAGGCAGAACGTAGGCAGAAGTCCAGCCAGCTATTTCTTCCTCAATCTCGGCAACCACGCAGGTCTCGCTGAAGTGGTCGCACTGGATCAGATTGCAGTACATGGAGTTTTCGTCGAGCGGCTTGCATGCGCGCACCAGCTCCCAGATCCCGGCTCCATCTTCCGCTGCAGGCTCGCGCAGCGCAGGTGCTGCTTTCCGGAAAAACTCTAACGCATGCCGCATCTGCCCCGGCGCCTCCATTTTAATTTGATTGACTAAGTAACACCCTCCTGCAATGGCTTCAAGACAGTGTCGCTGATTGCGTCAATGTGTCGTTTTTTGCTCAGCATTCGCGAAAAAGCGCCTATCAAGTGGATCACTTATGCTTCATCTTTCAAAGTAAAAAGCCATAAAACCGCACTTCTTGATTATCCCCCCAAGCTCTGCCAGAAACTGAAGATGGACCGTATTGATGCCAGCTTGATAGCCCTGCGCCGGATTCTGCGCGCGACCGACCTGTTCGGACGTGAGCTTGCCCGGTCGGTTGAACTGACTGCACCGCAGTTTCGGGTGCTGCAAATTATTGCCGGCAGCGGGCATTGCACGGCCAAGGCAATCTCGCAGCAGATGCGGATTTCCCAAGCAACCGTGACTTCGCTTGTCGACAAGCTGGTGCGCAAAGAGATGGCTGTACGTGAAAAGTCGCAGACCGACCGGCGTCAAACCGATATATCTGTCACTGCAAAAGGCCGTCAGGCAATTGCCGAAGCGCCTGACCCCCTGCAGCAACGGTTTGTTCGCAAGTTTGAAGCGATGGAAGATTGGGAGCAGGCAGGGTTGATTGCGGCACTGGAACGTGTCGCCGCCATGCTGGACGCGGAGGACATTGATGCAGCACCCGTTTTGGATACCGGGGAAAGCCTGACGACTTCCTGAGCCGGCCTTGCCGCAACTGCTGAAAGAGCGGACAGAATGTGCAAGTTATACTGACAGCCCCGGCGGCGCCGGAGTGCCGAGGCTAAGTGCGTAAATAACACCCGCTCTTTGCTTGCTTGAGGGCTGCAGATGAGGACACAAGCTGCTCCTTCGCGCCAAGATGCGGCAATGTCCGCTACCAGACAGCAGGCTGGACTATGCAAAGTGGCGCTTCCTGTGCATTGCCGGTCCTGTCGCTGCCAGCAGCACCAGAGACTTCGCCCGCTCGACTGTGAACGACGGCCTTCATAGTTTGGAAGGGGTTGCGCACACAGATCCAGCGAACTCACATCTGTGGATGCCCCTATTTATGCAAGTTGTTTTTTGAGCGTTTTGGGAATGTGAACGGATGCGGTCATCTGTCAGGCCTGTTTGTGCGGCGTTTCAGATGCCGCTGGCCGGTATGGAGATACGCGGTTCAATTCCACATCACAGTGGCGGGTTGATTATCCCGGTGTGAGTTCCTGGTTTTATTGAACCCGATCTTTCCGATCATTTGCCCTTACACTCAAAGACCTCCTCACATTCCCGACGTACCGCCTACCGTAACGCTTACGCGGCGGCGATGGCCGGATCCCTGTAATCTTCGTTCCTCACCAAAATGGCCCATAACCGGCGCGCCATTTTATTTGCGAGCGCAATAGCGACGACCATACGTGGTTTCCTTGCGAGCATCCTTTGGAGCCAAGATCCTTCTCGGGCACCCTTGTGAACAGCCACCTTCACGACGGACATGGCACCGATGACCAGGAGCCTGCGGTTATCTCTCTGCCCCATCTTCGAAGTTCGGCCCAACTTTTGCTTTCCACCCGTCGAGTGTTGCTTCGGTACCAGCCCTACCCACGCAGCAAAATCCCGGCCCCGACGAAAGTTTTCCATGGGCGGGGCGAAGGCAGAGACAGCCATGGCAGTGATCGGGCCAATGCCTGGCATGGTCTGGAGACGGCGTGCAGCATCGTCTTTTGTCGCTTCGATGCGCACCTGTTTTTCAAGCCTGCCTATTTGTTCTGTCAGAGTGGCGATCCGGCCAATATAGATCGATCCAATATCCGTCACCATTTGTAGCAGGCCATTCTTAGCATCTTCCAAGATTTCTCTCAGATGTTTGATATTTGTCGTCGCCTTCGGCGCAACTCTGCCAAACTCGGCGAGATGAGCTCGCAAGGCGTTTTGAGCTACTCCCCAATTGTTGGACAGGTTCTGGCGTAATTTAAGCTACTCTCTGCTCCTGCTGATCGGGTTGGGTTTTGTGTTTTCTCGGCCAATAGACCACGGCCGGGGTTTGCCGCCAAGGGCGGAATGTGGGCGTTTTCGGTTGTAGAACTCGATCCACTTTCCGACGCCGACCTTCGCCTCTGATCCGGTCTCCCAAGCATGCAAGTAGACGCATTCGTATTTCAGGCTCCGCCAAAGCCGCTCGACGAAGATGTTATCGAGGAACCGGCCTTTGCCATCCATCGAGATGCGCACACCGGATCGCCACAGCCTGTCCGTCCAGGCGAAGGACGTGAACTGGCTGCCCTGATCTGTATTCATGATCTCGGGCGGGCCGAACTTGTGGATGGCCTCGTTCAGCGCCTCGACACAGAAGTCCGCTTCCAGCGTGTTCGAGATGCGCCAGGCCAGCACCTTGCGCGTGTGCCAGTCAATGATCGCCACCAGATACAGGAACCCCTTGCGCATTGGCAGATAGGTGATGTCTGCCGCCCAGACCTGGTTCGGGCGCCCCACCCGCAGACCACGCAGCAGATAGGGGTAGGTCTTGTGCCCCTTCGCAGCCCTGCCCCCTCTCGCACATGCTTTGCATGTGCTGCCGGGCAGCGGGTGTTGGGCTTCTGGTAGATCGGCATGAGCCCCATCACCCTCATCAGCCGCCTGATCCGCTTTTCGTTCACCAAATGACCTTCATTGCGCAGATGCCAAGTCATCTGCCGCACACCGAAGAACGGCGTTTCCAGGAACTGTTCGTCGATCCGGCGCATCAGCATCAGGTTCAGAGCCGTCTCGCCTTTGGGCTGATAATAGAACGACGACCGCGAGATCGACAGCAGCTTGCACTGCTTGCTAATGGGCAGATTGGCATTGGCAGGCTCGATCATTTTCCTCCTCACTTGCCGATCCACGGTTTGAGCTTTCGTGACAAAAAATCGTTGGCAACGGCCAGCTCCCCAATCTTGGCGTGCAGCTCTTTGACCTGTTCTTCGTCAATCTCCTGGGGCTTCCTGCCGCCGCGCTTGAACACGCCGGACGCGCCCTCCAGAAGAGCCCGCTTCCAGCTGTGGATCATCGTTGGGTGAACGCCAAACTGGCTCGCCAGCTCAGCAACAGTCCGCTCGCCCTTCAGAGCCTCAAGCGCGACTTTCGCTTTGAAATCGGGCGAATGGTTCTTCCGTTTCGACATCTCTGATCTCCTCTTCGTCGAAGATCAGCAGACAGCAAATCGCAGCTTACGTCAGTGTCCGAAATTCAGGGGGTAGCTCAGTTTATCAGCTGCGTGCGTTGCCTCAGGAGCAGGTCACGTGTTCGGAACAATACCGCCCTACTTTGCTGCTCATGTGTTTTCACGGCGACTGTTCGCATCGTCGGACGTGATGCAGCCTCGGCAATCGCTTTTGCATCAGCAGCATCGTTTTTATGCCGTTTGACGAAAGGTTTCACATAGATGGGCGGTATTAACTTTACCTCATGGCCGAGTGCCCCGATCTGACACCCCCAGTCATGCCCGGTCGCGCAGGCCTCCATAGCAACGGTGCAGTTTGGTTGTTGTGCAAAAAATGGCACAACTTGCGCCCGGGACAGTTTATTGCGGAACAAGACATCCCCGCCAGCTGTCGGCCTTGTTGCACAAATCGGGGTCTGACCCCAGTTCCCCTTTCCCCGGACGGATTTATCCCACAGTCACAGTGACGGGTATGCCAAGCGCAGTGTAGCCGTTCAGCACGGCGATGCGGACCTGGAGTTCGGCGACCTGGCGTTCGAAGTCTCGAACCATCAATGACTGACCAAGCAGCTTGATGCAGTTCATCCAATCGTCAGGAAAAGGATCCCCCAGATCCTTTTCTGATCCTCCTCATATCTCGACACGGCTCCGGCGGTGATAACCGCTCCATCGCCGCCAGATAGCGCGGCCGAGGTGCTTTGAGGCTCTCAGAGCTTCGTTGCGTGCCTCGGCGCCCGGCTCGTCAGCTTCCAGGGTTTGGCGTTCTTGCGGGGCGGGATGACGGCCGCTGCGTTTCGCACCGCGATGACCTCATGGCACTTGCGTGTGTCATAGGCTCCATCCACTGCCCGGCAGGCGATTGCGAAGCAATCTGCCGAGAGGGGGCGGTGACGCTGCCGATCTTCTGATCCGGCGGAATCTGGTCCAGTAATTCTGGTAACATGGGCGCGTCACCAATGTTGCTGCCCGTGATCCCGACGGCCCGAACCTCCAACGTTTCCTCGTCGATGCCGATATGTATCTTGCGCCAGATGCGCAGCTTGGGCCACCCGCTGCCCGGCAGCACATGCATGGCATGTGCGAGAGGGGGGCTTGCGGGCGTTCCATTCACCTTCTCCTTCGGCCTTGATGCCGGTGCTGTCCGCTGCCCGGCAGTGCATCACGCAGTGATGTCACGAGAGGGGATCAACAGGTGCAGCGGCCCCTTCGCGCCACGACAGGGGATGCTCACATTCAGCGTGTCTGACGGCGGCACAGGGTACTAAAGTCCGGCACGGTCCAGTCCAGGCCGACCAGCCGCAAAAGGCTTTGTACGACCCCCGTCGTTTGCCGCAACGGCATGCCAAACAGCACCTTCATCGTCAGGCAGGTCTGGATCGCCGCGTCGCTGAAGCTCGGTTGTCGACCGCGCTTGCCGGTCGGTGGCGGCCGCCATGTCATTTCTGAATCGAACCACACCGTCAGCGATCCACGCCGCTTCAACGCTTCATTGTAAGCCGACCAGTTCGTGGTCTTGTACTTCGTAGGGGTCCCACTTCTCATATCATTCAGCTAGCATGCTGGATTCATACAGTGAATCCCTCACCCGATTCGTGCAACAAGGCCCCAACTGTCGCCCCATGCACCTGAAAACTGCGCTTTGCCAAGTCTACTCCGATGATTGCAACCATTTCCATTGTCGCCTCCTCTGTTTCTGGTCTGTTAACACAGCACCAGCATGGCGCATCGCGATGCCGTCGGAAGGGGCATCCACTCCATCACTCTTCGCTCTTCTTGTTGCACATTTTACATAAGACCGATTACAGGTGAAACTATGCAGCGCTCACAACCGTTTCTGCGCCAAATTTGCTAAGGTCCCTGCCAAGCCGGACAACCTGCACCGGGCGTTGAATGCCGAACCGAACCGGCTGGCGGAAGTTCTGTGCTGGCGGGAGAATCGCTATGCCGGCAAACAGCTCACAACTTCCTATGACCGCAAGCGGATCATGCTGGAAGAGAACGAATTGTCACGCGCTGGTTGCAAATATGCGGATACCTATGCCTTTGCGGATGGGCGGTTTGAGGTCCGCTTGAAAGGCCACTCCCTTCCCTACCGGGTCATTGATATGAACCCAGCGCGTCACCCATGCTGCCGTCGTCGGGAACAAGCGGCTGAGTGCGGTTCTGGCGCGTATCAAAGAGATGCATGAGAAAGCGCCGCCAAAGCCCAAGGTGCAGACCAATTCCGAGAAGATGGGGTATAAGCCCAGGCCCTGCAAGAAGGAATTGCCAGAGGCGATGATCGCAAGTGAATGACCGCAATGCGGATAAAGCTGCCGTTGAATTTTGCATGTCCGTATGGGATCGTCCCTTATGAACATTGAGATAAACGACTACGATCTTCTGACCGACGACAAGGATGGTCGAAGTCGTTGTGTTCTGTACACAAATGACCAGATTGATCTGGCCTTTGCCACTGTACTGGAAGCCAAAATTTTCATCTCAAGCGCTGGAAAATCATTCCCATGAGAGGTTTACCAACCGAGGCCGAACGGCCATCTTGATTTACCGCATCTGCATATGAGAGCAGACGGCCAGTTTTGCTTGAACGAGATCATCGCTGTCGGCGACATTATCACAGTTATGTAGGTCTGGGCTCAAACCGCTATCCAGCGGTTTCAGTCTCATGTTCTCACAAGGCTTATCAGCCCTTCGATATTTGCGGTCTACGGGCTGCCAAACATTGTTCCTGTTGCGCTACGCAGTGACGTTTCTGCTTTGCGCAGCCGGCGGCATTTCTGAATGGTGTCCAAATCATTTGCACCCAGGAGCGAAACTCACCGGAGGCACCCAAATGCCCCGGTGAAAGCCACCTGAAGGATTGACAGATGTTTGCTCCGCCAAACCCGTGCTGTTCTACGCCCGGACCTGGCGTCAGATCAGGTCATCAAAGGCAACCGTCTGATCTGCAAAGACTAACAAGCCAATATCCAGCAGTTGGTCGCGGCCTTCATAATAGCCATCAGCCCCGCCGCTGGCCGCATCAGTTACCGTCAGACGGGTAATGTCGGTACCCCGGTTGGAGTCAAAGTAGGTATAGCTTTCAAAGCTGTAGTCCTCGAAGTTCCCATCAAACACCGCGCGGTCCCGGTCTGAGGGGTCCGACGCATTCCAGCTGTGGCCCTGCAGCCGGTCATCGCCAAGGCCGCCATAGAGCCAATCCCGGCCGTCTTCGCCATACAGCGTGTCATTGCCATCGCCGCCAAACAGATAGTCCCGGCCGCTGCCGCCGCCAGTTTGTCGTGGCCCCCTGACCGGACAGCGTATCCGCTCCGTCACCGCCATAAAGGTTGTCGTTGCCCTTTCCGCCTCTCAGCAAGTCATCATTGCCATACCCCAGCAGCCGGTCATCGCCGTCTTTTCCAATCAGCACATCGGCACCATCGGCACCGCGCAATTCGTCGCTGTTATTGGAACCGAACTGAATATCCGCCGCTCGCACGGTGACATCCTTGAACGCGGCAAAGGTATCCTCCGGTTCCAGAACCATCTCAGAGCCGCCCTTGCTGATCTGGATTTCGCCGCCGCTGCGATTGAACTGAAAGCTGTCGATCCGGCCGCCGAAGTAAGCGTAATCGCTGCGCTCACCGCTGCCGAAAACCTCTTCGCCGGTCAGCACCGCGTCATAAACCGCCAGATCACTGATACTGCCATCAAAGTAGCTGTGGATCTTGTCGGTTTTGCCGGCTGCATTGCTCCATCCTGCAGCCCCGGCAATCAGTGCCTCGCTGTTGGTGCTCCAGTCAAAATCCAGCCCGGCTTCATAAGCAATCCGCGCGCCATTCAGGTAGACTTCCACGCCCTCGCTGCCAAAATTCAGGCTGAAGTCATAGTCTGTGCCTGCCTCAATCGCATTTGCCGCAGTGAAATAGTGGGTCTCCTCGCTGTCCTGCAGGCGCACGATCAGCTTGCCGGTTTCATCCAGATAGACTGCCAGATGCCCGCCGCTGCCATATTCAGCGGCATCCTTGGACAACAGGGTTTGGTATCCGGCCAGACTGCTGGCGGTAAAGCGAAAGGCAATAGTGCCGCTGGAAAGCTCCAGCGCCTTATTGTGATCAAAAACATAGGCAGAACGGTCGTCGGCATCGAAACCGTGGCTGCCTGCCATGGCAAAGACCGGGCTTTCCGCTGCCGCAAGGGTCAGATCGCCAGCGTCCGCCAGCGCCGATCCCGGCACCTTGATCTTGCCGGTGTTTTCGGAAACCGCTGTTGGCGCCAGCGCTTCGTTCAGGTCGTCGATGCTCTTGACGATACCGTATGCCGGCGCCGCGGTGTGTTCGATATCCGACAGTTTCACCAGGTCGCCGTAGACGGTGATCTTGCCCAGCAAATCGTCGTTGTGGGCGCCGCCGTTGTTGCCCTGATCCGAGTACAGCGCAATCACCGAGTGATCCATCACCCCGTCGCCGTTCTTGTCGCCATAGGTGATCGAGGCGATCTCGGTGGTGTGGCCCTCGATGACAATCCGGTCGCCCTCGGCGCGGCTGAAATCCTGCACCACATCATGGCCCATGATGTCGACCCAATGGTCGTGCAGCTTGTCGTTCTCCCCCGCAACACCGTGCCAGTTGATGGTGCCGTCGTCGCGGGTGTGCTTCTCGATGTAGCGCTCCTTGGCGTTGATAAGCGTCTGGAAATAAAAGATATCCGCGCCCTTGCCGCCGATCAGAAGATCATCGCCCGGCACCGGCTGATCGGGGTACAACTTGCCGTCCGTCAGCTCATTTTCCGGGTCGCCCTCGTCGCGGTCCGGATCATAGGCGATGGCGCCCTCGCGCCCGTCCGCCCGGCTGATCAGCAGGTCGTTGCCAGCGCCGCCCTTCAGCGTGTCCTCGCCGTGGCCGCCGTCCAGCACATCGTTGCCGCCGCCGCCATACAGCGTGTCATTGCCGTAGTTGCCCTGCAGCACATCGGCGCCGCCCTTGCCGATGATCTTGTCGTCGCCGCGGCCCGCGTCAATGCCATCGGCGCCGCTGGTGCCGCGCACCGTGTTGTCGCCGCCGTTGCGGCTGATCATGTTGAGACTGCGGTCCAGATGGCCGTGATGGGTCACGCCGTAATCCGACAGAATCTCCAGGAAGGTATCGCTGGCGCCGTGCAGCTGGCCAAAGGCCGGGGCCAGATCCTCCATCATCGCGTCCATCTTGGCGCCCGTGGCGGTGCCGGCCGCCTCGGCCAGCGCGATCTGGCTGCTTTCGCCAAGCTGGCCATCAAAAATCCGCACATCGCTGATGGTGCCCTTGAACAGCGAATGCGCGTCATCTTCCTGATCGCTGCGCCAGGCCCGGCTGCCGCCGATCACCAGGGCGTTATCATTGTCTGCCAGCCCCTGTTTGAACGCAGGTTCGGCCGCCACCAGCGCGCCGTCCAGCCAGATCATCAGCCCGTCCGCGCCAAAGCTGACCGAGATCTGGTAGGTTTGCTGCGCCGACAACACCAGATCCGGGACTTTCAGGTATTCGGTCCCGCTGCCGTCCGACTGGGTCGCCACCAAAGTGCCGTCCTTGACCCAAAGCGTGAAGTCGCCCGCCCCGGCGCCGCTGCCGTCCTTGGACACCAGCGCCATCTCGCCGGGCAGCCGCTCCAGCGAAAAGCTCAGCGACACCGTCGCCGCGTCCAGCGCAAGGGCATCAAGGTGACCCGCATTCAGATAATCGCCGTCTTCACCGCTCAGCACGTGCTGGCCTGGCATCGCAACAACCGGCGCGCCGGCACCTGGTATGGCGGCCTGCGCAGCCGTTCCCAGCGCCGACCCGGCACCTTGATCTTGCCGGTGTTTTCGGAAACTGCTGTTGGCGCCAGCGCTTCGTTCAGGTCGTCGATGCTCTTGACGATACCGTATGCCGGCGCCGCGGTGTGTTCGATGTCCGACAGTTTCACCAGGTCGCCGTAGACGGTGATCTTGCCCAGCAAATCATCGTTGTGGGCGCCGCCGTTGTTGCCCTGATCCGAGTACAGAGCAATCACCGAGTGATCCATCACCCCGTCGCCGTTCTTGTCGCCATAGGTGATCGAGGCGATCTCGGTGGTGTGGCCCTCAATGACAATCCGGTCGCCCTCGGCGCGGCTGAAATCCTGCACCACATCATGGCCCATAATGTCGACCCAATGGTCGTGCAGCTTGTCGTTCTCCCCCGCAACACCGTGCCAGTTGATGGTGCCGTCGTCGCGGGTGTGCTTCTCGATGTAGCGCTCCTTGGCGTTGATAAGCGTCTGGAAATAAAAGATATCCGCGCCCTTGCCGCCGATCAGAAGATCATCGCCCGGCACCGGCTGATCGGGGTACAGCTTACCGTCCGTCAGCTCATTTTCCGGGTCGCCCTCGTCGCGGTCCGGGTCATAGGCGATGGCGCCCTCGCGCCCGTCCGCGCGGCTGATCAGCAGGTCGTTGCCAGCGCCGCCCTTCAGCGTGTCCTCGCCGTGGCCGCCGTCCAGCACATCGTTGCCGCCGCCGCCATACAGCGTGTCATTGCCGTAGTTGCCCTGCAGCACATCGGCGCCGCCTTTGCCGATGATCTTGTCGTCGCCGCGGCCCGCGTCGATGCCATCGGCGCCGCTGGTGCCGCGCACCGTGTTGTCGCCGCCGTTGCGGCTGATCATGTTGAGACTGCGGTCCAGATGGCCGTGATGGGTGACGCCGTAATCCGACAGAATCTCCAGGAAGGTATCGCTGGCGCCGTGCAGCTGGCCAAAGGCCGGGGCCAGATCCTCCATCATCGCGTCCATCTTGGCGCCCATGGCGGTGCCGGCCTCCCCGGCCAGTGCGATCTGGCTGCTTTCGCCCAGCTGGCTGTCAAAGATCCGCACATCGCTGATGGTGCCCTTGAACAGCGAATGCGCGTCATCTTCCTGATCGCTGCGCCAGGCCCGGCTGCCGCCGATCACCAGGGCGTTATCATTGTCTGCCAGCCCCTGTTTGAACGAAGGTTCTGCCGCCACCAGCGCGCCGTCCAGCCAGATCATCAGCCCGTCCGCGCCAAAGCTGACCGAGATCTGGTAGGTTTGCTGCGCCGACAACACCAGATCCGGGACTTTCAGGTATTCGGTCCCGCTGCCGTCCGACTGGGTCGCCACCAAAGTGCCGTCCTTGACCCAAAGCGTGAAGTCGCCCGCCCCGGCGCCGCTTCCGTCCTTGGACACCAGCGCCATCTCGCCGGGCAGGCGCTCCAACGAAAAGCTCAGCGACACCGTCGCCGCGTCCAGCGCAAGGGTGTTTGAATGATTGATGCTGAGAATGTCGTCCCGGCTGCCAGTATACTCTTTGGTTTTCAGCTTCGAAAAAACCGGATCCGGAAACGTTGTGTTTGCCACGCTTAGGGTCCTCCTTGCTATGGCTATTGTTGGTTGAAAC
>NZ_CP038237.1:0-144623 GCF_004535885.1 Leisingera sp. NJS201
CCAGCCATGTGGCCTGGGTGCATCTGACCTCCTTTGCCGGGGCCGGCACCGACAACCGCCCGCTGGATCTGGAGGAGACCGGGGACGGCGTCATCGTCTCCCGCTGGGTGCTGGATGAGGCGCCGCCACCCTATTACAAGGACATGCTGCCCTTTGGCCCGACCTGCGACCGCAAGCAGCATTACGAATGCCGCCTGCCCGCCACCGCAATCAACATGTCGGTCTACACTCCAAGGGGCGAAGGCGGCAAGGATGTGCCCCAGTCGCCGAATGCGTTTGTGAATATCTCCTACAACTTCATCACCCCGGTGGACGGCGGGCGTTCGCGCTATTTCTGGTTCCAGCACCGCAATATGCATGCGGGGGACGCGGCGATGTCGCAGCGCATGTTCGACGGCGCCATCATGGCCTTTACCGAAGACAAGGAAGTGCTGGAATACGTCCAGACCGGCATGGCGGAACGCAAGACCCCCTATATCAACCTTGGACTGGACGCAGGCGCGATGCGGTTCCGCACCCGCATCGCCCGGCACATCAAATCCGAAGCCGGCTGAAAGCGAAGCCGTTTCCCCGCCGGATTTCAGCCGGCGAGCCGCCCGCCCGGTCCCTGACCCACCGCTTTTGCAGGTGCGTCAAACACCGCCTTGATGCAGGGGAATTGCGCCAAAACGTCCGACCCGCCCGGAACCAGATGCGGGTCGAACACGCCGTCTTTCCAGACCGCAGCGCCGTCCACCTCAATCGTCGGGTCCAGCACGTTCAGCGAAATCTCTCCGGGTGCGTAATGCCCGCAAGTGTGGAAGTGCATCAGCCGCGGGTTGCCAAAGGCCGCGCCGCTCCAGCGCTCGTAATTCTCGGCTGCCGCCATGCCATAGGCACAGCCCGGATGGATGCCGGCATGCCAGGAATGCATGGTCATCGGATCCAGACCAAACTGCTTCCCCACGCGTGCGTAGTGCATCCGGGCGCAATGCTCGTCCATATCGTGGCCCTTGAACCTCTCCAGCACGCTGCCGCGGAAATGCACCGCCAGCGGTTCGCGCAGATCGCAGCCGTAGGGGGCATAGAATTTCGAGCCGGTCCCGACCAGAAAGCCATCCTGCATCACCACGCCCGAGAACCCCTGCGCCGGCACCGGTGCAAAGACCGACATCGGAAACCGTTTGACGGCCACATCCGCAGCGCCGGATTTGGGATAACCCGCGCCCGGCCCGCTGAAATCCGTGCCCAGCGGACAGGTCACCCGGATATGCCGGGCCGCCGCCATCAGCGCATTGACCGCGTCTTTCAGCGCCACAAACCCCTGATAGTTCGCGCGGCCAAAGCCTGAGGCCAGCATCCCCGCATCCAGTGCATAAGACATGATCGGGCGGATGCCCTGCATATCCGCATTGAACCGGATCTGATCGCCGCTGCGCGACAGGAACAGCACCCGGTCCGCGGCCTTCATCCGCTCTACCAGCGTTGGCGGCAACGCGGCACCCATCGGATCAAACGGCAGGATTTCGGCCTGCGCCTTGATCCCCAGCTCGCCGGCGCTGTCCAGCACCGCCCCGGCAATCGCCGCGTCGTAATAGCCGTTCGCGGGATCCTCCCGCAGGATCAGCAGATGGTCCCCGGCGCGCAAACCGCCGCAGGTCACCAGCAGATTTTCGGCGCCCCTGCGCAAATCCGCATCCTGCATCCCGCAATTCCCCCTCTGGATCCTCACGCGGATGTTACGCGCAGCCGCCCCCTCCAATCCAGGAAAATTTCACAACAGTAGAAATTTCTACTGTCATTCAGGGCACCCCTTCCCCTATCCTGCCCCCGGAAACCGCGGAGAAAGCATATGAGCGCATGGATTGAGATGATCCCGGACGAAAAGGCCGCAGGCCGGCTCAAGGAGTTGCTGGACAAGGCGCGCACGCCGCATGGCACCGTCGACACGGTGATGCGGGTGCATTCACTGCGCCCCGAGACGATGAACGGCCATGTGACGCTGTACCGCTCGGTGCTGCATTCCAAGGACAACAAACTGCCGTTCTGGTTCCTGGAAGTGATTGCCAGCTACACCTCGATCCTGAACGACTGCAGCTATTCGCTGACCCATCATTTCATGAACGTGCGCAACCTGCTGAAGGACCAGCCGCGCAGCGACCGGATTTTCACAGCGCTTAAGGCGCACCGCCCCGAGGATGCGTTTCAGGGCAAAGACCTGGCCCTGCTGCGTTATGCCGGCAAGCTGACCACCGATGCGGGCAAGATGGTGAAATCGGATTTTGAGGTGCTCAAGATCGCGGGCTGCGACGATGGCGAGATCCTGGAGGTGAACCAGGTCTGCGCTTATTTCAACTATTCCAACCGTCTGCTGAACGGCCTTGGCGCCACGACGGAAAACGACGTGATCGGCTATTACAAGGGTGACGAATAGCGTTCAGCCCCGCGCCGGTTCCAGATCGGCGCGGAATGGCGCGAGGCTGTTGGTAAAGGCGTCCAGAAAGTCCAGCGCCAGCAGCGACCGGCTGCCCGACACCGGCCGCAGGATCGACAGCCGGTGATGCAGCTCGGGCGCGAAGGGCACGATGGCAATGCCCTGGCCGCGAAACTGTTCGGCATCCAGGGCGCTGACCACGGATGCCCCCTGCCCCTGGCCGACCATGATGCAGGCGGTGGAGAACTGGCGCACCTCGATCCAGCTGTTCAATTCCACCCCCGCTTCGGAAAAGGATTTGTGCAGCTTGCGGAAAAACGGGCTGTCGCGGCGGGTGTGGATGATCTTGCGGTGCTGCAGATCACGCGGCGTGATAACATCCTGTTCTGCCAGCGGATCATTCTGCGGCAGCACACAGACGGTACGGACGGGGATGTCGATGTTTTCCACCGCCGGATGGGCGGCAAACCCGTCGGTGATGCCGCAGTCATATTGCTCGCCGATGATCCATTCCAAAATCCTCTCGGGCCGGTCCGGCTCCAGCGTCAGCCGCACGCCGGGGCGGTGCTCCAGAAATCCGGCCAGCAGCTTGGGCAGCAGCGCCGTGGCAAAGCCCGGCAGGCAGGCGATGCGCAGATGGCCGGCGGTGCGTTCGGTCAAGTCCCGGTTGAGTTCCTCCAGGTGGTTCAGACTGTCGAACACCCGGCCCACCTCGGACAGCAGATAGCGCGCCTCAGAGGTGGGAATCAGCAGCCCGTCCTTGCGGGTGAACAGATCCACCGCCACTGTTTTTGAAAAATCAGACAGCAGACGGCTGGCCGCCGGCTGGGAAATCCCGAGGCTCTCAGCGGCGCGGGTAACAGAGCCTGTACGGGCAACGGCCTGAAATGCCTCAAGCTGGCGGAGTTTGAATTTCAAGGGGTTAGCCGCTTTCACAGGAAGATTGACACGCCACCGCATAACATCATGTTATGTTTTTTGTCAAAAAACTTTTGCTTGAATTATCTTTCCCGCCAGACAAAAGCTATCGCCATAGCCAACCTTGGGAGAGAAGCTCATGCCGATCAAATCCTTGCTCTGCGCCTCGGCCGTTCTGGCCGTTGCTGGCAGCACCGCATTTGCAGAAACCGAAATTCAGTGGTGGCACGCCATGGGCGGCACCAACGGCGAACGCGTCAACAAAATCGCCGAAGACTTCAACGCCACCCAGTCCGATTACAAGGTGGTGCCCGTCTACAAGGGCAACTACACCGAAACCATGACCGCGGCGATTGCGGCCTTCCGCGCCAAGGAACACCCGCAGATTGTGCAGGTCTTCGAGGTCGGCACCGCCACCATGATGGCCGCCAAAGGCGCCATCTACCCGGTTGAAAAGCTGATGAACGACGCAGGCGAGCCGTTTGACGGCGACGCCTTCCTGCCCGCGGTGGTGTCCTACTATGAGACCCCCGAGGGCGAGCTGCTGTCGATGCCCTTCAACAGCTCCACCCCGGTGCTGTGGTACAACAAGGACGCGCTGGACGCAGCCGGCGCCGCAGTGCCCGCCACCTGGGACGAGGTCAAGACCGCCTCGCAGAAGCTGGTGGATAACGGCATGAAATGCGGTGTGTCTTTTGGCTGGCAGTCCTGGGTGATGATCGAGAATTTCTCGGCCTGGCACAACCTGCCTACCGGCACCAAGGAAAACGGCTTTGCCGGGTTCGACACCGAACTCACCTTCAACAACGCGCAAGTGGCCGCGCGGCTGGATGATGTCGCCTCGATGGGCAAGGACGGGTTGTTTGTCTACGGCGGCCGCCGCGGCGACAGCCTGCCGATGTTCACCAACGGTGAATGCGGCATGTGGATGAACTCCTCGGCCTATTACGGCTCGATTTCCTCGCAGGCCAAGTTCGAATTCGGCCAGGCCATGCTGCCTCTGGACACCAACGTGGCAGACGCGCCGCAGAACTCGATCATCGGCGGCGCCACCCTGTGGGTGCTCGAGGGCCATGACGAGGCGGAATACAAAGGCACCGCCAAGTTCCTGACCTATCTGTCCTCGCCCGAGGTGCAGTCCTGGTGGCACCAGGAGACCGGCTATGTGCCGATCACCACCGCCGCCTATGAGCTGTCCAAGGAACAGGGGTTCTATGACAGCAACCCCGGCACCGATACCGCGATCAAACAGCTGAGCCTGAACACCCCCACGGCCAACAGCCGCGGCCTGCGCTATGGCAACTTTGTTCAGGTCCGCGACGTGATCAACGAAGAGCTGGAAGCCCTGTGGGGCGGCGAGAAAACCGCACAGGACGCGCTGGATGCGGCGGTGTCGCGCGGCAACGACCTGCTGCGCCGGTTCGAGCGCACCGCCAACCCGTCCTAACCCATCCTGATGACCTGTCCCTGCCGCCCTTTTCCCGGGGCGGCAGGGCCGCTTTCCTGACTGGGGCCATTCATGCTCAAACGGGTGCATTTCCCAACCTCGGCGCTGCCTTACCTGCTGGTCGCACCGCAAATCCTCATCACGCTGGTGTTCTTCATCTGGCCCGCCAGCCAGGCGATGTACCAGTCTTTCCTGATCGAAGACGCCTTTGGCCTTGGCACCGAATTTGTCTGGTTCGAAAACTTCGAAATCCTGTGGTCGGACAGTCATTACCTGGCCAGTTTCCAGCGCACCGCGGTGTTCTCATTGCTGGTGGCGGGGCTGTCGATGGGCGTGGCGCTCTTGCTGGCGGGCTTTGCCCAGCGGGTGGTGCGCGGCGCGATGTTCTACCGCACCCTGCTGATCTGGCCTTATGCGGTGGCGCCGGTTCTGGCCGGGGCGCTGTGGGTGTTCATGTTCAACCCGACCCTTGGCATCTTCCCCTATTTCCTGGAATTCGCGGGCATCACCTGGAACCACTACCTGAACGGCACCCAGGCGATGGCGCTGGTGATCCTGGCCGCGGCGTGGAAGCAGGTCGCCTATAATTTCCTGTTCTACCTTGCTGCCATGCAATCCATCCCGAATTCCGTGATCGAGGCCGCCGCAATCGACGGTGCAGGCCCCGCACGCCGGTTCTGGACCATCATCTTTCCGCTGATCTCGCCCACCACATTTTTCCTGCTGGTCATCAACATGGTCTACGCCTTTTTCGAGACCTTCGGCATCATCCATGCCGTCACCCAGGGCGGCCCCGGCACCTCGACCACCATCCTGGTCTACAAGGTGTTCAACGACGGCTTTGTCGGCCTCGACCTGGGCGGCTCGGCGGCGCAATCGGTGGTGCTGATGGTGCTGGTGATTGCGATGACCGTGGTCCAGTTCCGCTTTGTTGAAAGAAAGGTGGCTTACTGATGGTCGAAAACCGCCCCCTGGTCACTTTCCTGACCCATCTGGTGCTGGTGCTTGGCGTTCTGGCGATTGCCCTGCCGGTGTGGATCACCTTTGTCGCCTCCACCCATGACCAGCTGCGCATGAACCAGGCGCCGCTGCCGCTGTGGCCGGGGAATTACTTCCTTGAGAACATGAAGCAGACCCTGTTCGGATCCGGCCTCAGCGGGACAGAGACCGCGCCGGTCTGGCTGATGCTGCTGAACTCCCTGGCGATGGCACTGATGATCTCCACCGGCAAGATCGCCATTTCGCTGCTGTCGGCCTTTGCCATCGTCTATTTCAAATTCCCGTTCCGCATGGGGTTTTTCTGGATGATCTTCATCACCCTGATGCTGCCGGTCGAAGTGCGGATCCTGCCCACGTTCGAGGTGGTCGCGAACCTGGGACTGCTGAACAGCTATTGGGGTTTGTCGATCCCGCTGATCGCCTCGGCCACCGCAACATTCATGTTCCGCCAGGTGTTCCTGACAGTGCCGGATGAGCTGCTGGAAAGCGCCCGTATCGACGGCGCCGGGCCGCTCAGGTTCTTCTTTGACATCCTGCTGCCGCTGTCGCGCACCAATATCGCGGCGCTGTTTGTGATCCTCTTCATCTTCGGCTGGAACCAGTACCTCTGGCCGCTGTTGATCACCACCGACACCTCGATGACCACCATCGTCATGTCGATCAAGCAGATGCTGGAGGCGGCCGAGCAAAGCCCGCAATGGAACATCATCATGACCACGGCCCTTCTGGCGATGATCCCGCCGGTGTTTGTGGTCATCGCAATGCAAAAGCTCTTTGTGCAGGGCTTGACGGAAACCGATAAGTAAGGCGCCCCGAAATGGCTGATATTCAACTCAAAGACCTGGTGAAATCCTACGGGCCGACCGAGGTGCTGCACCATGTCGAAGGCGACATCAACGATGGCGAATTCATCGTCATCGTCGGCCCCTCCGGCTGCGGCAAGTCCACGCTCTTGCGGATGGTGGCGGGGCTGGAAAGCGTCACCTCCGGCGAAATTTCCATCGGCGGGCGCCGGGTGAACGAGCTGGAACCCTCAGCGCGCGATATCGCCATGGTGTTCCAGAACTACGCGCTGTACCCGCATATGTCGGTGCGCCAGAACATGGCTTACGGGCTGAAAATCCGCAAACTGCCGAAAGAAGAGATCAACCGCCGGGTGGAAGAGGCCGCCGAGATCCTGGAGATCAGGCAATACCTTGACCGCAAACCGCGGCAGCTGTCGGGCGGCCAGCGCCAGCGCGTCGCCATGGGCCGCGCCATCGTGCGCGATCCGCAGGTGTTCTTGTTTGACGAGCCGTTATCGAACCTTGATGCCAAGTTGCGGGTGCAGATGCGGCTGGAAATCCGCAAGCTGCAGCAGCGGCTGGGGGTGACCTCGATCTACGTGACCCATGATCAGGTCGAGGCGATGACCCTGGGCGACCGGCTGATGGTGCTGAACGGCGGCTACGTCGAGCAGTTCGGCACCCCGATTGAGCTCTATGACCGCCCCGCCTCGGTGTTTGTGGCGGGCTTTATCGGCAGCCCGGCGATGAACTTCCTGCCTGCTGATCTGAACGCCGGCCGTGCCACCCTGCCCGATGGGGCGGTGCTGGCCGTGTCTTCCCGCAGCCACGGCGCCGTTACCCTTGGGCTGCGTCCTGAACATCTGGCGGACGACCCCGCAGGCCCCATCGCGCTGGAGGTGGACCTGCTGGAGCAGCTGGGCGCCAACACCCTGATCCACGGGCACCTGCAGGGCACCGGGCACGCCCTGACCGCCAGCGTTCCGGGCCACGCGAACGACAGCATCGGCAGCACCCGCCGCTTCTCGGCCACGCCCGCGCTGACACATTTGTTCGATACCGCCTCCGGCAAGCGTCTGGCGGACTGATGGCCTTTCCGCAGATCCCTGCATTTACCGGCACGCCCGGGGTGATCCGGCTGATCGGCCACCGCGGCGCCCGCGGCGTGCTGCCGGAAAACACTATGGAAGGCTTTGAATTCACCCTGAAAACCGGGGTGGAGCTGTTGGAGCTGGACGTCACCGCCACCCGCGACGGCGTCGCGGTGATCACCCACAACCACCATCTGACCCGGTCGATGGTCCGCGATGGGAACGGCAATTGGCTGCAAGGCGCGGAACCCAAAGTTTCTGCCCTCAGCTACGCCGAATTGCAGCGCTATGATGTGGGCGGGCTGGATGGTGCCACCGCCTATGGCCGCCGGTTCCCGGATCAGGCCTTCCTGACCGGCCTGCGCATTCCCCGCCTTGCCGACCTGCTGGCGCTGCTGCAACAGCCGCAGCATCGGGGTGTGCATCTGCTGTTGGAAATCAAATCCGACCCCGACCTGCTGGGTGACACCGCCGCGCGCCAGGCGCTGGTCGAAGCCGTCGTTTCCGACGTCCGCGCCGCGCGCATGCAGCCTCGCACCGTGCTGCACAGTTTCGATTGGGATCTGCTCGCCCTCTGCCAGCGGATTGCGCCGGAGATGCCTGCCTCCTTCCTGACCCAACTGCCACAGAATGCCGCCGATGCAGGCGAGGATTCCTCCAAGGCGGTGAACCCGGTGGCGGGCTGCACCGTGCTGGACCTGCCGGATCGCGTTGCCGCGGCCGGGGGGCGGTTCTGGTGCCCCTATTTCCTGGACATCACGGCAGGGTCGCTGGCCCGCGCCCGCGAACTGGGGCTGGTGACGGTTGTCTGGACAGTGAATGAACCGCAGGACATCGACCGGATGATAACCCTCGGCGTGGATGCGATCTGCTCTGACTATCCGGGGCGGGTGCAGCGGCAGCTGCTGATGCACGGCCTGCACTGGCACACCAAGTAAAAAAGCCGTTTCCCTTTGAGGGAAACGGCCAAAAATCAGGCCTTTACGGCTGAAACCCGCGCCGGATTTCAGCCTCTCTTTACCCGGAGCGTCACCCCAGAATACCGGGCAAGTTCAGCCCATGCTCGCGCGCGCAGTCCTTGGCAATGTCATATCCTGCATCCGCATGACGCATGACACCGGTTGCCGGATCGTTCCACAGAACGCGGCCGATGCGGCGCTCGGCGTCGTCACTGCCATCACAGCAGATCACCACGCCGGAATGCTGCGAAAAGCCCATGCCAACCCCGCCGCCATGGTGCAGCGACACCCAGGTCGCACCCGAAGCGGTGTTCAGCAGCGCATTCAGCAGCGGCCAGTCGGACACCGCGTCCGATCCATCCAGCATCGATTCCGTTTCGCGGTTCGGAGACGCCACCGAGCCGCTATCCAGATGGTCACGGCCAATCACCACCGGCGCCGACAACTCACCCGTGCGGACCATTTCGTTGAACGCAAGGCCGGCCTTGTGGCGATCACCCAGGCCGATCCAGCAGATCCGCGCGGGCAGGCCCTGAAAGGCAATGCGTTCCTGCGCCATGTCCAGCCAGCGGTGCAGGCCCTCGTTCTCGGGGAACAGTTCTTTCATCTTGGCGTCGGTTTTGCGGATATCCTCCGGGTCGCCCGAAAGTGCTGCCCAGCGGAACGGGCCAATGCCGCGGCAGAACAGCGGGCGGATATAGGCAGGCACAAAGCCAGGGAAGTCAAAGGCGTTCTCCAGCCCCTCCTCCAGCGCCATCTGGCGGATGTTGTTGCCGTAATCCACCGTGGGCACGCCCATCGCGTGGAAATCGCACATCGCCTTGACCTGCACCTTCATCGAGGCGCGGGCGGCTTTCTCAACCGCTTTCTTGTCGCTCTCGCGGCGCTCTTTCCATTCGCCCATGGTCCAGCCCAGCGGCAGATAGCCGTTGACCGGATCATGCGCCGAGGTCTGGTCGGTCACGACATCGGGACGGATGCCGCCTGCTTCGGCGCGCTTCACCAGTTCCGGGAAGATCTCTGCCGCATTGCCCAGAAGGCCCACGGATTTCGCCTCGCCCGCGGCGGTCCAGCGCTCGATCATTTCCAGCGCTTCGTCCAGGGTTTCAGCCTTCTCGTCCAGGTATTTGGTGCGCAGGCGGAAGTCGATGCTGTCCGGGTTGCACTCCACTGCCAGGCAGGATGCCCCGGCGAATACCGCCGCCAAAGGCTGCGCGCCGCCCATGCCGCCAAGACCGCCGGTCAGGATCCACTTGCCGGTCAGATCGCCGCCGAAATGCTGGCGCCCGGCCTCGGCAAAGGTCTCATAGGTGCCCTGCACGATGCCCTGCGTGCCGATGTAAATCCACGAGCCAGCAGTCATCTGGCCGTACATCATCAGGCCCTTCTTATCCAACTCGTTGAAGTGGTCCCAGTTGGCCCAATGCGGCACCAGATTGGAGTTGGCGATCAGCACCCGCGGCGCGTCCTTGTGGGTCTGGAACACGCCGACCGGCTTGCCCGACTGCACCATAAGGGTCTGGTCTTCCTCCAGGTTTTTCAGGGTCTCGACGATCAGGTCGAAATCCTGCCAGGTGCGCGCGGCGCGGCCGATGCCGCCGTAGACCACCAGCTCATGCGGGTTTTCGGCCACATCCGGATGCAGGTTGTTCATCATCATCCGCATCGGCGCCTCGGTCATCCAGGACTTGGCGGTGATTTCCGAACCGGTGGGCGGGAAGATGTCGCGGGTGTTCTTGCGGGGATCGCTCATGCCGAGGGCCTCCAGTTTTTGAGATCAGTCAGGATATTGGTGAGATGGACGCGCAAGCGGTCCGCGCGCTCCGGCAGGTAAGTCCAGGGGGGCTTTCCTGGCAGTAGGTGGCCTGCGCCAGTTCCATCTGGATCGCGTGGAACCCATCCGCGGGCCGCCCGTAATGGCGGGTGGTCCAGCCGCCCTTGAAACGGCCGTTGAGGGTCGAGGTATAGCCCTCCGCCGCCGCGCAATGGCCCACGGTCAACGCCTCAATCGACGCGTCACAGGTTGCGCCCATGTTGGTGCCCACGTTGAAATCCGGCAGGCGGCCTTCGAACAGGAACGGAATGTCGCCGCGGATCGAGTGGCAGTCATAGAGGATGGCAAAGCCATGAATGGCCTTCACCCGCTGCATCTCCGCCATCAGCGCCGCGTGATAGGGCGCGTGATAGGCATCGCGGCGGCGGGTGATTTCCATCTCGTCCGGCGCCATACCGTCACGCCAGATCGGCAGCCCGTCAAAATCCGTGAGCGGCACCAAAGTGGTGGTGTTTTGCCCGGGATAGAGACTGATACCACCCGGATCGCGGTTCACGTCGATCACATAACGGTGGATAGGAGTGCGGACGGTTGTGACCCCCTCCGCCAGCCCTGCATAAAGGTCATGGATATGCCAATCGGTATCCGCCAACGCCCTGCCCGTCTCGTTCAGGCAGGCCCAGACCTCCGGCGGCACATCGGTGCCGGTGTGGGGCAAACCCAGCACCAGCGGCGAGTCGCCTTGGGTCACTTCGATCATGCTGTCACCTTTACACCGGCAGCTTCCGCAACCCGGCCCGCGCGGACCATGGCGCTGGCATCTTCGATGTCCGGTGCCAGATAGCGGTCCTCTGCCAGCGCAGGGATGTCGCTGCGCAGCATCGCCAGAACGTCCTGCAGGCGCGCTGAGGTCTTGAGCGGCGCGCGCGCCTCCACCCCTTGCGCGGCGCATAGCATTTCAACGCCCAGGATCACCGACAGGTTGGCGTTCATCCGTCCCAGCCGCAGCGCGCCGTGGGCGGCCATCGACACATGGTCCTCCTGGTTGGCCGAGGTCGGCGTCGAGTCGGTCACGCAAGGATTGGCCAAGTGCTTGTTTTCGCTCATTAAAGCGGCTGTTGTCACTTCGGCAATCATGAAGCCCGAGTTCAGGCCCGGATCAGGCGTCAGGAACGGCGGCAGGTCGTGGCTCAGCGTCGGATCCACCATCAGCGCCACCCGGCGCTGCGCGATGGCGCCGATCTCGGCCACCGCCAGCGCGATCTGGTCGGCGGCAAAGCCCACGTATTCGGCGTGGAAGTTGCCCCCCGAGACAATGCGGCCTTCGTTCACCAGCACCAGCGGATTATCAGTGACGGCATTGGCCTCGATCTCCAGCGTCCTGGCAGCCATCCGCAGCACGTCAAGCGCAGCGCCTACCACCTGTGGCTGGCAGCGGATGCAATAGGGGTCCTGCACGCGGGTGTCATCCTCGCGGTGGCTTTCGCGGATCTCGGACCCGTCCATGATCGCGCGCATTTCCCGGGCCACATCGATCTGCCCGGCATGACCACGCAGGGTGTGGATGTCAGCAACCAGCGGCGCGGTGGAGCCCATGATGGCGTCCGTCGTCAGCGATGCGATGGTCATCGAGGCCTCGGCCAGACGCCAGGCATCAAACAGCCCGGCCAACGCGCAGGCGGTCGAGAATTGCGTGCCGTTGATCAGTCCCAGACCTTCCTTGGGGCCGAGCACAATAGGCTCTAACCCGGCCTTTTTCAGTGCATCTGAACTGGACATGCGGGTGCCGTCATAGGTGGCCTCCCCTGCCCCGATCATCGCCGCCGCCATATGCGCCAGCGGCGCCAAATCGCCCGATGCGCCCACGGACCCTTGCGACGGGATCACCGGCACCACACCATGCGCCAGCATCTGTTCGATCTGATCAATCACCAGCCAGCGCACGCCCGAAGCACCGCGGCCCATCGACAGAAGCTTCAGCGTCATCATCAGCCGGGTCTTGTCCTCCGGCAGTGCCTCCCCTACCCCGCAGCAATGGCTGAGGATCAGGTTGCGCTGCAGGGTGGCGGTGTCTTCCGGTGCGATCTTGGTTGAGGCGAGCTTGCCGAACCCGGTGTTGATGCCATAGACGGCATCCTCGCCCGCGGCGGCATCCGCCACCATCTGCGCAGCAGCCTCCACCGGCTCACGCGCCGAGACGTCCAGCTTGGCCGGGGTCAGGTTGCGGTAGATATCTTCCAGCGTGGACAGCGTTACCGTGCCGGGGATCATCTTGATCATCGTTTTCCCTCATAGATACGGGTGTAAAGCGGGTTGAAGCCGATGCGGTAGGCCAGCTCGCCGGGCGTTTCCACATCCCAGACCGCCAGATCGGCGCGCATTTCGGCGGCGATCTGGCCCAGGTCACTCAGCCCCAGCGCACGTGCTGCATTGCGTGTGACGCCTGCCAGCGCCTCCTCCGGTGTCATCCGGAACAGGGTGCAGCCCATGTTCATTGTCAGCAGCAAGGAGGTCAGCGGCGAGGAGCCGGGGTTGCAGTCGGTCGCCAGCGCCATCGGCACGCCATGGCTGCGGAAATGCTCAATCGGCGGCACCTGGGTTTCGCGTATGGTATAAAACGCACCGGGCAGGATCACCGCGACGGAACCCGCGGCGGCCATCGCCTTGGCGTCGTCCTCGGTGGCGTATTCCACGTGATCGACTGACAATGCACCGTATTGCGCGGCCAACGCCGTGCCACCCTGATGGCTCAGCTGTTCGGCGTGTAGTTTTACTGGAAGGCCCAGCTCCTGTGCCACCTTGAACACCCGTTCGATCTGCGCGGGCGCAAAGGCGATGTTCTCGCAGAAGCCATCAACCGCATCGACCAGCCCCTCGGCATGGGCCGCACGCAAGGCGGGAATGCAGACCTCGTCTATATAGGCATCATCGCGGCCTTTGTATTCGCCGGGCGTGGCATGCGCGCCAAGGAAGGTGGTTTTCACGGTCACCGGGCGCAGTTCGCCCAGACGACGGGCGGCGCGCAGCATGTTCAGTTCGGTTTCGCGGTCCAGCCCATAGCCGGATTTCACCTCCACCACAGTCGCGCCCTCGGCGATCAACGCATCCAGCCGCGGCAGCGCGCCCTGCACCAGATCCCCAAGCGATGCGGTGCGGGTCGCGGATACGGTCGAGACGATGCCGCCCCCTGCCCTAGCGACTTCCTCATAAGACGCACCATTCAGGCGCATCTCAAACTCCATCGCCCGGTTGCCGCCAAAGACGATATGGGTATGGCAGTCAATCAGCCCCGGTGTCACCAGCCGCCCGCCCAGATCAACCTGTTCCCAGGAAAAATTGTCAGCTGACAATTTTTGCCGCGGACCGGCCCAGACAATCCTGCCGCCGGAGACCGCAACCGCGCCGTCTTCGATCAGCCCGTAAGGCGCGTCCGTCCCGGCCATGGTGGCCAGACGCGCGCCTGTCAGAACAAATTCCCCAGTCACAGAATCCCTAAGTCCCTTTACTGCCATTTCGGCAATAAACTACGGAGTTAGGCGATTATGTCTAGTCATAAAATGGGGCAGCTCTCCTGTCCTATCTACCCGCTTGCTGCGGGATCCGCGGGTGCAGATCGTCGATAATAACCGGATGCGCATGCGGGTGGCCGCCCTGCAGATGCGGATGGTCCGGCGGCAGATCAGGGTGGCTGTGCGCAACGGGGGATGCGCTGTCCTTGGGCCACAGGAAGTGCGCGGCGATCAGCCCCGCGGTTGCCAGCAGAGCCAAGGCCAGCATCGCCGCTCCCCCGCCCCAGGCGGCCATCAGCCAGGCCGACAGCGGGTAGAACAGCAGCCAGCAGGCATGCGACAGTGTGAACTGCGCGGCAAAGATCGCAGGCCGGTCCGCCGCATGGGCCGAGCGTGCCAGCAACCGCCCCGTGGGCGTCAGCACGGCTGAGTATCCCACGCCGATAACGGCCCAGGCAATTGCCAGCCGTGCAAACCCCAGCGGTGCAGCAAACAGGCTGAACGACAGCACCGCAAGTGCGGCACTGCCCAGGGCGCCGCCCGCCAGCATCACCGTCCGGTCGGGGACCCGCTCCAGCAGCCGCGGCAGCAGCATGGCCGCCAGCATTGAACCGCCGCCAAAGGCGGCCAACGCCAAGGCAACCGCGCTTTCACCCTGCCCCAGGCCTGCCCGCACCAGCACCACTGTGTTCACCAGCACCATCGCCGCCATCGCCGATACCACCCAATTCAATGCCAGCAGCCCGCGCAGCCGGGGTGTCCGCAGATAGTTCCGGATACCGCGGGTGGTGCGCTGCCAGACCGGCCGGGGCGCCTTCGGCGCAGGCGACGGCAGGGTGACCGACAGCAGCAGCAGCGCAGATCCCGCAAACCCCGCGGCAGTGCCCCAGAACAGTGTCGAGAAACTCACCAGAACCAGCAGTGCCGCTGCCAGCATCGGACTGACCAGGCTCTCCAGCTCAAACGCCATCCGCGACAGGGACAGCGCCTGAGTATAGTCCTTCTCGTCTGTCAGCACATCGGGGATCGAGGCCTGGAACGCAGGCGTGAATCCGGCAGAGGCCGACTGCAGCACAAAGATCAGCACATAGACTTGCCAGACTTCAGAGACAAACGGCAGGCAAACCGCAACTGCCATCCGCAGCAGGTCCAGTGTTATCAGCATCTTTCGCCGGTTCACTTGTTCGGCCCAGGCGGCTGCGATGGGGGCAACAGTGACATAGGCCACCATCTTGATGGTGAGTGCTGTGCCCAGCACCAGCCCGGCGCGGTCTCCGGCCAGATCATAGGCCAGCAGCCCCAAAGCGACAGTGGCAAGGCCGGTGCCGGTCAACGCCACAATCTGGGCCAGGAATAGATGCCGGTAAGTCCGGTTGCGCAGGATAGAGAGCATGGAGCGGCGGGTTCCTTTCGCTTTGAAGATCCCGTCACTGTGGCCTTCCTGCGGTGGCGAAGGCAATGAATTGATTGGCCGTATCAGTGCGGTAAATGAGAAATTGTCAGCTGACAATTTTTGCAATGATGCCCGGGCCGCCGCCGGAAAAAACATGGGGGCCGGATTGCCACGCGGTCGTTCTATGCCTGGAAACATCCCGCAGCCTGCCTCGCCGTGAATTCCTGCGGTGGGCAAAAATTGTCAGCTGACAATTTTGCTCTGAGGCGCGGATGCAAGCTATTCCCTGCCGGGCTGTCTGGCAGAGCTTCTGCAGCAGAGGGAGACCAAATCCGGGGCTGAGCACCCAAAGAAAACCCTCCGGTCACCTAAATTGTCAGCTGACAATTTCTCTGCGATGGCTTGCCTGCAACAGCGCGTTCAGCATCGGCGCGGTAGAAAACTGACCCGTACGCGCCTTCTGTGCCAGCCGCCGCAGATAGGCGCCTGGGCTGCGGATGGTCCCGAGCTTTTCCAGGATGCACATCACTGCAGTAGCCGCTTCCTGACGGCCCATCGCTGCGCGGGCGTCGCTGAGGACAGGCATGTCGATGCCGATCATCGGTGAAAGATTCTCGGCTATGCGATCAGCATCCTGCCAGTCGCGCAGACTGCCGGGGAAGTAGGTTTGCACTTCGGGGCAGGCACGACGGAGGGTCGCCAGTTCACTGTTTTTCTCTGCTGTGCTGTCCTCTGCGTTTGACCTTTGCGTCTGAATTGAAAGCGGTTTGGTCTGCGCCTCTTCAGAGTCAGAATCTTTTTTTATTGAATCCTGTATGTGCCGCTCATTCTGGTCGCCGGGGCCGCTCAAAACGGGTGCAGGCAGATTGGGGACCGGTGGGCTTTCTTCGGGTGTACGGCTGGCAATTTCCCTGCGCAGCGTGTCTGCCGCTTGGGTCAATTCGGCCTCGCAGGGTTTACGGCGCAGCAGTTTGCGCACGGCCTCCAGCAGCGCCTCCGCCGTGCCATCAGCCAGTTCCAGCAGGTCTTGCCGCAACACGGCTACCCGGTCGCGCAGAACCGCCAGATGCTCGGCACGGGCCTTGGCATCCAGCGCCGCGTCAAAGATCCGGCTGGCGTGGCAGGCGAGGGGGACAGATCAAAGCCAAAGGCCAGCGGCATGCCACTGCCGCTGCGGCGGGCATAGCGTTTGCGGTTGGGGCTGTTCTTCCGGCTGACAATTCCCAGCCGGGTGAGGGCGGCCAGATGGCGGCGCAGGGTGCTTTCGGGCATCCCGTTCAGCCGCTCCATCAGTTTGCGGTTTGACGGGAACACGATGGCGCTGTCCGGTTCCGCAGGCAGCGCCCGGTCGGGGAAAAAGGTCAGCAGGGCCTTCAGCACACTTAGGGTGCGGTGGCTCAGTTCAAATTCCGCGGCGGCGTGCGTCAGCGCAGCCAGAAGGTCCCACTTGTCGTGTGTTCCCGTCAGCCGGCCGCACGGATCCTGCCGCCCAAATGCGATTTGGGACGTCTGTTCCATGTTAATTTCACGAAAGACAAAGAATTCCCGCCCCCATGCGGCGCATAGAGTTGACAGTGACGAGTCTGAAGGGCTATTCCAAAGGTGCTAAATCTGAGAACGGCCTTCTGGGATGTAATGTCCTGGGGGGCTTTTCTTTTGCCTGCTTACGTGCCTCCTGTCCTTAGTGTTTCTGCTCTTGCTCAGTCTTCCGGCTGCTCGGGCTGGTCTTGCTGCCAGCGGCCGTGAAGCTCTTCCATGATCTCTTCTGCATGGGCGTCGAACCAGGTGTCAAAGCCGGGCGTGTCCTTGGCAGAGATCGTCAGGGTAATGCCTTTGGCGGTGGTTTTGATGCCCGCCACCTCAGCGCCGCCGTTGCCGGGCAGGGCGCGGGCTTTCGGCGGGGCAGGGGCCGGTTCGGGTTCTTGCGGCACGTTCCGGGCATGTTTCAGAACCGCCTCGAACCGCCCGTCAGAGTCATAGGTCGTAAAGTCGGGCCGGTTCGTCCGGGTGATGGCCCGGGTCCGTGCCGGTGGATCGTCGAACAGCTTAACCAGCATCATCCAGCGGTCGCGGCCAATGCCGGGGGCCGAGCCGATCGTCCGCAGGAACGGCAAATCAAAGGCCGTGCCGACCTTGAGCATCCGCGACACCATCGGCAGGTCGATCGACAGTGCGGCGGCAATTGTCTGCCGTCCATAGCCATCCGCCTGCAACTGCGCCGCAAAGGCGGCCTTTTCAATGAAACTGAGGTCCTGGCGCGAGGTGTTTTCCTGGCCCTGGGCCATCACCAGCGCATGATCATCCAGCTGCCGCACCATCGCCTTGACCGGCTGGCCCAGCTCGCGCAGCGCCTTCAGGCGGCGGCGGCCATAGACGATTTCGAACCGCCCCTGTGTCTTGGGATGCGGGCGCAGCAGCACCGGCACCTGCTGGCCATAGGTCTGCAGGCTGTCCTTCAACTGGTTGAAAGCCGCCCCGTCCATGCCCAGGCGGTCCTCATAGCCCGCATCGTCGATCAGCGCGGTGTCGATCTCCTGCACCGCGCTTTCCTGCAGCTTGCTGAGCGAGGATTGCAGCGCCCCGACGGCGCCGCGCGGCATCATTTTGGGTTTCGGCCCGCCAGCGGATGCTGCGGGGGTGTTCAGGGCCGTGCTGAGAATGCCTTTGCGTGCCATCAACGCCTCCATGCGTGTTGAAGGAGCGATTCTATTTCATCGTTAACTTGATTCAGTGAATCGACCGCACGGTCATAGGTTGACCTGTGAAACTGGGATCTTTCCACCTCGTAAACGGTCTGCTGGGTCAGCCCCGCGTCGGAAATCGCGGTGGATTTCAGCATCGGGGCGACCATGACTTCTTCGCCGAACAGCTGCCGCATGAAGGCAACCACCTGTTGCTGCGGACCGTCGTTGGGTTCGTACCGGTTGATCAGGAAGCGCAGGAAATCAAACTCCAGCGCGGCGCCGGCATTTGAGACCACATCCAGCAGTTCGGCTGACATTTGCAGGAACTGCGACATTGACGCGATGTCGAGCATGTTCGGCACCACGGTGATAATCACGCCAGTCGAGGCACAAAGCGCCGACATGGTCAGATAGCCCAGCTGCGGCGGGCAGTCGAAGATGATCACGTCGTAATCCTTCTCGACCTCCTGCAATGCTGCGGCCATGCGTGAGAAAAACGCTGGCTGAACGTTGTTCAAAAGAGCTTGAGGCGTCTCATGCTCGAATTCCTGCAGGATCAGCCCGCCGGGCGCCAGATCCAGACCGCTGAAGTAAGTCTGCTGGATGATCTGGCGCAGGGGCAGGGGGTCTTCATAGCGGATTGCGTCATAAATCGTCCCTGTTTCAAGGAAATCGACCTCGGGCCGATAGCCGAAAAGCGTCGTCAAGGACGCCTGCGGGTCGATATCCACTGCCAGCACCCGGTAGCCTTTCAGCGCCAGCCGCTGGGCGGTGTGGATGGACGAGGTGGTCTTGCCCGAGCCGCCCTTGAAGTTCAGGAAGGACAGCACCTGCACCTTGTCGCCGTCGCGGCGGCCGCGCAGATAGGTGCCGGGCGTTTTGGCCGCGGCATCTAGGATCTTGCGCATTTCCAGCAGATCAGCGGCGGAATAGTGGCGCCGCCCGCCCGGCGTGGTGTGCACCTCGGGGAATTTGCCGTCAAAATGCAGCTTGCGCAGGAAACTGGAGGAAATGCCCAGCATTTCCGCCGCTTCGCCGGCGCTGAACAGACGCAATTCCTTCCTTGCATCCGGCGCGAAACTCGCCAGCATGTGGCTTTCGAGAGCCGCACTGAGGCTTTCCGCGTTTTCGCGGATTCGCTGATTGATGTGGAGTGCTACTGCCAACTGCTGCCCTCTCGATAGTAACGCTGTTTTGCGTCAGCGCTTTATTTATCGTTTCTATACGCAATGCGCACAGTGTTTTGCAATAGATTCCTTCATTTACAGGTTGCAGGCGGATGTCCGGGGTTTCTGACAGAAGGCCGGCTTTGTCCGTAAGTGATGGGTAATGTATTGAAATAACACATTTAAAACCATTTCTGCCAGGCGCGGCCGGGAAAAGCGCATTATCCGGCCCTCTTTGTAGATGATCCGTAGATGGCGCATAGGCTGAGTCGCGGCAGATCGGGGATTCCCCCGGTTTAGGCCCGAACAGGCGTTACTTAGGGTCTGATTTGAGGTCTGACAGGGTCGGAGAATCCGCCGCAAAGCAAGGCAGCAGCCCCCTGGCCGCTTCCGCCGGGCGGAGTGTCGGTTTTTGCAATCGCATTTCGTAATCCTGCAGGTGAAGCCCGGAAATTTCAGAAAAACTCTCCGTCAAAGGAGACCCCTGCCATGACTGAGCAAGCCACTGCGACCCGTTCGCGCTCGGGCGGCCGCACCGCCCGCCGCGCCCTGCGCACCGCCCGAAATTCGACATGCTGCCGGGCCTCACCCGCAATATCCCACTGTGCGAGGTGATGGACGGCGCCCAGGTTGAGATGATCGACAACGCCTCGATGGATATTCTGGAAAACGTAGGCGTCCAGTTCCGCGATCCCATCGCGCTGGAAGACTGGAAGCGCGCCGGCGCCAAGGTCGAGGGCGAGCTGGTCTTTCTCGACCGGGGGCTGGTACGGGAGCTGATCAAGACCATCCCCAGCGATTTCACCTATCACGCGCGCGATCCGCAAAAGAACCTGCGCCTGGGCGGCAAGCATTCGATGTTCATCCCGATGACCGGGGCGCCGTTCCTGCGCGATCTGGACGACGTGCGCCGCAATCCGATGATGGACGACCTGGCGATGTTCCACAAGCTGGCGCATATGATGCCGTCCTTGCACTCCTCGGCGCATCACATCGTGGAGCCCTATGATCACCCGATCAGCCAGCGGCATCTGCGGATCACCTATTCGTCGATGAAATATTCCGACAAGACGTTTATGGGCATGACCACTTCGCCTAAGAACGCCGAGGATGTGCTGGACATGTGCGCGATCCTGTTCGGCGCGGATTTCATCGACAGCCACCCGGTGGTGACCGGCAATTGCAACGGCAACTCGCCGCTGGTCTGGGACGAGACCATGCTGGGCGCGATGCGCGCCTTTTGCCGCCGCAACCAGCCGGTGCTGTGCTCGCCGTTTGTGCTGGGCGGCGCCAATACGCCTGCCTCGGTCCCCGCCACCGTGGCGCAGCTGAACGCCGAGGCGCTGAGCGCGCTGGCCTATACCCAGGTGATCCGCAAGGGCGCGCCTGCGATCTATGGCCATTACCTGTCGACCGTCAGCATGAAGTCCGGCGCGCCAATGGCGGGCACGCCCGAGATCAGCCTGATGAACTTCATGATCGGACAGATGGCGCGGTATTACGGCGTGCCGTGGCGGACCTCCAACACGCTGGGCGGTGCCAAGACGTTTGATGCGCAGGCGGGCTATGAATCCGCAACCACCCTGTCGGCGGTCATGCACGCGGGCGCCAACTACATCTGGCACTCGGCAGGCTGGAACGAGGCGGGCATGCACTGCTCTGTCGCCAAATTCATCGTCGATGCAGAGCAATGCGCCATGGCCTACCGGATGGCGGAAGGCCCGAAATGGCACGATTTTGATCAGGCGCTGTCGGCGGTACCGGATGTCGGGCCGGGCGGCCATTATCTGGGCCATCCGCATACCCAGGAGAATTTCCAGGAGGCGTTTTTTATGCCGGAGATGTTCGACAACAACTCGATCGAGCAATGGCAGGCCGAAGGCGGGGTTGAGATCACCGAACGCGCCCTGACCCGTGCCAAGAAGCTGCTGTCGGAATACCAGGAGCCGAAGCTGGACGAGGCCAAGAACGAAGAATTGCTGGACTACATCGCCCGGCGCGAACGCGAAATCCCCGCTGCAGATGAGCTGAACCAAAGCTACTGACCTTTCCCCGACTGGCCCGCCCCGACGATTAGCGGGCGGGCCTTTTTTCCAACAGGGCAAGCATATGAAAATTGCGGAAATCCATATTTATCAGCACGATCTGCCGGTGAAAAACGGCCCCTACACCATGGCCAACGCCGCGGTTTGGTCGCTGGACACAACGCTGGTGAAGCTGGTGGCGGACAACGGGTTGGAAGGCTGGGGCGAGACCTGTCCGGTTGGCCCCACTTACGCCGAATCCCACGCCGGCGGCGCCCGCGCAGCGCTGGCCGCGATGGCAGAGGGGCTGATCGGCGCCGAAATCGCACCCGTGACCCTGCACCGGCGCATGGACGGGCTGCTGAACGGACACAATTACGCCAAGGCCGCCATCGACATCGCTGCGCATGATCTCTTGGGCAAGCAGTTCGGCGTCAGCGTCTCAACCCTTTTGGGCGGTGCGTTCACCGACCGCGTGCCCTCCTACTATGCCACCGGCGTCGGCGCGCCCGATGATATCGCGCGGCTGGCTGCCGGGAAACTGGCCGAGGGCTATCCCGCCTGCAGGTCAAGGTCGGCGGACGGCCTGTGGAACTGGACATTGAGACCATTCGCAAGGTCTGGGAACAGATTGGCGGTTCCGGCATGCGGCTGGCGGTGGACGGCAACCGCGGCTGGACCACGCGGGATGCGCTGCGCGTCAGCCGCGAATGCCCTGAGATCCCTTTATCATGGAGCAGCCCTGCAACACGTTGGAAGATCTGCAGAAAATCCGCCCGCAGATAACCCACGGCCTCTACATGGATGAAAACAGCACCAGCCTGAACACGGTGATCACTGCCGCCGGCACCGGGCTGGTCGATGGGTTCGGCATGAAGGTGACACGGATTGGCGGCCTGCAGCCGATGCGCGCCTTCCGCGACATCTGCGAGGCGCGCAACCTGCCGCACACCTGCGACGACAGCTGGGGCGGCGATATCATTGCGGCGGCCTGCACCCATATCGGCGCCACCGTTAAGCCGGACCTGCTGGAGGGTGTCTGGCTGGCGGCCCCCTATATCGAGGGCAACTACGACGCGGAAAACGGTATCCGCATCGAGGGTGGCCATATCAGCGTCCCGCAAGGTCCCGGCCTGGGCATCACCCCGGACGAGAGCCTGTTCGGCGCGCCGGTGGCATCCTTTTGATTGGAGACAGAATTATGGAATTTCAGGGAAAATGCGCGCTGGTCACCGGCGCAGCAGGGGGCATCGGTGCCTCCATCGTGGAACGCCTGCGCGCCGCTGGCGCCAAGGTGGCGATTGCCGACCGCGACACCAGCGGTATTGAGGCCGAAGCGCATCTGCCCGGCGATCTGCTGGACGCGGATTATGCCAACACCCTGCCGCTGGCCGCCGCAGAGGCGCTTGGCGGGCTGGATATTGTCATCAACAACGCCGGCGTCATCACCCGCGGCCCGGTGACAGAGACCTCGGATGCCGACTGGGACCTGTCGATGGGCGTCAATGTGCAGGCGCCGTTCCGCATCTGCCGCGCCGCGATCCCGCTGATGGCTGAAACCGGCGGCGGCGCCATCGTCAACACCGCGTCCTGCTGGGGCGGCAAGGCTCCGGGCCGAACCACGCGCTTTACTGCATGACCAAGGCGGCAATTGCCTCGCTGACCCAATGCATGGGGATGGACCATGCGCATCAGGGCATCCGCATCAACGCGGTCTGCCCGAACGAGGTGAACACGCCGATGCTGCGTTCGGGCTTTGCCAAACGCGGCTTTGACCCGGACTCGGCAGTGGCCGAGCTGGGCAAATCGGTGCCGCTGGGCCGGATTGCCGAGCCCGAGGATATCGCCGATGTGGTGCTGTTCCTCGCCTCGGACGCCGCCCGCTACATGTGCGGCGCGCTGGTTGAGGTGAACGGCGGGAAACCGGTGTCATGAGCCGGTTTGAAGGCAAGGTTGCGCTGGTCACCGGCGGCCGCAGCGGTATCGGTCAGGCCATCGCCCGGCGTCTGCGCGACGAGGGCGCCCGCGTCTTCACCGCGCAGCGCGGCACGGATGCAAATTTTGAGGCTATCGCCGCCGATTTCACCGACCCGGACAGCCCGGCGCAGGTCATCGCCGAGGCCGTCAACAGGGCAGGGCGCCTTGATGTGCTGGTCAACAACGCCGGCATGATGCAGGAGGCCCGGGTCGAGGACATGACCCTCGCCGACTGGCAACGCAATTTGACCGTGAACCTGACGGCACCCTTCCTGATGATCCAGGCCGCCCTGCCGCATCTGCGCAAATCAAAGGGCAGTATCGTCAACACCGGATCCATCGAAGGCCTGGGCAGTAATCCCGGCCACGCCGCCTATTGCGCCTCCAAGGCCGGGCTGCATGGTCTCACCCGCGCGGTGGCGGTGGATCACGGAGCGGAAGGCATCCGCTGCAACGCGGTGGCGCCGGGCTGGATTGACACCGAGCTGAACCTCGATTTCATCGGCGCCATGCCCGATCCGGAGGCCTTCCGCCGCGATATCGCCGGCATCCACCCGGTGGCCCGCACCGGCAAGCCGCAGGAAGTGGCGGCGCTGGTGGCTTTCCTGGCATCAGAGGACGCGGGCTTCATCACCGGCCAGGTCTATACCGTTGACGGCGGGCGAATGGCCAAGCTGAGCCTGCCTTGAACCAAAAGCCGGACCTTCAAGGCCCGGCCCCGCTTCATCTTTGCAAAAATACTCCGGGGGAGGCCGCACGCCGGGGGCAGCGCCCCCAACGCCTTATTCCTTCCCGGACCGCCATTCCTTCCACATCAGATAGGTGTTCGCCCCAAGCGAGGCAAAGGGTTCCGGCGGCAGCCTCGGCGGCTCCGGCTGGGCCAGAAAATGGCTGGCAATCTCCGATCCGCCCTGCAGCAGCAGTTCAGCCGCCCCCATCCCCTGCTGGGTGCCGCGGGCAATGCCAAGGCCGTTCTGGCAGCAGGCGGAAAAAACACCCTGTTCCAGCTCGCCGAACGCCGCAGACCCGTTGCGGCTAAGGCACAGCATCCCGGCCCAGCGGTGCTCCATCTGCACATCCCCCAGATGCGGGAAGCGTTCGCGGAACTTGCGGTCATGCACCCAGCCGGCATTGCGCAGGCGCATCCGGCTGGTCTCAATCGTGGGGTGAAAACTGGCGCAGGTGCGGATCAGGATCCGGTCGCCGTATGAGCCGGAAATCCGCCGCACCGAGGTGCCGACCGGGTCCGATGGCGTCACCGACCAGCGCGCTTCGCCGCCCAGCCGGGCGATTTGTTCCGGTGTCAGGCGTTTGGTCATCGAGGCATATAGGCAGATATGCATCAGGCGGCGCTGGTAAAAGCCGAAGCTTTCCAGATGGCCGTTGTTGGCCAGGATAATCCTGCCGGTGCTGATGCGGCCCTTGGGGTGGAAACCAGCCAGCCTCTGCCCTGTTTTTCAAACCCTGTGGCGGGGGTGTTTTCAAAGACGCTGATTTGCCCGGCCAGATGTGCCGACAAGGCCCTGATATAGCCCGCGGGCTGGATCATCACTGTACCCGGCGCATAAAGGCCGGAGGTGTAATGCGGGCTGCCTGTCAGCGCCTGCATTTCCGTTTGCGAGTAGAGCGTATGCGGCTCGCCCAGCCGCTCCAGATGGGCGGCAAAGTCGCGGTTGTGCCGATCGCCTGCACGGGTGGCGGCGGCGTTGATTTTACCGGCAGGATCAAAGATCTCCTGCGGCAGCGCGCAGTCTTCGGCGATGCCCTTGGCAAACGCGATGGCCTGGCGGTTCAGGGCAATGGCGGCGCGGTCGGCCTCCAACGCGTCGCCGGCGTAATTATCCGAGGCCAGATCATGCGGCAGGTCGATCATAAAGCCGGAATTGCGCCCGGCTGAGCCTTCGGCGAATTGCCCGGCTTCCAGTACCGCGACCGTCAGGGACGGGTCCAGCTGATGCAGGCGCCGGGCCGCCGACAGCCCGGCAAATCCGCCGCCGATGATGGTCACATCGGCGGTCAGATCCTGGTCCAGCACCGGCAAGGGCGTCTGCGGCGGCAGGATGGCATTCCATCCCGCCGCTGCGGTCTGCCGGGGCAGGCGTTTGGCGGTGTAGGTGCTCAATCCACGGCCTCATCTGCGTCGTCGGCCAGATCAATCCAGATGGTTTTCAGCTGGGTGTACTGGTCATGGGCATGGACCGAGTTGTCGCGGCCGCCAAAGCCCGACTGCTTGTAGCCGCCAAATGGCGTGGAGATGTCACCCTCGCCAAAGCTGTTCACCGTCACCGTGCCCGCCCGGATAGCCCTCGCGCCGCGGATGGCGCGTTTGGCATTGGCGGTGAAGATCGACGCACAGAGGCCATAGTCGGTGTCATTGGCGATCCGGATAGCCTCGTCAAAGCCAGTGACTTCGATCACCGACAGGACGGGGCCGAAAATCTCTTCGCGCGCCAGCACCGCATCATTGCCTGGCACTTCAACCACCGTGGGTTCGACAAAGGCGCCATCATGCGATTTGCCGCCCAGAACCACGTTTTCCGCCTGCTCCAGATAGCCGCAGACCTTGTCGAAATGCGCGGGTGAGACCAGCGCGCCCATGCGGACCTCCGGGTCCAGCGGATCACCGATGTTCCACTGCTTGGCGTGATGCGCAATCCGCTCCAAAAGCTCGGCCTTCACGTCCTTATGCACGATCAGCCGCGAGGAGGCCGAGCAATTCTCGCCCATGTTCCAAAACGCGCCGTTCACCACATGGGCGGCAACCCGGTCCAGGTTTTCGGCGTCGTCCATCACGATGGCGGGGTTCTTGCCGCCCATCTCCAGCACCACTTCCTTGGCGTTGCTTTCGGCGGAATAGGTCAGGAACCGCTTGCCGGTCACGGTGGAGCCGGTGAAGGACACCATGTCGATATCCATATGCCGCCCGATGGGCTCGCCCACGTTGGCGCCGCCGCCGGGAACAATGTTCAAGACACCGCGGGGCAGGCCGGCTTCCATCGCCAGTTCCGCCACCCTCAGGGCGGTCAGGGTGGTCTCCGCCGCAGGCTTCACCACAACCGAGCAACCCGCCGCCAGCGCCGGGCCGATCTTCCACGCCAGCATCAGCAGCGGGAAATTCCACGGCAGCACCAGACCCACCACGCCGATGGGTTCGCGCACCACCATGGCGATGTGATCATCCGAGGCAGGCGATACCTGATCATAGATCTTGTCGATCGCCTCGGCGTGCCATTTGATGCAGTGGATGGTCTCCGGCACATCAACGGTTTCGCAGTCATAGATGGTTTTGCCGCTGTCGATGCTCTCCATCACCGCCAGTTCACGCGCGTTGCGGGTCATCAGCTTGGCCAGCCGGATCAGCACGTCCTTGCGCTCAGACGGGTGCAGGCGGGACCAGCGCCCGTCGTCAAAGGCTTCGCGGGATTTTTCAACTGCGAAATCAACATCCTCGGCGCCGCAGGCGGCAATATCGGCGAGTTTCACTCCAGTGACCGGGTTCACCGTTTCAAAGGTGTTTCCCGAGGCCGCCGGGCGGAATTTACCGTCGATGAAGGCACCGGTGGGCAGGGCCAGCCCTGCGGCGATGGATGTGTATTCGTCCTGGGTCAGCAATGTCATGGCTCAGCCCTCCGCCTGAATGTCGGCAATTTTCTGTTTCAGCACCCGCACAACCTGTTCCAATGCGCGTTTGTCGTCCTTGTTCAGCCCTTTCAGCGGTGCGCGCATGGCGCCGGCCGCAATGCCGTTCATGGTGACGCCGTGTTTGATGGTCTGGATGAATTTTCCGCCCTGCTCCAGCACATGCATCAAGGGCATCATCGCCGACATGATGCGGCGGCCCTTGGTGTAATTGCCCTCCACCACGCAGGCGTTATACAGCGCCACATGTTCGGCCGGCAGGAAGTTCGATCCGCCGCAGACCCAGAACGGCGCGCCCCAGGCAAAGAATTCCAGCGCCTGATCATCCATGCCGCAGCCCAGCTGGATATGCGGATAGTCGCGGGCCAGCAGGTGCACCCGGTTGATATCGCCCGAGCTTTCCTTGATGCCGCAGAAATTGCGGCTGCGCCCGACCCGGTCCAGGAACTCCTCGCCCATCATGGTGCCGGTGCGGTGCGGGTAATTGTACAGCATCACCGGCAGATCAGCAGCCTTGTCGATGGCCAGCGCATTCAGCGCGTTTTCGCGGTCGGTCGGCACCGAATAGGGGGGCGAGGCCAAGAGGATACTGTCGGCGCCAATGTCCCTGGCACCCGCGGCCAGCGCCACGGAGTCGCCGGTCAGCATCGCGCCGGTGCCGACAACCAGCGGCAGCCGGCCCTTGAGCTGCTCATGGGTGAACTTTGCCAGCTCCAGCCGTTCCTCGACGGTCTGGGCATAGTTTTCACCGGTCGAACCGCCGGAGATCAGGCCATGCACGCCGTTTTCAACCAGGTATTCGATCACCTCGGCCTGCGCGTCCCAATTGACGCTGCCGTCCTCGTGATAGGGCGTCACCACAGGGGTGTAGATCCCTTCAAAGCGGAATATTGGGGTCATTTTGTCCTCTATGCAGGGGTTTTGCGTGCGACCGTGCCCAGCGGCACGTCCAGCCCGGCGGGCATGACAAACAGTTCAATCCGGTCGCGTGACAGGTTCCAGTGATCAATCGCCAGCTGCGCCGCCGCCGCCTCGTCGCCCGTCTCAATCGCGGCGATGATGGCGTCATGCTGGGCGCTGGCTTCCGAGACGTTTTCGGCCATCTCGGGGCTTTGCGGCCGGTAAAAGGTCATCGAAATACGGGCGTGGTCAATCAGCAGCCGCTGAAACGAGGGCAGCAGATAGATGTTGTCGGCCATCTCGCCGGTCACTTCGTGGAAACGGTTGTTGGCCATCGCCCGCTCGGCGCTGGAGCCGCTGCGCAGGGCGGCTTTGAAATCCTCCTGTGCGGCCTTCAGCACCTCGATCTGGGCGGGCGTTGCGTGTTTCGCCGCCAGTTGCAGCACCGCGCCATAGATCATCGGTGCGGCCAGGAAGAAATCGCGCAGGGTCATATGCGACATCTCGCTGACCCGGGCACCGCGGTTTTCGCGCAGATCCACATAGCCTTCGCCTGCCAGCTGGCGCAGCACTTCGCGCAAAGGCGTGCGCGACAGGCCGGTATCCTCGGACAGTTTCGCCTCGTCCAGATCGGCGCCCGGGCGCAGCTCCAGCGTCATGATGGCGGCCTTGAGACGGTTGTGCAGCTCGGCCTTACGGGTCTTGGAGGCGTCTTTCATGGATCTCTCTCCTGCCGCTGTTGCGGGTGGGATTCGTCGGGTCGCAGTCTCTATGTCATGACTATATGCGCCCTGTACAGATAAAATACATATTGTGTACAGAGAAAAAATGTGATGTGTGCAGTTTGCGGGCGCTTTGCGCAGTGCAGCAGCTTGCGTCGGACGGGGCAGGGGGCGTAGCCTGCCCGGACCGCAGGACTGTGTTGCACAGGGCGGTCCCGCGCGGTTTTTGTCAGGCGGTCACATCATGTCCAACACCCAGCATTTTGCCTTTCTTCTGGTCGAGGAATTCTCGCATCTCGCCTTTTCCTGCGCGGTGGAACCCTTGCGCATTGCCAATCTGGTCAGCGGGCAGGACTTGTATGACTGGTCGTTCGGATCAGAGAACGGCGAGACCGCGACCTGTTCCAATGGCTCGGTGACGCTGGTGCATTACGGCTTTGATGCGATCCCGAAATGCCGCCAGCTGTTTGCCCTGTCCGGCATCCATATGCGCAATCATGTGACCAAGCCGCTGCTGGCAGCGTTGCGGCGCGAACGGGCGCGGGGCACGCGGATCGGCGCCCTGTGTTCCGGCGCATGGGTGCTGGCCGAGGCCGGGTTTCTCAATGGCATGCAGGCGGCAATCCACTGGGAATACCACGACAGTTTCATGGAGGGCTTTCCGGAGGTGAACCTGGTGCGCAGCGTCTTTGTGGCTGATGAAAAGCACATGACCGCCTCGGGCGGCACCGCCACAGCGGATCTGATGCTGCACCTGATCGAACGCGATCACGGCTATGATCTGGCGGTCGCGGTGGCGGATCAGATGGTTTACAACGCGGTGCGCAATGCAACTGCCGAGCAGAAGGTTTCGCTGCAATCGCGCAACGGCATGCGCAACCGGCATCTGGCACGGGCGATCCAGATGATGCACGACCATATAAGCGATCCCATTTCGCCTGCGCTGATTGCCGAGGATATCGGCATCTCCACCCGCCAGCTGGAGCGGCTGTTCGGCAAATACCTGAACACCTCGCCCAAGAAATATTCAATGGAGATGCGGCTGGAGCGCGCCCGCAATCTGTTGATCCAGACCGAATCTTCGGTGACCGAGGTGGCGTTGTCCTGCGGATTTGACAGCCCCGGCCATTTCTCAAGGGTGTACAAGGCTGCCTTTAACGTGACGCCAATGCTGCAACGGGGCCGGATCGACTAGGCACGCCGGAACACCGCGCGCGTCCGCAAATTCCGTGCTGGTAATCAAAGGCGTATTTCCCATATTGAAATGAAACCCTCTCATCCGAGCCGCATGCCAGGAGCCGCAGATGTCCCGCCGCCATTACAGCCTGCCGCCGCTGACCACCCTGGCCGCGTTTGAGGCCGCCGCCCGGCATCTCAGCTTTAAGAATGCCGCGCAGGAGCTGTCCGTCACCCCCGGCGCCGTCAGCCATCAGGTCAAGGCGCTGGAGGCCGAACTGCAGGCGCCGCTGTTTCAGCGCAAGCACCGCGGAGTCGAGCTGACTGAGGAAGGCGAGGCGTTGTTTGATACGCTGGCGACCTCGTTTTCAAAAATCTCGCTTAGCCTGAAAACCATCCGCGACCGCCATACCGGCGACACCGTGACCATCGGTTCCACCTCTGCGGTGGCCTCATTGTGGCTGTCGCCGTCGGTGGTGCGGTTCTGGCGCCGGCACCCGGATGTGAACGTCAACCAGATCGTCAACGACCGGCCCTTGCGCAGTATGCCCGACGTGGATTTCTACATTCGCTACGGGCGCGAGCGCGACACCAGGCTGCAACAGACCGAGTTGTACCGCGACCACCTGGTGCCGGTGGGCAACCGGGAATCAGCTGAAAAACTGACCGGCTGCCCGCTGGAGGAGCTGGCGCAGCAGCGGCTGCTGCATCTGGAATCCGACGACAAAAGCTGGACCACTTGGGCCGACTGGTTCCAGCAGCAGGGCTATGAAGGCCCCATCGCGCCAGGGGTGCGGGTCAACAACTACTCTGTTGCGCTGCAGGCTGCGCAGGACGGAACCGGGCTGGCGCTGGGGTGGCAGCGCCTGCTGAACCCTTTGCTGACCACGGGCCAGCTGGTGCCGATCGGCCCGCATGTGCTGGCCGCCCCGCACGGGTTCCACCTGGTGGGCCGCCCGGATGCGGAAATGTCGGAATCCGCCCGGTTGCTTCGCAATTGGGTGATTGACGAGCTGAGTCACGCCTCAGATGAATCCAGCTAAGGTCAGCGCGAAGTTTTCTGATATTGAGTGAATCCGCTCTCTCCTTTCAATGGCGCACAACGCGCACATCTTTATTCAGGTTTGGAGAGACCCAGATGAACAAGCATGACACGCTTGCCCCGGTGATGGCTCCGGTCAACGTGGCCAACGGCCTGCCGAACGCCCATTACATCGACCCCGCCGTCTTTGCCGAAGAGAAACGCTCGGTGCTGTTTGCCAATTGGTCCGGCATCGGCTTTGGCAAGGATGTGCCGGAACCGGGCTATGCCGAACCGGTGGATTTCCTCGGGATGCCGCTGTTGATCGTGCGCGACAATGATGGCGAAGTCGGCGTGTTTCAGAACACTTGCCGCCACCGCGGCATGATCCTGGTTGAAAAACCCGGCAAGATCCGTGGCGCCATCCGCTGCCCCTATCACAGCTGGTGCTATGGCCTGAACGGCCGCCTGGTCTCAACCCCGCATGTGGGCGGCCCCGGCAACAACAAGCATGAAGACATCAAGCTGGACGAGCTGGGCCTGGTCCGCATCCGTTCCTATGTCTGGCGCGACGTGATCTTTGCCAATGTCGACGGCAACGCGCCCGCGTTTGAGGACGCGCACGCTGGCCTTCTGGAACGCTGGAAGGAATTTGAGACCCCGGTGCATCACGGCGGCGAAACCTCGGGCTTTCAGCTGGAAGTCAAAACCAACTGGAAACTGGCGGTTGAGAACTACTGCGAAAGCTACCACCTGCCCTGGGTGCATCCGGGCTGAACAGCTATTCCCGGCTGGAAGACCATTACAACATCGAGGTTCCGGGCCATTATTCCGGCCAGGGCACCCTGGTCTATCGCCAGATGAAGGGCGAAGACGGCACAATGTTCCCGGATTTCGAAGGGCTGAGCAGCAAGTGGGATGAGGGCGGCGAATATGTGGCCGTCTACCCGAACGTGCTGCTGGGTGTGCAGCGCGACCACGCGTTTGCGATCATCCTTGAGCCGGTCGACACCGAAAACACCGTTGAACACATCGAGCTGTATTACGCCAAATCCGCCGACGACACGCCTGACCTGGAACAGCTGCGCGATGAGAACGCCAAACTGTGGAAGACCGTGTTCGAGGAAGACGTCTTTGTCGTCGAGGGCATGCAGAAGGGCCGCCACGGCGAGCTGTTCGACGGCGGCCGTTTCTCGCCTGCGATGGACGGGCCGACCCATAACTTCCACGCCTGGGTGGCCGATCAGGTGACCAAGGGCCGCGCGGCATGAGCCGTTTTTTAAACGACGGTCTGGCCAGGAATTTCCTGGCCGGAGCCTGGGCCGAGGGCGATGGCGGCAAACGCATCGCCGTTGAGGACCCGGGCAACGGCAGCCATGTGGCGGATTGTGCGCTGGCGGGCGAGGAAAGCCTGGCCCGCGCACTGGAAGCCGCCCGCGCCAGTTTTGACCGCGGCGATCTGGCGGCCATGAAGCCCGCCAAACGCGGCCAGCTGATGCAGCGCATTGCAGCGGAAATCCGCGGCATCGCGGATGAGGGCGCAGAGCTTTTGTGCCGCGAAAGCGGCAAGAGCCTCAGCGCGGCGCATGACGAATTCGAGGAAGCCGCGCAGTATTTCGAATATTACGGCGGCATGGCCGACAAGATCGAAGGCAAGTCGATCCCGCTTGGCCCGGATTACGCTGATTTTACGGTCTATGAGCCTTATGGCGTCTCTGCCCAGATCGTGCCTTGGAACTTCCCGGTGTCGATAGCCGCACGCTCGCTGGCGCCTGCGATGGCGGCGGGCAACTCGGTGATCATCAAATCGCCGGAGCTGGACCCGATGGCGCTGGCGATGCTGGGCGTGGCATTGGAACGCGCTGATGTCCCCGCGGGGACAGTGTCGATTCTGAACGGCATCGGTGCAGACCTTGGCGCGCGGCTGGTGGAAAGCCTGGCGGTGGATCAGATCGTCTTCACCGGCTCGGTCCCGACCGGCCAGGCGATCCTGCGCGCCGCGGCCAATCCGGTGACGCCTGCGCTGATGGAGCTGGGCGGCAAATCCGCGGCGGTGGCCTTTGAGGATGCCAACCTCGACACGCTGATGTCCAGCTTGCAAAGCGGCATCTTCTATAACGCCGGTCAGGTGTGTTCGGCGATGTCTCGGGTGCTGGTGCACCGTTCGATCTATGACGAGGCGGTTGAGCGCGCCGCGGCGCTGGCAAATGGTCTCAGCGTTGGCCACGGATTGGACAACCCCGGCCTCACCCCGGTGATCTCGGCGCGTCAGCTGGACGGCATCGAAACCCTGGTGGCCACCGCCCGCCAAAGCGGTGCGCGCGCGGCGTCCGGCGGCGCCCGGCTGGAGCGGGAGGGCTACTTTATGGCGCCGACCATTCTGGCGGACGTGGATCCCGCGTCCCGTGTCGCGCAGGAAGAGATTTTCGGCCCCGTCACCTGCTTCACCCCCTTCGACACCGAGGCCGAGGCGATCGCCATGGCCAACGGCACCGCGTTCGGGCTGGTGGCCGGCGTCTTTACCCGCGATCTGGCGCGGGCGCATCGCGCCGCGAACCGTCTGCGGGCGGGGCAGGTGTTTGTGAACGAATGGTTCGCTGGCGGCATCTCAACCCCGTTCGGCGGCGTTGGCAAATCGGGCTTTGGCCGTGAAAAGGGATTGGAGGCGCTTTATAATTATGTGCGCACCAAGAACATCGCGATCTCGCTGAAGGGCTGAGGGATGGAGTGTGCAGATCTCGACCGCGCACTTTTGCAGGCGCATGAAGATAAGGACAATGCCGAGCTGGTGCGGCTGTATACGCTGGCCGGGGACAGGGCTGAGGAGGCCGGCAATATCGACGCCGCCTGCTTCTACCTGACCCACGCCTTTGTCTTTGCGCTGGAAGCGGGTCTGCCGGAAGCCAGGGAACTGAACCGCCGCCTGGCGGAACGGGGCCGGGCGCATCCGCTGGATCTGTGACACAGGTTTCAGGGTGTTGTCCCCACGGGGACAGCAGCCTGTTTGGCCGGCAGGGGAGGGCCGGCCAGTTTTATTCAGGGAGAGACACTCATGATCCCCAGCAAAATGGCGGCGGTGCTGCTAACCGGCCACGGCGGCATCGAGAAACTGGAATACCGCACCGATGTGCCGGTGCCGCAACCCAAGGCCGGCGAGGTGCTGATCCGCATCGCGGCGGCGGGCATTAACAACACCGACATCAACACCCGGATCGGCTGGTATTCCAAGGCGGTGGATGCGGACACCAATGCGGGCGGCGCCACCGGGTTTGACAGCGTCGATGACGATGACGCCAGCTGGTCCGGCAAGCCGCTGGAATTCCCGCGCATTCAGGGCGCGGATGCCTGCGGGCACATCACAGCGGTGGGGGAGGGGGTCGACCCGTCCCGTATCGGCGAGCGGGTGCTGGTGCGCAATATGCTGCGCTCTTACGTCGATTACCGCCCTTTTGAATGCTGGACCCTCGGCAGCGAATGCGACGGCGGATTTGCCCAGTTCGCGGTCGCCCCGGCGCGCGAGACCCATGCAGTGAACTGCAACTGGTCCGATGCCGAGCTGGCCTCGATCCCTTGCGCCTATTCGACGGCTGAGAACATGCTGCACCGGGTTGGCCTTGGCGCCGAAACCGTGCTGATCTCGGGCGCGTCGGGCGGCGTCGGCTCTGCCGCCGTGCAATTGGCCAAGCGCCGCGGTGCCACCGTGACCGCGCTGTCCTCTGCTGCGAAGGCGGAGGAGGTGCTGGCGCTTGGCGCCGACCGTGTGGTGGACCGCAACGCGGATTTGCGCACAGAGCTGGGCGAGGGATCCGTCGATGTGGTGGTCGATCTGGTCGCTGGCCCGCAGTGGCCTGCGTTTATGGACGTTTTACGACGTGGCGGGCGTTATGCCACCGCCGGCGCCATTGCGGGGCCGATTGCTGAGATCGACGTGCGCACGCTGTACCTGAAGGACCTGACCCTGATGGGCTGCACCTTTCAGGAGGATGAGGTGTTCGCCAATCTGATCTCATATATCGAGGCCGGGGAAATCCGCCCGCTGGTCGCCAAGACTTATCCGCTGGCTGAGATTGCAACCGCGCAGGAGGACTTCCTGAGCAAGAAACATACCGGCAAGCTGGTGCTGATGATCCCGGAGGCCGAGGCGTGAAGATCAAGAAAATCGAATTGTATCAGCTGGACTTGCCCTATTCCGGCGGCACCTACATGCTGTCGGGCGGCCGGGAGTACCGCAGTTTTGATGCCTCTTTTGTGCGGATCACCACCGACACCGGGCTGGAAGGCTGGGGCGAGAGCACGCCGTTCGGCGCCACCTATATCGCCGCGCACGCCTTGGGTGCGCGAGCGGGGATCGCCGAGATTGCGCCGTATCTGCTGGACCGTGATCCGCGGCAGATGGACCGCATCAATGATGCGATGGACGAGGCGCTGGTGGGCCACAATCACGCCAAATCGGCAATTGATCTGGCCTGCTGGGACCTGTTCGGGAAATCGGTGGACCTGCCGGTCTGCGAATTGCTGGGCGGCTCTACGGGCAAACGCCTGCCGGTGATCTCTTCGATCTATGCGGGCAGCCCTGAGGACATGCGCGCGCGCGTCGCGCAGCACCGCGAGATGGGCTATCTGGGGCATTCGGTCAAGGTCGGCGCGCTGGACAGCGAAGGCGGCCCGGCGCTGGACGCGGAGCGTATCCGCGCGTCCTTGGCGGACCGGCAGCCGGGGGAGTTCTTTCTGGTCGATGCCAATGGCGGGCTGACGCCGGAGACCGCCTTGCGGATGCTGCGGATGCTGCCTGCGGGGCTGGATTTTGTGCTGGAGGCGCCTTGCAAGACCTGGCGCGAGACGATGTCGCTGCGCAAGCGCTGCAGCGTGCCGATCATCCTGGATGAGCTGGTGCAGCAGGATGAGGACATCGCGCTGATGCTGGCCGAGGATGTGGCCGACGGCATCGGCCTCAAGATCTCCAAGGCCGGCGGGCTGACCCATGGGCGGCGGCACCGGGACATGTGCCTGGCTGCCGGTGCGACGGTCAGTGTGCAGGATACGGTCGGCTCTGCCGTGGCGTTTTCCGCCATTGCGCATCTGGGCGCCACGGTGCCGGAGCGGTCCCTGCGCTGCATACTGGACTGCCGCGATATGGTGACGCTGAAAACCGCGGAATTCGACGCGCCTGTGCAGGACGGCGGCGTGCTGGTGCCGGATGCGCCGGGGCTCGGGATCACCGTTGACCGCGATCTGATGGGCGCGCCGCAGGCTGTCTGGGAAGCGTGAGATCAGCGCAAAATCCGCAGGCCTGTCGCGAATCACATGCGGGCTGCCGCAGGCGTTAGCGCCATCACATTGGACCGCCCCGGCAAGCGTTGCTTGGCCGGGGTGTTTTGTCCACAGGCAGAGCGTGCGATTGCCGCTTCCGGGTGGCGCATCTGACGTATTGGCAGGCTGCAGATGCGGCATTCTGGCTTAGAAGCTGCGATCACGGAGGAATCTGCCCGGCAAGCAGGGGGGCGGCCTTGCCATTCGGCGGCAAATTTGATTCGAGTGCGCCCGATCAAACAGGGCCGGACCCGGCTGGTGAAGAGTCAAAAGCGACCGCATCTTGCGTTTTCTTTGTCTCCGCCGCCGGAAACAGATAAGTACCGCCACGGGAATCGGCCTCACAAGGACGTAGCGCAAATATGAAGACATTTAACTTGAGGAAGGGGCTGGATCTGCCGGTGACAGGCGCGCCGGAACAGACCATTCACCCCGGCCCGGCCATCACTTCGGTGGCGGTTCTGGGCCCCGATTATCTGGGTTTGAAACCCCGCATGCTGGTGCAGGAAGGCGAGGAGGTCCAGCGCGGAACTCCGCTGTTCTGCCACAAGGATGCCGAAGCCGCGATGATGGTCGCGCCGATGACCGGCAAGGTCGTGGCGATCAACCGCGGTGCGCGCCGGGTGCTGGAAAGCGTGGTGATCGCGGTTTCCGATGCGGATGACAACGGCGTTGATTTCTCGGCCACCGGCAATGCCGATACTGCCGAGGGGCTGACCGAAAAGCTGTGCGCGGCTGGTTTGTGGACCGCGTTCCGCACCCGTCCTTATTCCAAGATGCCGCAGCCGGGTTCCAAGCCGGGCGCGATTTTTGTGACGGCGATCGACAGCGAGCCGCTGGCGGCTGACGCTGCCGTGATCATCAATGATGCGGCTGAGGCATTTGCGGCAGGTCTGAAAGCGCTGACCCTGCTGACCGAGGGCACCACCTATTTGTGCCAGAAGGCAGGCGACAGCATTCCGGGCACCGATGTTGCCGGGGTTGAGGCGGCGGCCTTCTCCGGCCCGCACCCTGCAGGTCTTGCCGGGACCCACATCCATTTCCTGAAACCGCTGCGCGCCGAGGATCAGGTCTGGACGATTTCCTATCAGGATGTGATCGCCATCGGCCGCCTGCTGCTGACCGGCCATCTGGACCCCTCCATTGTTGTAGCGCTCGCCGGGCCTGCGGCGCGCGAGCCGCGTCTGGTCCGCACCGTGACGGGGGCCTCCACCGATGAGCTGACCCGCGGCGAGATTGCTGCGGACGGCCCGGTGCGGGTGATTTCCGGCTCTATCCTGTCGGGCCGTCAGGCTGCGGGTCCGTTTGCCTATCTGGGCCGGTTCGCACGTCAGGTTGCCCTGATGGAAGAAGACCGCAAGCAGATCCCGCTGGGCTGGATCCGCCCCATGGGCGGCAAATACGCGGTGCAGCCGGTGCTGGGGTCCGCCCTGTCGCGCAAGCTGTTCAGCCTGACCAGCAATCTGAACGGCGGCCGCCGCGCGATGGTGCCCACCGGCACGTTCGAACAGCTGATGCCGCAGGACTATCTGCCGACACAGCTGTTGCGGGCATTGCTGGTGATGGACACCGACACCGCGCAGGCGCTGGGTGCGCTGGAGCTGGACGAAGAGGACATGGGCCTCGTCGGTTTTGCCTGCCCCGCCAAATATGAATACGGGCAAGCGCTGCGCGACTGCCTCGCCAAGATTGAAAAGGAGGGCTGAGCCGGATGGGATTGCGCAGCTTCTTTGACAGGATCGAGCCGCACTTTGAAAAGGGCGGCAAATACGAGAAACTCTTCCCCGTCTATGAGATGGTGGAGAGCTTTCTTTACACCCCCAAGACTGTGACCACCGCAGCGCCGCATGCCCGCTCATACGTCGATATGAAGCGGATCATGACCTATGTGGTGATCGCGACCATTCCCTGCATTCTGTGGGGTATGTGGAACACCGGCTATCAGGCGAACGCGGCGATTGCCGGGCTTGGCGCTGATGCCGCGACCGGCTGGCGCATTGCCATTCTGCAGATGTTCGGCATTTCGCTGGATGCGGCGAACCCGATGGCCAATATCGCGCACGGGTTCCTGTATTTCCTGCCGATCTATCTGGTGACGCTGATTGCCGGCGGCATTTTCGAGGTGATCTTTGCCACGGTGCGCGGCCACGAGGTGAACGAGGGCTTCCTTGTGACTTCGATGCTTTACACGCTGATCATGCCGGCCTCGGCGCCGCTGTGGCAGGTGGCATTGGGCATCATCTTTGGCGTGGTGATCGGTAAGGAAGTCTTTGGCGGCACCGGCAAGAACTTCCTGAACCCCGCATTGACGGGCCGGGCGTTCCTGTATTTCGCCTATCCCGCCAATATGTCGGGCGACAGTGTCTGGACCCCGGTTGACGGGTTCTCCGGCGCCACCGCGCTGGGTGTGACAGCCGCCGACGGTGTGCAGGCGCTGGCCGCCAAGGGCATCGAATGGTCGGACGCCTTCATTGGCACCATTCAGGGCAGCTTTGGCGAGACTTCGACCGTGGCCTGCGCCATTGGTCTGGCCTTCCTGCTGTTCACCAAGATCGCCAACTGGCGCCTGATCGCGGGCTGTTTGGGCGGGATGATTGCGTTCTCGCTGCTGCTGAACCTGATCGGCTCCGACACCAACCCGATGTTTGCAATGCCGTGGTACTGGCACCTGGTGCTGGGCGGCTATGCGTTCGGTCTGGTGTTCATGGTCACGGAACCTGTGTCCGCATCGCACACCAACGCGGGCCGCTATATCTATGGTGCCCTCATCGGTGTGATGGTTGTGCTGATCCGGGTGCTGAACCCGGCCTTCCCCGAAGGCATGATGCTGGCGATCCTGTTCGGCAACGTCTTTGCACCGCTGATCGACTACTTCGTCGTGCAGGCCAACATCAAACGGAGGGCGCGCCGCCATGGCTGATACCCAAAGCAAGGGCCTGATCGGCCGTTTCCTTGCCGCATCGCCGGATTCGGTTGGCAAGACCGTGTTCATTGCTGTCGCCGTCTGTCTGGTGGCCTCGATGATCGTGTCTTCCGCCGCTGTCAGCTTGCGCCCGGTGCAGGAAACCAACCGCAAACGCGACAAGCAGCTGAACGTGCTGCAGGTGGCGGGATTGTATGAGCCGGGCACAGATGTCGCCGAAGCCTTTGCCGCGTTTGAACCGCAGGTGCTGGATCTGCAGACCGGTGAATTCACCGATCAGTTCGACGCCGCCAGCTTTGACGGTCTGGCCGCCGCGCAGGACCCGGAGCTGAGCCGGGCGCTGGACAATGATCCGGCCGGCATCGGCCGCCAGTCGCGCTACAAGACCGTTTACCTGCTGCGCGACGACGCGGGTACGCTGGACAAAGTGATCCTGCCGATCCACGGCTATGGCCTGTGGTCGACCCTCTATGGCTTTATCGCGGTTGAGGAGAACGGCAACGACATCTTTGGTTTGCAATTCTACCAGCACGGTGAAACCCCCGGCCTGGGCGCCGAGGTGGACAATCCGCGCTGGAAATCCCTGTGGAGCGGCAAGAAGCTGCATGACGCTGATGGCGAATTGCAGATCACCGTTGCCAAGGCGCAAGGCCCGGCCGGGCCGGAGCACCACATTGATGCGCTGGCCGGTGCGACGCTGACCTCTGTCGGTGTCGACAACCTGGTGAAATTCTGGATGGGCGAGGAGGGTTACGCGCCCTTCCTGACCGCCCTGCAAGCGGGAGACTTCTGATGTCGCAGACCAAGAAGGAAATGCTGGTCGACCCGCTGGTCGACAACAACCCGATCACGCTGCAGGTTCTGGGCATCTGCTCGGCGCTGGCGGTGACATCGTCGCTGCAGGTGGCGTTTGTGATGACCCTGGCGGTGACATTTGTGACCGCGTTCTCGTCAATGTTCATCTCGGTCCTGCGCAACCAGATCCCCGGCTCGATCCGGATCATCGTGCAGATGGTGATCATTGCATCCCTGGTAATCCTGGTGGATCAGGTGCTGAAGGCCTATGCGTTCGAGATCTCAAAAACCCTGTCGGTCTTTGTTGGCCTGATCATCACCAACTGTATCGTGATGGGCCGCGCCGAAGCGTTTGCGATGAAGAACCCGCCGGTCGCGTCCTTTATCGACGGCATCGGCAACGGTCTGGGCTATGGGTTGATCCTGATGCTGGTCGGCGTGATCCGAGAGCTGTTCGGCTCTGGCTCGCTGTTCGGCATCACCATTCTGGAGACCGTGAACAACGGCGGCTGGTATGTGCCTAACGGCCTGCTGCTGCTGCCGCCCTCGGCGTTCTTTGTCATCGGCTTGCTGATCTGGGGCTTCCGCACCTGGAAACCGAACCAGGTGGAAGAGCGTGAATATAAAATCCAATCCGTGGAGGCGCACTGATGGAAGGGCTGATTTCACTCGCCGTCAAGGCCATCTTTGTTGAAAACCTGGCGCTGTCCTTCTTCCTGGGCATGTGTACCTTCATTGCGGTGTCGAAAAAGATCTCGACCGCGCTGGGGCTGGGGATTTCGGTCATGGTGGTGCAGGCCATCACTGTGCCGGCCAACAACCTGCTGCTGACTTACCTGTTGAAACCCGGTGCGCTGGCCTGGGCCGGCTTCCCGGATGTGGATCTGACCTTTCTTGGTCTGATTTCGTACATCGGGGTGATTGCGGCGATGGTGCAGATCCTGGAGATGATCCTGGATAAGTATTTCCCGCCGCTTTACAACGCGCTGGGGATCTTCCTGCCGCTGATCACGGTGAACTGCGCCATTCTGGGCGGTTCGCTGTTCATGGTGGAACGCGATTACAATTTTGCCGAAGCAACCACCTATGGCCTGTCTTCCGGCTTTGGCTGGGCGCTGGCGATCACCGCGATGGCCGGTGTGCGCGAGAAGCTGAAGTATTCCGACGTGCCGGACGGTCTGCAGGGCCTTGGCATCACCTTTATCACCGCGGGACTGATGGCGATGGCCTTTATGTCCTTCAGCGGCGTCAAACTGTAAGGAGAGCGCGGAAACATGGAAACTTTCACGCTCGGCGTAGCCCTTTTCACGGTGATCGTGCTGGCGCTGGTGACCATCATCCTGGTCGCCCGTTCCCGCCTGGTCTCAACCGGCAACGTCAATATCACCATCAACGGTGAAAAAACCATCTCGGTGCCTGCGGGCGGCAAGCTGCTGCAAACGCTGGCGGCGGAGAAACTGTTCGTCCCCTCCGCCTGCGGCGGCGGCGGCACCTGTGCCCAGTGCCGGGTGCGGGTGCATTCGGGCGGCGGGTCGATCCTGCCGACCGAGGAAAGCCATATCACCAAGCGCGAAGCGGGCTGCGGCGACCGCCTGTCCTGCCAGGTTGCGGTCAAGCAGGACATGGAAGTCGAAGTCCCCGAGGAAGTCTTTGGCGTCAAGAAATGGCGCTGCAAGGTGCGCTCGAACGACAACGTGGCGACCTTTATCAAGGCGCTGGTGCTGGAACTGCCCGAAGGCGAGGATGTGAACTTCCGCGCCGGCGGCTACATCCAGATCGAGGCACCCGCGCACCAGCTGGCCTATACCGACTTCGACATCCAGGAAGAATACCGCGAGGACTGGGACCGTTTCAATCTGTGGCAGTATAAGTCCCAGGTGAACGAACCGGTTGAACGCGCCTATTCAATGGCGAACTACCCGGACGAAAAGGGCATTATCATGCTGAACGTCCGTGTCGCCTCGCCGCCTCCGGGATCCGAGGGCATTCCTGCGGGCATGATGTCGTCCTACATCTTCAACCTGAAGCCGGGTGATGAAGTCACTATTTCCGGTCCGTTCGGCGAATTCTTTGCCCGCGACACCCAAAAGGAAATGGTGTTCATCGGCGGCGGTGCCGGCATGGCGCCGATGCGCAGCCACATCTTCGACCAGCTGAAGCGGCTGCAGAACCGCGACCGCAAGATCAGCTTCTGGTACGGTGCGCGTTCCAAGAAAGAGATGTTCTTTGTCGAGGATTTCGACAGCCTGGCCGAGGAGTTCGACAACTTTGACTGGCATGTGGCGCTGTCGGATGCCCAGCCCGAGGACGATTGGAAAGGCTATACCGGCTTTATCCATAACGTTCTGTTCGAGGAATACCTCAAGAACCATCCGGCGCCGGAAGACTGCGAATTCTACATGTGCGGCCCGCCGATCATGAACCAGTCGGTTATCAACATGCTGCTGGATCTGGGTGTGGACCGCGAGGACATCATGCTGGACGACTTCGGCGGCTAAGCCGGAACGCAGCGCGGAAAATCAAAAGCCCGGATGTTTTCATCCGGGGCTTTCTTTGTTCCAACGCCTGGCGGCGTTTACTGTGCTCTCATCTCGGTGCTGATGCGGATGGTGATCGGCCCGGTGGAAAAGCCGCCGACGCCGAAGGCCTGATGGTCGATGGTGGTGCTGGCCTTAAACGCAGCCCAGTCGCCCTGGTAATATTCAATCGCGCCGCCCAGCGGATGCGGGCCGAAATGGGTCAAGGTGGTTTCCAGCACAACCGGCTTGGTGGTGCCATGGATGGTCAGGTCGCCGGTGACATTGGCCGTGTTTTCGCCGGTCTTTTCAACGCTGGTGCTGACAAAGGTGATTTCGGGATAGGTCGCAACCTCCAGAAAATCGGCGCTGGAAATGTGATCGTCCAGCGGGCCAAAGCCGGTGGCCAGGCTGTCTGTCTTGATGGTGACATTCAACGATGCGGCTTCGGGGTTTTCGGGGTCGATTTCCAGCGTGCCCTCGGCTTGGGTGAACTCGCCGGACTGGACCGAAACGCCGGCGTGGCTCCAGCTGAACTGAACTTCGGTGTGGCCCTGATCGGTTTTATACGTGGCAGCAAAAGCGGCGGGCGCGGCCAGCAGTGCGGCGGCGGCAAGCGGTGCAATCTTGATCAGCATGACGGTATCCCTGTTTGGATTTGCCCTTGGGGCGGTATTGAATTGCGGGGTTCAATCCTGGCGCGGAACCCCGTATAGATGTTATGGCATCTATTCCGCCGCATCCGCATGCAAAAATGCCTGCCGCGTGCTTCGTTCACCAATTCGTGATTGCCTATGACGCCGAGCAAACGGGAAACCGAGATATGGATCCTGCTGAACCGGGCCTGCCGGCAGACCCATCGGGATATTGAAACGGAACTGCGCGAGGCGGGGCTGCCCGGCATGCGCTGGTACGACGTGCTGTGGGGGATCGAATTGGCGGGGGACGGCGGGGTGCGTGCTTTTGAGCTGACCAGAAACCTGCTGTTTGAGCAATCGAACCTGTCACGCATCCTGGCACAGATGGCAAAGCAGGGTCTGGTGCGCGAAGCGGTCTATGAACACGACCGGCGCGGCAAGGTGCTGCACCTGACCGCGGCAGGCGCAGCGCTGCGCCTGCGGATGTGGGGGATCTACGGTCCGGCAATCAAACGCAGCATGGCGGCGCTGGCCGAAGCAGAAGATGTTCAGTCGTTCCTGACCATTCTGCAGGAAACAGGCGGCGGGCCGTTTCCGTGACCCGCCGCCGTCAAAAACCTTAGCCGACGATCATCTGTTTCATCCGCAGGGTTTCATATTCCAGCTCTTTCAGGCGGAAATTCACCACGTCGCCCACGGTGATCATGCCGGCCAGCTTGCCGTCCTTCAGCACCGGCATGTGGCGGAAGCGGCCTTCGCTCATGGTTTTCAGCACGTCATGCAGATAGTCATCGGGGGTGCAGGATTTGACGGCTGTGGTCATCAGCGCCGAAACTTCCTGCGGCAGGGTGTGGCCGGGCGTTTCCGCCATCCGCCGCACGATGTCGCGTTCCGACAGGATGCCCTGCAGGTCGCCGTTCTGATCGGTCACCACTAGCGCGCCGATGTGTTTTTCCTTCAGCACATCCACCACATGGCCGATGGTATCATTGGGGCGCACCGCAAAGATGGCATCGCCCTTGCCCTCCAGCAGCTTGGCCACTGTTGTCTGCGAATGCGACAGGTTTGACTCGGCGGACTGGCTGTAACTGTGCTTGTCCTCCTTGTCGCCCCGCATCGGAGCTTGGTATGAGGTCGGTGCCATTGCGCGGGTCTCCTCCTATCCTGGATCAGGTGATATGCTCATCTTAACGCGGGATTACGATCCGGGAAGGGGCGAAATGACGCGAGCGCTAACATAGGCCGGAAAACAACATGTTCGACACCCTTTATCTGACCCCCGTGACCGGTGCGCTGACCGTGTTCCTGGTGGTGGTCTGCGGCCATATGTACCGGCAGACCTGGAAGAGCGAAGCGCCGAACGGTCGGCTGCGGGCCTGGCTGTTCGGGGTGCCTGCCGCCTTGGGCCTGCTGGCGCTGGCTTTTGTGCCGCTGAAGTTCTGATCCTTGGTGCGCCAAATTTGACTCTGGCGCAGGGCGGGGGCATAGCAGCGCCAGTTTTGCCGCCGGAGATGTACCAATGCCCAGAAGGTTTTTGTTTGCCCTGATCCTGCCCGCGGTGCTGGCGGTGTCCGGCTGCTGGTTCGAAAGCGCGCCGCAAGAGGTGCGGCTGTCGGGTGAAACCATGGGCACCACTTACAGCGTGATAGCGATTGGCGAGGATCTGGACGCCGAGGCGCTGGGGGCCGCGGTGGAGGGCACCCTGGCGGCCGTCAATGCCAAGATGTCGAACTGGGATCCGGCCTCGGAGGTCTCCACCTTCTCGGCCGAGCGCAGCACTGCGCCGGTGCGGGTGTCGCCGGAGTTTGCCCATGTGCTGGCTGCGGCCAATGATGTGCATGAAAAGACAGGCGGCAAGTTTGACGTGACCCTGGGGCCGCTGATCGAGCTGTGGGGCTTCGGCCCGCGCCAGCCCGAGGATCCGGTGCCGTCCGATGCCGCTATTGCCAAGGCGCTGGAAAATGTGGGACAGGCCCGGCTGCTGGTGCTGGATGCTGCGGCGGGCACGCTGAAGAAATCCGCGCCGGACACCGGCATCAACCTGTCCGCCATCGCCAAGGGCTATGGCGTTGATGCGGTGGCCGGGGCTTTGCAGGGGTTCGGTATCGAGCACTACATGGTGGAGATCGGCGGCGATCTGGTGACCAAAGGTGAAAACGCCCAGGGCGAGGCCTGGCGCATCGGCATCGAAAAACCCGATGCGGCGGCGCAGACGGTGCAACTGATTGTGCCGGTCAGCAATCTGGGGCTGGCGACATCCGGTGATTACCGGAATTACTTTGAGCATGAGGGCACGCGCTATTCCCATATCCTGGATCCGGTGGCGGGGCGGCCGGTGACGCACAGCACCACTTCGGTCACGGTGATTGCGGAAAACGCGATGCTGGCGGATGCCTGGGCCACCGCGATGCTGGTTTTGGGCCGCGAAAACGGGCTTAAGCTTGCCCAAGAGCATAAACTTGCCGTGTTTTTCATTGATCGGGACGTGCAAGCCGGTGCGGATGCCTATATGACCACTGCTAGCAGCGCATTCGAGGCGCTGACCGGAAACTGAAGCCGCGCACCAAGCCATCCTGCGAGGGACCACACATGAGCACCTTTCTTCTGGCCTTCATCCTGCTGCTGATCGTCACCCTGGGCATGTCGCTGGGCGTGATCCTGATGGGCAAGAAGATCAAGGGCAGCTGCGGCGGGCTGAATGCGATCTCGGGCGCCGACAAATGCGTGGTCTGCTCGAAGGACATCGACCCCGACAGCCCGCTGCGCGACAAGCTGCAGTGCAAGCGCGCGCGCCGGATGGTCGAACAGATGCAGCAGGAACAGGCCTGAGACCGCTCGGGACCTATCCCGCGCTGAACCTGCCCTGCACCGGAACAAGACGCCTGAACTTACTCAGCCTTTGCTGACAAAGCTGCTGCTGCGCTGGCCGGGGTTTGATCCGGTGCCCAGCCTTTGCCCAGTGAAATCTGCAACCCGGCCCAGGCCAGCGCCAGGTCACGGCGGGCGGAGATCAGGTTCAGCTCGTTGGCACGCAGTGCTTCTTCGGTGTTGAGCAGGTCGAACAAGGTGATTTCGCTGGCGGTGAAGGTTTCGCGCGCCAGATCGGCAACTTTGGTGCCCAGATTGACCGCCCGGACCTGCGCCGCGGTGCGCTGGCGGGCGGCGCGCAGCGTGCTTTGCTGGGACTGGACTTCTTCAACGGCGCCGCGCACGGCTGCGCGGTAATCGTACTCCGTCGCTTTGGCCTCGGCGATGGCCCGTTTGTGGAAGGCACGCAGCACAGGACGGTTGAACAGCGGGAAATTCAGGCTCGGACCGATGGAGTAGAGATCGGGCACATGCCGGACCGCCTGCACCGAGCCGGTAATTTCCAGCGACGGGTAGAGTTCCGCCTCGGTGACGCCGATATCGGCGGTGGCGCTGCGCAGCTGGGCCTCGGCCAGCAGGATGTCCGGGCGGTTGCGCAGCAGGGTGGCGGGCACGCCCAGTTCCGGCTTGGTCGCCGGGTAGGGCTGGCTGTAGCTGCCCTTCATCATAGCAAAAACTTCGGACGCGTCGCGGTCCAGCAAGGTGGCCAGGGCAAACACCGAGGATTCATAGCTGGCAATAAAGCCGGGCAGGTCCGCCTTGGCACTGGCGACCTGCAGTTTGGTGCGTTCCACATCCAGCGCCAGCACGGCGCGGGCTTCCTGCAGTTCAACCACGGTTCCCAGTATCTGTTCGCGCAGGCGGATCGTCTTGCGGGTGACAGCTGCGCCGCGCTGGAAAAAGCGGGCCTGGATATAGGTGCGGGTGATCGCGTCGGTGATCGCCAGCCGGGTGGTGGCCATCTGGTAAAACTGCGCGTCCCGGTCGGCAACGGCGCGTTCAGAGCGGCGCTCGAATTCGCCGAACAGGTCAAAGACGTAGGTTGCGCCAACCTCGGCAACATCCTGGCTGGAGGAATTGTTCTGGGATTCGCGGCGCGAAAAGATCGAACTGCCTTCCAGGCTGCCGCTGACCTGCTGCGGCCGGCCGCTGCCGCGGCGCAGGGCTTCGGCGGCTTTCAGGCGTTCGCGGGCGGCCTTGATGCCAAGGTTTTGCGCCAAGCCTGCGTCAACCATGCGGTTCAGCGTGGCATCGTTCAGCCCCTGCCACCAGGTCTCAGCCGCGCCCTGCGCGGTCGCATAGCTGCGGGATTGGTAATAGGCCGCCGGCACCGCAAAGTCCGGGCGCTGGTAGTCAACGCCAACAACGGTGCAACTGCACAGGATGGTCCCGGCCAGCAGCACACAACGGGCTGTCCACTTGGATCTGCTCATGACTTGCCTCTAGACGCCCGGTCTTTTTGGTGCGGGCTTTTGAAAAACCTAAACCGGGCAGCGCGGGCCGCGAACAGATTCCTGCCGCAATCAGCGTCTTTGTCGGGCACTGATGCGCGCAACCCACAACCCGGGGACTGCGCAAAATGATGCCGTCTTGCCGTTTTTGCTGTTCCGGCGCGGCGCCAGCCCGGTCATTCTCCGGTGTCAGCACGCGCAGCCCGGGAGGGCTGGAAGAGTTTACAGCAGGGCTGTCCCTGCGCTTGACGGCGGCAGGGCCCCCGTCCACTGTTTCTGAAACGGCTGAGGTGCGTCCGGTGCCGGCGCATCGGCCCCGGCTCCTTGAGCTTCTGAACCGAAATCACCACGCAAAAGTGAGACTGATCTGATGGACCTGCAAAAATTCTATATCGGCGGCGCCTGGGTGACACCGCATTCCAGCCGCGAATTCCCGGTTCTGAACCCCGCGACCGAGGGCCGGATCGGGACAATAATCCTGGGCGACGAAGTGGATGTGAACGCCGCGGTGGCGGCGGCCAAAGCGGCGTTTGAGAGTTTCTCCCGCACTTCGCGCGATGAGCGGATTGCGCTTTTGGAGCGGTTGCTGGAGATCAGCAACGCGCGCCGCGAGGAGATGGCGCAGGCATTGAGCGCGGAAATGGGCGCGCCGATCTCGATGGCGCGCGACGCCCAGGCGGATGCGGGCATCGGCCATTTGGAGGGGATTCTTGAGGCGCTGAAAACCCAGGAGCTGCGCGAAACCCTGCCCAACGGCGACATTCTGGTACGCGAGCCGATTGGCGTTTGCGGGTTGATCACGCCGTGGAACTGGCCGGTGAACCAGATCGCGCTGAAGGTGCTGCCGGCGCTTGCGACCGGGTCCACCTGCGTGCTGAAACCGTCAGAGCACACGCCGATGTCGGCAGCGGTCTATGCGCAGATGATCCATGATGCGGGCTATCCCGCCGGTGTGTTCAACCTGATCCATGGCGACGGGCCAACCGTGGGTGCGGGGCTGTCGCGGCACAGGGACGTGGACATGATGTCCTTTACCGGTTCGACCCGGGCGGGCGTTGCGGTGGCCAAGGATTCCGCGGATACGGTCAAACGGGTGACGCTGGAACTGGGGGGCAAGTCCCCGAACCTGGTGTTTGCCGATGCCGATCTGCCGGAGAAGGTAACGGCCTCGGTGCTGGAGTGCATGTATAACACCGGCCAAAGCTGCGACGCGCCGACCCGGATGCTGGTGGAGCGCAGCTGTTACGATCAAGTGCTGGAGATTGCCAAGGCGGCAGCTGAGGGGCAGGCGGTTGGTGATCCTGCGCAGGAGGGCGGCCACATCGGCCCGATGTTCGACCGCATCCAGTTCGACCGGGTACAGTCGATGATCCAAACGGGCATTGACGAAGGCGCCACGGTACTGGCGGGCGGGCTGGGCCGTCCCGAAGGGCTGGACAAGGGCTGGTACGTGCGCCCGACGGTTTTTGCCGATGTGACCAACGGGATGGCGATCGCGCAGCAAGAGATCTTTGGCCCGGTCCTGGTGATCATCCCGTTTGTGGATGAAGAAGACGCCATCCGTATCGCCAACGACACGCCTTATGGCCTGGCGGCCTATTTGCAGACCGGCAACCCGGAACGCGCGGAACGTGTCGCCGCCCGCCTGCGGGCAGGTGCCGTGCATATCAACGGCGGCGGCTTCAACTACGGCTCGCCTTTTGGCGGCTACAAACAGTCCGGCAACGGCCGCGAAGGCGGCATGCTGGGGCTGGAGGATTATCAGGAAGTCAAAACCCTGCACTTCGGCTAAGTCACTTTCCCTTCCGGCGGAATTTGCTGCCGGGAGGGGAAGGCTGCTGCCTGTGGGTTTTGCGGCGCAATCAGACAGTTTTCATGTCGCAATCCGCCAAGCTGCCCGAGGGGCCGCACTGCAGGATACAAGCATGAAGCACACCTTCATTCCCAAACGCATGGATCGCCGCGCAACCGGATGCAATCTGGCCGCTGCCTGAAGTCTGTCAGCCCTGACCGGGCGTTGGACGGATCCCTAAAGGCAGACTTTGGAATGAAACATGACAGCCTCAAAAACGCTGCGCCTTGCCATTGATATAGGCGGCACCTTTACCGACACTGTTCTGGTGGCGGGCGAAGACACGATCCTGGCCTCAGCCAAGACCCTGACCACCCATCAGAACCCGGCAGACGGCGCCATGGAAGGTGCCGCGCGGGTGATGGCGCAATCGGGGCGTTCTCTGGGGGAAGTGACGGGCTTCATCCACGGCACCACGCTGGCCACCAACGCGCTGATCGAGCGGCGCGGGGCAACGGTTGCGACGGTGACCACCGAGGGGTTCCGGGACATTCTGGAAATCGCCTATGAGCGGCGTTATTCGCAGTATGACATCAATCTGGAAAAGCCCGGCCTGCTGGTGCCGCGCGAACGCGCGCTGACCATCTGCGAGCGGATGTCGGCCGCGGGCGAGGTGCTGATCGGCATGGAGGACAGCGCGGTCGACGCGCTGATTGCCAGGCTGGATGCCTGCAGTGCTGATGCGGTGGCGGTCTGCCTGATGCATTCTTACGCCAATCCGGATCATGAACGCTGGCTGCGGGATGCCTTGGCTGAGCGCCGCCCCGGCCTGACGGTGTCGATCTCGTCCGAGGTCAGCCCCGAGGCGCGGGAATTCGACCGGCTTTGCACCACCGTGGCCAATGCCTGTATCCAGCCGCTGATGGAGACTTACCTCGCGCGCTTTGCCGAACGGTTTGCGGCGGAAGGCGTGACCTGCCCGATCCTGATGATGACCGCCGGCGGCGGCATGTGCACCATCCAGACCGCGGCGCGCTTTCCGGTCCGGCTGGTGGAGAGCGGACCCGCCGGCGGTGCAATCCTTGCCGCCCGTATCGCGGCACAGGCGGGGCTGGATCAGGTCTTGTCGTTCGACGTCGGCGGCACCACAGCCAAGCTGTGCCTGATTGATAACGCCCGCCCGCAAACCTCGCGCCAGTTTGAAATCGCCCGCGCGGCGCGGTTCATCAAAGGGTCGGGCATGCCGGTGCGCATCCCGGTAATCGAGATGATCGAGATTGGTGCGGGCGGCGGCTCCATTGCCGGGGTGGACCGGCTGGGCCGCCTGACCGTGGGGCCGAAATCAGCGGGGTCTGAACCCGGCCCGGTGGCGTTCGGGCGCGGCGGCACCGAGCCAACGGTGACCGACAGCGACATTACGCTGGGCTATATCGTGCCGGATACTTTTGCCGAAGGGTTTATAAAGATCGACCCGGCAGCCTCCAAGGAGGCGCTGGCGCGGGTGATCGGTTCACGGCTGGAGCTGGACGGCGTTGGCGCCGCCGATGGCGTCAGCCGCATTGTTGATGAAAGCATGGCCAGCGCCGGGCGGATGCATGCCGTGGAATCGGGCAAGGATCTGGGGCCGCGCACCATGATTGCATTTGGCGGCAACGGCCCGCTGCACGCAAGCCGGGTGGCGCGCTCGGCAGGGGTGTCGCGCATCTTGATCCCGCCGAACCCGGGTGTCGGGTCGGCTGTGGGGTTCCTGTTTGCCCCGGTCAGTTTCGAGATTGTGCGCTCGCGTTATTCGCTGCTGGAAACAATGGATATGGGGCAAATCAACCGGTTGTTCGCCCAGATGACCGACGAGGCGAAATCGGTGGTGGCGCAGGGCGCTGGCGACGCGGAAACAGAGGTCCGGCGCACCGCCTTCATGCGCTATACCGGGCAGGGGCATGAGATTGAGATCACCCTGCCGGACCGCGATCTGACGGCTGAGGATCGTGGCCCCCTGACCGCGGCGTTTGAGCGTGAGTACGCCAAGCAGTTCTCGCGCCCGGTGCCGGGTATGAAGATCGAGATCCTGAACTGGGCGGTGCGGGTGGCGACGCCGGATGCCGCGGTCACGGCGGTGCCGGAAACGCCGGAACTTAAGAACATCTGTGCCGCAGCCTTCCGCCCGATCACCTGCGACGTGGATGGCACGACAAAGCAGGCGGCATTCGTGCCGCGTGACAGCCTGAAACCCGGCGATCGCGTTTGCGGCCCCGCTCTGATCACCGAACCGCAAACCACCACGTTGGTGTCGTCGGATTTCTCTGCCCATGTGGACGCAATTGGCAACCTCGTCCTGATCCAGGATCAGAAAGACGACCAGAAAGGAGGCGCATGATGGCCGACCTCTCACACGATCTCTCGCCGGCCCGGCTTCAAGTCATGTGGAACCGCCTTCTGGCGGTGGTTGAGGAGCAGGGCCAGACCCTGATCCGCGCCGCGTTTAGCCCCATCGTGCGTGAATGCGGCGACATCTCGGCCGGTATCTTTGATGTGCAGGGCCGGATGCTGGCCCAGGCCGTGACCGGCACGCCCGGCCATATCAACACCATGGCCGAAGCGGTGCTGCATCTGCGCGGCCGTTTCCCGGTGCAGACCATGAAGCCCGGCGATATCTACATGACCAACGATCCCTGGCTGGCCTCAGGGCATCTGAACGATTTCCTTTTGATGATGCCCGCCTTCAAGGGGGGCAAGGTGGTGGGCTTCACCTCCTGCACATCGCATCTGGTGGATCTGGGCGGTCTGGGCATGGGGCCGGAGGGCTCCGACATCTATGACGAGGGTCTGCTGGTCCCGCCCTGCAAGCTGGTCGAGGAAGGCGAGCTGAATGCGCTGCTGATGGACATCATCCGTGCCAACAGCCGCGAGCCGGTTGCCAATGAGGGCGATATTTACGCGCTGATTGCCTGCTGCGAGGCGGGGGCGGCGCGGCTTGTGGACATGATGGAGGAGTTCCGCATCGATGATCTGGATGCCTTGGGCGCCTACATCATCGACACCTCCCGCCGCGGCACGCTGGAGGCGATCGCGGAGGTGCCAGAAGGCGTCTACAAGAACGCCCTGAAAATGGACGGCTATGAGAATGAGCTGGAGCTGCACGCAACGCTGACGGTCTCCAAAACCGGAATGAATGTGGATTTCACCGGCACCTCGGGCTGTTCCAAGAAGGGTATCAACGTGCCCTTGAACTATGCCACAGCCTATACAGTGTTTGCGCTGCGTTGCATTGTGGGGCCGGATATTCCCAACAATGCCGGGTCTTTGGAGCTGTTCACGGTGGATGGCCCCAAGGGCTGCATCCTGAACGCGCAACGCCCGGTGCCGGTCGCGATGCGCCACACGCTGGGGCAGGTGACGCCGGATCTGGTGCTGGGTTGCCTGCATCAGGCGCTGCCCGATCAGGTACCGGCCGAAGGCGCCAGCTGCATGTTCGACCTGCCGATGCGCCACGCACCCGAAGTGGCCCGAGACGGCGGCCGCGAATTCGCCATTGAGCCGGTCCACAATGGCGGCACCGGAGCGCGGCCCAACGCGGACGGGCTGTCGGCGACTGCCTATCCCTCTGGCGTCTATGGCAGCCAGGTGGAAATTACCGAGTCGGTTGCCCCGGTCATCCTGTGGCGGCGAGAGTTGCGGCCTGACTCCGGCGGGGCCGGCAAATATCGCGGCGGCCTTGGCCAGCGGATCGAAATGACCGCCTCCAACGATGCGCCCTTCATTGTGTTTCTGTCGGTGGAGCGGCTGAAGTTCCCGGCGCTTGGCAGGATGGGCGGTTTACCCGGCGCCCCGGGCCGCATCCGCTTGCGCGATGGCGGGCAGGATATCCCCGGCAAGGGTGAATTGCGGGTGGAGGCAGGCGACTATCTGATCTTTGAAACCCCAGGCGGCGGCGGCTTTGGCGACCCGGCGGAACGCGACCGGCAAGCCCTGGCGCTGGATCTGAAACGCGGGCTGGTGACCGCGGAAGGCGCAAGCGCCTATGGAGGTGCCAAATGATCCGCGCCGTTCCGCATGTTGCTGCCATGGCGCCTTATGCGCTGGCGGATCTCGGCGGCGAGGGGGTCATTTCCCTCGCCCAGAACGAAAGCGCCTTTGCCGCCAGCCCCGCCGCGATTGCCGCGGGCAAGGCGGTGCTGGGGCAGATGCCGCTTTATCCGGACCCGGAATGGCCCGATCTGCGCGCCGCGGTGGCGGAGGTACACAGGCTGGACCCGGCCAAGGTGCTGTGCGGCGCCGGTTCGATGGAGCTGATCACCTGCCTGATCCGCGCCTTTGCCGGGCCGGGCGACAGGGTCTTGGGCACCGATTACGGCTATGCCTTTGTGTCCTCGGCCTCGGCCCAGGTGCAGGCGGAGTACGTCAAGGCGCGGGAACGGGCGCTTACGGTCTCAGTCGATGACATTCTTGCCGCCGTTACGCCGCAAACCCGCATCGTCTTTGTCTGCAATCCTGGCAATCCTACCGGAACGCTGATCCCCAACGCTGAAATTCAGCGCCTGCGCGCGGGCCTGCCTGCAGATGTGCTGCTGGTGGTGGATCAGGCCTATGCCGAGTTTGCCGATGCGGAAAACAACCCTGCCGAAATCTTCGCCCTGGCAGAGCGCGGCGATACCGTGGTGATGCGCACATTGTCCAAGGCTTATGGTCTGGCAGGTGCCCGGGCCGGTTGGGGCTATTTCCCGCCTCAGATCGCGGGCGAAGTGCGCAAGCTATTGAACCCCAACAATATCTCCATCCCGTCGCAGGCGATGGCGGCAGCAGCGATGCAGGACCAGGCGCATATGCGTGATACAGTGGCCAAAACTGCCGCGATCCGTGATGGTTTTGCCGCGGGCTGCCGCGCGCTGGGGCTGACAGTGCCGCAAAGCCACACCAATTTCGTGCTGATGCGCTTTGCCTCGCCCGTGCAGGCGCAGGCAGCGGATGCGGCGCTGCGGGCGGAAAAGCTGCTCATGCGCGGCATGGGCGGCTATGGCCTCAGCGATTGCCTGCGCGCCACCATCAGCAGCCAGGACGTGATGGACCGCGCACTGGCGGTGCTGAAAGGAGTGCTCACATGACTCATGAAACCCGCACCCGCGCGAAAATCGGCGTGCTGGTGCCCTTCACCAACACCAATCTGGAACCGGACATGATGCTGATTCGCGCACCCGGTACCACGGTGCACTTTCAGCGCTTGGGAGGTTATGATGTGGACGAGATCCCGGGCTCCAATCAGATGGCGGGGCTTGGCGTCTCCGACATCAGCCATGATCTCAGGATGATCTCGGGCGTGCGCCCTGATGTGGTGCTTTACGGTTGCACCTCGGCAACGCTGACCCATGGGCCGGAGTTTGATAAGAAGCTGGCGCAGGACATCAAGGCAGGCTGTGGCGCGCTGTCCTTTACCGCTGCCGGGGCGCTGGTTGACGCGATCAAGGCCCTCAGCGCAACCAAAGTGGGCTTCTCCTCTCCCTACCTGGGCGAGATCAACACGCAAGCAATGGACTTCCTGTCGCAGAACCGGATTGCCACGGTTAAATGCGCCGATGCGGGGCGCGAGCTTGGCAACTACGGCCAGGGGGAGCTGACACCGGAGGAGGTATTCGACCTGGCCTGCCAGGCCGATCAACCGGAAGCCCAGGCCATTGTGCTCAGCTGCACGGACATGCGTGCGGTTGAGGCTGTCAGCCGGATCGAAATGGCGCTTGATAAGCCGGTTGTCACCTCAAACCAGGCAATGATGTTTGCGGTGATGCGGGCGCTCGGGCTGCCCCGTCAAAGCAATGTGCCGGGCCGGTTGTTCGAATTGCTGTAAAACGAAGGCCAGGGTGCCTGCCGGTCCCTGACTGTTTCATCTTTCCCAAAATACTCCGGGGAGCGCGAGGGGCAGGCCCCTCGCACCCGCCTTCTCAAGGCTCGCCGGACCCGATTTCCTCGCGCCGCCTGGCCGCATAGGCCTCCAGCTCTTCCTTGATGGCCGGATCCATCGGCGGTTCCGCATAATCCCGCAGCGCCTGCTGCCAGATGCCGGTGGCGCGGCTCAGCGCATCCTTAGCGCCGGCCGCTTCCCAATTCTCATAGTTCTGCCAGTCCGACAGCATCGGGGTGTAGAACGCGGTTTCATAGCGTGCCATGGTGTGCTCGGCGCCAAAGAAATGGCCGCCGGCGGGCACCGACTGGATGGCGTCAAAGCCCAGCTCATCGGCGTCGAATTTCATCGGCTTCAGGAATGCGATCATGTTCTGGATGATCTCCACATCCATAATGAATTTCTCATAAGACGCGGTCAGGCCGCCCTCCAGCCAGCCGGCCGCGTGATAGATCACATTGGCACCGCCCAGCACCGCGCCCCAGGTGCCCATCATGGTTTCATAGGCCGCCTGCAGGTCCACCGCGTTGGAGGCATTGGCGTTGGAGGTCCGGTAGGGGATGCCATAGCGCCGCGCCAGCTGGCCGCCGGCGATATTGGCCTTGGCGTTTTCCGGTGTGCCAAAGGCCGGCGCGCCGGAGCGCATGTCGACATTCGACGTGAAAGAGCCGTACATCACCGGTGTGCCGGGATTGACCAGCTGGGTCAGCACCACCCCGAACAGCGCCTCGGCATTCTGCTGCGCCAGGGCGGCGGGCAAGGTCACCGGGGTCATGGCGCCCATCAGGGTGAACGGCGTCACTGTCACCGGTTGGCCGTACTCTGCCATGGCAATCAGCCCGTCGCCCATCGCATCGTCGAACAGCCGCGGCGAGTTGACTGAGATGATGGTGATGACGCCCGGATCCTCCTTCATATCTTCCGGTCTCTGGCCTCGGGTGATCGCCATCATGTTGATCCCGTCCAGCGCCCGGCCGCGGCCGATGGCGGAACAGTGGAACGATAGGTCCGAATAGGTCAGGTTGGCCAGATAGGTGTCCAGATGACGGTTGTTGGCGGGCAGCTCCAGCGGCGCGGTCACCTGGTTGCCGATCAAGTGGATGGCGTTGAAGTGATGCGCCAGCTTGATGAAGTTCTGATAATCGGTGAGGTTGCCCGACCGGCGCCCATTGATGCAGTCATGCACATTGGGCGGCCCGGCCACCAGGCCGAAGGTCACGTTGTTGCCGCCCAGGGTGATCTGCTTGGCGCGGTTGCGCGCGGTCAGTGTGAAGGTGTGCGGCACCGTCTTCAGCGCCTCCATGACGAGGCTTTCATCCATGCGGATGGTCTTGCTGTCCCGGTCAACGATGGCGCCTGCACACTCGAAGATGTCCATGACATTATCGCCCATCACTCGGATGCCGGCCTCCGACAGGATCCGCATCGAGGTGGCGTGCAGCTGGTCCGTCTGGTCGGGGTTCAGCAGCTCAAACGGCGGATAGGTGTTCTTCACCTGTTGCCACGGCAGCTGTTCGATGCTGCCGCCGGATCGGCTGGATTTCCCGCGGCGTCCGCCGCCGCGTCTTTCACGTGCCATGTCTTTCATCTTTCTGGTCAGTTTGCAGGCTTAGGTTTCCGGCGCATCGTAGATCAGACGGCCCAGATCGGAGAATTTGCTGCCGTCGCTGGTGAACCCCAGCACCGCATCGCGGATGCCGCTGGCGCGGGCCTCGCCCAGCACCGGGGTGGCAAATTCCATGAATTTGCGCACCACATCCGCCTGCGAGAATGGCGCCTCGGGGCCGCCGCGGGCGTGGACATCGCCGCTCTCGATCACCCGCCCGTCGGTCAGCGTCACCACCACATCGGCAACCCGGCAAATCGGGAAGCGCACCGAATGGCGCGCGGCCTCGGCGACCGAGATCCGTTGGTGGATCGAGGCCACCAGCTGATCTGCAAGCCCCTCGCCGGTAATATGTTCAACCCCGATCCGGCCATAGGCGGCCTGGGTTGCGACGGCAAAACCCAGTGAATACTGCGCTTGGCTGGTGGTTGACGGGATGCCGGGATAGAGGCAGGCGCTTTCGTGAAAGGTGTTGATGCGGATCCTGGCGATCTGTTCGTGGGTCAGACCGTGCTCCAGCATAACCTGGCGCAGCGCGTCGATCGGCGCATGGGCCCAGCGGCAGATCGGGTAGGGCTTCACGTATTGATGCTCCATCTGCCAGAAGCTGCCTAGGTCCTGCCAGTATTCCGCAACCCGGTCTTCCTCGAGGGTGATCGCGGGCGCGCCGGTAAAACCTTTCTCGGCCAGAATTGCCGAGGACATGCCCGCCATCGCCCCCCAGCCGGAGCCGTCATGCAGCATCGAGGGGTTGGCGATCTCGCGCATCATCTGGCTGCGGGGGCCGTGGAATTCGGCGATCCCCAGCGCCTGGCGCAGTTGGTCGCGGCTGAGGCCGCGGATCCGGGCTGCAATCGCCGCCACCCCCAGGGCGTTCCAGGCGCCGGAGGTGTGGTAGTCGCTGACGGTGCTGTGCAGCGACAGCGCCGCGCGGCCCGCCAGCTCATAGCCCAGTGTGGTGATCGCAAGCACCTCCGGCCCCGAAAAATCCGGCACGGTTTCCGCCAGCGCCGCAATTGCCGGGATCAACACCACACCGATGTGGCCCTTGGTCGGGTAATAGCCGTCATGGCCGTCCAGATTGTCGGTGGCGGTGGCGGCGGCATAGGCGGCGCCTGCGACGCTTACCCTGCGGCCGTCGAACAACATGCGCGCCGCCAATCCCTCCTCGCCGCAGCCATAAAGCGCCACGGCGGTTTCGCGGGCGATGCGGCCGGCCTCCATCGGGGTGGCGCCGATGGTGATGCCCAAGGTGTCGAGGAACATCAGTGCTGCCGCCTTGCGGGTGCTGTCCGGCAGAGCGGCGGGGGTGAGGCCGAAGGTGAAGTCGGCGGCGCGGTCGAAAGTGGCGGTCATGGCGGATCTCTCGCAGGGGCGGTTTCCGCGTCAGGCTAGGGTGTCCTGGGTCCGGTGACCCGCAAATAAACCGGGGTCATAGGGATGGGTTATTTCGTGAAATGCGTGTTAGACGTCGTTTTTTGACCATTCCGGGCCGCTAACCCTTGGGAATTGCGGCGCATTCCAAAGCATGTGAACATGGCCCAGAAACCGCCAGCGGACCGCCTGATGAAGAATCTCCCCCACCTGACTTTCCTGCGCTCGTTTGAGGCCGCCGCCCGCTATCTAAGCTTCACTTCGGCGGCAGATGAGCTGAACTGCACCCAGTCGGCGGTGTCGAACCATGTGCGCAGCCTGGAGGAATTCATCGGCCGGCCGTTGTTCGTGCGGCATCCGCGGTCCTTGTCGCTGACGGATGTGGGCGAGGCCTATCTGCCTTCGGTCCGACACGCGCTGCAGGAGATTGATTCCGCTACCCAGCTGTTGATCTCGCAAAGCCACAAACGGGAGGTGGTGATTTCCTGTCCCGTCAGCCTGGCGGAGAAATGGCTGATCGACGTGATCGAGGATTTCACCAAGGTGCATCCCGATATCGACCTGACCATTCACAGCACCATCTGGGTGGATGTGGAGACCAACGTTTCGGACATTTCGATCACCATCAACCATGTCGATGATGTGATGGGGCCGGCGGTCAAACTGTGGGATGAAAAACTGGCGCTGGTCTGCTCCCCTGACTTCCGGGTGAATGGCGCGGCGCTGAGCAGGCCGGAGCAGCTGATGGAGGCCAAGCTGATCCACATTCTGGGCCGCCCGATCTATTGGGAGAAAATCGCCAAGCATTATGGGCTATCCGGGATTGAACTGAGGGGCGGCTTGCAGACCAACTCCTCCAATATGGGGCTGGAATTTGCGGTCAACGCGCTTGGCTGCGTGGTTTTGCCGAAATCCCTGGTGCGGAGCCATGTGGAGGCCGGGCGGCTGGTGGCGCCCTTCGCCTTTGATCTTGACTGCCCGTGGACCTATTTCGCCACCTTCAAGGACAAGGCGGCAACGCCCTCGGTCAAGCATTTCAAGACTTGGCTGCTGAAGGCCGCGGCGGGGATGGAACTGTAGCTTTAACGCTGCCTGCAGGCAGCATTGAAATTTGGCGGCATTCACCGTATATACGGGTATATATACGCGAGGCCTGCCAATGATTGAGACCAAGATCAGGAAAGTCGGAAACTCTGCCGTCATCACGCTGACGACGGAGATGCTGACGATGCTGGACGCCAAGGAAGGCGATACGCTGTTTGTGGTGCGCGGCGATGACGGCAGCCTGCGGGTGATGGCGCATGATCCCTCGGTGGCCGAGGCGCTGGCCGCGGCTGAAATCGTGATGGACGAGAACCGGGATCTGCTTCAGGCCCTGGCGTGAGCAGGTACAAATGGGTACCGCTGGCGGCAGTTGTTGTTTTCCATGACCGGCAGATCGCCCGCCATGGCGGCGCTGCGGGGATGCGCGACAAGGCACTGCTCGAAATGGGCTGTGCGCGGGCGATGAATCTGGCAGCCTATTCGGACGCGGGAGTGGCCGCGGTTGCCGCGGCCTATGCATTTGGCATCGCCAAGGCGCATGCCTTTGTCGATGGCAACAAGCGCACGGCCTTTGTGACCGCTGTGACCTTTCTGCGCCTCAATGGCTACCAGTTCCGCCCGGACCCGGTGGAGGGCGTGCGGATGATGGAGGACCTCGCCACGGGGGATGTGGATGAGGCGGCATTTGCAGAATGGCTGACAGCGGGAATGGCAACAATCTAAACCAGCGCCTTACCTGGAAGTATCACGGTGCGCGTTCGCCCGGGCGGGAGCGGAACGCGCCCGCCGTGGGGCGGGCGGACGCGACGGGCCAAGTGCTCATTCCTGATCAGGCCCGCAGCCGTGCGCCGGAGGGATCAAAGGCCGCCGCTTCCAGAATACGCGCCTTATGCGGCTTGCCCAGGATGAAAACCTCGACCTCGTCACCGGGTTTGGCAACTGCAGGGTTCGCGTATCCCAGCGCCAGCGACTTGCCGACGGAGTAGCCATAAGCACCAGACGTCACCCGGCCCACCGGTTTGCCTTCGGGCGTGAAAATGGGCTCACCGCCAGAAGCATCGGCATCGTTCACCGCGTCGATCTCGAAGGCGGACAGCATTTCGCGCGGGGCGTTGTCCTTGACCTTCAGATAGGCGTCCTTGTGGAGGAAATCCTTGTCCAGCTTGATGAGACCGGCCAGGCCCACCTCCTGCGGCCAGTATTCCTGGCTGTACTCGCGGCCCCAGGAGCCATAGCCCTTTTCGATCCGTAAGCTCCCCAGCGCGCGGCCGCCAACCGGGCCGCCGCCGAACTCTGCGGCAGCTGCCAGCAGGGCAGAGTACAGTTTGACCTGGTCGTCCTCGGCGCAGTGCAGTTCCCAGCCCAGATCGCCGGTGAAGGACACCCGGATTGCCAGGCATTCCACCCCCGCCACCTCGATGGTGCGCGAGCGCATGAAGCGGAAGGCCTCATTCGACAGATCCGCATTGGTCAGCCGCTGCAGCATATCGCGCGATTTCGGACCGGCCACATTGAAGCCCGCGATGCGGTTGGTGGCGACCTCGAATGTGGTGCCTTCCGGCAGCTCGACCATGTTGAAGAAGCGCTGGTGATAGCGTTCCGCCATGCCGGAGCCGACCATCATGTATTCGTCATCCGCAACCTTGGTGATGGTGAAATCGCCGGCAACGCCGCCACGGACCGAAATCAGCGGGGTCAGGCAGGAACGGCCCGCTTCGGTTGGCACCTTGTTGGCGACCAGCTTGTCCAGCCAGTCAAACGCGCCCGGACCCTTGACCACGTAGTTGGCGAAGTTCGAGATGTCGATCACGCCGACGTTTTCGCGCAGCATGCTGACCTCGCGGCCCACCGGCTCCCACCAGTTCTGGCGGTTGAAGCTGTTGGTGTCCTTGGTGCCGGGGTGCCGGAGAACCACAGGGGATGTTCCCAGCCGCAGTTCAGACCAAAGACGCAGCCCAGTTCCTGCTGCATTTCATAGGCCGGGCGCACACGGGCCGGACGGCCGGCGCTGCGTTCCTCGTTCGGGAAGTGAATGGCGAACCGGTGTGCATACTGGTCTTCGACGCGGGATTTGGTGAATGCCTTGTCGGCCCAGTCGCCAAACCGCGCCAGATCCCAGGCAAACATGTCGTATTGCGGCTCGCCCTCGATCATCCACTGGGCGGCCAGCAGGCCGAGACCGCCGGATTGGGAGAAGCCGGGGATAATGCCGGTGCAGCAGAAGTAGTTCTTCAGCTCCGGCACCGGGCCCCAGATGGCGTTGGAGTCGGGCGACCAGATCATCGGACCGTTGATGACACGCTTAACGCCGGCGGTTTCGGCGCAGGGCACCCGTTCGGTGGCGCGGATGACGTTGTCCATGATCCGGTCCAGATCGTCGGGGAACAGCTCATGGGCAAAGTCCAGCGGGGTGCCGTTTTCGGCCCAGAACCGCATGTCCTTTTCATAAGCGCCGATCAGGAAGCCGTTGCCCTCCTGGCGGAAATAGTATTCGCCGTCACGGTCCGCGATCGAGGGCAGGCGGCGGCCCATGTTTGCCACTTCGTCGATGGACTCGGTCACAAAATACTGGTGTTCGGTCGGCTGCAGCGGCAGGGTGAGGCCCGCCATCGCCGCCACCTCGCGGCCCCAAAGACCGCCAGCGTTCACCACCCATTGCGTATGTATGTCGCCCTTGTCGGTCTTCACGATCCAGCTGCCGTCGGGCTGCTGTTCGGTGCCGATCACCGGGCAGAAGCGTTCGATCTGCGCACCCATGGCGCGGGCGCCGGCCGCATAGGCCATGGTGACGCCGGAAGGGTCAACGTTGCCGCCGTCGGGTTCGAACATGATGCAGCGGATATCGTCAAACTGCGCCAGCGGGTGCAGCTCCTTGGCCTGTTCGCGGCTGACCTCGTGGAAGTTCAGGCCATAATATTTCGCCTTGGCCTCCTGCAGGCGCAACTGGTGCTCGCGCTGTTCGGTCTTGGCCAGGTACAGCGAGCCGGGCTGGAACACGCCGCAGCCCTGGCCGGTTTCCTTCTCCAGTTCCTTGTACAGGTTCATCGTGTAGTGCTGGACGCGGGTCACGTTGTTGTTGTCGTGCAGCCCGTGGATGTTGGCCGCCGCGTGCCAGGTGGAGCCGGCGGTCAGCTCGTCGCGTTCCAGCAGCACCACGTCGGTCCAGCCAAGTTTCGCGAGGTGGTAGAGGATAGAGCAGCCGACCAGCCCGCCGCCGATAACAACTGCCTGTGCATGGGTTTTCATGCGTTTGTTTCCCTTGCCTGCGTGTGGGATGCGGCACGCCCTGCAGGCCCGGAAGTGCCGCCAATTCCTTAACCGAGACCCTAGTTGCGGGGGCTGGGATGACCCGTGAAGAATTCAGACCCAATGCCCCGGATTTCTTTGGTCATCGGACCCGGCTTACCCTTGCAGTGAAGCGTCTCCTGTTGACTGAAGCAGCTGTATTGAGCGGGACTGAAGCTCAAACCTGGCCGGGTTCTTTCCTTCATTTTCCTGAACGCACCGTGTGCTGACGGGAGCCAGACGGCGCGGCGCGCCGGGAAGGGGCGGCTATGTCCAAGATCAAGTTCATTGAAGCGCAGTTCCATAATGCCGATAAAGACCGGCGTGCAATACGGCAGCGCCTGGAACGGTTCCTGAAAACGCGCCGCGCCCTCGAGCGCGGTATCGTGCCTCCGGACCCTGGGGATCGTGATGACCGCCTTCGGTGGGAAAACGAATTGATGCAGGTTGGTCTCGGGCGCGAAGGTCAGGCCCGCGTGGACCGCCGGATGGGCAGGCCGGTGGAACGGAGGGCTGCGGCCGCAGGTCTCTCCCACCTCAAACTCGACGACCGGAGAGCCTTGGAGGTCCTACGCAACGGTGTGGAGCTGATCCGGATCCGGACAGAGCATCAAATGGATGAAATCGCCGCCGGGATCCATGCCGGCATGCCCTGGATGGCGCCTGCGACCGATCTACTTTGGAAATCGATGCGGCGCTCGGTCCGAAACGGTGACGCAGGATTCCGCCTGCCTCCGGTGCTGCTGGACGGTCCTCCGGGGATCGGAAAAAGCATGTGGGCCGTCAGCTGAGCACCGCACTTGGCGTGCCCCGCTGTGGCGTGGAATTGACGGTGGAGCAGGCATCGTTCGGTATCGTGGGTTCTTAGCGCGGCAGGCCCAACGCGCAGCCGGGAGGCCCTTTGATGACGATCCTGAAGCACTTGATTGCGAACCCGGTGGTCGTTGTGAATGAAGCGGAAGAGGCCTGGGTTGCGACTTCGACCACAGGGTTCGTCGAGAGCCTATTACCGGTGGCCGGGTTGGATTGGGATGTGTCCGATTTCAGCACGCTGTGTCGCCGCCAGAGGACTCTGAACGTAAGCTTACCGTATCGTGGCAGCACAGACCCTCTCAATATTCTGATCGACAGCACTGGCATCAAGGCAGAGGGCGAAGGGGAATGGAATGCCCGAAAACACGGTGGCCCCAAACGCCGGGTTTGGCGCAAGATACACATCCCTTGCCTGGCAGTCGTTTGCGGCGCAAACGAAGAGAAGGGGGATTGCCGAGGAGACATTGGAGGCCCGGGCCGCAGACGGGGCATACGACACGCGCAAATGCCATGAGGCAATTGCCGCCCGAGACGCCCACACAGTCATTCCACCACGTAAAAATGCCAAACCCTGGAAACCGGCAAGCGCAGGAGCCATCACCCGAAACGAAGCCGTGCGCGCAACACGAAATCTGGGCAGAGCATTGTGGCGACGGTTGACAGGATACCACCGCCGAAGCCGCGTCGAGATATGAAGAGGGTCAGAAAACAATCCGGGGGATCGTTTTCCCGATGATTGAATGCATTGCGTGAAACTGACGGGCCGGAGCCTCATGGCACGGGACTTCGACCGCCAGGTCGCAGAAATCCAAATCCGCTTGGCCGTCCTGAACCGCTACACGGCTCTTGGCATTCCCGTCACAAAGGGCGCAGGATAAGCCCGCCTGGGGAAAGGGGAAGTCCGGCCTTCAGACCATTTGTGCAACAAAGCCGTGGGATTCTCATCCGCGCCGTCTGTTTCGTTGTTAAATTCTTCACCCTCGCGGACGGCGGCTTCTTCCGCTGCTTCGCCCGCTCCGGTCCGCCTCAAGAAGAGCGGTCAAAGCTTCATGGATACGCTCCACAACCGCTTTTGGGTTTCTGAGCCAGTCGGTAGACCAGATGCGAAAGATCGTCCAGCCAAGGTTCTTAGGCACTGGCTGGCGAACCTTGTCCCGGTCTTCTGCGGTTGCGGAGATGTGATAGGTGGCTCCATCACATTCAATGCCGGCAAGGCAAAACGGGCGCGGATTTGCGCAAGCAATGGCGTCGGTGATCTGGGGTATGGCAAGTCCAACCGGGAAAAGAGTTCAATTTGCCGTAACATAGGGCGGTTGCCGGGTTGGAGCATGCAAAAAATTCCGGGGCTGAGGGCTGGAAATCTCTGTGCAATTTCGTCAGGCACCACATCGGGCAGTACCCGTTCGCCCGCAGGAGCGGCGAACCGGTCACGGTCTTAGGTGATAAAGCCCGGAAACGGCACGCGCAGCGCAGCCCGGTGTACCATTTCCGTCAAGGTAATGATGTCGAACACCGGCCGGTTCAGCTCTGCCTGCAGCGCATGGGCGTAGGGCGGCAGATCGGTGCATTCCAGCACGATCGGGCCGATCTCCGGATTGCGGGCGATCATGCCTTTGGCTGCGGCCAGCAATTCTGCCTCGACCTTGGCCAGATCCATCGCGGTGCGCTCATTGCACAGGATCACGGTTGAGAATTCTTCCGCATCGTCCAGCCCCTGCACCGCAATCGGCGTGTGTTCGGCGCCGACGCCTTGCAGATGGGCCGGCGTCAGGCTGCCGGCGGAGGCGGTGATCACCCCCACCGTGCGCCCGGTCATCAGATGCGCCAGCGGCACCTGGATCAGCGAGGAGACAAACACCGGCACATTCACTGCCGCGGCAATCTCGCGCTGGAAGATCGCCAGAAACCCGCAGGAGCCGGTGATCGCCCGCACGCCCTTGGCCTCCAGCCGCCGGGCCGCCTCGATCAGCCGGTCCTTCATTTCGCCGGTGGGGCTGGCCAGCAGTTTCGGCACGGTGATGCCGTCCAGCATTTCATAAAGCGTGGTGAACTGCAGGCTGGAAGGGTTCTTGATATGGCCGGGAGGTTTGGGGAAATAGCTTTCCAGTGCCAGCACGCCGATGGAAACGCCGCAGATGTTCTGGCCGCCGGGGTGGATGGTCATGTCGTGATCCTTTCATACCGCCGCGCGCGGAACGGCGCGAGGTCTTCGTTCACCGGTGTGCCGCTGACGATATCCGCCACCAGCCGTCCGGTTTTCGGGGCCATCATCAGCCCGTAATGGCTGTGGCCGAAGGCGGCGATCAGGTCTGGAAAGCCCTCAACCTCGCCGATGCAGGGCAGGCTGTCGGGCAGGCTGGGGCGCTGGCCGGACCAGGTGTCCATATCGCCGGCCTGCAAATCGGGCAGCAGCGCACGGGCCAGCTCCGCCAGCCCGTCGAGCCGTTTCTGATTGAGCGGCTGGTCCAGGCCTGCAAATTCGGCCGTGCCGGCCACCCGCAGCCCTTCCTGCATCGAGGAGGCCACAAATTTCATGTCCATATCCATGATCGAGTTGTTCAGCGCGACGCCGGGGTTTTTGAAGGACACATGATAGCCGCGCTCGGATTCCATCGGGATCTTGATGCCCAAGGGCCTCAGCAGCTCCCCGGACCAGACGCCCATCGCCAGCACCAGCTTGGGCGTCCAGTCCTGGCCCGCCTCGGTGGTATAGGTCCAGCCGCCGGTTTGCGCAGGCAGGATGCCCCGCACGGTTTGCTGCAGGATTTCACCGCCCATGGATTGGAGCTTTTCTGCCAGAACGGTGCCGATACGCCCGGGAGAGGTCGCCCGTGCCTGGCCCTTGATCAGGATTGCGGCCTGGAATTCCGGCGTCAGGGCAGGCTCCAGATCGCGCAGCTCAGCTGCGCCAATCCGTTCCATATCTGCGCCGCGCTCGGCCCGCATCCGGTAGTCGACCGAACCCAGATCGGCAGCGTCCGCGCTGCGGAACGCATGAACGTAATAGCTGTCCTGCACCAGATCCTCGTGGCCGGTGCCCGCCAGATGCAGCCGGTACATCTCGACGCAATTGCGGTTCAGCGTGTCCATCGCGTCAGAGATCTGCTGGACCCGCCCCGCGCGCCCTTCCGACAGGAACCGCAGCCCCCAGGGCGCAACCCTGGGCAGGTAGGCGGGTTTCACCGTGACCGGCCCCAGCGGATCAATCAGCCAGCCGGGTACTTTCTTCCACAACCCCGGCATCGATTGCGGCACCACCGACCAGGGCGAGATAATGCCGGCATTGCCAAAGGAGGTCGCCTGACCCGGCGCATCCCGGTCGATCAGCCGGACCTGCAGGCCCCGCTCTGCCAATGACAGGGCCGAGCAGATGCCGACGATCCCGGCGCCCAGAATCGTCACATCGGGGGCGGCGGGGGTGCTCATCGGGCGGCCTCAGCCTGCAGTTTGCGCTGCTGGCCCAGCTGCTGCAGCAGCACCGGCGCCATCACCGCAAGAGCGGCAAGGTCGGAGCCGCCCGAAGGCGCCACCAGCAGCAGCCCGCCAATCGCCATCAGCAACCGCCAAAGCCCCGTGAGCGGTGCCAGGAAATAGGCCGATACCGCGGTGGCGATGGCAAAGACACCTGCTGCACAGGTCACGGTCACCTGCGTGAAGCTGAGCAGGGTGAAATGCTCCGGCAGCACGATCAGCATGGTGGGCGCATAGACAAACACCATCGGCACCATCAGCTTGCCCAGCCCCAGGGTGAAGGCATTCAATCCGGTGCGGAACGGGTTGGATCCTGCAATCCCCGCCGCCGCATAGGCCGAGGCACAGACCGGCGGGGTGATCTCGGATATCACACCGTAGTAGAGCACGAACATATGGGTGGCGAGCGGGGGCACGCCCAGCTGGCTAAGGGCCGGCGTCGCGACGGCGACCAGCATTATATAAAGCGCAGTGGTCGGCAGCCCGGCCCCCATCAGGATGCAGGCCATGGCGATCAGCACCAGCGACAGGAACTGCTGGATCGACGGCTGGCTGAACGCCTCGATCGTGGTCCAGTCCAGCAGCGGCGCAATCGCCGTGGCCATATCCGCCGCGCCGCCGGTGACCATAAAGCCAAGCCGGAAGCCAACGCCGGTGGTGTTGATCACACCCACCACGATGCCCACCGCAGCCGAGGCCGCACCCACCGCCAGCGCATACTGCACACCGACATGGAAGCTGTCGAACAGGTCGCGGAAGCTTTGCCGTTCATTGCGGTGCAGGCAGCCCACCAGCGTCAGCGCGGCCAGCATCCCGGCCATCACCGGCGAATACCCCTCACCGGAATAGGGCGAAGCCTTCCAGAAAATAAACCCAAGCAAGGCCAAGGGCACCAGCAGGGTTGCGGGCTTGTCAAAGGCGCAAAAACCCACCACCACACAAAGGCTAAGGCCGATAAAGGCCGCCATATTCGGCGAATAGCCCGAGAACAGCACCAGAAGCAGCGCAATCAGCGGCACGATGGTGTACCAGCCGTCCTTCCACACTGCCAGGAACTTGGGCAGCTGCTCTTTCGGGTAGGCTGTCAGGCCCAGTTTCTTGGCGGTGAAATGCACAATCGAGATCACCCCGATATAATGCATCAACGCCGGCACAATCGCCGCAATCACGATGGTAGTGTAAGGCACCTCCAGATACTCGGCCATCAGGAAGGACGCCGCCCCCATGATCGGCGGGGTGATCTGCCCGCCTGCCGAGGCCGCGGCCTCAACCCCGCCTGCGAAATGGCCGGGATAGCCCATCTTCTTCATATTGGGGATGGTGAGCGATCCGGTGGAAACCGTGTTGGCAATCGACGAGCCGGAGATGGTGCCGAAAAAAGCCGAGGAGACCACGGATACTTTGGCCGGGCCGCCAGTGTAACGCCCGGCCATGATCATCGCATTATCGACAAAGAACTGCCCCAGCCCCATCCGCTGCGCCACCACACCGAACAGGACAAAGTGGAACACAACGGTGGAGACCACCCACAGCGTCACGCCGAATATGCCTTCGGAGGGGAAATACATGTTGTTGACGAACTGCTGCCAGTTCACACCCGGATGCTTCAGGATCTGCGCGGGCATATAGGGGCCGAACAGCGCGTAAATCATGAACACCAGGATGATCAGCGGCAGCACAAAACCGATGGTGCGCCGCGCGATCTCCAGCACCGTCAAGATCAGCACCGAGCCAAAGAACACGTCCAGGCTGGACGGGTTGCCCTGCCGCAGCGCCTGTTCGGCAATGTCGAACCCGAACATATCGAACCCGCGCCAGCTGACCCAGAGGAACAGCGCCGCCGCCATGCTGAGACCGGTCAGCGCCCAGTCATACAGCGGCACATTGCCGGGGCGCAGTGGATTGGGGCCGCGCCATTCCAGGCTGCGCGCAGATTTGATCAGCGGGAAGCCGACAAAGATGAACAGGAACAGGCCTGCCAGGTGAATGCCCATATGCACATGGTCCACCGGGGTGCCGAACCCGGCCGTCCACAGATGATACAGGGCAAAGGCGATGCTGGCCCAATAGATGAACCCCGTCAGCCTGGGTCCGTTGTCGCGCGTGTTCAGAGCAGAGTCATACTGTTTCTCCAGCTCCTCCAGCGCCTTATTGTCAAGGTGAGTGTCCAGGGACATCGGGGGTTCCAGTCTAGCAGGGTAAACGGCGCGTGCGTCATGCATCCGCGCTATGCGGGCTGCAGGCGGGCAGGGGCGCCGGGAAGCAAAAGGCGGCAGCAAGGCGGACCCTGCTGCCGCAGTTCAGGGGGAAGAGTTACTTCAGCAGGCCGATTTCGCGGTAGAACCGCTCAGCACCCGGATGCAGCGGAACGCCGATGCCCTCAACACCTTCCAGCGCGGTTTCCAGGGTGATCGCCTTGCCTTTGGGGTGGCCGTTGTCCAGCAGTTTGCGGGCGGTATCGGACCACATCGCCTTGGTGATGCCATAGATCAGCTCTTCGTCCATATTGGCATTGGTGACCAGCATGCCGGAAACCGCCACGGTGTTCACGTCATAGTCCACACCCGGATAGGTGCCCGCCGGAATGGTCGAGGGGATGTAGTAAGGCACGGTGGTATTGGCCTGTTTGATCTCTTCGGCGGACCAGTTGTGCAGCTCCATCCCCTTGGTGTTGTCCAGCTGGATCATCGCTGCGACGGGCGTGCCGGCAGCATAGAAATAGGCGTCCAGCTGGCCGTCGGCGATGCGCTCGGCGGATTGGGCGTTGTTCAGCTCGGCCTCATCCATGTTGTCGCGGTTCACTCCGTGGTCGTCCAGAATCAGCTCAACCGCGATCTGGGTGCCAGAGCCGGCCTGGGCGATGCCCACGCGTTTGCCCTTGAGGTCGGCAAGCCCGTCCAGCTTGTGGCCCTCGGGCAGCACCAGATGCAGGTCTTCCGGGAACAGATTGGCGATCACCCGCAGGTCGGGCTTGGCGTTGCCTTCGAACTTGCCGGTGCCGTGATAGGCGAAATGCAGGGTCGCGGCGCCGGACAGGCCTGCTTCCATCTGGCCGTTCTGGATGGCATTCACATTATGCGCCGAGGCATTGGTCGACTGCGCCATCGCCACAAGTCCGGGCACGCCGCAATTGCCGCCTTCGTCACAGGCGCGCGAGCCGGGCGGGTTGGAAATCGCATTGGCAATGATGCCGCCGATCGGGAAGTAAGTGCCGCCCGCGCCGCCGGTGCCGATGCGGAAAAAGGTCATATCCTGTGCGGCTGCAGCACCGGTCAGCATGGTACAGGCCAATGCGGCCCCGGTCAGTTTCTTGAAAATTCCCATAATCTCTTCCCTTGATTATTGGCCGCAGCTTTGCCGCTGCAGCTTTCTCCTCCGATCTTTGCATCATGGAAAAGGAAATGCATAAGTACAAATTTAAAATTATACGGTATGTATAGATTGAATTTATGGTGGCTTAACATGAACTCTCATCAGCTTGCGGTTTTCCACGAGGTCATGAAAACAGGCTCTGTCAGCCAGGCGGCGCGCAACCTGCACCGCACCCAGCCCGCGATCAGCGCTGCCATCAAGGCGCTGGAGGAGGAGCTGGGCCTGACCCTGTTTTTGCGCGAGGGCCGCCGTTTGGTGCCGGTGCCCGAGGCGCAGTATCTGATGGAGGAAGCGACCGAGATCCTGTCGCGGCTGGAAACCGCGCAGCAGAACCTGGCCAATATGCGCGACCGGGTGCAGGGCTCTATCCGGATCGTGGCGATGCCGGGGCCGTCTACCTATCTGCTGCCGGAATTCATCAGCCGCTTTGTGGATGGCAAACCCGAGGTGCGGGTGACGCTGGCTACGCGCTCCTCGCCGCAGGTGCGCAGCCTGGTGGCGGCCGGCAGTTTCGACATCGGCTTTTGCGACATGAGCCGGTTCCGCGGCGACCGCAAGCTGTACACGGCAGAAGAACTGCCCAGCAATTGCCTGTGCGCGGTGCCGGCCGGCCATCCGCTGGCACACCGCGGCGTGATCACCGCCGCGGATCTGAACGGGGTGCCAATGGGCGCGCTGCAGCCGGATCACAACACCTATCAGGCCACCTCGCAGGCGTTTCAGCAGGCGGGGGCCGAATTCAACCTGCGCTATGACGCGCAGTATTTCCTGCCGCTGTTCCATTTCATCGCCGCCGGTCAGGCCTGCGCCATTGTCGATGTCCTCAGCGCTGAAAGCTACCGCTGCAGCAACCCGGATGAGGACCGGATCCGGTTTCTGCCGTTTGAGCCGCAGATCCCTTTTGGCTATTCGATTCTGACCCCCAGCGCGCGGCCGTTGTCGCAATTGGCGGCCAGTTTTGCTACAGCCTGGCGGGAGTACATCCAGAATATACTTGCCTAAGCCGCTGTGCAGGAAAGACAAATCCGTCCGCACAGGACGCCGGAAATTCAGTCTTCACATCTATCTACAGAATTGTATACAGTTAAGAACACGAATCCTGGGCATTCGCTCCAGGACAGATCTCACGACGGCTTAAGGGGGCCCCATGAAAGACTCGATGACCAACGCGCTGACCGGGGCCGAGGCGATGGTGCGCTCTTTGGAGGCGCATGGCGTCACCCATATCTTTGGCCTGTGCGGCGACACCACGCTGCCATTCTATGACGCGATGAACCGGCTGGAGCATGGCATCACCCATGTCCTGACCCGGGATGAGCGCAGTGCCGCCTATATGGCCGACGGGTTTTCCCGCGTGACCGGCCGGGCGGGTGTTTGCGAAGGCCCCTCAGGCGGTGGCGCCACCTACATCCTGCCGGGGCTTATTGAGGCCAATGAGAGCTCTTATGCGGTGCTGGCGATCACCACCGACATCTCGGTCGGCTCTTACGGGAAATACCCGCTGACCGAGGTCAATCAGGAGGTCCTGATGGCGCCGCTGACCAAGTTCAACACGGTGATCAAGCGCGCCGACCACATCCCGCGCATGGTGCGCCAGGCGTTCCGGGCGATGACCACCGGGCGAACCGGCTCGGCGCATCTGGGGCTGCCCTATGACATCCAGTATGACGATGTTCCGGCGGAAGACATTTGGGGTGATACCAAGCACCAAAGCTACCCGTCCTACCGCGCAGCCCCCGAGCCGGGTGCGGCAGAGGCCGCGGTTGAGGCGATCCTTACTGCCAAATCACCGCTGATCGTCTGCGGCGGCGGTGTGGTGATCTCCGGCGCGATGGAGGAGCTGGGCAGGCTTGCCTCCCGTCTCGACATCGCCGTGGGCACCTCGATCTCCGGCAAGGGTTCGCTGGCTGATACGCATCCGCAATCGCTGGGCGTGGTCGGCTCCAACGGCGGCACAGATGAGACCTGGGAGATGATGGAGGGTGCCGATCTGGTCATCTTCATGGGCTGCCGGGCAGGCTCCACCACCACCTCGCGCTGGGAGGCGCCCAAGCCTGGCCGGCGCATCGTGCATTTCGACAACGACCCGATGACCATCGGCGCCAATTACCCGACAGAGGTCGGCGTGGTGGCCGACCTGAAACTAGCGCTGCAGGCGGTCAATGCCTATCTGGACGGACGCAAGGGCGAAGTGCCAACGTTCAGCGGGGCTGCGAAAACCGCCGATATCAAACAGCGCAAATTCGCCAAGTTCGAGGAGCTGGCAAACAGCGCAACCGATCAGGTCCTGCCGGAGCAGATCATCCACGCGCTGAACCGGAACCTGCCCGATGACGCCATCGTGGTCTCCGACCCCGGCACCAGCTGCCCCTATTTCAACGCCTATTCACAGCAGCAGCATCCGGGGCGGCAGTATATCACCAACCGGGCGCATGGCGCCTTGGGCTATGCCTTGTCGGCGTCGCTGGGTGCCTGGTTCGGGCGTCCCGGCTGCAAGGTTGTCGGGATGATGGGCGATGGCTCCTTCAACTTCACCTGCGGCGAGCTGGAAACCGTGGTGCGCTGCAATGCACCGATCACCTATGTGGTGTTCTCCAACGCCAACTTCGGCTGGATCAAGGCCAGCCAGCGCGACGACTGCGATAAGCGGTATTACAATGTGGACTTCAACCGCACCAACCACGCCGCCGTGGCCGAAGCGTTTGGCATCAAGACCTGGCGGGTGGAACACCCTGAGGATCTGGACCCGGCCATCAAAGAAGCCTTTGCCCATGACGGCCCGACCCTGATTGACGTGGTCTGCCAGGCGCTGGAAGAGGCCGCCGCGCCTGTCCGCCGCTGGATGGGGTGATCCGTTCTTAAACCGGGAAATCGGAAGGCCGGGAAACATGCGCTCCCGGCCTTGTTTCTTTCACACGCTGCCCGCTATGAATTCGTGATACCCGAATTCACGAAAGGCGCCATCCCATGGACACACCCACCGCCCCAAAGCCGGCGCCATGCTGCACCTGCGCGGCAACATGCTGTCCGAAGGCGAGCCGGTGGCGCTGCCGCTCACGCAAAGCTCAATGTACCACCTGCCCGGCGACTGGACCGGCGGCCCCAGCTATGGCCGGGCGGACAATGCCACCTGGGAGCAGCTGGAGCACCTGCTGGGCTATCTGGAGGACGCGCCGGCGCTGGCTTTTCCATCCGGCATGGCGGCAATCTCAGCGGCACTGTTTGCCACCGTAAAAGCAGGATCAAAACTGCTGATCCCCTCTGACGGCTATTACGTGACGCGCCGCCTCAGCGAGCGTTTTTTGCAAAATCTGGGCGTGCAGGTCGAACAGCGCCCCACCGCCGGATTTGCCGAGGGCGGATTTGAGGGCATTGACGTTGTTTTTGCAGAGACGCCTTCGAACCCCGGACTGGACCTCTGCGATCTGCGCGCGATTGCTGGTGCGGTCCACGCGGCGGGCGGGCTGCTGATCGTTGACAACACCACCATGACCCCGCTGGGCCAGCGCCCGCTGGAGCTGGGGGCGGATGTGGTTGTGGCCTCCGACACCAAGGCGCCGGGCGGCCATTCCGATGTGCTGATGGGGCATCTGGCCACCCGCAACGCCGGGATCCTTCAGGCTGCACGCGAATGGCGCCAGTTCGGCGGCGGCATTCCCGGCCCGCAGGAGGCCTGGCTGGCGCACCGGGGTTTAGAGACGTTGGAGGTGCGCTTTGACCGGATGTGCAGCACGGCGGAGGTTCTGGCCGAACGGCTGGCGGCGCATCCGCGGGTGCAGGAAATCCGGTTTCCGGGGCTGGCGTCCGACCCCTCTCACGCCCTCGCCAAGCAACAGATGTCCCGGTCCGGCTTCCTGATCTCGGTCACATTGGACAGCGCCGGACAGGCGGATGCATTCATCAACAACTGCCCGCTGATCCGCGCGGCGACGTCGTTTGGCGGGGTGCATACCTCGGCAGAACGCCGCGCCCGCTGGGGCGATGCGGTGGCGCCGGGGTTTATCCGTATCTCGGTTGGCACCGAACCGGCCGAGGAGCTGTGGAGCGCCATGAAGGCTTCGTTGGAGGCGCTTGACGGCTAGGGGTCACGCGAAAAAGACAAGCTGTCCCCGCGGGGACAGCTGGCGGGTGCAGTCCGGCATCCCGGCTTTCCCTGTTTGCGCTTGGGGAAGAGGCTGGGGCAAGCGGGGCGCGGCTTTGACGCGCAATACCCGGCAGCGCGCAAGTGTTTGGCATTGCAGGAGGGTTTCAGGTCAGAGACTGATAAAGCGACGTGATCCAGTTGCTGACTGCTTTCACTTCGTCCCGCTGGCCTGCGCGGTCGTTGATCACCATGTAGTGCGACCGGCGTTTGGGCAATTTGTATGCGGCCGGCGCGGTCACCAGCCCCTGCTCGACGTATTGCCGGGCAAAGCTTTCCAGCACCATTGTTACCCCGTGCCCCGCGGCCACCGTCTGCAGGGCCAGCAGCGAGGAGTCGGCCTTGAGCCAGTCGGCAGTGACCTGCAGGGTCAGCCCGTGCAGGTCTGCCAAGCGGCCCCAGTCGGTTTCGGATCCAATGATCTGCACCACATCGGCGCGGGCCAGATCTTCGATTGAGGGCGTCCTGCCCAGGGTCGCTGCATAGGCGGGGCTGCAGACCGGGATGGCGTTTTCGTGGCCCAGATGCAGGATCCGGGCCTCTTGCCAGTCGCCGGATCCATAGCGGATGTCGATGTCCAGCGCCTCCTCGTCAAAGCGGCTGGACCAGACGGTGGAGGATAGCTGCACGTGAATATCCGGGTGTTCGGCCTGGAACCGGGCCAGTTGCGGCGCGATCACCAGCGCGGCGCAGGAGATCGTCGCACGCAGGCGCACCACCCGCTTGCGTTTCTTGCTGAACAGCCCGGTGGTGGCGCGCTGCATTTCGTCAAAGGATTTGCGGATCGGCTGGGCATAGGCCTGGCCGGTGTCCGTAAGCGCGACGCCGCGGGGCAGGCGTTTGAACAGCTGGGTGTCCAGGTGCTTTTCCAGCAGCCGGATCTGCTGGCTGATGGCAGCGGGGGTCAGGCCCAGCTCCTCGGCGGCGGCAGAAAAACTGCTGAGCCGCCCGGCGGCCTCAAAAGCTTTCAGCCAAGTGACATGGGGCAGATCGGTCATTCATACCTTTAAGCACAGCTTAGCCTTAGGGGCAAAACCCATTGTTTGAATTAACTGTACGCCAATGCGCAAGCTGGCGGCATCAAGGGACCCGGGTTCGCCATGGCACAAACATATGACTTCATTATCGCAGGGGCCGGTTCGGCGGGCTGTGTGCTGGCAGACAAGCTGACAGCGAATGGCCGCTACACTGTGCTGCTAATTGAAGCAGGCGGTACAGACCGGCGGTTTTGGATCAAGGTTCCAGTGGGTTACGGGTTCACCTTTTCGGATCCAGCAGTGAACTGGCGCTATTCGGCGGCACCGGATCCGGGCCTGAACGGGCGCCAGGCCTATTGGCCGCGGGGCAAGGTCCTGGGCGGTTCCAGCTCGATCAACGCGATGGCCTATGTGCGCGGGTTGCCGCATGATTTTGACGACTGGGAAGCGGCTGGCGCCAAGGGCTGGGGCTGGAACAACGTGCGCCGCAGCTATGAAGCGCTGGAATGCCATGATGAGTGGCAGGGCGGCAATCGACGGCTGCGGGGCAAAGGCCCGGTGCGGGTCACCGATCTGAGCGAGCGGATGCATCCTTTTGCCCGGAACTTTCTGGCCGGTGCCCGGGAAATGGGCTGGCCGTTCCTGCCGGATATGAACGCGCGCGCTGAAGCCGGGGCCAATACGCTGCCGGGTGAAGGCATGGGCTATGTGCGCAGCACGGTGAAGGACGGGCGGCGCTGGTCCTCGGCTGACGCCTTCCTAAGGCCCGCAATGAAGCGCGGCAATCTGACCGTGGTCAGCGGCGCGCTGGTGGAAAAGGTGCTGACAGCGGGCGGGCGGGCGACTGGCGTGGCCTACCGGGTGAAGGGCCGGGTGATACAGGCAAAGGCCGCGCGGGAGGTGATCCTGAGCGCTGGCGCGGTGAACTCGCCGCAGCTCCTGCAATTGTCCGGCATCGGCCCGGCAAATCTGCTTCAGCGCCATGGCATCGAGGTCGCCCATGATCTGCCGCAGGTGGGGCAGGGGCTGCAGGATCATCTGGCGGTGTCGCATTTCTTTTGGGCCAATACGGCAACTTTGAACGACAGGCTGGGCAGCTTTGCCGGCCAGATGAAGGCCGGGCTGCGCTATGTGCTGACCCGTAACGGACCCTTAAGCGTTCCGGTGAACCAGTGCAGCGGTTTTGTCCGCACCAAAGGCGCAGCACTGCCGGATGTGCAGATCTACTGCAACCCGGCGTCTTATTCGACTCGCGCCAGCGGCAAGCCGCAGATCGACAAGGACAACGGGTTCCTGCTGTGCGTGCAGCCAAGCCGGCCGACCAGCCGGGGGCAGATCACGATCCAATCCGCCGACCCGGCGCAGGCGCCGCGGATCGAGCCGAACGCGCTGTCAACCGACGAGGATAAGGCAACCGCGGTGCGTGCCAGCCATCTGCTGCAAGCATTGGCGCAGACCCCGGCCATCAAGGCGGTGACGCGGGAGCGGCGGGCGCCGGATATTCTGGAAATGGACGATGCGGCGCTGCTGGAGAATTTCCGGGAACGCGCCGGCAGCGTGTTCCATGCGGCCTGCACCTGCCGGATGGGCAGGGATGCCGCCGACTCGGTGCTGGACGCGCGGCTAAGGGTGCATGGCATGGACGGACTGCGGGTGATTGACGCGTCCGCGTTCCCGAATGTGACCTCGGGCAACACCAATGCGCCTACCATGATGCTGGCGGCGCGTGGCGCGGAACTGGTTCTGGAAGACAATGAAAACAGGCCGTTGGCGGCTGAATGACAGGGAACCCCGTGATGAAACTCGACAAGATCGAAACCTTTGTGTTCGGCAATCCGCCGCCGCGCCACGGCGGGCGGTATTTCATCTTTGTGCGTCTGACCACCGCTTGCGGCATCACCGGAGCGGGGGAGATTTACAACGCCACATTCGGCCCCGATCTGTGCTGTGCGATGGCCGAGGAGATGTTTGCGCGCCAGTTCGCAGGCTGTGATCCGCATCATATCGAGAAGTTGTGGCGCAAATCTTATGGCGCGGGATACACGCTGCGGCCTGACGTGACCGTGATGGGTGTGCTCAGCGGTTTGGAAATGGCCTGCTGGGACATCATCGGCAAGGCAGCCGGCAAGCCGGTTTATGAGCTGATGGGCGGCCAGGTGCACGAGAAACTGCGCAGCTATACCTATTTGTACCCGGCGGACGGCGACGTCTACCCGGACCCGGACACGCCCAATGTCTACAACGACCCTGACATGGCGGCAGAGGCAGCCCTGATACAGGTGGACAAGGGCTTCACCGCGGTGAAGTTCGACCCTGCCGGGCCGTATACGATCTATGACGGGCATCAGCCGCGGCTGGAGGATCTGGAGCGCAGCGAGATGTTCGTCAAACGCATCCGCGAGGCGGTCGGCACCCGCGCCGATCTGTTGTTCGGCACCCATGGCCAATTCACCGTCTCTGGCGCCAAACGCATGGCGCGGCGGCTGGAACCCTATGAGCCGCTGTGGTTCGAGGAGCCGACCACGCCGGAAAACCCCGCCGATATGGCCGAGGTGGCGCGGTTTACTTCGGTGCCGATCTCCACCGGCGAGCGGCTGTGCACCAAGCATGAGTTCGCCCGGGTGCTGGAGGCCGGTGCGGCCTCAATCCTGCAGATGGACCTGGGGCGGGTCGGCGGCCTGCTGGAGGCCAAGAAAATCGCCAGCATGGCCGAAACACGGCAGGCGCAGATCGCGCCGCATCTCTATTGCGGGCCGGTGGTGGCGGCGGCGAATATCCAGATTGCAACCTGCAGTCCGAATTTTCTGATCCTGGAGTCGATCGGCACCTTTGAGGGACCGTATATGTCCTGTCTCAAATCCTCGATCACTTGGGAAGACGGCTATGTGATCCCGTCGGCCGAGCCAGGGCTGGGCGTCGAACTGGACGAGGCCGCAATTGCCGCTAGCCCTTACACCGGCAGCGAATTGCATCTGGAACTGGCGCAGGAGCCGGTGGTGCAATAAGGGGTCCTGCCCCCTAACGCTGACAGCGCCGTTGACTGGCACCGGATCAGCAGCGGCGCCCGCCGGGCGGGTATGACTGCCCTGGCGGCGGCAACCTGTCCGCCGCAAAGACCGCCCCGGCTGCAGAAGCCGGGGCGTCTACCGCTTTGGCGTTAACAGCCGCCTCACCGCTGGCCGGAGGGTCCGGCGGCGTAGAGACAGAGCAGATCATTGGCGATGGTGGCCGCGGCGATGGCGGTGATCTCAGAGATGTCATAGGCCGGCGCGACCTCGACCACGTCCATGCCGGCCACGTCGATGCCCGCCAGCCCGCGGATGATCTCCTGCGCCTGATAAGGGCTAAGGCCGCCAATCACCGGCGTGCCGGTTCCGGGGGCCGAGGCAGGCTCCAGCGCGTCGATGTCGAAGGTGACATAAGTTTTGCTGTCGCCGGTGATGGCGCGGATTTTCTCTGCCACCGCCTCGGGGCCGGTTTTCTGAACCTCGATGGCGTCGATGATGTTCATGCCCATCGGGTCGGGGTTGTGGGTGCGGATGCCGACCTGTACCGAGCGGGCGGGATCCACCAGCCCTTCGCGGATGGCGTGCCACAGCATGGTGCCGTGATCGATACGGCCTTCCTCGTCCGCCCAGGTGTCGGAGTGTGCGTCGAACTGGATCAGGCTGAGGGGCCCGTGTTTCTCCGCATGCGCCTTTAGCAGCGGATAGGTGATGAAATGGTCGCCGCCGATCGACAGCAGCGCTGTATCACTGGCCAGCACATCACGGGCGGCCTGGGTGATCTGGCCCGGCACCTTGTGCGGATAGCCGTAATCGAACTCGCAATCGCCATAATCGACCACCCGCAGCGCCTCGTAGGGGTCCGCCTCCCAGGGCCAGGGTTTCGACCAGGCGATATGACTGGAGCCTGAGCGTACAGCGCGCGGCCCCAGACGGGTGCCGGAGCGGCTGGAGACCGAGAGGTCAAAGGGCACGCCCATCACCGCCACATCCGCGCTGCTGAGGTCGCGTGTATAGCGGCGGCGCATAAAGCTGAGCGCGCCGGCATAGCTGGCCTCGGCAATCACGCCGCGGTCACTGCTGCGGGTGAAAGCCAGGTCGCCCTGTACGGGGTTCACGCTGGAGGTTTCGGTCATCTGGGGCTCCGTTAGGTTGAAATTCCGGTCGGCCCCAGTTTGAAATCCGTTCTTATGCCGGTAAACTTGGCAAAGGACATATATCGATAGGTATAGATTTGAACGCTGCGTTTCCCCATCCTCCGTTGGCCGCCAGCTGGGTGACCGCCCTGGCTGCTATGGCGGAAACACTTGGCACCGACCGCTTTCCCGGTGCGCTGCGGCAAATTCTGTCGCAGTGCTGCAGCTTTGATTCGATGGTCATCTCACGCTATGAGGGCGCGCTGCCGCCTGTCTCCTTGTATCAGGATCTGGATGAGCTGCAGGCGGCGATTACCGTGGAGTTCTATGCCAGCGGCCCCTATCTTCTGGATCCGCTCTATCAGGCCTGCCGCAACGGCTGCACTCCGGGGGCCTACCGGCTGATGGATCTGGCACCAGAGGCGTTCTACCGGTCGGAATACTACCGCGCCTTTTACCGCAAGATCAGCATCAGCGACGAGATCGGCGTGCTGGTACAAGACGGGGCAGAGCGCTGGATCATCGTCTCGCTGGCCCGTTTTTCCCGCCGGCAACGGTTTGAGGCGGCGGATACCGCGCGGCTGAATGCGGTGTTCCAAGTGATCTCAGCTGCGGTTCTGCGGCAATGGGGACAGGCAGAGACGGCAGCACAAGGTTTCCAGAGGCCCGATTGGGAGGACCGGATGCAGACCTTTGGCACCGGCGTCCTTAGCCCGCGGGAACGCGAGGTGGTGCAGCTGGTCCTGCAGGGGCATTCGACACCCTCGGCCGCCGCGTATCTTGGGATTGCAGAGGGCACTGTCAAAGTCCACCGGCATCACGCCTATTCAAAACTGGGAATTGCATCGCAGGCAGAGCTGTTCTCCATGGCCACCCGGCATCTGGCCGGGGCGCGTTAGCTTCGAAAGCAGTGCGGCGGCATTCTGCAGTTTAACCGGACCAGGCCGCCCGCATGAAAAGCGGTCAATTGAGACGGTAAAATCGTGCAGGATGACAAATTAGCGCCATAAATGACCTTAAAACGGTCATTTTGCCACAAAAACTGTTGACCATTTCCACACATTCGCGAAAGTCTGCTCTCAAGCCAGGGCTTTAGGCAGGCTGCTGCGCGGGCAGCCGCAAGTCTACTGGACGGTAATCATTGCCAGCAATCCGGAAACAGGAGACCGCCGGATTGCCTTCGGAGCAAAAGATCATGGGAGTGAAATCAAACCGATGCTGACGACACAGGATTACGCCGGTCACGCCGTTCGGATTGCAGAAATCGCATCTGATGCCGCCCGCGGTTATTTCCGCGGCCGGCTTGGGGTTGAATTCAAGGCGGATGAAAGCCCGGTCACCCAGGCCGACAAGGCGATCGAGGACAAGGTGCGCGCCTATCTGACGCAGCATTTCCCCGGCCACGGCATCCTTGGCGAGGAACATGGCTTTGACGGTGAGGACCGCAACGATGTCTGGATCATCGACCCGATCGACGGCACCCGGTCGTTTCTGGCGGGCCACCCGCTGTTCGGCTTTCTGCTGGGGTATTTGCAGGGCGGCGTCCCTCAGGCCGGGGTGATCGGTATGCCTGCCCTGGGGAGACCTTTCTGGGGGTGCGCGGTGAAGGTGCGACGCTGAACGGCGCTCCGATCCGCGTGTCGGACCAGACCCGGCTGGACCATTCGATCCTGTTCGTCAACGAGGGCGACAAGATCCACCGCGACTATCCGCATTTGTTCGAGCGGCTGATGCGCACCGGCCAGACCCGCCGCTTTGCCTATGACTGCTATCCGCACGCACTGCTGGCGGCAGGCCATGCGGATGCGGTGATCGACTATGACCTGCAGCCCTATGATTACCTGCCGGTGTCAGCGGTCATCGAAGCCGCAGGCGGGGTGATCACCGATTGGGACGGCCTGCCGCTGGGGCTGAACTCGGACGGCCGGGTGATTTCGGCAGCGACTCCGGAACTGCACGGTGAAATGCTGGCGCTGATCAAAGGCTAACCCGGTGGCGGCTGCCTGAACGGGCCGCGTGCCTCTATGCCAGTCAAAAGACCGAAGTGTTGCTTAGAACAATACGCTGCCCGGCGCTTCTGGAAGACCCTCTTTATCCGGGGTCTCCAGGTAGTTGCGCACGGTGGGGTCGATCCGCGGGCTGCGGACCGGGTAGACACCGCAGGCGGCAATCGCCTCGCGCGCCGAGACCCGCTCATCCAGGCGCTTCCAGATCGCCCGCGCCGCATAGGGGCGCGGAAACGGCCGCCAGGCCACCCCCATGGTCATGCCGCGCAGGTACTTCAGCTGCTGACGGTGGGCCGAAAACAGGATGGTCTGCGCCACGCTGCCCTCGCGGGCGCGCTCATGCTCGGTGATGAACAGCCGGTTGCCGCGCAGGGTGACCATGCCTTCGTACCGCGAAATCTGCCGGATGCTTTGCTCGGGATCATGGGCGATTTCCAGGTTGCGGGACAGGATGTACCCGTCCTGCTCAATAAACCGGGTCAGCGAGCAGAAGATCCCCTCGTCCCAGGACGGGGTGCGGAAATAGGCGTGGTAAAAGCCCAGGTAGCGCTTGAGATTGCGCTGCTGGCCGCGGAACGGCGACAGGAACCGGTCTGCCGGGCTGTGCTGCACCGGGCCTGCGGCTGCCTCCAGCCGGGTTTCGAATTCAGCGTTCGCGGTGAACAGCTGCGCCTCCGGGATCGAGAAATACCGGGCGATCCGGCGCAGGTTGTGGGCGGCGGGCAGGCTGCTGCCATTAAGGTAGCGGTTGAATTGCTGGCGGTTGATTCCGATCTCGCGGCAGATCTGCGCGATGCTGCCATGTTCGGCGCAAAGCGAGCGCAGGTTTTCTGAAAAACTTTCCGGCAATGCCCAGTATCCTTCGCAAATTGACGCTGGTTAGTGTCTTAAAGCGTCAGTTCGCGCATGTTTGCACAGTTCCGTATTTGAAGAAACCGGGTTTTCTAGAAGGACCGTAACCCAGCCAGAGACCGCAATGCCCGCTGCAAGCACCCTTCATCACTGGATCCCGATGCCGGATGGGCGCCGTCTTGCGGCACGCCTGTGGCTGCCGGAGGGCACCGGTGACAGCGAGGGCGATTTTGATGACGAATTTTCCGAACAGGAATTGTGCGACGTCAAGGCCGTGCTGGCCATCACCGGCCGGGCCGGCACGTGGGAGCGCCGCTATCCGCATCTGTCCAAGCAGGCAGGTCGCCATCGATACAGAAAGCACCATGTTTTGCGACGGGCAGAGTTTCTATCTGACCCGCAAATTGCGCGCCACCGAAGGCGCGGATGAAACGGAAGTCCTGACAAAGGAATGGGCTGAAACCCTTCCGCGCGGGCTTCTTTGATCTGATCTTAAGGGAGGAAACCATGAAGATCGAATGGACCAAAGCGCCGGTGGGGCGCCGCAATTTTCTGAAAGGCGCAACCGCGCTTGGGGCGGCGGCTGCGCTGCCGATGGGCCTGGGCGGCCGCGCCATGGCGGCAGAGGGCGGCACGCTGCGGGTGCGCTCCTACGGTGATTTGCAAAGCATCGACCCGGCGTTTTCCAAGGGCGTGATCGACGAGGAAATCCACGCCTCGATCTACAACAAGCTGATCCAGTACAAGCCCGGCCGCGAATGGGATTGGCAAATGGACGCCGCCGCGATGATCGAACAGGGCGACGAGACCCATATCAAATTCGCGCTGCGCGATGATATCGGGTTCACAAACGGCTTTGGCGCGATGACCGCGGAAGACGTGAAATACAGCTTTGAACGCATCGTCGCGGATGAGACGGAAAGCCCGAACAAGCCCGACATGGGCCCGCTGAGCCACGTCGAAGTGACCGGCGAGCGTGAGGGCACCATCGTGCTGAAGGAACCCTTTGCGCCGCTGTGGAGCATTGCGCTGCCCTATATCACCGGCAACATCGTGTCGAAAAAGGCCTGGGAAGCGGCTGGCGGCAAGGCAACCACTGATCCGCTGGCGGAATCCGGTCCCTACCTGCGTGACAGCTGGTCGCCCAAGGAAAAAACCGTGCTGAAGCGCAATCCGGACTGGAAAGGCGACGCGCCCGCCTGGGATACCATTGAGATCCTGCCGATTGACGACGAAAACACAGCCGAGATCGCCTTTGAGGCGGGTGAGCTGGACTTTACCCGCGTCTCATTGGGGTCGGTTCAGCGTTACCGCGACGGGGTGCCGAATGGCGGCACGCTGCTGGAATACCCGTCGCTCTATTACACCTGGCTGGGCATGAACCTGGATCACCCCAAGCTGCAGAATAAGAAACTGCGGCAGGCAATCCAGCACGCGATTGATGTGCCCTCGGTGCTGGAGGCCGCCTATTTCGGCGCTGTGGACCCCTCCACCGGCATCATCGCGCCGGGCCTTGCGGGCAACCGCCCGCAGTCGCTGGTGCCGCCGCAGGCGGATTTTGCAAAAGCAGCAGAGCTACTGGCCGAATCCGGCGAGACCAACGTGACGCTGAAGCTCGACACGCTGAACAAGACCACCTTCACCACCGCGGCGCAGGTCATTCAGGCAACGCTGGCGCAGATCGGCATCACGGTTGAGGTCAACGTGCTGGAATCCGGCGCCTTCTGGGCCAGTGCAGACAACGAAGACCTGCAGCTGGTGCTGAACCGCTACTCAATGACACCGGACCCGTATTACGCAACCTCGTGGTTCATTACTGACCAGATCGGCCACTGGAACTGGGAACAGTTCAGCAATGAGGAATTCGACAAGATCCACACCGAAGCCTCGCAGCTGACCGACCAGGCCAAGCGGGACGAGTTGTACCGGCGGGCGCAGGACGTAATGGAGGAAAGCGGCGCCTACCGCTTCCTGACCCATGAGGCGACACCGGTGGTGCATTCGGCGGGTGTTGCGCCGGCACTGCGGCCCGACGGGCTTGCACTGCTGCGCTACTTCGGCAAGGCCTGATCCTCCCCAGGGCCTGACCGACTGGCACGGCTGCAATTCGCGGTGCAGCCGTGCCGATTTCCTCCGCACAGCGAGAACAAGGGAGCCATGCGGCCATGTTACTTTATGCACTCCGGCGCTTCGGGCTGGCACTGCTGATCCTGATCGTGGCGGTCACCGTCATGTTCCTGATGATCCGCGCCGTGCCCGGCGATCCGGTCCAGATCATGCTCGGCCCGCGCGCCACACCAGAACTGCAGGCGCGGCTGACGGCCGAGCTGGCGCTGGACCAGCCGATCTGGAAACAGCTCGTCATCTTTTACGGCAACCTTTTGCAGGGCGATCTGGGAATTGACGTGTTCTCGGGGCGCTCGGTGACCGACATTGTGTTCCAGCAATTGCCGCATACCCTGTGGCTGATCCTGGGATCGATCATCTGGTCCGCCACTCTGGGCATCGGGCTGGGGGCCTATGCGGCGGCGCATCCCAACACGCTGATCGACCGGATCACCGCCGCGATTTCCGTCAGTTTTGTTGCCGCGCCTGCCTTTGTTGTGGCGCTGCTGTCGCTGCTGGTCTTTGCAGTGCATCTGCAGTGGTTCCCGGCCATCGGCGCCGGCGAAGGGTTCTGGGACCGCCTCAACCACCTGGTGCTGCCGGCCTTTGCCATCGGCCTTAGCTGGGTCGGCTATATCGCCCGGCTGGTGCGCGCCTCAATGTTGGAGGTGATGGGCGAAAGCCACATCCGCACCGCCCGCGCCTTTGGCATCAACGAACGCCGGGTGGTGCTGGTCTATGCGCTGCGCATCGCCATTCTGCCGGTGGTCACGGTGATCGGCGTCGGCATGGGGTTCCTTTTGTCTTCCGCCGTCTTTGCCGAGATCGTCTTTGCCCGCCCCGGGCTGGGCAAGCTGGTGATCGACAGCATCACCACCCGCAATTACCCGATCGTGATGGGATCGGTGCTGATCTCAACTGGCCTGTTTGTGGTTTCCACCGCGCTGGCTGATCTGATCAACGCCTGGCTCGATCCCCGCGCCCGCACAGCGCATTAAGGAGGGCGTTATGACCAAATCCCGTTCCGAACTGGGCCAGATCATCCACGGCGTCGCCCGCGACCCGCTGGGGCTGATGGGGCTGATCATTGTCGGCACCATTGTGTTCTGCGCCGTCTTTGCCATCTGGATCGTGCCCTATGATCCAGTGGCGATGAACATCAAGGACCGCCTGCAAGGCCCGTCCGCCGCCCATATCCTGGGCACCGACCAGCTGGGCCGCGATACGTTCTCGCGCGTCGTCATGGGCGGCCAAGTGGCGCTGAAAGTGGCGCTGCCCGCGGTATTCGGCGCCATGGCCATCGGCCTGACGCTGGGGATGATCGCAGGCTACGGGCCGAAATGGCTCGACAACCTGCTGATGCTGTTCTTTGACACCATCCGGTCCTTTCCCACGGTGATGTTTGCCCTGGCCGTGGTGGCGCTGGTGGGGCCAAGCCTGCAGACGGTGGTTGTGGTGGTCATGGCGACGTCGATCCCGACCTATGGCCGGGTGGCGCGAACCCAGACGCTGACCCTGCGCAATTCCGAATTCATTCTGGCCGAACGCTCGATGGGGGCCAGCATGAAGCGCATTCTGGGCGTGCATATGCTGCCCAATATCGTCGGCGTGCTGGCGGTGCTGGCGGCGATGGATATCCCCACCGTGATCGCGCTGGAGGCCGGGCTGTCCTTCCTTGGCCTTGGGGTGAAACCGCCGACGCCCAGCTGGGGCGCGCTGCTGAAAGACGGCTATTCGCTGATCCGCCAGACGCCGTGGCTGGTGGTGGGCGGGGGCTTGCCGATCATTCTGGCAACGCTTGGCTTCACCTTTCTGGGCGAGAGCCTGCGCGACGTGGTTGACCCGAAACTGAGGAAACAGCGATGACTGATACTCTTCTGGAAATCGACCGCCTCAGCGTCGACTATGAAACCGCCCGCGGCGACCTGCGCGCCTTGCGCGATATCAGCTTTGATGTGCGCAAAGGCGAGATCGTCGGCATCGTCGGCGAGTCGGGATGCGGCAAATCCACCCTGATCTCATCCATTCTGCGGCTGACCGCGCCGAACACCCGGTTCCGTCAGGGCGAGGTGCGGTTCAAGGGCGAAGACCTGCTGCAACTGCCGGAGCGCAAGATGCGGGATCTGCGCGGCGCCGATATCTCTATCGTGTTCCAGGACCCGATGCAGACCCACAATCCGGTGCTGTCGATCGGCCAGCAGATGCTGGATATCCAGCACCGCTCCAAGGCGTCAAAACCCGACAAACGGGCGCGCGCCGCGCAGATGCTGGGCGCCGTTGGCATCCCGGATCCGGAGGCCCGGCTGGATCAGTTCCCGCATGAATTCTCCGGCGGCATGCGGCAGCGGATTGCCATCGCCATGGCGCTGATGTCGGAGCCCGATCTGCTGATCGCGGATGAGCCGACAACAGCGCTGGATGCCACGCTGGAGGTGCAGATCATCGAGCGCCTGCAAGAGCTGCAGCAGGAATTCGACTGCGCCATCCTGTTCATCTCGCATCATCTGGGGGTGATTGCCGAGCTCTGCGACCGGGTGGTGGTGATGTACGCCGGCGCGGTGATTGAAAGCGGCGACGTGCGCGAGATCTTCCACGATCCCAAGCATCCCTACACCCGCCGTCTGATCGACTGCGACCCCGGCCACATCAAGGAACGCGCCCGGGTTCTGCCCACCATCCCCGGCGAGGTGCCGGATCTGGCCAACCTGCCCGGCGGCTGCATCTTCCGCGACCGCTGCGACCAGGCAATGCCGCGCTGTGCCGCCGAGGTGCCGCCGCTGGCGCAACTGAAAGAAGGCCACCACGCGGCCTGCTGGCTGAACCATGAGGAGGCCGCGACATGAGCCTGCTGGATGTCAAAAACCTCAAGACCAGCTATGGGCCGGTCAATGTGCTGGCCGGTGTCAGCTTTACCGTTGAACCCGGCGAAACTTATGCGCTGGTTGGTGAAAGCGGCTCTGGCAAGACCACGGTGATCCGGGCGATTGCCGGGATGGCGCCGGCACAGGAGGGGTCCGTCAAATTCGACGGCCAGGAAATCCGCGGTGCCTCGGAACGGGAACTGCGGCCCCTGCGCAAGGACATCGCGATGATGTTCCAGGACCCGGTCGGCAGCCTGTCGCCGCGCCTGACCATCCGCAGCCTGATCACCGAACCCTACCGCATCCAGGGCATGAAGGACCGCGATTTGGACGCCGAGGCCAAGCGCCTTTTGGAAATGGTGAACCTGCCCGCGCATTTTGCCGACCGTTATCCCTATCAGCTGTCGGGCGGGCAGGCACGGCGGGTGGGCGTCGCCCGCGCGCTGGCGCTGGAACCCAAACTGATCCTGGCGGATGAACCCACCGCAGGGCTTGACGTGTCGGTGCAAGGGGAACTGCTGAACCTGATGAACGACCTGCGGGAGCGGCTGGGACTGGCGATGGTGATCATCACCCATAACCTGAACGTGGTGCGTCATGTGGCGGACCGGATGGGCATCCTTTATCTGGGCCGCCTGGTCGAGGAAGGCACCACCGAGGCGATCTTTAAGCACCCGCGCCACCCCTACACCCGCTGCCTGCTGAGCGCGAACCCGGAACCCGATCCCGACGCACGGCTGGAACGCATCGCCCTGAAAGGCGAGCCGCCCAGCCTGCTCAAACGCCCCTCGGGCTGCGAGTTCCGCGAACGCTGTCCGTTTGCCCAGGAGTTCTGCATCCAGACCCCGCAATGGGAGGTCGAAAACGGCCACGGGCTGCGCTGCCTGGCGCCTCTCGGCTGACATCCTGCAAAGAAAAGAAGACCATGACGCGCACATTGTACTTCAATGGCCCGATCCTGACGATGGATGCGGCCAATTCCACACCCGAGGCGGTACTGACCGACGGCGAAACGATCCGCATGACTGGACCTGCGTCCGAGCTGCGCGCGCAAATGCCAGCAGGCACGCAAGAGGTTGATCTGCAAGGCCAGACCCTGATCCCCGCCTTCATCGACCCGCACGGGCATTTCCCCGATCCCGGCTTTATCCGGCTGTTCCGGGTCAATCTTGCCTCGGCCCCCAGCGGCGACTGCCCCGACATCCCGACCGCGCTGGCCCGGCTGCGGGCAAGGGCGGCGGAAACACCTGCCGGGGAATGGGTGATGGGGGTGCTGTTCGACAATACCGCCATCGCAGAGGGCCGGATGCCGACCCGGGCCGAGCTGGACAGCGTGTCCACGGACCATCCCATTTGGGTCATCCATGCCTCAGGCCACAATGGATCAGCCAATTCACTGGCATTGCAGCTTCACGGTGTGAACCGCGGCACGCCCGACCCTTTGGGCGGGCGGTTCGGGCGCGATCCGGAAACCGGCGCGCTGACCGGTCTGATCGAGGGGTTGTCAGCGATGCGCGAGATGGGCGACACCGATTTCCTGATCAGCCGCGAACGGTTCTGGGCGGGTTTCAACAGCTGCCGCGATGAATACCTGTCTTATGGTGTGACATATGCGCAAAACGCCTGGGCCACGCGCAAGATGCTGGAACATTTCGCCTCGCTGCCCGTCGGTCAGGATCCGGGCTATGACCTGATGCTGCTGCCCATCGGCGAGCTGGAACCTGCGCTGACGGATGGTCCCGATGCGCTGGACTGGCCCGGCAATCCGCATTTCACCCTTGGCCCGCGCAAGCTGTTCACCGACGGGGCGTTTCAGCTGCAGACCGCATACCTCAGCGCGCCGTATCACCGGCCAGTGGACCCGGAGCACCCCTGCGGGATGCCCTATGCAGCCGAAGCGGATCACCGCCGCGACGTTAAGAAACTGCATGATCTGGGCCACCAGATCCATTGTCATTGCAACGGCGATGCCGGCGCGCAGATGTTCATTGATGCGGTCGCCGCAGCGCTGGAGACCAACCCGCGGGGTGATCACCGCCATACAATCATTCACGGCCAGGCCCTGCGGGACGACCAGTTGCAGCAGATGGCCAAACTGGGGATCACCGTCAGCTTTTTTCCGGCACATGTGCATTTCTGGGGCGACCGGCATTACGACACGTTCCTGGGGCCGGACCGTGCCGGGCGGATCTCTCCCTGTGCCTCGGCTGAACGGTTCGGTGTACGCTACACCATCCACAATGATGCCTCGGTGACGCCGACCCGGCCGATCCATCTGGCCCATTGCGCGGTGAACCGGCTGACCGCCAGCGGGCGGCGGCTGGGCGACGATCAGCGGATCAGCGTGTTGTCCGCCCTGCGCGCACAGACCATCGATGCCGCCTGGCAGGTTTTCAAGGAGGACAGCCGCGGCTCCATCGAGGCTGGCAAGCTGGCGGATTTTGCAGTGCTGAACCGCAATCCGCTGGAAGACCCTGACTGCATTGAGAGCACCAAAGTAACGCAGACCATCCGCCGCGGCAAAACGGTCTGGATGCAGGGGCAATGACAGGCTTGCAAAAACAACCGCGCATTGCCATCGCCGGTTTCCAGCATGAAACCAATTGCTTTGGCACCACCAAGGCCGGGCTGGCGGAGTTTGAGATGGCGGATTCCTGGCCCGCCATGCTGCATGGGCCCGAAGTGATCTCTGAGACCTGCGGCATGAACCTGCCCGTCGCGGGATTTGCAGCAGCGGCTGAGGCGGCGGGCATGGCGCTGCTGCCGGTTTTATGGGCTTCGGCGGAACCGTCAGCACATGTGACGGACCACGCCTTTGAGACCATCTGCGGCAAGCTGCTGGATGGTTTGCGCGCTGCCGGGCCGCTGGACGGAGTATTCCTGGACCTGCATGGGGCAATGGTCACGGAAACACATGCGGACGGCGAGGGCGAGATCCTGCGCCGGGTGCGTGCCCTGGTAGGGCCGGACCTGCCCATCGTGGTCAGCCTGGACCTGCACGCCAATATCTCGGCGGCGTCGGCCGATCTGGCCTCTTACATTGCGATCTTCCGGACCTATCCGCATTTGGACATGGCAGAGACCGGCGCGCGCTGCGTGCCGGTGCTGCAGCGGCTGCTGGCGGGGGAGCGGCTGTGTAAGGCGTTCCGGCAGATGGATTATCTGATCCCCCTGCATGCGCAATACACCGGCGCAACACCCGGCAAGCAGCTGTATGCATCTCTGCCGCCGCTGGAGCAGGGCGGGGTTGTTGCGGATATTGCTCTGGGGTTCACCGCGGCGGATTTCCCGGACACACGGCCCTCATGCGTTGCCTATGGCCCAACAGCTGCGGCGGCAGAACAAGCGGCTGACCGTATCGCGGTGCTGTTCGCCGAGTTGGAATCGCAGTCGGAACACCCGATGCTGACGCCGCAGCAGGCCGCGGCGCTTGCCTGTCAGCCGCGCGCGGGCAAGCCGGTGGTGCTGGCGGATGTGCAGGACAATCCGGGTGCGGGCGGCACCTCGGACACCACGGGATTATTGGCAGCATTGGCCGAGGCGGGTGCGCAAGGCGTGCTGATGGGGCTGTTTCATGACCCGCTTACAGCAGAGGCGGCGCATGAGGCCGGGCAGGGGGGCATCTTTCGCGCCGCCCTTGGCGGGCGGTCAGGCACCCCTGGTGATCAGCCCTATGAGGCAGAGTTTCAAGTGGTGGCGCTTGGCGATGGCATGTGCCGTTACACCGGCGCAATGTATGGCGGCGGGGTTGCCACGCTGGGCCTCACGGCGGCGCTGCGGCTGCATGGGGCCGAGGCGGATATCACGCTTGTGGTGACCAGCGTCCGCAATCAATGCCTGGATCTGGCGCATTTCACCCATATCGGGCTGCAGCCAAAGGGTTTCCGCACCATCTGCGTCAAAAGCACCGCCCATTTCCGCGCCGATTTCGAGCCGGTGGCGAGTGCGGTCTATCCGGTCGCGGCACCAGGTGTGTTCCCCTGTGATCTGGGTTCGTTTCCCTACAAAAACCTGCATCCGAACGTAAAAGCCGCCCCTGCAAAAGCCTGAGGCTTGTTGCACGGGCGGAGTTTGCAAGCGGCCATAAGACACCGCTTGCGGGGGAGGATCAGTCGTCGTCTTCGCCGTTCTGGTAGGGCACCACCAGCGTCGGGATCTGCGACCGGCGCAGCACCCGTTTGGCAACAGTGCCCAGGAAGGTATGGGAGAACCCGTGATCATGGGCGCCCAGCACAATCAGATCGCAGCCCAGCTCAACCGACCGGCGCAGGATCACCTCTGCCGGGTGGCCGTCGGTCACCTCGACCGAGGTGACCTGATCGCGGATCTTGGCATCATCGCCTTCCAATGCAGCCCAGAACCGGGCCTGCCGTTCGGCCAGCACCTTTTTCACCATCTCGTGCCGCCGTTTGGCCGCTGATTTGCGGGTTTCGTCGTTCAGCACAAACATCTCGAAGGTGATCCTGGCATCATCCGAGATCGGCTCATTCACGTGCAGCACGTGGATTTCCGCCCCCGTCGCCTGCGCCAGACTGGCCGCATGGCGCAATGCGTAGGGCGAGTTCTGCGACAGATCGGTGGCAAACAGGATGTTGGTGATCATCGGTTTCATATCAGATCCTTTCACATCAATAGCCAAACAGCCGCGGCAGCCATAGCGAGATTTCCGGGAAGAACGCGATAACGAAAATCGCAATCGTGTTCACCGCTGCAAAGGGCAGGGCGCGCAACGATATCTGCTCGATCGAGATGTTCGATATGCCCGAGGCAATGAACAGGTTTTCCCCCAACGGCGGTGTCTGGAAACCGATACCCAGCGTACAGACCATCACCACGCCGAAATGGATCGGGTCGATGCCGACCGAATAGGCCACCGGCAGCATCACCGGAACCAGGATCAGGATGGTTGCCAGGGTTTCCATGAACATGCCGACAAACAGCAAAAAGAAGATGATCAGCGCCCAGATCACATAGAGGTTCTGGGTAAAGCTCAGCATGCTGTCGGCAATGATTGCCGGGATCTGGTTTTCCACCAGCAGCCGGCCGAACACAGTGGCAGTGAACAGGATCAAGAGAACACGCCCCGTCAGCCAGGTGGTGGCCTCCAGCGATTGGAACAGCGACGACCAGGTCAGCTCGCGGTAGATGAAGACACCAACCGCCAGCGTATAGAAGATCGCGACAATGGCGGCCTCGGTCGGGGTGAAGAAGCCGGTGTAGATACCGCCCAGAATCACCAGCGGCGCCATCAGCGACCAAAAGCCCCGGTACATCTCGCAGCCGACATTGCGGAACGACCAGCCCTCAGCCATGCCTTTGTAGCCGCGCTTTTTCGACATGAAGTAGTTCAGGATCAAAAGGCTGGTGGCAATCAGGAAGGCGGGCATAAAGCCGGCAATGAACAGTTTCGAGATTGAAACCGACTGGAAAGTGCCGAATTTCTCGACCGCTTCCGGCGGCGGCGCCATGCCAAGGGCGGCAATGCCGAAAATCACCATCGGAATAGACGGCGGGATGATGATGCCGAGGCCGCCCGACGATGCGGTGACTGCCGAGGCATAGCCTTTTTCATAGCCGCGGTCGATCATCGCCGGGATCATCAGCATGCCAACGGCGGCCGTGGTGGCCGGGCCGGAGCCGGAAATGGCGCCAAAGAACAGGCAGGCCATCACGGTGGCGGCAGAAATACCGCCGGTGAACGGCCCGGCCAGGCTTTCAGCGACATTGATCAGGCGTTTCGAGATCCCCGCAGCCTCCATCAGCGCGCCGGCCAGGATGAAGGCAGGCAGCGCCATCAGCGGGAACGAGCCGACCGAGGTAAAGGCGATCTGCACAAATTTGATCGGGTTCTCATCCAAGTACAGGAACGACACCAGCGAGGCGACGCCAAGCGCCACCGTGATCGGAGCGCCCATCAGCAACAGCACCAGGAACGATCCGAACAGAATTGAGACGATTTGAGTTTCCATGTTTTTCTCCCTGTCCGGCGCTTACTTGCCGCGCTCTGCTTCGGTGGCAGCCTTGATTTCATCAAGGTCGATCTGATCGGGGTCGTGGATTTCCTCGCCCTTGATCAGCTTCTTGTAGTTCACCTGCAGAATACGGATGGTCATCAGGGTGAAGGCGATTGGCAGCACCATGTAGACGTATTTCATCTCGACGCCCAAAGTCTGGGATTTCCAGAACTTGTTCATCTTGTTGAAGACAAAGTCGTAGGCCAGCCAGATGAAATACACATTGAAGAAGATCCAGAACAGATCTGCAAAAGCTTCGATGTATTTGATGTAGCGTTCGGGCAGGAATTTGAATTGAAACGTCACCCGGTTGTGTGCGCTTTTCAGGGCCGCATAGCTGGCACCAAAGAAAACAAACCAGACGAACATGTAGACCGACAGTTCTTCGATCCATGAAAATGAATGGCCGAACACCTCGCGCGAGACGATCTGCACAAACAGCAGAATGACAAAGCCGGACAGCAATAGGCGGCAGATATAGCTTTCTATATTGTCCAGAAATTTCCAGAACATTGTGTACTCCTCCCCTGTGCAAAGCAGCGCACGAGGCGCTGCTTTGTTATTTTTTATATATTTACCAGAGGCTTACTGAACCGGATCACGGCCGATGGTGGTCAGCACCGTGTTCAGCTTCTCGACGCCGCCGATGGAGTCATAGAACTGCGGCCACACAGCTTCGGTTGCCAGCTTGATGAACTCGGCCTCATCATTTGCCGGATCGTCGATCTGCATGCCCTTGGCCAGCAGCCCTTCTTTGATCTCGGCTTCGATGTCGCGCAGATACTGCGCCGATTTCACGGTGGCTTCCTTGCCCGCTTCGATCAGGATCTGCTGGTCTTCTTCGGACAGGTCCTGGAACACCGCCTCGGAGACGATCAGCGGCTCGATCGAGAAGATGTAGCGCAGGTTGGTCACATATTCCTGCACTTCATAGAACTTCATCGCGTTGATGGTGGTGTAGGGGTTGTCCTGGCCATCGACAACTTTGGTCTGCAGACCGGTAAAGGTCTCGGACCAGGCCATCGGGGTCGGGTTGATGCCCCAGGACTTGTAGGTCTCGATCATGATTTCGTTCTTGGGAACGCGGATGACCAGATCCTGCAGGTCGGCAACATTGGTGACCGGTTTCTTGGAGTTGGTCAGGCGGCGGAACCCGGTGTAGGTCCAGGCCAGGATGCGCACGCCGGCATCGCGGATGGTGTTTTCGGTCAGTTCCTGGCCGATCGGACCCTGGGTCAGTTTTTCCGCATCTTCCAGCGACAGGATCACATACGGCAGGGTGAAAACGCCGACCGACGGCGAAAACGGTGTGACGTTGTTGATTGCCAGCAGGGACATGTCCAAGGTGCCGATTGCGGCCTCGTTCACGGTGTCCTGCTCCGAGCCCAGCTGACCGTTGAGGAACATGGTGCCGGTATGCGCACCGCCGGATTTTGCTTCCAGCGCTTCAATGAAAAACTTGCCGGTGCCTTCCTGCGAGCTGCCGGCGCCGTCGCCCACCGCAATCTTAAAGTTTTTGGCGGATACAGCGCCGGTGGTCAGCATCGCGGCGGCAGAAACGGCTGCGGTCAGCGTGCAGACCTTTTTGAGAAATGACATAACTTCCTCCCGTATTGTCATCTTGAAGACAAGGCGCGCGCTGGCACGCCCTCCATAGCGCTTGCACCAGTCCGATCCTGCCTTGCTGGCGAGAGGCTACATTGCGTTTCATGTTTCTAGAATGTAAACTTCTGATATCAAGGTTTCACAAATATCGAACTTTAAGATGAGCCGCAAAACACACGTCAAACATGTCGCCGATGCCGATCTGAAACTGCTCAGGGTGTTCAGGGCCGTGGCCGAAAGCGGCGGGCTGGCCGCCGCCGAGACCGAGTTGAACATCGGCAAATCGACCATTTCAAAATACATCGCCGACCTGGAGCTGCGGCTGGATCTGAAGCTGTGCAACCGCGGCCCGGCGGGGTTCTCTTTGACGGACGACGGCAGCAAAGTGCTGAAATCCGCTGAGGGACTGCTGACCTCGGTGTCGGATTTCCGCGCCGAAGTGAACGAGATCAAGCAGCAGATGGCCGGCACCATCCGGATTGCCCTGTTCGACCAATGCGCTTCCAACCCCGAAGCCTTTGTGCCGGGCGGCATCCGGGTCTTTAACAAGGCCGCGCCTGCGGTGGAGATCGAACTGTCGCTGGAGCCGCCGAACCTGATTGAAACCAAGGTGATCAGCGGCCAGCTGGATATCGGCATCCTGGCGCTGCACCGGCCTTCTCCCAGCCTGGACTACATGCCCCTGTATGGAGAAAACATGTTTCTTTATTGCGGCAAGGGCATCCGTTCTTTGACTGCGACCACACCAGCCTGGGCCTGCGGGATGTGCAGGCGATGAATTATGCAGGCATCCGGGTAAATTCACCCAACCTGCATGTGGGGCAGAAACTGGGCTTCCGCCGCTCTGCCAAGGTGCAGAACGAACAGGCGCTGGCGATCCTGATCATGTCGGGCAGCTATCTGGGATTTCTGCCGGATCACCTGGCCGCCGGTTTTGTCGGCAGCGGCCTGATGCGCAAAGTCCTGCCCAGAGATGTCTTTTACCGCAGCCAGTTTGCCGCCGTCACCCGCAAGCGGCCCGCGGTAAACCGTATCACCAAACTGTTTCTGGACACGCTGGTTGCGGCGCACTCGGGGCAGGCCGCAGAGGTTTGATGCCGCTCAGCCGCCGCGCAGCTGCTCCGGCAAAATCCGACGCAGATCAACCCGAACCGGCCAGTTCCGGCCGCTGACCCCGGGCCTAAATGATGTCCAGCGACACCTTGACCCGGTCCATTACAACCGACGAGGTAAAGCGGCTGACATTGGATTCATCAAAGAAATACTCCTGGGTGAAGGCCTCATATTCCTTGATATCGCCCACGATGATCACAAGGATGAAATCAGCCTCGCCAGTGGTGTAATAGCATTGCTGCACCTGACTGGCCTGGCGCATCTTGCGCTTGAAGGCGTCCAGATGCATCCGGCTTTCGCGCTCCAGAACCACTTGCACGATCACTGTCATCTCCCGCCCCAGCCGGGCCGGGGACAGAATGGCGATTTCCTTTTCGATCACACCGGTATCGCGGAGCTTTTTCAACCGTTTCTGCACCGCCGGTGCCGACAGGCCGATCTCATGGCTGATGGCTTCGGCGGTCAGTTGCGCGTTGGACTGTATCAGCCGGAGGATATCGTGGTCTTTTTCATCCATAGCTGATTTTTCCCCTGCTTCGGCAGGAATGACAACTCGAATCCGCAAGACCGCGGACACACGGGGCTGGAAGATCTGCAGCCATCGCGCTCAAAGACGCGCGCGAGAACCCTGATTTAACGGGGAATTTGCGGCGGGTGGCCGTCGCCGACCGGATGGTGTCTGAGGTCTGCGTCAGCTGCCACAACAGCCATGCCGCCTCCCCGAAAACCGATTGGCAGCAGGCGGTCTGGACATCGCCATTGCCGAGGCGGACCGGCTGGATGAAATCGGCGCAATTGGCAGAACACTTGTGGAAATACAGGGGGACCTGAAAAAGGCCCGCAACGCCGACCAGAAACGTGCGGAAACACAGCGCCAGCAACAAAAGGTGGTGGACAGCCAGCGCACCGGGTTGTCGCGCCTGTCCAAGGGCGACTTTGCCTTCCATCTGACCGGGACCTTTCCGGAAGAACATGAAGAGCTGCGCCAGGACTTCAACCTGACCTCCGAAACGCTGAGTTCTACTGTCGCCCAGGTGATTGAGGCGGCAGGCGGCATCCGCAATGGCGCTGCTGAGATCAGCCAAGCGTCGGACGATCTGTCGCACCGCACTGAAAGCCAGGCCGCCACGCTGGAACAGACCGCCGCGGCGCTGGATGAGCTGACCGCTTCGGTCAAATCCGCTGCCGAAGGCGCCAGCAGCGTTGAAACCACCATGGCGGAGGCACGCTTGCAGGCCGAATCCAACCGCAGCATTGTGCAAAATGCCGTCACCGCCATGGCGGAGATCGAACAAAGCTCGAAACATATTTCGCAAATCCTCAGCGTGATCGACGACATCGCTTTCCAGACCAACCTTTTGGCGCTGAACGCCGGTGTCGAGGCAGCACGCGCGGGCGAGGCCGGTAAGGGTTTTGCGGTGCTCGCCTCCAAGGTGCGGGCGCTGGCGCAGCGCTCATCAGATGCGGCGATGGAGATCAAGACGCTGATCGGCGACAGTTCAAGACAAGTAGAGCGCGGTGTCGATCTGATCGGCAAGGCAGGCGAGGCGCTGCAAAGCATTGTCGAGCAGGTCACCCTTACTTCTCAGCTGGTATCCGGCATTGCCGAAGGTGCGGCCGGGCAATCGACCGGGCTGAACGAGATCAACACAGGTGTCATCCAGTTGGACCAAGTCACCCAGCAGAACGCAGCCATGGTGGAAGAGGCCACCGCAGCCGGCCACATGCTGAACACTGATGCCGGCAAACACTCGGAACTGGTGGCGCATTTCCGGGTATCCGGCGGCAGTGCTGCCCCCGCTCCGGCCATCGCTGCTCTCCAGCCGGGGCCTTCTGCGCATAGTGATGATTACTGGGAAACCGAGACCAGCCCGGCGCCTTGCGCGGCTCCCGAAACCGGCCGCGGAAATGCCGCCCGTAATCTCTGGCAGGAATTCCAGCGCCGCCTTGACAGCACCGCACCCGATGGTGCCGCGTTCCCGGCTGCCGCCTTCGGACGGCCAGGGGAACGATTCTCCGCGGCCCGCGCACCCGCAAAAACGCCTCGCAGAAAGTTACCCGGCCTTTGCGGGCGCTTAACCCAAGGGCAGCTTGAGGCCGGGGCACTCCATGCAAGATCCCCAAATTCGAATGTGTTCCTACATGACGGTTTGCGCCACCCAGGCTTGTATTTCTGGAACACATACGGTGGCAAACACTAGAATAATAAGGGGAAACCCGCGACAGCCACCGATGGGATCTGAAATTCAAATTTGCGGCATCAAGTTTCCCGGAATTCCGGAAAACTTCATTTGCGATAGGCTTGCGGTACACACTTTTTCAGGACTTTCCTGATTAACACTCCTATAGGCCCCGGCTGCAACCGGTGCGCCGCCGCTAGCAGGAGACCTTCGCCAATGCCCCGGACCACGAAATTGCCGCTCAAGCTGAAGCTGCCGCTGATCATGGTAGCGCTGACCGGGGCCTTCCTCGTTACCGTGTCACTGCTGGTTTATTCAATGGCTGAGCGCAGCATCCGGGAAAACGCCTTTGCCGCGCAAAAGATAGAAGCCAAATCCGGCGCTCAGGCGCTGGAATTCCTGATCAGGGCAGCCCGGTCCGATGTTTCCAGCCTGGCCGGCCAGCCCGCAGTATTCCGGGCGATCGGCAACTTCGAACGGGTGATCGGCATGGTCGAAGAAGACGACCCGATCGCCTATCTGAAACAGACCTATGCCGCAGAAAACCCGCATCCAGCGCAGCAGCGCGAGGAGCTGACAGACGCGGGCGACGGCAGCTATTACAACCAGTCGCATGTCACCTATCACCCCACTTTCCTGCAAAGCCTGCGCCTGAACGGCTATCAGGACCTTTATCTGATCAGCGCCAAGGGGCAGGTGGTCTACTCGGTCAAAAAGCAGGATGACTTTCTGACCGGCATCGCGCCGGATGCGGACAGCGGACTGGCCCAAGCATTCAAAGCCGCACTGCAGGCAGAGGCCGGCACGGTGGTCGCCGCAGACTTTGCCGCCTACAGCCACAGTCCCGATGGCGTTGCAGCCTTCCTGGCCGCGCCCGTCTTCTCCAAACGCAAACAGATAGTCGGCGTTATCGCCGTGCAGCTGGGCACCAAGGGCGTCGTCACTGCGCTGACCAGCAATCTGTCGGGCGGCACGCATCAGAACATTTTTGTTGCCAGCAGCGACGGCCTGGCCCGCAGCCCGTCCTCGGTTGAGGGACTGTTCCCGGTGCTGCAGAAAATGCCGGACACGCCGCAGATCCAGGCCGCCAAGGCGCGCGAAGCCGGCCAGTTTGAGGCGGTTGCCTCCTCTCTGGGCGAACGCGCCATTGCCCTGGTGATGCCGCTGGAGCTGCCCGGCTTTGACTGGTCGCTGGTACTGGAAACCGACGAACACACTGCCTTTGCCGTGGTTGAACGCATCCGGCTGATTGCCGCCGGGCTGATCGGCGCCGCTCTGCTGGCAGCCATCGGCGTGTCCTGGCTGGCGGCGCGCAGCGTCACCCGCCCGATCCATGCCCTGCGCGAGGCCACAAATGCGCTGGCGGACAACAACTATGACACCGACATACTGGGCCGCGACCGCGGTGACGAACTGGGCGACCTGGCCCGCAGCCTTGACAGTTTCCGCGGCAAGCTGAAGGAGGCCGACGCCGCAGCGGCGCGCGAAGTCGAGGCCGCCCGCCACACCGCTGCTGTGGTCGACAGTATGAGCGCAGCCTTGTCCGAGCTGCAGCGCGGCAACCTGACCTGTGACATTCAGGCGCCTTTTGACGGGCATTACGAGACCTTGCGGGAAAACTTCAACCGCAGCCTTGACCGGCTGCGCGGGTCTATGGGCGACGTGGTGGAGGCGGCGGAAAACGTCGGGCGGTTCTCCGAGGAACAACGGGGCGCGGCCACAGAAATGGCCCATCGCACCGAAAGCCAGGCAGCGACGCTGGAAGAAACCGCCGGCGCCATCCGCGAGCTGACCGGCGGTATCCGCGACACCGCTGACCAAGCGGGCCGGATGGATGAAACCATGCGCGGCGCCCGCAGTGAAGCGGAACAAAGCACCGATGTGGTGACCTCTGCGGTGGCGGCGATGGACCAGATTCAGGAAGCCTCGTCTGAGATTTCCAAAATTATCAACATGATCGACGACATTGCCTTCCAGACCAACCTGCTGGCCCTCAATGCCGGGGTTGAGGCCGCCCGCGCAGGCCCCGCCGGCGCAGGCTTTGCCGTGGTCGCCTCCGAGGTGCGCGCCCTGGCGCAACGGGCCTCAAATGCGGCCGGACAGATCAAGGGACTGACCTCCGCCAGCGAGGAACACGTGGCAAATGGCGTCGCGATGGTGGGCCGTGCGGGGGACGCGCTGACCAGCATCATCGAACAGGTCTCGGCGGTATCCGGGCTGGTCACCGACATTGCCGACGGCGTGCGCACCCAATCGCGCGGGCTGGAAAAAATCGACGGCGCCATGCACCAGCTGGACAATATGACTCAGCAGAATGCCGCCATGTCCGAGGAAGCCGCGGCTGCCAGCCAGCTGCTGCAAAATGAATCGCACAGCTTGACTGGTATCATTGGCCGGTTTGATCTGGGCAGCGGCAGCGCCGCCCCCGCAGCCAGCCACGAAGTCAACAACGCCCCCGGCCGCCTGAGTGCCTAATACCAAACCTGACTGGCTGATGTTCCGCCTCCGCCAGTCAGAAGACAACCTGTAAACCGGCTGAATATTTCACATAAGTCTGATTATAGGCTTCTTCTATGTACGCTGGGGCACATTCTAAACTGGGCTGCGAAATTTCCCCTATCTTTCTGGAAAGCAAGAAGAATGAAAGATGGCGCATAGAGAGCTAAACCTGCGTGAACGGCGCGCGGTAGAAGATATGTTGAATGCCAAGACCCCTGTGCGTGAGATCGCGGCAGAAATCGGCAGGCATGTTTCAACGGTTTACCGAGACATCAAACCCAACGGCTACGCGCTCCTAAAATCCCGCCTTGCCGCCACGTTTCCTGATGACCGGCAAAAATATGCAGCTGGGAAGGCGAACTTCATTAAAGGGGTTCCATCCGGGAAAACCCATTAGCCGACTTGACCAGTTTTAGCTCAGAGCTAGCTGACGGTCTTCCCTTATCCCGCAAGGCTTATCAGCCCTTCGGTATTTGAGGTCTCCGGGCTGCCAAGCCTTGTTCCTGTTGCGCTATGCGGTGACAGTCCTGCTTTGCGCGGCCAGTGGCATTTCTGAATGGGGTTTACAATCTAAACCCCTAGAAACCGGTCCGCCACTTCTGCCGGCAGTTCGCCGATGCCACCGCCCCAAGCATTGCTGCCCTTGTTCAGGATCACCGCACGGTCTGCAATAGCCGACAGTTCCTTCAGCGACTTGTCCACCACCAGAATGGCCAGCCCCGCCTCACGCTTGAGGCGCCCAATCGCGGCCCAGATCTCCTGCCGGACTACAGGCGCCAAACCTTCGGTTGCCTCGTCCAGGATCAGCAGACGCGGGTTGGTCATCAGGGCGCGGCTTATGGTCAGCATCTGCTGCTCGCCGCCCGACAACGATCCGGCTTTCTGGCTTCGCCGTTCCTCCAGCCGCGGAAACAGCTCTGCTGCTTTCTTGAAATCCCACGGGCCAGGGCGTGCTGCAGCCGTCAGGTTTTCTTCAACCGTCAGCGGCGCAAAGCAGCGCCGTCCTTCGGGCACCAGCCCGATACCCAGCCGGGCAATCTTGTATGAAGGCAGCCGGCGCAGGTCGTGGCCGTCAAACCGCAGCTCTCCCTTGGTGGCTGCAAGCATGCCGCAAATTGTCTTGATGGTGGTGGATTTGCCCATGCCGTTGCGGCCCATCAACGCCACCACTTCGCCCTCGGCGATGTCCAGATCGACCCCGAACAGCGCCTGCGCCGGGCCGTAGGCGGCTTCAACCCCTTGTAAAGACAGCAGGCTCATACGGCGTCCTCCTCTCCCAGATAGGCACGGCGCACATCGGCATTGGCGCGGATGTCATCGGCGGTGCCGGTTGCGATGATCTGGCCGTAAACCAGCACGCTGATCCGGTCGGCCAAGGCAAAGACCGCGTCCATGTCATGCTCCACCAAAAGGATCGGCGCCTCCTGCCGCAAGCCGTCAAGGAAGCCGGTCAACGCCTTGGAGCCTGCGGACCCAAGCCCGGCCATCGGCTCATCCATCAGGAACAATTTTGGCTGCAGCGTCAGCGCCACGGCGACCTCCAACTGGCGGCGCTGGCCGTGCGACAGGTCGGCAGTGCGGCGATGCGCGTCCTGTGCCAGCCCGACCCGCTCCAGCGCGTCGCCTGCCTGCTCCAGGAGTTCCGGATCCTTCATCACGTTGCGAAAGAACCGGAACGGGCCGCCCCTGCCCCCCAAAGCGCCCAGCACAGCGTTCTGCAGGACGGTGTAGTCCATCGCCAGCGCCGAGATCTGGAACGTCCGCCCCAGCCCCATCCGCGCCCGCGCAACGGTATTCAGCGCAGTCACATCCCGCCCCAGCAGCTCCACCGCGCCGCTGTCGGGCTGCAGGTTGCCCGCAATTTGCTTGATCAGGGTGGATTTTCCCGCGCCATTGGGGCCGATCAGCGCGTGGATTTCGCCCGCCCGCAGGTCCAGCGAGACATCGCGGCTCGCCTGCAGCGCGCCAAAGCTCTTGTTCAGGCACTTGGTTTTCAGAACCGTTTCAGCCATGCGCCTTCTCCCGTCCGGCAATGGCTCCGATCAGCCCGCCGCGGGCAAACAGCACGATCAGAAGCAGCAAAACGCCCAGGAAGATCTGCCAGTAATCGCTGATCCCGCCCAGAATATGCTCCAAGAGGATGTACAGCGCAGCGCCCGCCACCGGCCCGTACAGCCGCCCGACACCGCCCAGGATCACAAAAATCATGATCTCACCGCTGGTGTGCCAGCTGAGCATGGTGGGGCTGACGAACCGGTTCAAATCGGCAAACAGCGCCCCTGCCAGCCCGGTGACAGCACCGGAAATCACAAAGGCGGTCAGCCGCAGGGTAAAGGGCGTGAGGCCCACTGCCTCCACCCGGTCCTCGTTCTGGCGCGCAGCGGCCAGTGCCAGCCCAAAGGGTGAGCGCGCAAGCCGGGCGGCAAAAAACAGCGCGCCGCACAGGATCACATAGGCAATGGCAAAGAACTGGATCGGGTCCAATGTGTTCAGGCCCGGGAAGTCATTCCTGACCCAGATCGACAGCCCGTCCTCGCCGCCATAGGCGCTCCAGCTGATCGCGAAGTAATACAGCATCTGACCGAAGGCCAAGGTGATCATGATGAAATAGACGCCCGAAGTGCGCAAAGACAGCGCGCCGATCACCAGCGCCGCAAGCGCGCTGAACACCACCGCCACCAGCCAGATCAGCGGCATCTGGTTGCTGCCTTCAAACAGGAACGGCCAGTCAAACAGCGGCTCATAGTTCTGCGCATGGGCGGCAAGAATGCCCATGGCATAGCCGCCAATGCCGAAAAACGCCGCATGGCCAAGGCTGATCAGCCCGCCCTGCCCCAGCGCGATGTTCAGCCCCACCCCGGCCAGCGCCAGGATCGCAGCCTTGGTTGCCAGGGTGATGATGAACGGCTCATCCAGGCTCCACGCTGCCAGCGGCACAATCAGCAGCGCCGCAATCATTGCCCAGTTCAGCAGGGTTTCGCGGGTCAGCATCATGCGCTCCCTCCATAAAGGCCCGAGGGGCGCACCAGCAGAACCGCCGCCATCAGAATGTAGATCAGCATCGAGGCCAGCGACGCACCCGCCGAGGCCGCACTGGCAGGCTCCATGAACAGGGTGAAAAGCCGCGGCAGGAACACCCCGCCCAGCGTGTCGGTCATCCCCACCAGCAGCGCGCCGGCCAATGCGCCCTTGATCGAACCGATGCCGCCGATGACGATCACCACAAAGGCCAGGATCAGCACCGGCTCGCCCATGCCGACCTGCACCGATTGGATCGCGCCCACCAGCGCGCCGGCCAGACCGGCCAGTGCGGCGCCAAGGGCAAACACCAGCGTGTAGAGTTTGGAGATATCGACACCAAGGGCGGCAATCATCTCGCGGTCGGCTTCGCCTGCGCGGATCTGGATGCCAATTCGCGTGCGGGCGATCAGCAGGAACAGGCCCGCGGCGATGGCCAGCCCAATCAGGATGATCGCCAGTCGGTACAGCGGGTATTCAATGCCGCCCGGCAGGGTAACCGGCCCCGACAGATAAGACGGAACATCCAGAAACAGCGGGAAAGATCCGAACAGCCAGCGGGTGCCTTCGGAAAAGATCAGGATCAGCGCAAATGTCGCCAGCACCTGATCCAGATGGTCGCGCCGGTACAGGCGGCGGATCACCACCAGCTCCATCAGCGCCCCGGCTGCGGCGGCAGCGGCAAGGCTGGCGATCAGCGCCAGCAGGAACGAGCCGGTCCAGCCCGCCACCGCGGCAGCTGCAAAGGCGCCCACCATATAGAGCGAGCCATGGGCCAGATTGATCAGCCCCATCACCCCGAACACCAGCGTCAGCCCGGCGGCCATCAGAAACAGCATGACGCCGAACTGCAGCCCGTTCAGGATCTGCTCCAGAACTAGAATATAGGTCATTTGAATTTCCGAAGGGGTAGTTTTGCCGCGGCGGAGGCGCTGTGGCGCCTCCGCTTGACGGTCTGTCTTACATCTTGCACTCGCCGGCGTAAGCGTCGGCGTGATCGCTCAGCCCGGTGGCGATGATCTTGTTGGTAAAGACATCACCTTCCTTGATCACTTCGCGGACATAGATGTCCTGCACCGGGTGATGGTTGTCACCGAATTTGAAATCGCCGCGAACCGATGCGAACTCTGCCGCCTTCAGTGCTGCACGGAAGGCATCCGCATCGGAGGCCTCAGCCTTGTTCAATGCGCTCAGGATCAGGTTGGCGGTATCAAAGCCCTGGCTGGCATAAAGCGAGGGCAGACGGCCGTATTTTTCCTGAAAAGACGCAACAAAACCGGCATTGGCCGCGTTGTCGATGTCCTTGTTCCACTGCGAGGTGTTTTTGACCCCCAGCGCGGCGTCGCCCACCGCCTGCAGGATGCCCTGATCAAACGAGAACGCAGGACCAACCACCGGCAGGTCCACACCGCTGCCCGCATATTGCTTGAGGAAGGAAATCCCCATGCCGCCGGGCAGGAAGAAATAGACCGAGTCAGCACCGGACGCGCGGATCTGCGCGATCTCAGCAGCATAGTCGGTCTGACCCAGCTTGGTATAAATCTCACCGGCCAGTTCACCGCCGTACATCCGTTTGTAGCCGGTCAGCGCGTCCTTGCCCGCCGGGTAGTTCGGCGCCAGAATGAAGCTGTTTTTCAGATCTGCCTCATTGGCATAGGCACCCGCGGCCTCGTGCAGGTTGTCGTTCTGCCAGGCGACGTTGAAGTAATTCGGATGGCAGCGCTTGCCCGCCAGCGCCGACGGTCCGGCGTTCGGCGACAGGTAGAACACACCCTGCGCAGTGGCAGCGGGCACCACCGCCATCGCCAAGTTGGACCAGATGATGCCGGTCAGGATATCCACCTTTTCGGACTGGATCATCCGGTCAGCGATCTGCACCGCGGCATCGGGTTTGCGCTGATCGTCCTCGATCACCACCTCGACACCGTCGCGGCCGTCCTGTTCGATTGCCAGCATAAAGCCGTCGCGCACGTCCACACCCAGCCCCGCGCCGCCGCCGGACAATGTGGTGATCATGCCGATCTTGGTGTCAGCCTGGGCCGCAGCCGCCAGCGCCGGGACTGCTGCTGCCATGGCGAGCATCCGAATGGTCTTCATTACGTCTTTCCTCCCAGTACATACCCTGGACCGAAGCCAGGGTTTTGGATCAAATGCTTGCGACTTTAACGCCGCCCCGGCAGAAGCCAAGACCCGCTGCAGCCTGCATCTCCCCGGCTGATCTTCCGCCAGCCCTTGATACGAGCCTACGCAGGCTTGAAGATTTATTTCAAGTATAAAATATATAGGGCAACAATGTTGTCCTGCCGGTCCGGAACCGTTTCGAAAACCGGACCCGGGCTGCGAGGGGCCAGCCCCTCGCGCTCCCCGGAGTATTTGGAGAAAGATGAAGAAGGGCCGGCCGCCTAGGTCAGCCCGGTCCAAAGTAGGCCGCCAAATGGTCGATCAAGGCGCGGATCCGCGCCGTCAGATGGCGGCTGGGCGGGTAAACAGCGTAGAGCGTGATCGGGTCGGTTTCCTGTTTTTCGAACAGCACTTGCAGTCTGCCGTCCTGCAAAAACGGCAGTGCAGTATAGTGCGGGCAACGGGCAATCCCCAGGCCGCTGGACGCCATATGGGCCACCGCACGCGGTGAATTGGCGCGAAAGCTGCCGCCGACAATTATGGTACGCTGCCGGTCCTTGCGGCCAAAGGTCCAGGCATCCGGCTGCGGCGAGGTCATCTGCAGCAGGCAGTTGTGGGTGGCCAGTGTTTCAGGTTCGGCGGGGGTGCCCTGTGCCGCCAGATAGGCCGGCGACGCCACCACCACCAGCCGCATGGCGCAGAGTTTTCGGGCTACCAGCGTCGAATCCTTGAGGGTTCCAAAACGGACCGCCAGATCCACCCCCTCCTCCAAGATAGGCAGATGGCGGTCGGACAGAACCAGCTCAACCGTCACTTTGGGGTGCATCTGCTGGAACGGCTGCAGGGCTTCGACCAGCTCGCGGCTGCCAAAGCCGGTGGGGGCGGTGATCCGGACCGGGCCTGCCAGCTCTTGCTGGCGCAGCTGCACCACATCCTCCAGCTCGTCGAACTGATCCAGCAGCGGCAGGCAGCGCTCCAGATAGGCGCGGCCCGTGTCGGTCAGCGTCACCTTGCGGGTGGTGCGGTTCAGCAGCTGCGCACCCAGCTGCTCCTCCAGCCGGGCGACATATTTGCTGGCCAGTTTGGTGCTGATCCCCAGCTGCAAGGCACCGCTGGTAAAGGAGCTTTGCGCCGCAACCGCCGCAAAGGTGCGCATGCAGTCCAATTTGTCCATCACGTCTCCCCCGGCGCGGCGTTTTATGAACCCTGCATACACAATCAATCGCCAAAAGAGAATATTATCGCCTATGCCTGCGGCCGCTATCTTGCCTGTGTCTTCAACACCTCATGGCACATGCCACAGAAAAGGACCCCGAAACATGTCGCATTCCATCCGCATTCACAGCTTCCCCCTCTCCGGCCACGCCCACCGGGTGGAGCTGTTCGCCAATCTTGCCGGCATCGCCCACGAGGTGATCAACGTCGACCTCGCAGGCGGCGAACACAAGCAGCCCGCCTTCCTGGCGCTGAACCCTGCCGGCCAGGTCCCGGTGATTGAGGACGGCAGCACCGTCATTACCGATTCCAACGCCATCCTGGTCTATCTCGCCCGGAAATACGCGCCGTCCTGGCTGCCGTCCGATCCGGTTCTGGAAGCGGAAGTGCAGAAGTTCCTAACCTTGGCCGCGGGCGAAATTGCCTTTGGACCCGCTGCAGCGCGGCTGATCACCGTCTTCAACGCAGCCCTGGACGCGGAGTTCTGCGCCACCGTCGCCGCCCGTGTGCTGGGCAAGATCGATGCCCATATGGAAGGCCGCAGCTTCCTGGCCGGCGACGCCCCCACAATCGCCGACGTGGCGGTCTACTCTTATGTGGCACACGCGCCCGAGGGCGGTATCTCGCTGGAACCCTACCCGAATGTGCGCGCCCATCTGGCCCGCATCGAAGGCCTGAACGGTTTCAAGCCGATGCCCGCCACCAAGGTTGGCCTGGCGGCCTGACCCCTTGCGCGGCGGCTCCTTTGGCGGCTGCCGCCTCTTTCTTTCAGCAAACAGGAGGTTTCCATGACTCCCTTTGACGCAGACAGCCCCTCTCCCTTTCATGAGGGCGAGCAGGAAATGCAGCGCCGTGCGGGCAAGCGCGACGCAATGGAAGCCTTCGCCCGCCGGGTGATCCGCCCCTTTATGCCCGATCAGCACCGGGAATTTTATGCGCAGCTGCCGTTTCTTGCGGCAGGCGCGGTGGATCATCAGGGCTGGCCCTGGGCAAGCCTGCTGAGCGGCCCGCCCGGCTTTGCCGCAACGCCGGATGCGCGGCATCTGCATGTTTCGCTGAGCGGCGGCACAGGGGATCCTGTCCATGCCGCCATCCGCAAAGGTGCCCCCTTGGGGCTGTTGGGGATCGAGCTGCACAGCCGCCGCCGCAACCGGGTCAACGGCCGGGTCATTGCTGCCGCGCGCAACGGGTTTACCCTGCGGGTCGATCAGTCCTTTGGCAATTGCCCGCAATACATCCAGCTGCGGGACTTGAAGCCGGCAGAGCCGCAGCCGCCGGCCAAACCGCAGCGCTTTGACAGGTTTGACAGCGCCCATTCTGCGCTGATTTCCGATGCCGACATGTTCTTTGCCGCCAGCCATGTGCCTGCAGCGGATCACCCTGAACGCGAAGGCGTCGATGTCTCGCACCGGGGCGGGCGGCCCGGCTTTGTCCGCATCGACGGCAACACCCTCACCATCCCCGACTTTCCCGGTAACAACCATTTCAACACGCTGGGAAACTTCCTGCTGAACCCGCGCGCGGGCCTGGCCTTTGCGGATTTTACCACCGGCAGCCTGCTGCTGCTGACCGGCACGGTTGAACTGCTGGGCGAAGACCACCCGGATGTCACCGCCTTTCACGGCGCCGAGCGCGGCTGGCGCTTCACCCTGCGCCAAGGCGTCTGGCTGGAGGGCGCTCTGCCCTTCCGCGCCGAACGCGGTGATTTTTCACCCAACTCAGGTTTGACGGATACCTGGGCCGAGGCCGAGGCCCGCAAAACCCTGGAAACACAGCGCAGCACCTGGCGCCGCTTCCGGATTGCGCGTGTCGAACAGGAAAGCACCTCAATCCGCTCCTTTTACCTGCAACCGGAGGATGGCGGCCCGCTGCTGCCGTTTGAGGCTGGCCAGTTCCTGACCCTCCGCGCCACGCCGCCCGGCGCTCAAAAACCGCTGTTGCGGACTTACACCGTGTCTTCTGCGCCAGGCGAAGGCCACTATCGTATCTCGGTCAAACGCGAGGAGAACGGCACCGTGTCCCGCCTGCTGCATGACGCACTGCAGCCGGGTTCGGTGATTGAGGCCAAAGCCCCGCGGGGCGCGTTCTTTCTGGATGCCTCAGACCGGCGTCCCGCACTTCTGGTCGCAGGCGGCGTTGGGATCACCCCGATGATCGCCATGGCCCGCCACGCCATACGCGAGGGGCTGCGCACCCGGCATCTGCGCCCGCTCACCATCCTGCACGCAGCCCGCACAGTGCAGGAGCGCGCTTTTGCCCGCGAATTCCGTGCATTAGAGCAGGCCTCTGGCGGGCAGATCCGCTATTTCTCCCTGATCAGCACACCTGCAAGGGGCGAAACCGAGGGCCGGGATTTCGATCTGCCAGGCCGGGTCAATGCTGAAATTCTGCAACAGCTGCTGCCGCAGGAAGGGGCTGATATCTATCTCTGCGGTCCCGGCGGGTTTATGCAAGCTGCCTATGACGGCCTCCTCAGTCTTGGGGTTGATGACACGGCCATCCACGCCGAGGCGTTCGGGCCGTCCGCCTTGGCGCGCACTGCAGATGCCCCGCCTGTCCAAGAAACTGCCCCAGAAACGGAAACCGCCATTGTCCGCTTCACCAGATCCGGATTTGAACAACCATGGACCCCTGCAGACGGCACCCTGCTGGAACTGGCTGAAAACCATGGCCTGACGCCCGAATTCAGCTGCCGATCCGGCAAGTGCGGCAGCTGCAGCACCCGGCTGCTGGCAGGCAAGCTCGCCTACCGAACCCCGCCTTCTGCCGAACCTGTGGAGGGTGAAGCTCTGATCTGCTGTGCCGTCCCTGCCACTGGTGCAATCGAACTGGATTTGTGACCCGGCCCCGCTCCTGACCCCGCTGCGCACGATTTTTCTGGACAAGACTGTCCAGGATCGCCGATCAATTGGACAGGAGTGTCCAAAAGGCGGATTCGGAGGGGCCCGGCCCCGCGGCAGCAGACAGGGAGCAAGCCCATGAAGTCGCACTATCGTGCCGTTGTTATCGGGGGCGGCGTTGTCGGCGCCTCGGTCCTTTATCACCTGGCGAAATTCGGCTGGACCGACGTCTGCCTGATCGAGCGTTCGGTGCTGACCGCCGGGTCCAGCTGGCACGCCGCGGGCGGGTTTCATGCGTTGAACGCCGACCCGAACATCGCCTCTTTGCAGGCCTACACAATTGACCTGTTGTCCGAGATCGAACAGGAATCCGGCCAATCCGTCGGCATGCATATGACCGGCGGCATGACCCTGGCAGGCACCCCGGACCGCTGGGAATGGCTGCAATCGGCCTACCGCACCTTCCAATCCATCGGCATCGACGACTGCCGCCTGATCACCCCGCAGGAAGCGGGTGAGCTGTGTCCGATCATGTCCACCGAAGGCATCCTCGGCGGCATGTGGGCCGACCGCGAGGGCTATGTCGACACCACTGGCACCGTGCATGCCTATGCGGGTGCTGCCAGGAAACGCGGTGCGGAAGTGATTGAACACAACCGCGTGCTGGAACTGCATCAGGTGGACGATGGCTGGCAGATCGTCACCGAAAAAGGCACCATTCACGCCGAACATGTGGTCAACGCCGCCGGTCTTTGGGCCAAGCAGGTGGGGCGCATGGCGGGCGTAGACCTGCCGGTCTCGCCGCTGAACCACCACTATCTGATCTCCGACACCATTCCCGCGCTGGAACAGCTCGATTTCGAGGTGCCGATGACCGTGGACCTCGAAGGCTTCACCTATATGCGGCAGGACCAAAAAGGCATCCTCTTGGGTATCTACGAGATCGACCATCAGCATTGGATGATGGACGGCGCGCCTTGGGAGTATGGCTTTGAGCTGCAGCAGGAAGACCCTGACCGGATCGAGCGCGAACTGACGCTGGGCTTCGAACGCTACCCGGCGCTTCAGACCACCGGCGTCAAGACCTGGGTCAACGGCGCCTTCACCTTTGCCCCGGACGGCAACCCGCTGGTCGGCCCGGTGCGCGGCAAGCCCGGCTACTGGTGCGCCTGCGGCGTGATGGCGGGCTTCCTGCAAGGCGGCGGCGTCGGCAAATCGCTGGCTGAGTGGATGATCCATGGCGAGCCGGAGGCCGATGTGTTCGGCATGGATGTGGCGCGTTTCGGCGACTACGCCCAGAACAAGCGGTTCATCAAGGAGACCACCGGCCAGTTCTACACCCGCCGCTTTGTGATGACCTACCCGAACGAGCAGCTGCCCGCAGGCCGCCCGCTGAAGAAGGCCCCCGCCTATTCGGACATGACCCGCGCAGGCTGCCGCTGGGGCGCCAGCTACGGGCTGGAAATCCCGCTGTACTTTGCTCCGTCGGAGGACTTCACCGAAACCCCGACCCTGAAACGCTCCAATGCCTTCGGCATCGTCGCCGAGGAATGCAGGGCGGTGCGCGAGGCCGTGGGACTGCTGGACATCTCCGCCTTCTCCCGGTTTGAGGTCTCGGGTACGGGCGCCGAGGCTTGGCTCAACCGCATCATGGCGTCAAAACTGCCCAAGCCGGGCCGCGCCAAACTGGCGCCGATGCTGTCATCCGAGGGCCGCCTCAAGGGCGACCTCACGGTGTTCAACTGGGGCGGCGGAACATGGTGGATCATGGGCAGTTACTACTTGCGCGAATGGCACATGCGCTGGTTCCAGGATCATATGGGCGAAGGGGTCGAAATCCGCGACGTGACCGATGCCGTCACCGGCTTCAGCCTCTCCGGCCCGAACAGCCGCAAGATATTGGAAAAGCTGACAGACGGCCCCATCGCCGACCTGCCCTTCATGGGCTGCGGCACCTTCGACATCGGCATGCTGCGCCTCAAGGTTGGCCGCCTCTCTGTCGCGGGCGAACTGGGATACGAACTTCACTGTTCCGCCGCCGAACACATCACCCTGCGCGAGACCCTGCTGACGGCTGGCGCGGACCTGGGGCTGCGCGAAATCGGCTTCAACGCGCTGCTTAGCCTGCGGCTGGAGAAAAGCTTTGGCATCTGGAGCGCCGAATTCACCCAAGGCTACACCGCGGCGCAGACCGGCATGGACCGCTGGATCGACTGGCACAAGGACTTCATCGGCCGCGCCGCCGCGCTGAAGGAACGCGAGACCGGCGGCCCGGCGCAGGTTGTTGTGACCTTGGAAGTGGAGGCCGCGGACGCCGATGCCAGCGGTTACGAACCGGTCTGGCAGGGCGGAACCCGCGTCGGATTTGTCACCTCCGGCGGCTATGGCCACAGCACCGGAAAATCGCTGGCAATGGCAATGGTGGACCGCGACGCAGCCGTTGAAGGCACTGACTTGACCCTGCACATCGTCGGCCAGGAACGCGCCGCCCGGGTGATAGCCCCTTCCCCCTATGACCCCTCCGGCACAGCGATGAGAGGCTGACCCGATGACCCTTGAGAACGAAGGCAATACCCGCGGACGCCGTCGGACCCGCAAAACCGCAGCCGGGCCTCGCCGCAGCGCAATGTGAATTACCGCCAGCTGAAAAACCCATTTCCGCTGATGGAGGTGTTCCCGGAGCATCAGATCGCGGACATGCACGAAACCGCGCTGAAGATGCTCGAGGAACTGGGCATGAAGGTGCTGTTGCCCGAGGCGCGCCGGATCTATGCCAAGGGCGGTGCCCGCGTCGATGAAGACAGCCAGATGGTCTATATCGGCCGCGACATCATCGAGGCGGCGCTGGCCACCGCGCCCCGATCAATCACCTGCCGGGCCGGGGCACGGGAGCGCGACATCACGCTGGAGCTGGGCAGCCTGGTGTTTCAGGCCGGTGCAGGCGCGCCCAATGCCACCGATCTGGAGCGCGGACGCCGCCCCGGATCAGCGCAGGATTACCTGGAATATCTGCAGCTTACCCATCACTTCGACGTCTTTCACATGATCTCCCCCCAGGTGGAGCCGCAGGACGTGCCGATGCATCTGCGCCACTATTTCACCACCGAGGCACAGATGACGCGCACCGACAAGTTCCCCTTCATCTTCTCACGCGGGACGCCGCAGGTGATGGATTGTTTCGAGATGATCCGCGATTTCCGCGGGCTGTCGGATGCGGATTTCCGGTCTGAGCCGCGCTGCTACACCATCATAAACACCAACAGCCCGCGCACGCTGGACATTCCGATGGCGCAGGGGCTGATCGACTTTGCACGGCACGGCCAGGTTTCGATCATCACGCCCTTCACGCTGATGGGGGCAATGGCACCCATCACCGTTGCGGGCGCCATCACCCTTAGCCATGCCGAGGTGCTGGCGGCCCTGACGCTGACCCAGCTGACCAACCCCGGCGCACCGGTCTGTTACGGCACCTTCACCTCCAACGTGGACATGAAGTCCGGCGCGCCTGCGTTCGGCACCCCGTCGCATTTCCAGGCGTCCTTGGCGGCAGGCCAGCTGGCGCGCTTCCTCGGTCTGCCCTGGCGGTCCGCCGCAGGGTCGGCCTCAAACAGCAATGACGTGCAGGCGGCAAATGAGAACCAAATGGGCCTTTGGGGCTGCCTGATGGCAGGCGCTACGGTGATCATCCACTCGGCCGGCTGGCTGGAGGGCGGGCTGTCAGTGTCTTATGAAAAGCTGATCACCGACGCCGAAGTGCTGAACATGATTGCCGAGCTGTGCGCCGGAGCCCAGGCCGGCACGGACGAGATCGGCTACGGCACTGCGATCAAAGAGGTGGAGCCAAGCGGCCATTTCTTTGCCACTCCCCAGACCATGGCGCGCTATAATACAGAATTCTACGAACCCGTGGTGCATGACTATGCCAATTTCGGCACCTGGAGCGAGCGCGGGGCGTTGGACGCCAACCAGCGCGCAACCCGGGTCTGGAAGGACATCCTGGCCCATGATAACCGGCCCAAGACTGACGACACCCGCGTTGAGGCTTTGAAAAGCTTCATCGCCAAGCGCACCGCCCAGGGCGGCGCACCGCCGGAGAGCTGACATGGCCAAACGCGCCGCCCCGGTGCTGCACCGGGACAACCCGGACAAGGAACCCCTTAGCGGCCATGTCAAAGTGACGCCCGAGGACTGGCTGAACGTGGCCCGCGACCTGCTGATCAGCGACGGGGTGGCAGGCGTCAAGGTGCTGGCCATCGGCGAGCGGCTGGGCGTCTCGCGCTCCAGCTTCTACTGGTATTTCAAAAGCCGCAAACACCTGCTGGAGGCCCTGCTGGACGATTGGGAGACCCGCAACACCGATCCGATCCTTACCCATTGCGAATTGCCGGCCGCCAATATTTCCTGGGCGGTCTGCAATTTCTTCCGCTGTTTTGTCGATCCGGAGCTGTTCGACGCGTCGCTGGACTTTGCGGTCCGCGAATGGTCGCGGCGCGACGGCAACGTGCGCAACCGTATCGATGCGGCGGATGCGCTGCGGCTGGAGGCGGTCACCGCCATGTTCATGCGCCACGGGTATGCGCCGTATGAGGCCGATTCCCGCGCCCGGATCCTGTACTTCATGCAATGCGGCTACCACGCGCTGGAGGTGCGCGAACCGATGCAGGCCCGCACCGCGCGGCTGGAAGGGTATTTGCTGGGATTCACCGGGGCAGAGCCTGATCCGGAGGCGGTCGCGGCCGCCCGGGCCTTTGCCGAGGGTAAGATGGCCCCCTGACACCCCGGCGCCTGCGGCAATGGCAGGAGCGAGGGCCGGCCCCTCGCGCTCCCCGGGGTATTTCCAACCAGAAAGAAGCAGCCCCTGAAGTGTCAGCGCCGGTTGTGGAAGATGAAGCCGATGAAATTCAACAAGAGCTGTGCGGCCAGAATCTGAGTGCTTTCCGAAGGGTCATAGGCTGGGGCCACTTCCACCAGGTCGATACCGGCAACATCGCCGCGTTTGCTGAGGCCCTGCAGGATCTCCAGCACGTCGTAATACTGGAAACCGCCATGGCTCGGCGTGCCGGTGCCCGGCGCGATCGACGGGCAGAAGGCGTCGATGTCTATGGTGACGTAATAGCGGGCACCTTCGGGGATGCGCGCCAGCACCGCATCCGTCCCCAGCTTGCGCACCTGGCGAACCGACAGAATGTCCGAGCCGCGCGCCCGTGCGTCAGTATACCCTTCGCGGGCGGTGGAGGACACATTGCGAATGCCCAGCTGGGTCATTCCGGAGACATAATCCTTTTCGATCGCACGGCGCATCGGGTTGCCGTGCCCGTCCGTAACCCCATGACGTACATCGACAAAATCTAGATGCGCGTCGATCTGCACCACATGGATCGGGCCGTTTCCGGCGCAGTCTGCGGCGTAGGCGCTGATGCAGGGAATGTTGATCGAATGATCGCCGCCGATCGTGACGGGCAAGGCGCCGGCTGCCAGGATCTTCTTCACGCCGTATTCGATATTGGCGTGGCTTTCCTCAGTCTTGGTGTGGATGATGTCAGCATCGCCCAGATCGACGATCCGCACATCTTCGCCCAGGTAGGTGGCGTCATCTTCGTGGTCGTAAGCGCCGGCATGGCCGAAGCTGAACAGCGTCGAGGCCTCGCGCACTGCGCGCGGGCCGAAACGCGCGCCCGGGCGGAACTGGCAGCCGGAATCAAACGGTGCGCCAAGGATGGCAACGTCAGCGTTTATGTTGTCCCAATCCTCGACATAGGGTTTCTTGCCGAAGGTGGCGATGCCGACAAAAGGCAGGTTCAGGCGGCCGGATTCGTAACCGTGTCCAGACATATGTGTCTCCATTTGCGGGTCCGGCAGCACCTCAGCACAGATCACTGTATGAAAAAATATTATGCTGTTTATCTTCACATAAAAGATTATCATGTAATTCCTGCAGGACCGCCGGAGAGGAACAGGCACGTGAAACTGCTGCGCAACACGCTGCTGGAAACCTTTGTCACCGTGACCGACTGCGGCGGGTTCTCCGATGCGCAATATGCGTTGGGGATCACCCAATCCGCCATCAGCATCCGCATCCGCGATCTGGAAACCGCGCTCGGCTACCGGGTGTGCGAGCGCGGCCGCGGCGGGTTCCGGCTGACGGAACGCGGCGCCATCGCCTATCAGAAGGCCCGCAGCATCCTGCGCAGCGCCCGCGATTTCGACGCCGAACTGCTGGAACTGCGCGATGCGGTCACCGGCGATCTGCGCATCGGCGTGGTCGATGCCGTGAGCAGCCTGCCCGGCCTCAATCTGGCCCAGGCCCTGCGGCGTTTTCTGGCCCGCCCGAACGAGGTGCGGCTGGAAATCGTTGTCGCCTCTCCTGCTGGATTGACCCAGCAGCTGATCTCAGGCGCGCTGAATCTGGCCATTGCGCCGTTTCGCAACCAGGTCACGGACCTGTCCTATGAGCCGCTGTGCCGCGAAGAGCACCGGCTATATTGCGGCCGGGACCACCCTTTGTTCACTGCGCCGGATGCGTTGATCAACCCGCAGGAGATCGCCAGGTATCCGCACTGCCAGCGTTCTTATGACAGGCCTGTCTCTCCCGGTCTTGATCGCCCGGATCCAACTGCAGTGGCCGCCAATATGGAAGCGATGGCGATGCTGATCGAGACCGGGCAGTATCTGGGTCCGCTGCCGGTGCATTTCGCGGAAAGCCGGGTCGAGGCAGGCCGGTTCCGGGAGCTGGCACACCCGCAGTTGCGCTGGCAATCCGCCTTTTCGCTTGCCGTCCGGCGCAGTCAGGTCCAGCGGCGCGCGGTGGAATTGTTTGGCCAGGATATGCGCGACGCCTGCAGCGCGGCCCTGTAAAGCCCGAAGGCACCGGGCCAGACACATGTGCGGCACCCGCCAAAACGCGCCGCCGCGGCCCAGCCGCCCGAGCCAAAGCGCAGCTCGGCATCCACTTGATCCGGCGCCTCGGATCTGGCCCAGCAGCAGCCGCCGCGCCCGCAGGCTGGACAAGGTTCCCCCATTGCCGCACTATCCGGGTATTGGCCGTTTCGTGCGGAACCATTGCGCAATAGCGCGCGTTCTCCTTTGCGACAGCAATCTGCCTGTCTCTGCGGCTCCAAAGGAAGTGATCACCCCGTGAATGCAATGCCCGGTACAAGGACGCATTCTATAACGACAAAAGCCAGGCACGCGGATCCAACCGCACCGCCAAGCCCCTGAAGGAGCGACGGAAAACATGTCCCAGATATCCAGCACCGTACTGGCGCTGCTCGAATTCCTGTCTTATGCGTTTATCTTTGCCTTCGGCGCCGGCGTTTTGTGGCTGGTGGTGATCTACATCCGCGACAAGACCCAGACCGACAGCACTTTGCGCCGCAATTACCCGGTGGTGGCCCGTTTCCGTTATTTCTTCGAACATATGGGGGAGTTTTTCCGGCAATATTTCTTTGCCCTGGACCGCGAGGAGATGCCATTCAACCGGGCCGAACGCTCCTGGGCGTACCGCGCAGCCAAGAATGTGGATTCCACCGTCGCCTTCGGCTCCACCCGCGATCTGCGCCCGGCGGGCACGGTCTATTTCGCCAACTGCCCCTTCCCGGCGCTGGAGCAGGACGCCAGGGATCCAGCGGCTGTCACTATCGGGCCCTATGCCCGCACGCCGTATACCACCGCGTCGATCTTCAACATTTCCGGCATGAGCTTTGGCGCCATTTCCGTTCCTGCCGTTCGGGCGCTGTCGCATGGCGCCAAAAAGGCCGGGATCTGGCTCAACACCGGAGAGGGCGGATTGTCGCCCTATCACCTGGAGGGCGGCGCCGACATCGTGTTCCAGATCGGCACCGGTAAATTCGGCGTGCGCAAGCCCGGGGGCGGCTTTGACGAGGATAAGCTGCGCGCGGTCGCGGCGCATGACTGCGTGCGTATGTTCGAACTCAAGCTCAGCCAGGGCGCCAAACCGGGCAAGGGCGGCATCCTGCCCGGCGCCAAGGTGACCGAGGAAATCGCCGCCATCCGCGGCCTTACCCCGGGCGAGGACGCCATCAGCCCCAACCGCCATCCCGAGGTCGACTGCGTCGGCGATCTGCTGGACATGATCGCCTATGTCCGCGACGTGACCGGCAAGCCGGTGGGCTTCAAGGCGGTGGTCGGCGCCTATGGGTTTGTCGAGGGGCTGTGCCAGGAAATCCTGTCGCGCGGTGTTGAAAGCGCGCCGGACTTCATCACCATCGACAGCGCCGACGGCGGCACCGGCGCCGCCCCGATGAGCCTGATCGACAATATGGGCATGCCCCTGCGCGAAAGCCTGCCGCTGACGGTGGACATCCTGACCCGCTACGGGTTGCGCGGCCGCATCAAGGTCTGCGCCAGCGGCAAGCTGATCAACCCGTCCGAGGTTGCCTGGGCGTTCTGCGCCGGGGCGGATTTCGTCAATTCCGCACGCGGTTTCATGTTTGCGCTTGGCTGCATCCAGGCGCTGCAGTGCAACAAGAACACCTGCCCCACCGGCATCACCACCCATGACCCCAAATTGCAATTCGGCCTGGATCCTGCCAGCAAATCCGAACGCGTCGCCTATTACGCCAAAAACATGGTTAAGGAGGTCGGCATTCTCGCTCACAGCTGCGGCGTTGCCGAACCGCGGCTGCTGAAACGCTATCACGCCAGGATTGTGATGGATAACGGCCGCTCTGTCTCGATGGAGGAGCTGTTTCCGGTGCCGGAACAGAAACACGCAGCGGAGTAACCTCATCCGCCGTCAACACCACATTCAACGAACAGGAGCCCTCATGCCTGACTCTCATTCTGCACCCCATGGGCCGGTCAAAGCCTCGGACCTTCTTGTCGCCGCGCTGGAGGCTGAAGGTGTCGAGTATGTCTTTGCCGTTCCGGGAGAAGAAAACCTTGACCTGCTGGAATCCCTGCGTCCCTCATCGATCGAACTGGTGCTGACCCGGCATGAACAGGGCGCCGCCTTCATGGCCGCAACCTATGGCCGTCTCACCGGCAAGGCGGGCGTCTGCATGGCGACGCTTGGCCCTGGCGCCACCAACCTGGCCACCCCTGCCGCTTATGCCCATCTGGGCGGCATGCCGCTGATCATGATCACCGGCCAGAAGCCGATCAAGAAATCGAAACAGGGCCAGTTCCAGATCATTGACGTGGTCAGCCTGTTCGATCCGATTTGCAAGATGTCCAAGCAGATCGTGCACGGCAACACCATCCCGGCGCTGATCCGCGAGGCCTTCCGCACCGCGCAGGAGGAACGCCCCGGTGCCGTGCTGCTGGAACTGCCCGAGGATATCGCCGCCGAAGACACCGATACCACGGTCCTGCAGCCGCATCCCCGCCATTACGCGGTGGCCGGCGACGCGGTGCTGAACGAGGCGGCAGAGATGATCCGCAATGCCAAAATGCCGCTGCTGCTGCTGGGGGCCGGGGCCAACCGGCGCAAGGCGCGTTCAGCCCTGTGCGATTTTGCGGATCTGACCCGGATCCCGTTTTTCAACACCCAGATGGGCAAGGGGGTGATCGACGAACGCTCGGACCTGTTCCTGGGCACTGCCGCGCTGTCGGACGGTGATTATCTGCACTGCGCCATAGACCGTGCCGATCTGATCATCAACGTCGGCCACGATGTGGTCGAAAAACCGCCCTTCTTCATGGAGCACGGCGGCACCAAGGTAATCCATGTGAACTATAAGGCGGCGCAGGTCGATCAGGTCTATTTCCCGCAGGTGGAGGTGGTCGGCGATCTGGAACAATCCATCAACCGGCTGGGGGAAATACTGGGTGGGCCGCTGGAGTTTGACCGCGGCTATTTCCAGCGCATCAAGAAAGAGACCGACCAGCATATCGCCGAAGGTGCCGATGACCCGCGCTTTCCCATCATCCCCCAGCGGCTGGTCGCGGACACCCGCAAGGTGATGGATGACTGCGATATCATTGCGCTCGACAATGGCATCTACAAGATCTGGTACGCCCGCAACTACAAGGCTTATCAGCCCAACACCGTGCTTTTGGACAACGCGCTGGCGACCATGGGGGCGGGCCTGCCCTCGGCAATGATGGCCGCGCAGCTGAACCCGGACCGCCGGGTGATGGCGATCTGCGGCGACGGCGGCTTTATGATGAACAGCCAGGAGCTGGAAACCGCTGTCCGCCTTGGCCTCAACCTCGTGGTGACAGTGCTGAACGATAGCTCATACGGCATGATCCGCTGGAAGCAGGCGCACGCCGGGTTCGCCGACTGGGGGCTGGAATTCAGCAACCCGGATTTTGTCCAGTATGCAAACAGTTACGACGCCACCGGCCACCGGATCGCGCGCACCGAAGATCTGGTGCCCACGTTTGAGAAAGCCTTTACCGCAGGCGGCGTGCATCTGATCGACGTGCCGGTTGATTACAGCGAAAACCAGCGCGTGCTGATTGATGAGCTGGCCGCAAAGGTGTGCCTGATATGACCAATACCGTCGAAGTCGTGAACCCCTACAGCCTGGAACGCATCGGCACGGTCGAGACCAGTGATTGGGCGCAGATAGATGCGATGCTGGACACCGCACATGGGTTGTTCCGCCAGCGGGATGGCTGGCTGCCCGCCTATAAGCGCATTGAAATCCTGCGGAAAACCGCCCGATTGATGGAGGCGCGGTTTGACGAGCTGGCCCTTTTGATCGCCAGCGAAGGCGGCAAGCCGCTGGTGGACGCACGCGTCGAGGTCAAACGCGCCATCGACGGAGTGGAACTGTGCGTGCATGAGACCGGCCAGATGACGGGGCGGGAAATCCCGATGGACCTGACCGCGGCAGGCGCAGGCCGCATCGCCTTTACCCAGCGCGAGCCGATCGGCGTGGTGGTGGCTGCCAGCGCCTTTAACCACCCGCTGAACCTGATCGTGCATCAGGTCGCCCCCGCCGTGGCCACCGGCTGCCCGGTGATTGTGAAACCGGCGCAGGACACGCCGCTGTCGTGCCAGACCTTTGTTGCCATGCTGCATGAGGCCGGGCTGCCGCAGGACTGGTGCCGTTCAGTGGTCTGCAGCAACGACGTAGCCGAGAAGATGATCACCGACGCCCGCGCCGGATTCTTCTCCTTCATCGGCTCTGCCCGGGTGGGCTGGATGCTGCGTTCCAAACTGGCCCCCGGCACCCGCTGCGCGCTGGAACACGGCGGCGCCGCCCCGGTGATCGTGGCCGGGGACGCGGACATTGATGCAATGATCCCGGCATTGGCCAAGGGCGGTTTCTATCACTCCGGCCAGGTCTGCGTCTCGGTCCAACGGGTGTTCGCGCCCGCCGCCAAGGCCGAAGAGATCGCGCAGAAACTGGCAGAGGCGGCACAGGCGCTGACGGTCGGCGACGCCACCGACCCGAGCGTCGATTGCGGCCCGCTGATCCGCCCTGCCGAGGTTGACCGGGTCGAGGACTGGGTGCAGGAAGCTGTCGACGGCGGCGCCAAGGTCCTGACCGGCGGCAAGCGCCTGGGCGAGACCACCTTTGCCCCCACCGTGCTGCTGGACCCGCCGGCGGACGCCCGCGTCTCGCAACAGGAAATCTTCGGCCCGGTGATCTGCGTTTACAGCTCCGCCAGCATCCCGCAAGCGATTGAGGTTGCCAACAGCCTGCCGGTCGCGTTTCAGGCGGCGGTCTTTACCAAAAACCTGGACACCGCAATGCAGGCCGTGCGCCAGCTGGACGCCACCGCCGTCATGGTCAATGACCACACCGCTTTCCGCGTTGACTGGATGCCCTTTGCCGGCCGCCGCCAGTCCGGCTACAACACCGGCGGCATCGGTTACACCATGCATGACATGACCCAGGACAAGATGGCGGTGATCAAGCTGTGATACCAGCGGGCCGGGATGCCGCAAACCCCGGCCCGGCATGTCTTTTGCATCTGCGGCCTTTCCGCCAGCAGCTCCAACCGGTATGTCCGCAGCATCTCATGACAGAAAAGGCGTACAGCATGACCATCACCCGTTCCGGCACCACCGCCCGCTCCAGCAAAATCGTCAAGCACAACGGTGTTGCCTATTTCAGCGGCCAAGTGTCCGAAGCAGACACCGCAGCCGAGCAGACCCGCGAAATCCTGGCCAAGGTCGACGCCCTGCTGGCCGAGGCCGGCAGCGACAAGACCCGCCTGCTGCAGACCGTGATCTGGCTGTCGGACATGTCCTACTTCGCCGAGCTGAACGAGGTCTGGAACGCCTGGGTTCCCGAGGGCCATGCCCCGGCGCGTGCCTGCGGCGAGGCCAAATTGGCGCGCGAGATCCTGAAGGTTGAGATCATCGTCACCGCCGCCTGCGACTGATCAAAATTGTCTGCTGGCAATTTTTTGCGCCGGGCCCTTCTACAGGCCCGGCGCATTTTCGTATCACCGGCGGGGTCCGCCTCAGGCGCGCAGGTCCTGCACAATACGGGTGCCATCCGGCGCAGCGCCGGCTTCACTGATCGGCGACGCAGACGGGTCAGTTTTCAGCGACTTGTAAAGCCCCAGTGTCATCGCGATGATCACGAACGAAATCGGGAAGGCCGCAGCAATCGACGCGGTCTGCAGGGCGCCAAGCCCCCCGGCCCACAGCAGCACAATCGCAGTGGCGCCAATGCCCGCGCCCCAGATAATCCGGAACTTCTTGGGCGGGTTGTCGTCGCCCATCGACAGCATGGTGGTGATCACCAGCGTGCCGGAATCCGCCGAGGTCACAAACCACGAGAACAAAAGCAGCGTCGCCAGCGCCGACAGCGGCCAGGCGGTCCAGCTCAGATCCCCCAGCCAGGAAGTGGCGCCCAGATTGCCGATGGTGCCGTACAGCGCCGACGGCAGATCCCAGGCCTGCACGGTGGCAATAACGCCTGCGCCGCCATCGGCACCCGGACCGCCGGCCATGTTCAGCTCCTGCCAGATGGCGTTGCCGCCGAACATGCACAGCCAGAAGAAAGCAATCGCGGTCGGCACGAACAGCACGCCCACCATGAACTCGCGGATAGTGCGCCCGCGCGAGATGCGGGCAATGAACATGCCCACCATCGGCGCCCAGGCAATCCACCAGCCCCAGTAAAAGATGGTCCAGCCGCCCTGCCAGGCGATGTTTTCCTCGGAACTGGCTGTCCAGAACCCCATCGGGATGAAGTTCCAGATGTAATCGCCCAGCGTCGTCACATAGAACCCCAGCAGCCATTTGACCGGCCCGATCACCACAAAGGCCGCCAGCAGGAACATCGACAGCCAGATATTCCATTCGGAAATCAGCCGGATGCCCTTGCCCACGCCGGATACGGTCGACACGGTTGCAATGATTGTCACGATCACGATCAGCACAATCTTAAGCGTCATAGTCGGCTCCAGCCCGAACAGCACATTAAGGCCGGTGGCCATCTGACTGGTGCCCAGACCCAGCGATGTCGCAATCCCGAACACCGAACCAAACACCGCCAGCAGGTCCACGCAGTGGCCCCAGGGACCGTAGATCCGTTCACCGATCAGCGGATACAGCGCCGAGCGCATGGTCAGCGGCAGCTTCTTGCGAAAGCCGAAATAAGCCAGGCACAGGCCGACGATCACGTATAAGGCCCAGCCGTGGAACCCCCAGTGGAAATAAGTCACCCGCATCGCATCAACGGCGCGCTGCATGTTCATTTCCGAATGGCCCTGAAGCTCGGCATGCGGGTTGTTGGGATAGCCCCAGACCGCCGAGTTATCGAAATAAAAGATCGGCTCCGCCACGCCAAAGAACAGGATGCCAATGCCGATCCCGGCCGAGAACAGCATCGCAAACCAGCTGAAGCTGCTGAATTCCGGGCGCGAGTCATCGTCCCCCAGCCGCAGGCTGCCAAACTTCGAGAACATCAGGAAGAAGCAGAAAAACATGATCCCGGCCAGAACCGAGATATAATACCAGCTGAGGCCGCCTTCGATCCAGCCGCGGATGGATTTGTATAATCCGCCTGCAAATTCGACATTCAGGACGGTGAAAATCACAAAGGCGGCGATCATCCCCTTGGCCGCGATGCCCATCCCCGGATGCAGACCGGTAAAGAAACCGGACTTTGCCACCAGGTGGCTGTTGTTGGAATTCCTCTCAGACATCTTGTCCTCCCTTGTCCCTGAACAATTGCCCCCGGCGCTCCTCCGCCGCGGGGCTGCCCGGTTGCCCGGGCGGCAAATTTCCGGCCCTCCCCAACGGCCATGGTTCAAAATTGCGGGCCGGACCGGGGAGGAGGCCCGGCCCGCAAGAGAAAACCGGCAGCCCGCACGCCGCCGGTTTCCAATTCAGCCCCGCTGGCCGACGTGGCGCCCCGCGCCCCCGGGCAGCGGCATCCCGGCATGGGCGGCGGCATATGACGCCAGCTTGTCCGCAACGGCCTGCGACGGCAGTGAAGTGCCGCGCGCCGTCAGATCCATGTGCAACAGCAGCGTCTCCACGGTTGCTGCCAGCCGGCCCTCGGGGCCGTGCAGGCGATGGAACAGATGCATCTTCTTGCCGTCGCCCTGCAGCACCTGGGTGGTCACAGTCAGCGCATCGCCTTCGTGCAGCTCATCCAGAAAGCGCACGTGGTTCTCGACCGTGAAATAGCTGCCGCCCGCGGCGATATATTCCGCATCGCAGCCGATCATCTCCATAAAACGGTCGGTCGCCTGGGCCGAGGCCTCGGTGTAATGCGCCTCGTTCATATGGCCGTTGTAGTCGGTCCAGCTCTGCGGCACCGGGCGGCTGACAGTGACCGGCAGATCCGCCGCGTCCGGCAGCGGCAGCGCGGCTTCATGGGTGTTGATCACACCACCCGCACCGCTGCCGGATTTCTTCAGTGCCCGCATCATGCCGACCAGGTTGTCATCCCGCAGACGCTCCAGCTCGCGGATCGGCATATGGCCCGATTGCGCATCCGACTGGCCCGCGATCAGATCCACAAGGTCTTCAGTGAACTCCGGCACGTCCATCAGCTTGGTCCAGGGCCATTCCAGCGCCGGGCCGAACTGGGCCATGAAATGCTTCATGCCTGCCTCGCCGCCGGCAATCCGGTAGGTCTCGAAAAGGCCCATCTGCGCCCACCGCAGGCCAAAGCCCATGCGGATCGACTCGTCCAGCTCTTCGGTGGTGCAGATGCCGTCCTTGATCAGCCACAGCCCCTCGCGCCAGACCGCTTCCAGCAGCCGGTCGGCGATATGGGCGTCGATCTCCTTGCGCACGGTCAGCGGATACATCCCCACTCCGCGCAGCAGGTCCGAGGCCTGCGCGCAAGTGCCCGCATCGCCCACCAGCTCGACCAGCGGCAGCAGGTAAACCGGGTTGAACGGATGCGCCACCACGGCGCGGGCACCCGCAGCGTTCAGCTCCGACGGTTTAAAGCCGCTGGTAGACGAGCCGATCACCGCGTTCACCGGGGCGTGCGCCTGGATCTGCGCATGGATCTTGTGCTTCAGGTCCAACCGCTCCGGCACGCTCTCCTGGATCCAAGACGCGTCCGCCACCGCTTCCGCCATATCCGCGTGAAAGGTCAGCGCGCCCTCAGGCGGCAAAGCCTTGTCATACAGCGACGGCAGCGCGCGGCGGGCGTTGGCCAGCACCTCGCCGATCTTGCGTTCCGCCTCCGGGTCCGGGTCGAACACCCGCACGTTCCAGCCGTTCAGAAGGAACCGCGCGGCCCAGCCGCCGCCGATCACCCCGCCGCCGATAATTGCTGCTGTCTTCATCTGATGTCCTCATTAGAACCGCCCGGTTCTTCCTCTTGCCGAAAATATCCTGGGGGTTTGGGGGCTAGCCCCCAATCCGCCCTCTTTGCCGCAACGCAGCGGTGCATAAGCGGTGTACAGGCGGCGCACGCAAAGCACCCCCTGCACCGCCGCCTACTTTGCCACCGGCGCCCGTTTGGTCAGGCCCAGCTTTTCACGCACCGCATCCGGGCCGATGATCCGGGCGCCCAGGCCCTCGATCACGCCTGCCGCGCGCTCCACCAGCTGCGCGTTGGTGGCCAGAACGCCTTTTTCCAGAAACAGGTTGTCCTCCAGCCCGACCCGCACATTGCCGCCCGCCAGCACCGCAGCGGCGGCATAAGGCATCTGATCCCGGCCCAAGGAGAACGCCGACCAGGTCCAATCGCCGGGCACGTTGTTGACCATCGCCATAAAGGTATTCAGATCGTTCGGCGCCCCCCACGGCACCCCCATGCACAGCTGCACCAGCGCGTTCGGCTCCAGAATCCCCTCTTTTACCAGTTGCTTGGCAAACCACAGGTGGCCGGTATCAAAGGCCTCGATCTCCGGCTTCACGCCCAGATCGGTCATCATCTGCCCCATCGTGCGCAGCATGCCGGGCGTGTTGGTCATCACGTAATCGGCCTCGGCAAAGTTCATGGTGCCGCAGTCCAGGGTGCAGATTTCCGGCAGGCATTCGGCGATATGGGCCATCCGTTCGGTCGCGCCGATCATATCGGTGGCGGCCTCATTCACCGGGAACGGGCTCTCAACCCCGCCAAAGACAATATCGCCGCCCATGCCCGCGGTCAGGTTCAGCACCACGTCCACCTCGGAATCGCGGATGCGGTCGGTCAGCTCCCGGTAAAGCTCAAGTTTCCGGCTCGGCGCGCCAGTTTCCGGGTCGCGCACATGGCAGTGAACTACGGCGGCGCCGGCTTTGGCGGCTGCGATTGCGCTGTCGGCGATCTGCTTGGGCGAACGCGGAACGTGGGGGGATTTGTCCTGGGTGCCGCCCGAGCCGGTCACGGCACAGGTGATGAAGACGTCTCGGTTCATGGTCAGGGGCATGATCGGGATCCTTTGAGGTCAGAATTGCAATTCAGGGTGATCCGCAAACAGCACCAGCGCCTGCGGATTGGCGAGACCTGAGAGGTTGCGGACAGGGTGTTTGTTCACCACATCACGCACCGCCAGCTCGGCGGTCTTGCCGGATTTGGTGCGCGGGATGTCAGCGACAGCGATGATTTTCACGGGCACATGGCGCGGCGAGGCATTCTTGCGGATTTCCGTTTTGACACGGGTGGTTAACGCATCATCCAGCTCCGCACCCCCGGCGGTCTGCACAAACAGAACCACCCGCACGTCGTTGTCAAAGGACTGGCCGACAACCACCGCGTCGGCGACCTCATTGATCTTGTCGAGCTGCCGGTAAATCTCCGCCGTGCCGATCCGCACCCCGCCGGGGTTCAGGGTCGCATCCGAACGGCCCAACACCACAAAACCGCCGTGCCCGGTGCGGATGGTGAAATCGCCCTGCCGCCAGATATCCGGATAAGTCTCATAGTAACTGGCGCGATAGCGCGCATTGCCGGGATCGTCCAGAAACCGCGTCGGCATCGACGGATGCGCGTTGCGGCAGACCAGCTCGCCCGCCACGCCCTCAACCGGTTCGCCCTGATCGTTCAGGGTCGCCGCATCCAGCCCCAGCATCGGCGCCTGGATCTCACCCTGATGCACCGGCAGCACCGGGCAGCCGCCAATGAAGCAGCCCAGAATGTCGGTGCCGCCGCAGATTGAGGCCAGCTGCACATCCGCTTTCCAGTCGGCATAGACATGGGCAAAGCCTTCGGGCGAGAGCGGCGAGCCGGTGGACAGAACCACCCGCAACGCGGCCAGATCGTGGCTGTCCGCAGGCCGGTTCCGGCGTTTCAGCGAGGCGTCTATGTATTTGGCGGAAATACCAAAATGGGTGACTTTCTCGGCCTCCACGACGTCGAACAGCCGCTTGATGCCGGGATGCGCCGGGTTGCCGTCGAACAGCACGATTGAAGCCTCCGAAGCCAGCGCCGCCACCTGCCAGTTCCACATCATCCAATTGCAGGTGGTGTAATAGAACATCCGGTCGCCGGGGCGCAGGTCGCAATGCAGCTGCTGTTCCACCAGCATCCGCAAGAGAGTGCCGCCGCCCGAATGCTCGATGCATTTCGGCTTGCCCGTGGTGCCGGAGGAGAACATCACATAAAGCGGATCGCGAAAGCCCATCACACGGCAGTCCAGCGCCGGGGCGTCCACCTGCTTGAAGGCCTCATAGGCCATCATCCCCTCGGGCAAGTCCTCGGCCCCGCCTGCATAGGGCCAGACCACGATCTGCTCTATCGAGGGCACCCGGGACGCAACCTCGGTAATCGCATCGCGGGTCTCGAAGGTCTTGCCATTGTAGAAGTAACCGTCGGCGGCAAACATCAGCTTGGGCGCGATCTGGCCAAGCCGGTCCACCACCACATCCGGCCCGCTTTCCGGCGCGCAGGAGGACCAGACCGCCCCCAAAGACGCCGTGGCCAGCATCGCCGCCACACTCTGCGGCATGTTCGGCACGTAACCCGCAACATGGTCGCCTGCGGTGATCCCGGCGGCGCGCAATGCAGCGGCGAGCTGTTCAACCTCGCGCTTCAGCCCGGCGCGGGTCCAGGCCATGCGGCGGCCGTCTTCGCCTATGAAGACAATCGCCTCGCGCTCGTCGGCGTTTTTCAGGAAGGTGTCCGCGATGTTCAGCCGCGCCTCGGGGAAGAACCGCACCTGCATCGGATCGGCATCGGGCAGCAGCGGCACCGCGCCCTTGTCCCCTTCCAGCCCGCAGAAATCCCAGGCCAGCGGCCAGAATTCCTGTGGCCGGGCAACCGACCAGGCGTGCAGATCCGCGAACGTATCCAGCGACCGGCCTGCGGTTTTCGCAGCCTGCGTCATGAAATCACACATCAGAGGTTTGCGGCGCGCCGAAAGATCCGGCTGCCAAAGAAGCGGAGCGGTTGTCATGGCATCATTCGTGGTTAGAGAGCGGTCGTCAGGTCATCGGCGGATCGTCAAGAAGCTTGACTTTCCGCGTCAATAGCGCAGGAAATGACGCGGCGTTTATACAGTTTCAGTCAGATAGCATACAGATGCCGCCAAATGTGCCGCCGATCTTTGAATTTCTGCTGTTCGACGGGTTTTCGAACATGGTGCTGGCCAGCGCTATGGAACCCCTGCGCGATGTGCGGATGAACGCAGGTCAGGAAACAGCGGGCTGGCGGGTCACCACTCTGGACGGGGCGCCGGTACGCAGCTCCAGCGGGCTGCAAATCACGCCCGACGGCGGTTTTGACGAACGCCAAGGCAACCGCACCCTGGTGCTGGTTGCGGGTTACCGCGTGCGCGGGCAGCTCAGCCCGGCGCTGCTGGCAAAACTCAGAACCGCCGCCCGGCAGGCAAAGCTGGTTCTGGCGCTGGACACCGCCGCCTGGCTGCTGGCCGCAGCGGGGGTCCTGGAGGGCCATGCAGCGACAATCCACTGGCAGGAGCTGGACGCCTTTGCCGAGGCCTTTCCCAAGGTCGAAGTCTCCACCGCTCGGTTTGTGCGTTCCGGCCCGTTCTTCACCTGCGGCGGTGCCAGCACCGCGCTGGATTTGATGCTGAGCCTCATTCAGGACCTATATGGATCCGCCGCAGCCTTTGGCGCCTCGACCATGTTTGTCTATGACCCCTCACGCCAGTCGGAACTGAACCGCGGCGCCGCGCGGCTGGAGCAGAAGGGCTCACCCAAGGTGCTGAAAGCTGCAAACCTGATGGCAGAGACGATCGAGGCGCCTTTGAATACCGCTGAGCTGGCAAAGCGTGTATCGCTGTCCGAACGCACTCTGGCCCGCGCCTTTCAGCGCGAATTGGGCATGACACCGGGCAAATACTACAAGATGCTGCGGTTGCAGCACGCCCGTTACCTCTCCGAGGAAACCCATCTGAGCCTGGAGCAAATCGCGTTGCGCTGCGGGTTTTCCTCGGCGTCTTCATTGGGGCGGTCGTACAGCGGGCTTTATGGCCGGACCCTCCGCGAGGCGCGGGTTCAGGAACGGCCTTGGGCGGCATCCGGCGATAACGGCAGGGAACGCTAGGACACAGCAGCCGGCACCGGTTTTTCATCCCGCGGCGGCACCCCGAATTTGCGGGCATATTCCCGGCTGAACTGGGTCGGGCTTTCATAACCCACGTCATAAGCCGCCGCCGCAACCGAGGTGCCGCCGCTGATCAGCAGGCGGCGGGCCTCCATCAGGCGCAGCTCCTTTTGGTACTGCAACGGCGTGGTAGAGGTCAGGGTCTTGAAATGCTCATGAAAGCTGGACTGGCTCATCCCCGCCGCGGCGGCCAGAGCCGCCACCGGCAGGGGCGCCTTGTACCGGTCCCGGAGCATCGCAATTGCCTTGGAAATCCGGCTGGCCGGACTTTCATGCAGCAGCAATTGCCGCAGCATGCCGCCATGCTGGGCGCGCAGCAGGCGGAAATGGATCTCCCGCAGCACCAAGGGCGCCAGCGCCTGCACCTCAACCGGGTTCTGCGACAGGCGGAACAACCGCCCGACCGCATCAATCAGCGCTGCATCGCTGTCTGCCACGCTCATCGAATGCGCCGCCTTTTCCTGCCCGTCTGCCACGCCTATTTCATCATAGAGGCTGCGCGCCGTGGCCAGATCCAGCCGCAACGCCAACGCGACATAGGGCTGGTCCGGCGTGGCATCGGTCACCCCGGCACTGACCGGCAGCGCATGGCTGACAATCAGCGACATGCCCGCGCCGTACCTGACCCTGCGGTCCTCCAGCTGTGCCTCCTTGGCGCCTTGCAGGACCAGGCACATGATCGGCTCATAGATGATCGCTTCAAACCGGGTCGGGTTCTCGCGGCAGATGGCATACAACCCGTCCACCCCGGTTCCGCAGCCGGTCTCAAGCCCGCCTTGTTCGCGCACATAAGTCGCGACGTCATTAATCAGATCCTGCGGCACCATGGGCGTATCTCCTGTCGGGGTTGAATATAGGCGGCCTTCCGAAGGAAAGAAGCGCAAATCCCGGCACGGCGGAGGATCAGGCAGATTTTCCGGAGAATCGGGCACGGCGATCCGCCTCTCTAGGCCTACCTTGCGGGTACTAAGAACAGAACTGCCTGTCGTTGCCCGGTCCGCACCGGGCGGATTTTTCCAGCCAAGGGGAGGCCCCGCAGCTATGACAACAACATTGAAACTCAACGGCCGGACGCATCAGGTCGAGGCCGAGCCGGGAACCCCGCTGCTGTGGGTGATCCGGGATGAACTGAAGCTGACCGGCACCAAATTCGGCTGCGGCGTTGCGTCTTGCGGCGCTTGCACCGTGCATCTGGACGGCGAGCCGGTGCGCGCGTGCCAGACCTATGTCGAGGACGTGGAAGGCGCTGAAATCACCACCATCGAAGGGCTGGAATCGAAGGTCTCGCAAGCAGTGCAGGCCGCCTGGGTCGAGCTGGATGTGGTGCAATGCGGTTATTGCCAGTCGGGCCAGATCATGTCCGCCGTGGGTTTGCTGAGCGAAAACCCTAATCCAACCGTGGAAGAGATCGACGATTACATGAACGGCAATGCCTGCCGCTGCGCCACCTACCAGCGCATCCGCGCCGCAATCCTGCGCGCATCCGACATGATGGAGGCCTGATATGACCCTGAACACCTCCCGCCGCGGTTTTTTGAAAAGTGCCGCCGCCGCCGCCGCGGTTCTCTATGTGGGTGCCCGCGCCGATGGCGTGCTGGCAGCCGGTTCCGCTCCGGCCCAGCTGAACCCGTTCGTGAAAATCGACGCTGACGGCACCGTCACCGCCATCGTCAAGCATTTCGAGAAGGGCCAGGGACCGGCCACCGGCCTGACCACCCTGATCGCCGAAGAGCTGGGCGTGTCGATCGAAGACATCCAGTATGAGTTCGCGCCTTCCGACCCGTCGCGCTACAACAACCTGATGTTCGGGCCGTTCCAGGGCACCGGCGGCTCTACCGCGATGGCGAATTCCTTTATGCAGTACCGCAAGGCCGGGGCAGCAGCGCGGGAGATGCTGATCTCTGCGGCGGCCAAGGACTGGGGCGCCGACCCCGCCGCGCTGACCATCGAAGACGGTATCATCAAGGGTGCAGGCCATAAGGCGCCGCTGGCGGAATTTGTTGCCGCCGCCGCGCAGATGGAGGCCCCTGCGGAACCGCGTCTGAAAGACCCCGGCGAATTTCGCCTGATCGGCAATGCATCGGTGAAGCGTAAGGATTCCCTGCCCAAAACCAACGGCACCGCAAAATATGCGATGGACCTGCATCTGCCGGGACAGATGGTTGTGGTGATTGCCCGCAGCCCGCGCATGGGCGGACTGGCAACCGGTTTTGACGATAGCGATGCCAAAACGGTCAAGGGCTATATCCGTGCCGCCATTCTGCCAAACAAGGCGGGTGTCGCGGTCTATGCCGAAGACACCTGGGGCGCGTTTCAGGCCCGCGAAGCGATCAGCGTGGAGTGGGATTTCTCCGCCGCCGAAAGCCGCAGCTCGGACCAGATCCGCGAGCAGCTGCTGGCCGCAGTGACCGCGGCGCCGCAGTATAATGCCAACGGTGCTGACCAATCCGCCACTGCAGCGCTGATCGACGGAGCTGAGAAAGTGGTGGATCACACTTTCTATTTCCCGCTGCTGGCCCATGCGCCGATGGAGCCGCTCACCTGCACCATCGAGGCTGACGCGGACGGCGGCGTCACCCTGCACGACGGCGCCCAGATGCCGACCGGCCCGCATATGGCAATGGCGGAGATCTTTCAGCTGCCGATGGAAAAGATCCGCATCAACACGATGTTTGCAGGCGGCTCCTTTGGCCGCCGTGCCACGCCGACGGCGGATTACCAGGTGGAGGCGGCGCTGGCCTTTGTCCTGACTGACCGAACCCGCCCGGTAAAACTGGTCTGGTCGCGCGAGGATGACATCACCGGCGGTTACTACCGCCCTGCCGTGGCGCATCGGGTGCGCGTGGGACTGGACGGCGATGGCAGCATCACCGGCTGGGATCACCGGGTGGCGGCCCAGTCGATCATGAAGGGCACCCCGTTCGAGGCCTTCACGGTGCACGACGGCGTCGACCACAGCTCAGTCGAAGGCGTGGCGGACAGCCCCTACCTGATCCCCGGCCAGTTTGTCGGTCTCACTGACACGGCCAAGGCTACAACGGTGCTGTGGTGGCGCTCGGTCGGGCACACCCACACCGCCTATGTGATGGAAACCATGATGGACGCAGCCGCCCGCGCCGCGGGCCGCGATCCGGTGGCGTTCCGGCTGGCGCTGCTGGAGGGCGGCGGCGCTGATCAGCAGCGTCTGGCAGGGGTTTTGAAACTGGCTGCGGACAAGGGCAGCTGGGGCAGCGCGCCCGAGGGCCGCAGCCAAGGTATCGCCGTCCACAAAAGCTTTGGCAGCTATGTGGCCGAGGTGGTGGAAATCTCGGGCAATGCGGGTGACGGGGTGCAGATTGAAAAAGTCACTTGTGCGGTGGATTGCGGTATCGCGGTCAACCCGGATGTGATCGTCGCGCAGATGGAGGGCGGCATCGGTTATGGCCTGGGCCATGCGATGCGTAATGAGATCACCCTGACAGACGGCGCGGTGGATCAGTCCAACTTCCCCGATTACGAGCCGCTGCGGATCGGTGACATTGCCGCCATCGAGGTGCACATCCTGCCCTCCGCCGAAGCCCCCACCGGGGTGGGCGAACCCGGCACGCCGCCCTCGGCGCCGGCACTGGCCAATGCCATTGCAGCCCATGGCCCGCGGGTGACGGAACTGCCGATGAACCTGAACGGCGTCAGTTTCACCTGACCTGTTTCCCCGCACCGGGACTGATGCCTGGTGCGGGGTTTGCAGCGCTGTTCAAATCAGCCCCATGGCGATGGCCGAGTGCGGCGTGATACCCAGATCAGCAAAACCTGCCATGGCCTCACCGGCGGTATTGTCCTGCCGCATCAAGGCGACCTGCGCCTGGGTCAGCGGCGGATTGCGCATCACCCAAAGCACAGCCGCCGCAATCCGCCACAGCGCAAAAGGCACCGGCAGCAGCACCCGGCGGCGCCCGGAACGCGCCGTCAGGCGCTGCAGGATGCCGCGGTAGGTAAGGATATCCGGCCCGCCCAGCTCAAACACTTTTCTGCGCGCGTGCGGAGCGTCGAGCAACCGGCAGACGGCTTCCGCCACATCCCCCGCCCAGACCGGCTGCAACCGCGTGCGCCCGGTGCCGAACAGCGGGATCACCGGCAGGCGGTCAACGATTTTTTGCAGATCGCCGAAAAAGGCGCCGCTGCGGCTGAACATCACGCCGGGCCGCAAAACAATGGCGCCGGGGCAGATACTGCGGACGGCCGCCTCACCTTCGGCGCGGCTCCGCACATAGGCTGATGGGGAATGCAGGCTGGCACCGATCCCGGAAATGTGGATCAGCCGCTGGCCGTCGTTCCGGCGCACGATCCGGGCAATTCTTTGGGCGCCCTCGACGTGAATGTCCTGGAAACTCTGGCCGCGGCTCTCGGCGTAGCAGCCGATGCAGTTGACCACGGCCCCAAAGCCCGCCAGAGCCTGTGCCAATCCGTCCGGGTCTGCCAGATCCGTTTTGACCAGCCGGATGCCATTGCTGGCGAAGCCGCTCTGCGCTGCTGCCGCCTCCGGGAACCGTGTGCCGGTGCTGACTTGGCAGCCATGCTCCTGCAGCCGGCGCACCACCCGCTGGCCGAGAAACCCGGTGCCGCCAAGCACAATCACAATCCGGGCACTGGTCATCATGGGGAAACGCTCCTCATCAAGCCGGGCACTGAAGGCCGGCCCCCGCAGGGTCCCGCCACGCGCAGCGCCCGCCCGGGGCACGAGACGCACCGGGCGGGAACAACCCATAGCCTTCCACCACATAGCGCGGCGGCCCCTGCGGGCCACTGGCGGACCAACCGGCAGCCGCGCAAAGAAGGCTGGCAGGAAGATCCGCTGCGCCTCGATCTCCCCGTCCAAGGTTTCAACCCGGAAACCGCCCTGCCAGGTGAACGGCGGGACGGCTGAGGGCATGGCTTGTTCTGTAAAACGCCCCGGGAAAGGTCAGCGCATTACAAAGGGATCAGGGATCGGCTCGTCGCTGGTGCGCAGCCAGACGGCCTTGACCTTGGTGTAATCCAGCGCCGCCTGCAGCCCGCCCTCGCGCCCGTGGCCGGACAGGCCGTGGCCGCCAAAGGGCGCAATCGGGCTGACCGCGCGGTAGGTGTTGACCCAGACGATGCCTGCCCGGATGCCCCGGATCATCCGGTGCGCGCGGGTCAGGTTCCGGGTGAACACCCCAGACGCCAGCCCAAAGGCGGTGCTGTTGGCAATCTCCAGTGCCTCAGCCTCAGTCTCGAAGCTGACGACCGACAGGACCGGGCCAAAGAACTCGCTCGACAGGCAGGGCGCCTCCGGCGTGTCCGAACAATCCAGAATAGTGGGCGGGAAGTAGAAACCCTCCCCTCCGGCACGGTGCCGCCGGTAATCAGTTTAGCACCGGCCGCAATCGAGGCCCCGATCAGCCGCAGCGCATGGTCGCGCTGTTTCCGGGTGCATAAGGGGCCGACCTCGGTGGCCATATCCTGCGGCGCGCCGATCACCACCGCCTCGGCCTTTTCTTTCAGCCGGGCCAGAAAGGCATCCTTGATCCCCTTTTGGATCACCAGCCGCGAGCCTGCGACGCAGCTTTGCCCGGTGGCGGCGAAGATGCCCGAGACCTGCGCATTCACCGCGCTTTCCAGATCGGCGTCGTCAAACACGATAAAGGGCGACTTGCCGCCCAGCTCAAGCGAGGTGGACGCGAGGTTTTCTGCCGAGTTGCGCACGATATGCCGCGCCGTTTCCGGCCCGCCGGTGAACGCCACATGGGCCACTTTTGCGTGGCTGGTCAGCGCAGCACCAGCCTCTGGCCCGCCGGTTATGACGTTGAAAACACCCGGCGGGAAACCCGCCTGATCAAAGATCCGGGCGAATTCCAGCATCGGCGCCGGGCCTTCCTCGGACGCTTTCAGCACCACCGTGCAGCCCGCCGCCAGCGCCGGGCCGATTTTCACCGCCGACAGGAACAGCTGCGAATTCCACGGCACGATGGCGGCGACCACGCCCACCGGCTCGCGCCGCAGCCAGACTTCCATGTCGGGCTTGTCGATCGGCAGATGCGCGCCCTCGATCTTATCCGCCAGCCCGGCGTAATAGCGGTAGTATTCCGCCACATAGGCGATCTGCGCCGAGGTCTCGCGGATGATCTTGCCGGTGTCGCGGGTTTCCAGCTCTGCAAGGCGCGGCGCGTTTTCTGCCACCAGATCAGCCAGCCGCATCAGCAGCTTGCCGCGCTGGGTGGCAGTCATCCCGGCCCATTCAGCGGAGAAAAACGCAGCCTCCGCCGCCCGGACAGCCCGGTCCACATCCGCGACGGAAGCGCTTGGCATCTGTGCCCAAGGGCCGCCGGTAGCTGGATCCAAGCTTTCAAAGGTGCTGCCTGCGTCCTCGAACGCGCCGCCGATATACTGCTGGAAGGTCTGCATTCTCTGGCTCCTTACTGAAAGGCGGGCATGACTTGCGCGATGAACCGCTCAAGCGAGGCTTTCTTGCGCTCGAAACTCATGCTGCTATCGATCCAGAACGAATATTCATCGTAGCCCAGGGCCTCGTATTTCTTCAGCCGCCCGATCACCGCATCCGGTTCACCGATCACCAGATCGCGCTCCATCGCCTCGGGCGAGTAGAACGGATGCGCGGCGATGTCCGCGTCGCTGAGCGGGTCGATCAGACCCTGTGAGACGTCGCGCTTGTTCATGAACCAGGCGCCGAAGTAGTTGTAGAACCGGTTCAGCTCCTCCGCCCCGCGCTTCACATCCGCAGCACTTTCGGCCACATAAGTGTGCTGCAGCAGCATGATCCTGGGCCGCGGCACCTCCGGGTGTTTGGCGCAAGCGGCATTGAACTTGCCCATCAGTTCTTCGATCTCGCCGTCGCCCTGCCACAGCGGCGTCACCTGCACATTGCAGCCATTTGCCACGGCGAATTCATGGCTGTTGGGGTCGCGCGCCGCGACCCAGATCGGCGGGCCGTTTTCCTGCACCGGCTTGGGCGAGGAGGTGGTCTTTGGGAAGGAATGAAACTCCCCCTCCTGGGCATAATCGCCCTGCCACAGACCCTGCACCGCCGGGATCAGCTCGCGCATCCGCTGACCTGCTTCCCAGGCGTCCATGCCGGGCAGCATCCGTTCGTACTCATAGGAATAGGCACCCCGCGCAATGCCCAGATCCAGGCGGCCATCGGTGATGATATCGGTCATCGCCGCCTCGCCCGCCAGCCGGATCGGATGCCAGAACGGCGCAATCACCGTACCGGTTCCCAAACGCACGTTCCTGGTCTGGCGCGCCACATCCACCAGGTTCAGAAACGGGTTCGGCGCGATGGTGAAATTCATCCCGTGATGCTCACCCGTCCAGACCGCATGCATGCCGCCGTCATCGGCGATTTTGCACAGCTGGATGAACTCGTCATAAAGCTGTTTCTGGTCCTGATCGTCCGAAATCCGCTCCATATGCGCAAAAAGCGAAAACTTCATGAGCCGCTGCCCCCTGTCCCCACCGCGCGGACCTGGCCGCGGGTCTGGTTTCCATAATACACCCCGAAATTGCCCATCCGGCTTTCACTGGCGAACCGTTCCAGCATGACGCAAACCGCCGCATCGGCGATGTCCATCAGCGTGGATTGGGTCAGCGGTGTGAAAACCCCCTTGGCCGGCGTGCCCCCGGCGGATTGGCACAGAAACGAGATGTGCTGATGTTCGCGCGTGTCGTCCTCGAAAACTGAATAAATAAACCCCGGCTCTGCCGCGACGCCGGTCTCTGCGATCAGCCTGGCCAGCGCGGCTGAGGCGCCTTCCTTGCCGACGCGGGTTTCCGGCAGGGTCAGTTTGCCCTGATCATTGCCCAGTAGCAGAACCTTGCCTTCATGTTCGATCAGGGCCGAGACGATCAGCTTGGCGCCCTGTGCCAGCGCCTCGGCCTCAGCTGCTGCGGTCACATAAGCGCCCCGGGCATAGCCCAGACCGGGTGCGGGCGAGGTTTCAAACGCCTCCACCCTGCCGATCAGGATCAGGTGGTCGCCCGCCTGGACCCGGTTGTGCATCGAACAGTCAAACCAGGCCGAGACACCGTCAAACACCGGGCTGCCTTCCGGCCCCTTGCGCCAGTTGACAGCGGCAAAGCGGTCCTCAACGGGGCGGGCAAAAGTGTTGGAGACGTCTTTCTGGTCCTCCGCCAGCACGTTGATGGCAAAGCCGTCCGCCTGTTCAAACGCGGCGTAGTTGCTGGAGGAATTGGCAAGGCACACCAGAACCAAAGGCGGATCCAAAGAGACCGAGGTAAAGGAGTTGGCGGTGAAGCCAATCGGATTGCCGTCCGGATCCTGCGCCGTCACAACGGTGACGCCGGTCATGAAGGTGCCAAAGGCATTGCGCAATGCGCGCGGGTCGATGTCGCTCATGACGTCGCTCCTTCCGTGTTCAGCCAGTCCCGCAGGGCGGCGTTGACCGCGGCGGGGGCAGTCAGGTTGACCATATGCCGGTGGCCTTCGATGACAAACGCGCGGCCCTGCGGCGCGGCATCAGCCATCATCTGCGCCATTCCGGGCGTCGAGTTCGGGTCGCCATCGCCGGTCAGCGCCAGGAGCGGGCAGGTGATGCCAGCGAACCCGTCGGCATAGGTGCTGTCACCACGGGCAAAGGCGGTATAGGCGGCAGCGTAGCCCTGAGGGTTCACGCCCGACAGCCATTCAGCCACCTGCGCCCGCGCAGCCTGGTCCGCCGCAGTATCGCCGAACCAGCGGATCAGCGGCGTTTCCAGATCAAAACTGCCGGCGCGGATTTCGGCGGCGCGGGCCTCAACCGCAGCCCGTGCCTCCGGCGAACGCCGGAACACACCGTTCAGCAGTGCCACGCGGGCGGTGCCTTCAGGATGGCAGACCGCATAGCCGCCCGCAATCAGCGCCCCCATGGAATGGCCGGCCAGCGACACAGGCCCCAGGTCTAATGCCTGCAGGACCGCATGCAGCCAGGCCACATAATCCGGCAGTTCAGCGCCTTCAGGCAGCGGCGCGCTGCCGCCATGGCCGGGCATGTCCAGCGCGATCACCTGATGGGTTTCAGCCAGCGCCGCGATCTGCGGCGCCCAGGCCGCCGATTGCATGCCGACCCCGTGGATCAGCACCACCGGCGCCCCATTGCCTATCTCCAGCCCTTGCCGCTGGCAGGTGACAGCCCCGTAAGGCTCAGACAGATGCAGGATTGTCGAGGTCATGCCCCAGTTCCTTCAGGTCCTGATAGCGGTCGCCAATGCGGTGATGCGGACGGCCGCCGATGGAGGCACCAAGCGCGATCACGATCTCATCCGGGCCGGGCGCATCGGCCACCGACAGCTGGATGGTCAGGTAATGGCTGCGCCGCCCGCCGTCGTTCTTGTCCATCAGCGGGATCTGCAACGCGGCATTTGCAGGCCCGCGGGTGTTGGTGAAAGCGAGATAGGATTTCGCCCCCACCGCCTCGCGGAAGTGGTTGCCGAAGCGCAGCGTGTGAATGAGCGCAGAGGCGTGCTCCACCTCGCCATTCACTCCGACAATGGCGGATTTGCCGTAGCCCTCAACCCGGTCGCCGCCGCCTGCGGCCTCCAGGATCATCGCAGTCAGCTTCTCGCCCAGACCCGGCGCGCAATCATGGATCGCCGGGCGCAGGTCCTCGACAAAGCCCTGCCCCGCCCAGGGGTTTTTGATCACCGCCACCGCGGCAATCATCTTAAGCGGCACCTCTGCGGCCTTGCCGCCCTCGATCAGGGTCTCTTCGACATGCAGCAGCGTCTTGCGGATTTCAGCGGGCATGGGCGTGTCTTTCGTCAGTGATTCCAGTTCACGTAATATGGTATACCATAAGACAGTATGTCAATGCAGACTTGTTCCGCCCTGGCGGTGCTGGTATCGGAGGACCCATGAACCGACCCGTGATGAGCAGAATAGACCAACCGCCGCAGACCCTGCGCGACATCGTGCAGGAACGGATGCGCGAGGCGATCATTGCAGGCCAGTTTGCCCCCGGCGAACGGCTGGTGGAACGCCCCCTGTGTGAGCAGCTGGGCGTCAGCCGCACCGTGGTGCGCGAAACCATCCGCTATCTGGAGGCCGAGGGGCTGGTCGAAATCCTGCCCGGCAAGGGTCCGATTGTGGCACAGCTCAGCTGGGAAGACGCGCGGCAGATCTATGACATCCGCCAGATGCTGGAAACCGCCGCCGCCACCGCCTGCGCCCGGAACATGACACCAGAGCTGGCAGAGCAGCTTCAAGCCGCGCAACACGCCCTGCAGGGCGCTGTGGCGGCGGGCGTGCCCGGCCCCATGCTGCGTGCCACCACAGAATTCTACCGGATCATATTCGAAGGCGCCGGCCACAGCGTCGCCTGGGAAATCGCCCAGCGTCTGAACGGCCGCATCAGCCGGCTGCGGGCGGTGACCCTGTCGACCGAAGACCGCCTGAAACCGGGGCCTGCCCATATGCAGGATATCTGCCAGGCCATTGTTTCAGCCGATGCAAAGGCCGCGCGGGCGGCCATCGAGCAGCATCTTGGCGACGCCAAGCGCACCGCGCAGCGGTTGCTGCTGGAGGAAAAGCCGCTGGGTTAAGCGCCTCTGCCAGCGGCCAGCGCCGAGAACGCCAGAAACGCCTCGCAAATCCCCCGCGCCGCTGCCTGCAGCAAGCGGGCGCCGTCCTGCGGATTGGCCAGGGCGGAATGCGAGCCGACACGCCCGTCCGGAAACTCTGCCCTGTGTTCCTGCGGCGGGCCGTGCTTGTCGCCGGCATGGGCCTTGATGAACGCCGGGCTCAGCTTCTGCGGCGGTTTCGCCGCCTCGCCTGCGGGCAGTTCACCAAGCAGAGCCTGGGTAATGGCGACCTCGGACGGGGTCGCATGCATCCCCTCCCAAACGCCATACAGATCCTTGCGCATTTCGTTGACCTCCTGCGGCTCCCACCAGCTGCGGATGGCGATGCGCTCCGGATCCAGCGCCTGTGCCGCGCGCTGCAATGGCGCCAAATTCGCACCGTGGCCATTGACGATAAACACTCCCGAAAACCCCTGCGCCAGCAGCCCGCGAAAGACGGCGGTAGCGTGAGCCTGAAACAGATCCTCCGGCATTGAGACAGTGCCGGGAAACGCAGTGTTGAAGGGCGCCGGCGTATAGGCCAGCGCGGGCGCGACGATAGCATCGCACAAATCAGCCGCCCGCAGTGCCACCGCCTCGGCGCAGATGGTGTCGGTGCCGATCATGCCCATCGGCCCGTGCTGCTCGGTCGATCCCACCGGCACCATTACCGCCGCGCCCGCCTTCAGGCGGGCTTCAACCTCTAGCCAGGTCATATGGGCAAGCTGCATCGTCTTCTCCTGTCAATTCGCCACGCGCAGCTTTTCCTTTGCACGCAGGCGGCATAGTCTGTGGCAATGGAAGATTCATCGCCCGCAGAGATCGAAAAACCCGCGCTGGACCAGCTGGTCGGCGCCGCGGTCAAGACCCACCGGATGCTGGCCGGGCTGACGCTGGCCGGACTGTCAGAGCGCGCGGGCGTGTCCACTGCAATGATCTCCAAGATCGAGCGCGGCCAGGTCTCGGCCTCGCTCACAACGCTTGAGGCACTTGCCAATGCAATCGGGGCGCCGCTGATCAACTTCTTTGCCGGCACGGTGGAACATTCGGACGTGTCCTTTGTTGCAGCTGGTGAAGGTATGACGGTGCAGCGGCTGGGCAGCGGTTTTGGCCATACCTACAAGATGATCGGCCGGGCCGAGGCCAGCCATGTGAGTTTCGAGAGCTTTGCCGTCACCCTGGAACAGCCGCTGAAGCCGCGCCCGCTGTACCGTCACCGCGGGCTTGAGTTCATGCATATCACCAGCGGCGAGATGGTGTTTCAATGCGGCGAGGCCTCGTACCATATGAAGCCCGGCGACAGCATCAGCTTTGATTCCAGCAACGCCCACGGCCCGGTAGAGCTGAAGACGGACAGGGTGAGCTTCATCACTATGGTCACCAAGGCCCAATCCAGCGAAGCCTGACCGGAACGCAGCCGCCGGAACGGCTGCGCGATGGGCCTACAGCCCCCACTTGGCCTGGGTGGCTTCAAAGAAACCGGTGGCCTTCTTCACCTTCACCCAGTTGTTCATGTAGTTGATCCAGACCTGATCATCCTGCGGCAGCAGCATTGCAATCGGCGTGGGCGCACGCGGGCCGGTGTCCGGCACCCGGGTCACCGGGAATTTCTCTTCCAGGGTGGAGCCTTCGATGTTGGAGGTGATGAACACATCGGCGCGGCCCGCCAGCACTTCCTGGAACCCGCGCGCAGGTGCTTCAACCACTTTGATATCAGCCTCGGGGAACCATTCGCGTACCAGTTTCTCGAACGTTGTGCCCAGCGTGGTGGCCACCTTTACTCCCGGCTGGTTGATCGACGCGTAGCCGGAAAAATTCCCGGCCTTTTCCTTAAGTGTGAACGGAAAAATCTCCACCGCGATATAGCTGTCGGAAAAACCCGCAACCTTCATCCGCGGCGCCGAGATCGAGGCCGAACCGGTCAGATGATACTTGCCCGCCACCACGCCATTCACCAGGGTTTTCCAGTCGGCCGGCACAAATTCCACTTCGACGCCCAGATCCTTGGCCAGTTCGGCCATGATGTCGATGTCATACCCTTTGTAGCTGTTGGTCGCCGGATCGCGCAGCGTCATCGGGTTCCAGTCGCCCGTCGTGCCGACCTTCAGCACGCCGCTGTCCAGGATTTCGTGCAGCGCCGATTGCGCCTGCGCGGACCCCGCCAGCACCACTGTCACTGCTGCGGCGGCCACCGCCTTTAGAATATGTTTCATCGGTATCTCCCCGTTGGTGCGTTTTTGGCTGCCTCGGAAAAGTAGCAGATTTGATGCTTGATTTAACGGCAACTGGGTCGTTAACCTCAAGAAAAATTTTTCTTGGGAAGAAAAATATGCCAGGGAACCCGCAACCAGACCCCGCATTTGCCATCGAACTTGCCGGTGTCAACAAATGGTATGGCACGTTTCATGTGCTGAAGGACATCAGCCTGACGGTGCGTGCCGGTGAAAAGGTTGTGATCTGCGGGCCGTCCGGGTCCGGCAAATCCACCGTTGTGCGCTGCATCAACCGGCTGGAGGAACATCAGAAGGGCATCATCCGGGTCGACGGGACCGAGCTGACCAACGATCCGCAATCCGTGGCCGCGATCCGCTCCGAGGTCGGCATGGTGTTTCAGCAGTTCAACCTGTTCCCGCATCTGACGGTGCTGGAGAACCTGACGCTGGGCCCGGTCAAAGCCCGCGGCCTGTCCAGGGCCGAGGCCGAAGCCAAGGCGATGCATTATCTGGAGCGGGTGCATATCCCGGACCAGGCCCGCAAGCGCCCCGGCCAGCTGTCCGGCGGCCAGCAGCAGCGGGTGGCGATTGCGCGCTCGCTGTGCATGGAACCCAAGGTGCTGCTGTTTGACGAGCCGACCTCGGCGCTGGACCCGGAGATGATCTCAGAAGTCTTGGACGTAATGGCGGAACTGGCGGTGGACGGCATGACCATGGTGGTGGTCACCCATGAGATGGGATTTGCCCGCAAGGTGGCCGACCAGATGGTGTTCATGGATGCAGGCGAGATTGTCGAGCAAGGCCCGCCGGAGGAGTTCTTTGGCTCCCCGCGCTCGCCGCGCTGCCAGAAATTCCTGTCGCAGATCCTGCAGCACTGACCGGAAGGATCAAGCATGAAAAAGACCCTGATCCTGTCGCTGCTGCCGCTGCTGGCGCTTGCGGGCTGCTCCAGCTCCTCGACCTGGGGCTGGTATGTGATCAACCCGATGACCGCCAGCGGCTGGGTGAACGTGAAATTCCTGATCGCCGGCATGGGCGACACCATCCTGATCTCGGTGATTGCCGCCGCGATCTCCATCGGCCTTGGCCTGATCGTCGCCCTGCCCGGCCTCGCCAAAAGCCGCGGCTGGCGGATGGTGAACCGTGTCTATGTGGAGCTTGTCCGCTCGATCCCCCTCTTGCCGATGCTGTTCTGGGTGTTCTACGGGTTGCCGATCATCTTCCGCGAGATGGGGATGAACGTGCCGATTGATCCGTTCTGGGGCGCCATCATCACTTTGGCGCTGTCCGACAGCGCCTTTACCGCCGAGATTTACCGCGCGGGCATCCAGTCGATTGCCAAGGGCCAGACAGAGGCGGCCCAGACCATCGGCCTGAACTACCTGCAAACGATGCGCTATGTGATCCTGCCGCAGGCAATCCGCCGCATCCTGCCGCCGTTGGCAAACCAGTTCATCTACATCGTCAAGATGAGCGCCTTTGCCTCCGTCATCGGCATGCAGGAACTGACACGGCGCGCAAATGAGCTGGTGGTCAGCGAATACCGCCCGCTGGAAATCTACACCCTGCTGATCCTGGAATACCTGGTGCTGGTGCTGATCATCAGCGCCGGGGTGCGCTGGCTGGAACGCCGCATGGGATCGGACGAAAGAGGCTGAGGAGACAAGATATGGACTGGAAAACCTTCATGGCCGGGACCGAGGCCGAGATCGGCACCTTCTCGAAAGAAGTCCCCGGCACCGTTCGCGGTTTCGCCACCATGGGCCAGGCCGCCAAAAAGACCGGCGCGCTGAGTGAAAAGACCAAGGAGTTCATTGCCCTAGGCATCGCCATCGCCACCCGCTGCGACAGCTGCATCGGCTTTCATGTCCGCTCGCTGGTGCGGCTGGGCGCCACGCGGCAGGAACTGTGCGAGGCCTTGGCGATGGCCACCTATATGGGCGGCGGCCCGTCCTATGCCTACAGCGCCAAGGCGTTGAAGGCTTTTGATGAGTTTTCGGAGTAAGGGGCAGTCATGAGACCGGATCTGATCGGCGGCGAGGGCTATCTTCGCAATTGCTGGTATGTGGCAGGGCGCAGCGAGGATTTCGGGCGCGAACTGACCGCGCTCACCATGCTGGAAGAACAGATCGTGATCTACCGCGACACGCAAGGCAAGGCCATCGCGCTGGAGGACGCCTGCCCGCACCGCAAGCTGCCGCTGTCACGCGGCACCATCGAGGGCGACCATGTGGTCTGCGGCTACCACGGGCTGACATTTGATTGCCGCGGCGAATGCGTGATTGCCCCCACCCAGCTCGACAACCCGCCGCGCCGCGCCGCGGTGCAGTCCTACCCGGCCGAGGACCGCTGGGGATTCCTGTGGCTGTGGATGGGCGATCCGGAGCAGGCCGACCGGGCAAGATCATCCACATCCCGAACTTCGACGATCCGGCGTGGGGCAAGACGCAAAAGGGCGCGATGGAGATGGCCTGTCATTACCTCTACATCACCGACAACTTGCTGGACC
>NZ_CP038238.1:0-159657 GCF_004535885.1 Leisingera sp. NJS201
CACATTGGGTTGGACACCAATTTCCGGCGGCGCCGGATTGCGGGCTGAAGACGCCCGTCCGGACAATGTCTCCGGGTCAGCCGCGCAAAGCTACGCCACAGCCGAGGCTCGGCTGGGCCAGGCCAAAATCGCAGAGAAAGGCCAATTCACGATCCCGTTCTCCTTGCACAAGAATACAATTGCCGGGATCGGCAAGGAATTGCTGGGTTTCAAAAACGGGCTGCAAAAACTGTTCGGAAAGGACGTTTTTGACAATTGGCGGCAGGAAACACGAAGGCTGTCCAGCGCGGCGGGCGAGGCCTTTGGCAACGACAAATCAAAAAAATTCGTGGTGGACTTCAAAATCCGCGATGACGCGGCCGAAGCGTTGTACAAGAAACATATTGTGCGGGACAGCTCCGGACATCAGGTCGGGTTCGACAATACGGAGTTCCAGAAAGACGTTCAGAAGATTCTGAAGAATCCAACCAAATCCAAGAACGCAAATCAGCTGACCTTTGATGTTTCGGTAAAATCGGAGTTCCCCGATATCGAGAAGGTCTCAGGCGGGCTTGTGGTCAAAGCAGGCGGTTCGGCTGGCTATACCGTGGGCCAGACGCTGGAAATCCAGAAGAACCTGACCTTTTACAAGTCGCCGCCGAACCAGGCGGGGACCAGCCGCGTGCGGGCCGGGGCAGGGGATGACCAGCTGTATCTCCTGGGCGACGACGGCAGCGACATCGAGCGCCTGCTGAGCTGGGATGCGCTGTCGGGCGAAGTGTCAGCCGGGTTCACCAGGATGGTGGACAGCAAGGCGCCGGCGGGCCAGTTCACAACCGAAGTCCGTCACGCACCGCAATCGCTCTATGTCGGGGTCGGTAAGGACGGCAAGCCCTGCGGCCAGTGTGTTGGCCTGTCGCTGGGCTATCTCTACAGCCTGTCGCAGTCCGACAGCACCAAGCAAAAGTTTCTGGACGGCGTGTTTACCCACTCCAGAATCGTGGACAACAGCAGCAGTTCAGTGCGCGAAGATGTGGAAAGTGTCGGCTTCCAAAGCCTGATCCGCCGCCTGAGCGCCTTTGGCAATTCCGGCGACGCGGCGCAATCGGTGCTGAACGGGCAGGGGAACCTCACGCTGGATCAGGTGATGTTGCGGCTGCAAGCGGCGTCCGGCGATGCATTTTACGAACTGCATACCGGCAACCACGCCTTTGCCGTGGCCAAGAAAGTTTCCGGCGGCACCGCCAGCTATCACTTCTACGAAACCAATGCAGCTGAAGTGAAACTGTCGTCATCCTCCGAGGCCGGAACAGCAGGGGCGCTGAAGTCGGTCATCGAAAGCCACTTGGCGCAGAAAAGCAGCGGCGGGCACTGGGAGGGCAGCCTTGCCTCCTATTATGACACAAAGAAGAATTCCTCGGGCAGCCTGGTGTTTGACACCTACCAGTTCGATCCAGCCAAAGTTTCCGGCAAGGAGGCCTTCACGGCGCTTGACGGCCTGCTGGAGGGCGATGGTTTCGTGACCGAGCGGCAGCGCCTGTCCAAGCTTGGGGATATCAGCCTGAACGGCAAATCCGTCTCGGCGCTGGCTCTGTATGATGCGGCCACCTCCGTTCACGGGCTCAAGGTATCCGGCAATGTGTTTACTGAGCTGGCGGGCGGCGGCGCAATGCTGTCTGATCTCCGGTTTGATGTGCGCGGCCTGGAAAGCGTTCTGTCCAGCGACCTGGCGGACGCGGAGAAGGTAAAGCTCGCTGTCATCCTGAAGCAGCGGCTGGAGGCGGAAAGCGGCGATCTGACAAAAGTCTTCAGTTCCGACTCCCTGCAGGACAGCCAGGTCGGAACAACTGATCTGGCCCAGTCGCTGGCCGATGTGGTCACGTCCAAGATCACGGGCGTTTATGAGGCGGCACCCGACTTCCATCAGGCGGTCGAGACTGCAACCGGCCAGAGCCGGAACCTGCGCAAGTCGCAGGAGCTGCAGGTGAAGTATGGTCTTTCGATTGAAGATACCGCTTCGGTGCTGCGGGTTGCCGAGCTGTCCAAACAGCTGAACGGCTACAGCGAGCAGGACTTCCAGAAGCTGAGGAACAAGCACCGCGGAGCGTCCGACCTGCAGCTGCTTGAAATCGCAGCCACAGAACAGCTGCGGCGCAGCGTGCGCGGGCTGGACGACGGCACCGCGATTGTGGACATGGCCGATTGGACCCGTTCCGATGCGATGGGCTATCTTAATGAGAAAGGCGTGTTCCGGGCCGGGCCCTATGCGGATCCGCTGGATGTCAATGCCGTCCGCAAGATCGTCAACGGCGGCACCTACAGGGACCGGCTGGAGCTGGTCAGCGCTCTCACCAAGATTGACCCGGAACTGTACCGGGGCATCGAAACAAAGCTGCGTCAGGACACTGATCTGGAGACCCAGAAACTGGGGCAGTCCCTGCGCCGCAACTTCAGCCCGTCGCGGGCGCAGAAGGCGCTGAACGGGGCTAACATCAGCTTTACCACACTGACGACACTGAATTCGGTCCGCTCGGTCATTACTGACTGGAACAACCTGAACACCACCCAGAAAGCCCTGACCGTGACGGAACTGGCTGGCGGCGTGGCACTGCCGACAGTGGTCAGCAAGGGCATCAGCACCGGCTTCAAGCTGGCGGGCAAGGCGCTGGGAACCGTTGGCAAAGCGGTCAAGGCGGGGGGCTGGATCTGTTGCTGGCGCCGATCAGCCTGACCTCCATCGGGCTGGAATGGAAGGATTTCTGGAACAACAACGGCGACACAGGCAGCATTGAGTACAAATCTCTGGTCTCCAGCACCGTGATCACCACGGTGTCCCTGGCAGCCAGTGTGGCGCTGACTGGCGTCTCCATTGCCGCCGCAGTTTCGGCATCCGCTGCGGGCACGACAGTTGCTGCCGCCGCCGCGGCCGGATCGCTGTTGGCGACAGTCGCCTCGTCTGCCGGCCCCATCGGCCTGGCCATCGGTGCTGCGGCCTTCATTATCCAGGGCATCGTTCAAGGTGCGCTGCAGATCGAGGAATACGGCGACTATTTTGAGAACACCGCAGACAAGGTGCATCAGTTCTTCGCCGCCTGGGTCGGCGTGGAAACCCGCGGGTTCAAAGAAGCCAAGGCCAAAAAGAAGGGCGAGGAAGCGGCAGCGGACACGGAAACCAGCCTGCTGGACGGCTGGAATGAAACCAAGGCCTATCTATCTGACATCTTTGCCAAAAGCGGCCACAAGGATCTCAATGTCCGCAACCGCAGCTTTAACGTGAACTACGGCATTGTGGACTATGATGGCGACAATGACGGCGACAAGGACGAGGTTGGCTATCTGCTGCAGCAGGAAGGTCCGGTTTTTGGCAGCCTTGAGCGGATCACCACGCAGCTGATTGCCGTCGGCACCACCGTTTGGGCGGAGCTTGGCCGCAAGGCCGGTGAGTCGGTTACCGGGGATCTCGCGAAGAAGAACCTTTTCAGCCTGGACAACTCCACCGAGCTGGCTCGGCTGACAGGCGGCAATCTGGCGGATGTCTACAACATGTCCGCAGAAGCCAAAGTGGGTCATCTGGATGGCGGCGCCGGTGTCGATACGCTGATCCTGGATGCGGATGGGAATACAGCGACCATCGACCTGAGAGCGGGCACCGGGCGGATCGTGCATCCGGACCCGCTCGACTTTAACCTGTCCAGCATCGAGAACATATCGGTGGTGAATGCGCATAGCTTTACCAAGGTCTATGGCGACGATGGCGACAACCTGCTGGATGTGCGGGGCGATGGCTTTGCCAATGGTTATGAGGTGCATGGCGGCGGCGGCGCCAACACAATTGTCGTCAACAGCGGCATCGTTGTTCACAGCACCAGCGACGATACTTTCCTGTGGAGCGCGGGCAGCCACGGCCAGATCTGGCTGGACAAGAACGACGGCCCGCAGGCGGCGCTGATCGAGCTGCCGGACAACTATGACCGCTACACGCTGGATACCTCGGCCAACGCGCTGGTGCTGCGTGGGCCGGATGGCAAGTCCTTGCAGATCGGCGATATCTTCGAAGGCGAAGGTGTGGTGCGCAAGAACAAGATCCTGCAGTTCCGGGACAAGAGCGGCGCCAGCTTCTCTCTGACGCTGGAAAACAAGTACCGGGGTGACGGCAGCAACGTTTATCCGGTTTCTCTGGAACGGGTGTCCAAATCCTTTGTTTTCCAGAAAAAGGCGGAGGGCGACAACGACCTTACACGCCTTGCCGGTGATCAGGCAGTTTCAACCTACCGGCTCAATCCCGGTTCCGGCTCCTTTGTTCTGGAGCCGCGTACCCAGCGGATGATGTCGGTTGTGCTGAATGCCGATTTGGACAAGGTGGATTATTTCTACAATGAAGATGGGCAACTGACCCTTCTGTACTTTGCCCTCGACGATACCATCGAAGTCATCATTCCGGATTACCACGCACATGCCGGGCAGATTTCGATCTATGCCAACACGCCCGGTGCCGAAAATGCGGTTCCTGCATTGCTGCAACTGCCTGCAGAAGGCGGCGGCCGTCTGTCCATAGAAAATCTTGCCGGCGGGACAGCCGAGGCGGAAGAGGCAGTGTCCGGTTTGCGCTCGACAACTCCGGTGAAGGCAGGCGATGCGGTTGAACTGAGTTCCGCCGATGCGCAAGGCCGCTATGTCGCACAGGCGGACGCCGCAGCGGGGCTGGCGGTTTCCATCGCTTCCCTGTCGCAGATTGCCTATCTGCGTATGGGGGATGATCTGCTGGTCTATGACGAAAGCCGACTGGACCCCGCGCTGGGGCTGGAGGCGCAGCAGTCGCTGCTGATCGAAGGCTATTACGCGGCTGCTTCCGCTCCGGGGCTGTCGGTGAACGGACAGTCGGTGACCGCGCAGGCGATTGCAGCGGAAACAGACAGCTATCTGGGCAGTAGCGGCGACGACGAGATGTCCGGGGCCAACCACACCGAGATGGCCGGCGGCGCAGGCAGCGACACCTACACAGTGGACCTGTCAGGCAGCAAATCCTATGTCATCGACAACACAGACGGCGCACTGACCTATGACATGCTGCAGCTGGAAGGCGTTGCATCGGATGACATGCGCGACGTGGTGCTGACCCATCAGGGCGGCGATCTGATCCTGTCCTATCAGAACAGCCAGGTCACGCTGAAGAACTTCAACCGGGAAACCGAAGCGCGCCACCTGCGGGTCCGCCTGGGTGTAAGCGGATTCACCTACGGGCTGCCTGCGCTGGTTTCCGGAGAGACCAACTTCTATGAGCTGGATGCCCGCAACCACCAGCGCATCCAGCTGATCGACAACGGCAAGCCGCATTTCTTCGACCTGCCGCAGCAGCCGCATTTCGCCTTTGGCAGCAACCAGGGCTATGGGTATGTCGAGCTGGACACGGATGTGGCGGCCTATGCAAAGGAAGTGATCGGCCTTGATCTGAAGCTGACCTCGGCTGACGGTTCGCAGTCGCTTTACTTCAAGAACTACTATCTGGAGCCGGACCTGATCAGCTTTGCCTGGCGCAGCAGTGCCACGGCGACGCATGGCGACACCTATAACCATGACGTGCAGCTTCCGGACGGGGATCCGCAGTTCCAGGCTTATCTGGACGCCGGCATCGCCCGTAAAGACGTGGTCCACTATGTCAATGCCGGGCTGACCGCGGCTGAGGCGCAATCCGTGGAGGCGTTCAACGTTGAAGACACTCTGGTTCAGGCGCCCAGAACGACCTCCGGCTGGCAGAAATTGGAAAACAGGGATTTCGCCTATCTGTCACAAGAGGACAAGAGCCAGTTCGATACCAAGGTCACGATCTTTGACCAGACGTCCTGGGGCAGCAAGCCGGGTATCCGGATAGAGGTCAACCGCGACGGGGATCTGGAACTGCATCTGCGGGAATGGAGCGGCCATTTACGCCAGTTCCAGACTTCGCCCGGCTCGCCGCATCTGAAATCCTTTGAAAAAGGCCAGATCCTGGTGGCGATGGATACGGCGACGCGGCGTCTGCGGATCGCCCATGACACCGAAGGGCTGCTGTTCCAGACCGAACTGCCCTCGATTGCCTGGAATGCGTTCACTGACGGGCTGGAGCATCCGTCAGCTGAGGAGTTCCACCCAGACTTTGATGGCACAATCTACTTTGGCGAAAACGCCTATGAGCTGGCTGGCAGCCGGGCGCAATCGGGTGCTGGATTTGAGTTCCTGGATCAATCACTGACCGCGGCGGAGGCCAAGGTTCTGCTGCGCGGACAGCGCCTGCAAGGAGACCTGAGCGGCCTGATTGATCACCTGGTTGACAGCCTGGGGTTCCAGAACAAACCAGCCGTTGCCAATGCGATCGCGTATCTGAAAGCCGGTCTGCAGGATGCGGAGGTTATCAAGCTGTTCAGCGACGAACTGCTGAAAGATGCGTCCTCCGGTGTTCGGGACAAGATCCGTCCGGATGAGTTTGACCTGACCTTTGTCACCCAGCTGCGGGGGATTGGTGCCAATGCAGACTTTGTACTGGCTGCAATAGACGGGGGGCTGAACGCCATCCAGGGCGAGCAGTACCTGAGCGAAGGAGTTCTGCCGCAGGACGTGAAGACAGTCCGGGATCTGATCAGCGGCACGGCCACCAGCCAGGATGCGGTCTTGATCGAAAAGGCTCTCTTCATTGCCGGATACCAGCGGTCAGCCGCAAAGGAAGTCGCCGCTGTGATGGCTGAGAAGGGCCTCAGCGATCATGCCCGCATTGATGCCTATTTCCGGATTGGCATCACCAGTGCCGATGCCATCAAACGCTTTATGGATGCCGGGGTGTCGGCCGCGGATATTGTGTCTGGTGACGAAAAATTCGCCAGCTACGAGGCAGGCGACCGAGGCGGGCTGATCAATGTCTCGGTCAGCGATTCTCTGTCGACTTTCTCAACCGTGCGCAGCTACTGGGCCAACCGTGATCTGGATGGCGGCAAGATCAAGTCAGGTGAAATCCTGGAGAGCGAGGCAGCCAGCTCGCTGGCAGTTGCGCATTCCAGCAGCGCGGACATCGGGGTGTCGGAAGTGGATTCGACAAGCTGGGGCAGCCGCTCCAACCCCTCGAACATCGTGGACGGCTGGCAGTTGAACCGGGACGCAACAGCCTGGGCAACAGGCGAAGATGATGTCGCTTTGAACGGCAACGCCTGGATCAGGTTTGACCTGGCTGACAAGATCCTTCTGACCAGCCTGACCATCGATAGCGATCTGTCGAGCAGGGCCTATGCCGAGGATAAGCAGGCGGCGGCTGACATCGCGATCGACGTCCTGCGCAGCCAGAACACAGCTGATCCGAAGAGCCAGTTCAAGATCCAGGCGTTGGATAACACAGGAAACTGGCAGGATGTTTCTGACGTCTATGACTGGGAACCTGCCGGCAACAGCAGCGACACGGTACAGATCCGGACCGGTGGCATCCCTTACAAGAGCTATCGGCTGGTCGGGGTCAGCGGGACCTTCAGCAAGGCACGCTGGATCAAAGAGATCACCTTTACCACGACCGGTGTAACGGAAACTGTGTCCAACGCGCCCGGTGAAGAGAACGTCTATCTCAGCGATCTGACCTTCAGTTCCCAGAGCAACGGCTGGGGCGCTGCAGAACGGAACCGGTCGAACGGTGAAGCCGGTTCGGCTGACGGGAACCAGATCACAATCGGCGGCGCAACCTATGCCAAAGGCGTGGGCGTGCATGCCGGGTCGGAGATCGTGGTGGATATTCCCGAGGGTGCCCGCCGGTTCATCTCCGATATCGGGGTTGATGACGAAGTCGGCGCCAACGGCTCTGTTACCTTCAAGGTTTATGGCGACAACCAGCTGCTGTTCGAAAGCGGCACCCTGACCGGAAATGACGGTGCAGGCAAAGTCGATGTGTCGGTTGCCGGGTATTCCCAGCTGCGGCTGGTGGTTGGCGACGCCGGCGACGGCAATGGTGCGGATCATGCGGATTGGGCGGGTGCCCGGTTCGTGCGGCCCGCCGAAGCGCCGCTGCCGCAGGCCCAGATCCACACCGTGTCAGACAGGCAGAAGACCGCCTTTGACTACTTCAACGGCAGCTTTGCCAATCAGCGGATTGGCGGCGCCGGAGAGGACTACTTTGTCGGCACCGGCGCGGATGAATTCCTGTCTGGCGGAGATACCCGGGACTTTCTCTATGGCAAAAGCGGTGATGACCTTATTCATGGCGGCGCAGGGCTGGACCACCTGGAAGGCGGCGATGGGTTTGACACCGCGAGCTACAAAGGAGCGAGCTGGGCTATTCGGTTTGATCTCAGCGGCGATCAGACTGAGCAGTACTTTGCTAGCGGCGTTTGGAACAACGGCGATAGTGTTTCCGGCTTTGAAGGGGTCATCGGCAGCGGGCTGAATGACGTGCTGATTGGCAACAGCAGCGCGAATTTCCTTCAGGGCGGGAATGGCGCGGATACAATCACTGGCGGGGCTGGCGATGACCTGATCAACGGCGGGTCGTTCGTCGATGACCTGGATGGCGGGGCTGGATATGACATCGCCAGCTACTATGATGCGAACCACGCTGTTTGGATCGAGTTGGGGAGCAATCAGTTTGCACGCTACAAGGCTGCTGACGGCAATTGGTATGAGGAAGACAAACTTTCCAGTTTCGAAGGGGCCATCGGTTCCTCTCACGGTGATCAGTTCTATGGCAACGCCGCCAGCAACTATCTGGACGGGCAGGGCGGCAATGACCTGTTGCGGGGCCGCAAGGGTGACGATGACCTTCGGGGCGGCCAGGGAGATGACGCCTATATCTACAGCGCCGGCGATGGCCATGATGTGATCTCGGACGCCGGAGGCACCGACCGGATCATCTATGAAGACCTCAACGGCCGGTCTATCGGGATCTCCAACCTGTGGTTCACCCGCGACGGCGAGGATCTTTACATCCTGAACAGCGAAGGTGGTTCTGAAGCTGACGGCAGTCAGCGTATCAATGGCTACTTCAGCGAAGACGGAGCAGGCAAAATCGAGGAACTGGCAGCCGGCGGCAAAAGCCTGTCGAGCGCAAACATCGATCTGCTGGTGTCTCAGATGGCGGGGCATGCACGGTTTGACTACGGTGCGGCGACACAATCGGGGGCAACGATCCAGGAAGAGATCACCCGTCTGTGGGTCACACCAGCTGTGTAACCGCAATCCCGTCAAACGAGAGCGGGCACCGGTGCAAATCCGGTGCCCGCAACATGTGCACGGCACACTCTTTCACAATCAGAGGCCTCTGCCGCAAGGCAGGTGCTTCCGTGTCGGCAGCTATAGTGATTTGTGATTAGTTGTTAAGGAGAGTAAACTCATGCTGGCACATAACGATCCCCCAAATACAGGATTGGCGCATATGAGCCAGGTCAGCATCGACCTTTTGAGGACGTTCTTCGAACTCGCGCAGCTTAAGTCCTATACCGCGTGCTCAAAGAAACTGAACCTATCGCAGCCGGCAATCAGCAATCGCATAAAGCGATTGGAGGATACGGTGCAGTTTTCTCTTTTCATTGAACGGAACCCGCACCGGGGCATGACGGAACAGGCCCAGCAACTCTACCAGATCACGCAGCGCATTGTGGGAGAGTTGGAAAAAATCGAGGGGCTAATCGGCAAGACCAGCTGCACACGGTTCCGGATCGGCGTTCTGCCTGCTGTTGAGTTCTTTTTCGGACCCGAAATGATTTGGAAACTGGACACGCCTGGAACCGGGCCGAAACTGGAAATTGTTACTGACAGCGAAGACAATCTGGTGAAAAAGGTATCACTGGGGCAGATCGAAGTTGCAGTGATTTGCAGCCGGGAAGGAAAGCCGCTGAACAGCGTTTTTTCCAAACGCTGTTCGCTGAATTGGATCTGCGGCCTGCAGTTCGATGAAAACACACTGGCAAATGATGCCGAAGTCCCGGTTGTCATCTGGCATGGCAATGTCAGCCGCGGTCCGTCGGCAGATGAAATCCTGAAACGCAGCAACCGGGCGCACCAGGTGGTTTTTGAAACCTCTTCTCTCACCTCATATTTTGATGCGATCCGGCGCGGCTATGGCGTTGGTTTCACCGTTGATTCCTTCTTGAGAGCAAACAGAAACCCCTATTCGGTCAAGGTGCTGGACAAACACCTTCCTGAACTTGGGAGGATTGATTTCCATGTGGTCTGCCCCCCGAATTCCCCAGCTTGCGTGCGCAAACTTGCGAACCAGCTGGCTTCTGTTTTTGGGGACGCGTAATGGCTTGCCCGGACATCACGATGCGAAAATCTGCTGTGGCCTGCAAGCAGGCAGCTTGCAGCAACCGGCGGCCGGTTGCTGACCGCTTCGGAGCTATGGCATGACCCCGGCCTCCCTGAAAGATGACGGTGAATGCAGCCCCGGAACCAGCCGCAGGGCAGGCAGCCTGGTCCAGTGTTTGGCAATCTGGGCCGGAGTCATGCAGATTCCGCAGGCAGAGGAAACAGTCCGCAAGCTGCTGGATAAGAAGGGAGATGTGGCGGAAGAGCGTTTTGCCCGCTCCGCCGCGCGGGCCCTTAAGCTGAGAATGCGCTTTCACAACCTGACACAGGCAAAGCTGGAAAAGCAGCCTTTGCCGCTGATCCTTCGGGACAAAGCCGGAGCCTGGTTTTTGCTGGCCAGCCTCTCGGATCAGAACGCCTTGATACAGCGCCCGGACGCGCCGGCTCCCGAAGCCTTGAGCCGTGAAGAATTTGCCGGCATTTGGTCCGGGAAGGCGGCTGTGCTGCGGGTACGCGAGCGGTTTCACAAGATTGTTCAGAAGTTTGACATCCGCTGGTTCCTGCCGGAACTGACCCGGTACAAGGGGCTGGCGTTCGAAATTCTGGCGGCCTCTGCAGCTATTGAATGCCTGGCCCTGATTTCGCCGCTGTTCTTTCAGGTCATCATGGACAAGGTGCTGGTCCATAATTCCGTTTCAACCCTGGATGTTCTGGTGGTCACGCTGATTGCCGTGGCTGTGTTCGAGGTGGCGCTGAAGACGCTGCGGCAGTATCTGGCAACACGCACCGCAACCCGGATCGATGCCCGGCTGGGCGGCAATCTGTACCGGCATCTGGTTGATCTCCCCCTCACTTACTTCAAGTCGCGCCCGGTTGGTGTGACCGTTGCGCGGGTGAACGAGCTGAGTTCAATCCGTGAGTTCATCACCGGTGCGGCGAACACGCTGGTGATCGACCTTAGCTTCACTTTTATCTTCTTTACGGTGATGTACTATTATTCACCCGTTTTGACCTTTGTCGTACTGGCCTCGGTGCCCTGCTATATGGCGGTCTCTTTCCTGATAACGGGGCCGTTGCAGCGCCGGATCGAGGAACTGTACCGGGATGGCGCCGTCAACACTTCGTTCCTGACCGAAATGCTGACCGGGGTCGAAACAGTCAAGGCGCTGGCGCTGGAAGCCCAGATGATCCGGCGATGGGAATATCAGACCCGCGACTTTGTGCTGTCGAACTACAAGGTTCAGCGGCTGATGCAGCTGTCGAACACGCTGGTGCAGGCCATTCAGAAGCTGACGATGGTGCTGGTTCTGTGGATCGGTGCGCGCAAGGTCATCGGTCTGGAGCTGTCGATCGGGCAGCTGATCGCGTTCAACATGATGGCCAACCACGTCAGCCAGCCGGTTCTGCGCCTGACCGAGCTTTGGCGCCAGTTCGTGCAGACGCGTGTTTCGGTCGAGCGCCTGGGCGATGTGCTGCACACAATCCCCGAAGTGTCCAAGGCCCATAAACCTGTGCAGCGTATCGCAAAGGGGGCCGTTTCCATCCAGAACGTCACCTTCCGCTATGCACCGGACGGCGAACCGGTGCTGCAGGACTTCAACCTGGAAATTCCCGGCGGCCAGATGGTTGCCTTTGTAGGGCGGTCCGGATCGGGCAAGAGCACGGTCGCACGGCTGGTGCAGAAGCTTTACATACCCGAAACCGGGAAAGTGTGCATTGACGGCACCGACATAGCAACGCTGGATTCTGTGTCCCTGCGGCAGAATACCAGCATCGTTCTGCAGGAGAACTTCCTGTTCAACAGATCAGTGCGTGACAATATTGCGCTGACCCGGCCATCGGCGCCGCTGGCGGATATCGCTGAAGCCGCAGTCAAGGCTGGGGCCCATGAGTTCATTCTCGAAATGAAAGACGGGTATGACACCATCCTGTCCGAAGGCGGCAGTTCGATCTCGGGAGGGCAGCGGCAGCGGATCGCCATAGCCCGCTCGCTGCTCAGCGAACCTGGCATTCTGATTCTGGACGAAGCAACCTCGGCTTTGGACGATCATTCCCAGGCGCTGATTCAGAAGAACATGGATGAAATCCGCAAGGGCCGGACCGTCATCGTGATTGCGCACCGGTTGTCCACCGTCCGGGACTGCGACTGTATTCATGTGCTGGATCAAGGCCGGATAATCGAAAGCGGAACCCACGATACGCTTATCCGGAACCCGGATGGCGCCTACCGCAACCTGTGGAACCTGCAAAAAAACGAGCTCGCCATTGAGGGGCAGAACCCCAAGGCTGCGGAAGCGGCCCTGGCAAAGGGAGAGGCAGATGGACTTATTGTCTAAACGGCGCCGGAAAGCGGCGGAGCAAATGCCTGCCGCAAAACCGGCTCCCGCCGCCAAGACGGGCAAGCGCAGCTCCTTGGAGCTGGAATTCCTGCCGGAGTATCTGGAGATCCTGGAACGGCCGCCCTCAAGTGCCGCACGCGGGTTCAGCCTTGCGATCGTATTGCTGTGCATCGGGGTGGTTCTGTGGGCGCTCTATGGGCGGATCGACATTATCGCCACCGCTTCAGGGCGTCTGATCGTTGATGACCGTTCCAAAGTGGTGCAGGCACCGGAGCGCGGAGAAGTGAGCCTGATCTCGGTCCGTGATGGTCAGGAGGTCAGGGCAGGGGACACGCTGATTGAACTGAACCCGACCTCGGCCGCAGCCGAGCGCGACCGGCTGCGGGGCCAGCTGCAGGCGGCTTCACTGGAGGTTACCCGGCTGCAAGCCTTGCTGAGCGGCGGGCCGCTGGGTGATTTTCTGATCCCCGAGGGAACACCCGCAGCACTGGCACAGACTGCGCAGAACCGCTTGCAGGCCGAAACCGACAGCATAGCAGCCCAGCTGACTGTCCTGCAGAACAGGGTCGAGCAGGTGCGGTTGCGGCAGCAGGCCTCGGGCGCAATTGCCGCCGAGACCAAGGCCCTGATTGAAAACACCCAGGAACGTCTGGACAGCCGCCGCACCCTGATGGAACAGGGCCTGTTCCCGCGCTACCAGTTTCTTGAACTGTCGCGCGAGCTGATCGAGCAGCGCCGCGAGCTGGCAGAGACCGAGGTGTCGCTAACTCAGATGAAGTCCGAGGAGAACGACCTCAATCAGCAGATTGAGCAATTCGGCTATGAAACCCGCAAGTCATTGCTGGACCGGCTTTCACAGGAACAGATCCAGCTGTCGAACCTGCGCAACCAGCTGATCCAGGCCGATGAAAACGCGCGCAAAATGACCGTCACCGCACCAGTGAGCGGCGTGGTTCAGCAAGTTGCGGTCTCGACGATTGGTGCCGTTGTCCAGCCTGCGCAGGAATTGCTTGTTGTTGTGCCGCATGCGGCAAACCTTGAAGCGGAGGTCATGGTTCTGAACAAGGACATCGGCTTTGTCCGTGGCGGCCATCCGGTTGAAGTGAAGATCGACAGCTTCCCCTACACCAAGTTCGGCACTGTCGTGGGTGAGGTCAAAAATGTGTCCGGCGACGCCATTGAGGATGAGCGGCTGGGGCTGGTTTATCCGGCGCGGGTTGTGCTGGAGCGGTTGGTGATCGCATCCGGCAGCGAGCGCATCGCCTTGTCGCCGGGCATGACGGTTTCCGCGGAAATCAAGACCGGGGACCGGCGGATCATCGACTACGTCCTCAGTCCGCTGCGCGAATACCAGTCCGAAACCCTGAGGGAACGGTGATGAGCATGGCAGCAGAAAGCCTGCAGGATACAGCCTTCCTGCAGGGAAGCGATGCGGCGGCGGTCTCCCCGGAGCAGGACACGGGCCTGCTGGCACTGCTGGCGGCGGCCCGCCAGCTGGATGTTGCTGCGGATGCTGGCCAGGTTTGGCATCTGCATGGCAAAACCGACGCTGCCTTTGATGCCACGGACATCATCCGCTGCGCCAAACGCATGGGGATCAAGGCGCGGCTGGCGCCCCTGCCGGAACGGCGGCTGCTGTCTGCCCCGGTGCCGTATCTGATCCGCAAGGCTGATACCGGGCAATGGTACGCTGTTACCGGCGCGGTTGGCGGGCAGCTGCAGGTAACAAATCCGCTGACAGGCGGCACCACCCGCAATGCCCCGAAGATGTTGCTGGCGACTTTGACAGCGAGGTCATCCTGTGCAGCCGGGAACCGTCTTGGATGTCCGGGCAAAAGGCTTTCGGGTTCTCCTGGTTTCTGCCTTCGATCCTTAAGCACAAAGCGCGGTTCCGGCGCATTCTGCTGGCCTCGCTGATCATTCAGGCCTTTGCCCTGGTATCGCCCAAGCTGTTCGAAGTTGTGATCGACAAGGTGCTGGTCAGCCGGGGCCTGCAAAGCCTGGACGTGCTGGCAATTGCTCTTATCGGGATTGCCTTCTTTGAACCATTGATGACATTTTTGCGGTCGCTGGTGTTTTCACACATGGCAAGCTGTGCCAATTCGGAATTGTCCGCGCGCCTGTTCCGGCATCTGGTCTACTTGCCGCTGGACTACTTCCGCAACCGCCAGGCGGGTGAAATCCTGGCCCGGGTCAAGGAATTGGACCATATCCGCAACTTCCTGACCGGCTCTGCCCTGATGATGGTGGTGGACCTCTGTTTCATCAGCGTTTTTCTGGCGGTCATGTTTGCCTATTCCAGCAAATTGGCCTTTGTCGTTCTGGCGACACTTGCGGTGTTCGGGCTGACCTGGCTGATCATCGGGCCGTTTCTGCGCAAGCGGGTGGAGCGGGAATACGAACGGAATGCGGAAAACTCTGCCTTTCTGACCGAAACCGTAACCGGCATTGAAACCATCAAGTCCCTGGGCATGGGCGGGCAATTCGCCCGGGCCTGGGAAGACAGGCTGGGCGCGTCGCTCAAGGCGGCCTTCGGCGCCAGCATGCTGGGCCATTGGGCAGGCGGGGCTATCGGTCTGGTGCAGAAGGTGTCCGCGGCTTTGCTTTTGTGGTTTGGTGTCAGCCTGGTGCTGCAAGGCGAGCTGAGCGTGGGTCAGCTGGTGGCCTTCAACATGCTTTCCGGCCATGTCACCATGCCGATCCTGCGGCTGGCGCAGATCTGGCAGGATTTCCAGCACACCGGGATTTCCATCCGCAGGATCGGCGACATTCTGCAGGAGGAACCCGAGACCGCAGCCAGTGCCGGCCGCTCCTCGCTGGGAGATATCAAGGGGCGCATCGATCTGCGAAAGGTGACTTTCCGCTATTCACCGGATGGTGCCGAAGTTCTGCGGCGCGTTGACCTGACCGTCAATGCCGGAGAGGTGATAGGACTGACCGGCCTGTCCGGATCAGGCAAAAGCACCATCACCAAACTGGTTCAACGGCTTTACGTGCCGCAAAGCGGCCAGGTGCTGGTGGACAATGTTGATCTTGCAATGGCCGATCCGGCCAACCTGCGCCGCAACATGGGCGTTGTGCTGCAGGAGAACTTCCTGTTCAACGGAACAGTCTGGGACAATATCGCCCTCGGCAACCCGACGGCGAAGCCAGAGGAGATCCTGCATGCCGCGCGGCTGTCAGGCACCAGTGAGTTCGTCGAGCAGCTGCGCCATGGTTTCGATACGCAAGTCGGCGAGCGGGGCGGCAACCTGTCCGGCGGCCAGCGCCAGCGGATTGCCATTGCGCGCGCGCTGGTGGCGGATCCCAGGATCCTGATTTTCGACGAAGCCACCTCGGCGCTGGACTATGAGACTGAGGCTGGGATTCTGCGGAGACTGCCGGAAATTATCGATGGCCGCACCGTTATCATGATCGCGCACCGGCTGAATTGCATGCCGCTGTGCGACCGCGTTCTTGTAATGGACAAAGGCGAGATCATTGAACAGGGCACCCATGGCAAGCTGCTGGAAAACGGGCGGGCCTACGCGGATCTGTGGCAGCTTCAGAACGGTTAGCAGAACGGCCCGCAGCCGGGCCGGGGTAACGCTGTTACAGACCGCAGCCCAGTTTAACAGAAAGCGCTGTCCCGGCCCCATGTTGTAGGGGCGATGGGCTTTGATGCTGAAACCGCCCCCGGCGGCATCGATGTGCCGAGGTGGGATCGCAACAATCCATTTTGGGAGGCGATCATACCGGAGATTGTCACGGTCGGACTGGATCTGGTGTGAGCGATACCTGAACCGCGGCTTCTATTGCTGTCGAGAGTAGGGGGGCGACCCATCTCTTCCACCCCAGGCATTTCCGGAGTGTGTTGTTGAGGCGGTCGCAGAGCATCTTCAGTTCATGATCTGAGACTGCCGCCAAATTGCGCTTGCGTGGCACGCGCGCCATCTCGCGAACAGGAACCTTCGCGTGTCTCCAGCGTTCAGTTCTACGGCGTTCTTCTATACTCAGTTTCGAGTATACGGCGCCCATGCCAGTCTCTCCTCATTAGATAACCCTCTGGTTTCTAATAGGAGTCGCAGTTGGGGGTAGCGCGCTGTCGGATCACCTAATTGCTGAGATCGCGGCAGCAACAAGATCAACTACTTAGGGTTTTGAATTTCTGAGACTCTAGAAGTCATGGTTTTCTCGCTGAACTATCAAGAAGCAGCCTTTCGTCAAATGCGCAGAGAATGGTCGCGACGAGCCCATTTCGACAAATGCTGCATGACGCGTGAACGTCTGCGTTGCAATCTGAAAGCAGCGTTACAGGCGGTTGCTGATTAATCCGATCTCCGTCTGAAGCCAGTCGCTTGGATTGGATCCGGCCACCCGAAGAAATTCCCGATTGAAGTTCGACTTGGTATTGAAGCCCGATGACAGCATTGCCTCGGTAACGGTTTCTCCCTGTAAAAGCGCGTCTTGGGCTGCCTTGATTCTCGCCTTGTTAACGAAACGCGACACGTTTTCTCCGGTGGCGCGATTTATTGTCTTCGACAGTGTCTTGGCAGGAACCCGCAATTTTCGTGCAAGTTGCGCCAGGGTCAGGTTGGGGTCGAGATAGGGCTTCTCCTGTTCCATACAAGCCGACACCTTCGCCCAAACTTCAGCATCTGGCTCAACGCTCGCGACGGGCGGTTCGGCAGTTTCCGCAGCATCGCTCCTGAGATAAGGCGACAGGCTGAACAGGCCGATCAACAAAAGGTTCCCCACGGAAAACACAGTGATTATCCAAGGCTGCAATTCCGGCAGGCCGACCGTCTGAGCGAGAAAAATCAGGCTGTCGCTGAAGGCCGATGCGATTAGCGCGCCGCCGATGACCAGCCATATGTGGGCCGGAATGCTGTCGTGAGCAAGAAGCGTCCGAGGCTGGGCATCCGCCCCCTGAGAGATTGCACCAGAATGGCGACGCCATAGCAAAAGAATGTGCCAGGCAGCAGCACATCAAGGAACTCTGGCGCGACCACGATCGCTGCAAGCACGAGGATCGGCGTGAGCCCGTGCAGCAGATCACAACGAGCAGCGCCTCGGACCGCCGTGACCTGATAGGCGAGCCAAGCCGCAGGTGGGATGAGCGCGGCTGTGATCGGCTGCACCCAACGCGTCCCTGGAACCAAGTAGTGTTGCGCCAGAGCGATGATCAGCGACTGTACTGCGCAGATCACCAGTAGAAGCCCAAGTGCGGTCATACGCTTTTGCTCCTGCCAGAGGCGCAGGCAGGCGAAGCTCAGGACAAGGCCGACAAACACGGGGATGGGTAGTGAAGGCATGGGCAGCTCACATCAGTCGAACATGTTGGGCGCATAGACCTATAACCTGATCGAGGCGACCTGAAACCGGAAAAAGGACGCGGGCCGAAGGGCGGTCATCCCAGATGAGGCGCATCGCACTTGAATTGGAGACCCTAAATGAAACTCACCCTGACTTCTCTTACCCTTGCCGCCGTTGCGTCCGGTGCGGCTGCGGATGATGCAGGCCTCACGCTGACCGAAATGTATATGCCCCACCACGACAGAGCGGCGCGAGTGGCGATCTGGTATCCTGGCAGGGATGGCGGCTCGCTTTCTCTGTACGCGAACAACCCTGTCTTCGAGGGGTAGAGGCGTCGTTTGGCGCAGAGATTGCGCCCGGTGCGCATCCGGTCGTGCTGTTCAGTCACGGAATAGGAGGCACCGATCGGGCGCAGGCCTGGCTAGCCTCAGAACTGGCAAGCCGTGGGGCCATCGTCGTCATGGTCAATCATCCGAACTCGACCTGGGGTGACTTTGACATGGTCGAAGGCGTCAGGCACTGGACCCGTGTCGCGGATCTGTCGATTGCGCTGGACAACCTGGCCGAAGACCCCGCGTTCGCAGGCCATATCGACCCATCGCGCATCATGGCGGCCGGTTTTTCCTATGGTGGCTGGACCGCGCTTTCGTTGGGCGGGATAACCGGCAATCTGAACGGTATCGTAGAGGCATGCACGACCTACGGAGAGACAACGGAGGCCTGCGGCACGCTCTTGTCGGAGGAGGTCAGCATGCAAACACAGGACCCCGACGCCTGGAATGCCAGCTACGCCGACCCCCGCGTGACCCATGTCACAGCCATCGATCCCGGCTTTGTCTGGGGGTTGGATACGCGGAACACATCGTCTCTTCTTAGCGGAGCTGTCCTGATCGGTCTCGGGGACGGGACGACCCGCATGTTTGCGACGAATTTCGAGGAAAGCGGGCTAGCCGATCTTTTGCCTGATGCGCGTATAGTGCAGCTGGAACCGGCTTTCCACTTCACAGCCATGCCGCTCTGCACCCCGAAAGGCAGGCAGATCCTTGAAGCTGAAGATGACGACCCGGTCTGCACTGATCCGTCTGGCACGGATCGTGCGGTGGTGCATTCTGCTATCATCGACGCGATTTCCGAGGCTTTGGCTATATGACGAAAGCTGCCGTACACCGGACAATGGCGAACGGCAGCATCGTCCGCGTCTTACCAGTTCATGCGATGCGCAGCGAAAGTCGATCCATCCCAGACCCGCCCTTGGTGTAGATCGCGGCGAAGGTGTCAGGAGAGCCCATCCTGCAATTTCCGTTTTCTTGCTCAGAGCGCACGCAGCATGATAATCACTGCAAGTGCTGATAACCCTACGCTGCCATGCGGCGGAAAATCGGACAGTCATCGTATGCGCAGCGAAGATTTAGTAGGCAGGGAGCTGGTCGCCGAAATATCATGTTCCAGCGTCACAAGCTCGCTAGACATGGGGGCCCTAAATCGCATGAGGAATTCAGGTCCTAGATTTTCTTATTTTGCTGAAAGGTACGTGGTGTCACATTATACTTTTTCTTGAAGACCTTACAGAAATGCGCTGCGTCGCAAAAACCGGTTTCATAGGCGATTGCAGTAATGGTTTGCTTCCTGCCAGCCAATAACTCTTGAGCTACCCACAGCCGGATATCAAGCCAGAAGTCGGAAGGTGACGACCTCATGTCACGGTGAAATGCGCGCGTAAGGCGACTTGGTGAGGTGTTCAAAGATCTGGCCAGCCTTGTGATTGAACACGGTGCATCAATTTGAAACTCCATCATTCGAACTGCTTCTGCTGTCAGGGACGAGGCAGTGCGTAGTGCTTCCGCATAAGGTTTCGCCTTCAGTGTGAATGGAGACTCTTCAGGCTTATATAGCAGATAGTCCTGAGCTTTCCGCGCACGAGTTTCGTTTGCGGATTGTGCGACCAGCATGGACATGACGTCAATCGCGGCGATGCTGCCGGGACAGGTGCAGATATTGTTCTCAACGATCATTCCACGATCGACTCGTGGTTTTGCGTTTGTAAATCGTTGCAGGAATGCGTCCAACACCGATGGGGCAAGCGCGACTTCGCAACGATCAAGTAAACCAGCCTTTGCCAACAAAAAGCTACCGGTGCACAAGCCGATCAATGGTTTTCCAAGAGCATGGGTTTGACGAAGATACTCAAATGTCTGCTCCGGGATCTGGTCGAAATCCCGAAGCAATCCACCGCATACAACAAGGCAGTCAATTTCCGTCAAAGGCGGCAGGTCAGGTTCACCATCCATCGACAGTCCGCAGCTTGACGATATCGGACCTGAACCCGCGTTCACAAATCGCCATGAAAAGTAGACCTGCCGGCTGTCATCGCGGCGATCCGCAGCCAATCGCAATCCATCCACGAAACAAGCCATTGGCGTCAATGTAAAGCTAGGGCAGAGCAAAATCCCGATCTTCAGATAAGGAAGCTCGGTGTTGCGGGTAGTGTTAAGGTTGTGGCTGGCTCGTTCATATAGACAATTTCGTACTGTCTTTCATTCAAAAAGTACAATCATTTTGCGCAGAGTTGGCCATGATCTGATCAAACAGTTCTGCAACCGGGGGCATTCCCATCCCAACCCAACTGCTGGTCAACATCTGCACGATGACCGGTTTCAAAGGTGGGTATGACTGAAATGCATCAACGGCTGATACAACGGGAGTAAGCCATGAAAGATAAAACTCAACTCGCAAACCTGACTGCGGTCGCACGCACCGGCAATCTGTCGCGGCGGGATTTCGTTCGCTCGGCAGTTGCCGCAGGCCTGGCGATTCCGGCGGCTGCAGGTCTTTGGACCACTGCTGCACAAGCTGCGCCGCAACGGGGCGGCACCCTGCGGCTTGGCCAGCATGACGGAAACACAACCGACAACCACGATCCTGGCACCTATGTAAGTGTCGCCAGTATTGTTTTGGCCCATACACACCGCAGCTATCTGACACAAATCAACCCCGACAACACATTGGGCGGCGATCTGGCCACATCCTGGAGCGCGTCCGAAGACGCCGCAGAATGGACGTTTGAGCTGACAGAAAATGCTTCGTTCCACAGCGGCAAGCCTCTAGTGGCAGACGATATCATTGCCTCGCTCAATTATCACCGGGGTGAGGACAGTACATCGGCGGCGAAGTCGCTGCTGGCGGATGTTGTCGAGATCGTCAAAAACAACGATCACTCGCTTACCATCAAGATGGCAAGCGGCAATGCCGACCTGCCGTGGCTGTTAACTGATTATCACTTGGCAATTGTGCCCGCACGTGCGGATGGCACCGCGGACTGGGAAAGCGGTGATGGCACCGGTCCCTACAAGATCGACAACGTAGAATTCGGCGTTTCGGCAAGCCTCAGCCGTCATGATGGCTGGCATCTTGAAGGTGCCTATTTTGATGCTGTCGAGATGACCATCATTAACGATCCGACCGCATTGCAAAACGCCCTGCTGACCGGAGCGGTCGACGTGGCTTCGCAACTTGATCTGAAAACGCTCGCGTTACTGTCGCGCAACAAGGATATCGAGGTCGACAACATTCCCAGCGCTGCCGCTGTAACGCTGCCGATGCATGTTGATGCCGCACCTTTTGACAATCCGGATGTAAGGCTGGCGTTGAAATATGCCATCAACCGTCAGGAAATCGTGGATAAGATTTTCTTCGGTGCAGCGACACTAGGTAACGATTCTCATGTGTCTCCGAACATGCCCTACTACGCTGACATGCCTCTGCGTCCCTATGACCCAGACAAATCCAAATTCCACCTGAAAAAGGCCGGAATGGATCGCTTGGATGTGGATCTGAACACTGCTGACGGCCTGCTGCCGGGATCTGTTGACCTTTGTGTCCTTTATGCGGAACAGGCGCAGGCCGGAAACATCGACATCAATGTGGTGCGCCGTCCGACCGATGGGTATTGGTCACAGGTCTGGCTGAAAGAGCCATTCAGCTTTGTCACATGGGGCGCGCGTCCGACGCCGGATGTGATGTTCAGCCTGGCGTACAAGGATGACGCCGCCTGGAATGAGAGTCGTTGGAATAACCCGCGCTTCAATGAGCTGCTGCGTGCCGCCAAGATCGAACTGGATGACGCTCGCCGAACCGAGATGTACGCTGAAATGCAGCAACTGAGCCATGATGAAGGTGGCACCATCCTGCCGGTCTTCAACAACTGGGTCTATGGCCGCCGCGCCAATGTTGCACGCACCGAAAACGCCGCCTCAAGCTGGCCGGTTGACGGCGCACGCGGTGTATCCCGCTGGTGGTTCACTTAAACCGCCGGCCCCATGATGGTCTGGCTTTCTCCCTCCAGACCAAAATGTTCCCTGCGCTTTCAATTGCGCAGGGAGTTCCCTCCAGACCGCCGCTTGACGCGATCAGAGAGCATACATGGCACATATTTGGAAAATGATAGCGCAGCGCCTGCTGTTGGGCCTGGCCACTTTGCTGGTGATATCCGTGGTCATCTTCGGAGCGGTTGAACTGCTTCCCGGAGATGTCGCACGCGAAATCTTGGGACAGGGTGCCACGGAAGAAACGGTAGCTGCCCTAAGAGAAGAACTTGGATTGAACCGTCCGGTCTATGTCCGGTATTTCGAGTGGCTGTTCAATGCGTCACGCGGGGAGTTCGGCAATTCGCTGGCCAGTGGCCGGTCGATCTCTGAATTAACTTCCACACGTCTTGGGAACACGCTGTTCCTGGCTGTTTACGCGGCTTGCATTGCAGTGCCTCTGTCGCTTGCCTTTGGCATTGTTGCAGCGCTCAAGCGGAATACCCTGATCGACCGTTCGATCAATGTGGGCGCGCTGACTTCAATCTCGTCGCCAGAGTTCTTTCTGGCTTACGTGCTTGTCTTTCTTTTAGCACAGACAGGCTATTTCCCTTCCATCGCCAACATTCGCCCCGACATGTGGACCGCCGAAAAACTGTATCTCAGCTTTCTGCCCGCACTGACGCTGACACTGGTTGTCACCGCACATATGATGCGGATGACCCGGGCTGCGTTGATCAATCTTCTGGCCTCACCTTATATCGAGATGGCGCGCCTGAAGGGCGCAAGCGAGCTCCGCATCATTGTGCGGCACGCTCTGCCCAATGCGCTGGCCCCGATCATCAATGTGGTGGCTCTTAACCTCGCCTATCTGGTCACAGGTGTGGTGGTTGTCGAGGTGGTGTTTGTCTATCCCGGTCTTGGGCAACTGATGGTCGACTCGGTCGCCAAGCGCGACGTGCCTGTAGTACAGGCCTGCGCGCTGATCTTTGCCTGTGCCTATGTGGTGATGAACCTGCTGGCAGATGTCCTGTCCACCCTGTCGAACCCCCGGCTGGTTCACGCGCGCTAAAGGTGACATCATGATAAATACTCTTTTCATCCTCGCCTATTGCGCAATCTTCCTGCTAACAGCGGCATCCGTAGCATGGGTGTTCCGCAAAGTGCTGACAGGTGTTGCGCCGCCACGTTTTGGCAAGCTGTTGCAGCATGTTCCGCTGACCGCAAGCTTTGGCATGCTGATCGTAATTCTCTATGTGATCATCGCGGTGTTCGCGCCCGTGCTTGCCCCCTTCGGAGAGCGTGAGGTCGTCGGCCAGCAATACCTACCATGGGATGGCGAGTTCCTGCTGGGAACCGATAATCTGGGCCGCGATATGCTCAGCCGCCTGATCTATGGCGCCCGAAACTCGGTAGGCATTGCGCTGGTCACGACCCTGATCACCTTCTTTCTGGGCACCTCGCTGGGTTTGCTGGCTGCAACATTGGGCGGCTGGGTCGATCAGGTCATCAGCCGTATCGTTGACGTTATCATTGCCATTCCAGCCCTGATCTTTGCACTGTTGCTGCTGTCCATCGTGGGCACCTCAATCGTGAACATGATCGTCGTGATTTCATTTATCGAAGCCACGCGGGTCTACCGGCTTGCGCGTTCGGTGACGTTGAATGTGGTCGTGCTGGATTATGTCGAGGCCGCGAAACTGCGGGGCGACGGGTTGTTCCGGCTGATCTTCCGCGAGATTTTGCCCAATATCACCGCGCCGCTGGTTGCCGAGTTCGGGCTGCGGTTCTGTTTTGTGTTCCTGGCCGTATCGACGCTGTCATTTCTGGGTTTGGGCATTCAGCCCCCGACTGCCGACTGGGGGTCAATGGTGCGAGACAATGCGACACTGATCAGCTTTGGCGACATCACCCCCCTGCTGCCTGCCGCTGCCATTGCCCTGCTGACGATCGCCATCAATTTCATCGTCGACTGGATGCTCCATGTATCAAGCGGCTTGAAGGAGTAAGCCGATGACCGAAACCACCAACATGTCACAGCAAAACCCCGTTCTGGTTGATATCAAGGGCCTGAGGATCGAGGGCCGTTCAGACGCAGGCTGGACCGAAATCGTCAAAGGCGTCGATCTGACAGTCAGAAAGGGCGAGGTTCTGGGGCTGATCGGCGAATCCGGCGCAGGTAAATCAACGCTGGGTCTGGCGGCCATGGGCTTTACCCGTGACGGATGCCGGATAGCAGACGGTTCTGTCCAGTTCGACGGTATCGACCTGCGAAACAGCTCGGGCAGCACATTGCGATCTTTGTGGGGGGAGCGGATCGCCTATGTCGCGCAATCCGCTGCTGCCAGTTTCAATCCGGCTCACAAGCTGATCGACCAGTATTGCGAAGCGCCCCAGATCCACGGCACCATGCCCCGGCATGAGGCGGAAAGCGATGCCGTCGAGCTGTTCGGGCGGATGCAGTTGCCCGACCCTGATCATATCGGCCTGCGTTACCCCCATCAGGTGTCCGGCGGGCAGTTGCAACGCGCTATGACCGCCATGGCCATGGCGTGCCGTCCCGATCTGATCATCTTTGATGAGCCCACAACCGCGCTGGATGTCACAACCCAGATCGAGGTTCTGGCCGCGATCCGCGATATTGTCGAACAGTTCAATACCGCGGCCATCTATATTACCCACGATCTGGCAGTCGTGTCGCAGATGGCGGACAAGATCAAGGTTCTGCTGAAAGGCGAAGAGGTCGAAGAGGCGGACACTGAAACCATGCTGGCCTCTCCGCGTGAGGATTACACCAAGACGCTCTGGGCCGTTCGCTCGCACACACGGGAAGAGCAGCCCGAGCCGGCCGTCGGGGAAACACCCGTTCTGGCGATCCGGAATGTCACCGCCGCTTATGGCGCGACCCCGGTCCTGAATGACGTGAGCTTTGACATCCACAAACGGCGCACGGTGGCGGTTGTGGGTGAATCCGGCAGCGGAAAATCCACAACTGCGCGCACCATCACCGGATTGCTGGTTCCGAAACAGGGGAAATCCTGTTCGAGGGCAAGGCCCTGCCGCCCGATTTCCGCAACCGGTCAAAAGACCAGCTGCGTCAGATCCAGATGATCTATCAGATGGCTGATACGGCCCTGAACCCCAAGCAGAAAATCCGCGAAATCATCGGCTGGCCCGCACAGTTTTATCTGGGCCTGAAGGGCAAACAGCTTGAAGAACGCATTCGTGCATTGCTGTCGCTGATCGAGCTTGAGCCTGATCAGTATATTGACCGGCGGCCTTCGGAACTGTCAGGCGGGCAAAAGCAAAGGATCGGCATCGCCCGCGCCATCGCGGCCGAACCCCGGCTGATCATCTGCGATGAGGTTACGTCGGCCCTAGATCAGATCGTGGCCGAAGGCATTCTGAAACTGCTCGACAAGCTGCAGACCGAATTTGACCTGTCCTACATGTTCATCACCCACGACCTTGCCACCGTCCGGGCCATCGCCGACAGCGTCGCCGTCATGCGCTCGGGCAAAGTGGTCGAACAAGGCGGCAAGAGCCATATGTTCCAACCGCCTCATGATCCCTATACCGAACTGCTGCTGAGTTCGGTACCAGAAATGGACCCGAACTGGTTGACTGGGCTGCTGCAAGAACGCGCGGCCAAGTCTTCAGCGTAGGGTATTCAACCAACTGACACAACAAGCGCGGCCACCGGCCTGAACGTAACAGGCCGGGCGCGGCATAAGAAGGAAAAAACATGCGCTGGAAAAAGACGCTGCAACTGCTGGATGTTCACTGCGAAGGCGAGGTTGGTAAGGTCATAACCTCGGGAATTTATGACATTCCCGGCGCGACGATGACCGAGAAGATGGATTACATCAACAAAACCGACGACAGCCTGCGCCGGTTTGTCTGCCTTGAACCCCGGGGCGCGGTCAATCAAACCGTCAACCTGATGATCCCGCCCTGTGATCCAACCGCGGATGCAGGTTTCATCGTGCTGCAAGCAGACGAGGCCCATCCGATGTCCGGCGCGAACACCATGTGTGTCGCAACGGCATTGCTTGAAACCGGCATGATCGAGATGCTGGAGCCGCAAACCGTCCTGCGTCTGGAAGCGCCAGCCGGGATCGTGACGGCCACCGCAGAATGCCACGAGGGCAAATGCAAGCGCGTTTCGCTGGACATGATTCCGGCCTTTGTCGAAGCATTGGATCAGAGCGTCTCGACCGAGGAATGGGGCGAGGTGCAGCTTGATCTCGCCTTTGGCGGTGTGTTTTATGCCGTGGTCGACGTGACCCAGCTCGGCATTCACATCACGCCGGACTATACCACCGATCTGGTCCGGGCGGGCATGGCGTTGAAAGAGGCCGCGAACAAAGCCTTTACTGTCCAGCATCCCCAAATCCCCTCGATCGACCATGTCGCTTATGCGATCTTCAAAGAAGAGATGGAGGATGGGTCAGTCCGCACCTGCTGCACCCTGTGGCCGGGGCGCGTGGATCGCTCGCCATGTGGCACCGGCAGTTCCGCGATCCTATCGGTGCTGCACGCACGCGGGCAGATGAACATCGGCGATGAAATCACGACGCGGTCGATCATTGGCTCCGAATTCCGCGCGCGGCTGACCGGCGAGACAAATGTTGATGGAAAGCCAGCGGTCTTGCCCAATATCAGCGGCCGCTGTTGGACCTATGGCATGAGCCAACTGGCTTTGGACCCGGATGATCCTTTTGCGTCAGGCTTTGCGCTCCCTGATGCATGGGGACCGGAAGCCAGCGAAATTTCCTGACCGCCGTTCCCTGACACATAGAGTGCCACGGTAGGCAACCTGTCTCTTTCAACCCCCTGCATGAGGAAATGAATGACACCCTTGTTCAAATTCGAAGGGATCTACACGCCCGTAGTGACCCCTTATCACGAGGATTGCAGCGTCAATTGGGACGCGCTGTCGGACGTGATTGAGTATCTGATCGAAAACGGTGTGCACGGCCTGATCTCGGGCGGGTCCACCGGCGAGAACTATGCCCAAAGCGTTGCAGAACGCATTGAAGTGGCCAAGTTCACCTATGAGCAGATGAAAGGTCGTCTGCCGCTGGTGGTGAGCACCGGCGCGATGATGACGTCGGATTCGATGGCTCTGGCCACTGGTGCACGCGAGATCGGAGCGGATTCGATCCTTTTGGCCAGTCCCGCCTATTCGGTGCCCACCGACCAGGAAAACGCGCTGAACGCGCTGGCCATTGATAAGGCCGCCGATCTGCCGGTGATGCTGTATAACTATCCGCACCGCACCGGCACCATGATGGGCGAGGAATTCCTGGACCGCGTAGGCCGCAGCCGGAATTTCTGCGGCATCAAGGAAAGCTCGGGCGATATCAACCGGGTGCATTTGCTGGCGCGCGATTATCCGCATATCCAGTTGGGCTGCGGCATGGATGATCAGGCGCTGGAGTTCTTTGCCTGGGGCGCGCCGTTCTGGGTCTGCGGAGGATCGAACTTCCTGCCTGCGGAACATGTGGCGCTGTACAATGCCTGCGTGGTCGAAGGCAATTTCGACAAGGGCCGCCGCATCATGTCGGCTTTGCTGCCCTTGATGCATGTGCTGGAACAGGGCGGCAAGTTCATTCAAACCATCAAGCATGGCGTCACCATGAATGGCATCGATGCGGGCATCATGCGACCGCCGCTGCGGGGTCTGAACAAGGATGACAAACGCGCGCTGGAACAGGTCACGCGCGTGTTGAAACGCAAAATCGCCGATATCGTGGCGGAGGGATAAAGCATGAGCTTGCTGACACAGGACGAATACAAATCCATCGCCGCAGGTCTGGACCTGCCCACCGGCGCTTTCATTGACGGCAGCTTCCGCCCGGCAATATCCGGCAAGACCTTTACCAGCACCAACCCGGCCACCGGGGACCAACTTGCCGAGATCGCGGCCTGTGGCGCCGAAGACGTGGAATTCGCCGTCGAAAAAGCCCGTCAGGCGTTTGACGATGGCCGCTGGTCGAAATTGCATCCCTCAGAACGTAAGGACGTCTTGATCCGTCTTTGCAAACTGATGACCCGCAATGCCCGCGAACTGGCAGTGATGGAGAGCGTGGATTCTGGCAAGACGATCTACGACTGTGAAACCGTGGATGTGCCTGAAACTATCCATTGCCTGAAATGGCATGCCGAGGTGATCGACAAGATTTATGATCAGGTCTCGCCCGCCTCGGACGATCACATCGCCATGATCGTGCGCGAACCCATCGGCGTGGTCGGTCTGGTGCTGCCGTGGAACTTCCCGCTGCTGATGCTGGCGTGGAAGATTGGCCCGGCGCTGGCGGCAGGCTGTTCGCTGGTGATCAAACCGGCAGCCGAGACCACCCTGACTGCACTGCGGATGGCAGAACTGGCGATGGAAGCGGGCGTGCCTGCAGGCGTACTGAACATCGTTCCCGGCGGTGGCGCAGATGTAGGCGAGCCGATTGGCCGTCACATGGATGTCGATATGGTGTCGTTCACCGGCTCGACCGTAACCGGCAAGCGGTTCCTGAGCTATTCAGCGGAATCAAACGCCAAGGAAGTCGTGCTTGAGATGGGCGGCAAAAACCCCGCCATCGTCATGGATGATGCCGAAAATCTGGACCGCGTGGCCCAGCATCTGGTCAACGGTGCCTTCTGGAACATGGGCGAAAACTGTTCGGCCAGTTCGCGACTGATCGTACACAAGGCGGTGAAATCCGAATTGCTGGAGCGTATCGCGCATCACGTCAAACAGTGGAACATCGGTGATCCGCTGGACCCGGAAACCCGTATGGGCGCACTGGTGTCCGAAGGTCACTATAACAAGGTCTGCGGCTATCTGGATAAGGCCGAGAACGTCGTGATTGGTGGCAAGACTGACAATGGCTTCGTCGAAGCCACAGTCGTCGAAGTCTCAGACAACGATGCTGTTCTTGCGCGCGAAGAGATCTTTGGCCCGGTTCTGTCGGTCATCGAAGTGTCCGGTTTTGACGAGGCCATCTCGGTCGCGAACGACACGGAATACGGGCTGTGCGCGTCGATTTTCACCGCCAATGCCAAGCGCGCCATTCGTGGTGCTCGGGCCCTGCGGGCTGGCACCGTGACCGTGAACAGCTTTGGCGAGGGTGACATCACCACACCCTTTGGTGGCTACAAGCAATCGGGTTTTGGTGGACGTGACAACTCCGTCCACGCGCATGATCAGTACACCCAGTTGAAAACCATCTGGATCGATCTGGCCGATGACGCTGACGAGGCCGTGGGTTGACGCGATTCGAGGCAAAAAGATTACCCCGGCAGACAGGCCTGGCGGGGTGGAATGGCATCTTGCCACCTCAAACGCCTCTGCCGGTGTTAGAACAGAATCTGACCGCCGACATCACCATTGTCGGTGGCGGGTTTGCGGGGCTCAGCACGGCGCAACGGCTGCATCAACTGGACCCGTCACTGAAAATTGTTCTGCTGGAGGCGGGTCGATTTGCCGAAAGTTCCGCAGGACGGAATTCGGGATTCATGATCGACCTGCCGCATGATCTGGCCTCGGATAACTATGCAGGCGAAGGGTTGGAAGCAGACCGCGCCGCCATCGCGCTGAACCGTAAGGCCATCGCCTTTGCAACCGAAGTGGCTGGTGAATGCGATCTGCCAAAAGAAATGTTTGATCCGTGCGGTAAGTACAATGCCGCCGCCACCAAGTCAGGTGACGAGCATAATCGCGAATTTGCAACTCATCTGACGAAACTGGGCGAGCCATATATGCTCTACGATCAGCAACAGATGCAAGAGATCACGGGCAGTCCGCATTATACTTCGGGGCTCTATGCGCCGGGGACGGTGATGATTCAGCCAGCGGCCTATGTGCGGGCGCTGTCTACTCATCTAACAGGCCAGATTGATGTGTTTGAAAACTCACCCGTGACCAGATTTGAAAAGCAGGGCCCTGGCTGGGGTGTCAGCACACCAAATGCAAAGGTCAGCACCGGGCAAGTTATTCTGGCCAATAACGGTCATCTTGAGAGCTTTGGGTTCTACAAGCGGCAGTTAATGCATATCTGCCTTTACGCCTCGATGTCGGCCCCGCTGAGCGAAGAGCAGATCAAAACACTAGGATGACAATCGCGCTGGTCAGTGATCCCGGCTGATCCGATGGGTACTTCGGTGCGTCGTATTTCAGGCAGTTATGGTGATCGCATCCTGATCCGCACCGGATCAAGCTTCCATCCGACCATCGAGACCAGCCGGATGCGGTTGCGCAACGCGGGCTGGGTACATGACCGCAAGTTCAAGGAACGCTTTCCGCATTTGCCGGATGTACGCATGGAGCATCGCTGGGCAGGGATGCTCTGCCTCAGCCGCAACGGATCTGCGGCGTTTGGCGAACTGGAGGACGGAGTGTTCTCGGCCTGCTGTCAGAACGGTCTGGGCATCGCCCGAGGCACCTTGCAGGGCATGGGCATCGCAGAACTGGTACTGCAGGGTGGTTCAGAGATAGCTGGCCATTTTCTGGCGCAACTGGACCCGCCACGCCTGCCGCCCGAACCCTTCGCCTCGCTTGGTGCTAACAGCTACCTGATCTGGAAAGAATGGCGATCTGGCAAGGAGTGATGAGGGCCAATTATCTACCATATTTTCCAGATCTGCTTCGGCGTTGAATCGCGCTCACAAACGGATGTGTCGCGTATGGTTGTTGTTACTTTCATCATACGAACCTGAGCTTCTGACAGCAAAAATTCTCGACTAAAAATACGAACGAAAACCACCAGTCAAGTTGTTCTCAAGGTTCAATTCGCGTTTAAATATGGTCAATATTGTTAACAGCCTGGACTGTTGGAGATCAGTGATGTCGGGCGTGTCGATCATCGCACCTTGCCTGTGAGAAGTTGAAGACGTAAGAAAATATCGGAATACATGCGGCGAAACGGCGGTCTTGGTGCCGCTTAAAAAGACTATTTGGCAATGGCCGCTTCGGTGATGTGGACTGCGATGCAGAGAGAAGCCCGCTGTGATTGCTTAAGAATTCTGCGTCAGCGAAAGCTGCAGCTGCACAAGTCCGCTATGTCCGCATGTCGATTGTTGATGACGGTTGCAGCGAACGGTCGCTTCTCGTCAATGTGAGGCGAAAAGGACCCTTTTTGCGGCACTTTTGCTGATCTAGCTAAGTTATTGATTCCAATTGTGCTGGACCGCCGCAAAAACCTCGTGCAAAAAGAATCTATGAATATCGGCTATGCAAGGGTGTCTACAGAGGAACAGAACCTTGATCTACAGATCGAGGCGCTAACCGAAGCCGGGTGCGACCGTATCATCACCGATCAAGCGAAGAGCGGCGCAACGGAAGCCGAAAGTCGCGCCGGATTTTCTAAAGCAATGGAACTGCTTGGCGATGGCGATCTTCTTGTGGTCTGGAAGCTGGACAGGGTAGGGCGGTCCATCGCTGACCTCATTCATCTTCTGAAGCTGTTCGGGGATCGCGGGATCGAGTTTCGCAGTCTGACGGACGGAATAGACACGACGACTGCAGGAGGGCGCTTAGTATTTCACATTATGGGAGCATTGGCTGAATTCGAGCGGGACCTGATCCAGGAACGGACGAAGGCCGGTCTTCGCGCTGCGAAGAAGCGAGGCAAGCGGCTAGGTCGACCGCCTGTTCTTTCCGCCGCTCAAATCGCGCACGCCAGGACTGCAATCGCAACCAAGCGGGAAACCGTTTCAGGCATGGCGGAGATTCTTGGCGTAAACCGAAGTACGCTGCAGCGTGCAATGTCCCGTGATGAACGGGTGGGCGCCGGACCGCCAGCACCCAAGATGAATGGCTGAGGTAAACAGCAGCGAAAAAAGGCGAGCTAGACTACTGATGTTGAAACTGAGTTTATTTGCAGGCTCAGAGCCTCCGGCGTGAGATACCTTTTTACTTTAGGCCGCTTGAAATCAATCAGTCATTGTCAATGCTGCTCCATAGCGCAGCAACAAGGCGCGTAGCCTCTTTGTCGTCCAGTTCGTCAACGTCGTGGGCTGTTCGGCTGTCCCTACCCTGGCGCAAGAGCTCGAATTCCTTCATGGATAGAACCACAAAACGGCGTTTGCCGTGGCAAGCGATAGCGACAGGCTGCTGAGCAGCGGCAGCCAGAACATCGCCAGTTTTGTTGGCGAGGTCTGCTGAAGAAAACTGACGCATAGTGCCTCCTTCTACCAGTTTAGCTGAGTTAGCTAGTATATGGCGCTTCTGCCTGTAACCTTTGTATGTTCCATGTGGGTCTACCCAATTGTTACAAAAGGAATGGGTAGTTGGCCGAATCTGAATGCGGCTTCCTTTCGTAATCAGGACGTGAAAGGTTCATGTTCGCCAACTTTTAGCGGAGCGTTCGAATGCACCCGAAAGCCTTGATGAGGTCAATTTCTGCAGATAGCCTTCGTCAAAGACAACGACCTCGCATGAACGAAACTGATCAACGTTCATCCGGTCCTTAGCGTCGAGGACAAACGGGTGCGAGACCGCCAACGCCGACAGAATGCTCCCCGTTTCGATGTGCGCAATCAACTCCCGCTGTACCGCTTGAAAGTGCAACCGACGGTTGTCGATGCCCATGCCGGTGAAAAGGGCGGGTGAGACGAAGCCCATGTTGCAAAGATCAATTGCGCTTTCGACATCCGTGCAACCATGAAGTTCGAGGTTAACGAGCGCTAGCCCGCGTTGTGGGGTGATATATTCAGGGAAGGCTTCATCCTCCTATTTTTTCGTCAAGTAAGAGTTCGTACGAGCGTCGACCTCGCAGTTGTTCAGGCGAGAGTGGATCTGTATGGCATTACAATGCGTCCACGATATTATAATATCGTACAATAACAACAACTTGACTCATTGTTGCTGGCAGCTTTCACTCTGCATGGAAGCTGTGAAAGTTCAAGATGACCAATGCATATTCCAAGTTAAAAGCGGATCTAAGATCTGTCGGTGTGACGCTCAGATCCATCGCGCGCGATGTCGGCGTTTCGCACACAGCTGTCACCGATGTCGCGCGCGGCGCTCGTCGTTCCAGAAAAATTGAGCGGGCCATCGCTGATCGCTTGAACACGACACCAGCCTCGTTGTGGCCTGACCGCTATGGAAATGAGGGAGGTGCAATATGACGTAGCCCTAAAAAGTAAAAACCTATGTGCGCCAACACATAGGCTTTCACAAAGATCGAATGACTTTTCGAAACCGTCATCTCGATCTTCTCCAATCAAATCTTAAAGTCAAGGCTGCCACTCGAAGTTTTCGAGCCTGCAGGCGTGCCTGGCGGAAAGGGAGACGATCATGCCGAAGGAGGGCACCTCTCGAGAAGAAAGGGAGTGGGCAAGGGTATTTGCGCTTTGCAGAGGCCTTGCACCATACATTCAAGGTGGGTTTCAAACCACGGCAGCTGTGCGGGACTTTTGCCGCGCACACGGCATCTCGAAATCCACAGCATATCGGCTTTTAAAACGAGCGCAAAACGATGACCGTGCAAGCGCGCTACGCAGATTGAAGCCTGGTCCCAAAAAAATGAGCGTCATGCTCAGTGATGAGCAAGAGAAGGTAATTCACGAGCACCTTCGCAAAGAATTTCTTAAACGAAATCAGATCGCTCTGGCGCAAGCGCATAAAGCAATTTACCGAGAACTGTCGTCTCTTGGTCTGCCTGAAATTTCACCGACAGTTTTGATCAACAGGATAAACACGATTCCGGATCGAGTGCTCAAGCTGAAACGTTTTGGAAGCAAGGCAGCACGTCAGGCGTATCAGATTATCCGCGGTAGGTATGTTGTAGATGATCCGCTTGCCGTCGTTCAAATTGATCACTCGATATTGAACGTGATGGTCGTCGATCCCGACACGCGCGAGTGCATTGGCAGGCCTTACATAACTGTTTTACTTGATGTCGCCACCGCAATGCCGACCGGAATGTTTTTGTCGATGGAGGCGCCGTCAGCCATCAACCTCATGAAGGCATTTCACCGTTCTGTTTTTCCGAAGGCTGAATATCTTGAAACCTTGGGTATCCGCTACGAATGGCCAGTATACGGATTGCCGCTCGTGATCAGCAGTGACAATGGAAGCGATCTAAAGTCAAAGCCCTTTAACTGGGGCCTGCAGCAATACGGCGTTGAGCACATTTTCCGTCCAGTGGCACAGCCACATCTCGGCGGGCACGTCGAAGGCTTCATTGGAACAATCCAAGCGTATGTTCAAACCCTTCCTGGAACTACGTTTTCGAACGTAGAAAGGAAGGGGACCTATCAGCCTGAGAAACAGGCGAAACTGACTTTGTTGGATGTCGAAAGGCTCCTGCTCGAGTTCATCCTTCGAGATTATGTGCACGACAAGAAGCGCCGACTGCTAACTTCGCCCATGAACGCTTGGAACGTCGGCTGGCGAGACAACGGTTCTCAGCCGCGGCTGCCAAAGGATTCGGATCGGTTTCGGCTTGATTTTCTTCCATTTGAGAGACGCAAGATTCAGCGGGAAGGTCTAGAGTTATTTGGAATGTTTTATCGTTCAGAGCAGCTGCAAAAGATGAGAAACTGCGGCGTGAAAGATGTCATGCTCAAGTACGACCCTACTGACATTCGTACGGTGCACATCAGTGCGGATGAAGAAATCTTTCATAAGGCCAGGAGCGAGCATTTTCCGCGCAACCCTCTGTCTTTGGATGACTGGCACGAACTACGAAAACGTAGAGAAGAACGGCTGCAAGCAGCGATGAACGTGCCCAACCCCGTCGCTGCTCACGACTATCGCAAGCAAATCTTGTCGCAAGCAAATCGACGAAAGAAGGCAGTTAGCCACTTCGAAGCATTTCCTCAATCACAAGGTTGCGACATTCGCGAACTTAGTGGGCCACGAAGCTTTTCTGTGCCGAGGAAGTTGTCATGAGAAAAGCGCCATCTCAACACTTCGCGGACATGTCGCAGGCGCCGGTTCCCGAGCGTATTCGTTACGTTCGTGCCGGGGCGTTTTTTGAAACATCAGCTATTCGCGCGCTTAGAGATCGATTGGATGAACTGATCCGTGAGCCGGTAGACTGCGAGAACAAGCTTGTATTCATAACTGCCCCGGCTGGGATGGGATTGACCCGAATTATCAAGCAATTTGCAGCACAGCACCCCCCAAAGACGAGTAGGCGACTCGGCACGCACACGGTTCCGCTCGTGAACCAGCTCATCCATCCAAGCGGTAACTTCATTGACTATTGCGATGCTCTCCGCACGAACCTCGACGTTCCAGGATACGGCGCAATGACACGCCAGTCCTCTTACCCAAAGACCCTCGAGTTATTAGGGCACTTAAAAACGCGGCTCGTAATCTTGGAGGATTTTCACCGCGCGTACAGTTTTCAGAAACACCAATTGATATCGTATCAGAACTACGTCCACTACCTGATTTCCGAATACGATATCAGGGTCATCCTTACAGGAGCCCCGCGCATATGGCGATGGGCTTTGGAAGACGAACAGACTTTAGGGCGATCAGTTCACCTTCAGTATCGGGCCTGGACGCCAAGCGAGGATGACTTCATCGAGTTTCTTGAAGGGTTTGAACGATGGTGGCCGGTTAGAGAAGAGGGGTCTCTGTCGCGCGATCCCAAACTTCGTAAGGCAATTATCAGCAGGACCCATGGTATCTGCAAAAACGTGATGCAAGTGCTCACGGGCCTTGCAATTTATGCGATTGTGTCTGGCAGCGAGCGCCTGGATTTCGACACTTGGATGAGCTTTCGGGACCAGGGACTATCGATATGAGCGTCACACCCTATGCGATGGAAAGTCTGACTTCATTCGTAAGCCGCGCAGCTGCAATGAATTCGACTGATCCCCGGTCCTATCTTCGCAGGCTCTTTCCGTCAGATAGCTATCAGGACATAGCAAGACTTCCTGAAGATCTGGACGCACTAAACCAAGGTGCCATTCTAGCTGGTCTGAACAATGCGCTGGACTCTGCGAAGCGCAGGCTGGAGCTGCTCACCTTCCCCGGCGCAAAACCTGGAGTTCACACCAAGTGGTTGAGGCGGGCAGGGGGATTCATTTGAGTTTCGATCAATTCAGCACAATACCTTCTTTCGCGTGGTGTCCACGTTGTCTTCTCCGCGACCAACTCGATGGCCGTGATCAATTCATGCGATTGTCTTGGAGGTTGATTACACAGACGTTTTGCGTCGCTCACAGGAGGCCGCTTACCACTCATTGCCTAGCCTGCTATGATCGCGAGGCAGAGCCTGCATTCATATTTGACGGCGCCAATGTCGTGCTCGCTTGCAGTGCATGCGGCTCACTCTATTCGACGCAGCTTGGCCTGCCTGATATGTCGGCCTCGACCACACTGCGATTGCATGACAACCGGCGTGTACAGAAAGCTTGGAACGGGGCGATCCAACTGGAAATGGCGCTCGAAAGGAGCCTGTCGGAGCGGTCTAAAACCAAGAACAAAAGCGAATTTCTCGACTTTGTTATGGCCTTCGCGAACGTTCTGATAAAATCTAGTCGGTTCGGGCGTACGCCGATTGATCTCTTTTCTAGTGTCGCGTTCCCAGCGCGGCCAAACCCGCGCAACATCACGTCAATGGATCGACCTTACCGAGCATCGTCGATCGCGGTACGCCGCAAAACACACGGTTTCATCGCAACCATTTTGAAGCGCCGCGTGAACCTGTTCTCAATAAAGGGCGTGCATGAGAAACGTTGGGGTAGGGAGCCCACATTGCAAGAGCTACGGTCCGAGCTCGAGCCGGATCAGAACGATGAGCTCGACCAGTTATTGTTGAGGTTTCCTGCAAAATGGTTCTGAGGGCTCGGGCGTATTTTGTTGAAAAACTCCTCCTTGATTGCGGCCTGAACTACTGATTCAATTCCTGCAATGGGTTGGAGGATCGGCGATGATGGGACCAAGGCAGGAGGCGCAGCTGTCGCTGTTCTACGAGTTCTCGCTGGAAGATCATGTCCCTCAGGATCACCTTCTTCGGTCCATCGACCGCTTCGTCGATTTGACTGTCGTCCGCGCCTATCTGGCGGATTTCTACAGCCACACGGGCTGTCCATCCGTCGATCCCGAGTTGCTGATCCGCATGCTCCTGGTCGGCTATTGCTTCGGCATCCGGTCGGAGCGGCGGCTTTGCGAAGAGGTGCATCTGAACCTCGCCTATCGGTGGTTTTGTCGGCTCGATCTGAGCGACCGGGTTCCGGATCACTCAACCTTTTCCAAGAACCGCCACGGTCGGTTTCGAGAAAGCGAACTGCTGCGGCACCTGTTCGAGACGACTGTCGCCTGGACGTGTCCCGTTTTCGTGCCGCTCCAAGTGCTCGTTTAGGCCACTTTCCGTTCGAATGCGACGGGGCTTTTCCAGCCCAATGCTGAGTGCCGCCGTCGCGGATTGTAGAAGCCATTGATGTAGTTGAAGATGGCCAGTTCAACGGCCCTACGCGTTGGCCACGACCTTCGCCAGATCAGCTCTGCCTTGATCGTCTTGAAGAAGGTCTCGATGGCCGCATTGTCATAGCAATTTCCTTTGCCGCTCATCCACTGCCCCGGCAGTGCATGTTTACATGCATGAAAGGGGGACACGCTGAACCCGTGTTGTCGCAGGATTATCTGATAGTCATGAGAACAGTATTGCGATCCACGATCCGTATGATGAATGCAGCCCATAGGCGGTGATCTGAAGGCTATAGCCATGTTCAGCGCCCGGATCGCCAAGTCCCGCTTCATCCGATTGCTGATGGCCCAACCGATGACCCGCCGGGAATGCAGATCAAGGATCACCGCCAGGTAGAGCCAGCCCTCGCGCGTCCACACGTAACTTATGTCACCTGCCCATTTCTGATTGGGCGCATCTGCGCAGAAATCCCGGTTCAGCAGATTGGGTGCGATGTTGAAGGCGTGGTTGCTGTCCCCCTCTCGGCTGATTGCTTCGCAATCGTCTGCCGGGCAATGGTCGTCACCTTGTATTTCTTAGATCGTTCGACACGGATGCCATTCTCACGCATCAAACGCCCGACGCGACGATGGCCAATGTTCAGGCCCAACTCCTTCAGTTCCTCGGTCATCCGTGGGCGGCCATAACTGCCCAGGCTGAGGCGAGATTGTTCCTTGATATGCGCCAGAACGACCATGTCAGTGCGCTGCCTTTGACTGGCCGGGCGGCTGCGATAGGCCCGTAGACCGCGCTCACTGACATCCAGCACATTGCACATCCGCTTGGCGCTGAAGGTATCAGTGTGTTCTTCGATGAACCTGAACCTCATGGCTTTTGGCCCGCGAAGAACTGCGTTGCCTTTTTTAAGATCTCCCTCTCCTCCTTGAGAATGCGGTTCTCCCGTCGAAGCCGTTCATTCTCTCGGGCAAGGTCGAGGTCTTTGTCGGATACCACCTCGGTGTCGCGATGCGCTGTGATCCACTTGTTCAGGGTCGAAAGGCCAACACCCAAATCAGAGGCCACTTGCTTCCTGCTCAGCCCGCTCGTCAGCGCAATCCGCACCGCATCGGCCCGGAATTCTTCTGTCCGTTTCAGTCCCATAGTTCGTCTCCTTTGCTGCAATAAATGCTATCAAAGGAGCGGCATCAAACCGCGACACGTCCATTCGGCCGCTGGCCCTGAAGGGTTCCGTAAACCAGGTCCCTATCAGCAATGCGGGCTATTGTGCCCGTGCCATTCGGCGGGGTGTCCTGGTTTTTACGGCTGACTTTTGCACCATCACTTCGTAGGTCTTGCTATGCAGGGACCATCCACACATGCCGTTCGCAGCGGGAGCACAATTTTAGGTTCGCCAAGCGGAACCAAGACAAGAATTGGCTTCCGCGAGTTCGTCAAGCACTGCCGCTTGGTTCTTTGCCAGCTGATTAGGCATCCCGGAAATCCGCCACGATTGCATCTATCAAAGCCCGAACTCTGCGTGGCTGCGTGCGCCCTGCTGGCATGACAGCTTGCAAACCGATAGGGGCAACTTCAAATTCTCTTAGAAGCGGGACGAGCCGCCCGGCAGCAATATCCTGATGCACATCCCATTGTGACTTCCGCACAACTCCGCGCCCTTCCAGGGCCCAGCGACGTATCAGGTCGCCATCATTTGCTATCCGGTCGCCCCGCACTGCAACCATCTGCCTGCCACCGTCGATCTCGAACGGCCATGCCTGGTCAACATCTGATCCGAAGCGCATAAGCAGACAGTTGTGGCTCTCGAGATCAATCGGATGGAGCGGAATTCCGTTCCGTTCCAGGTAGCCGGGCGCCGCGCAGACAATCCGTGAGTTACTGGCCAAACGCCGCACGATCAGGCTGCTGTCGGCCAAGTCGCCATAACGTATTGCCAGATCCAGACCCGTTGCCGCCACGTCAACAAAACCATCGCTCAGGTGCAAGTCGACAGTGGTTTCGGGGTTGTCGTCGAGGAACCTGTCGATGATGCGGGCGAGCCGGTTCCGCCCCAGATCAGACGGCGCGCTCAGCCGGATTGGTCCGGCAATGCGCTCAACACCAAGCCGGATGCGCGCTTCCAGCTCCTCGGTCTCCGCGAGCAGGCGCTGCGCACCATCAACCAGCTCGCGCCCCTCCTCTGTCAGGCTGATGGATCGAGTCGTCCTGTTCAACAACCTAGCACCGTAGTGTGCCTCGAGTGCTGCAAGGCGTTCAGATACCGTTGCCGGCGACAGCCCCATCTCGCGGCCCCCGGCGGCCAAGCCGCCCTTTTCGACGATGCGCAGAAACAGGGAAAGATTGTCCAGAAGCATTATTCGAAATAACCGAACTATAATTTCGGATGCAACTCAATTCTCTTGATTCTCCGCAAAGCGTACCTTGCTGGAAACCAAGGAAACACCATCATGCAGCTTGATCATGTGACCATACGCACCCGAAATCTCGCTGGCACGCGGGACTTCTTCATTGATGTGTTCGGTCTTGAAGAAAAGCCGCGCCCCAAGGCGATCCAGCGGATTCCGGGCCATTGGCTCTATTTCGGTGACGACCCCATTGTCCATTTGATCGGTTCACGCGGGCTGGGTCCGAATGCCAGCCCCGAAGCTTGGGACCACGTCGGGTTTCGCTTGACCGGCTACCCCCGCTTTCGCGCCAGGCTCGAAGAAAGAGGCATCCGCTATTCCACCATGGACCTGCCTGAACTGAACGAACGGCGCCTGTTTTTCCATGCCCCCTGCGGACAACTTATCGAAACCGTCTTTCGCGAAACCACTAAATTTCCTGGAGAAGAAAAATGACTGACATGACCGGAAAGAAAGCCATCGTGATCGGCGGCACATCGGGCATTGGTGCTGCGGTGGCCGATGTTCTGGCCGAACGCGGTGCCGAGGTACTGCGGGCTAGCCGCGCGACGGGTCTGGATGTCTCCGACGGTGCAGCTTTGTCCAGCTGGATTGCCCAACAAGGACCGGTTGATCACCTTGTCTTCACCGCAGGCTCTCAAGCGCCGGGCGGTGTCATCGCCTCCCTTGATCTGGACGCTGCCCGCGCCGCCTTTGACACCAAGTTCTGGGGCAGCATCCGCACCGCACAGGCCGCAGCCCCACACCTGCGGGAGGGTGGCACGATCACCTTCACCAGCGGTTTCCTCGCCCGGCGCACTGTACCTGGGACATTTACAAAAACTGCAATGAACGCTGCTCTCGAAGCCAGCGCCAAGATCCTCGCCAAGGAACTTGCGCCGATCCGCGTCAATGTTGTCAGCCCCGGCCTGACCGAGACGGAGGCCTATGCCGGGATGGATGAAGATGCGCGTCGGCAAATGCTAGATGGCGCGGCCTCCCGCCTGCCTGCGGGCCGTGTGGCTCAGCCCCGGGACGTGGCCGCAGGCCACCTCTTTGCGATTGAAACCCCTTCCGTCACCGGCGCCGTGATCGACATCGATGGCGGTGCCCTGATCAACTGAGCCGGAACGCTCCAATGCCTGCCGGACTAAAACCCTCCCAAAGGACCAAGCACATGACCACTCTTTTTGACACCGCCCAAGTGGGCACCTTTGACCTGCCGTCGCGCATGGCACTTGCCCCGATGACACGCTGCCGCACCAACCAGCCCGGCAACATTCCTAACGCGATGATGGCTGACTATTATGCCCAACGCGCCAGCGCGGGGCTGATTATCACCGAAGCCACCCAAATCAGCCAGCAGGGTCAGGGCTACTCCTTCACACCCGGCATCCACTCCGAAGAACAGGTGGCAGGCTGGCGCAAGGTGACAGATGCCGTGCATCTGGCGGGCGGGCGCATAGTCAACCAGCTTTGGCATGTGGGCCGGATGAGCCACGCGATGTTCCATGCGGATGGCCAGCCGGTCGCGCCCTCGGCAATTGCCCCCGATGCAACCGTCTGGGTTGTAAACCCTGAGACAGGCAAAGGCGGCATGGTGGACTGCCCAGTCCCCCGCGCGCTGGAATCCGATGAAATCGCAGGCGTCATCGCCGACTACGCAACTGCCGCACGAAACGCCAAGGAGGCCGGGTTTGATGGTATCGAAATCCACGCGGCCAATGGCTACTTGATCGATGAGTTCCTGCGTGCCAGTTCAAACAAACGCGAAGATCAATACGGCGGCAGCGTTGAAAACCGCATTCGCTTTGCCATTGAAGTGGCCGGAGCTGCGGCCGCTGAAATCGGTGCTGATCGCGTGGGTATCCGAATTTCTCCCTTCATCACGCAGCGCGGCATGGATGACCCTGACGCCCCTGCCACCCTTCTGGCGATGGCCAAGGAGCTGGGCCGGATTGGCATCGCGTATATTCATATCGCCGAGGCGGACTGGGACGACGCCCCGGAAACACCGCGCGCCTTCCGCAAGACACTGCGTGAGGTGTTTCCCGGCACGATTATTGTTGCCGGCGGCTATGATAAGGACAAGGCCGGGACTATCCTGGCCGAAGGTCTGGCCGATGTAGTGGCCTTTGGGCGCCCGTTCATCGCCAACCCCGACCTGCCGCGCCGCTATGCCGAAGATTTGCCACTGGCAGACTTTGACGGCGATACGCTCTTTGGCGGCGATCAGCAGGGTTACACTACCTACGGTAGCTATGAGGCGGCGGCATGACCCCTCCTTTGTCCGCCCGGGAAGCTGACCAAGCCTGCGGCAACGACCGGATCGGCACCAAGCTTGTTGCCGAAACCGGCAACATGAAGATCTGGCATCTGCGTCTCGCTCCCGGCGAGACGCTTGCCGCCCATCGGCACGACCGGCCGTATTTCTGGACGGTTCTGACCGATGGGAAAGCCAGGTCGCGCTTTGGTGACGGCCGCATCGAGGATGTCACCTATGCCAATGGCCAAACACAACATTTCCCCGATCTGACGCCAGACAATGCCTTTGTTCACGACCTAACAAATACCGGAGACGCCGAACTTGTCTTCGTGACTGTCGAGTTCGAAAGCTGAAAGCCAAAAAGGAAACACCGCATGCAACACGTGACTACCACCAAAGCCGTCGCCCTCACCCGCTACCTGCCGGTCAGTGATCCCAACGCCTTTTCCGATGTGGAATTGCCTGTTTCTGCTCCCACCGGCCAAGACATTCTGGTCGAGGTTAAGGCGATTGCCGTCAACCCCGTCAACACCAAAGTGCGCGCGCCCAAGGAAAATGTGGAAGAAGCACCGCGCGTCCTCGGTTGGGATGCGTCCGGCATCGTCACCGCTGTCGGTCCTGATGCGACGCTCTTCAAACCCGGCGACGCGGTCTATTATGCTGGCGATATCACCCGTCCCGGCAGCAACCAGCAATACCAGCTGGTTGATGAACGGATCGTGGGCCGCAAACCCGAAAGCTTCAGCCATGCCGAAGCGGCCGCCCTGCCGCTAACCACGATCACAGCCTATGAGGCCATGTTCGACAGACTCGGGATCGACCGTGACGGCGCGGATGCCGGCCAGTCCATCCTGATGATCGGCGGGGCAGGCGGTGTTGGTTCGATCGCCATCCAGCTGGCCAAGCGTGCTGGCCTGACTGTAATAGCCTCGGCCTCGCGCCCCGAAACCATCGCCTGGGTCAAGGAGCTCGGCGCGGATCACACGGTAAGCCACCGCGCGGATATGGTCGCCCAAACCCGCGCGCTCGGCTTTCACCACGTCGATCACATCGCGATCTTCAATGACATGCGCCATTGGGACGCCGCTGTCGAACTGATCCGGCCGCAAGGCGGGATCGTGACCATTGATGACACCGATTTTCCAATGCCGATGGCTGGCTTGAAAACCAAGGCCGCCGCACTGCATTGGGAGTTCATGTTCGCCTGCGCCATGCATCAGACACCGGATATGATCGAACAGCACAAGCTACTGAGCTTTGTTGCCGATGAGATCGACGCGGGCCGCATCCGCACCACGCTGAGCGAAGTCCTTTCGCCGATCAGCGCGGAAAAGCTCCGCAAGGCCCATGCCGCCATTGAAACAGGCACTACAAAAGGCAAGATCGTTCTGGAAGGGTTCTGATGCCCGGCATCAGACAACAAAGCAAAGGCCGACGCATCATCCGCCCGGCCTCTGCTGCGCCCATGCACAACAAAGCCATGGTCATGCTTGGGCTGTCTGTTTTGCTGCTTGGCGTGAACTGGCCAGTGATGAAGCTCGGACTTGATTACTTTTTGCCCTTTTGGATGGTCTGCCTGCGTTTTCTTCTCAGCGCTCCAGCGGTTGCCGCGCTGATTGCCATTTCCGGGCGCCGCCTGCCGGTTCTGGCCAGGGCCGATGTGCCGGTCATCCTGGGTGTCGCAGCCTTCCAGTTCGCCGGCATGATGGGGCTGGTAACTCTGGCACTCACGCTTGTCCCGGCGGGAACAGCCAGCATTCTGATCTATACGACGCCTGTCTGGCTCTTGCTGGTCGACATGATCCTTGGCGGAGCAAACACAGGCGGCAAACGCAAGGCAACCGCGCTTGTGTCCGCCGCGGGCTGCGCGATTATCGTTTACTCCTCGGGCAAATCCGGTGTGTGGGGCGCGCTGCTTCTTATCCTGATGGGCTCCGCCCTTTGGGCTGTCGCAATGCGACTTATCGATCGCCACAATTGGCAAGGCGGTGTCCGCGATGCTTTGTTTTGGCAGATGCTGATTGCCGGATTGGCCTTGCTGCCGGTTGCCTATTTAGTCGAAGGTCCCTTTGTGCCGCGGTCGCTGACGCCGGTTTCTGTTACCCTCTTGGTGCTCATCGGTCCGGTGGCCAGCGGTGCCGGGTTCGGGTTCATGATTGCCGCGGGCCGCAGCCTACCGGCAGCACAAGTCGCCCTGATCAGCACCGCCACGCCGCTCATCGGCTTCCTCGCGGCAACTCTGGCGTTGGGGAACCCGTGCAAACTACCATTTTGATTGGTGGTGGAGCTATGCTCGCGTCTTTGGTCTGGGGAGCGGCGTCCAGGCAGTGACCCCCGCTCTACTGCGGAACGTGATGGCTCCCGCCCGCAAACGACTTCGCATAGGCCGAGGGCGTGCGGCCAACATATTCCTGGAACGCCACAGAAAAAGCTGAACTCGACGAGAACCCGACCTCAAATGCAGTTTCCGTGATCGACCGCCGTTCGCGGCGCAGCATCTCCATCGCCCGGTTCATCCGCATTTCGCGGATGAACTCGCGCCAGCTCTGCCCCAGTTCCGACTGCATGTGGCGGCGCAGGGTCCGTTCCGACATGCCCGCATGTTCCGCCACCTCCGACAGCGAGACCGATGGCCCCTTGCGCCGGGTGTAGTCAATCACCCCCTGAATGGCGGAGCTGCTGGCATAAGGTGTCCACATGATCCGTTCATGCCGGAACCATTCCGGCAGCATGTGGCCAAGCGTGGTGAAAAAGGCTCGCGCGTGGCGGCTGCCCGGACTTGTATCGCCACCCCATTTCAAGGCGTAGTCCAGCATGGTCGCGGCGAATTCCCCCACCGGGCCAACCCAGCATCCGTCATGTGACCAGACGACTTCGCGGCGGCAGAATTTGACAACCAAACCCGACGAAGGCACCCGTGCCCGCAAGCGGAACATCCGCCCCTCGGGATATAGACCATGTGATCGGGCGGGATCACCCATTCCCCGGCATGTCCGAACAGCTCAAGTTCGCCTGTGCGGCAGCGCACAAGCTGACCGCCTCCCTCGGCATCGGTCAAATAGTCAAAACGCCCACTACCGAAACGCAGGGAGTGACTGGTCATTTCCCGCGTCACGGAAAATGTGCCGGTGCTTGGCTTGTGCTGCCTCACTGTCATCCATCGAACTCCACCAGGGTTTCGTTTTGATGTCCTACACAACTCTTCCGGTCCGGCCAAAAGCTTATCCAGCACCTGTCCGATAATCAAAACAAATTGTCCGTTCGCCGAATGCAGGACGCGTCCGAAAAGGGCAACATCATTAAATACTGTCGATTACAGGCCATCGGTGACGGCGGTATTTCGGGAGGAGATTCGAAAAATGGCACTGAATAACGCAGCTTCTGCGAACGGAACCGTGTTGTCCGTGGCAGGCGTGAGTAAGCGCTTTGGCGGGACACAGGCTGTCAGCAAGGTCAGCTTTGCGGTGAATACAGGTGAAATCGTCGCCCTGCTTGGTGAAAACGGCGCCGGGAAATCGACACTGATTAAGATGCTCGCGGGTGTCTACGCAAGCGACGAAGGCCACTTCCTATTCAGGGAGAGCCAATTCGATCCGCGTGACACCCATCCCGGCATCGCCTTTATTCACCAGGATCTCGGCCTGATCGAATGGATGACCGTAGCCGAAAATATCAACCTGATGCAAAACAGCTATCCGCGGCGCTTCGGGCTGATCGACTGGGGACAGGCACGCGAAAACGCGCTCAACGCCTTGGCTGAGATCTCCGACAGTATCGACCCGGACATGCGGGTGCAGGATTTGACACGCACCGAGAAATCACTTGTCGCCATAGCCCGCGCCCTGGCCCGCAAGGCCACGCTTCTGGTGCTGGATGAACCCACTGCATCGCTGCCGCAATCGGATGTGGAGATGCTGCACGGCGTGCTCTGCCGCCTGCGCAACAATGGTGTGGCGATGATCTACGTCTCGCACCGGCTGGACGAGGTGTTTGCCATTGCTGACCGCGCCGTGGTGCTGCGTGACGGTTTCCTGGTCGGGGATGAACCGATCGGAAAGCTGGATGCCGACAGCCTGATCCAGCTGATCATCGGCCGCAATCTGGACGATGTCTTTGTCCACACCGAGCCCCCGAAAACGCGCCTTGCGTGCTGCGGCTGGACCACGTGCAGACGCAAGATGTCGGCCCAATCAGTTTCGAGCTGCGGCGGGGCGAGGTTCTGGGTCTTGTCGGGCTGCGCGGTGCCGGACAAGACGCGGTCGGCCATGTGCTTTTCGGCCGCAACCCGCTGCAATCAGGTGAGATCCGGCTGGCCGATGGCACTCGCTTTCACGCCGCGCATCCCCAGGAGGCCATCCAGCAGGGCATTTGCATGGTGGCGGGCGACCGCAACGCCGAATCCGTGGCGCCTGGGCTGAGCATCCAGGAAAACCTCTTTCTAAACCCCGGCCTCACCGGCCGCGGTCTGGGGGACTTTCGAACCCCAATAACGAGGCCACCGAAGCGCGCCGCATTGGCCGAACCTTCGACATCCGCCCTAATGACCCTTGCGCGCCCATTGAAACGCTGTCCGGCGGCAATCAGCAGAAGGTTGTCATGGCCCGGTGGATGACTGTGGGCGGTCAAGTGCTGATCCTCGAGGATCCGACCGCTGGGGTCGATGTCGGCTCCAAAGCAGATATCTACGCGCTGCTGGTGCGTGCCCTGAACGACGGGCTGGCAGTGCTGCTCATTTCCACCGACTTCGAGGAAGTCGCCGCCCTCAGCCACCGCGCGTGCGTTTTTCACGGTGGCGGCATCGTGACGGAGCTGAGCCAGCCGGACATCTCAATCGAAACATTGCTGAACGCCGCCTCGCTAGAGCCGGCCCGTCAGGAGGAGAACTGATGCAATCCCTGGAATCCAATGCGCTGGAACCGACTGTGGCCGAACTCGAAAGCCTGTCTTTCGGCGCCCGCCTGATCCGGTTGCTGCCGGTCTACGGCTTGCCGGTCCTAACCGTGCTGCTGATTATCTTGTTTTCGCTGATCCTGCCGAAAACCTTTCCGACCTTCCTCAATCTGCGAGCGATCCTAGGGGAAAAATCCGTCATCGCGCTGTTGTCACTTGCGGCGATAATCCCAATGATGACTGGCCGGATTGACCTGACGGTGGGTTACGGCATTGTCATCTGGCACGTCCTCGCCATCAGCCTGCAAACCGACTACGGGCTGCCCTGGTCTGTTGCGGTGCTGATCGTTCTGGCGGGCGGCTGCCTGCTGGGCGCCCTGAACGGCTTGCTGGTCGAAGTTGCGAAAATCGACAGTTTCATTGCGACCCTGGGCACCGGCACGGTGATCTATGCGCTGGCCCTCTGGTACACGGGCGGCCGACAGGTCATCGGGACACTGCCCGAGGCCTTCACTGGGATTTACACGGCTACGGTTTTTAGCCTGCCGGTCGCCGCTTTCTATGTGCTAGTTATCGCCGTGATCCTTTGGGTGATCACCGATTACCTGCCGATCGGGCGCAACCTCTATGCCACTGGCGCCAACCCCCGCGCCGCTGAGCTGAACGGCATCCGCACACGCCGTTTCGTGATCGGCGCATTCATTGCATCGGGGCTGATCGGTGCAATTGCCGGGGTGGTTCTAGCTGCAAAACTGCGGATCGGCCAAGCCAGCGTCGGTCTCGAATTCCTACTGCCCGCGCTCGTCGGCGCTTTCCTGGGCTCAACAACGATCAAACCGGGGCGAGTGAACGTCTGGGGCACCTTGATCGGGGTGATCATCCTGGCAGTCGGCATCTCGGGCATCCAGCAATTGGGCGGCGCCTTTTATGTCGAACCCCTGTTCAACGGCACCATGCTGCTGATCGCCATCGGCATTGCCGGATATGCGCAGCGCAAGCGCAGTTCGGTCCGCAAGGCGAGGCACCCCACCCAGGCCCCACAGCCCAAGAAGTCTTGATCAGACCCGTTCACGGAGGAGAGAACGCATGACCATCGCACTGAAACCCCTGTTCACCGCGGCCCTAGTGGCCAGCACCGCGCTTGCCGGGCTTCCGGCCGCAGCCGATGCGGTCACCGACGCCAAGGCCTTTGTCGCCGAAGCCGCCAAGCCCAACCCGCCATGGACCGGACCGACATCGGGCCCTGCGGCTCAGACCGGCAAAACCATCGTCTATGTCTCTGCTGATCAGCGCAACGGCGGTGCTCTCGGCGTCAGCGAAGGCGTAAAGGAAGCCGCAGCCGCCATCGGTTGGGAGGTCCGCGTGATTGACGGACAGGGCAGCGTCTCGGGCCGGTCCTCAGCCATGCAGCAGGCCATTGCCCTGCAGCCCGACGGGATCATCCTGGGGACGGTGGACGCCAACGAACAGGCCGAAGCCATCCGCCAGGCCGACGCGGCAGGCATCCATATCGTAGGCTGGCATTCCACCGCCTCGGCCGGGCCTTCGCAGAAGCACCCGATCTTCACCAATATCACCACTGACCCGCTTGAGATTTCCCGCGCCGCCGCTTCGCTGGCCGTGGCCGACAGCAATGGAACAGCGGGCGTCGTGATCTTCACAGACAGTGTCTATGAGATCGCGATTGCAAAATCCGATGCCATGGCCGAGGTCATCAAAGCCTGTGAAGGCTGCAAGATCCTATCGGTCGAAGATACGCCGCTGGCAGAGGCCAGCACGCGGATGCCGCCTCTGACCAATGCGCTGCTGCAACGCTATGGCGACGGCTGGACCTATTCGCTGACTATCAACGATCTGCCCTATGACTTTATGGCCCCGGCCCTGATCTCGGCCGGCATGCCCCAGGACGGCCAGCCGCGCAACATATCAGCCGGCGACGGATCCGAGGCGGCGTTCCAGCGCATCCAGCAGAACTTCTATCAATACGCTACCGTAGCCGAACCGTTGAACCTGCATGGCTGGCAGGCCGTGGATGAAATGAACCGGGCATTTGCTGGTGAGGCCGACAGCGGCTTCGTCGTCCCGGTCCACCTCTTCACTCCGGACAACATTCAGGAGGATGGCGGCGCCCGCCTCTCCTATGACCCCGGCAACGGATACCGCGACGTCTATCGCGGCATCTGGGGCGTCAACTGATCCCCCCACTGGCGCGGTCCGCGGGCTGCGTACCCTTTTCAGTTTCCAATCGGAGCAAACACATGACCAAGACTTTCTGGCCCGATGACGCCCGGCTTGTGATCTCGATCTCAATGCAGTTCGAAGCCGGCGGCGAAGCCCCCTATGGCCCCGGCGGCCCATTCTCGGGCTTCATCGACATGGACCCCGCCTATCCCGACTTCCCAACCAAGAGCTGGTACCGCTACGGCTATATCGAAGGCATCCAGCGCATGCTGGACCTGTGGGACAAACACAGGATCAAGGTGACCTCGCATATGGTCGGCAGTGCCGTCGACCGCAGTCCGGAGGTGGCGAAAGAGATCGTCGAGCGCGGACACGAAGCCGCCGCGCATGGGCGCGACTGGATCATGCAGGTCGACCTGCAAGAGGCGGAAGAGCGCCGCTTCATCGCCGACAACGTCGCCTCGATCAAGCGCGCCACCGGCGTTGCGCCTGTCGGCTATAACGGAGCTGCGATGCGCGGCACGATCAACACGCTGAAAATCCTTCAGGACGAGGGGTTCAAGTACCACATCGACGACGTCAGCCGTGATGAGCCCTTTGTGATCCCCGTGAGGGACAGGGATTTTGCTGTCGTGCCCTATTCGGTGACCCTGAACGACATCATCCAGTTCGAGGGCTACAAGTTCACCACTAGTGAATATGAGCGCCAGCTGAAGGACGAATTCGACCAGCTTTACGAGGAGGCCGGACACCGCCGCCGGATGATGGCCATCTCGACCCATGACCGTGTGCAGGGCCGCCCATACCGGGTCAAGTCGCTGGACCGGTTCCTGGAGTATGCGCTCAAACACAAGGGTGTGGTGGTAATGCGCAAGGACGACATCTCCGATTTCGCCCTGTCCGAACCCAGCATCATCCGCGATCCGAACCCGCATGACGAATGGGCGGAATGGGAGCGCAGGAACGGCGCGCAGAAAATCGAACCGATTGCATGATCGCCGCGCCGGGCGCGGGCTTCCTCCGTGCCCGGCCACAACCGAAAGTCATGACATGACCGACATCACCATCATCGGCGGCGGCATCGCTGGGATTGCAACAGCCTTGGAAGTCCAGCGTGCCTGGCCCGGCCTTTCGGTCAGGGTGCTGGAAAAAGAAAGGGCGCTGGCTCAGCATCAGACAGGGCGCAACAGCGGCGTCATCCATGCCGGCATCTACTATGCACCCGGCAGTCTGAAGGCAGTGTTATGCCGCCGCGGGCTGGAGGCCACGGTCCGTTTCTGCAGCGATCATCAGCTGCCGTTTGAGCAATGCGGCAAGCTTTTGGTCGCCACCTCGCCGCTGGAAGAAGACCGGCTGGCCGCTCTGACCAGCCGTGCCCGGCAAAACGGGCTCAACGTCCGCCCGGTGCCGGGTGCCGAACTGCGCAAGCTGGAACCTAATATCGCGGGTCGCGCCGGCCTGCTCAGCCCGGCCAGCGGTATTGCCGACTACGCCGCAATAGTGCGCAAGATGGCTGAACTCTTTACCAGCGCCGGGGGGAGATCACCCATAACACCGACGTGACCGGGATCAACGAAACCGCCAATGACGTGAACCTGACGCTTTCCAACGGTCAGCGCCTGAAGACCAGCCGCCTGATTGTCTGTGCCGGCCTCAATGCCGACCGGCTGGCTGGGATGTGCGGCTTGGCTAATGACTTTGCTATTGTTCCGTTCAAGGGAGAGTACTACCGCCTTGCACCGCACCGCGACACAATCGTCAATCATCTGATCTATCCGGTCCCCGACCCCGACCTGCCCTTTCTCGGCATTCACCTGACACGGATGATCGGCGGCTATGTCACTGTCGGCCCCAATGCCGTGCTCAGCCTCGCGCGCGAGAAATACGGTAAATTGGCGGCCTCGCCCCGCGACCTGGCCGAGATGGCGCGCTTTCCCGGCTTCTGGCGCACGCTTGGGGCAAACCTGACCTCAGGCCTGACAGAGATGGCCAACTCTACCTTCCGCCGTCGCTACCTCCGGGCCTGCCAGCGGTATTGCCCCGCGCTTGAGTTGAGCGATTTGCAGCCGCATCCGGCAGGCATTCGGGCACAGGCCGTGATGCGCGACGGCACGCTGGTGCATGACTTTCTGATCCGCAGTACCGCCCGCACCATTCATATCTGCAACGCTCCCTCACCCGCTGCCACCTCGGCGATCCCCATTGCCAAACACATCCGCAACGAGGCCAAGCGCCTCTTTGAGCTGAAGGACCCTGCCCATGCTTTATGATCTGCGCACCTACCGCTGCCGCCCGGGCACGATGAGGCGGCAACTCGATTTCTATGCCGAACAGGGATTTGACGCACAGCGCCGCCACCTTGGGGAACCTCTCTTCTATGGCAGCGTCGAGACTGGCGATGTGAACTCTTATGTCCACCTCTGGCAATACCGCGACGCCGCCGACCGGCAAACCCGCCGCGCCGCGCTCTACAAGGATCCCGACTGGCTCGAATACCGGACGCGGGGGGCGGCGTTTGGCTATCAAACCGAGCAGCACAATACCCTGTTGCGCCCGGCCGCCTTCTGGACACCCCCGCACCAGGATTGAAAGGAGACCACCATGTCCCAATGGCACGCTGATCCGCTTCACTGGGCCACGGCCCACGCGTGTTTGAGATGTTTCTGGAACCCACTTGCCCGTTTTCGGCGCGCGCTTTCGGAAAGCTCGATGAATTGCTGGCCGAGGCCGGAAAAGGCCGCATTACTGTCAAGCTGCGGCTGCTGTCCCAGCCCTGGCATATGTATTCCGGCGTTGTAACCCGCTGCATCATCGCCGGCTCAACATTGGATCAGGGCAAAGAGGCTGCACGCATTGCAATGTCGGCAGTGGCTGCAAATCGTAATGAGTTCGAGTTCCGGGACCATTGCAGCGGACCCAACCTTGACACCACACCGCGCGGCATCATCGCCAAGCTCGAAGACCTTTCCGGCATAGAACTGGCGACCGCCTTTGCCATCCCTGATCTTGATCGCGAGGTTAAATGGCATTGCAAGTATGCGCGTCAGAATGGAATCCATGTCTCGCCCACCTTCATGATCGATGGCTTGGTGAGACCGCATATGGGCAGCGGCGATGCCGTCACGGACTGGGTTCGGGAAGTATTCCCACAATAGGTTGCCAACCAAATGCCCGTTTAGTTTCACATCAGCGGAATAACCTTGGGGCCGACAAAGGCCTTCAGAACGCTGCCCGCTAACACCTGAAACCACCTTGACCTGTCACCTGTTGCACATGCCTACGCTCTTCAATTCGCTTCAGCTTCACTCACTGGAAAGCGTGCAACGGTTCGAGTCGAGTCCACATTGGCCTTTGCTACCGAGATAGATGGAACATCTCGACCATTCGCTCGCTGGTGGGCTCAATCGTTCGCCGGTCAAAGATCAGTCCGATTGACTTGCACTTGCTGATCCAGTTTTCACGAACCGAGCAGGTCACGCCAAGTAACACTATTCGCAGGATACTATTCAACGAATTTCTGCTCACGTGTCTCGACATCTTTCGTTTTGCAGCCGTAGCAAACGTCCGCTGCTCGCACGACCCTCTGATGTTTTCGCCAATGCAGCAAGGATCGCGCGCCTGCGGCGAAAGGCAGGTAAGTCCCGCGAACTGTGAATTCGAGCAGGCTAAGATTATTGCAGCGCGGCGAAAGTCCTGTGTGGATAGCTGCTGCAAAGCAAGACATATTAGAAGTTAATTTTGCACTGGCCAGAAGCAGACGTGTGTCCGGCCTGTTTGCGCGGCGCACGCGGCCGCTGGCCCTGATGGTTTCCGCAAACCAAGTCCCAAACCGGTCTGCGGACAAGTGATGTCCCTGACATTCGACGGGGTGTCTCGGCTGATGGGCTGACTGTGCTCCATCATTTCAATGGTCTTGCTGTCTCGTGTGGTCTGTTCTCCTCAGTTTAGACCGTATGTGGTCTGTAGTATTCGTTCTTGGTCAAAACGGCCCAGATGATCCGCGCTGTCTTGTTCGCCATTGCCACAGTGGCAAGCCGGATTGGTTTGCGTTCAAGCAACGCTCGGGACCACGGATCAACGCGTTCGGGATGTGTTTTCATCTGCCTCAGCCGAGAAGTCATCCCGGTGACCAGCAGGCGTCTGATATATCGATCCCCCATCTTTGTGATACGTCCAAGTTTCTCCTTGCCACCACTTGATCGGTTGAGCGGCGTTAGCCCCAGCCAGGCGGCAAATTCGCGACCGTTCCTGAACTGACTGGCATCACCTGCTGTTGCGACAATTGCTGACGCGGTCACTGGACCAACGCCGGGGATCGTGCGCAGCAACATCACGCGCGGGTCCTGTTTGGCCTGAAGCTGCATACGCATCTCGTACCAGCGCACACGCAGGTGCAGAGCAACAAGTTGGTTGCTGAGGTTGTTGAGCACATCAACGGCGACTTCAGGAATACCGGGTTTGTCTCCATCCAGCACATTCTTTGCGAACTTAATCGCACTGCCGATCCCTTGCGCAATCACAATACCGAACTCGCCCAGCAAGCCACGCAGCATATTGCTCAGCTGGGTTCGTTGCCGGACAATCAGATCGCGAGCGCGGTGAAGAAAGAGAACGCCCTGTTGCTCTTCAGATTTGATCGAGACAAACCGCATTGTTGGACGCGTCACCGCCTCGCAGATGGCAGCGGCGTCGACCGCATCCGATTTACCCCGTTTCACATAGGGCTTCACATACATCGCGGGGATCAGGCGCACATCATGGCCCAACTTACTCAGTTGCCGTGCCCAATAATGGCTGGAACCGCAGGCTTCCATTCCGACCAGACAGGGTGGGAGTTTCTCAAAGAATGCGAACAACTGCGCGCGTCGCAAAGCTTGGTTGAAAGCGACTTCGCCATTCTCACTCACGCCGTGGACCTGAAAGATATTCTTGGCCAAATCGAGGCCGACTGTTGTAACCTGCATTGGGTAGCTCCTCTCATAAGCAGTAGATAACAACTGCAGTATGGCGCATCGCGACGCCGATTGGAGCAGGAGCTATCCACACCATCCGGTCTGACGGGCCGCACTGCGGCGAGCACTGTCATGGATGAACGGCAGGAATGGGCCGTGGGTGACCGGGTAGACAAGTGGCTGATTGACCTAGTGCTACCGGCTTAGTGTACAGAGACGAACAGGGCTGCACGGAAATTGTTGCTACTCGCTTGTTTGCCTACGTGAGAAGTACCTGGCACTGAAATTGCTCGGGAGCGCAAACAGCGGTTCTCATTACGACAGGCAATCCTGCTGAAAACCAGAAATCCTTAAGCTTTTGAAACCATGGGAAGGTGAGTCTCAAAATTTCGATCCCATTATTTAGGGGTTCCGACACGCGCACCCGGCTGCATAGATGAATCCTGTAATCCGGGTTATGTAAAATTTACTGGAACGTACAGACATTGCTGAAAGCTCCTTGGATCCCGATGTTTGCCAAAGACGAGTGGTTTGTTTTTGCTATAAGGGATGCTCGCAGGATTTCGGACCAGTGGCTAAGCTGTAGCGGCTGACCAAGGAACGGCCACAGATGACGAAGCAAGTCCGGGCCATCCGCGCCCGGCGCGAAATTGCGGAAAATCTCAGGGGGCTGACACTGTTCAATCTCGTGATCGAGCACGCTTTCGCCTTCCGCCGCGCCGCAGCTTCCCGGAAGCAGCCATTGTTTCAGGGCTGCCTTCCTAGAGGCTGCTGTTCATTTGAGCCTGCATGCTTTCAATGGACTGGCAAAGCCGGGTTGTGAAGGCCTTTGAGGTCAGGGATTGTGCCGTGTAGCCCGGTGTTAGGATCGAAACACCGGTGCTGATCCGGGGGCGGAACCGGCGAATCACCAGGTCGGCCGTGGTCTGGCGCTGCTGCAGGCAGCTGTAGGCGGTGATCATGTCGCAAATCATGTAGCACATACCCGCTGCAACGAATTGCAGGCCCGGCGTCCAGGTGCGCAGCTCCAGCCGTTTGCGGAACCGGCAGCCGCCCCTGTGAAACGCCGCCTCTGTCCGGGCCGTCAGCGGGTGCTCGTCGAACAGCGCCGCCATCGGCTGCCCGTCCAGATCCTGCGGTGTAATCTCTTCGGCGGCCGCAAGCGGATCATCGGCTGGAAGCACGCAGACGCATTCGAGATCGAAATCCATCTGCCGGACCGAGGGCCGCGGCACCGGTGTTTCGGCAAATCCGATGTCGAATTGCTGTGACGCAATCAGATCCTCGATTACGTCCGACGAGCGCATGATCAGCGAGACCTCCAGCTCATCCTTGCCTTGCAGAAAATCCGTTAGAATCCGCGGCATGAACAGCCCGGCCGCCGCCGGATGGCAAGCGACGCGCAGCTTGCCGGCCTCTTGGCTGCGGATTTTGCTCACCGTGCGCTCGATCCGCTCGATGCGTTCCAGCACGGTCTCGCATTCCTCCAGAAAGAACCGGGCTTCCGGGGTCGGGATCAGTTTTCCCTGCTCGCGGACAAACAGGCTGAAGCCCAGCTCGCTCTCCAGCGTCGAAATCATGGTGCTGACGGCGGGCTGGGTGCGCCCGACGGTGCGCGCCGCCTGCGAGATAGAGCCGCTGCGCATGACCTCGCGGAAGGTGAAGATCTGGCGGATTGAGAAATTCATGGCATAGGTATCAAGGCAATTTATGGAGTCACAGATATTTTGAAATTGATCTTATGCCCTTTGTCCAGCCAAATCCGCCAAACCCGGTGAGGGGACACCGGAAGGAGGACAGATGGACACATTTTCAAAATATCTGCTGACCGGGCTGATCTGCCTGGTGGCCCTGGGCCAGTTCGTCCAGGTGGTCACCCGCTATCTGCTGCAGATCCCGGTGATGGGGCTGGAGGAGACCATGCTCTACCCCACCGTCTGGCTCTATTTGCTTGGGTCTGTGAACGCCTCGCGCGAGGACACCCACATCCGTGCCAACGTGCTGGAAATCGCCATCAAGACAGAGCGCGGCCATACCGTGCTGGCGATCATCGGCGAGGTTATCAGCCTGACGGTCGGCCTGTGGCTGCTGAGCTGGGCGTGGGAGTACACCCAATACGCCTGGCGGGTCTGGAAGGAGAGCCCGACGCTTTACCTGCCGACATTCTTTTCCGAAGTGGCGCTGGCGGCCGGACTGGCCCTGATGATGCTCTACACCGCGGTGCATTTGCTGCGCCATATCAAAGACCTGCGCGCCGGAGCTGCACAATGATCGAAATCGCCCTTCTTGCCATTGCCGTCCTGGTGCTGACGCTGACCCTTGGCGTGCCGTTGCCCTACTGCTTTGGCGCATCGCTGATGATCATGTATTTCCTTGGTGATGTGACCATGAAAGGCATGATGCTGTGGGGCTCCCAGCAGCTGGGCAACCCGGTGCTGCTGGCCATTCCGCTGTTCGTGCTGGCGGGCACCATCATGTCGGCCAGCGGCATTGCGGCCTCTCTATTGAACTTCGTCAATGCCTTCATCGGCCATATCCGCGGCGGCCTGGGCGTTGTGGCTGCCGTCAGTTGCGCCATTATCGGCGCGATCTCCGGCTCAGGCCTGACCGGCATCGCCGCCATCGGCCCGCTGCTGATCCCCGAGATGGAAAAGCGCGGCTATCCGCGGGAATACGCCACTGCGCTGATCGCCAACTCGTCCATCCTGGGGCTGCTGATCCCGCCGTCGGTGACCATGATCGTCTATGGCTGGGTGACCGATACCTCGATCCTTGCCTGCTTTCTGGCGACCCTGGGGCCGGGCCTGCTGATCATGTTCAACTTCTCCGCCATGAACCTTTGGATGAGCCGCAAGTTCGACCTGGTGCTGGACGACACGCCCAGCTTCTCGGCGCTGGCGGGCGATGTTGCGAAAAAGGGCTTTAACGCCACCCCGGCGCTGCTGATGCCGGTGATCATCCTGGGCGGCATCTATGGCGGCATCATGACCCCGACCGAAGCCGCGGCCCTGTCGGTGATCTATGCGCTGCCGGTCGGTTTCTTCATCTACAAGGGGTTGAAATGGAACAGCTTCCTGGATGCCGGCAAGGAGGCCGCAACTGCCGTCGGCGCGATCATGGTGATGATCCTGTTCTCGATGATCCTGAGCCAGATGTTCGTCTATGAAGGCATCCCGCAGCAGATGGTCAGCGCGATCTTTGAGATCACCGAGAACAAGGTTCTGCTGCTGATCTTCATCAACATCCTGCTGTTTCTGGTCGGCATGGTGGTGAATGACGTGACCGCCATCATCCTGATTGCGCCGCTGCTGCTGCCGCTGATGCAAGCGATCGGGGTCACCCCGGTGCAGTTCGCCGCGATCATGGGTGTGAACACCGCGATGGGCGGGGTGACGCCGCCCTATGCCTCGATCCTCTACCTTGGCGCGCGGATCGGCAATGTGAAGGTCACCAAGGTGATCCCGCCCGCAATGATCCTGATCCTGACAGGCTATGTGCCGGTGGTCTTCCTGACCTCGCTGTGGCCCGATCTGTCGCTCTTTCTGCCGCGTTTCTTCGGCTACTGATCACACCCCGAGAATTACACCTGACACCCTACGGAGGAGACTACCCATGAAACACTTTCTGACCGGCACCGCCGCCGCTGCCCTGATGTCGCTGGCGGGGTTTGCCCAGGCCGCCGACCTCAAGATGAGCCACGTGCGCCCGCAAGACACCACCATCGACAAGGAACTGCGCGCCTTTGCAGCCCAAGTGGACGAGGCCACCGGCGGCGACGTGTCGGTCAGCATCTTCCCGGCTTCTGCTCTGGGCGATTACACCACCGTGCAGGAACGCATCAGCGTCGGCGCCATCGACATGGCCACCCAGCCTGCGGCTGCCGCGGTGGACCGCCGGATGCAGATCAGCTCCTTTCCCTATCTGGCCGGCAACTGGGCTGAGGCGCGTGCGATCTATGGCCCCGACGGCCCGGTGCGCAATGTGATGGCCGAGCTTTACGCCAAGCAGGACATCACCATGCTGGCGGCCTACCCGGTGTATTTCGGCGGTGTTGCTCTGAACACCGATCCGGTCAGCCCGGGCGACCCGTCGCAGTCCAACGGCATCAAGGTCCGGGTGCCCGGCATCAAAAGCTTCCAGCTGACCGGCGAGGCCTTGGGCTATATCCCGTCACCGATCCCCTTCTCCGAAGCCTTCACCGCGATCCAGACCGGCGTGGTTGACGGCGTCATCGGTTCCGGCGCCGAAGGCTACTATGCGTCGTTCCGCGATGTGACCAAGGCCTATGTGCCCGCCAACACCCACTTTGAAGTCTGGTATATGATCATCTCCAACGGCTCGCTGGCTGAATTGGATGCTGAGGATCAGGAGGCGCTGAAAGCGGCTGCTGCCGGTTTCGAGGCGCAGCGCTGGACCGTCGCCGAAGAGGATCAGGGCAAATGGGAACAGCGGCTGGCAGATGACCTTGGCGCCAAGATCGTCGACCTGAGCGACGAGGAGCTGGGTGCGATGGCTGCAAAAGTGCGCAGCGACGTCTGGCCGGTGGTTCTGGAAGATGTCGGCGCCGACTGGGGCCAGGGCATTCTTGACCAGATCGGCAAGTAAGCCCGCATGAAGGACCGGGGCGGCCGCGTGCCGCCCCGCAAGTGCTGCAAACCTTTGGGATACGGCAGGATGGAAGCAGATTATGCAGTGATCGGCGGCGGCGTTGTCGGCCTGTCGGTGGCCTGGGGGCTGCTGAGGCGCGGCAAGCGTGTCACGGTGCTGGACGGCGATGACGGATCGTTCCGGGCCAGCCGCGGCAACTTCGGCCTGGTCTGGGTGCAGTCCAAGGGCATGAAGCAGCCGCGCTATGCCAGCTGGAGCCAGCAGTCCGCAGCCGCCTGGGCTGGGTTTGCCGCCGAGCTGGAAGACAGCACCGGCCGTTCAGTCGGGTTGAAGCAGAACGGCGGTTACGATCTGCATTTCTCCGAAGAGACGCTTTATGCCACCGTGGCGCAGTACGATGCGCTGAAGGACAAGCTGGGCGGCAACTACCCTTACGAGGTTTTGGGCCGCAACGCGCTCAGCCGCGAGGAGCCGCATATCGGCCCCAAGGTGGCAGGCGCGATCCTGCATCACCAGGACGGGCACGCAAATCCGCTGCGGCTGCTGGTATCGCTGGCCGACGATGTGCGGCGGCTGGGCGGCACGGTCCTGAACGGCAAGACCGTCACCGCAGTCTCCAAACCGGATGCCTTTCAGGTTCAGTGCAGCGACGGCACCAGGGTTCCGGCGGGCAAGGTTGTGCTCTCCGCCGGTCTCGGCGCGATGGAGCTGGGTCCCAAGCTGGGCTTCAAGGCGCCCGTTCGCCCGCAACGCGGCCAAGTTCTGATCACCGAGAAATTGCCGAAACTGATCAACCGTCCGTCGCTGATTGCCCGCCAGGTGGATGAGGGCGGCATTCAGATCGGCGCCACCAACGAGGAGGTCGGGCTGGACGACGGCGTAACCCAGCCGGGCCTGTCGGGCCTCGCTGCCAAGGCCATTGCCGCCTATCCGGCGCTGGCCCGCGCGCAGCTGGTGCGCAGCTGGGGCGCACTGCGCATCCTGTCGCCTGACGGCCTGCCGATCTATCAGCAAAGCCCCGAACTGCCGGGTGCCTACCTGGTTACCTGCCACAGCGGCATTACCCTGGCCGCGGCCCATGCGCTGTTCTTGCCCGACTGGCTGGAAGGCACCGCAGCCGCCCTTGATCTGGAGGTGTTCAGTGAAGACCGATTCCCCGTTTCTTGAGCTGCAGGACAACGCCCCCGCGTGCGGGTCTGGTTCGACGGCCAGCCTTTGGACCTGCCCGCAGGCGCCAATCTGGCCGCCGCGCTGCTGGCCGCCGGCGTGCGGGTGTTCCGCCATACACCCGTTTCGGGCGCGCCTCGGGCGCCGTTCTGCATGATGGGCGCCTGTTTCGAATGCCTGGTAGAGACCGGCGGCGGCGTGCGCCAGGCCTGCATGCTGGAAGTGGAAGAGGGAATGAAAATTTCCCGCCCGCATGAAGCGGAGGCTGGCGATGCAACACTGTGACCTGGCAATCATCGGCGCCGGCCCTGCCGGTATGGCTGCAGCTGCCGAGGCCGCGCAGCGGGGCCTGAGTGTAATCCTGCTGGACGAGCAGAACCGCCCCGGCGGGCAGATCTACCGCGACGTCGACCGCGCTGCGGGCCCGCGCGGCGCCATCCTGGGGCAGGAGTATCTGCATGGGGCTACCCTGACGGCGGGCCTTGGCCAATCGGGGATCAGCCATATCTCCGGCGCCATCGTCTGGGCCATCGAGGACGGCTTGCGCATTTCTTTCACCCGCCAGGGGCGCGGCGATCAGATCCAAGCAGACCGTGTGATCCTGGCCACCGGCGCGCTGGAGCGTCCGATGCCCATCCCCGGTTGGACCCTGCCGGGGGTGATGACCGCAGGCGCCGCGCAGATCCTGCTGAAGCAATCCGGCGTTCTGCCGCGCCGCGCCGTGCTCGCCGGCAGCGGCCCGCTGCTCTACCTGATCGCGGCGCAGATGGTGCGCGCAGGCATGCCGCCGCTGGCGCTGGTCGAAACCCAGACTGGCATCAGCCCGATGGCATCAGCCCGCCATCTTCCCGGAGCGCTGCGCGGCTGGCGGTACTTGGTCAAAGGCTTGAAAATGCTGGCAGAGATCAAGCGTGCGGGCGTGCCCCGCTATACCGGCGCAACCGGGATCACGGTGCAGGGCAGCACCCAGGCCGAGGCGGTGGCCTTCCGCAGTAAAGGGCGCGATCACCGCATCGCCTGCGACACAGCCCTGCTGCATCACGGGGTGGTGCCGAACACCCAGGCCGCGCGCTCGATCAATGTGCCGCATGTCTGGTCGCAAGCGCAGCAGTGTTTTGTGCCCGAGGTCGGGACATGGGGCGAGTCCGCCAAGGAAGGCGTGCTGATCGCCGGCGACGGCGCCGGCATCGGCGGCGCCCTGGCCGCTGAATTCGCGGGCCGTACCGCAGCCCTGAAAGCGGCAGAGGAACTGGGCCGGATCACCGCGCAGGAGCGCGACAGGCTTGCCGCGCCGCTGCTCAGCCGGCGCAGCCGGGAGACCGCGGTGCGGCCGTTTCTGGATGCGGCCTATCCGCCCTACGGTGCGGCTTTGCAGCCTGCGGACAGCACCATTGTCTGCCGCTGCGAGGAAGTCACGGCAGGTGACATCCGCAGCTATGCCAAGCTTGGCTGTCTTGGACCAAACCAGGCCAAGGCCTTTGGCCGCGCCGGTATGGGGCCGTGCCAAGGCCGCTATTGCGGGCCGGCCGTGACCGCGCTTCTGGCCGAGGCCAACGGGCAGACCCCGGATGAAACGGGTTACTACCGCATCCGCCCGCCGATCAAACCCGTAACACTGGGCGAATTGGCTGCGATGGACGACCCATCCGCCACTGCCGCTGAATAGGAGAGAAAAGTGATCGAACGGATTGAAACCGGCCCCCGCATGAGCAAGATCGTGAAGCACAACGGCGTGGCCTATCTTTGCGGTCAGGTCGGGGACGGCGCAGACGTGGCCGAACAGACCCGCGACTGCCTGTCCCGGGTCGAGGCGCTGCTGGCAAAAGCGGGCTCCTCGCCGCAGCAGATCCTGCAGGCGATTGTCTGGCTCGCCGACATCAAGGACTTTGCCGGGATGAATGCGGTCTGGGACGCCTGGGTGCCGCAAGGCCACGCCCCGGCCCGGGCCTGCGGCGAGGCGCAGCTGGCGCGGCCGGATCTGAAGGTGGAAATCATCGTGACTGCCGCCTGCTGACCAGATCCGGATCTGTGCCGCGCATTTGTGGATCCGCGTGATTTCAGATCAGCTTTGGAGACCAAAGGCTCCGGCATCCTGTGATGCCGGAGCCTGGATTGTAACGGAGCCAAAGCCGTTTTCCGTTTTTCAGTACCGCTGCCATGACAGTCCGCAGGCGGTGTTTTCAGACATTCTCCAGCGGGGCATCCACTGCCGTTTCGGGGCTGGTTCCGTTGTGGCGGTAGTAGGTCGAATAGATCGTTGCCCCGACAAAGGTGATGCCCCCGGCAAGATTGCCCAGCACGGTGGGGATCTCATTGTAGAGCAGGTAATCAGCCCAGGTGAAACCGGCCCCCAGCAGCAGCCCGGCGGGAAACAGGAACATGTTCACCACCGAATGCTCAAACCCGAGATAGAAGAATATCAGGATCGGCATCCACATCGCGATCACCTTGCCCGATACGCTGGTCGACATGATGGCGGCAACCACTCCGGTCGAGACCATCCAGTTGCACATCACGGCCCGGATAAACAGGGTTGTCATGCCGCCCAGCCCGGCCTCGGCATAGCCCAGTGTCCGGGCTTCACCGATGGTGCGCAGTTTCTGCCCGACGTCGCCGGCTTCCTGGGTGAAACCCATGGTCAGGATCGTCGCCATGAAGATGGCTGTTGTCATGGCACCCAGAAAGTTTCCGGCAAAGACCAGTGCCCAGGTGCGCAGCATGGCGCGCGGGGTGCAGCCCGGACGGTTGGTCAGCACTGCAAAGGGCACCAGGGTAAAGACGCCGGTCAGCAGATCGAACCCCAGCAGGCTGAGCATGCAGAAACCAACCGGGAACAGCAGCGCACCGATCAGCGGGTTGCCGGTGTTGACGGTGACGGTTACTGCAAACCCGGCGGCCAGGGCCAGGATCGCCCCTGCCATATAGGCCCGGATCAACGTGTCCTTTGCGGACAGGCCGACCTTGGAGGCGCCGGCTTCGACCATCGCCTCGGCAAGTTCATGCGGTTTGAGATATGACATCCGGCATCCCTCAGCTTTGCGACGGGCGCATGGGATCAGGCATTTCCAGCACCGGGCGGTAGCCATCCGGATCGGCATCCGGCACCGGGTCTTTGGCGGTTCTGTGCGCGCTGCCGCGCGACAGCAGGATCAGCAGCGCCGGGGTGACGGTGAATTCAACCAGCAGCCCCAGAAAGATCGTTGCCGTGGTGACAAACCCGAAGGTGGCAAGGCTTTGCACGGAACCGGTTGTGTAGACGATGAAGGCCACCACCAGGATCAGGGTCTGTATGCCCATCGCCTTGCCCGCGCTTTGGAAGGTGCGGTGCAGGGCGGTGTCCAGATCCGCGCCCTGCTTGCGGCGGTCCAGGAAGTTGCGGGCGAAATGGATTGTGTCGTCATCCAGAATGCCCAATGCAATCGCGCCGATCAAGATGGTGAAGGGATCCAGGATAATCCCCATGTGGCCCATGAAGCCCAGGACCAGCAGCACGCAGCAGACGTTGATTGCCGCCATTGTCAGGCCGATCACCACCGACCGGGCGATCAGCATCATCACCAGCGCCACAATCGCGGTTGCCATCAGAAAGGAGGAAATCTGCGTTTCCGTCAGGAAGGTGCTGATTTCCAGCCACATCGGAACCACGCCGGTGACCACAACCCCGGCATCCGGATAACCCGCTTCGGCCATCACGGCAGCGGCCTCGGCCTTGATGGTTTCGACCAGCGGCGTATAGGCGCTGTAGGCGCGCGACGGCACCAGGAAGGTCAGCCGGGCTTCGTCAAAGCCGGCACTGGCGACCCGCTCCATCTCGTCATGGCCGGAGCTTTCGAACAGCAGGATCAGCTGGGCAATGGCATTGCGGTTGTCAGGGATGGCGTAGCTGCCCAGGGTCTGTTCCGACAGTTCCTTGACCACATCAGCCAGAGTGTAGGATTTGACCGGCACATCCTGATCCACCGCTGCCAGTGCCTTTTGCGTGATGGCATCAACAGCGCGCAGGGCGGCGGGCTCTTTCAAGGCGTCGGTCTTGCCAAGCGAGATCAGCACCTCGATCGAGTTGGAGACCGGAATTGCCGCATTGGCGGCCTGATGCGCCTGAAACAGATCCGAGTCCTTCTTGAAGGTGCCCAGATAGTAGTAATCCGTTTCCAGCTTGCTGACACCGGCGACGGCGACCGCCACCAGGACAGCAAACACGGCCACAATCAGCCGCGGCGCGCCGATGGCGAAATTTGCCATCGCGGCAAGCGCCGGGCTGTGCGTGCTGCGGCCCGGCTGCTGCCGGATACGGTGGCCCCACAGATTAGCCAGCAGCGGGAACAGGATCAGTGTGAAGATGCAGGCTGTCATCAGGCCGATGCCCAGAGTCAGGCCCACATCACGCACCGGCAGCACGCGCGAGCCGGAGAAGGCAAACAGCGCGCCGGCGGTGGTGATATTTGCCAGCAGCGCCGGGCCGCCGGCCTCTTCCATGGTGTCCAGAATGGCCGCCTGCACCGGTTCGCCCTTGCGCCGGGCAGTGGTGAAATCCGACAGCAGATAGGCCGCGGTGCCCAGTCCGACCGAAATCAGGAAAGAAGGGACAATCGGCGTAAGCAGGCCCGCGTCCGCGCCCCAAAGCCCCATTGCGCCAAGGGCGCAACCGATGGAGAGACAGGCAACCAGCGGCGGCAGCGCCAAGGCCAGCCGGTGGCGGAAGGCGATGAAGAAGCCCGCCATCACCAGGGTAAAGGTGATGCTGCCGAAAATGCCGCTTTCCATGCCGACAATGCGCTGCACGTCTGCATCAAGGATCGGCGCGCCGATGGCTGTGCCGTTCCATTCCGCATAGTCCGGCTGCGCAAGAATGGCGCGCACCGCCTGGGTGAAACCCTCTTTGTCAGCATTGGAGAAGGTGCTGACGGTTTCCACCAGCACACCGAATTGGCTGCCGCGATCGTTTACGAACAGCCCGCGGTAATAGGGGTGGGCGGCTGCCTTTTCCAGCCGTTCGGTGACTTCGGCCTGCGACAGGCCGGCATGCAGATAGTCACCGACATCAAGGACATCATCCTCGCCCGAGATGGAGCGGACATTGTGCAGCGCAGTCACCCGGTCGACACCGTCGATGTCTTCCAGCTGGGTCGCAAATCCCTCCAGCTCTTTGACAAAAGCCGCATTGGCCTCTGGCGGGGTCAGCACGATAAAGGAAAACTCATCCGACTGGTATTTCTCCTTGAAGGCGTACCAGTCTTCGATGACTTCGGCCCCCTCCAGGAAAAAGCTTTCCGGAGAGGTGTCAAAGCCAACGCGGGCAAGGCCGCTCATGAGGGTAGCGGAGACCGCCAGCATAAAGACGACGGCCAATATGCGCTGTGCCAGAACAAAGGATGCGAAACGCCGCATGAACCTGGCGAGAAGGGGTTTTGAATGTGTCATGGATCTTACTGCAGCCTGATGGATTCAAGGTTGATTTTGTCCTGGACCATGTCCGAGAGGGCGAAGCGCTGCACCTTGCCGTTGCCGGTGCGCGGCAGCGCGTCGAGGAAGAAGATCTTGTGCGGGACCTGGGACTTGGCAAACATCCCGCTGATGGCAGCCTTCAGGGTCTGCTCCAGCCCGGGGCCGGCGGTGGCACCAGCGGCGGGAACCACAAAGGCATAGGGCCGCACCAGGGGTTCGGGATGCTCGCGCAGGACCACTGCGCATTCGGCGACCAGCGGATGCGCGTTGAGGAAGTTCTGGGTTTCCGCAGGCGACACCCAGACGCCGCCGACCTTGGTCAGGTCGGTTGCCCGGCCCAGATAGTGGAAGCGGCCATCCTTATCCATCCGCATGATGTCATCGGTCCGGTACCAGCCATCCTGAAACGCCTGGGCGCTTGCTTCCGGATTGCCAAGATAGCCCGTCGCCACCGAATTGCCGCGCACCCAGGCCACGCCGGCCTCGCCGGTGCGGGTCACCTGCCCGTGCGCATTGCGGATTTCGATGCTGAAACCCGGAACGATGGTGCCGATGCTTCTGCCGCCAGCTTCACCCTTGGGGGTGGCCAGGGCAAAGGACATGATTTCAGTGGCGCCAAGACCATCCTGAATGCTGATGCCGCTGATCTGTTCCCAGGCGTCATCGACAAAGGGCGAGCGGGCCTCGCCGGCGGCGATGCACTGGCGCAGCGTCGACAAATCGCGCGGCGGCTGCTTGACCAGAATGCTGTAGACGGTCGGCACCGAGAACAGCACCGTCGCCTTCTGCTGTTCGATTTGGTCCAGAATGGCGGCGGGATCGAACCGGCCGTTGCCCAGCAACAGGGCGGCACCGTGATACAGCGCGGTCATCGACACCGAAAAGCCATAGGAATAGCTGAGCTTGGAGGTGACGATAACGTTGTCCTTCGGCGACAGCCCGACGTTGTGGCGGCCATAGTTCTCGGCCATGTTGACCAGGTCGAGGAAGGAATGCGGCACCGCCTTGGGCAATCCGGTGGACCCCGAAGTGAAGATCACAACGGCTTCGTCCCCGGCGCTTGCGGCTGCGGATTGCGGGCCGGCTGCGGTCTGGCCCAGCAGCTGGGCGTTGCTTTCAAGCAGTGCCACCGGCAGCAGATCCGCCAGGCCCGCCTCCATGCCGGGGCTGCACAGCGCATGCACCGGTGCGGCGACCTGCATCATGGCGCGCAGGCGGTCCTGCGGCAGCGAGCTGTCCAGGGTGACCGGCACGGCGCCAATGCGCCACAGGCCTGCAACCGCGGCGATATGGGCAAAATTGCCTGCCCCCGCCACAAACACCCGCGCGCCGCGATCAATGCCCAGCGTCAGGAAGCGGGCAGCTGACACGCCGGCCGCATGATCCAGATCCTTCCAGGTGAAAATCCCGCCGTCCATCTCCTTGATCGCCGGATCGCTTGCACTGATGCCTTCCGCACGCTGGCCGATCATGCGGTGATAGTAGTCAATGCTGTCATCACTGGTCAGCGAGTGCGGGTCCGCAGCAGCGCTGGCCTGCGACAGTGCGTCGTCACTTCCGGCGGCTTCCGGGCTGCCGTCGCCGATCAGGCTGCCCCAATCGACCCGGCCGATGGGCTTGTCGAAGGCGCGCAGGTCTGCCAGTTCAAACCCGGTATCGGCGGCGATTTCGCGCAGCATGCTGACTTCGCGGTGCGACGGCGCAGCCCCGACTGAAGTGTTTTCATAGTGTTTGCGCAGCGCCAGCATGACGGTTTCGGCGATACAGGCAAAAGCGACCCCTTTGGGCATCGGAATGCCAAGCGCCAGCTGCGGGCGGCCAGGATAGGCAATGACACCGCCGTCCATGATCAGCACATCATCGCGTTCTTCGCGGCAGCGATAGCTGATGTTGCCGGGCCGGGACAGATCGCAGACCACGCTTTGCGGGCGCAGATCCTCAGGCGTGATCAGCTTATCGGTGGAGCTGGTGGCCGAGTAAATGATGTCGGCATTGCGCAGATCGCGGCTGCAATTGTCGGAAATCACGAAATATTCGGGATCGCGCAGCAGCTGTTCCGCCAGTGCCGCAGGGTCGGTTTGGCCGTCCATCAGCTTCATCGCGCGGTCCAGAACAGAGCCGGCACGGGCCGGAAGCTCGCCGTCGCGGGACGCTTTCAGCCCCGCAGCCAGCGACCGCTTGAGCCGCAGGAAGGATTTTTCCAGCGGGGTCGCCGGGTTCACAAACAGATACAGGCGGCGGGCCCGGGCCGAGATCATCTGCACCATGCCGCTGCCGATTGATCCTGCCGCGCCGATAATCGCCGCGGTGGCGTCGCTTTGGCTGCGGCCCAGCGTGGTGGTGGCGCGGTCCGCGGCCATCAGGGCTGCTTCGATGGTGAAGCCGTTGCCGGTGGTCACCGCCTGGCCCAGCGGATCAATCCGGGAGCCGCCCCGTGTCACAATCGAGGTATAGCCGCCCAGACCGACAATCCGCGCACCGCGTTTGACGGCCAGGTTCACACATTTCTGCACCAGCTCGCAGGCGTCGTCCTGCGGCATGGCCAAAAGCTGCCGGGCACTGCGGGGCAGCAGGATAAAGTCGCCAACCGCGCTGGAGCCGTCCTTGCCCTTGATCCGGGCGCGGCTCAGCAGGATGGGCTCGTCGAACTCGCCCAGAAGATTGGTCAGCACGTCGCGCTGGCTGCGGGTCACCTGCCGCAGCAGCGGATCGAGGTTCTGCAGATCGTCGGTTTCCAGCTGATGCACGATAAAGCCGAAGCGGCCTTCGTCCGGGCCGATTTCACCGACCGGATCCGCGCCCAGGAATTCAACCGCGGATTCCCGTTCCCCTGCCTTGGCGGTGCCGGTGATATGCTTGGTGGCGCGCACCGTGTCCTGCGCCGCCAGCGCATCCAGGCATTCCTCCAGCGCGGCTGCGTAGGTTTCACATTCCTCGTCGGTGGTCAGATAGCTGGGCATGATCCGCAGCACGCCCTTGCAGTTCGCCGCCGGAGTGACCCGGACGCCGTTTGACAGCATATGCCCCGCCGTCAGCGCCGGATACTGCTGGCTGGAACCTGCCAGGCCCAGGAACGCGCCCTCCGACCCTGCGACCACATTGGTTTGACGGCTGAATTCGATGCCATGCAGCAGCCCGCAGCCGCGGGTGTCTGCGATCAGCTCCGGATAGGCGCGCTGCAGCCGCTGGTGAATGCCGTCCAGGGTATTGCCGCAGGCGCGGATGCTGCGCAGCAGCTCGCTGTCGTTTTCCAGCAGCACGTCAAGCATCGCGTTGGCGGCGGTTGCGGCATAGGCGCTGCCGGCAAAACTGGACATCTGCTGAAAATCCAGCGACTTGGTCACCGCACGGGGCCAAGCAGACAGGCCGAGATCGGCATCACACCGCCGCCAAGCGCCTTGCCCAGAACAATGATATCCGGATTGCCGCCGGTCCATTCGGTGGCAAAGAAATGCCCGGTGCGGCCGGTGCCGGTCATGATCTCATCATGGATCAGCAGAACACTGTGTTTGTAGCACAGGGCACGCACAGCTTCGAAATAGGCCTTGGAGGCCAGTTTGACACCGCCCTCGGATTGCACCGGCTCAAGGATGACCGCCGCCATCGAGTCACCCTCGGCCGCCAGGGCGCGGTCCATCGCATCAATGTCGCCAAAGGGCACAAAAACCGTGCCCGCCAGTTCGGCAAATTCATTGACAGGGTCGGTATGGGTGACAGAAAGACCGCCGATGGATTTGCCATGGGTGCCATTGACCGCCGCGATAAAGCGCAGCCGCCCGGTCGCCAGACGGGCAGAGTTCAGCGCGATTTCAATCGCTTCGGTGCCGGTGGTGGCAAAGTTGACACGCTCGGTGATGATCGGCGACAGCGACATCAAACGCCGGGCCAGCACTTCGGTTGCTTCTGAAAAATAGGGCTGGACCAGATTGGTAAGCGGCAGTTTCAGGGTTTCTGCAACCGTTTCCGCAACAGGATTCGGGCCATGGCCCAGCGGCAGACAGCCATGGCCGGGCACAAAGTCCAGCACCAGCTTGTTGTCGCCGCAGTGCAGCTGGTTTCCGTTGGCGCCGACGACCTGGGTGTAAAGGCCGCAGGTCTTGAGCTTGCGGTCAAGCAGCGGGTTGATGGGGTTCGGCTCATTGAGGTGTCCGAAATGTTCCAGAGGCATAGGCTTAGTTCTCCTGATGGGGCGTCAAAGGCTTTGGGATCTGAAATGACCGCCGCCGAAATTTGGGCTGAAATCGATTTTGCTCAGGCTGATCAGGGTTTCCCGTCCTTTGCCGTGCACAATCATGTGGCGCGAGCGCAGGATGTGTTTGCCATCCGGCGCCTGGGCCGCCTTAGACATTTTCTGTGTCTTCAGATGGCGCCCCTTCTGATCGAAGTAATCAATCTGGAACGGCACCATCGACCCGGCCCTGGCCTGGGTCACCGCGCGCGCATAGCCGATGCTGCGCCCGTAGCCGGCGCTGCGCACGGTGCTTTCCAATGTGATGCTGCTGCCGTTGCCGGCGGTGATCGCATGGGTGAAGTTTTCCAGCCGCATCGCCATCAGGTTGGCATAGCTGAAATCCGTTCCGGCAAAGGCATTGGCCTGCTTAGAGGCGGAAATGCGGCGCACTTTGCCAAGGCTGGGCAGCATCAGCCAAAGATCATTGTCCTTTCTGCCTTGCTCGTGCACCAGCAGTTTGGTGTCGCGCACATCCGCAGGGGCCAGAAAGACATAGCGGCGGTCGCTAAGATCCTTGCCGCCCTGCCGGGCCGTGGAGACTTCCAGATCGCGGGTGCGCACCGGGGCGCCGGTGCGGCGCAGCTCGACCTTGGCCATTGCCGCCATTGATCCGGTCAGCTCGATATTGTTGACCGCGGTGGCAACCTCCAGCGCATCAGGGGCCGCCAGCACCAGGCCGGGCGCCAGCATGGCGGTGGCCAGACTGCCGCCGCCAAGGGCAAGAAAACCGCGGCGGGGAAGCCGTGAAATTGAATCGGGCATGAGGGTATCCTTTTCGAAGTCCTGCTTCACTTTGCAAAGGTGCCTGCCGGCGCCGCCTGCAGACCGTTGGAAATCCGGTAGTGTTCTGAATGGCCGGTAAGATGTTCCGCCAAGGCCCGCACCAGGGCCTGGCTTTTCAGCATGATCTCATCCAGTTCGGCCTTGGGGTCCGACAGATAGGTGATGGCGCCGCCGCAACCGATGGAGACGGACGCGCCCTGCTTCACCACCGTGCGGATGACAATCGAAAGATCCGATTGCCCATTGTAGCCGATCCAGCCGATCGCTCCGGAATAGACCCCGCGCGGGCCCTCCTCGAGCTGATCGAGAATTTCAACCGAGCGGATTTTGGGCGCTCCGGTCATAGAGCCGCCGGGGAAACAGGAGCGGATGGCATCAACGCTGGTCAGGCCCGGTTTCAGCCGCCCGCGGATGGTCGAGACCATCTGATGCACGGTTTTATAGGTCTCAATCGCGCACAGCTTGGGCACATCGACGGAACCGGGGATCGAAGTGGCGGCAAAGTCATGCCGCACCAGATCGACGATCATCAGGTTTTCGGCGCGTTCTTTCTCGGTGCTCTGCAGACGGCGGGCCAGCTCTGCATCCTCTTGCGGCGTGGCCCCCGTTTGACGGTGCCCTTGATCGGTTTGCTTTCCAGCAGGCCGGACTGATCCGCGCGCAGAAAACGTTCCGGCGAGGAAGACACAACCTCGGTGCCGCCGATATTCAGAAAGCCGCTGTAGGTCGCCGGGTTGCGCTGGCGGAGAACCTTGTAAAACTCCCAGGCATCCAGCTCTTCCAGCTCGGCAGTGATCTGGTTGGTCAGGCACAGCTCATAGCTTTCGCCGGCGCGGATCTGCTCCTGGCATTTGATAATCCGGTCCAGATAGGCCTGGGGGTCGTGCCGCATGGTGAATTCAAGCGGCGGGCGGGATTTGGCGGGGCCAGGGCGACCTGCATCCTGGCCGCCTTGGCGAACGTTGTCTGCAGCGCTGACAGGGCGTTGTCGAATTGGGCTTCCTCGGCGTCCTGCGGCAAGCAGACCGCCGCATAGGCCGCATCTTCAAGATGGTCGATCACAAAGAACTGCGGCACATGGCGAAAGGCGGCGTCTTCGGTTTTCGAGGGCGGCGAGGAAACACCCAGGAATTCCGATTTCAGCTCATAGCCCAGCCAGCCGATAAGGCCGCCGAGGAACGGGAACGGCGGATGCCCGCCGGGACAGGATACAACACCCAGGCAACTGCTGAGATAGTCCAGCACCGGCATCTGCCGCTCGGCGGCAAGTGCGGTTCCCTCGTATTCGCGAATGGTCTGCGTTTGCACGCAATAGGTCATGCTGCGGTCCGGGTCCGCGGGCGCCTCAACAATGGAATAGCGCGACAGCCCCTCCTGCGCGAGGCTGCTTTCCAGCAGCTGCGGACGGCGGCCATTGACCAGGCCCTGCGCTTCGACCAGCGCCGCCGGGTCGATGGCGGCGCCCAGCTTGTGCCAGTAAAGGCTGCGGGCGGGCGCCGCGCCTGCGGCATTGCTGCGGGCCTTGGCCGCGGTCCGGCCCTGATGCGTCTCGACCAGATTCAGAAAGTTGCCGAGAATCGCCCGGCCGTATTCGGTGGCAATCGATTCCGGATGGAACTGCACGCCCCAGCGCGGGGATTCGGTGCTGCGGATGCCCATCACAATGCCATCCTCGGTCCAGGCATCGCAAACAAAGCCCTGCGGCAGCTCCGGGTTCACGGTCCAGGAATGATAACGCATCACTTTCTGTGTCTTGGGCAGGCCGGCAAACAGCCCCTCGCCGCTGCAGGTGATCTGACTGACCCGCCCGTGCATCGGTTGCGGCGCCAGCTCAACCACGCCGCCACCCTCGACGATCATCGCCTGATGTCCCAGGCAGACCCCCAGCACAGGGCGGCTGTCGCGGCGCAGAATTTCCAGGGAAATGCCAAGATCCTTGGCGACGCCGGTGTTGCCCGGCCCCGGAGAGATGATGATTCCATCATAGCTCAGAAATTCCGGGCTCTGCAGAAAACCGTAGCAGTCATTGCGGATGACATCGATGCAAAGACCGTCGCGCTGACCGCGCAAAAAGTCGGCTATATTATTGGTAAAGCTGTCAAAATTGTCGACGAGGAGAAGTTTCAAGGCTCTGTATCCCTTTACTGCCATAGGCTCATCAACCGGCTGGAAACGCCGTCAGGCTGAAATGAATTGCCCGGATAAGGCGGGAATTACGGCCCGCCTGTCACCTATCGACTTTGAGAGTTCCGGTATCCGCCGCGGCTATCTAGCGTCGGCGCGAAACAGCAAAGCGGAGCGGAAATCCCCATGCGTACGACGGTTGGTATTATTGGCGGCGGCCCGTCCGGGCTGCTTCTTTCGATTCTTCTGGACCGTCTGGGAATCGACAATCAGGTGCTGGAACACCGCAGCCGCGCGCATGTGCAGCGCCGGGTGCGGGCCGGGCAGCTGGATCACGCCAGCGTTGCCTTCCTGCGCCAGGCCGGGCTGGCCGGGCGTCTGGACCGGCTGGGCCTGCCGCAGCGGGGCATGAACCTGCGCTGGCGCGATCAGACGCGGCGTATCGACCTTGAAGCCTTGAGCGGCGGGCATTCCTGCACGGTTTACGGCCAGTCGGCGCTGACCTGCGATCTGACCAATGCGCTGGCCGCAAGCGGCCGCAGCCCGGTCTACGGCGCCGAAGATATCCGGCTGTCGGATCCGGAAGCGGAGCCGCATGTCATCACCTATCGCAAGGACGGCGCTGAACACCGGCTGGAATGCCGCTTTGTCGCCGGCTGCGACGGGGCGCACGGCCCGGCCCGCCGGCTGGTGAACGGCGCCGGGGGCGGCAGCAGCAAGCGGCTGCCGTTTTCCTGGGTCGGCGTGCTGAGCGAAACCCCTCCGGTCTCGCCCGAGCTGACCTATGCCTATCACCCGCGCGGGTTTGCGCTGTGGTCGATGCGTTCGGACACGGTCAGCCGCACCTACCTGCAATGCGGCGCGGACGACCAGGCCGAAGACTGGTCCGATGACCGCTTCTGGAGCGAGATGCAGCGCCGCCTGGGGCCGGATGTGACCTTCAGCCCCGGCAAGGTGACAGAACGGCTGATGGTCCGGATGCAGGGCTATGTCGCGGACCGGATGCAGCTTGGAAATGTGGTTCTGGCCGGCGATGCGGGCCATACTGTACCGCCCTCGGCGGCCAAGGGCCTGAACCTGGCCATCGCCGACATCCGCGAGCTGAGCGAAAGCTTCCGCAGGCTGCTGTTTGAGGGCCGGCAGGACGCCTTGGCAGAATATGCGCAAAAGGCGCTGAAGCGGGCCTGGGCCGGGCAGGCGTTTTCGTGGCAGATGACGGATCTTCTGCATGCGCCCCCATCGGGTGATCCGTTTGAGAGCAATCTGAAACTGACCCGGCTGGACACCCTTCTGGCCTCGCCCGGGCAGCTGAGCCTGTTCTGCCGGGACTACACCGGCGCCGAGGCTGCCTGACCATGCTGCAAAGGCTTTTGAAACCGGGTCTGATCCTGTCCGCGGCCTTGGCCGCCGCGGCACCGGCGCGGGCTGAATTCAACGGGTATTTCGCCACCGGGGTGCAAGGCGGCAACCCCAATTTCACCGACAGCGGCACCGGTGTTTTCGGGCGGCTGAATTATCGTTTTTCCCACAGCATGGACGCGGCCGCCGGCACGCTGGATCTGTTTGCCGGCGGTGCCCTGCAGGGCAGCGGCCGGGAGGACCGGGCCATCAATGAAACCCAGTCCCTGCGCCAAGCATACGCAGAATACCAGGCAGGCAGCTTTACCCTTGGCGCCGGGCGGCACGTGCATGTGCAGGGGGTCGCTGACGGGTTCATCCCGACCGACGTCGTCTCGCCGCGCAACTTCCGCTTTGCCGTCTATGAGGAACAGGGCAACCGGTTCGGGTCCGACGGGATCTGGGGCACGGTGTTTCTCGGATCCGACGTCACGGCGTCCGCCTATGCCTATACCAACACCCGCAGCAGCGTTCTGCCGCAGGGGATTTACCCCGGTGCTTTGTCGCTGCCGGACGAACCGGTCGAAAGCGACGATCAGGCCTATGGCGGGCGGATCGCCTGGGCCGCAGGGTTCGGCGATCTTGGGATCAGCGTTTATTCAGGCCCGGCCAACCTGCCCTATCTGTCGGCGAATGGAACCGGCGTGCAGCCGGTGGTGCCGCATCTGTTCATGGCGGGCGCGGATTTCGACCTGGTCCGCGGCGCCTGGCGGTTCTACGGCGAGGCCGCGCTGCATGAGTATAAGTCCGGCAGTTTCGCCATTCCCGCAGCGCTGCTGCCCGAAGATGAGGTTCAGGCCGTCCTGGGTGCCGAGCGCGAGCTGGCCGGCACCAGCAGGCTGGCCGTTCAGCTGTTCTGGCGCGACCTGCAGACCAGCCGCAGCACCGGTGCCGGTCCGCTGGCACCCTTGGCGGCCGGCGTCAGGACCGTCTACGGGCAGTATGAAGACCGGCAAACGGGGTCCAGCCTGTCCTACACCTGGGAAAGCGACGATACCCGCCGGTCCGCCGAAGCCACTGTTTCCAGCTGGTTTGAAGACGACCTTTATGTGCGGCTGCGGGGCAAGTACCGGCTCGGCTCCCAAAGCGTGATTTACCTCTATGCCGATTGGCTGGATGGCCCCGCGGGGTCGCCCTACGGCACCTTGGAGGACAGCTCCAACATCGGCATCGAATACCGGATATTCTTTTAAAGGAAGGGGCTTAACCGTGTTTCCGAAACGTCTGCAATTCATTCTCGACCGCACTGTCAATATCGCAACCCTGATGGACACCGCAATCGCGGGACGCGAGCATGAGATCTTTTTCACCACCGATGAGCAGCTGCCGCAGTACGGCATCCCGGATGACGGGCTGACCGGGGGCGGGCTGCGGCGTACCGTCAACCGGCTGTGCCACATGCTGCACAGCCATGGCGTCCGCCGGTTCGACCGGGTGGCAATCTGGAAAGGCAACTCGCTGGATTATTTTCTGTGGAGCTATGCGGCGATGCGCCGGGGCGCCATCTCGGTTCCGGTCAATGGCCGGATGCCGGTGCAGAATTTCCTGAACTTCATCCGCCACAGCGGTGCCAGGACAGTTGTAACCGATTGCGCCGGACTGCAGAGCCTGCTGGACAGCGGCCTGCCGCTGGACGGGATTGAGCGGGTCTTTTTGACCAATGGCAGCCTGGCCGCCCCGGGTGTCGAGGTGATCCCGGTACCGGACGCCTTTGCCCGGGCAGCGGTGGAATACACCCCGCCGCATATGGACCGCGATCAGCATGTCATGATCTGCCACACATCCGGCACCACCGGTTTCCCCAAGGGGGTTCTGCACGGGTCGGACAGTTTCATTCTGGCGGCCCAGGGCCAGATGCGGATCCAGTTCATTACCCGCCGCAACCCGGTGATGTTCGCAGGCTGGATGAACCATCACATCAGCCAGGCCGGCTGCATCACCTCGCTTGCGGCCGGGGTGCGGACCCATGTGGTGACGGACCTAAGCGCCAGGCACATCCTGCAGTCCATCAGCGACTGGCAGCCGCGCCTGTTCTTTGCCTTTCCCGACATCTACCAGAACATGTGCCAGACCGGCCTGGACGGTTACAACCTGTCGTCGGTCCGCATGTGGATGTCCAGCGGCGACGCCATGCACGAACATTACATCCGGCAGCTGACGGCCAAGGGCGCCTTTTTGCGGCTGTTCGGCAAACCGCTGGTCAGCTCCCTGTTCATGGAGTTCTTCGGGACCTCCGAAATCGGCTTTGCGGCGCTGGTGAAGATCAGCGAACGGCGGACCCGGAATTTCGGCCGGATGGTGGGGCGGCCGACACCGGCCAGCCCGGCGGTGAAAATTGCCGATGCCGAAGGCCGCCGTCTGCCAGCCCACAAGGTCGGGCGGATGATGGTCAAAGGGCCGACGCTGTTCAAAGGCTACTGGAACCAGCATGACCGCACCCATGATGTGGTCCGCGACGGCTGGTGGTGGACCGGGGATGTCGGCTTCCGCGACAATTTCGGGCGGTTCTACCAGATCGACCGCGATGTCGACACGGTGAACACTGCCCAGGGCCCGGTCTACGGTCTGCCGGTTGAAGAAGAAGCGCTGAAATTGCCATTTGTGCAAGAAGCCGCTCTCGCGGCCCGCCCGGCCTCTGGCCCGGACGAGGCAGTGCTGCTGCTGCAGATGGCGCCGGGACATGCGGGCAGCCCTGCGGATTTGCTGGCAGCGGTGAAAGCAAACTGCAGCTGGGCGCAGCACCTGTCGGAGGTGATCATCCTGCCGGAGGGCGTCAAACCGCCGCGCGGGCTGACTGGCAAAGTGCTGAAACGCGAAATCCGCGAACAGTTGCGGCAGCAGCCCGCAGCGGAGGCCGCACAGCCGCAAACACCGGCAGGCAAGCCCGCAGCGGCCAAGGAACTGGCCAATGCCTGAACGCAACCCGATGACGACGCTGAACCGCATCTACATCTATTATGAAAAGATGCTTGCCCGTCAGGGGCTGAACGGCAATTCCTGCGACTGGTTCGAACTGGAAAACGCACCGGATCTGGATGTCCTGCGCCAGGCCGCGGCCTCGGTGTCGCGGCGCCATGCGGCCCTGCAGGCGGCCGGCTCTTTTGCCGGGCTGACCGGGTGGGGCTGGACCCGCAACCCGCAGGCGCAACCCGACATCCGCTATGTGCGCACGCGGGGACGCTGCCCGGAACAGGCCGCCGACCAGCTGGTGCCGCAAAATGTCTGGGGTGAGCCGCTGGACCACGCCAATGGCCCGCCGTGGCGGATCTTTGTCACCGAATATGACGACCTGACCATCCTGCAAAGCGTCACCAGCCATATCTACACCTGCGGAAAATCCGCCAACCTGATCTCGGTTCAGCTGGTCAGCGCCTATGAGGCGCTGATGCGCGGCGAGGTCCCCGTTGAAAGCCCGGCCGGCGTTCCGGACAGGGCAAATGCCAAACTGTTCATGCCCAAATGGTCCGCCTGGCGGCATCTGCGATCATTCGCGGCGACAATGCTGGACATGCTGCGCGAAACGGTGACCGCCCCGGTGGCGCTGGCGGGCAACACCAGCAGCAAGCTGCAGCGCGGACGGACCCGGGTGCGTTTTGAGGATCTTGGCCCCGATGTCTGGCAGCACCTGCGCCAGTTTGCCCGCTCCGAACAGATCAGCCGGCACCCTTTCTACCTTGCGGCCTGGGTTGAAACGATCACCGCCTTCAATGCCGCCAGGGGGCAAAAGCCCAAGGGCAAGGTCAAGCTGATCGACAATTTCTCGCTCAGGCCGTTTTCGGACCAGGATCTGGACGGCTACTATGACATCTGCGCCGTGCCCTATGCGATCGAGGTTCCCTCCGGCCCGTCAACCCGGACCCAGCGCGAGCGGATTTTTGAAACGGTTGAGACCCTGCGCGCGGGCAAGGTGCTGGATGACCTCACCCGCTATGCCTTTTACCACAAGGTGATCGCCTTTCTGCCCAAGGTGCTGGCGACCAAACTGGTGCTGATGCTGGTGGTGAAATCGCCGTTTATCCTGTCCAACATCGGCCCTGTACCGCCGCAGATACTGAACGCCTCGGCATTGCAGACCCGCAGGTACTTCAGCTTTCCGCAGCTGTTTCCGCCGGGCAAGATCATGCTTCTGATCACCACAACTCCGGACAGCCTGCGCGCTGTCTTCCTGTGGGACGAAGACGCGGTGTCCTGTGCCGAAATGGAAAATGAAATGATCCCTGCCTTCAAGGACGCGCTGGCGCGCTCCATCGGGCTTGGGGCTGCGGGCAGCCAGCCGCAGGCTGCGGAATGACCGGCGGTAAGGCGCTGCCGCTGCTGTGGTCGGACGGCGAATTCCACCCGCCCGGCAGCCCGGTCTATGCGGCATCCGAACGCGGCGCCACGCTTGGCGATGCGGTGTTTGACACGGTGCTCTGCCTGGGCGGCAAGGCAGTGCTGCGGCAGGCCCACCAGCGGCGGCTGGAACATACGGCGGATTTCTTTGCCCATCGTGCGGACTGCCGCCTGATTTCAGCCGCTTACGGCATCTGCGCCGAAACGGACGCAGCTGCGATCCTGCGGGTGTCCATCAGCCGCGGTGCAGGGGCACGCGGGCTGGCAACCGATCTGTCGCACTACAGCCGGGTGACCGCCACGCTGTCGCCGTTGCCGCCGTCGCTGCAATTCCAGCCGGTTGCGCTGGATATTGCCGAAGCCGCCAGAAACGAGACCTCGCCTCTCAGCCAGTGGAAAACCGCCGCATCTTATCTCGATGCGATCCTGGCCACAGGCACCGCCCGCCAGAAAGGGCTGGGTGATGCGCTGTTCCTGAACACCCGCGGGTTTGCCGCCTGCACCACGATGGCAAACATCTTTGCCATCAAAGGCCGCAGGCTGATCACCCCGCCGGTGCACGACGGGGTCTTGCCGGGGGTTACGCGGGGGCTTCTGTTGTGTCTGGCGGCAGACGCAGGGCTGACCGCCGAAGAAGCCTCGCTCACCGCTACTGAGCTGCAGTCCGCGGATGAGGTTTTTGCCTGCAACAGCCTGCGGCTGATCATGCCGGTGACCAATATGGGCGGGACCTCGCTGCGGTTCCGGAGCGCCCTGGCCCGCTTGCTGCGGGACAGGATCGCCCAGGAAACCGGTATTATGCCGGCCCCGCCGGACTGGGCCGCGGATTAATCCGCGGCGGCCAGTTCCTGCTGCATCAGCACCCGGCTGGTTTCCGCGATGCTGTTATCAATCGGGCGGAAGCTGAGCTCCAGCAGCGTCTTTGCGCGGTCGCAGGATACTTCCGGCGCCACGCCCAGATGCGGCAGGACATTCTGCAGAACCGGGTCGAATTTCGCCGCAGCCCGCACCATCGAATCCGGGGCGGCACCGGTCTTGATGGCCCGGCTCGGGAACTGCTTGGCAATCACCCTGGCAATTTCAACCATCGTCCGGGTTTCACTGGCGGCAATGATCCGCTGCCCGCAGGCGCCGTTGCGCAGCAGTGCCTGCACATGGGCTTCGGCCGCATCGCGGACATCGACACAGGGGAAACCCGCATTGGGAAGCGCCGGATCGCGGCCCTTCAGGAACCGCTGGATGACGCCGATGGACGTTGCGCCGCTGCTGCCGATGGGCGGCCCGAAGGCAAGGCCGGGGTTGATGACAGTCATCTCCAGCCCCAGTTCCTCCGCCAGTTCCCAGGCCCGGCGCTCGGCGTTCAGTTTCGACAACGCATAAGCATCGGTGCGGGGATCCTCCGGGTCGCTCCAGTCGCTTTCGTCGTAACACAGGCGGCCCGGCTCCAGCGGTTTCATCGTGACCGCGGCGATGGAAGACGTCACCACAACGCGGCGGGTGCCATGGGCGGCGGCGGCGCGCAGCACCCGTTCGGTGCCTTCTGCCGCCAGTTTCACCAGATGCTGCGGGTTCTTGGGCGGGCGGTCAGGAAAGGGCGAGGCCGTGTGGATGATCGCCCGGCTTGATTGCGCCGCCAGATCCCAGCCGTTGTCAGAGGTCAGATCGGCCTCGATGAATTCCAGCGGCAGGCTGTCCTTGCCCAGGTAGTCCTGCAGCGAGGCGCGGACCGGGCCGGCCTTTTGAATGTCGCGCAGGGTAATCACCACCCGCAATCCCCGGGCCAGCAGGGCCGCGGCCACATGGCGGCCCAGATAGCCGCCGCCGCCGGTGACGCAAATGCGGTCTCCGGGCGCGATTGAAAACTCCTCGAGGGTATCCTCAGGCATAATCGAACTTCCTTTTTGTGATAAACGCTGTCCGCACGCCGGACGGGCCGTCAGGCTGTCAGGCGGATTGTGCTTTCGGCCTGCTCAACCCGGACGCGGGCAACGGCGATGGTCATATTGCCGCAGCGCCAGGGCTTACCCAGAACCTTCAGATCGTATCCGCGCGGGATCAGGATCCGTGAATAGATGAACAACGGCATCAGCAGCAGAAACTCTGACAGGCCCTGCTGCTGGCCGAAATTGTAGATCCGGCTGGTGATGGCGTCGATTGCCTCAGACCGCTCGGCGCCGTTCAGCGACCGGCAAACGCCGAACCGTGTTGCTTCCCAGACGCGGTCGCTTTTGGGCAGCGGTCCGTCATATTCCTGCGAAAAACTCTTTTCGATCATATAGGTGCAGGATGTCGGCAGCAGCCGCGAGACGCCGACCACCTGATCGGCGTTGTTGATGCACAGGACATATTCGGTTGCCGGCGTGTCGAATTCATCGAACTCCATGCCGTCGTAGCTGTTCAGGTCCCAGCCCAGACGTTCAACGAATATCTGGTGCCGCAGCTTGAAATGCGCGCGCCAGTAATGCGCGTATTTCCCGATATTCTGATTGTTCACGATGATAGTCCGCATGTCACCCAAGCCCCGCTTCGCTGAATTTGAGTGGCAGTGTCAGGATGATCCCGGCAGCGGTAAACACTGTAACCTGATAGTTGCGTGCACTCCGGCCGGCCCCGGCCCCGCTGCCCCGGCCGGGAGTGCCGGGATTCGTCCGGCCCTAGTGCTGCGCATCCAGAAAGGCGCGCAGCGCCCGGCCCGACCCGGCCGGCTGGTCCAGCATCGGCACATGGCCGCATTGATCCAGCCAGACCAGTTCGGAATCCGGCAGGGCCTCGGCCAGTACCGCCGCGCCGCTGGGATCGAAAATCCGGTCCTCCCGGCACCAGACAATCAGGCTCGGCTGGGTGATACGGGTGGCAAGCCTCTGCAGGGGAACCGTATCCGAGCCGTTGACCTCCTGCCAAATCCGCCGGTTTGCCTGCGCATTGGCAATTTCCTGACCCGCCCACAGGTTTTCAATCACTGCAGGCACATATGGTTTTTCCGGGAACAACAAGGCGTTGCGCTTCTCAAAGGACTCCCGGCTGTCGACCACCAGGGTTTTCTGCTCTGTCCGCATTGCTGCTTCAAACTTGCTTTCCTGCGGCGAATTCACGCCGACGGGGCTGCCGATAAAGGCAACACTGGCGACCCGGTCAGGAAACTGCGTGGCCACCAGGCCGGCAATCTGCCCGCCCATCGAATTTGCCGCCAGATGAAAGCGCTCCACCCCAATCGTATCAAGCACCGCCATGAGGTTCTGCGCCTGCCCGGCATAATCATACTCCCCTTCCGGCAGCACGGAATTGTCCCCGAACCCAGGCAGATCCAGCGCGATAACGCGGTAGCCGCCGCTCAGCTGCCGGGACATGTCGATCCAATGTTCCTTGCGCGCAAATATACCGTGCAGCAGGACAACCGTTTCTCCCTCGCCGCCCTCAAGATAATGCACAGTGCCAACCTTGGTTTCAGCCTGTTTCGCCGCCAATCCGGAGACATAGACAAAGGCAGAGATCATCGCCCGGGCGCTCTGCGCGGGCCAGACCCGCAAGGCGGCTGTGACGGCCAGACCGGCCAGTAAAAGGGCGATTGCGAAAGTGATAAATTTCTTGGCCATCTGAAGTCGGGTCTCTGCTAGGGATGCTTCACCCACAAGTGTGGTTATGGTCTGGAAATGCAACCCTGAGTGAGGAAAAGAGCCTGTATCGGCGTGTTCTTTCCGACATCCCGCATAGCAGATTCGCGCAGGGCTGAGCCACAATTATAAGTTGCGCCCAGGGCGGACCTGAAATAACCTTACGTTAGGTTAATTTTTTAGGATTTGGTGATGCAGAATGCTGTTTCTAGCGGATGCAACGCGCGCGGCTCCATTGTGGACAGCCTGTTCAGCGAACTTCAGGAAAACACGGATTTTGAGTATTTCGCCGCCTGCCACATAACCGCGGAAACCACCCGCGGCATCACTGCAGCGCAGCAGAGCATGAAAACAAACTTCCCCAAGGAGTGGACGGCGCATTACCGCAGCACCGGCCTGATCGGCTCTGACCCGGTCATTCAGTTCGCCCCCCGCACCAGCCGGGCCATTTGCTGGCAAACCGTGCGGAATTGCGCCTCGTTTCAGAAAAAACATGATCAGGTTTACAAGGCGGCCGGCGATTTCGGCATTCATTCCGGGGTGCTGCTGTCCTCGCGGCAGTTCGATGGCAGCATTCAGATCGTGTCCTTCTCCAGCTCGCGGAAAAAAGCATATTCAGACAAGGACTTGTCCCGTGCGACCTATTACGGGCAGCTGATCGGCCAGGCGGTAAGCGACACCGTTCCCTCTGAAGGCGAAGCCCAGTCAGCCGGCGGCATTTCTCCGCGGGCACTGGAATGCCTGCAGCTTGCAGCCTTGGGGAAATCTTCAGCGGAAATCGAGATCATCCTCAACATCAGCCGCCACACAGTCGACTTTCACATCAGAAATGCGATGGCTGCCCTGGGCGTGAACACCCGGACCTTTGCAGTGGTCCGGGCGGTGCAGCAGGGCTTGATCCTTCCATGCTGACAGCGGTGCGCCGGGTTGCAACCTGATACGGCCACCGCCCAACGGTGTTCTTGGCGGGCGCCGCTTTCGCTGCAACCGTCATGTTCCGGTTATCAAACAGGAACGGGTCCTGAGCCTGCTCCAGGTCCTTTACCCAGAGCTGAGGAATACGCTTTTCCGGCTGGAGGCCCTCAGGCAGTATCCATTTTGACTAATTTATTAAAAATCCATAATAAATGATTACTCGCGCCATGCTTGCATAGCAGATTGAGCGGTATTGCAGTATCAATAAACGCAGTTTTATGCCGCCGCCCCGGCGGCCCGCCCTGACCCGCAACCGATCGGAAGGGATGCGCTCCGCCTCTGAAACAGGGGTGGGTGCCGCCACCCGCCATTTTGCTGAGGGAATTTTGAGAGTACTCATTCTGGCATATGCCTGCGAGCCGGGCAAAGGCGGTGAAGGCGAAATCGGCTGGGCGCTGGCAAACCGGCTGGCAGGCGCGCATCAGGTCTGGGTGCTGACCCGCAGCAACAACCAGCCTGCCCTGGCCGCGGCAAACCGGAACCCGGATTTAAAGCTCCTCTATTACGACCTGCCGCCCCTGTTCACCGCCCTGAAGGGCCGCGGAAAAAAGAACTTTTTGCTGTATTACTACCTCTGGCAGCTTGGCTCTGCCGCCGCAATCCGCCGGTTTGACCGGCAATACGGCTTTGATGTCATCCACCATCTGACCGGCGGCATGGACTGGATGCCCTCCGGTGCCGCCTTTCAGAAAAAGCCGTTTGTCTGGGGACCGGTGGGCAGTGAAAACACCCATCCTCTGATCCGCAGGCAGATGCCCTGGCGCGCCCGGCTCAAGGATACCGCCCGCTCTGCGCTGCGCTTTTGCCTGCGCAATCTGGACCCCGCCGTCCGCCGCACCCGCGCCAGGGCGGATGTGATCCTGTCGCACACGCCGGGCAATTTCCCCGCTGGACTGCAGAACAAAGTGGTGCCTTTTGTGCAGACCGGGATTGAACCTGCGCCGCGGATGGCGCTGCGGAAATCCAAGCCGCAGCGCGGCAGGGTGATCCGGATTATCTATGCAGGTGAATTTGTTGATTGGAAAGGCGCGCTTTTGGCAGTCCGCGCCTTTGCCGCATTTCATGCCGCCTATCCGCAATCCCGGCTCACGATGGTTGGCGCTGGCAACCAGGAGACTGCGATCCGCAAGGTGATCACCCGCAACAACCTGGATGCCGCGGTAACCCTGACCGGGAAATTGCCGATGGAGACGCTGCTGGGCGAGCTGAACCGCGCTGATGTCTTTCTTTACCCCAGCTACCACCACGGGCTGGCGACCATTCTGCTGCAGGCCATGCTGACCGGCCTGCCCACCGTCTGCCTGGAGGGGGACGCCATTGGCCGGGCGGTGGGTCAGGAGGCCGGCATAACCCTGCCGCCGCCGCACTCCGGCGATGCTGCCGGAGTGCTGGCGCAGGCATTATTGACGCTGGCCGGGGATGAGGGTCTGCGGCAGTTAAAAGCCAGGGTTGCAATGGATCTGGCTTTGTACAGGTATAATTATGATGCAATCACGGCACGGCACTCAGACGTTTACTGCTCCCTTTTGGCGCAGTCCGGCACGGCAGCCGGATCTGTCTGAGCTACCGGAATGATTTCCACAGCCCGCCCCGTCCCCGGCCCAAGACCCGGCCCAAGCCCCGCCCGGCAGGCACTCTTTCCTTTTATCTGCGCAACGGCGCTGTTGTCGGGATCATCAAACTGGCGTCGGTGCCGCTGGTGCTGTCGATCTCGGTGCTGCTGGCGCGCTGGCTGGGGCCGCAGGAATACGGCGTCTATGCCATCGCCTGGTCGCTGGCCGCGATCGGCGCCGCGGCGGCCTCCGGCGGGGTGTCGCAATTTCTGACCCGTCGGGTGGCAGAGCTTCACAAGAGCGGCCGGCAGCCTGAAATCCGGCCGCACATTGCCGCCGCGATGCTGCTGGTCAGCCTTGCGGCGCTCTTGTACCTGCTGCTGCTCGCCGCCGGCTGGAGCGCCCGCGCCCTGCCGCTGCCGCTCACCGGCGGCACCGTTGCGCTGATCTTTCTGGTTGCCGCCTTTATCGGGGTGATCAACATCGGCAGTGCCGCGCTGCGCGGGCTTGAGCGGGCCGCCGAAGGGCAGCTCTGCCTCCTGATCCTGGCCCCGGCAGCCTCGGCTGCTGCCCTGCTGCTGATGATTTCCCTCACCGGCAGCCGGACCGCCTGGGCTGCGCTGGCCGCAATGGCCGCCGGCTATGGGCTGGGCGCGGTGCTGTCGCAATGGCGGCTCAGACGGCTGACCGCAGGGTTTCGCGGCACCGCCGATACCGCCCGCGCCCCCGCCCTGGTCCGCCCGGTCGCCGCGCAAAGCAAAACCTACATCGCCTATGCGGTGCTGATGATCCTGGGCCTGCAGCTGAACCTGCTTCTGGTTGGCGTCCTGCTGCAGGAGGAGCACGTCTCCTATTACAATCTGGCGGATAAGGCGGCGCAGTTTGCCGCACTGCCGGTCGGCATCCTGGAGCTGCTGATGGCCACCCGGGTTGTCAGCCTGTACTCGCAGGGCAATTTTGACGGCCTCCGGAAGCTGTACCTGACCCTGACGCTGGCCGGGTTTGCAGCGGCCCTGCTGATTGCCGCGCCGCTGTATGTCTTTGGCGAAGAGATCATCCGCCTGCTGCTGGGCCAAACCTATGCCGGCGGCATCTACCCGGTGATGCTGCTGCTGCTTGCTGCGCAGCTGGTGCGCGCAGCCTTCGGGCCGGTGACGGTGATGTTGCTGATGACCGGCCATCAGGCCTATTGCGTGGCCAGCCAGCTGACCGGCGCGGCGGTTCTTGCCACCGCCACTTGGCTGCTGGTGCCGCACTACGGGTTGCAGGGCGCAGGCATGGCCGCCACGGCCGGTGTTCTGGCAGCCTATCTGCCGCTGGCGGCCGGCGGATACCGGACCCTTGGCCTGCGGCTGCCGTTGCTATGAATCCTTGCATGTTTCCCGTCACGCAGCCCGGCTTCCCCGGCTTCATCGAAGAACTGGACCTGCTGGGCATTGAACATTGCGCCGCTGCTGATCCCGGCGCCACCGCCTTTGCCGTGCTGAGGGCCGCCAGCGTCCAGCGCTGGCTGCTGGTGCCGCTTCTGGGGCGCGCGGCTGTGGCCGATGCCTTGCGGATGCTGACCCCGATGTCGCGCCGCGCGCGGCTGGCGAAATCCGCCGTGCTGGCCCTCAACGGCGCGGGGCTGCGCCCGGTCTGGGCCCGCAACCGCATCTATCTGAAGGCGCGCGCCCACGCTTCCTGCCTGCACAGCTGGCCATCGGCGGCTTTCTTCTCGGGCACACCGGGGCCTGAGCGCAAGATAACGGTGCAGCTGCGCGGCGCGCACAGCCGCGAAAACGCCTATCTGAAACTGGCCTGCTCGCCGCTTGCCAACACGCTGATCGCAAATGAGGTGCGGGCGCTGCGATCCGTGCGCAAGCTGGACCTGTCCTCGGCGCTGCTGCCGTCCGTGCTGGGATATACCCGGTTCGGCCCCCGCCGGGCGTATATCTGCAGCGACGAGACCCGCCCGGATTTCAAACCCGCCCGCACCCTGGGCCAAGGCCATTCCGGCTTTCTGGACGAAATGGCGGCGAAAACGGCAGCCCCTCTCAGCGGGCAATACCTTTACGGTCTGCAGCAGCAGCAGGCCGCGGCAGCAAAATCCCTGCTGCCGGCGTCAACCGATCTGGCCGCCCGCGGGCTGGAAACCCTGCGCCGTATCCTTGCCCGCAGCACGGTGCCTGCCGCCCTGGCGCATGGCGACTTCACCCCCTGGAACTGCACCGCAACCGGCGCCCGCCTTTATGTCTTCGACTGGGAGCTGTCGGCCCGCCGCCCGCTGGGCTGGGACCATTTGCATTTCCTGCTCAGCACCGGTGCCGCGCCGCCCTCGGGCGATCCGGCGCCACTGCTGCGCCTGATGCAGGCCCGCTGGCACCGCGGATCGCCCGAGGGGGCCCGCTTCCTGCTGATCGCCTATCTTCTGGACCGGATTTTCCGGGGCAATGCCTGCCCTGCCGGCCCGGTAATGCTGCAGCGCCTGCTGGCAGCACCCGCGCAGGACGCCGCATGATCGCGCCGGTGCATCTGATCTATTTTGCCATTGTCCTGGCTGCGGGCCTCGCATCCCTGGCGGCGCTGCAAGTCAAAGGCCGGCCGGGGCAGCTGCTGGCCGGCCTGCCGGTTGTTGCCCTGGTTTCGCTGGCGGTCAGCTGGCGCGATGTCCAGCTTGGCGCCGACACCCGGATCTATCTGGAAATGTACAGCCACCCCGAACGGTTCGAGCGCTTTGTCGAGACCGCCTATATCGCCGCGCTCCGCCTGCTGCGCCACTTCAGCACCGATGGCACGTTCTACTTGTTCGCCAGCGCCTTTGCCGCCAACCTGATTGTCTACCTGGGCTTTGCGCGCTTCAACCCCCGGCTGGCCGGGTTTGCCTTTGCGCTGTATTGCGCCTCGCCGGTGTTCTGGACCGTGAACATCCTGATCCTGCGCAACGGCCTGGCGGCGGCGCTGATCCTGCATGCCACGCTGATCCTGGTTACTGCGGGGCGCAGACGCAGCTTTTTCGCCCTGGCGCTGGCGGGCGGCGGCTTTCACTATTCCGCACTGGGTCATGCGCTGTTCCTGTCCGCCGCCGATCTGACCACCGCACGGCGCACGGCCCTGTCCGCGGGCGTCCTGATCTGCACTGCCGCGGCCCTGCTGCTGGTCTTCCCCTATGTGTCCGCCAGTGCCGCCCCCTGGATCGAACGGTTCGAGGATTACCAGCATTACGCCGCCTCCGGACAGTTCGCCTATGAAAACGCATCGCTGAAGCCGCAGCATGCAATCCCGCTTCTGGTGCTGCTCGGCGCGCTGCTGCAATGGCGGCGGCTGCAAAACAGCGAAAAACTGCTGCTGCGCTACTATCTGGCGCTGCTGATCCTGGCGGCGCTGTTCTGGGGCAATGTGCTGTTCCGCGACCGGATCTACCTGCCCGCCCAGATGATGGAGCCGCTGTTCCTGGCGCTGTTCCTGCGCCGGGTGCTGCGCGAGGACGTGCTGTTTGCTGTCGGCGGCTTTGCCTTTTTCCTGATGCTGGCAGCCGGGACAATCCTGATCTGGGGGCCGCGCAATGTGCTGCAAGTCTACTGAACCGGGGCCTGACTGCCGCCGCAAACCAACAAACAGGAGCTGACATGAACGGCCTCAGCCTGCCGCAGCGCGACCAGCTTCTGCTCCGGTTCTTTGCTTGCCTTGATGAGCACGGTGTCTCTTATTGCGTGCTGTCCGGCCTCGCGGCCGAGAACCCGGAATATGATCTGGACGTGGATATCTCAGCCGCCCCCGGCGACCGGGCACTGATTGCCAGGCTGGTGCGGCAGTTCGCGCAGGATAACGGACTGCTGCTGCTGTTTGATATCTGGTCCGGCACCTGCAGCCGTGCCTATACGCTGGTCCAGCGCGGCAGCGCCGGGCGGGTGATGCTGAAGCTGGACATCATGGCGGGTTACGGCTCCTTCCGCACCGGCGAGGTGCTGCGCCACGCGGAACTTGCCCGCAACAGGGTCTATAATGGCATGTTCTGGACCCTGTCGCCGCAATCCGAGCTGGCCTATCTGGCGGTCCGGCATGTGCTGAAGAACGACAACCGGGCCTATCGCGCCGCCCGGATCGGGGACCTGCACGCCACCGTGGACATGCACGCCTTCAAATCCGCCTTTCCCCCTGTCATTCTGGACGCTGCCGAGGCCGCAGCAGCCCGCCGGCTGCCGGAACAGGGCGCGGCGCTGCGGCGGCAGCTGGCCCGCTATGGCAAGGCGCGCATGGGGCACCGCCGCCGCCTGATTGCCGCGGTGCAGGAAACCCGCCGGCACCTGCAGCGGATCCGCCACCCGGTGGGCTGCAGCATTGCGTTTCTGGGGCCGGACGGTTCCGGCAAATCCACCCTGATCGCCGCACTGCACAAAAGGCTGTCACCGGTTTTTCACGGCGTCACTCTTCTCTACTGGCGGCCCCGGCTGCTGCCAACGCCGGGGCGGCTCAAATTCTGGAACCCGGCGCCTGAGAAACAGGAAAACCCCAACCCCCACGATGTGGTGCCGCACGGGCGGGCGGTGTCGCTGGCGCGGCTGCTGTATTTTTCCTGCGATTACATCCTGGGGCATTTCCTGGTGGTCCTGCCCCGGATGATCCGCAAGGATCTGGTGGTTTTCGACCGCTTCCTGAACGACATCCGCCTTGACCAGCTGCGCTACCGCATGGCTGTTCCGGCGCGGCTGCTGCGGCTGATCGAGCGTCTGGCACCCAGACCGGACATCATCTTTGCGCTGCATGGCCCGCCAGAGGTGCTGCACGGCAGAAAACCGGAACTCGAGCTTCAGGAAACCGCCAGACAGGTGGATCTGCTGCAGCAGATGGCCCGCGGGAACCGCCATTTTGCGGCGGTCCAAGTTGATAGGGATATTGAACACATTGTTGATGAGATCATTGAAACCCTCCTGGCGGCTTGCGCGGAGAACGGCGGCAACCACGCAAGAAACCACACCCGGCGCAGCCCCTCAGGCAGATAACACCGCGCCGGTCCTGTTTCTGGACTCGGTCTCCGACATGTACGGATCGTCCCGCATCGCGCGCTTTATCATCACCTTTCTGGAAGACGCCGGATATAGTGTGGATGCGCTGGTCGCGGTGGAACGCAACGACCCCGCCGCCCGCTATGCCGCACGGGCGGATCTGCCGGTCCTGGTGATGCGGGACTTCCGGCAGGCGCCGTTCAAAAGCTTGGCCAAGGTGATCCGCAACTCCGCCCGTTTTGCCGCCCTGCTGCGCAGAGGTTTTCCCCGCCACCGGACCCTCTATTGCAACACTTTCGCGACCTTGCCCGCCGCCCTGATTGGCCGCATGTTGCGCCGCCGCTGCATTCTGCATCTGCATGAAACTGCCCCCGGCCCGGCGGCGGCAGCGGTGCTGAAGGCGGCCATACAGCTGTCCGGCCTGCAGGTCATAGCCGTCTCACAAGCCATCAAAGATTCCTGGGGGCTGGAAACCGCCGCGCAGGTGCAGGTCATTCACAATGGCATCCCCGATCTGGACAAAAGCTACGCCGCCACCGGCGACAGCCGCCCCTGGGACATCGCCTTTGCCGGGCGGTTGACGGCGCAGAAGGGGTTTCACGTCTTTCTGAACGCCCTGCGCCTGCTGGACACGCCCCGGCACCGGGGCGCCAAAATCCTGATCCTGGGCGGCTGCCTGCCCGGCGAGACCCTGCCGCCCGGCACATTTGCAGGCTTTACCCATCTGCAGCTGGATTATCTGGGCGAACGCCCCGACGCCGCGGCTTTCTTCGCGCAAAGCAAAGTGGCCTGCATCCCGTCGCTGTTTGCCGACCCCTTCCCGACCACCGCGCTGGAGGCGCTGCGCGCGGGTTGCCTGGTCGCGGCCTCCGATACCGGCGGTCTGCCCGAGGCACTGCAGGGCACCGCCAGCACGCTGGTGGCACCGGGCAATGCCAAAGCGCTGGCACAGGCGCTGGCCGCCAAACTGGCCGGGACAGACCCGGACGGCGCCCGCCAGAACCGGGCGCAATACGAGGCCCGCTTTACCCTGCAGGGTTTCAAGGCACGGTTTCTGGCAGGCCTCGCGCCGCTGCAAACACGCCCTGCCCCGCAGATGAAAGCCGCCATTCTCGGCACCGTCGGGGTGCCGGGACGCTATGGCGGGTTTGAAACGCTGGCGGAAAACCTGGTGCGCTATTCCATGGCGCAACACCGCAAGGAGGCGGATCTGACCGTCTATTGCAGCGCCCGCGCCTACCCCGGCCGCCCGGCCCGGTTCCTGAACGCCCGGCTGCGCTATTCGCGGCTGAACGCCAACGGCATTCAAAGCATCCTTTATGATGCCATGACAGCGCTGGATGCGGTGCGGCGCGGCCATAACGTGCTGCTGCTGCTGGGGGTTTCGGGCGCCTGTGTGCTGCCGCTGATCCGCTTGGTGTCCCGCGCGCGGATCATCACCAATGTCGACGGGATCGAATGGCAGCGGGCAAAATGGCAAGGACCCGCGCGCCGTTTCCTGCGCTGGTCCGAAGGGCTTGCGGTGCACTGGTCGCATCAGGTCATTGCCGACAACCAGGGCATTGCCGATTACTTGCGTGAAACCTACGGCGTCACCGCCGAAGTCATCGCCTATGGCGGCGATCACGCGCTTGCCGGTTCTGGCGTCTCCCCAGATGATGATACAGCGCTGCCCGCCCGCTACGCCTTGGCGCTGTGCCGGATTGAGCCTGAGAACAATCCCGAAATGATCCTGACAGCTTTTGCGCAGGCCGGGCAGCCGCTGGTCTTTGCCGGCAATTGGAACAACAGCGCCTTCGGGCGCAGGCTGCGGGCGCAGTTCGGCGGCCATCCCGCATTGCATCTGCTGGACCCGGTTTACGATCCCGGCGCGCTTTGCCGTTTGCGCTCGAACGCATCGCTTTATGTGCATGGCCACTCGGCCGGCGGCACCAATCCCGCCTTGGTCGAGATGATGCATTTCAACCTGCCGATTCTGGCCTATGATTGCAGCTTCAACCGCTTCACCACCGAACAGCAGGCCGCCTTTTTCACCTCCTCCGCGGCGCTGGCAGAGTTGATATCCAGCGGATTTGACGATACCGCCGCAGCAGCAGCCCTGTGCGACGTTGCCCGGCGGCGCTACAGATGGGACCGGATCGGGCAGCAGTACTTCGGCCTGATGCAGGCGGAAACACAGAAGACAAGAGGTCAGAGGCGATGCAGATAGACGAAACAGGGCTGCCTGGGCTGAAGGTGCTGACACCGGCACGGTTCGGCGACGCGCGCGGCTTTTTCAGCGAAAGCTGGAACCGGCAGCGGCTGGCCGCCCAGGGCATCGATCTGGACTTTGTGCAGGACAACCATTCTGTTTCGGCCCAAACCGGCACCCTGCGGGGCCTGCATTTCCAATCCCCGCCCCATGCCCAGGACAAGCTGGTGCGCTGCGGCCAGGGGGTTCTGTTCGACGTGGCTGTGGATATCCGCAAAGGCTCGCCCGCTTACGGCAAATGGTTCGGTATTGAACTGAGCGCTGAGAACGGCAGGCAGCTGTTGGTGCCCAAAGGGTTCCTGCACGGCTTCCTGACCCGTGCGCCGGACACCGAGGTGATTTATAAATGCACCGATTACTACGCGCCCGAGTGCGACGGCGCGGTGGCCTGGGACAGCTGCGGCATCGATTGGGCATTTGACGGCACGCCCGTCCTGTCGGACAAAGACAAAAGCGCACCGGCGCTGGCGGATTTCGACAGCCCCTTTGCCTGGGAAGGATAAGTGATGAAGATACTCGCAGCCGGAGGCGCGGCATGAAAATTCTGGTAACCGGCGGGGCCGGTTTTATCGGCTCGGCAGTGGTGCGGCTGGCGGTGGCGCGCGGCCATCAGGTGGTGAACCTGGATGCGCTGACCTATGCCGCCTGCCTGGCGAATGTGGCCGAGGCTGCACAAAGCCCGCTTTATGCGTTTGAACAGGCCGACATCCGCGACCGCGCCGCATTGGACCGCGCATTTGAAACCCATAAACCCGATGCGGTGATGCATCTGGCGGCGGAATCCCACGTCGACCGCTCGATCGACGGGCCGGGCGATTTTGTCGAGACCAATATCACCGGCACCTATCAGATGCTGGAAGCCGCCAGGAAATACTGGACCGCGGCCGGCAAGCCGGAGGCTTTCCGCTTCCATCACATCTCGACCGATGAGGTCTACGGGAGCCTGCCCGCCGACCCCGATGTGATGTTCACCGAAGACACCGCCTATGATCCGCGCTCGCCCTATTCCGCCTCCAAGGCCGCCAGCGACCATCTGGTGCGCGCCTGGGCCGAAACCTATGGCTTGCCGGTGGTGCTGACCAATTGCTCCAACAATTACGGCCCCTATCACTTTCCGGAAAAACTGATCCCGGTGGTGATCCTGAACGCGCTGGCCGGCAAGCCGCTGCCGATCTACGGCGACGGCTCCAACGTGCGCGACTGGCTTTATGTCGAGGATCACGCCGACGCCCTGCTGCTGGTGGTGCAAAAGGGCGCGCTGGGGCGCAGCTACAATATCGGCGGCGAGAATGAGCGTTCGAACCTGGAGCTGGTACAGACGCTGTGTTCGATTCTGGATCAAAAGCGGCCCCGTGCCGATGGCGGATCTTACAAAGATCAGATCACCTTTGTCACCGACCGTCCCGGCCATGACGCGCGCTATGCCATCGATCCCAGCCGCATCCGCGACGAACTCGGCTGGCGCCCTTCGGTGACGGTCGAGGAAGGCCTGGAGCGCACCGTGCAATGGTATCTGGACAATGAGGCCTGGTGGCGCGCCCTGCAGGACCGCGACGGCGTCGGCCAGCGGCTGGGCACCGGCAAGTGAGCCGGCCGGGCCGGCTGCCATGCTGACTGCGCATCTGCCGTCTGGCTATGTGCTGGCGCGGCTGGCGCCTGAGGGGCACCGGTTCTTGCTGCCGGCCGCCCTGATTGGCGCGGTGCTGCCGGATTTCGACATGCTGTGGTTTTATCTCATTGACCAGGGCAGCATTCATCATCACCGTTACTGGGTGCATGTGCCAGTCTTCTGGGCCGTGGTCGCGGCTCTTGTATTGCCTGTTCTGGCTCTGTGGGCCCGCGCCCTGCTGGCCCGGGGCTGGTGTTTTTTGCGGCTCTCTTCCTGCACATGGTGCTGGACAGCATTGGCGGCGGCATCCTGTGGGGCGCGCCTTTCAGCGGTCATCTTTTTGCGCTGGTGGAAGTGCCCGCCAGCCAGCCCCATTGGGTGCTGTCCTTCCTGCTGCATTGGACCTTCCTGCTGGAGCTGGGCATCTGGGGGTGGGCCTTGTATCTGTGGCGCAAAGGGAGGCGCGCATGATCTTAGTTTTCGGCAAGACCGGCCAGCTGGCCCGCGAACTGGCGGCACATCAGGGTATAACCTGCCTGGGCCGCGATGAGGCAGACCTGAGCGACCCCGAAGCCTGCGCGGCGGCCATTCGCGCCCATGCCCCTGCCGCCGTAATCAATGCCGCGGCCTATACCGCCGTCGACAAGGCAGAAGACGAAGAGGCACTGGCCGCTGTCATAAACGGCGATGCTCCCGGCGCCATGGCACGGGCCTGCGCCGCGCTGAACATTCCCTTTGTCACCGTCTCCACCGATTATGTCTTTGACGGCAGCGGCGATGCTCCTTGGAAACCTGCCGATGCGGTAAGTCCCCTCAACGCCTATGGCCGCTCCAAGCTGGCAGGCGAGGAGATGGTGCGCGGGGCGGGCGGCGCATATGCCATCCTGCGCACCTCCTGGGTGGTCTCGGCGCATGGCAGCAACTTCGTGAAAACCATGCTGCGTTTGGGCAAGGAGCGCGAGCGCCTCATGATCGTTGCCGACCAGATCGGCGCGCCGACACCGGCGCGGGACATTGCGGCGGCCTGCCTTGCCATGGCGCGGCAACTGGCTGAGGATCCGGGCAAATCAGGCATTTATCATCTGGCAGGCGAGCCCTGGACCAGCTGGGCGGAATTCGCGCGCGCGATTTTTGCCCGGGCCGGGATTGCCTGCGAGGTGGAGGACATTCCCGCTTCCGCCTATCCCACGCCTGCGGCACGCCCCTTGAATTCACGTCTCGACTGCACATCGCTGGAGACGGTTTTCGGCATCCCGCAGCCGGATTGGCCGATGGGGCTGACTGAGATTCTGAAAGATTTGGGAGAATTGGCATGACTGACGGCAAGCCCGGCGCGGGTCGCAAAGGCATCATTCTGGCGGGCGGCTCGGGCACCCGGCTTTATCCGATCACCATGGCGGTCTCGAAACAGCTGCTGCCCTTGTATGACAAGCCGATGATCTATTACCCGCTCAGCGTGCTGATGCTGGCGGGCATCCGCGAGATCTGTGTGATCACCACGCCGCAGGATCAGGAGCAGTTCACCCGCCTCCTTGGCGACGGCAGCCAGTGGGGGGTGTCGCTCACCTATGTGGTGCAGCCCTCGCCCGACGGGTTGGCGCAGGCGTTTATCCTGGCCGAGGATTTCCTGGCCGGCGCCCCTTCGGCGCTGGTTCTGGGCGACAATATCTTCTTTGGCCATGGTTTGCCGGACCTGCTGGCCGCCGCCGATGCGCAATCCGTCGGCGGCACCGTGTTCGGCTATCACGTGGCAGATCCGGAACGCTATGGCGTGGTCGGGTTCGACGATGAGGGCCGCGCCCGCGAGATCATCGAAAAACCTGCGGTGCCGCCCTCGAACTATGCGGTGACGGGCCTTTATTTCCTGGATGGCACGGCGCCGGAACGGGCCCGGCAGGTCGCGCCGTCGCCGCGCGGCGAGCTGGAGATCACCGACCTTTTGCAGATGTATCTGGAGGAAGGGTCGTTGCGGGTTGAAACCATGGGCCGCGGCTATGCCTGGCTGGATACCGGCACCCATGGCTCACTGCTGGATGCGGGTAATTTCGTGCGCACCCTGCAGGAACGCCAGGGGCTGCAGACCGGCTGCCTGGAGGAGATCGCCTATAGCCAGGGCTGGATTGATGCGGCCCAGTTGAAGGCACGGGCCGCGAAATTCGCCAAAAACGCCTATGGTGCCTATCTCGAAGGGCTCCTGAAGTAGGCGGCAGGCTCCCGCCCGTCATCCGCTATCACAGATAGCCTCTTCCGGTTGGGCCCGGCGCCGCTGCGCGGCGCGGGGCGCGGCTTGCGGATGTATGGGTAACGGTTTGATAGCAATTCCTAACAAATTGAAAACAAGAGCCACTTTCTAGCCACAGCAGTCCCGCAACCATTCTCGATTGCGCCAATAGACCTGCCCTCGACCGGATTCATTCTGCGAGGAGCACGCAATGGCACAGCAGCAAACGGAAACCCGCACTGGGCAGGGCTTTGGCCGCCGCATGCGGCAGCGGGTGCTGCCCGGCATCCATGCAGTGCTGGCCGCCGGCCTGATGGCAGTGGTGACAGCCGCGTCCGCCGCCGCCGTTCAGCCGCTGCCGCCTGCGCAAACGGCAGCCGTTCAGGTGCCGGTGTCCCGGCAAGTGCTGCCGCCCCTGGCCCATGCCCGTTTCTGTCTGCGCCACCCCGGTCAATGCGCCGTGCGCGGCGGCAGCCCGCAGCCTGCCGGCTCCGCTCAGGCGCAATTGGCCGGGGTGGTGGCGGTTAATCTGGCGGTCAACCGGGACATCACCCCGCAAGCGGACGGCACCCTGCAGGAGATTGCCGATGAATGGCGGCTGAATACGGTGCGCGGTGATTGCGAAGATTATGCACTTTTAAAGCGTAAAAAGTTAATGGATTTGGGCTGGCCGTCCGCATCGCTGCGGCTGGCAACGGTGCTGACACCGGCCGGCACCGGCCACGCCATATTGATTATACGTTTTCGCGGTGGCGATTTTGCCTTGGATAATCTCACAAATGAAATCCGGCCCTGGCGGGAAACCGGATATCGGTTCTTGAAGATCCAATCGGAAACAGATCCAAAAGCCTGGTATTCAGTAGCCGCACCGCAAACCGGGGCGGGTTGTCCTGAGCCCCGTTGCCGCAAGACTGCATCCGCGTCAGGCGCCGCCGCGCCGCGCAATCACGCTGAGGGTGCGCCACACAATGCGGGCTTCCATGGCAAAGCCCGCATTGGCGATATAATGCAGATCGGCGCGCACCTTGTTCCGGGTGGCATCAACGCCTTCGATATACCCCAGCTCCACCTGGGCCCAGCCGCTGATGCCGGGGCGCACCGCGTGCCGCTCCTGATATCCCGGCACGTCAGACAGAAACCGGCGCGCATGGCCTATATAGTCCGGGCGCGGCCCGATCAGACTCATTTCCCCCTTAAAAACATTGATTATCTGCGGCAGCTCATCCAACCGGGCGCGGCGCAGAAACCGCCCGAGCGGGGTGATCCGCTCTTCTTCCAGCGGGCAATCAGCGGTGCGGCGGATTTCCGGCGCGGGGCGCATTGTCCGGAATTTATAGGCGGTGAACGGGCGGCAGTCCCGCCCCATGCGCCGCTGCGAATAGAGCAGCGGCCCCCGGTTCCAAAACGGATTGAGAAGCAGCAGACCCGCGGCGCACATCAGTGCCAGCGGCAGCAGGATCGCGCAACTGACAACCAGATCAAACGTGCGCTTTACCCCGGCAAACACAAATCCGGACAGGGTGCTGCGGGGCGGCGGACCAACTGAATTACAAGGCAGATCCCGTTCCGGGACTTCAAAGTCGAACATTTAACTTTAACACCCAAGGTTTAATGGAAATTTTAACCATCCGCCGCAATCAGGCGGGTAAACATCAGGCAATTATCTATTATGTCAAAATTGTGTCAATTGATTCTCAAAGTGAGAACAGTTAAACATTCATAAGTTGTTTAATAAATGAAACGCTTCCCGCCGCCTCAGAATCCAGCCCTCATAAGGGGCTGAAAGCCGCGAGCGTTCCAAATAGCGTTCCAGCTGCCGTTCCGGCAGGCCGAGTGTCCGCCCCGTCACAGCCAGGCGCAGCCAAAGATCCCCGTCAAGCGGCTGCCGGGCCGCCGCCGCCTCAAGCTGGCGCAGGGCGGCTTTGCGGGCCGCAACTGCCTCCGGGTCCGGCGCAGGCCGCAGCGGGTCCAGGCCGTTTGCCGCTGCTATCAGATCCGCCGCGTATTGATGTAAAACCGCCCTGCTGCGGTGCAGATGCGGATCAAACAGCGCTGCCGCACCGGCTGGCGCGGCCAGCAGCGCCGCCACCAACCCGCTGTCCGCCGTCTCCAGCCGTCCGGCCCCGGCCTCTGCGGCCAGGCGGTGATGCGCCTGGTGGGCCAGATGGCTGCGCAAACCCTGCCATTGCAGCCCTGCGCACAAGGCCGCCAACGCCAGAAGCAGGGCTTTAGCTGTCATCGTAATAGCGGCCGTAGGCCCTCCCGCAGCCATAAGACGACCCCTCGCAACTGCCATAGGCAGCGGCCTTTTTCGCGTCGAACATATTCAAAAAGGCACCATAGCACTTGCCGCGCAGCCGCGGGTCGCTGCCCAGGATGGCGGCGGCGTGGTTCACATCGGCAGCGCCCCATTTGGCCACAAAAAACAGCCCGTCCAGATTGTGCAGAACCGCGCGCCCATCGACCACCGGACCCAGCGGCGGCAGATCAAGGATCACGCAGTCATAGACCGCCGCACAGGTGCTCAGAAGATGTTCCATCGCCGGGCCGCCCAGCAGTTCGCCGGTATGCACCGCCCGGCCCGGCCGGTTCGGCAGGATATGGGCGCCGGTCGCCTGCTCAATACACAGCACATCCTGCCAATCCGCCCCGTCCAGCAGCACATCCGCCAGGCCCTGCTCAATACCGCCCGCCAGCGACCGGGTCAGGCCCGGATTGCGCAAATCGCCGTCGATCAGCATGACCGAGGCGCCCTGCGCCGCCAGCAGCGCTGCAAAATTGGCAGCGGTGGTTGTTTTGCCTTCGCCGGGGAAGCAGGACACAACACCGATGATCTGGCTGGCACCGCGCTGCGGCGCCTTCAGCGTCAGGCTCATCCTGCCGGTGCGCAGCGTCTCGGCAAAGCCCGACAGCGGCTTGTCCGCGCCATAGCGCATGATGGCGGGAAACAGCACTTCCCGCCTGCCAAGCTGCACATCCGCCGCCTCCGGCGGGGCTGCGGCGCTGAAATCTTCTCCAGCCCGCCCAAAAATTCCAGCCCAAGGATATCTCTGATCTGATCTTCTGTGCGCAGCCTGGTGTCCACCGCCTCCCGCACAGCGCTCCAGCCCGCCGCCAGCAGCACCCCAGAATGCCGGCCAGGGCAGTGACCTTGGCCAGCTGCGGCGAACTCGGGTATTGAGGCACCCGCGCCGGGTTCAAAATCCGCGCGTCCGACACCGGAAAGCTCTGCTCCTGCAGCGATTGCTGATAGCGCTGCAGGAAACTGGTATACAGGCTGCGCACGGTCCCGGCATTGCGCTCCATCTCGCGCAGCTCCACCAGCGTTGTGTTGTCCGCCCCCAGCTGCGCGGCGGCAGCCGTCTGCGCGGCCTCCAGGCTGGCCAGCCGTTCGCGGGCTTCATGCACATCGTTGCGGGCCACCACCTCCGAACGTTTGATCTCTTCGAACATCAGCCCTTCCAGCTGGATCAGCTCGCGCTGGCGCCGCCGGGTCTGCGCGTGATTCGCACCCAGGCTGCTGCGCAGATAGTTGAAATCCCGCAAGGTCTCCAGATACTGGCTGCGCAGGTTTGCAGTGATCGACTGGCTCGCGGTGGAGCTGACAAAGGCCGAGGTGTCATTCTGCGCGACAATCTCATGCAGCCGGTTGCTGCGGGCCTGCAGCGCCAGCAGCTCCGCCCGCAGATCCGCCACCTGCTTGTTCAGCAGCTCCAGCTCGATATCCGACGACAGATCGCCGCCTGCCCCTGCCAGATTGTTCTCGCGCCGGAAGCTGTCGACCGCTTTGTCCAGCAGTCCGGACTGCAGCCGCAGCTGGTCCGACCGCTCCTTCAGCCAGTTGGTGGCGCGCTGGGTCGCCTCGTATTTCGAGGCCAGCTGATCCTCGATATAGGCATTGGCAACCGCATTGGCGATCCGCGCCGACAAGGCCGGGGAGACCGAGGTATAAGTGATTTGCAAAACCCGGCTGCGCTGCACCTGGCGCACCGACACATTGTCCCGCAGCAGGCTGACAGCATCCTGCCGGGCGGCTTCCGCCAGTTCCTGCGGCGTCAGCGGAATGGCGGGCGGTTCGTCCTGCACCCAGGATACAGCCGCTGCTGCCGCCAGCCGCAGCAGGGCTTTCACCCCTTCAGCCGCCCGCCCCGGCCCGGTCCTGGGTTCGCTCAGAAACGCAGGGTCCTGCACCAGATCCAGCGCCGCAACCACCCGCGCCGCAATCTGCTCGGACCGCAGCACCTGGATTTCAGTGGTGATCTGATCCTCGTCCAGCCGGACGCCCGACACCCCGGACAGTTCGCGGGCGTTTTCAGCATCCGCTGAGCCGACGCTGATATGGGCCGAGGCGGTGTAGACCGGCGTTGCGGTCGCTGCATAAGCGATCCCCAGCAGCAGCCCGGCCAGCAGCCCCAGCAACAGCACCGGCCAGCGCCGCCGCGCCACCGCAAAGATCCGCATCAGGTCAAGTCCGTCGTCCTGCGCCCCGCCGCCGTCCGGCACTTGCGGCACCCGCATCGGTTCGTGGGTCATCTTCTGCATTTGGCACCTGAATACTGGCAAACAGCGGCCGCAGCAGCTGTCCGCAAACGCAGGTGTTGCCGGGACATCACCTAGCCGGCCGGGCTGACAGCGCCGTCCGGCACCCCGCCTGCACTGCCGCCGCCAGAGCTGCCGCCGCCCTGGGTGCTGCCCGGGGTGCTGCCGGTCACACCGCCCGCAGTGTTGCCGACCGGTACGCCGCCGCCGGTGGCAGGCGTGCCGCCTGCAGCCGCAGCACCGCCGCCGATGTCCGCAGCACCGCCGCCCGCCGCCGCATCCGGAGCCTCAAGCCCGGCGCCGGATACCCCCGGCGCGGCGGGATTTGTGGCCGCCGTCTGCAAATCCCCCGAGGCGGCGGTGAACCCCGCCGCCAGCCCGGCAGAGGGCGATTGCGCAACCGCCAAAAGGATGGCCGTGCCCTGTTGAAAATTCCCTTCCGCCGTCATCCGGCTTGCGGCCTGCGCCAGGCCTGCGCCAATGGCCGCGGCCTGCTCTGCGCTGACTCCCTCCGCTGAGGCCAGGGCGGCAATCCGGGCGGCGGCGCCGGGATCCGTCAGGACGACCGAGGCAATCAGCATCGCCAGATCGCCCTCTTGGGTCAGAAACGCTGCCGGATCGGCAAGGAACAGCGCCAGCGCCGCCGGACTTGCCTCTGCCCGGCCCGCGCCACCTGCCCCGTCTGTCCCCGCCGCGCCTTCCGCCGTCTGCGCGGATGCGGGCGGCGGGGACATTGCAAAGGCTGCAACAAAACCAGCCGCCAGCACCTGACGGGTTCTTGAAGAAAACGCAAAACTCATGTCATGACCTCAAATACCCAACTCACGGCGCGGACAGGTCCGCGCGCCTATATCCGGATTATGCACCCCTTGCGTGCATAAATACCTATCTTAGCCTGCTGGATCGGCGCGCTTTTAATTAAATCCCCGATAAACTGCGCTCCCGCTCCTTTCCCAACGCTCTTCCCGGTCCATTTCCCGGCCTGTCCCGGACGGTCAGGCGGTCAATACCTCAAAGCCGTCATTGCGCACCGCAACCGCACTCAGCTTTCCGGTTGCAAAAGCGCCGGTATCCACGCAGATCCGGCCCCCTTCGGCGCGCACCTCCTCGGCAATTGTGTGGCCATGGACAATCCACACCCCGTCCTGGCGCGGAACCCGCCCGAAACTGCCGTGGCCCCAGGCCAGATGGTAATCCTCCTGCGCCTCCAGCGGACGGGCGGGGTCAGCCCCCGCATGCACCGCCGCCACATTGCCGGTCTGCCAATAGGCCGGCAGGGCGCGGATCCAGCTGATCAGCCCGGCACCCATCCTGTTTTGCAGACTGTCGCGCGCTGCAATCCAGTTCAGGTCCGGCATCCCCGCATGCACCGCGGCGATGCCAAAACTTGCCAATGTCTGGCGGCCGCCATGCCGCAGCCAGCCCGGCCCTTCGCCCAGCGGATCGTCCAGAAACCCCAGCAGCATGTCCTCGTGGTTGCCGCGCAGGCAGACCGCCTCAGGGTTGCTGACCTGCAGCCCGTGCAGCGCCTGCAGCACCTGGGCGCTGTTTTCGCCCCGGTCGATGTAATCGCCCAGAAACACCAGCCGCCCGCATTCCGGCCGCAGCGCAATCCGGTCCAGCAGCCGGCCCATCAGATCATAGCAGCCGTGAATGTCCCCCACCGCCACAAAATCCTCTGCCGGGGCCAGGGCGGCAAATTCTGCGGCCTTGCGCCTGTTTGCCGTGGTGCGGAACCGGCTGAAAAACCCCTGCATCATGCGTGCGCGCCTTAGTTCGACAGGTTCGACAGATCGCCGTCGATCTGCACGGTGTCGCCTGAAATGGTGGTCGCCAGCCCGAAGAATTTGCTGACCGCTACGGAATCCGCGTTGGAGACATAAACCACATCCCCGTCCCGCACGTCGAAATTCCGGGCCATGAAGAAACTGTCAGGCTTGCGGAAATTGGCCCGGTAAACCGTTGGAATATCGTGCTGTTCAAAGCCCGAGACATCGACACCCATCTCCTTCAGCGCATGGCGGTGCTCGGTGCGGTAGATGAACACATGCGCCGGGTCCGCCTGGTTGTCGTCCAGCCCAACCGCCTGGGCAACCGCGCCGTTCAGATCCACCGCCGCCGCGCCGAACGTGAACTCCCCCACCGTGCCGGTGGCGCCGAAGGCGTAGAACTTCTTGCTCTCGCTGGAGATATTGATGTTGTCCCCCGGCGCCACAAAAACGTTTTCGCGCGGGTTGGCTGTCAGCGCCTCATAGGCGATCTTGGCGCTTTGCCGCCCCCGCGACAGGGTGACAAAGGTCTCGTGATCCTCGCCGGTGATGCCGCCCGCCTGGGCCACCAGATCCAGCACCCGGTCGCCGCTGTTGCGCAGGGTGAACACGCCGGCCTCCTTTACCTCGCCAATCACCGAGGCGCGCGGATAGTTCGCCTCGACCACCTCGATCGTGACCGCCGGGTTGATCGCTTTTTCCTCCAGCTGGCGCTCGATAATATCCTCCACCGCCGAAGGGCTGTTGCCCGCCGCCCGGATCTTGCCCGCATAAGGCACCGAGATCATGCCGTCGCGGCCGATCTCCTGGGCTGGCAGGGTGACAAAATTGCCCGGCCGCACCCCGGCCTCCTTGGGGATGAACAGCCCGCCGGACTGGTCCTCGAAAATGGTGATCTGAATCACGTCGCCCGCGCCCAGCCGGATGCTCGGCACCTCGGCGCTGCTGGCGCCAAAGGTCGAAAACGAGCTGCTGTCGTCCTTGGTGACAAACGGGATCACCTCGCGGTTCACATCAACAACCACATATTCATAACCCAGCGTCGCCTCATCAGCCTGCAGATGGCTGGCGGATTTTTCCAGGATCGCGGTCTCATCCGGGCCGTTGCGGGGTAAAAAACCGCACGCCCCCGCAAGAAGCAGCACAAACAGAAGACCAAGGGGCCGTTTGCAAATCATCGGGTTTTCAATTCCACTCGTCCAAAGCGTTTTACACAGGCTGAAACATACCGCATCAATGGCCTTTCTAGCAGAATTTACCGGAAAAAAAGAGTTCTAATAAAATTTTATGATCCCTTTGCGGATCAGGTTGTATAATCCGAATACGGGCATTTGATCCGGTAATTAATTGAAATCAAAAACCACTGTATTCTTCAAAGCGTTCTCTATGCGATCTGCCGGAACCCGCACTCTCCGTCAAAGCCGCCCTGACAGGCAGCTGCCCGGCGGCAACCCTCCTGCCGGTCCGGGACTACAGGCTGATCCAACTGCCGGCTGACCGGGGAAACACCGGGGGAAACACTGGACGAAACACTTGGCCAAACTCTGGGCGAAACAAACGTGCTGCATAGACCACCCCTTGCGCTTCTTTCACACCGTTACCGGGATCTCTGCCGCGCCGGTCTGGCAGCTTTCCTGTTTCTGGCGGCGCTGTTCAACGGCTCCGTTTCGCCGCCCTACACACAACTGACCGGAGGCCTGGCGGCCCTGCTGGCCTTGTTCTGCCTGCTGGTCAGAACCACCTCCTCCGGCCTTCGCCGCCTGGTGCGATCCACCGCGCTGATCCTGATTCTGGCGGCGATTTGGGGCGGGCTGCAGATCATTCCTCTGCCCATCGGCCCTCTGACCCACCCGGTCTGGCAGCAGGCCGGTGCCGCGCTGGACCTTAGCGCAGGCTATCTCTCCGTCCGCCCGCTGCGCACCCTGGCGGCGCTGCCGGCGCTGATCCTGCCGGGGCTGGTGTTTCTTTGCACCCTGGTCCTGTGCCAATCCCCCCGCTCCGCCAAACGCGTCTGGGTTGCCCTGTCGCTGACCGGGGCTGCAATTGTGCTCTTGTCCATAGTGCTTGAGGTGTTTTTTCCCCAGGCACGGGTCTTTACCAGCTACCCGGTCAGCTACGGCAGCTTCTCCGGCGTGTTTGTGAACCGCAACGTTGCCGCTTCATTTTTTGGTCTCACCGCATTTGCCCTGGCCGGCAGTCTCCAGATCCTGAAACCTGCGCATCGGCTGCAGCGAACCGGGCATCATGCCGGCCCGGCCCCCTCCCCTGCCCGTGTCAGCCTGGTGCAGCCGGCGCTTTGGCTGCTGCTGTTTGCGGCGCTGATTGCCATAATCGCAACCCGGTCGCGAGCCGGCGCCCTGCTCAGCCTGCCGCTGCTGGTTCTGTGCCTGGCAATTGTCTCTGCCCACGCGCACCGCAACGGACGCACCGCCCGGGTGCTGCTGGTGCTGGGCGGCGGCGGCCTGCTGCTGCTCCTGTTCGGCGAGCCGGTGTTCTCGCGGCTTGGCGGCGCGGCCGGCGATCCGCGCTGGTGCGCCTGGGCCGCCACATTGGCCGCAATCCGGGACAACCTGTGGACCGGCACCGGCTTTGGCACCTTCGCGGATGTTTTCCCCGGCTACCGGGATCCGGTCTGCCTTGGCACCGAAGGCAGCTGGCACCGGGCCCATAACGCCTATCTTGAGCTGGTGCTGGGATTCGGCCTGCCTGCCGCCCTGCTGCTGCTGGGCCTCAGCGTCCGGCTGCTGCTGAAAACCTGCCTCACCGGCCTGCGGCGGCGTCGCAGTCTGCGCGCCATACCGGTGCTGACCCTGGGGGCGCTGGCTTTTGTCTCAGCCCATTCGCTGGTGGATTTCCCGCTGCAAATCCCCGGCATCGCCTATTACTGCGCCGCCCTGCTGGGTGCCGGCTGCGCAATCTCGCTGCTGGAAACCCCGCACCGCCGCTGACCCCGCGCTTCCCCCGCACAAGGGAATCTGCGCCTGCCCGCAATGCCTTGCGGTTCATGCCCCCTGCCCCGCCAGATATAGAAAACACTTGCGCGAATCCCGTGCTTTGGCCAATAGTCACGGAAAAGCGGCGGCAAACGCCAAATTCCGTGAACACGGCCCCACCTGAAAACACGGGGGCAGGCGCGGATCAAAACGGCAGAGCGGCAGCGCACAGCAGGCATATAGGGCAGATGGATCATACATACACCCCGAGGATCTCAACGCGGTCATCCGCCAGCATTCCGAATGGATCGCCGCCCAGCTGCATGCGCAGCGCGAGAGCCTGTTCCCCCGAATGCCACCAAATCGATGCGCAAATTCACCTCCGGTGAGGCCGCGGCCCTGCTGGGGGTCAATGATTCCTACCTGCGCAAGCTGCATCTCGACGGCAAGGGCCCCTCGCCCGAACTGACCGCCGGCAACCGCCGCCAATACACTGCCGAGGACATCCAGGAACTGCGGGTGCTGCTGGAGAAAACCGCCCGCAAGCCGGGCGATTACCTGCCCGGCCGCCGCCTCCATCCGGAAGAGGGTGCAGGCTACGCCGACCATATGCAGATCATCGGCGTGATGAATTTCAAGGGCGGCTCCGGCAAAACCACCACTTCCGCCCATCTGGCACAGCGCCTGGCGCTCAAAGGCTACCGGGTTCTGGCGATCGACCTCGATCCGCAGGCCTCGCTGACCGCGCTGCACGGTGTGCAGCCGGAATTCGACCTCAAAGACGGCGGCACCCTGTTTGATGCCATCCGCTATGACGACCCGGCGCCGATCAGCTCGGTGATCCGCAAGACCTATATTCCGAACCTCGACCTGATCCCCGGCAATCTCGAACTGATGGAGTTTGAGCACGACACCCCCGCGCCCTGGCGCAGGGCAATGCCGGATTGTTCTTTTTCCGGGTCAAAGAGGCGCTGACGCAGGTCGATTCCGACTATGACGTGGTGGTCATCGACTGCCCGCCGCAGCTGGGGTTCCTCACCATGTCGGCGCTCTCTGCCGCCACCGGTGTGCTGGTGACGATCCACCCGGAAATGCTCGACGTGATGTCGATGTCGCAATTCCTGCGCATGACCGCCGACCTGATGGATGTCATCGCCCAGTCCGGCGCCGATATGTCGCACGACTGGATGCGCTACCTGCTCACCCGCTATGAACCCTCGGACGCGCCGCAGAACCGCATCGTCGCCTTCCTGCGCACCATGTACGGCGAAAAGGTGCTGAACGCGCAGATGCTGAAATCCACCGCGGTTTCCGACGCGGGCCTCACCAAACAGACCCTGTACGAAGTCGAACGCAGTGCTTTCACCCGCTCGACCTATGACCGCGCCGTCGAAAGCCTCAACGCCGTCAACGACGAAATCAGCCAGCTCATTCAGGAAACATGGGGGCGCAAATGACCAGCAGCAAGAAATCCCGCCTGTCGATGCTCGACAGCCTCGCCGCAGCCGGAGCGCCCTCCCCTGCCCCGGCGTCGTCGATGATGACCAGCAACCGCGCCCTGCGCTCGGCCCGCGACGCGGTGGATTCGCACCGGGTCTGGGATCTGGAACCGCATCAGATCGAAGACACGCGGATCGCCGACCGGCTTGATCCCGAAGACATAGTCGACCTGCGCGACGCGATTGAGACCAACGGCCAGACCGTGCCCGTCCTGGTGCGCCGCCATCCGACGGAACCGGACCGCTATCTGCTGGTCTATGGCCGCCGCCGGCTGGAGGCGATCCGCTCGTCGGACAAGGTTGCCAAAGTGCGCGCACTGGTGGCCAATCTGGACGATGACGCCGCCGTCCGGGCGCAGATCTCCGAAAACATGGCCCGCCGCGACCTCACATTCATTGAAAAGGCGCTGTTTGCGCTGGAGCTGGTCGAAAACGGCTTTGGCAACCAATCGCAGGTGGCCGAGGTTCTGACCGTCACCAAATCCTCTGTCTCTATGGCCATCGCCATTGCCGAGGCCATCACCCCCGGTCTTGCCCGCGCCATCGGCCCGGCCCAGGGCATCGGCCGCCCCCGCTGGGACGCACTGGCCAGGGCGATTGACGAAACCGGTGCGGACCGCACCGCGCTGGCCCAAACCGCCGAGCGGGTCTACACCGACTTTGCCATATCCGCGGTGACTGACGATGGCACAAACAGCGCCGCCGCCGACCCTTCGGTGATGGCGTTTGAGGCGGTGTTCAAGGCCGCGGTCCCCGCCCCTGCCCCGCAGCCTGCCAAACCACCGGCCAAAGCCGCGCCGGCCGCGCAGAAACTGACAATCGGCGGCAAACGCAGCGCAACCCTGCGCCGTTCCGCCAAGGGCGTAAACCTGGAACTGGCTGGCGGCGATTTTGCCGACTGGTTCGAGTCCGAGGCCCAAACCCTGATCCAAGAACTTCACGACCGTTGGCAAAATCGGTCGGAAGGTTAATTAATAACAATAACTTAGGAGGCACAGAGCAGACTAAAAAGAAGGCCCCGCAAAGACGAAGCTCCACGAGACCTACTTGTTTCTAGCACCTTCAAGTTAGTGGCAGGAGCCGTTTTCCGCAAGTCCAATGTGATTCGCGGGCCGCTCTTTTTTTGTCTTTCGTGATGAACACATGGGATATATGCCCCTCACGCCTTTTGGGCGAACGGTGGATGCTGTGCTGGTGAAACAGCAGGCTGCCGCCGAACAGGCTGGTTTGACCAGCGCTGTCAGCAAATGGGACGCGCTGCGCGAACTGGCCGCCGCCCGCAAACTCTACGGGCTCAGCGACCGTGATGTGTCGGTACTGCAGGCGCTTCTCAGCTTCCTGCCCGGCAAGATGATCGAACCGCAGCCCGGCACCCCGGTGGTGCACCCGTCCAACCGGGTGATCTGCGAGCGTCTCAACGGCATGCCCAACTCCACCATGCGCCGCCACATGGCCAAGCTGGTGCAGGCCGGCATCCTGATCCGCCGTGACAGCCCCAACGGCAAACGCTACGTGCGCCGCTACCAGGGCGACCGTGTTGCCTATGGCTTCGACCTCTCCCCCCTCGCTCTGCGCTATGCTGAATTCTCTCAGGCTGCCGAGGCAGAGCGCGTGCAACAGGCCCGTATCAAGCAACTGCGCGAGACCGTCAGCCTGATGCGCCGCGACCTTCTGAACCTCGCCCTTTGCGGTGCGGCGGAAAGGTCAGATCTCAGCATCTGGGACCAGTATCAGGACCTCGCCCAGCTCACCGCCCGCAGCCTGCGGCGTAAACTTGATCTTGGCGAATTGGAGCGGATTCAGGACCAGCTCGGCACAGCTCTCAGTGACCTGCAAACACATTTAGAGCCTGTATTTGCACAGAAACTGAGCACCAGTGACGCCCAAATTGAGCACCACTATCAGAATTCAAAGAAAGACTCATTTGAATCTGAACAAGCCGTTAAGCCAGCGCACGCAGCAAATACGGAATCGAAAGACGGACCCGGCTATGCTGAGAAAGCTTCAGCAGAAAGGCCGGCCCACCGTGAAACACCTCCCCAACCGGCTGAGGCCCCTGCCCCGTGCGGCCCAAGCCTGCCGCTTCGTCTGATCCTCGCCGCCTGCGGCGAAATCCAAGGCTATGCCGATGGCGCCATCCGTCACTGGGCCGACCTGCTGCGCGCCGCTGACACCGTGCGCCCGATGATGGGGGTTTCCAGCGCTGTCTGGGAAGAAGCCAAAACCGCCATGGGAGCCGCCGAAGCTTCCGTGGTGATTGCAGCAATGCTGGAGCGTTTCGGCGATATCCGTTCTCCCGGCGGATATCTGCGGCACCTCAGCGCCAAGGCAGCTTCTGGTCATTTTACCAGCAGCCCGATGATCATCGCACTGACCCGCCGCGAAGCCGCTTAAAGTTCACAGCTGTGAACTCCTCAATTGTCTGCTCTGAAGAACTCCGGAAACGGGTTTCAACTCGACCCGGAAACAAAATCCCTGGCCGTGGAGAATGTACAGCTGAATGTAAACGTGGAGCCTTTTCCGGGTTCGGAACGCACATCAATTTCGCCGCCCATCAGATGCGCCAGACGGGAGGCAATACCCAGCCCCAGGCCGGTTCCGCCGAAATCCCGGGTTGCGGAACTGTTGACCTGGGAAAACGCGTTGAAGACGCTGGCCAGCTTGTCTTCGGGTATACCGATGCCGGTGTCTTCGACAGCGATGTTAAACCGGGTCTGAGAGGCCATTCCGGTTCCGGTGACTTTGACTGTCACGGCCCCGTTCTCAGTGAATTTCACCGCGTTGCCGACCAGGTTGACGATGATCTGCCGGATCCGGCCCTCGTCGCCCAGAATGGCAGAAGGCAAACCCGTTTCATAATCCAGCCGCAAGGCCACCCGGCTTTCTGCCGCATTGGCTTCCAGCATACGGACAACGCCCGAAAGCAGGTCGCGAATATCAAGCGGCTGGCTTCTAAGCTCCAGCTTGCCGGACTCGATCTTAGAGAAATCGAGTATCTCGTTGATGATTTCCAGCAAGGCTTCACCGGACTCCGAAATGGTCCGGGCATAAAGCGCCTGGTCCTCGTCCAAGTCCGTTTCCTCCAGCAATGACGCCATTCCCAATACACCGTTCATCGGGGTTCTGATCTCGTGACTCATGGTGGCGAGAAACTCGGATTTAGCCTTGTTCCCGGCCTCTGCGGCGCGGGTTCGTTCTTTTACCTTTTCCTCAAGCGAGGCCGTAAGTTCCGTCAAATCTGCATTGCTACGGTCAAGATGGGTCAGCACCTCGGCGAAAGCCAGTGCCAAACGGCCGATTTCGTCCCGGCCGCAATCGGGGACGTTCTGAGGAAGGCTGCCCTGGCGGATGCTGTCCGCGAAGTCCGTCAGCCGCTTGACCGGTCTGGTGATCCTGTTGGCCATGATGATGGCAGCAAGTGATGCAAACAGCGCGCAGAGACCCGACAGCAGCAGGATCCGGCTGACATGGGCCATCCATTCCTGGTCCAGACGGGCCGTTGAAAACTCCAGCACCACATAGCCAAGCCGGGTGTCCGCCGTTGCCAGAACCGGGCCTGCGGCTGTGATCCGGCCGTCGCCGGTTGAGACCGACCACTGCTTGTGGTCAATAGCAGGGCGCAGGAGCGGATCGGCGAACCGCCGGCCGCGCAGAGGATTGGCCTCGGTGCCATCTGTCAGCACCCGGGTGCCGGCGTCCAGAATCAGCGCGCCTATTGCGCCCTCGCTGGCCAGTGCAGACCCCGCCTGTTGCCTTAACTGTTTGATATCAAATTCATAAAGCGGTTCAAGTATAGCTTCTCCCAAGGTTTTGGCGAGATCGGTCACATGCCGTTCGTAGGCATCAGCGGAGTTTTTGTAGGCAAGGGTCAGAGAAATGCCCGAAATGGCTGCGGCCACCGCCAGAACAATCAATACAGTGTAGACAACCAGTTTGGTTCTGAGGCTGGACACAAACAAATCAGTCTCCGCTGATGAGAATTGCAACCGGGGCTTGGAATTGGTCCAGCAGCTCCTGGGTTGAGGCCGGGATGGCATCAAACTTGGTGGTGCCTTCAAAGTCCTGCAATACGTTGCGGCCGGGGCCGGATTGATCCATGCCGGTCAGCACGGCCAGCAGCGTCTGGGAAAATGCGGCGGAGGCATCAGGCGAGACGCTGACGACATGGCGCGGAATGGCATTGGTTTCCAGTAGGATTGACAGATCTTCAAAATCGCCGCCGGCGTGCATCTTGAGGCCGCGCAGCGACATGGCGCCGGCATCCACCAGACCGCGCAGCACCCATTCGAGGGTGTTTCCGTCGTCGCCGGAAAAGACATAGGCTGTGCCGCTGTCCGGACGTTCAGCCCGGAGGTTCGGAAGGGCGGCCAACGGCACGATCTGGTCCCCGATGGCCAGCCGCGGCAGGATGTATCCGCTGGAGGAAAACGGTTCCTCAAAGGCGACAACCTTGCCCTTGAGGTCTGCGAGCGCTTGAATGCCGCTGTCCTGGCGGGCAAAGATCACGGATTGATATTGGGCAATTCCCTTTTTCCAGCGGCGGGCCAGCAGGCGGCTGCCGCATTCGGCGCGGACCGCCAGTGATACAAGCGGGCTGTCTATGTAAATGTCGACGGCACCTGTGCGCAGGAGGTCGGACATTTCGCTGATGTCCCGTGCGATTGTCACACTGGCGCCGGTGATGCCCTGATCCTGCAGCTGCGCTGCGAGGTGGCGGGCAAAGGGAAGGAAGGTGCGGGTTTCCTTGACCGGTTCGTCGCTGATGGTGCCGATCACCAGCATCCGGGCAGCGGCGGTCTGGCCGGTCAACAGGCCAAGGCACAGGCAAAGCAGAAACACCGGTTTTTTGAAATGCATGGCTGGCCTCATTCTTGAAAAACAGCGCGACTGATGAGTGCTTCTTTACCGCACAAATTGCGTACAAAAAGATAAAAGGTCGATTTTTAACTTGTCTGCGGCCGCTGCCTGGAGGGGGTTATTCTAAATCCAGGCGGCTGCGGCGGCGCGCGCGGACAGGCCGGGGCAAGGACCGGGACGGGGGCAGAAACGAGGGCAGGGCGGGCGGCACGGGAGTTGCGCCGCCCGCCGTTCAAATCAGCCGGAGCCGCAGGAAACGGGGAAACGGCTGCGCTGAGGGGACAGGCAGGGCGCCTAGGCCAGATCAGACAGGCCTGCAGCGGCTTTTTGCAGAGCGGGCAGGAAATCTGTCAGATCCTGCAGGCTGCGGCGCTGCACCGGGGCGTGCACGGACAGCGTGGCCAGGAGCCGGCTGTGCGCGTCCCGCACCGGCACGGCGACGGCAACCATGCCGGAGATGAACTCCTCGGCGTCGGTGGAATAGCCGCGGCTGCGGATGGCGGCCAATTCAGTGCCGAGGGCATCCGGGTCGGTGCAGCTTTGCCCGGTCACCGCCTCCAGCGGGCGGGCGTGCAGCACCGCCTGCAGCGTGCTGGGCTTCAGCGATGACAGATACATCTTGCCGCTAGCGGTGCAATGGAACGGCACCTGGGTGCCGATCGGCAGCTGGATGCGCAGCGGCCATTTGGTTTCCACCCGGTCGAGGTAGGTCATGCCTTCGCGGTCGGGGGTGGCGAGATTGCAGGTCTCGCCCAGTTCCTCGGCCACGCCTTTCAGGATGCTGAGCCGGGCGGTGCGCAGATGTTCGGATGACATGGTGTCCAGCGCCATCCGGCGCAGGCGGGGACCGGGACCATAGGCGCGCCCGTCAAGGTCGCGCTGCAAAAACCCTTCGGCCTCGGCGGTTTGCATCAGCCGGTGAACGGTGGGCTTGGGCAGGCCCATCGCCTCGATCATCTCGGCCGGTTTGACGGCGGTGCCGCGGCGGGCGATCTCCTCCAGCAGCACCAGCAGGCGCAGGTTGGTGGGGATCTGCCCCTCTTTCTTATCGGACGCGTCGTCTGCCATCACCGCCTTATCCCTATTTGCCCGGCAGCAGCACCAGCGCGAAATCGGGAACCAGCGAGACCAGCACCCAGACCCCGATCAGGGCTGCAAGGTAAGGGACTGTATAGCGAAGCAGGCGGAAATACGGAACACCGGTGACGCCGGATGCGACATAGAGGTTGAGACCGTAGGGCGGGGTGATGAAACCGATGGAGGCGCCGACCAGGAAGATCACCGAGAAGTGGATCGGATCGACCCCGACCGAGGCCGCGATGGGGGCGAGGATCGGGGCCAGGATGATGGTGACCGGCAGGCTTTCCAGCACCATGCCGGAGAAGAACACAATCACCATCGAGGTGAACAGCACCGCGTGGTAGCCGCCCATCGAGGTGACAAAATCGCCGATGGTCTGCTGGGCGCCCAGCAGCGACAGGATCTGCTGCATCACCACGGAGATTGCGATCAGCGGCGCCAGGATGCCGGTGATCTGCGCCGAGCGCACGACGATTGAGGGGATCTGCGGGATGGTGAAGCCTTCGACCACCAGCATCTCGGCATAGGATTTCTCCTCCCATGATTTGCCGCTGCCGGCGCCGGTGAGTTTGGTCGCCACCCAGGACAGCACGCCTGCGATGACACAGAAGCCGACGGTGACGCCTGCGGCCTCGGTGGGGGAGAACTTGCCGGTGTAGATACCCCAGAGCACCAGCCCGATGGCAAAGAAGCCGAGCCAGGCGCCAAAGGCGGTTTTCAGGACGCGGGTCAGCTGCAGCGGGATCAGGAAGCCCCAGCCATTGCGGCGGCAGATAATCCAGCAGGCGAATTGCATGCCGACGACCATCATCGCGCCGGGCAGGATGCCGGCCACAAACAGGTCCGAGATCGGCAGGTTCATCAGGAAGCCGTAGACGATGAAAATGATCGACGGCGGGATGATGATGCCCACCGTGCCGCCCGCGGCGGCGGTGGCGGCAGAGAAGCGTTCGTCATAGCCGCCTTTGACCATTTCCGGGTGCAGCATCGAGCCGATTGTGGCCGTTGTGGCCGAGTTAGAGCCTGATATGGCGGCAAACAACCCGCAGGCGCCCAGCGAGGCCATCGCCAGCCCGCCGCGCATCCAGCCGAGGCAGGCATAGGCGAAGTCGGACAGGCGGCGGGCGATGCCGGACTGGTTGATCAGGTCGCCGGTGAGGATGAACAGCGGCATCGCCAGAAGGGCAAAGCCCTTGTTGAACACATTCAAGAGCTCGGCGCCCATATTGTCGAGCGTCAGCCCCAGCACGAAAGAGCAGCCAATGACCCAATAGCCGATCACCAGCAGCACCGGCACGCCCAGCATGAACAGGAAGGTGACCCCCAGCGAGATCAGCGTGACCCAGGTTCCGGTATCCATTACACGTCTCCTCCGATCACGGCCTGTTTGATCAGCGGCGCGCCGCTGCGGAAATTGCGGATGTCGTCAGCCAGGTTTTCAAACACCCGCGCGATCATCAGGATAAATGACATGGGCGCGGTGATCAGGAACCACCATTGCAGCACGCTGTCGGTGCCCAGCACAATCTGGAAGTTCGAGGCCGACAGCGCGGTCAGCCGGGTAGTGGTGACAAAAACAATGACGGCAAAGCCGAACCACAGCACCGCATCCAAAGTCAGGCAGCCCAGCTGCGCCCAGCGGGGCATGATGGTGCGGAATTCGTTGAAACTCAGATGCGTGCGCAGCCGGACGTTGAAGGCGGCGCCGAACCAGGCCATTACCATAAACAGCAAGGGCGGAATGGTGGTGGACCAGGGCTGCTGGTTCTTGAAGACGAAGCGGTCAATCACGCCCCAGAAGATGATGAACGCGATGGCCAGATAGCTCCACACCATGATGGTGCGCTCCAGATGCCGGTCCAGCAGCGGCACCAGCCGGTAGATCAGCATTACCAGCAAGCCACCGGTTGCCGCAGCGGCGGTGCCCAGCACCCAGGCGGCGTTGCTTTCCAATGCGTTGCGGATTTCCCAGCTATCCTGCGATGCAAATGCGCTGAAAATCGCACTGATTTCGGACCAGAGCGTCATTCGTTCCTCCCATGAAACCTCCGGTCTCCCATCCAGAGGGGTATTCCCCGGCGCCTGTTGCAACGCCGGGGAACGGATTAATTCAGCCTAGGCTGCGGTCAGCCTTTCCACCAGCGGCGCGGCTCCACGTTTTCAGGCTTCATGTCTTTGTCGACTTCGCGCGCGATATTGTAGATTTCCTGATAGGTGTCGATGCCGCCGGCCCAGCCATTCAGACGGTCGCGCCACTGCTCCCACAGCTGCGGCTGGAACTCGGGTGAACACATTTCCTCAGCCATGCGGATTTCGCTGTCCGGCAGGAAAGCGGGGCGCACGCCGTGTTCGACAAACATGGTGCCCGGCAGTTGCGGATCACTAAAGCCGACGGTCTTGACCAGTGCTGCCTCGTTCGCGGCCTGCACATGGGCCTGGGCCCAATAGGCGCTCTCCATCACCGCATCCTGCAGGTAGCCTTCAAGCCCGTCAAAGACCTTGGCCGACATCGAGGTATGCTCGGTGCCGCAGAAGAACTTGAGGTCGACGGACTGACTTACGACCGGCGACATATTGGCATAGGCCACGGCAGAGGCCCAGGTTTCGGCGCCGTCGATCAGACCCTGTTTCAATCCGTCCAGGGTTTCCTCCCAGGCCACGGGGACCGGGTTCAGGTTCAGCGCCTTCATGGCGATGCGGCCCAGCTGGGTGCCGGTCACACGGTTCTTGGTGCCGAACAGCTGCTCCAGCTTGGTGATGGTGGGTGCGTCCTTGTATTTCAGGCCCAGCTGGATGCCGCGCAGCTCGCAGTGGCTGAACAGGAACTTCAGCCCGTGCCGCTTCTCCAGCGGATCGCGCAGAATTTCCTGGCTCTTTGGGTGATAGAGGAAATGATACTGCGAGGCGCGGCCGGGGAACATGAAGGCATAGTCCAGCACGTTCAGGTAAGGCGCGCCGCCGGCCGAGTTCTGGGTGGATGCCGCGTAGATATCGACGATGCCCTGCTGAGTTTTCTCAACACAGCTCAGCTGGCCGCAGATCTGGTTGTCGCCGATGAACTCGATCCGGATCTCGCCATCAGTGCGGGCTTCCAGATCCCGGGCGAACTCCAGCGCACCGGCCCGTTCGATCAGCAGGTTGCGGGCGTTAAACCCCGAGGCGCCGAATTTCAGCGTGTGTTTTGCGGGCTTGGAGAAGCGCCGCTCGTAAGTCGATTCCGCTGCCGAGGCGAGATTCGCCAGGCTCATCGCACCGCCAAAGCTGCCGGCCGCCAGCAGCGTCGAGCTCATCCCGTAAGTGCCTGCAACCTTGAACAGATCCCGCCGCGATATGCGGTCCAGTTTGTCCATGACCCCCATAATTTTCCTCCCTAAGATCAATTATTGAGACGTTTGGTATCAAAAATAGCTAGCTTATTTCATGCAATCTGTATAGAAGTTTTTTCCACACAGGGCGGAGAGAAGGTCGTGGAAGCAGATTTCATTGTCATCGGAGCGGGATCGTCAGGCTGCGTCATTGCAAACCGGCTGAGCGCTGATCCGCGCAACAAAGTGGTGCTGCTGGAGGCCGGCGGGCGGGACACCAACCCCTGGATTCACATCCCGGTCGGCTACTTCAAGACCATGCACAACCCGTCCGTTGACTGGTGCTACAAGACCGAGCCTGATCCGGGGCTGAACGGGCGGTCGATTGATTGGCCGCGCGGCAAGGTGCTGGGTGGCTCATCCTCGCTGAACGGGCTTTTATATGTGCGGGGTCAAAAAGAAGATTACGACCGCTGGCGCCAGATGGGCAATGAGGGCTGGGGCTGGGAGGACGTTCTGCCCTTGTTCAAACGATCCGAGGATCAGGAGCGGGGCGCGGATGAGTTTCACGGTGCAGGCGGGCCATTGGCGGTGTCGAACATGCGCATTCAACGCCCGATCTGCGACGCTTGGGTCGCAGCGGCGCAGGAGGCGGGGTATCCCTTCAACCCCGATTACAACGGCGCCGAACAAGAGGGTGTCGGTTATTTCCAGCTGACCACCCGCAACGGGCGCCGCTGCAGTGCCGCGGTTGCCTTTTTGAACCCTGCGCGGGGCCGGGCCAATCTGCAGATCATCACTCATGCGCTGGTGGAAAGGATTGATCTGGACGGGCGCAAAGTCACCGGTGTGACCTACCTGGACAAGACGGGCCAGCGGCAAAGCATCACTTCCCGCAAAGAAGTCATTCTTTCGGCCGGGGCTATCAACTCACCGCAGACACTGATGCTGTCCGGGATCGGCCCGGCGGAGCAGCTGAAGGCCAATGGTGTTGATGTGGCGGTAGATCTGCCGGGGGTGGGCCAGGGGCTGCAGGACCATCTGCAGGCACGGCTGGTTTACAAATGCAACGAACCGACCCTGAACGATGAGGTGCGCAGCCTGTTCAATCAGGCGCGGATTGCGCTGAAATATGCCTTGTTCCGGGCCGGGCCGATGACCATGGCCGCCAGTCTGGCAACCGGGTTTATGAAAACCCGGCCTGAGGTGGCGACTCCGAATATCCAATTCCATGTGCAGCCCTGGTCCGCGGACAGCCCGGGCGAGGGCGTGCATCCCTTCTCAGCCTTCACCATGTCGGTGTGCCAGCTGCGGCCCGAAAGCCGGGGTGAAATCCGGTTAAACGGGCCTGATCCCAAAAGCTATCCGAAAATTCATCCCAACTATCTGTCAAGCGAAACAGACTGCCGGACCCTGGTGGACGGTGTGAACATCGCGCGCCGCATCGCCCGGCACAAACCGCTGGCTTCCAAGATAGCTCAGGAGTTCAGGCCCGATGCAAGTCTGGAGATGGAGGATTACGCGGGCACACTGGATTGGGCGCGCGGAAACTCGGTGTCGATCTATCATCCGACCGGCACCTGCAAGATGGGGCAGGGGACGGATGCAGTGGTGGACGCCGGTTTGCGGGTGCATGGTGTGCAGGGGCTGCGGGTGGCGGATTGTTCGATCATGCCCGAGATCGTCTCGGGCAACACCAATGCGCCGGCCATCATGATCGGTGAAAAGGCCAGCGATCTGGTGATGGCTGCGGACTGAGAAAGAGAGAGACGGCGGCACTCCGCAGAGTGCCGCCGCCGTTGGGTTTTCCTGCCGGTTTTTAGATCAGGAAGTGATCCTCGGTCAGGGCTGAGGCCTGCACATCCAGCAGGGTGATCGATCCGTCGTCCCCAAGGTCGATCAGGGCATTGCTGCCGTCCTGCGAGATTGCGCCGGACAGATCATCAAAGCTGCCGAAGCCGAAACTGCCACCAGTCAAGTCCAGCAGCTCGCCATCGGCGGAGGTGTTGAAGTCGGTGATCACGTCATTGCCGAAGCCCTCGTTGAAGACAAAGGCATCGGCGCCGCGCCCGCCTGTCAGCTGGTCATTGCCGGCGCCGCCGTCCAGCGTGTCGCGTCCGCGCCCGCCTGCGATACGGTCACTGCCTGCACCGCCGTCGGCCAGGTCGCGCCCGCGGCCGCCAAACAGCACATCCGCACCATCGCCGCCATCCAGGGTATCCGCGCCGCGCTGGCCGCGCAGCAGGTCGTTGCCCCGTCCGCCGTCGATATAGTCGCTGCCGGCACCGCCGGACAGCACATCAGCGCCGCCTTCGGCCAGGTCGACCACGATGCGCAAGAGCTGCTCCTCGCCGCTGTTGCGGGTAAAGTCGCCCTCGGCCGGATCAACACTGGTGCCTGCGGCGGTGGTGCCGCCCAGGATGTTGACCGGGGTGCCGTCCGGATTGCCTTCGGAGCCGTTGAAGCCCTCGTGCTGGCGGACCACGCCGTTCTCGGCGGTGCCCTGATCGCGGGCGGTCTGGTTCAGGAAGGCAGCCCCTTCTTCGGTGTTCACCTCGGTGCCGGCATCCAGCACATCGGTGCCGAAACGTTCGATCACCAGCGGCCCGGCAAAATTGCCGTCGGCGTCAAAGATGAAATCCTGCAGCGCATCGTCGGGCGAGGCCAGGAAAGCATCGTTGGAGGGGATCACCATGGTGGCCCAGGTAAAGAAGCCCTGGCCGACCTGATCGGCGTTCACATTGAGGGTGAAGCTGGCGCTTTCGCCCGGGTCGATCGGCCCCGGCGCACCGTTGCCGCCGATGATAGTGGCATCAACGCCGCCACCTGCGACCTGCTGGTTGAACTCGGCTGCGATGCCTTCGACGCTGCCGTCTTCGGCAATGCGCTCCAGCCCGCCGCTGGCGGCCTCGCCATCGGTCCAGAGGTCAAAGTTTTCGCCGTCGTGAAAGCCGAACCAGACCGGGGTCAGGAAAGTGCCGCCTTCGCCCAGCGTGTTGGTCACGGTGACGGTGATCGCCTCGCCGTCGCCGATGGCATCGCCGCGGATCACGTCATTGCCGCCGCCGCCATTGATGGTATCGCCGCCGCCACCCCGGCCAGCAGGTTATCCCCGGCATCGCCGTTCAGCACGTCGTTGTTTGCCGAGCCGGTCAGGTTTTCAATGTTCAGCAGCGTATCCACAACCGCACCGGTCGGACCCTGATAGACTGCGGCGCCGGAATTCAGGTCGGCAATCACCGCTGCACCGATGTCCTGGAAATCTGCGGTGTCGATGCCCGCGCCGCCGTCGGTCACATCCGCACCGCCGCCGCCGCGCAGGATGTCGTTGCCATCGCCGCCTTCCAGCACGTCATTGCCGCCGCGGCCCACCAGCAGGTCGTTGCCATCATTGCCGGTCAGCGTGTTGGCACCGCCGTCGCCGAACAGCTGGTCGTCATTGTCCGACCCGTCGAGGTTTTCAAAGCCGCTGAAGTTTTCGAACACGGTGGTGGTTTCATTCGGCTGATACGACGCGCTGCCAGAGCCAAGATCCGCGACCACCTCAGCCCCGATATTGACGAAGCTGTTGGTGTCGGTGCCATCGCCGCCGGTCAGGACGTCCACGCCGCCGCCGCCTGCGATAAAGTCGTCGCCATCGCCGCCGTCAATGGCGTTGGGGGCGGCGCCCAAGGCGCGGATATCATCGTTGTTGGCGGAACCGGTGATGTTTTCGATGCCGGTGAACTCTTCCTCGATCAGCGGGCCGTTGCCGCCGCCGCCGGTGTAGGATGCGGTTCCCGAACCGTCCGCGTTCAGCACCACAGTGACGCCGGCGATTGAGGCATCTGCGGCGCCCTGGTTGATGTTGGCAAAGGAGTTGGTGTCGATGCCCGCGCCGCCGTCGATTGTGTCCACGCCGCCGCCGCCGCTGAGGATGTCGTTGCCGCCGCCGCCGCGCAGTTCGTCGTTGCCAGCGCCGCCGTTCAGCTGGTCGCTGCCGCGTCCGCCGCGCAGAACGTCATCGCCTGATCCGCCATCCAGCGTGTCGGCGCCGCGGTTGCCGCGCAGGTCGTCGTTGCCGTCGCCACCGTTCAGCTCATCATTGCCGCGGCGTCCGCGGAGGATGTCATCGCCGCCGTTGCCGTTCAGCAGATTAGCGCCGTTATCGCCGCGCAGATCATCGCCGTCATCGGAGCCTTCCAGGTTTTCGATGCTGATCAGCGTGTCGGTCTCGACGGCTTCATCAAAGACATTGCCGTCATCGGTGCCTGCGTTCAGCCCGTTCACATCGCCGCCCGCGTCCTGCACGATATCGGTGATCACCGGGCCGTTCTGCCCGGCCGGGGCGTTGTGCAGGTGGATGGCGCTGACGCCTGCCACCGGCAGCAGGTCTGACGTGGCCAGACCGGTCACCGACAGGTCCGAGCTGTAGGTGATGCTGCTGCCATCAATCACGATCACCACCCGGCCCTGGCCGGTGGCCTGGGAGTCGCTGGCACCGTCCGGCTCCTGTGCGGCATCCAGATCGGCAACCAGGGTCAGCGTGCGGATGCCGCCATCGGTGATATCGCTTTCAACCAGCAGCTGGCCGCGGATTTCACCGCCGGGGAAGTCATTGGTGTGAATGTTGTAGTAAAGATTGCCGCCCGCAGCCTGATCCGCAAGATCCGCCGGGGACTGGTCTGTGGTCAGCGATGCCAGCGGCTGGTCCTCCACTACCACCGCAAAACCGGTCTCGCGGGTGGCGGTGCCGGTCCGCAGAGCGGCCTCGGCCGGCACGTCGATGTCGCGGAAATCCGCGGTATCCGACCCTGCGCCGCCGTCCAGCGTGTCATCCCCCAAGCCGCCGGTCAGGGTGTCGTCGCCGCCCAGCCCCAGCAGGGTTTCGCTGGCATTTGTCCCGGTAAGAGGGTCCGGGCCTTCTGTCCCGGCGATCGGGCCCATGTTGTTTTGTTCAGTCATAGTCGTTCCTCCAGTTACTCCGGCGCAGCTCCGTTTGCGCGCGGGTGAAACTGAAGCTGTGAGGGGCGGAAGAAACGCAACGCATCAGATTTGAAGCGCTGCGCGTCATTTTGAAGAAAGGGGAGATCTTCGCGTAAGATGCTGAAATAAAGCTGAATTATTTCATGTTCACAGCGGCACAAGTAAATTTGAGTGGTGTTACAACGGGGCTGGCAGTAGCTGAGGATAGGCACGCTTTGCCGCTGTATTGATATTGCCACATGAGATTTCCGGCGTGATGCGAACCGTTTCCGGCCCCAGGCCCGCCCCGTGATGAACCAGAACTGGGATCTGTTCCGGTTCTTTCTGGCGGTTGCGCGTGCGGGCAGTATTGCGGGCGCGGCGGGGCAGCTGGCGGAAAGCCCGGCCACCGTCGGGCGCAAGCTGCGGGAGCTGGAGACGGCGCTGTCGGCCACCTTGTTCGACCGCAGCATATCAGGCGTGCAGCTGACCAGCTGCGGCAGCCGGATCCTGGCCCGGGCCGAGCAGATAGAGCATCAGGCGCAATTGATCAGCGAGGCGGTTTGCGGCAGCGACGGCCGGCTGGCGGGCACGGTCACCGTGGCTGCCCCCAGCGGGCTGGGCCAGACCCTGCTGGCGCCGCAGCTGCGCGAGCTGCACAATTTGCATCCCGAGCTGCGGGTCAAGCTGCTGTTGTCCACCGGCAGGGTGAACCTGTTGAACCGCGAGGCTGATATCGCCGTGCGCATCGGCACCCCCAGCCAGGAACGGCTGGTGGGCCGCAAGCTGGGGGCGGTGGGGTTCGGGATCTATGCCTCGGATCTGTATCTGGACGCGCTTGGGGATTTTGAAACGGCGGCGGATCTGGAGGGGCACAACGTCATTGCTGCCTCGGGGGATCTGGCGCAGACGGTGCAAAACCAGGAGTTCGCGGCGGTTTCAACCGGGTGCAATGTGGCGCTGACCACGGACAGTATCTTTGCCCAGATGGAGGCGGTGAAAAGCGGGCTGGGGATTGCGCCGTTTCCGAAATACCTGGGCCGGTCGCATCCGGATCTGGTGGAGCTGCTGCCGGGGCAATTGCAAACCACCGCGGATCTGTGGCTGCTGATGCATCCCGATACCAGCGGCCTGGCGCGGATCCAAACGGTGCAGGATTTTGTTACCCGGATCTGCAGGACCGCGCTGGCGGGCGCTGGCGGTTTCACTTGCCCTTGATCCGCACAGTGTAGGTGGTTCCGGCCCCTGCAGGCGGGGCCGGGAAGGGGGCGGCGCGGCGGACCTGGGCCAGCGCGATGCTGTCGAGCTTGGCGGAGCCTGAGCTTTTGGCGATGCTGGCGGTGCGCAGGCTGCCATCGGCGGCAATCGAGAACCGCACCAGCGCGGCGCCGCGGATGCTGACCCGCTGCCGCTTGGCCCGCATCACCCGCCGCAGCACCTGGCCGCGGTAATTGTCTGCCGCGGCGTTGCCCTGCTGCTTGGCGGTGCCGGGGCTTTGGGTTGCCTGCCCCGCAGGTTTGGCCGCACGCCCTGCGGCGGTGCCTTGTGCGGCGTTCTGATCGCTGTTGCCGCGCGGGGCGGCCTTGCGGGGTTTCGGCTGGGGTTGCCGGGCGGGGTCCGGCTTGGCCTCGGGCAGCGGTTGCTGTGCTGGGGGTTTGGCAGGCTGTCCGGCTGGTGTCTGCTTCACGGGCTGCGCCTGACGGGATGGCAGGGCCGGTTCGGTGTTTGGCACTGCCGCGGGTTTTGCAGCTGTAGGAGCAACCGGCTGTTGCGTTTCGGGGGCGGGTTTGCGCGGGGCGTCCTGCATTGGATGTTCCGCCTCAAGAACGTCTTCGGCCTTAACCGGCGCATCGGTGCCCTGGGCCAGGTCGGCAAAGGCAATGCCTGCAGCCGCCAGGCCGGTTTGGCCGCCTGCCTGTTCGGCCTGTCCGGTGTCCGTCAGAAAGGCAGTGCCGGCATGGGCGGCGGCGGCGAGAAACAGGGCTGCTGCACCTGCCAGCCGCGAGCGGGGCACCTTCATTGCAGCGCTCTTTCGGTGACGATCAGCACCCGTTTGGCGCCGGCGCCGCGCAGGGTATTGCCCAGTTTCACCAGGTCCCGCGCGGGCAGATTTCGGTCGGGCACGATGCGCAGGGCGGCGCGGTCTTCACCGCTCAGCGCCGCGACATAGGCGGCGGCGTCCGGCAGTTCCTGGCCGCGCAGGGTCAGGCGGCCGTCGGCATGGGCTACCAGCGCATCGGGCGGTTCGCGGCCCTCCAGGTCCTTCGCCTCGATCAGGGTCAGATCCGTGTCGAGCGGCACCGCCAGGGTGCCTGCAATCATGAAGAAGATCAGCATCAGGAACACGATGTTGATCAGCGCGATTGTTGGCTCCTTCTGTGCGGCGGAGGGCGGTTTGAGACGCATCAGCCGAGCACCAGGGTTTGCAGGCCTTCAACCCTGCGCAATTCGGACAGCAGGTCCACCAGCCGTTGGGAGGAGGCGTCCGCGCCGGGGCTGATCAGCACCAGATGGCCGCCGGTCTGCGGCTGCAGCCGGATCAGGCCGGCGATCCGTTCCAGGTCGGCGGGCTGGCCGTTCAGGGTCAAGCTGAGTTCGCCGAGCACCACAAACAGCATCTGCTTGTCACTGCCGGTGGCGCCCTGGCCTGCGGCCATTAGCTCTACCTCGCCGAATTTCGAGAAGGTAGAGGTGAGCATGAAGAACAACAAAAGCAGGAAGATCACGTCGATCAGCGAGGTCATCGACAGGCGTCTGCGTTTTATGCCCTGCAGTTTAACCGCCATGGGCCACCTGCAGGGGCGAGGCGGCCGGGGCCGGGGCAGGGGAGGACTGTAGCGGGGAGGACGGGGCGAAGACGGTGCGCAGGGCGCGGTTGGCAAAGACCCGCTCGCGCTGCATCCGGGCGGTCAGCCAGCTGAGCACCAGCGACACCGGCATCGCCACCGCCAGCCCCGCAGCGGTGGTCAGCAGCGCCACCCAGATACCGCCGGCCAGCAGCGAGGGATCCACCGAGGCGCCGGCGGATTGCAGTTTCCGGAACGCCTCGATCATGCCGATGACGGTGCCGAACAGCCCCAGCAGCGGCGCCAGCTGGGCCACCATGTCCAGCGTGCCAAGGCCGCGCTCCAGATGGGAGAAACGTTCCTCGGCCTCGGCGTCGGCGCGGTCGGCCTGCATCTGGTCCGGGGTGCCGTCCAGCGCCAGCCGCATCACCGGCACCAGATAGGATTTGCTGTGGCTGAGGCTGTGCCGGGCCGCCTCAGCCTCGCCCCGGTCCCAGGCTGCGACCGCCGCGGCAAGGGCACGGTGCTGGCCGACCCGTGCGGCGCGGTACTGCCAGATCTTGTAGAGCACCAGCGCGCTGGTCAGCACCGAGACCGCCAGCAGCAGCAGCACAACCGGGCCGCCCAGATCCAGCACCTTGTTCAGGGTGTTTTGCACTGTGTTCATCCTGCCAGCTCCATCACTTTGGAGCTGAGGCGCAGTCCGCGGCTGCAGGCGCCGTCGGGCAGACCGCCGCCGGTGCAGGTGGCGGCGCCGTTGATGAGGACCCGGCTGATGTCCGCGCAGGTGTGCGGGAACTGGAACTGCCGCACGCGCAGGCGCCCGGCAGGAAGATCCTGGAAATCGAGAAGAGTGAGCCGCGCGACCTGGCCCTGGGCGCCGAACAGGACGGTTTCATAAACCGCCTGTTCGACGTCCTTGGCATGGGGGTTCTGCACCACAAAGGACAATTTGCAGGCACCCTCCGCCGCTTCTGCCGCGCTGAGTTCGATGGAAATGCCCGGTTCGGCAGCATCTTCTGCCGCCGCGCCGGTTGCTGCCAGCGCGGCAGTCAGAAACAGGGATTTCAGGGCTTTACGTCCATGTGCCATGTCGCACCTCTTGGAATTTTCCGGGATCAGAAGGTTTTGGCCAGCGTCAGCTTGAAATTGCGCCCCGCCGCGTCGCGGGAATAGAGGCTGGGCCGGTAGGCGCGGTCAAAGGCGTTCTCAACTCCGAAACGGATCTCGGCGCCTTGCAGCAGGCCGGATTGCGGTTTGTAGGTAGCGCGCAGATTGTGGACGCCGTAGCCCGCCACCGCCGCTCCCGCAGCATCAAAGCCGGATTTTGCTGCCACCAGTTCCCAGCTGAGATCCAGTGTCTCGCCGAAGCGTTTGCCCAGGGTCAGGCGCAGATCGTCCGATGCCAGGTTGCGCCAGCGCGCGGCGGTGCCGTTCAGGACTTCTTCGCCGTCGGGCAGGTTGGCGTTGAGGTCGGCATAAAAGCCGGAGTCGAGCGCATAGCCGGCCTCGATCTCGAACCCGCTGGTGTCGACCTGGTCGAGCGGCACAAAGGCGAAGAAGGGCGGCGCGGGCAGGGAGACAGAGCTGACATAAGATGTGATGTCGCGCAGCCGGCTTTGGTAGTAGGTCACCTTGACCGCCAGGCTGTCATTGGCGGTCAGCACATCCGCCGCCGCATATGAGGCGCCGATTTCATAGGTGTGCGAGCGTTCGGAAACACCGATGCGGGCGGCATTGTCCAGATCGTCGATCACCGGCAGGTTTTCGGTATAGGCGGCGCTGCCGAACAGGGCGAAACCAGCGTCGAACTCATAGCGCAGCGACAGGCCGCCCATCAGTGCCGAGGCGTCGTGGTTTTGCGATCCGTCATGCGCGTCGATCTGCTGGGATTCGTAGCGCAGCGCAGGGGTGGCGGTCCAGCGGCCGATAGAGATGTCATCGACGGCAAACACCGCGTAGCGTTTGGCGGTGCCGCCGGGGGCGGAGGAGGCATTCAGACGCTCGCGGCGCGACAGCTCAACCCCGGCGCGCAGGTCGTGGGTGGCGGCGCCGGTGGTGAAATAGCTGCTGTTCTTCACCGTCAGCTTGGTTGTCTCATAGCGGTGATCGGCGTCCTGGGTGGCGCTGCTGAAGGGGCTGCCCGCCGGGCCGCTGCGGGCACAGTTCGGATCGGCGCGGACCACGCCGCCGTCGTCGCAAAAGGCGCTGCCGGCGATGTAGGACTGGGTGATTTCCTGATCCGAATAGGTCAGGTTCACGTCCAGATTGACCAGATCATTGCCAGCCGGGTTCCATTGATAACGGATGCCGGCGACGCGGTTATCAATGCGGCGGTCGACCCTGCCGAAGCTGGTGCTGGTGGTGCCGAACCCATCGTAGGGCACGTCTTTTTCGTCGTTTACACTGTCGTTCAACGAGGCGGTGATCGAATGCTCGCCCGCATCGCCAAAGCTGTATTTGCCCTTGATCAGGTAAGACGGCGTGCGCGACTGGGTGTTGGCCACCTGACTGCCGTCGCCATTGTCGTATTCGGCGGTGTCGCGCAGGGTGTAGTTGAGCAGCAGCTCGAAATTCTCCAACGGTTGCCAGGCGACGATCGAGGAGGTGGCGAAGCCTTCGCCGTTGCTGGTGGCCTGCAGGGTCTGGCGCAAGCGCAGGCCGATTTCACCGCCGGTGAAATCCGAGGCGTCCTTGGTGTCCAGCTTGACCAGCCCGCCGATGACGCCAGAGCCGTATTCAAAACTGCCGATGGTGCCGCGCAGGACCGAGACCTCTTTGTACAGTTCCGGGTCGGTGAACAGCTGGGTGCCGATGCGGTACAGCTCCTCGGAGCCGGTGGTGGCGCCGTCGACGATCACCTGGACCTTCTGGTCGGTGCCAAAGCTGCTGGTGGCGCCGAAGCCGCGGATGTTGATGCCGGCGCCGCGCGGGGTGTTGCCGTTCACCAGGTTCACACCAGGCACGGAATCGATCAGCTCGCCGATGGTGCCGGCCTGGCGGTCGTCGATCTCTTCCTGGCTGATCACGGTCAGCGGCACCGCGGTGCCGGTCTGGACCTCGCGCTTGCCCTGGCCCAGGTCCACCGTGCCCAGGAAATCCGTGTCTTCCAGTATGTCCTGGGCGGTCAGGCTGGTTGTGCCACCCATCAGGCCCAGTACTGAAACGGTGCCTGGCAGGAGCCACCCGCCATGCCGTTTCTTGTGGTGTTTCCCCATCTCGCGTTCCTTCGCATCTGTCTGTTCTTTTGAACCGGATGCTTGCGTCGGGGCTGGCGTGGTCATTTGTCTGATTTTGCGGATTCACAAATTCCGCTTGAGCCTGTTAATAAAGGTGATAGAAACAGTCAACATAAATTAAAGCGCCGTAAAATGCGGCGGCCAGCTGCTGCGCGCCTTATCTGCCGCCGCTGCCAGCCCTTTCCAATCTCCCAGCTGAGAGGGCTGACATGACTGATACCCCGATGACGCCGGCGGCGATCCGTACCGCACGTGCTGAGCATTCCGCGCTGCGCGACCGTGATTTTGCGGATAAGTTCAGCATTTCCGAGGGCCAGCTGGTGGCGGCCTATGCAGGCCAAGGCGTGACCCGCATCAGTGCCGATCCGGACGGCATCATGCCGCGGCTGGCTGCCTTGGGCGAGGTGATGGCGCTGACCCGCAACCGGTCCTGCGTGATCGAGAAGGTCGGGGTGTACGGCAATTACCGTTCGGGCCAGCATGCATCGATGATCTTGAACGATGCGATCGACCTGCGGCTGTTCCCGAAACATTTCGTCACCGCCTTTGCGGTGGAACGGGAGACAGACAAGGGCATCAAACGGTCCATTCAGATATTCGATGCGGCAGGAGATGCGGTGCATAAGGTGCATCTGCGCGACGCCTCGGATCTGGATGCCTGGGCGCGGCTGGTGGCAGACCTGAAACTGGAGGACCAGAGCCAGGCGCTGGCGGTGGAGCCGCGCAAACCGGCGGAGGCGCCCAAGGGCAATCCGGACAAGGCCGATGCGCTGCGTGCGGAATGGGCCGGGATGACCGATACCCACCAGTTCATGCGGCTGACCTCGAAACTGAAGATGAACCGGCTGGGTGCCTATCGCATCGCCGGGGCGCCGCTGGCCCGCGCGCTGGAGACGGCTGCGGTGAACACCATGCTGCAAACCGTGCGCGATCAGGGCGTTGAGGTGATGATATTCGTGGGCAATATGGGCTGCATCGAAATCCACAGCGGCCCGGTGAAGAGCCTGCGCGAAATGGGGCCGTGGCAGAACATCCTTGACCCCGGTTTCGACCTGCATCTGCGGCTGGACCATATTGCCGAGGTCTGGGCCGTCACCAAACCCACCCAGCGCGGCGATGCGGTCTCGGTTGAGGCATTTGACGCGGACGGCGCTTTGATTCTGCAGGTCTTTGGCCGCCGGGCCGAGACCAGGGATCACCGGCCCGCGTGGAATGCCGTCGTTGATGGCCTGGCCTCCCTGACTGCGGCGGAGATGGCCTGATGACTGTACTGTCCCGTCTGTATCTGGGTTTGAACCTGATGATCGCACTGGTCTTTGCGGGCCATGCAGCGCTGGCGGACCCGGCAAGCCGCATCGTCTCGGTCGGCGGTTCGGTTACGGAAATCGTCTATGCGCTGGACCAGCAGCACCGGCTGATTGCCCGTGACACAACTTCAATCTTTCCGGCGGAGGCGCGGCAGCTGCCCGACATCGGTTATCAGCGGGCGCTGGCGCCGGAGGGGGTGCTGTCGGTGGCGCCGGACATGATCCTGGCGATTGAGGGCGCCGGGCCGCCGGAGACGCTGGATGTGCTGAAGGCGGCTGAGGTGGCCTTTATCAGCGTGCCCGAAGACTTCAGTGCCGAAGGCATCGCCCGCAAGATCCGCACTGTTGGCGCTGCTTTGGACCAGCAGGCGGCAGCCGAGGTGCTGGCCGGGCAGGTGAGCGCGGAAATCGCCGCCGCCCAGGCTGCGGCGGCAAAGGCGGCGGCGGGTACGCCCCGGAAAGTGCTGTTTGTGCTGTCCACCCAGGGCGGGCGCATCATGGCCGGCGGAGCGGATACGGCGGCGGACAGCATTATCCGGCTGGCGGGCGGCGTGAATGCCGTGACGGGGTTTGCAGGCTACAAGCCGATGGGCGACGAGGCCATTGCACAAGCCGCGCCGGAGGTGATCCTGGTGATGGAGCGCGGCGGCGATCATGGCATCCGCACTGAAGATTTGCTGGCGATCCCGGCCATCCAGCCCACCCCGGCGGCGCAGAATGGTGCCATCGTGCGGATGAACGGGCTGCATCTGATTGGTTTCGGTCCGCGCACGGCCTCGGCGGTCACTGAATTGAACCGGGCGCTGTATGGCGGGAGGGCGCAGGATGTCCTTGGCCATTGATGCACCTGCCGCGGCGGGGCAGGGGGCGGACCGCCGGGTGCAGGCGCGGCGGCTGACCGTGGGGCTGGCCGCGCTGCTGGCGGTGATGGCGGTGTTTTCGCTGGCCTGGGGCGCTTCGGGCACCTCGCTGTGGGGGGCGCTTGGCGATCTGGCGGCGGGCCGCGAGCTGAACCGTCTGGACCGGATCATCCTGTTTGACATCCGGCTGCCGCGTCTGGTGCTGGGGGTTTTGGTAGGGGCGGCGCTGGCGGTGTCCGGTGCGCTGCTGCAGGGGCTGTTCCGCAACCCGCTGGCGGACCCGGCCATTGTGGGTGTCAGCGCCGGCGCCGGTCTGGCGGCGGTGGCGGCCATCGTGCTGGGCACGGCGCTGCCAGCGGCGGTTCAGCAGGCGGCGGGCAGTTATCTGGTGTCCATTGCCGCGTTTTTCGGCAGCTGGACCGCCATTCTGGTGCTTTACCGGATTTCCACCCGCGGCGGGCAAACCTCGGTTGCGACCATGCTGCTGGCGGGCATTGCGATCAGTGCGCTGGCCAACGCGGGCACCGGCATGATCACATTCATGGCCGATGACAGCCAGCTGCGCGACCTGACGTTCTGGAACATGGGATCCTTGGCCGGCGCCACCTGGGCCAAGGTCATGGCCGCCGCGCCGGTGATCTGCCTGGCGCTGCTGGCGGCACCGTTTCTGGCCCGCGGGCTGAACGGGCTGGCCCTGGGCGAGGCTGCTGCAGGCCATACCGGCATTGCTGTGCAACGGGTCAAGAACACGGCGATTGTAACAGTTGCTGCCGCCACCGGCGCGGCGGTGGCGGTGTCCGGCGGCATCGGCTTTGTCGGCATTGTGGTGCCGCATCTGCTGCGTCTGGCCACCGGGCCGGACCACCACAGCCTGCTGCCCAATGCGGCCCTGCTGGGGGCCTCGCTGCTGCTGGCGGCGGATATGATCTCACGCGTGGCTGTGGCGCCGGCGGAGCTGCCCATCGGCATCATCACGGCAGTGCTGGGGGCGCCGTTCTTTCTGTGGATCCTGCTGCGCCGTTTCGGCAGCACCGGCATTTAGGAGGCCCGCGATGCAGGCATATGATATCCGGGTCACGCTGGGCCGACGCGCCATCCTGAAGGGGGTGGATTTTGAGGCCCGCCCCGGCGAGGTGACCGCCATTGCAGGCCCCAATGGATCGGGCAAGACCACGCTGCTGCGGGCGATGACCGGCGAGGTGCCGTTCTCCGGGCGGGTGCTGCTGAACGGGCGCGATACCGCCGCCATGAAATTCTGGCAGCTGGCCGCCATCCGGGCGGTGCAGCCGCAGTCCGCTGCCATCGCCTTTCCCTTTACGGTGCTGGAGATTGTCCGGCTGGGATTGCGCGCGGGGCTGGCGGCGGCGGGCAGCGATCTGCCGCTGCGCGCGCTGGAACAGGTGGATCTGGCCGGCTTTGCGCACCGGTTCTATCAGGATCTGTCGGGCGGCGAGCAGCAGCGGGTGCAGCTGGCGCGGGTGATGGTGCAGGTCTGGGAGCCGGTGCTGGACGGCGTGCCGCGCTGGCTGATCCTGGACGAGCCGGTGGCCAGTCTGGACATCGGCCATCAGTTCACGGTGATGGATCTGGCGCGCCATTACGCAGCGCGCGGCGGCGGCGTGGTGGCGGTGATGCATGATCTGAACCTTACTGCGATGTTCGCCGACCGGATCACCCTGATCCATGCGGGCCGGGTGGCCGCAGACGGCACGCCGGCAGAGGTGCTGACCAATGACACATTGGCGCAGGTCTATGGCTGCCCGGTGCCGGTGAACAGCGTGCCGCCCGCCGGTATGCCGTTCCTGCTGCCGCAGGCGCGCGCGGTCTGAGGCAGGGCGCGCGCCGGGCCGAGGGCTTGAGGGCAGGGGGCACAATCCCGGTCTGGCCAGCATCCTGTCTTAAGGGTATTGGAGCGGGTATGACTGATACTTTGCCTCCGTGCCCCGAATGCGCCTCTGCCTATACCTATCAGGTGGACGCCCTGCTGATCTGTCCCGAATGCGCGCATGAATGGGCGGCGGAGGCGGCGGACGGCGAGACTGCCGAAGTGCGCGACAGCGTCGGCAATCTGCTGGCCGATGGCGACACGGTGACGGTCATCAAGGACCTGAAACTGAAGGGGACGTCCTCGGTCATCAAGGTTGGCACCAAGGTGCGGGGCATCCGGCTGGTCGACGGCGATCACGATATTGATTGCAAGGTGCCGGGGGTCGGCCCGATTGGCCTGAAATCCCAGTTTGTAAAGAAAGTGTCCGGCTAAGGGGTTTTCCGGGCCTTGCCCTGCCAGTGCAGGAAGGCGTTGAACAGCTGCTGCTGGGTGCTGATGCCGAGTTTGGCATAGGCGTTCCTGCGGTGGGTTTTGACCGTTGGCAGCGCAATTCCCAGGGTCAGGCTGATCGACAGGCTGGAATGCCCCTTAAGGATCAGCTGCACGATCTCTGCCTCGCGCGGGGACAGGGTGCTGCGGGCGAAGTCCTGCAGTTTCCGCTCCGGTTCCGCCGGGTCCGGGCCGTCCGTATGGCGGGACCAAAGCTGGCGGAAGGCAGCCGCAAACAGCGGCAGGAATGGGCGCAGCCGGGCCAGCAGATCATCCGGAAAACCGCCCTCGGCGGCGGGGCGGGCAAAGCTGATTTCACCCATGGCACCCTCAGGCAGCTTGGCCAGCAGGGTGAGTTCCTGCAGCCCCGCGGGCCAGCCGGGGGTGCGGTAACCGATTTCCTCGGCGTCTTCGACCAGAACGCCGGGGGTTCCGGGGGAGGGATTCCAATTGTCGGGCGCCAGGTCGGCCATCCGGTAGAGCCCCGGCGGCAACCCGTCGAGGATTGCGTTATAGACCGGATTGAGCAGGTAGGTGCTGCCGGCATAAAGCTGCACCGCCTCTTTGGCGCCGCCTTCGGGATAGGTGTCGCACAGGTAAACAGGGCACTGGCCCTTGCGGTTGACGACGCAGAAGGCGGCGGTGAAGGGCAGCAGGTGGCCGGCGGCGGCGATCAGATCCGGCGCGCCGCCGGTGCCGTCAATGACCCTGGCCAATGCCTGGGCCGCCCCTTCGATTTCAGCGGTTTGAATATCCACAGTCTCCTCCCGGCCCGGGCGGCTTAGCACGGCTGGGCACGCCGCGCATCATCCTTGGGGATGATGGCAGGGAAGGGGAGGCCAGCCTAGGGTCCGGGGTGGCAGCAGGCCTGAACATAAGGAGAGATCCCATGCGCATAGACCCTTTGGCGTCGAAATCTGGATGAACGAATGGGAGACCAAATGCGACTGGAACCTGGCTGAGACCTGTGTCGAGAGCCTGACCATCGCAGAGCTGCTGCAGCTGGCGGGCAAGACCCATGCAGACCTGTCTGACCTGCTGGGCATGAAGATGACTTATGGCGCCATTGAAGGCTCGGACCGGCTGCGGCGCGCCATTGCGTCTTTGTATGCGCGGCAGGAGGTGGAAAACACCATTGTCACCCATGGCACCATCGGCGCCAATATGCTGGTGCATAAGGCGCTGGTGTCGCGCGGCGACCGGGTGGTGGCTGTGGTGCCGACGTATCAGCAGCATTATTCGATCCCGGCCAGCATCGGCGCCGATGTGCATCCGCTGCAATTGCGCGCGGAAGACGGGTTTCTGCCGGATCTTGACGCGCTGCGCGCCCTGGTCACGCCGGATACCAAACTGATTGCCATCAATAATCCCAACAATCCCACCGGTGCGCTGATGGACCGGGAGATGCTGGAAGAGATCGCCGGTATCGCCCGTGCGGCCGGCGCCTGGATCCTGTGCGACGAGGTTTACCGCGGCACCGATCAGGAGGGCGACGGTATGACCGCCTCGATCGCGGATATCTATGAAAAGGGGATTTCGACGGCGGGCATGTCCAAGGCTTATTCCCTGGCGGGGCTGCGGCTGGGCTGGATTGCGGCGCCGCGGGAGGTGATTGAGGCGGTGTCCATTCACCGTGATTACGACACGATTTCGGTGGGCATGATCGACGATCACTTTGCCGCGCTGGCGCTGGAGAGCCGCGATCAGGTGCTGGGGCGCAGCCAGCGCATCACCCGCGGTAATCTGGCGATCCTTGCGGCATGGGTGGACCGGGAGCCGCGGATCTCCTGGGTGAAGCCGCAATCGGGCACCACGGCCTTGCTGAAATACGATCTGCCCATGGCATCGCGCGATTTCTGCGTGGCGCTGCTGCAGCAGACGGGGGTGATGTTCACGCCGGGGTCTGCCTTGGGCATGGAGGGGTATGTGCGCATCGGCTATGCCAACGGGCCGGAGATCCTGCAGGAAGGGCTGGCGCGGGTGTCGGCGTTTCTGGCGGCACAGGGCTAGGGCGCAGAGGGCGGGCAGTTCAGGTGCCCGCCCTATGCCGTTTTGCAGGGCGGGTCAGCCGTGGGTGCGGGTCTTTTGCGGGTCGTGAACCGGGCTGGCGGTTACCGTCGCCGTGGTTTCCAGAGTGCCGCTTGCGACCTTCAGAACACTGCCGATGGCAATGCCGGGGCGGATATGGGCCAGCGCCAGGGATTTGCCCAGCCGGTGCGAATAGCAGGGACTGTTGATCACCCCGGTATCTTCACCGTTCAGGGAAACTGCCTCGCCGCCCTCAACCATGTCCGGGTGATCAATGTCGAGGCAGACATTGCTGATCTTCTCTGTTCCCTTTGCTGCCATCACCGCGTCTTTGCCGCGGAAACCGCCCTTGGACGCGCTGACGGTGAAGCCCAGGCCAACTTCCCAGGGGGTATTGTCCGCGGTCATGTCGTAGCCATAGAACAGCAGCCCGGCCTCGATCCGGACCTTGTCCAGCGCAGTGAAGGAACAGGGCATCACGCCACCCGCCGCCAGCTGGTCCCAGATACCGGTGATCACTGCCGCACCGGCAAAAATCTCATAGCCGCGCTCGCCGGAGTAACCTGTGCGCGAAATCCGGCAGGGATGGCCGAACAGGCTGGCCGGGGCGTGTTCGAAATACCCCAGGGCGGCCAGATCAATACCGCAATGGGCATTCAGGATTTCCAGCGCTGCCGGGCCTTGCACCGAGATGTCGTGCAGATCGTCGGTGAATTCGATCCGCACATCGCGGCCTTCGGCGGAAGCCTGAAGCAGGGCCATAGTATCGCCGGAGCCATGCACGATCATCCACTCATCACGTCCGTTGTTCGACACGATGGCGTCGTCTGCGATGCCGCCATCCTCGGTCAGCACGCACAGGTAGGCGGCCTTGCCCGGGGTGACTTTGCCAAGGTCGCGGGTGGTCAGGTGGTCAAGCACCGCCTGCGCGTCAGCCCCGCGCACAAACACCTTTTTCAGCGGCGACATGTCGAACATGCCGGCCCGTTCGCGCACCGCGTCGTGTTCGTCGTTGGGGTCGGTGCTGTAGCTCCAGGCGGTGCCCATGCCGTTCCAGTCCTCCAGTGCCGATCCAAGGGCGGTGTGGCGGGAGGCAAGCGCCGATGTGCGGCTTAGTTCTGCGGTCATTCGGGGATCCTTTTTCAATACCATTCGTCGGGCATGGCGGCTTTGCGCTCGGCCACGAAATCATTCAGGGCGGTGCGGGTGCTGTCCGGCATCGGCGGCGGCTGATACTCTGCCAGCATCTGCTGCCAGCGTGCTGTTGCGCGCTGATCTGCAGTCAGGCGGCCGTTTTCATCCCATGTCTCATAGGGGCCGGCATCGGGGATCTGCGGCTCGTAATTGGCGGTGGTGTAGTGGCGCAGTGTGTGGCCGGTGGACAGGAAGTTCCCGCCCGGCCCGGCCTCGCCGTAGGCATCGCGGCCAAAGTCTTCGTCTTCCACGGTGAAGCCTTGCAGCATCTTCAGCAGTGCGCCGCAGTGGTCGAGGTCCATGATGAATTTCTCGTAAGACATCACCAGCCCGCCCTCGAGCCAGCCCGCCGCGTGCCAGACCTGATGGCCGCCGGACAGCAGCGTCGCCCACATTGCGCCGGCGCTGTCCTGCATCGCCTGCCCGTCGGGCGCGTTTGAAGCGGTGACATGGCCGCCCCCGAACGCACCGGAACCCCCAGCCGGCGGCCCAGCTGGGTGATTGCCATGGTGGTCAGATTGGCCTCGGGCGAGCCGAAAGTCAGCGCGCCGCTGCGCAGGTTCATCGAGGAATGGAAGCTGCCGAACACCACCGGGCAGCCGGGGCGCACCAGCTGGGCAAGGGCAATGCCCGCCATCGCCTCGGCCAGGGTTTGCGCCGCAACGGCAGCAGGGGAGAGCGGCCCCATGGCGCCGGCAAAGATTGCCGGTGAGATGCAGACGCATTGATTGGCCGCTGCATAGGCGCGCAGGGCGCCGGACATGGTTTCGTCATAGATCATCGGCGAGTTGACGTTGATATTGGCCTGCATCACCGCGTGGCAGTCCAGGAAGTCCGCGCCAAAGGCCAGCCGCGCCATATCAATGCTGTCCTGCGCGCCCTGGGCGGAGGTAACGCCGCCCATGAACGGTTTGTCCGACAGGGTGAGATGCGCCAGCATCATGTCGAGATGGCGCTTGTTCACTGGCACGTCTGTCGGCTCTACCACGGTGCCGCCGGAATGGTGCAGCGCGGGGGACAGATGCGACAGCTTCACGAAGTTTTCGAAATCCGCCAGCGTGGCATAGCGGCGGCCCTGCGCCAGATCGCTGACAAAGGGCGAGCCGTAGCCCGGCATCAGCACCAGATTGCTGCCGCCCAACGTGACCGTGCGGGCAGGGTCGCGGCCATGCAGCTGGAATTCGGCAGGTGCGGTGGCGCAGAGCTGCCGGGCCAGGCCCGGCGCAAAGCGGACGCGGGCGCCATCAACCTGCGCGCCGGCCTCAGCCAGCAGCCCGAGGGCAATACCGTCACCGCGGAATTCAACCCCGATATGTTCCAGGATCCAGTCCGCCTGGGTCTCGATCCGGGCCAGTGCAGTCTCGTCCAGCAGATCATAGGCGGGGATCTTGCGGCGCTGATACACTGGTATTGCCTGCGGGGTATTGTGCCGGGTCAGCCGCCCCCGGCGCGACCGGCCGCGCTGGGTGATATGTGTATCAGCGTTCATATTTCCCAACTTGAAACCTCCAGAGTGAATATTACGGGGTCTATATTTTGGGAATCTGCGCGTCCGGCAATCGATTTTATTTGTGCGCAGCGTTCAGTAAATTTATACGCTTGCCTTATGTCTGTAGAATTCCGCCACCACGACATCCTGCGGCTGTTTGTTGAAATCGCCCGCCACCGCAGTTTTTCAGATGCCGCCGGGGCGCTGAACATGACCAAGGGCGCGGTCAGCTATCAGGTCAAAACGCTGGAGGCGGAGCTGGGGCTTGCCCTGTTCCGGCGCAATGCCCGCGGGGTGGAGATCACTGCAGCAGGGCAAAAGCTGCTGGCCGCCTGTCAAAGCCATTACGAGGATATCGAGGCCGGGATCCTGGCGCTGAAGGGCGTCTCCAGCCGTACGCTGACGGTAGGTGTCTCGACCTATTTTGCCGCCCGCTGGCTGTCGCCGCGGCTGATGTCGTTCATGCAAGAGCACCCGGATATCCAGCTGCGGCTGCAGCCGATGATCCGGCTGTTCGATCTGGAGGCGCAGGGCGTGGATATCGCGATCCGCTGGGGCAGCGGCCAGTGGGGAGACGGGGAGATCACCCCGTTTCTGCCTTGCCCGGCCTATCCCGTTGGCAATTCGGCGGCGCTGGAGCAGGTGGCGCGGCACGGCATCGCGCAGGCGGTTGCCAGCATGACGCTGTTGCGCGACCACGATGACAGCAACGCCTGGACCGATTGGCAGCAGGCGGCGGGGCTGCCGCAGCAGGCGCGCCGTGATGCGCTGATCATCCCCGACCCCAACGTGCGGGTGCAGGCGGTCATTGACGGGCAGGGGATTGCGCTGATGGACGCGCTGATTGCGCGCGAGCTGGAAGAGGCCAAGCTGTTCCGCCTGTCGGAGCACGCATTGACGGACTATGGCTATTTCCTGGTGCGTCCGCGGCAAAGCAGGCTGCAGTCCAGCGTCGAGGCCTTTGCCGATTGGCTGCAAAGCCAGTAGCGGTATTTTACTGCCGGGGAATGTGCTGCCTCCTATGGACTTCCCCGTGATGACTATGTGCTTGTCATGGGGGGGCGATCCGGAAGGCCTGTGGGGCCATCTGCTTCGCCATATCCGCCTGCCACCGATGTTTGGCTGGGGGCCGATGCCACTGGGCGCACCCTTCCTGATATCCGCAACCTGCTGCCTGCCCGCCCCAGCTGTGTCAGGAAACCACCTCCATCACCGGCGTCTGTGCCGTCGGGAGGGGCTGAGCAGATTGCCGTTTTCCGGGCGTCTCCTCCAGCTCTGCCAGACATCGCAGGATCTGACGTGCCCCCTGCCGGACCTGATCGGCGTCAATCGCATAGGACAGGCGAATATTGTCCGGCGCCCCGAAATGACGCCCGGGCACAGCCGCAACGCCATATTCCTCCAGCAGCAAATTGCAGAGATCCTGATCGGTGCTGATCATCTTCCCGCCGTGCATGGACCCGAACACCCGCGAGATGTCAGGGAATAGATAGAACGCGCCCCCGGGGCGGGCGCAACGGATCTGCGGCGCGCTGTCAAAGGCGGTCAGCAGGATGTCCCGCCGCGCCCGGTAGCCGGACGTCATCCGTTGCGAAAACCCCTGATCGCCGCAGAGCGCCTCGGCCGCGGCGGCGGCAACGACAGGCGGCATGTTGGAAATCGAATTGCTGTTTAGCGTCGCCACCGCATCCGCCACCTCAGGCGGCGCGGCCAACAGCCCCGCACGCCAGCCCGGCATCCCGTAAAGCTTTGAAATACTGTCCACCTTGATAATCCGGGGTGCCAGATCGGGCGCGATATCCAGTAAGTGCGGACAGGGATCATCCGTATAGACAAAGCGCTGGTAGACATCATCGCTGATGATCCAGACATCGTGGCGGCGCAGCACCTCGGCCAGTGCCGCCAGCTCTGCCATGCTGTAAAGTGCACCGGTGGGGTTGGACGGGTTGTTCAGCACCAGTGCCACAACCTGCCCACCCAGCACCGCCTCCAGTGTTGCCGGATCCAGTTTATAGCCCTGATGCAGCCGGCAATAGGGCGTGCGCACTGCAACCCCGCTCAACCGGGCAATGTCAAAATAGGTCGGCCAGCAGGGGGCAGGAATGACCACGGTATCACCGGGCTCAAACAGCACCTGAAACAGTGAGTAAAGCAGATGTTTGCCGCCTTGCCCCGCTGCGATGTTCTCCGGCCCGAAGCGGTCCAGCCCCAACTGCGTCAAATAATGCAGATAGGCAGCGATCAGCCCTGCCTCGCCGCGGCTGGGACCATAGCGGCACTGATCCGCATGGATGGCGGCAATGGCAGCGTCATAGACCCGCTGCGGCGGCGTGAAATTTGGCACCCCGATGGAGAAATCCACCACCGGCTTGTCCCGCGCCTGAATGCGGCCTGCCAGCTCAAGGATCGGACAGAACGGTGTGTTGCGATGTGCATTGGCCAGATCAGGCATGGCACCCTCCCCCGGCCATGCGGGCAGCAGCATCCGGACGGTTGTCTAAGCGGTCCATCACGCCACGCTCTCCATCGGTTGCGGCACCGCCGGGGCTGCGCCCCGCCTGCCTCCAGCACGGGCAATGGCTTCGGCCATCTTTGTGGCCGCCGCCGTGATGATGTCCAGATTGCCGGCCGATGGATCCAGATAGTCACCGGCACCGGTCACCCGCACCATGGTGAACAACCGGTCCCCGGTGACATGCGGCTCGACAATCACGTCGTAACCCGGCACCGCCGCCCGCAACCGCGCCACCGCCTTGGCGATGGCCGCCTTGGCCGCTGCAAGGTCATGATGCGCCGCCAGCGCCGAAATCGCGGTCTGCATATAGACATTGGGCTTGGCCGGGTTGATATTCAGGATCGCTTTGACGTTGGAACACCCTGTGAACTGCCTCAGCGCGCTTTCGGTCGTTTCGATATAGTGATTGAGGTTCAGCCGCGTCGCCGGACCCGCGCTTTCGGCGCTGATTGACGAGACCACCTCAAGATAATTGATATCCGGGTTGGCCCGGGTCATGGCCTGCGCAATCGGGATCGAGGCCTGACCGCCGCAGGTGATCATATTGATATTGCCGGCCTTCAACAGCGCATTGCCATTCAGTGACGGCACGCAAAGCGCCCCGTTCGGAGCCGGGGTCAGATTGACCACCACTTTGCCTGCCGCCTCCAGCGCCGGCGCATGGGCCTGATGCGCGGCCGAGGATGTCGCGTCAAACACCAGGTCAAAACTGTCGAGCGCAGCAAACAACCCCTCGGCGCCGCGATCCGTTACCGGAACGCCCCGCGCACGCGCCAGTGCCAGCCCGGGCGAGGATGCGTTGCGCCCGGCAAACAATGTGCAATCCAGCAGCGCTGAACGCTGCACCTTGCACAGCACGTCACAGCCGATGTTTCCGCTGCCGATGATGGCGGTTCTCAGGGTCATGCTGTCACTCCTTTACGCGGTTGCGCCGATGTTTCGGGTGGCGTCTTGGACAGGTGCGCCGCAGCTGAGATGATCAGATCCTCCTGCCCGGCAACGGCGTTGCAGCGCGACAGTTCCTCGTAGATGAAGCGGGGCGCGACACCGAAATCCTGCGCCGCACGGGTCACATGTTTTTCGAACCCCGCGCAGACGCCATAGATGCCGCTGATCAGATTGGAGGTCCCCACGATCGTGCGCCGCTGCACCGGCGGCAGCGCCTCGACCGCCTCGCAGAGCGCAAAAACATCGGTGCCGGTCTCAAAGCCGTAGCGTTCCAGCACCGCGCAGAGCACCTCCAGCTGGGTATTGCCGGCACCGGCCCCAAACCCGCGCATAGTGCCATCCAATATGGTCGCCCCCGCTTCGGCTGCAGCAACCGAATTGGCAATTGCGAGACCCAGATTGTTATGGGCGTGAAAGCCGACCGGCACATCCAGTTCAGCGGCCAGCAGGCCAATCTTCTCGCTTGTGTCGCGCGGGTCGTAGTTGCCCGCTGAATCCATCAGCACAATGGCGTTTGCGCCATAGGAGACCTGACGCTGCGCCTGCGCCAGCAGTACCTCCGCAGGCGCCATATGGGTCATCATCAGCACGCCCTGCACATATTTGTCCTGGCTGCGGGCATATTCGATATAGCTTTGGGTCAGATCGCCCTCGGTACAATGCGAGGCAATGCGGAACACATCAACACCGGCATCAATGGCCGATCTGATGTCGGAAATCTTCGCAAAACCGGGGATCGCATGAATGCCCAGCTTGGTGCAGGTCAGATTGGCGCGGGCCGTTTCCAGCATCTCGCGGTCCGCATGGCGCGCCATGCCCAGCTGCAGGGAGGACGCCCCCAGCCCGTTGCCATGTCCAACCTCGACCACATCCAGCCCGCAGCCATCAACGGTCCGGCAATAGGCGGCGATATCATCAAGGCTGAGTGTGTGGGCAATGGCGTGGTTACCGTCGCGCAGAGTCGGGTCGTGAATGGCAATGGCCATGGTCTGGCTCCTTGTCATGGATCAGGGATTGAAGATGGAAATGGAGGAGGAGCGCCGCGTGATCCTGCCGGATCACCTCAGCTCAATCCGGGCAACGGCTGCCTTGGCATGGGCCAGCGCCTGTTCCCGGTTGTCGCCGCGCGCCAGCACATAGGCCACCCGCGACGCAGCCGACAATACGGTATCATAGCGGGTGCCGGGCTTGGCCGAAGAATGCACCCGCGTCACGCCCTCGGCACTGGCGGCGCAGTCCAGGCCGGTGATTGCGTCCAGCACCCGGTCCTGCGCCAGCATATAGCGGATCGCCATTGCCCGCGCGGCAGGGGGCGGCGCGCTATACTCCAGCCCCAAGATCGCGGCAAAAGTCTCCTTGAAAACATCCACGCCGGTGGTTTCCAAGGTCAGTTCCCAGATTTGATCGCCGCCATTGCGGGTCTGGGTCTCGATCACATAGACCGCCCCGTTGTGCAGCTTTACTTCGGTATGGGCCGGTCCGGTCCGGTAGCCGACCGCATTCAGCAGCACGCGGACCCGCTCACCAATGCGAACCGCGTCATCAGCGCCTAATGCGGCCGGCTGGACATGGCCGCTTTCAATGAGATACGGCGCCCCGCTGGTGGTTTTTTCGGTGATGGCCAGCACCCGGTGCGCGCCCTCCACCGACATGGTTTCGACGCTGTACTCCGGGCCGGGAATGAAAGCCTCCGCGATCAGCTCCTCGCGGCCCGCCTGCAGAGCGCGTGACAGCGCGGTGCTGATATCCGTCGTGGCATCAATGAAATGGACCCCCTCGCTTCCGCCGCCCTCTGCCGGTTTGATAATGGAGTCGCCGTGGCGCGCCGCAAAACCGGCGATCTCATCCGCAGAGCGCACCCGGGCAAAGGGCACATCCTCAATCCCGCATCCGCGCAGCGCCTCCCGCATCCGCCGCTTGTTGCGGGTCAGCCGCACTGCCGGTATTTGGCAATTGCTGGGCAGATCCAGCGCCTCGGCGATATGCGCGGCAGTGAGGAAGCCATACTCAGCAAACGAGAACACCGCATCAAACGGCGTGTTGCGATGCAGCGCCCGGGCCAGTGCCACGCTGCTTTCGATATCCTCATAATCCGTCACCACAACGGTTTCGGCATGATCAAGCAGGTGATCAGTCAGATGGGCGCGGATCTGAAGCGCGCTATAGCGCAGCCCCATTTCATCAATGCGGACAAAGGTGTGGTCGCGCCCGCCGATCATCAGGATATTGTGCTTGGGCTCAGACATGGCGTCCCCCCTTAAGTGTGGTCGTTTCGGTGTCCTGCGGTTCGGGCCGGAAGAAGTCGCGGCTCATAAACATCGGTGCGATATGCAGCACCGACATCCGCAACACGTGATTCAGCATCACAAAGGCAGGCTCCAACCCCAGCGCCAGCGCGGTCGCCACCATGACTTCAACACCGCCCGGCACCCAGGACATGAACAGCACCAGAAACGGCTGGCTGGTCAGCAGGCTGAAGCCAAACGCCATGGCCACAGTGATGCCAAAGGTAATCGAGGTGACAATCAGCCCGGCCCGCAGATAGCTGGCAATATCGGTGCGGGTGATGTCCTTCAGCCGGATCCCGATCAGCCCCCAAGCAGCGCCATGGCAAACAGCACCAGCGGTTCCGGCACCACAATCGGCTCACTGCCAAGCCAAAGGTTGGCCCCCGCCGCCAGGATCAGCCCGGTGACCATGTAAGGTGCCGGCATGGCAAAGCGCTCCAGCGCACGCCCCGCGGCATAGGCCCCGGCCGCCAGCAGCAAAAAGGAGGCATATCCGGCCCATACGCCGGTGCCATCCGGCCCATCGGGCAGCGCGGCAATCTCCTGCGGTGCTTCTTGCGGGCCGGCAATCAGGAACACCGCAACCAGCAGCGCGATCATCCGCACCATATGGGCAAAGACCATCTTGGCCGATGTCCTGCCCTCTTCTCCGGTCAGGGTCATCACCGCTGCCATGGCGCCGGGCACCGCCCCCAAGAGGCTCTCGGCAGGGGACCATTTCTCGACCCGGTAGAGCCATGTAAATCCGGCCGCCAGCTGCGCCGACATGCAGATCAGCAGCCCTGCAAGGATGGTCAGATCCGCCATCCCCTTTAGCATCTCGGCATTGAGCAGCGCCCCGACGCTGGCCCCCAGAATAAGCTGGATCACCACGATGGCCGCAGGCGGCGTGGCCAGCACGAGGCCAAAGCGGCAGGCAATCAGAACCAGCCCCGCCGCCCCCAGAAGCTGCCCCAATGGCAGCCCGCTCAGATAACCGAGGGCCGATCCGGCACAGGCCAGCAGCAGGGTGATCGCAAAATTCCGCAGCATCAGCCCACGCTCCGCAGGGTCTCAACCGGCGCCAGCGCAGAGAGGGTGGCAATCCGGGCCTGATGGTGGATCACGTCAATATTGTTGACCATGTAGAAGGTTCCACAGGTCAGCTGACCCAATGCAAACAATCCCTGCGACGGGCGCCCGTCGCGGGTGGTGACCCGGCAGTCCTCCAGCTGTACCTTGATGCCGCCGGTTGCATCCCGCTCGGCAAACCCCTGCTCCAGCAGGCTGCGGATCAGCGGATTGGCCTCATCCAGCCCCCGTTGCAGACCTGTTGCATTGATCACGGCATCGACCTCAACAGTGCCATCGGCAAACGCCATGCGATAACAGCCCTTGCGGAAGGTGACATCGCGCAGGCCGCTGCGATGGTTCAGCGCGCCGCTGGCCTGCAAGCCCGCAATCTGGTCCGCATTGGTGCGCGAGATCGGCACCCGCATATTCGACCAGAGCCGATGGAAATGGCGCAGGAACGCCGCCTTGGCACGATCACTCAGGCTGGCCCAAAGCTGCGGGATCAGCATGTTTGTCTCGGCCAGAATGCTCGACACCAGATCATTGTCGGCGCTGTCGGCTCCGCGCAGCAGTTCGGCAAAACTGACATCGACACCCTGGTGCTGCATCTCGGCTTCAAACAGGTCCATCACCGCAGAGAGCGAGATCCGTCCGCCGTCACAGCCGTCACGCAATGCCGCCAGCCCCTCTGCCGTCAGATGGCGCAGCGCCACCGGGCGATAGGCGGTGACCGCCTTGGGCAGCCCTGCCCGGCGCGAGGTCATCAGCATCTGACGTCCATTCACGCCAAGCGCGACATCATAGGCGGTCAGACGACAGCCCAGTATGCCCACCCGCAGGTGCTGCAACGCCTGAAGACGCGCCGCCGGATAGGGCGAACGGAAATAGCCCGGCGTGCCGCTCAACCCGTAGGGGTCCGCTTCCAAATTGGTGCCCAGGCACAGATAGACCATGTCATAGTCGGACCCGCTGCCCGCCCAGGACAGCTGATAAAGTGCGTCGGGGCGGCGACTGGGGCAATCGCCTCCACCTCGGCCCCGATGATACGGATCCGCCCGCCGGCAGCGCGCACAGCGCCGCACAGATCATCAAACCGGCTTTGCAGGAACCGCCCGAACTGCGCGCGCTGCAAAAACCCGTCCTCATCCGCCGCCGCGTCCCTTGCGCCGAACTGAACCAGCCAGTCGCGGAAATCATTGCGGCGCGACAGATACATCAGCTTAAGAGGCCGGTTGAGAAGATTGGTCTCCGAATCCTCCTGATAGGCAACACCGGGGCCAAAACTGCGGCTCTTGTCAAAAACATCCACCGAAAGCGCCGACAGATCGGGCAGAGTGGAAACCAGATTTTCCAGGACCGAGACACCGGCATAGCCCGCGCCAAGAACGGCGATCTTCATGTGGTACATCCTTATTTGAGCCCCAGGGTATTGGACGGTTGCAACGGATCAGGCGGCGGCGCTGGTTTCCCACTGGCAGGCGCTGTGAAACCAGTCCTCCAGCTGCCGCAGACGGGCGCGCAACTCGGCTTCACTCTCTCCTTCGACAATCGCGTTCAGGATTTCCGCATTGGTAAAGGCCATCTGACCATAGTGCCGCCCGGCCACGCCGCTCATCCGGTAGGCCCGCACAAAGTCAAACGGGCAATTCTGCGGCACGCTCTGCAGAACGCCCTCGCGTGGCGGCACGCAGAGCTGACCAACCAGCCGTTGCGGCTCTGCCATCATCGGTGGCATCGGCGTCCTTTCAAACGCCGGATCCTGCATCGCCCGCAGGTAGGTCATGCGCGGATCGACGCCCCAGGCCTCGGTCATTTCCTGATTGAAGAACACACCCCCCAGCCGCGAGGCGATCTCCCCCAGAATGATGGTCCCGTCCGGGCTGACAAACACCTCAAGGTGAAACAGCAGTGTCGGCGGCGATGGCATCACCTCTTCGACCAGGCGGCGGGAGTAGGCCACCAGCCGGTCACGCAAGGGCGTTGCCGGCTCCAGCATATGCAGATCATGTGACTGTCCGCCCAGGAAATCCAGCGCAGAGGTCAGCACCCGCACCGGCGAAATCATGATCGGCCGCCCCGCCACGTAGAGCCCGTTGACGATGTAATGATCTCCGGCAACAAAGCGCTCGATCATGGTGTTGTAGAAGGTCGAGGCGGATTGCGTCGCCAGCCATGCCGCCAGATCCGCGTCACCCCGGATCACACAGACACCGTTAGAGCCGCGCCCGTCCCGTGGCTTCAGAACAACCGGGTAGCCCAGCCTGTCAACAAAACGGCGGATATCCATTGCGCTGCGGACCACCGCCATCTCGCTGCCCGGCAGGCCCGCCTCTTGCGCCCGTGTCTTCATCGCGTATTTGTCGCGAAACATCTCCAGCTGCACTGCAGCATTTTCAGACAGTCCAAGGTAGTCATTCACCCGCGCTGCCCGCAGCACGTCGATCTCGGCCAGAGCCACGCACAGGGGCTCGGCCAGCGATTGCGCGATATCAATCGCCGCCAGTTCGACTGCCGGGCTGTCATTGAAATTTTGAAAGAAGCGGATATCCAGCCCGTCAGGGAAACTGCGCATCAGCGCCTCTTTGGCACTGGCGCAGGTCAGGACAACACTATTCGGGCCGATCGCATCTATCCACTCTGTAACACTATGCTGAAAAAGGATTTTTGGCGGTGCAAATAGGATAATATTCATGACGCGACGGAGCCTTCGGCAGAGATTCAAGAAAAATGTTGGCGTAGAGTTTGACACGCCCATTACGTGTTTTGCGCAACCTACAGGATGGTTAACATCCGTCAAGCGGCAGTTTTGTGAAGTTTACACAACGTTAAGATGAGCGATTTTTTGCTGCTTAGCCTGCCGGATTCATCGCCTTCCAGGCAGGTCCCCGGTCGGAAACCACAGCGGCATCCCATCGTATACAACGGCAACGCGACCTGATGCCGCAACTGCACAATCGCAGCTGACGCAGCGCGCGCCTGCCTCTGGCGGCGCAATCACGGTTGGTATCAGCGGTAACCCGCCGCTTTATCAGGATCATGGCAGCTGAACCGCGCCGGGTTTGCCGGAGACTTCAACTCCTGAGCAGGTTGAAGCCACAATGAGCAAGACACCAAACAAGTATTCTCTCGAGGTTCGTGAGCGTGCGGTGCGTCTGGTGCTGGACAAGTGAGCCATTGAAGGCGCCATTGTCCTCGGACCAATGGCGCGACATGGCTCATTCTTGCCGATTGCCCCTTCTACGTATTACGAGCATCTGGCGAAGCGGGCCGATCCGGCGCGGTTGCCGGACCGTGCCCGGCGTGACGCGGCATTGCGGCCCGAGGTCCTGCGTGTTTTCGAAGAGAACTGGCGGGTCTATGGCGTGCGGAAGATCCGGCGGCAATTGCAGCGGGAGGGTTTACGCGTGGCTGTCTTCCTTCTCTGCTTTAGGAAAATTTCCACGCAGTTTCCCGGGAAGCGGCCAGGAAAAGCGGGGAAGCAGCATAGTTCAGGAAGGAAAACCGCTGACGCGGCGCGTTCTGCAGGCGGGAAAGCCAGTCTGTTGAATGGCTTACCGAGTGCCTTGGAACGCCGGTATCGGCCCGGGGGCCTCAGATTTGCACCACACATAACGCAGAAAGCTGCAGATCTCCTCAAGGAGCAGATTTAATTGGCAAAATCGGATCTTTGACAAGTTGGCCCTTTTGGGCCCGCGTCCGCCATATTTTGAAGAGGTTCAACGTGAACTCTGTTGCAACCAAGTAGAAATGTCACCGGTTCTGCAAAGTAGAAATGTCACACTCGGGCGCTGACGTTAGCAAGGCTTAGCAGCCCGGAGACCTCAAATATCGCAGGGCTGAAAAGCCTTGCGGGGCACAGAGCTATGCTAGTCGATGAATGTCATGGCAGGCCGCATCCTTGCCGTGGCATTCAGCGCAGAAGTACAGGAACAGGTCACGCCCTTCCTCCAGGCCATTGCCCTGCGCCCAGACCGGGCCTGCCGCAATTGCAAGTGTTACTGCCAGCCGCATCATCATCGCCGTTCCCCTTTGCTCCGGAACCTCTGCGCCGCCCGGCCCGAACCAGGTACCCGCCGCACATGATCCAATGATAGCGGCAATCCGGCAGCGCAGGATTGACACAGAGCAAGGCAGCATGCGCGAAACCCGGATAGGCTCCGCATGTGCAGCAACGGGACGGGGTGCTTTGCCATGACAAAAACTGCCGCTGCACTTTTTGCCGCTGCGGCTGTTCTGCTCACGGCCGCTGCCGTCTATCTGCTCGTTGCAGAAAACGGCGCGGACTTGCCGGATGGCTTCGTCCAGGGCAACGGCCGGATTGAGGCCGAACAGGTCGAGATCGCCCCCGCACGGGCGGGCCGGGTGGCCAAGGTGATGGCCGGCGAGGGCAGCTTGGTGGCGGCCGGCGGCATTCTGGTCGAAATGGACACCGATGAGCTGTCGGCGGCGCATGACCGGGCCAAGGCCGAGGCTGCCCTGGCGCGCCAGACCAAGGCCGAGGCGGAAGCGCTGGTAGTCCAGCGCCAGAGCGAGCACCGCCGGGCAGAACATGAGCTGGACCGTGCCACTGCCCTCTTGGCCGGGCATAACATCTCCGAAACCGTGTTTGAGGAGCGCGACACCGCCCATCAGGTCGCCGAGGCAGTGCTGGGCGCCGCAAAGGCGCGGGTCGCCACCGCGGACGCCGGCATCGCAGCGGCAGAGGCAGAGGTCCGCCGGATTGCCGCGCAGATCGAGGACAGCACCCTCACCGCGCCGGTGCCGGGCCGGGTCCTGTACCGGCTGGCGGAACCGGGTGAGGTGGTCGGCGCCGGGGCACCGATCCTAACGCTCCTGAGCCTGGAAAACATCTATATGGAGGTGTTCCTGCCCGCCCGCGAGGCCGGGCTTTTGCCGATCGGGGCCGAGGCCCGCATCGTGCTGGATGCCCTGCCCGATTACGCCATTCCCGCCACCGTCACATTTGTCTCGCCAGAGGCCCAGTTCACCCCCAAACAGGTTGAGACCCTCAGCGAGCGCGAGCAGCTGGTGTTCCGCGTCCGCGTCCGCATCCCGCAGGATCTGGTGGCGGCGCGGATCGAACATGTGAAGACGGGCCTGCGCGGCATCGCCGTGATCCGGCTCGATCCGGACAGCCCCTGGCCCGAAGCGCTGGAGCGGCGCATCCCGCCTGAGCTGTTCGAATGACTTCCCGGGCTGACAGTCCTGGGATACGCATCGCGGAGGTCAGCCACCGCTACCGCAAGCATACCGCGCTGGACGCGGTCTGCTTGGATCTGCCGCCGGGCCGGCTGGTGGGCTTCATCGGCCCGGACGGGGTCGGCAAGTCGACCCTCCTCAGCCTGATCACCGGCGCCAAGAAGCTGCAGTCCGGCACCATAGATGTCCTTGGCGGCCCCATCGGCGACGCCGCGCACCGGCACTGCATCTGCCCCGCCATTGCCTTTATGCCGCAGGGGCTGGGCCGCAACCTCTACCCCGAACTCTCCGTACGAGAAAATCTGGAGTTCTTCTCGCGTCTGTTCGGCCAAGGCGCGGCAGAGCGCGAGGCCCGCATCGCATCGCTCCTCACCGCGACCGGGCTGGCGCCCTTTGCGGACCGGCTGATGGGCAGGCTGTCCGGCGGCATGAAGCAGAAGCTGGGCCTCTGCTGCGCCCTGATCCACGACCCCAAACTGCTGGTGCTGGATGAGCCGACAACCGGCGTCGACCCCTTGTCGCGCCGCCAGTTCTGGGCGCTGATCGGCGCCATCCGGCAGCAAAGCCCCGGCCTCACCGTGCTGGTCTCCACCGCCTATATGGAGGAGGCGCAAAGTTTCGACTGGATCGTCGCCATGGATGCAGGCCGCGTGCTGTACCAGGGGCCGCCGGACGACCTGAGGCGCCAGACCGGCGATCTGGAAACCGCTTACCGCCAGCTGCAGGGAAACGGCAGCCCGCCGCCGCTTCAGCACTCTGCACCAGCGGCGCACAGCGGCGAGCCGGTCATCACCGCGCGGGGCCTCACCCGCCGCTTCGGTGATTTCACTGCGGTTGACCATGTCGACTTCAGCATTGCCCGCGGTGAAATCTTCGGCTTTCTCGGCTCCAACGGCTGCGGCAAGTCGACTACCATGAAGATGCTGACCGGCCTCTTGCCCATCAGCTCCGGCGAGGCGCAGCTGTTCGGCAAGCCGGTGGATGCCCGCAACCGCGCCATGCGCCGCGAAACCGGCTACATGAGCCAGGCTTTTTCGCTTTATGGCGAACTGACAGTTGAGCAGAACCTGCAGCTCCACGCCCGCATATTCGGGATCAGGGACAGGGAGGCCAGGGTCGCCGAACTGACGCAGCGCTTCGGCCTGGCGGCGCACAGCACCTCTCTGGCCGCCGCCCTGCCGCTGGGCATCAAGCAGCGCCTGTCGCTGGCGGTTGCGCTGATCCACCGCCCGCGGGTGCTGATCCTGGATGAGCCGACCTCCGGCGTCGACCCGGAGGCGCGGGACATGTTCTGGGCGCTGCTCCTCGAACTGTCGCGCAACGAGGGCGTGACGATCTTTGTCTCCACCCATTTCATGGGCGAGGCCGAACGCTGCGACCGGGTCTCCTTCATGCACGCGGGCAAGGTGCTGGCCGAAGGCACACCCGAGGCGCTGATGACATCGCAGTCCGCGGACACCTTGGAACAGGCCTTTGTCTCCATCCTTAAGGCCGCCGATCCCCCTGTCCCGGTTTCCGCTCCAGAAGCCGCCGTGCATACTGGCACCGCGCCGGCAGGCGGCTCCCTCACCCGCGCCCTGGCTTATGCCCGGCGAGAAACGGTTGAGGTCCTGCGCGACCCGGTGCGGCTCGCCTTTGCCTTCCTTGGCTCGGTGATCCTGATGCTGGTGTTCTGCTTCGGCATTTCGCTGGATATCGATGAGCTGGACTATGCCGCACTCGACCTGTCGCAAAGCCCCGAAAGCCGCGCCTATCTCGCGGAGATTTCCGGCTCCCGCTACTTCCGGCCAACGCCGCCCTTGGCCAGCGCCGCTGAGGGCCGCAGCCGCCTGGTCTCCGGCGAGGTTTCGCTGGTGATCGAGTTGCCCCCGGATTTCGGCCGCAAGCTGCGCGCGGATGAACCGGCAGAGGTGCTGGCGATCGTCGATGGCGCCATCCCCTTCAAGGGCGAAACGGTAGAAGGCTACGCCGCCGGTCTGCATCAGACCTTCCTGAACGCCCAGGCAGCCGCCAGCGGCACCAGCCAGGGTGAAACCGCCCGGATAGAGCCGCGTTTCCGCTACAACCAGAGTTTCGAGAGCATCGCCGCAATGGCGCCTGCGATGCCCGCAATCCTGCTGATCATGCTGCCCGCGGTGCTGATGGCGGTCAGCGTCGCGCGGGAAAAGGAGCTGGGATCGGTCACCAATTTCTACGTGACGCCAACCACCCGGCTGGAGTTTCTGATCGGCAAGCAGATCCCTTATATCGTGATCGCCTTTTTGAACTTCCTGCTGCTCACGGCGATGACCATCGCGGTCTTCGGGGTGCCGCTCAAGGGGGACCTGCTGCCGCTGGCCCTTGGCGCGCTCCTGTATGTCTGGGCCGCGACCTCCTACGGGCTGCTGATTGCCACCATGACCTCCAGCCAGGTGGCGGCAACCTTTGCAACCGCCATCGCTTCGGTGGTGCCGACGATCCAATTCTCCGGTTTGCTCCAGCCGGTCTCGACACTGGAAGGCGGCGCCCGGACCATCGGTTCGCTGTGGCCGTCCTCCTACTTTCTGCATCTGAACGTCGGCGCCTTCACCAAGGGCCTGGGCTGGGAGGCGCTTGGCCCTGACATTCTGGCGCTGGCCTGCTTCGGGCCGGTGTTCACACTGCTGGCCGCGCTGACGCTGCGCGCGCAGGAGAAGTAGATGCAGCGTCTGTCCCGCATATTCTGGCTCGGTCTCAAGGAGATGATGAGCCTGCGCCGCGACTGGGTGATGATGGCGCTGCTGGTCTGGTCCTTCACCCTGGCACCGGTGATGGAGGCGACAGGGGTCGCCACCTCGGTCAACAACGCCTCGATCGCCTTTGCGGATGAGGACAACTCGCCCCTGTCGCGCACCCTGGCTGCGGCATTCTTCCCGCCGGAGTTCCAGCCGGTGGTTCAGGTCGAGCCCGGCACCGGCGCCGCCCGGATGGATGCGGGCGATTTCCTGTTTGTTGTCGCCGTGCCGCCGGGGTTTGAAAAGGACGTCCGCGCGGGCCGAATGCCGGAGATTCAGGTGCTGATCGACGCCACCGCAATGGAACAGGCAGGTATTGGCGCCAGTTACATCACCAGCATCCTCAGCACCGAGATCCGCCGTTTTGCCATCGGCGCCGATCTGGCCGTGCCGCAGCCGCTGGGCATCATCATCCGCAGCGCCTTCAACCCCAACCGCGATACCGTGCGCTTTGCCGGCATCAACGCGCTGATCGGCCAGATCATGTGGCTGACCACGATCCTCACCGGCGCCGCGATGATCCGCGAGCGCGAGCACGGCACAATTGAGCACCTTCTGGCGATGCCGCTGTCGCCCTTTGACATTGCCGTGGCCAAGATCTGGGCCAACGCCGCGGTGGTGCTGGTTGCGGCGGCGCTGTCGCTGGCTTTTGTGATGCAGGGGGTGCTGGACATCACCATTGCAGGCTCCACGCTGCTGTTCCTCTGCGGCACCGCGCTGTTTCTGTTCACCGCAACCGCACTTGGGGTGTTTCTGGCGACGGTCGCGCGCTCGATGTCGCAATTTGCGCTGCTGGTGATGCTGACCATCCTGCCGATGCTGATGCTGTCAGGCGGCGAAACCCCAGTGGAGAGCCAGCCCGTCTGGCTGCAGGCCATCACCACTTTCCTGCCCTCGCGCCACTACATGGCCGCCAGCCAGGCCATCGTCTTCAAAGGCGCAGGGGTTGAGACCGTCTGGCCGGAATTCCTGTGGATGGCGCTGCTGGGTGCTGTTCTGCTGGCAACCAGCCTGGTGCTGTTCCGCCGCTCAGTGGCGCAGGATCGCTAGCGGATCACAACCACGGTGCATTTGGCATGGCGCACAACCCGCGCCGCTGTCGAGCCGAGGAAATAATCCTGCAGGCCCGGCCGGTGCGAGGCGATGACGATGCAGTCGGTGCCATGCGCGTCGGCGTAATCGGTGATCGTGCGCCCGGCATGGCCGGTGACCACATCCGCCTTGATGCCTGCCACCCCGCCCAGATCCGCCTTCAGCGACGCCAGCATCTCTGCGCGGGTGCCTTCCAGCAGACCCTTGGGCAGCTGCTGAACCACATAGCCGGGGATCTCATCGGCCACAGTCAGCGCGGTGATCCTGGCATCACTGTCGGCCAGCAGGCGGGCAGCATCCAGCGACCGGGCCGTATCGGCACCGTGATCCGGGGCAATCGGAACCAGAATATGTTTGTACATCGTGATCCTCCTTTGGTGATGTTCAGCGTTACGCTCGTGGCCGCCGGCCTGCATTGATTGAGGCTGGCCGACCTCGGCCGCGCAGGGCCGCCCGGAGTCACTCCGGCAGCAGGGCGGCTTTCACCCGCCCGGCAACCTCATCCTCGGTGCCGGCGCTGTTGATCCGGGTCCAGTCCGCAGCATTCGCGCCAGCACGTCCTTGCGGGCCTGCAGCGTGGAGAGGTCCAGGTAACTGTAGCGCACCGCCCGCTTGATCTTGAACGCCAGACCGCCGGTCAGGAACACATGCGCGGAATGGGTCGTGATCACCTCGACCGGTGCGTAAATGCCATAGGCTGACGGGGCGCTCAGAAAGGCCACCACTTCAACCTGCTGGTTTTCATCCGGATGCATTGATTTTCCCCTGGCGCAGCGTACCAGAGGCGCTTTGCGTCCGCCTTGAGTGAAGTCAAACCAGCCAGCGCTGCGCTTGCGCGCCAAACCCATGTCTGGATCAATGCAGGTGGGCTTGCAGCCGGATAGACTCAACCAATCCTGACTGGAGGCAGCAAAATGACCAACACCGATGCCTGAACCAGAACAAAAGCCGGGCTGACCAGCAGGGCCCTGGCCGTTTTGCGGCGTAACCTTCTCATTTGCAGCCATTCTTCTCAGCGGCGGTATCCTTTTCTTTGCACCCAAAGGTAAGATTTTCAAAGAGGTGGGTTGGGATGCGCTGGGACTGGGCAGGCAGGACTGGAGCGATCTCCATATTGTCCTGGCGGCGCTGTTTATTGCCTTTTCCCTGTGGCATGCAGCGCATCATTTGCATGTGTTCAAAACTCTTTTCTTCGGCAGCAAGATGTCTTCACGCGGCCACCGGGCCGAGGCGCTGATTGCGTTTGCGGCGGTTGCCGGCCTTACCGTTCTGGCCTTCTTCAGCTTCCGCCGGGCAGCTGGCTACTTGAGCTGAGCGAGCTGTTCACACATGACTACTGGACCCGCTGAAACGTGATCCCGGCGACCGGATGCCGCCGAAAGGCCGGCCTTTGCTATAGGTATGGTTTGCAGGGGGCAGCCCGGTAAATTCCATGCTGGCGGCCAAGGGGAGGCTGCCTTTCACACCGGATTGATCAGGATCATGGCATCCCGCGGCAACCCTGATCTACTGATCAACGCGGTGCGCACTCCGCCTGCCGCGATCCAGCCCGGAGGCCCGCCATGCAACGCAAAACCTCTCTCTTCGTTCTTGCCACTGACACCAGCGACGCAACCATCACTGCCGCCGCCGAGGCGGCGCAGGGCCAGGACGCCTACCTGGCTTGCCTGCTACTCGATAACCTGCCCGGCAGCCCCTACTTTGTCTCCGGCACAACGGCCTTCGGCTCGGCTGCGATGCCCGCTGACTGGGTGGACGGCCTGCGCGACGCCCGGCAGGCAGCAGAGATCCGCGCCGCAGAGGTCAACGATCTCCTCACCCGCAACAGCTGCACCGGCGATGTGCAATATGCGGTCTGCGCCGGTGCGGATATCCGGCTGCTGTGCGCCCAGCGGGCCAAGACCTGCGACATCGCGCAGTTTGCCGATGGTCTCAGGGAACACGGGGCTGTCTTCCGCGAGGCGCTGCACGGCCTGCTCTTCCAGTCGCCGGTTCCGGTCATTGTGAACGGCGCGCCCTTTGCCAGCTGCAACCGCGTGTTCCTGGCCTGGGACAGCAGCCTTGCCGCCTCCCGCGCCGCCCATCTGGCACTGCCCTGGCTGTGCCGCGCCGAGGAGGTCGTGATCGGCTGCTTTGAATCCGGCGCCTCCGATCAGCGCGACGGCGAGGATCCGGGCACCGATGCCGCAGCCTGGCTCAGCCACCAGGGCTGCAAGGTGACCGTGTCGCAGTTCCCCGGCGGCGGCCAGGACGTCGGCCACGGTATTTTGCAGCGCGCCCGCGAGGCCGGGGCCGGTCTGGTGGTGATGGGGGCCTATGGCCATTCCCGCCTGCGCGAGGCTGTCTTCGGCGGCACCACCCGCACGATGATCGATCAGACGGAGCTGCCGGTGCTTTTTGCCCACTGACGCCCGCTGCCCCTTGCGCCCATGACCCCAGGAGCCGGAACATGACCAGCCAGGCCCCCTTTGACGCCTACAAACCCGCCGAAATCGCGGCACGTGTAGAAAGTGCCGGAACCGCCAAGGCCCATCTGCCGCTGCCGCAGATGTTCGTGCTGGCAATGCTGGCGGGCGCCTTCATCGGTTTCGGCGCAGCGGCCTATACCATGACCCTGACCGGCGCATCCCCGTCGCAGGACCGGTCCGGGTGCTGGGCGGCGCGGTGTTCTCGCTCGGCCTGATCCTGGTGGTGATTGCCGGGGCAGAGCTGTTCACCGGCAATGTGCTGATGGTGATCGCCGCGGTGGACCGCAAGATCCCGCTGCGCCTGCTGCTGCGCAGCTGGGGCATTGTCTATGCCGGCAATCTGGCAGGCGCCGCCGGCCTGGCCGCCGCCTTTGCGCTGACTGGTTTGCTGGACGGCCCGATGGGCGCAACCGCCGCCGGGATCGCAGAGGCCAAGGCCGGCCTCGCCCCGCTTGAGGCTTTCATGCGCGGCGCGCTTTGCAACGCCTTGGTCTGCCTCGCCGTCTGGCTGTCTTTCGCCGCCCGCACCGCGGCCGGCAAGGTTCTGGCCATCCTCTGGCCGGTCACTGCCTTTGTGCTCCTGGGGCTCGAGCACTCGATTGCCAACATGTATTTCTTCCCGCAGGCTTGGGCAGCCGGAGCGGGGACCCCCTTTACCGCGGCTGCCGCCAACTTGTTCTGGGTCACCCTCGGCAACATCGCCGGCGGTTCGGGCGGCGTTGCCTTGGCCTATTGGTTCGCTTTTCTCGGCGGCTCCGCGCAGCGGCAGACTGAACACGCACCTGAGCAAAGCCGCTGACGCCGCCGCCTTACTCTGTTTTTCGGTCCGGCAGGCGGATTTCCTGCAGCACCGCCAGATAGCCCATCAAGTCGGACAGGGTGACCACCCCCAGCAGCTGGCGCCCCTCTGCCACCAGAAACTTGCGCCGCCCGGTAGACGAGATCTTGGCCATCAGCTCCGCGGCCGGCATCTCCGGGCCGACCATATTATCTGCGTCCGCCGCCGCATAGACGTCGCCCACGCGGGTTGCCGCCCATTCCGCGCGCGGGGTCTGCGTCAGCAGGCCGGTATCGGCAAAACCCAGCAGCACATCGCCCAGCACCACCGGCACAAAGCTCTTGCGTTCCGCCAGCATCACCTGATCCGCGAGGTATTGCAGGCTCACCTCCGGCAGCACGGTGACCGCATCGCGCGTCATCAGAGCAGCCACCGTCTTGCCCTTGAACGCCGCCTCCTGCAGCTGGCGGGCATAGGTGCCCTTGGCCGCAGCCAGCACAAACACCCCGATCAGCACCTGCCAGAGCGACGCAACCGGATTGCCGGAAAACAGCCCGATGACGCCAAAGACAATCAGCGCATACGCAAAAAAGCTGCTGATCCTTGTGGCGGTGGCTGTCGCCTGCAGAAGATCGCGGCTGCGGCTCCACAGATACGCCCGGAAGATCCGCCCGCCATCCAATGGAAAGGCCGGCAGCAGGTTGAACACCGCCAGCACCAGGTTGATCAGCGCCAGATAGTCCAGCACAGGGATCAGCGCCGTCCCCGGCGCCAGCAGCCCGCCCGCCTGGGCCAGCAGCCAGAAGGCAAAAGCCAGAGCGAAGCTCATCAAGGGGCCTGCAATGGCAATCCAGAACTCGCTGGCGGCAGTCTTCGGCTCCGATCCCAGCTCTGCAACCCCGCCGAAGATAAACAGGGTGATCCCCTTGATCTCGACCCCGTACCGGCGGGCCACCACCGAATGGGACATCTCATGCAGGACCAGCGAGCCGAAAAAACCCAGCATCGCCAGCAGCGCCAGGGTGAAATAGACGCTGCCGCCGGCACCGGGATAAACCATCGGGAAAAACTGCGTTGACAGGCTCCAGGTAATCAGCGCGGCAATCAGCGCCCAGCTTGGGTCGATACGGATGTCAAACCCCTGCAGGGTGGCGATCTTGATGGCATTGGAAAACATGGGCTCCCCTCCGGTCCTCAGCTTAGGGGCAAACCGGTCCGCCTCCCTTGATCCGGCTCAAACCCGGAACAGACTGCCCGCCAAATAAGCCACGGCAGCAGCACAGGAGCCGATCAGCAGTGTCTCCAGCCCGGATTTCCACCAGGGCGCCAGCGACCAGACGCTTTTGCTGGCGCCGATGCCGAAAAACACTGCCGCGGTGGCCAGCGCCGCCGTCAGAAACGGATCCGGCAGCCCTAGCATGAACGGCAAGAGCGGCACGATGCCCGCCGCCATGAAGGCGGCAAAGGTTGTCAGCGCCGCCGCAACCGGATTGGGTTCCGCAGGGGCCAGCCCGTATTCGCTGGTCAGCATCAGTGACACCCATTTCTCCGGCTTGGCGGCAACGGACTGTACCGCGCCTTCCAGCACCGCGCCGCTCAGCCCCAGCTCCTGAAATATTTGGCGCAGCTCCTCGCGCTCACCCTCGGGATACTGGCGGATATGGCGCTTCTCCACCTTGTAGAGCCGCCGCCGGTCGTCCAGATCCGCCTTGGTGCCCAGATAATTGGCCGCCGCCATGGAAAACCCGTCCGCCAGCACATTGGCAATGCCCAGAGCGATGATCACGCCTTGCGAAAACCCGGCGCCCTCGACGCCCGCGGCAATCGCAAAGGTGGTGACCGCGCCGTCGATGCCGCCGTATACCGCGTCGCGCAGCCGCCCGGTGCCGTTGCTGCCCGCAAGCCGCCGTGCGATGTCCTCCTTGCTGTGCCCGTGATCGCCCTTCATGCCCGCAGGATGGCGCGGAACGGCAAGACCCGCATTGAGGGAGGTCAAGCCGCCACCTGCGCCCCGATGGTCAACGTCAGCGCCGCCAGCAGCAGCGGATTGCTGAAGAATCCGATCCGCCAGCACGGCAAATGCAAGGAGCGGAAGGCAAAGACGCTGGCCTTTTCAAAGACCACCATGGCGGTAAAGGCTGCGGTGCGGGTCAAATCCTCGTTGCCGTCCAGCAGATGCAGGAACAGCCACAGGCTGGCCAGCCCAGTATAAAGCCCCAGCGCTACTGGTCCTGACCCCTGAAGCTGGTCCGGAGTGAGAGCGGACTTTTGGGTACATTTCTGGCAAGAGAGGGAGTGTACCGATACCGAAGAAACGATTCAGCGACGAACAGATTGAACGCCACATGGTTCCTGTCGATGGACGACGCCCGAAAGCGGATCAACGAATGGAAAGCCGATTACAATGAAGCCAGGCCGCATTCCTCGCTGGGGAACTTGACGCCGGGCGAATTTGCGGCCCGACTGAACGAAACCCGAAAGGTCGCATGAAGCGCGGGCCAAAAATGGGGTGAGCTCCAATCCCGGCACCGGCACCGGCATGGACCGGACGAGTCTTAGGGCGCATGACCACTTGCCAGGTCTTCAGTTGAGCGATTCAGGCGTACAAAGATGCAGCGGATCCGGCAAAGCTTGGAGGCCACGCAGGCTGCCGTGCAGCTGAAATCTGGTCCTGACGGGCCCAGGCTGCGGCAATTGCCCTCAAATCCATTGACATTCGCTTCAAGAATTGCGGCAAAACTCAAGGCTTACGTAACGTCATCCTCGCTGGCTCGATTGTCGGAAATCAATTCATTCTCAAATTCATTTTTATAAGTACCTCTGCCGGGTACTGAACAGGTGTGTTGAACTAAAGTGTTGCGGCATAAGGCGTTGCTAGCCTGTTGCCGTTAGGTTGCAGAAATTTCAGGCCTCAACAACTGTGACGTTATTTAGGTCAGGCATGGCGACCTTATTCGTGCCGTGAATGATGTATTTGCGATAGGAATTTGAGCGTTTCTCCCAGCTTTCCTACCAAGCCCGTCAAGTGCACAGGCGTGTACAGAAGCGGCAACCAGGATTAAGGGCTGAACGGCATGACAACGACAGAAGACCTTCTCTACGCTGAAAGCGGTGATGAAAACCTACTGGCGGCGGAATACGATCATATCGCCGATGTCATGGCCGAGGTGCTGGCGGATCTCAATCTGGCGGTGTCGGAAGATGCAGCCGGATTACGGGAGATCCTGCGTGCAAGCTTCAGTAAGCTGACCGGCGACCAGACAGCTGAAAATACCCTGTTCAACAAGTTTGCCAATATCGACGACGACTTGATGCCGGAAGGCCTGGCAATCCTGCCGGAACACAGCCTGGACGGGGCGCATGCGGCGTATTCGGCAAATGCGGGCGGCACTATCGTGCTGACCTACGATGCGATCACACAGGGGCGCGCCTATCTGAAATACCTTCTGGCTGAGGAGCTGGGACATCACTTTGACGCTCTGCTGGGCGAGGGCGACAGCAGTGGCGATGAAGGGGCGAAATTCGCGGCTGCACTCTATCCGGATATTGCCGAAGCTTTTGAGATCGATACCGCAGCGGAAGCAGCGGACGAAGATGCCGCCGTCATTGAGATGGGCGGCGAAGGGTTTGACATCGAGTTTGCAGGTGCAGAAGGCACCAGCAGCGGTGCCTTGAAAAAAAATAAAAGCAAAAGCCTTGCGGACGGCTTGAACGAAATCCGGAACGATCTGTTCACACCCGGTGAATTCGTTTCACGGCTGCGGCGGACGGCCAGCCAGGACGCAGCGGGACTTCTGGATGCAAACCAGGGCGATGCCACAGAAATCAGTGCGGATGGGTTCGACTTTTTGAATCTGATCCGTCTGCGCAAGCCTGAATCCTCCAGGGCAGCATTTCTCAAATCTGCAACCCCGCTGGTTCAATCCGGTACCACTGGCACATCCGTTGATCCCGATGCCCGCCCCAGCTTGAAATCCAGTTTCCTTGGGGCAGCGAAGCGGTTAAAGCAAGGCGCCTCCAGCACCGGCTCGCTGGTTAAAAAGCGTGTCAATGCGGTCAAAACCCGGATTGTTGAGGCACGTGCAGGAACAAGCGGCGAAACACCGTTGCTGGAAGACACCGATGGCGACATCGAAGATCTGGCAGGACTGAAGAGCCGGATTGCTCAATTCAACAGCAGCGAAACGCGCACCAAACCCTTCGACTATTTCTTTGATAGGGTCGTTAAACCCAACAGGAATCCGGCGCTTGGCGAACTGACGGATGCGCAGAAACTGGATATTCTGAAGGATATTCCGACAACAATGACGGGTGACATCGGGACGACCACGTTTGCTTTCCAGTCGGAGCGCAACCATGGAATTGGTGTCAAAGCTGTTACTGGTGAGGGGTTCAAGGCAGGTGTCGACTTTGATTCGGACACGACTTCTGCTTTTACCATCAACGCCAAGGATGGTGTCTATTCTGTTGATCTGGTCATTGCCAGCGGCCGTTCTTTCAAAGTCCGGGGCGACTATGCAGCAGGTGTCGATGCCGCATATACCCAGCCTACCCTGGATGTGAAGCTGATCAACTACCAAAAGACCGCCACTTGGTCATCCTCCAACCTGGACCTGGTTGCAGTCCAGTACCTGATTGAGCAGCTGTACACAGGGGAACTGGAAGCGATTGATTTCCAGAACTATACCCGTGAAATCAAAAAGAAGGGCGAGGTGGCGGCAGGACTGTCAAGCGGTGTTGCGGGAAGTTCCGGAGATGCAGCAGCAGCAGATGGAACCTCATCCGGTTCAATCACAATATCCACGCCGGGCAACAAGGAAATCACCAAGATTGATATTGACAAGCTGCTTCAGAACGATCCGGCAGCGGTGGCAAAACGGAAAGCGAAGACAGCCGGTGGCAT
>NZ_CP038239.1:0-113581 GCF_004535885.1 Leisingera sp. NJS201
TGTTTGAGGCCGCCTTTTCCACCACCGCCAGGTTTTTCACCAGGATGGTCTTGGACTGATCGATATTGATCGCCAGCTTGCCAATGTCCTTGGCCAGCGTGACGCCGGACTTGATCAGGCCGATGATGCCAAAGGCCGCGCCCGCGCCGCCGGAAAACGGCGAGGTCGCCATCGCGGCGATGCTCACCGCCAGCCCGGCCAGGGTGCCGGCAATGGACACGCCGATCTTGATCTTGAACTTGGACCATTCCTTTTTCTTCTTCTGCAGGCTGGCCCAGGCCTTTTGCGCCGCCAGCTCGGCGCCCTTTTCGGCCACTTTGACGTCATTTTTGATGGCGTCATTCAGCCCTTTCAGCTGTTTTTCCATGTCCTTATCCGAGGCACCCTTGGCCACCATCTGGACAAACAGCTTGTCAAACACCTTGCACTTCTTCTCGATGGTGTCCTTGGTCTGCTCCAGCACCTCGTCGGCACCGGCATGGAATTCCTGCTGCAGAAGCGGGTCTTTCTCGACCCCCTTCTCCATTTTCTTATCCAGTTCGACCACCACCTTGAACGATAGTTTCGGCGGCTCCACCATCTCCAGCCCGGACACTTTGATGTCCAGGTTTTTCAGGTCCATAACAACATGTTTAACCATAGGATTTCCTTCCCACTGATTACTCTCGGACGCGATCAGTCAAACGCGTATGAAAATTCCCCGTCGGTGACGCCGATAGCAACTTTCTCGACGTCCTTGCCCTCCATCAGGCGGCGCAGAAATTCGTTTGAGATATCCGGCAGCATGGTGTTTGTGACAATCGCGTCGATCATCCGGCCGCCGCTGTCCAGCTCCTGGCAGCGGTTGACGATCTCTTCCACCACGGCGTCCGAATACTCAAACGGCACCCCATGCGACTCCTGCACCCGTTTCTGGATCCGGCCCAGCTGCAGCTTGGTGATCTCGCCGATCATCTCCGGGCTGAGCGGATAATAGGGGATCGCCACCAGGCGCCCTAGCAGCGCCGGCGGGAACACTTTGACCAGCGGATCGCGCAGTGCTTTTGCCATGCCCTCCGGCTCCGGCATCAAGTCCGGGTCCGAACACAGATCCATGATCGTTTCGGTGCCCACATTCGACGTCAGCAGGATCAGCGTGTTCTTGAAATCGATGATACGGCCCTCGCCGTCTTCCATCACGCCCTTGTCAAAGACCTGGAAAAAGATCTCATGCACATCCGGGTGCGCCTTCTCAACCTCGTCCAGCAGCACCACGGAATAGGGCTTGCGCCGCACCGCTTCGGTCAGCACCCCGCCCTCGCCGTAACCGACATAACCCGGAGGCGCGCCTTTCAGGCTGCTGACGGTATGGGCTTCCTGATATTCCGACATGTTGATGGTGATAACGTTCTGTTCACCGCCATACAGCACCTCGGCCAGCGCCAGCGCGGTTTCGGTCTTGCCCACGCCCGAGGTGCCAGCCAGCATGAACACCCCGATCGGCTTGTTCGGATTGTCCAGCCCGGCGCGGCTGGTCTGGATCCGTTTGGCGATCATCTTCATCGCGTGATCCTGGCCGATCACCCGTTTCGCCAGATGTTCTTCCAGGTTCAGAATGGTTTCGATCTCGTCCTTGACCATGCGGCCCACTGGAATACCGGTCCAGTCGCCCACCACGCTCGCCACCGCCTGATGGTCGACAATCGGCAGGATCAGCGCGCTGTCGCCCTGCAGCGTCTCCAGCTCAGCGTTCTTGTCCTTCAACTGCTGCATCAGTTCTGCGCGGTCTTCATCGGACAGCGGGCTATCGGCAGCGCCCTCCGCGCCGTCTTCCCCAGTATCCGGGGTTGTGTCCACGGGCGCGGCCCCTCCCGGAGCTTGGCGCGCAGGTCCAGAATGCCCTCGACAACCGCCTTTTCCTTGTCCCAGCGTTCGGTCAGCCCGGCCAGCCGTTCCTCCTCAGCCGCCTTGGCGGCCTCCGCCGCCGCGCGCCGGTCTGCGACCTCATAGCCTGCGGTTTCATCCCGGCCGATGATCTCCAGTTCGGTGGTCAGCGCCTCGATCCGGCGCTGGCTGTCGTCCACTTCAGCCGGCACCGCGTGCTGGCTGACCGCCACGCGGGCACAGGCGGTATCCAGAAGGCTGACGGATTTATCGGGCAGCTGGCGTGCCGGGATGTAACGGGCAGACAGGCTGACCGCAGCCTCGATCCCCTCGTCCAGCACCTGCACCCGGTGGTGATTTTCCAGCATCGAGGCGATGCCGCGCATCATCAGGATTGCCTTCTGAATGCCCGGCTCATCCACCTTCACCACCTGGAAGCGGCGGGTCAGCGCCGGATCCTTTTCGATGTATTTCTTGTACTCGGCCCAGGTGGTGGCGCCGATGGTGCGCAGGGTGCCGCGCGCCAGCGCCGGTTTCAGCAGGTTGGCCGCATCGCCGGTGCCTGCCGCGCCGCCGGCGCCCACCAGCGTGTGGGTCTCATCGACAAACATCACAATCGGCACCGGGCTGGCCTGCACCTCGTCAATCACCTGGCGCAGGCGGTTTTCAAACTCGCCCTTCATCGAAGCACCGGCCTGCAGAAGGCCCACATCCAGCACCAAAAGCCGCACATCCTGCAGCGCAGGCGGCACGTCACCGCGGGCAATCCGCAACGCAAATCCCTCGACCACCGCGGTTTTGCCGACCCCCGCCTCACCTGTCAGGATCGGGTTGTTCTGCCTGCGGCGCATCAGGATATCGACGATCTGGCGGATTTCCTCATCCCGGCCGACAATCGGGTCAATCTCGCCGTTGCGCGCCTGCTCGGTCAGGTCGGTGCAGAACTGTTCCAGCGCCTCGCCCTTGCCCATTGCGCCCGGTGCCATCGACCCGGAAGCCTCGCCCGGTTCCGCACCGCCGCCGGTGACATTCGATCCATCCTGCGCGCCCATCCGTTCCTCGGGCGAACCATCAGTGGCATCGTTGAAGTTATCCGCCAGATCATCAGCGCCGATCCCGGCCAGCTCCGGCGACATATTTGACAGGATGTTGCGCAGGGCCGGTGTCTTCAGCATGCCCAGCAGCAAATGACCGCTGCGCACCTGGCCTGCCGAATACAGCAACGATCCCCAGACCCAGCCGCGTTCCATCGCATCCATCAGATGGTCCGACAGATCCGAAATCGTCGACGCCCCGCGCGGCAGCATATCCAAAGCACGGGTCAGCTCGGTCGCAATCTTGCCGGCATCCAGATCGTAATGCTGGATGATCCGGTGAATGTCGCTGTCCTGCTGCGCCAAAAGCTGATGCAGCCAATGCACCAGTTCGACATAGGGGTTGCCCCGCATCTTGCAGAACACGGTTGCGCTTTCCACGGCCTGGTATCCCAGCTTGTTCAGCTTGCCAAACAGCGCCACGCGGCTGATCTCGGTCATCTTAAATCCCTCCCTCTATTCGCTCGTCAGCCCCGGCGCCAAATCCCGGGTACAGGTATAAATCATTTACGTCCGGCTGGTCCGCGTCCGGGTCGGGGCGCGACCGGATCCAGCTGGTATGCCCCAGCCGGGTGGTGCCGCCCAAAGATGCGCGCGGCACCTCGTCGCCTGCCAGGATCAGGTTCACGTCCCAATCCAGAAAATCCCCGGCATATGAGCGTACAATCGCGCGCAGCCGTTTCAAAGCCTCGCCGCCCGGCAGCAGCCGCTCGTAATCTTCCAGTTTCAACGGCCCGATCCGGATGCGGAACTTGGCGGAGCGGCTCCAGACCTTGTTGCCGATGCTGGTGCTGTGCCCCAGTCCGCCATAGCCCAGCTGCCAGCGGTCGTCCGGCTCCAGTTCCAGCCAGCTGCCGACAAATTCCTCCAGCTGCACCGGCACCTCAAAAAACGCCGACAGGATCGACACCAGCCCCTCGGCATTCTTGGCACCCTTGGCCAGATGGCCGGCAAAATGCAGCTTGGCGAGATCCGGCATGTCGTCCCGGTCGCCGAATTTAAATCCGTTATAGCCGATCAGCGACGACACCTTGCGCGCCATCGGATCATCGGCCCGGTCAAAACTGACCGCCGGAGACCCTTGGGTCCAGGCCCGGTACAGCAGGCTCATCAGCCGGTGCGTCAGCATGTCGGCAAAGGCCACCATCGTCGGGTCGCGGTGGTTCCTTTTGCGGTCGCGGGCGTATTCGGTCAGATGCAGCGGCAGCGGCCCCTGCGGTCCGAACAGACCGAAAAAACGGTTGGTCAGAACCGCCGGTTTGCCCCCCTCGGCCGGTTTGAAATCCGCAATGGTCGAGGGCGGGAACGCCAGTTCCGCCTCTTGCCCCAAACGCAGCTTGTCCTCGCGCGGGCGGCGGCTTTCGCCCAGGCGCGGGGCATCATTGAAATGCGCCTCCAACACCCGCAGGGCTTGAAAAACATGGTGCTTTTCAGGCGCCATGGCCAATCGGCCATACAGGCTCAGATCGTCCGGCCGAGGCCCTTTTCCGGTCGCCATCTGGCAATTTCCCCGCGTTTTTCAGTCTTCAGGACTGTCTCCGTGAATGAGTTGATGCTGGCATAGCCGCGCATGAACCGCTCCAGCACGGCCCCCAGCACATAGATGTTGCTGCCCTCGAAATAACTCTCGTCAAAGCCCAGGGTGATCTCCAGCCCGCGCACAGCGGTTGACAGGATCTCGTCGCTCATCCGCCGCACGATGGGGCGTGCGCCCACCGACAGGATCCCCTCCAGCTGCTTTTCTGTCACCCGGTCGCCCAAGGGCGCATAAAGCCCGACCAGCTCACGCAGCGCTTCCGCCGACTGGCCCTTGCCGGTCTCGGCAATCGACACGTAGTTGAGGCTAAGGTGCGAGATCAGCCGCCAGGCGGTATCGCCCTGCGCCAGGGTGGGATGCGGGCGGGTTGGCGACACCGGCAGCGTCACTTTACGCACCGGCCCGCCTTCGGGCAGGTGGAACACATCGTCATTGCCGGTGGCCAGCAGCATCGGCAGGTCGCGGTTGGTGCACAGCGCGTTGACCGCCAGCTGCTCCAGCCCCGAGGAATAGGGCACCTGCGACCGGTCCACCAGCGTCAGATAGACTTCCGACCCCAGGTAGGAACTGCGCACCCCGCGCAGACGTTCCTTCTCCGAGCGCTGCCGCATCCGCCGTTTGACGGTGTAATAAGCCGGGTGGCTTTCGCCCGCGGCGGTGAAATCATTCGCCGAATAGAACGGGCGGAAGATCACGTCGTCCTCCCCTTCGCCGCTGATCCCGACCACGCTGTTCAGTCCGTAAATCTCAAAATCCAGACCCGCAGTCCGGTTCGGGATCACGTGGTGTTCGGTATCGATCGGCGCAATCCGCACCCGGTCGCAGCGTTTTTCAAACAGGTTCACGGCCGGCACCGTGTTCAGCTTGAACACATCAGGCACCACGATCGGGGCAATCTCCGGCATTCCCTCGCGCAGCAGGATATACAGATCCACTTCGTCGCCGGCGGATTTCTTCAACCCCTCCTGCAGCCCCTGCAGTTCCACAAAACGGAACCGCTCCGGCATCGCAAAATACTCCTGCAGCAGCCGATAGCCATCATAGACCCGGCGCGGCAGCGGCAGCAGCGCCTCCTCCGGGCCAAAGCCTTTTTGCACCACTTTGGCGCCGCGCAATGGCAGCTGCCAATCCGCCCGCCGGTCGGTGGAGCGCGCAACAATTCCCTGCACCTGGGTGCACAGCAGTTCCAGCAGCGGCCAGCTGTTACCCGCCTCGCTGGTCAGATACAGCGACAGATCATCCAACCCCAGCTTGCTGATCGGATCGCCGTCAATCCGCTTGACCCGCAACCGGATGCCCGCGCGGGCGTCATATCCTGCGGCAACGCCCGCCGCGACCAGCTCGCCGCGCCCGTCGATATACTGCGCCTCGGTGATCTGGATCGGCCACATGGTCAGATCGGCAGAGGTGCGGAACTCGCAAGGCGTCTGCTCGCCCTCGGTCAGCCGCGACCGCAGGGTCGATCCGCGCTTCAGCACATAGCCGCTTTTGACCGCTGAATTCGCCACATCCGGCTCAAACGACGCAATCATCATCGACGGCGTCGGCGCCAGGTAATGCGGATAGATGATTTCCAGCAGATTGGAGGTGAAGTTCGGATATTGTAGCTCCAGCTCCAGCTGGACGCGGGCAGTCAGAAACGCCGCCCCCTCCAGCAGGCGTTCCACATAGGGGTCCAGAACCTCAACCCCTTCCATCCCCAGCCGCGCCGCGATCTTGGGATAGGCAGCCGCAAACTCCCCGCCCATGTCGCGCAGGTAGTTCAGCTCGTTCTCGTAATGGGTCAGCAGCCGTGTATCCATCACATGGCCCTTTCCATTTCCACTTCGCCGGTGGTCAGATCGACCTTGCTGCGCAGATACAGCTCCAGCGGCATCGGCTGCGCCCACATGTCGGCGCGGATTTCCAGCCCCACGGTCATCTCGGTCGCATCGGTCCCATCCTGCAGCCGCACATCCACCGAGCCTTCGATGATCCGCGGCTCATAGGTTGCAATCGCCTGTTTGATCGATTGGCGGATCGCTTCGGCCTTTTCACTGGTCGAGGCTTCGCCGGCCACTTCGATCAGCCCGTAGTTCAGCACCGAAGCCGACACCGACGGATATTTCTGCGCATCAAAATGGCTTTCGACATTCTGGGTATTCAGCAGCCAGGACAGATCGCGCTGGATGATTTCCCGCAGCCGCGACAGATCGATAACCCGGCTCTCGCGGGTTTCCTTCTGATCGCCAGGTGCATTGTCGGTCAGCCGGTCCAGCAGCGACGGCTGCAGGCGCTCGGCCAGAGTTTTGTCAGCCATTCTCTATGTCATGCCCATCCATCCGGAGTGTGCGCACATCCATGATGGCAATATCTTCATCGCCGATCGCCAGCAGCCGCTGGCCAAGACCGGTGTAGGTTTCCGCGCCGGCATCCTGCCACACTGTGGCACGCGCCAGCATCGACAATCCGTCCGCCTTCTCGGATCCGGGGTAGCGCGTCGGGATCATCGCTGCCACCGAACCGCCGCCCGCCAGGGTCAGCGTGCCGGCGGTCCAGACCGCATCGCGCAGATCGCTCGGCTCCTCGGCCTCGAATGAGACGATCTGCGCAAACGGCAGCCAGTAGTATTTGCCGTTGATCACCGCCTCCAGCACCGGACCCAGCCGCATGTCGGCGTCCGCAATCCAGTCGAATTTCTTGCCGTTGACTTCGCCGGAACTGGCCGGGGCCGCATCAAAGGCCTTGGCGCGCAGCTCCGCCGCTTCTGTGGGATTGCCGGTTGCCAGCAGTTTCTGGGCTTCGATCAGATGCGCCAGCCATTCCTCAGGCTCGCCCAGGATCAGCGGCGATTTTTCACCGGCAAAAACCTTCTCGCGGTAGACCTCGCAGATGATCGCCTCGCGGTAGGCCTGCGCCATAACCGTGGCACCTTCATCCAGCCCCGCCGCCGCCTTCAGCTGGGCAATCGCCCGGTTCCAGTCGCCCAGAACGCACAGCAGCTGAAACAGGAACACCCGCAGCTTGGCGTTGCTCGCATCACCCCGGATTTTTTGCTGCAGCGCCTCCAGCGCCGCCCTGGGATCACCAGCTTTCAGATGCTCTTCGGGTGTCATGGGGTCTACTCCGCAACTGGGGTGGATGCTGCAAATACGTCAGAAAAACAGACCCCGGGCATGAAATACGCCCGGGGCCAGCCATTGGTTTTACTCGACCTTGCCGGTCTGAACGTTCCACTTAAAGGTGCCTTCAGTGGTCAGTTTACCGGTTTTCTGGTTGGTCGATTTGTACTCATGCTCGATCGAGGCATAAGCCAGCGACCAGGTCTCTTCCGGGATGCCGTCTTCGCTGCCCGAGATCGAGTAGCTGTCGATCACCACGTCTTTCAGCTTCCAGACCGAATAGACCAGCAGGCCTGCGCTGGCGCTGTCACCCGACCGGCACCAATGCATGATGATTTCCGGGCGCACGGTGCCATTTGCCACCGACAGCGCCAGACCGTTGGACGCTTTGCCCATCTGCGAGGTCAGTTCGATTTTGCCGAAGTTCGAATTTGCATGCATCCGCTGGGTCGAACCCAGATCGGTCATTTCAACGGCACGCTCGACATTCCAGCTTGCGGACTGGATGACGATCCATTTCTTGTGCTGTTCTTCTGTGGCGTCACCATCGACATCCGAGATTTGCACAAACATGTTAGCAGCCATTTTTCTATCCTTTCAATAACTAAGATCTCTACTGCGCTATGATCGTTTGAGGCTGGGGAGTGGAAAATCAGCCTCCCTTTTCCGAGGGCAGTTTGGATACCAGCCGCAGCGAGACAGAAAGCCCCTCAAGCTGGTAATGCGGGCGCAGGAAGAATTTTGAGGTGTAATACCCCGGGTTGCCCTCGACCTCTTCCACAACCACTTCGGCTGCGGCCAGAGGTTTGCGCGCCTTCTCGTTCTCCGAAGAGATATCCGCGTTGAAATCAACATAGTTGTTGATCCAGTCCTGCAGCCAGGATTCCATGTCCTGACGGCTTTTGAACGAGCCGACTTTGTCCCGCACCATGCACTTCAGATAGTGCGCAAACCGGCATGTGGCGAACAGATATGGCAGCCGCGCGCCCAGATTGGCGTTGGCAGAGGCATCCGGGTCGTCATATTCCGCCGGTTTGTGCAGTGATTGCGCGCCCATAAAGGTGGCCACATCGGTGTTTTTACGGTGAATAAGCGGCATCATGCCGTTCTTCGCCAGTTCCGCCTCGCGCCGGTCGTCAATGGCAATCTCGGTCGGGCATTTCTGATCGACGCCGCCATCGGTGGTCGGGAAAGTATGCGAGGGCAGGTTTTCCAGCGTGCCGCCGCTTTCCACGCCGCGGATCCGCGAGCACCAGCCGTACATCTTGAACGAGCGGGTGATGTTCACCGCCATGCCATAGGCCGCGTTGACCCAGCCGTATTTCTCGCTGGTGGCGCCTGCGGTGTCTTCCTCAAAGGCAAACTCGTCCACCGGATCGGTTTTCGAGCCATAGGGCAGACGGCCCAGGAACCGCGGCATGGCCAGACCGACGTATTTCGCATCCTCGCTGTCGCGCAAGGAGCGCCAGGCGGCATATTCCGGAGTCTGGAAAATCTTGGTCAGATCGCGCGGGTTCGACAGTTCCGACCAGCTGTCCATCTGGAACAGAGTCGGCTTGGCGCCGGTGATCAGCGGCGCATGGGCGGCCGCGGCGATCTTGGACATTTCACCCAGCAGTTCGATGTCCGGCGGCGAGTGGTCGAAATGGTAATCCGCCACGAGAGAGCCGTAAGGCTCACCGCCCAGCTGGCTGAATTCCTCGGTGTAGATTTTCTTGAACAGCGGCGACTGGTCCCATGCCGTGCCCTTGAATTTCTTCAGGGTCTTCGACATTTCCTTTTTGGTGATCGGCATCACCCGGATTTTCAGCTGTTCATCGGTCTCGGTGTTGTTGACCAGATAGTGCAGCCCGCGCCAGGCGCTTTCCAGCTGCTGGAAGTCCGCGTTGTGCAGGATCAGATTGACCTGCTCGGTCAGCTTCGCGTCAATTGCCGACACAATGCTCTCGATCGAGCGCAACGCGTCATCGGACACCAGCGCGGTGTTTGCCAGCGCCTGCTCGGCCAGGGTTTTGACCGCGCTTTCAACGGCCGTCTTGGCCTGGTCCGACTTGGGGCGGAATTCCTTTTGCAGCAGGCTTGCAAATTCGGCAGAGCCAAAGGCGGCTTCACCAGCAGCGGCTTCCGCCTGGAGTTCTTCTTCAGCCATCTCTGTCCTCCTCTCTTATTCTTCGCTCTCGGCGTCGCCGCCGGGTTTCGGCTGCGCTGCCAGCGTCTTCAGCAGGCTCGGGTCCTGAATGATCTTCGAGATCAGATCCTCGGCGCCGGTCTTGCCGTCCATATAGGTCATCAGGTTGCTGAGCTGGGTGCGCGCTTCCAAGAGCTCGCGCAGCGGCTCCACCTTGGCGGCAATCGCGGCAGGCTTGAAATCGTCCATGCTCTCAAACGTGATGTCGACCGCCAGGTTGCCCTCACCGGTCAGCGTGTTGGGCACCGTGAAGGCGGCGCGCGGCGCCATCGACTTCATCCGGTCATCGAAGTTGTCCACGTCGATTTCGAGGAACTTGCGGTCCGCAACTGCGGGCTGCTCCACTTCGGATTTGCCCGCCAGGTCGCTCATCACGCCCATCACAAACGGCAGCTGCACCTTCTTCTCGGCTCCATACAGCTCGACGTCATATTCGATCTGGACCCTTGGTGCCCGGTTGCGGGCGATGAATTTCTGTGAACTTCCGGCCATCTAGGTCTCCTTACTCGTCTTGCTTTCACGGTTGCCGCGGCCCGTTCCGCCGCTGCATATCCCGCGTCCGTCAGTCGTCGTCATTTTCGTCGATCCCGCCGATAAGGTGGACATTCTCCACCCCCTGCGGGGCCATGTCATTCATAATGGTGAGGAAGTCGGCCCCCACCAGTTTCTTCGCCCGCTCCAGCAGGATCGGCAGCGGGCTCGACGGCTCCCGCCGCCGGTAATAGGCAATGATACGGTCCAGCGCATTGGACACATCCATGGGCGAATTGATCACCCCCGGCGCTGCCGCCGCAGCGCTGCCGCCAGCAGCCGGCGCGGCCGCGCCGCCCTCGTCAGCCGCTGCATCCTCTGCAGCGCTGTCATCGCCGGCGCCTTCCTCAGCACTCATGTTAGCATACTCACGAATGCGCTTGGCGATCTGCTGCAGCAACTTGATCAGCGCACTCAGATCCGGGCCCTGCCCCGGTGTCTGCTCATCGAACACCGCTGAGATTGCCCGGACATTCTCTTCCGCCGCCACGATTGCCGCAAGCCTTGCAGACACGATTTCTTCGTCGCTGTCCTGAAAGGCCGCGCCAATAGTAGCCGTGTCCGGAATATGCTCCATGTTTTCGGGGGCGGTCACCACCCCTTCGGCAATCTCAATGTCGCGCAGGCAGAACCGGCCAAAGCCGCGGCTTTCGCTCAACGGCGCCCGGCGCAAGGAGCGGTAGAGCGGCGATGGCCCCGCCATCCCGTCCGGCTGGCCGCATAAATCCTGGATCGCATTGATCCGCATGGTCGGGTCGCCGTCGTCCTCATCCAGCTCCGGATGGCAGCTCTCCCAGAACTCCGCCAGGCAGCCGCGGATATAGGCGGTCGCATCGGCAAAGCCCGCCAGCCCTTCGGAATGCAGCAGCGCATCGCCCAGGAACACTGCAGCACGCAGATCATGGCTGCGCTCCAGCACTTCCAGCGCTTTCTTCTGAACTTCGCGGTAATCCGGATCCGTGGCCTCGATCGTCTCGTTGCCCACCACCGATTCTTCCCCCGGCTGGGCCGCCAGCTCCATCTCCGTGAAGGCTGGATCGTATTCGAGGTTCTCGCCGCTGGGCGCGTCGTCCCCTTTGGATTGCAGTAATGCTGCTGGATCCATTGTCTTGCTTGCCCCCGCTTTTTTTCCGGTTTGCGGCCTTATTGACGTAACGTCAAGCAAACCCCCACCTTTTTCAGGTCCGGTGGTTAAGGTTGCCCTAATCTCAAACTAAAACTTGACCCCAAGAGAGCCTTATCGGCATCCTAAAGTCAAATGGTTTCACAACATTTTGCGGCGGACGAATAATGAGTATTGAGCGCATTTCCGGCAAGGAAGTCAAAGCGATGGTTCGCGAAGGAGCCAGGAAGCGGATGAGTTTCGCCTTCTGCCTGGACCAGGGCAAAGATCCGCTGCTGATGATCCAGCCAGGCAAGAAACCGGAAGCCCTGAAGGCCCCGATGAAAAAGGAAGGCGGCGGCCCGCCGATGGCCTGGGGCACCTATGTGGTGCGCTCCGGCGAGATGGAAGTGATCTGCGAAAGCGCGCCGCAGCGGATGGTCACCGAGCTGAAGAAATTCCTCAAACGCAACCCGGCCAAGGTCAACGTGCTGTTCTACGACGACGGCGGCAACCTGCTGGACAGCCTCAAACCGGAAGCGCCGGAAGGCCAGGTGACAGAGGAAGACGCCGCCGATATTTCCGCCTCCGGCATCGACGCCAGCGCCATCGCGCCGCTGAAACGCCGCCTGAAACGCATCCAGCCCCGAATCTCCCTCGCCCCCGGCCCGCTGGAACTGAAACTCAAACGCGCCCTCGCCAAGTCCGTCAGCCTGATCAACGACGGCCGCCTGCAGGAGGCCGAGACGATGGTGGTGGTGATCGAACGCGCCGTTGCCCGCATCGGCCAGGACCGCGAGGATGAGGCCAAGTCGATGAAACGCGGCCAGCGCGAAATGGATCAGCGCAGCTTGGGCGCCCAGGTCAAACGTGCGCAATCCTTGCAGGCCAATGTTGCCCGTGCGCCGGGCAAGGTCCGCGACCGCCTTGGCCGCGCCCTGCATGTGGCAGCGCGCCACCTGAAACGCCGCGACCTCGATTCCGCTCGCGACGCCATGGACAAGATCGAAAAGGCGCTGACCGCGCTGGTTTGACCCAACACCCCAATCCGCGCGCCGCGGGCTGGTCAACGATACCCGGAACCCGGAGACAGTAATGCCTTTGAAACGCCTGCTATCTGCCCTCGCCCTCGCTGCCCTGCCGTTGGCGGCGGCTGCCGAAACCGGCCCCTTGCGGGTCGAGTTGAACAAGACCGAGGAGATCGACGGCGGCGGCTGCCGCGCTTTCTTTCTGTTCCGCAACCAGACCGGCAAAAGCTTTGAAGGGTTCGAGATGTCGCTCGCCATCCTTGATGGCCAGGGGGTGATCGACCGGCTGCTGTCGATCGACGCCGCACCCCTGCCCGTCCAGCGCACCACCCTGAAATTGTTCGAGATTCCGGAAATCAACTGCGGCAACATCTCTGAAATCCTGCTGCATGACATCACCACCTGCCAGCCCCAGAACGAGGACCAGATGGACTGTTTCCCGATCCTCGAACTTGGCTCCCGCGCTGCCGCGCCGCTGGTGAAATAAGCCATGAGCGGCACCTGGGAAATCCTCGGCACCGGCGGCCCGGTGATTGCGCTGCTGGCGCTGATGTCGCTGATGTCATTGACTGTAATCGCGGTGAAGCTGATCCAGCTTTGGCCAGTACGCTCCGGCCAGGCGGGCCGCGAACAGGCCCTGACCCTGTGGAAGGACGGCGACCGCAAACAGGCGCAGAACAGTATCGCCGCCGGAAAATCCCCCGCCGACCGGGTGATGGCCTATGCCATGCAAGCGCTGCAGGAAGGCCTGAGCGGCCCGCTTCTGCAAGATGAACTGCAGCGCCGCGGCAATGAGGAAGTGAGCCGGATGAACTCCCTCATCCGCCTGCTGGAACTCATCGCCATGGTCTCGCCGCTTTTGGGGCTGCTGGGCACCGTCCTGGGCATGATCCAGTCCTTTCAGGAGCTGGAACTGGCGCAAGGGGCGGCCAATGCCTCGGTGCTGGCCGGCGGCATCTGGCAGGCGCTGCTGACCACCGCCGCGGGTCTGCTGGTCGCCATCCCCGCCGCCGTCGCCGCAGGGCTGTTTGCCGCCCGCATCGACACCGCCGCGCAAGCCATCGAAAGCGCCGCCGGCCGCCTGCTGCTGATCGACGGGTCGCGCTGACACGGGGGAAGCTGCCATGATGATCAACCGGCCTGCCCGCCCCCGCGCCCTGATTTCGCTGGTGCCGATGATCGATGTCATGCTGATCCTGCTGGTGTTCTTCATGGTGACCTCCACCTATCTGAACCTTGACATGATCCCGGCGGTGAAACCCTCCCAAGGCTCTGCCGCCAGCACTCAGGCCCCGGCCGGCACCCTGATGATCCGCCTCGGCGCCGATGGCGTGCCAGTGCTGCGCGGCACCGCGCTGGACGCCGAAACTCTACAGGCCACCCTCTCCGCCGCCGTCGCCAAGGAACCCCTTACCCAAGTGGTGATTCTCCCCTCCGGCGCCGCCCGGACCCAGGCGCTGATCACGGTGATGGATACAGCTGCTTTGGCCGGCGTCACCCGCCTGCGCGTGCTGCGGCTGGAGGCGGCGCAATGAAGCTCAACCGGCCTGCCCGCAGCCCCCATTCTGAAACCATTATCGCGCTTATCGACGTGGTGTTTTTCCTGCTGGTGTTCTTCATGCTGATCGGCCGGATGGATGCCACCGCCCCGTTTGATGTCCGCCCTGCCACCGCCGTCACCGGCCGCGACATGCCAGCGGGCGGCATCACACTAGCGATCTCCGCCACCGGGGATCTGGCGCTGGACGGCGACGCCATCGCCCGCGGCGCCCTCTCCCCTGCCCTCTCGGCCCTGCTGGCAGACGACCCGGACCTGCGGCTGCGCATCAATGCCCACCGCTCGGCCGAGCTGCGCCGGGTGCTGCCGCTGGTGGCCGAGGGCGAGGCGCTGGGGTTCACGGACGTGGTGCTGGTGGTCACCCCGGAAACGGACGGATGAGCCGCGCTCCGGCCATATGGGCGCTGGGGCTTGCGGCCTCTGCACTGGTCCACGCGGCAGGCGCCGGCGCGCTGCTGATCTCGCTCACTCCCGACCCGCTGCCGCAGCAGCCCGCGCCGGAAAGCAGCCTTAACCTGCAGGCCCACCGCATCCCGCGTTCCGAAGCCGTGCCGCAGGTGGTAGAAGGTCAGCAAGCGACTGAAAGTGAAGCACAAAGCCAGGGTCTGGACGCAGGCGCGGTCCCGCAATCAAGCGCCAGACCTCAGGCCCTGCCTGCGAACCGTCTTGCCTCTGCGGCTCCGGCAGCTGCCAGCCTGTCACCATCTGCTGCCCCCTCGCCTGCAGCGAATCCCGCATCAAACACCGGGCAAAAACTTGCCGGCGCCCCGGCTCAGGCGGCAAGCCTGACTGTCGCCCGCCCGGCCCGCCAGCAAGCAAAAACTGTTGAACCCGCAGCCGGAAAGGCTCTTCCTGCGCAGGCAGAATTACAAGCCGCAGCATCCAGTATGCCCGCGCCCGTGCTGCTGGCTGCTGCACAGGACCCTGCAACACCACTGTCACTTGCAGCCCCTGCGCTGACCGCCGCCGCATCAATGCAGCCGGATCTGGCCGCCTTGCCGCAGGCCGCTCCTGCCAGCCAGCCCAGCCCCCAAGCACAGCCCGAAAGCGCAGCACTGGCCGACGCCGCGCTCAACCCTCTGCACCCCCCGCCGTCATCCCCGACGCGCCCCGCATCAAGGCGGCACTGGCCTTTCAGGGCGGCACCGGCGACATCGACCCGGCTTCCCTCGCGGCATTTCAATCCTTCATGCAGCCCGGCGATGCGGTGGCTGAAGGCAATCCGCTGCGCGACGGGGTCGCCGGCATCCTCTCCGCCGTGCCCTGCTCCCGGCTGCAAGTCGCCTTTGTGCCCGAAACTGCCACGCTCCAGGTCCGCGGCCACCTGCCCGAAGACGGACTGCGCTCGCCTGTTCTGGCTGCGCTTCAGGCCCAGATGGGCGCCGATATCACCGTGTCCGATCAGATGCGTCTGCTGCCCCGCCCGCAATGCGGCGCACTGGCTGGAATTTCGGACGTCGGGCTGCCGCAAAGCACCGACCAGATCACCAATCCACTGCTGGTCGGCAATGATGCCCACGCCCGGGTGCTTGATTATTCCGGCGGCGAGCGATTGTTCTTCGACCTCACCGCGCCGGACTACCCGGCCTATGTCTATGTGGATTATTTCGACGCCGGCGGCGCAGTGCTGCACCTGTCCCCGAACGAGCTGGTGCCGCTGGCAGAAACCGCCCCCAAAAGCGCCCTGCGGGTCGGTGCCAAAGAGGCCGGAGATCCCGGTCTGCAAATCAATGTCGGCCCGCCCTACGGCCAGGAAATCGCAGTGGCCTTCGCCGCCTCCCACCCGCTGTACGAAGGCCTCCGCCCGCTCAGCGAGCCGGCGGAACCCTACCTGGAATTTCTTCGCAGCCAGGTCGCAGCAGCCCGCGCTGAACATGCGGATTTCAAGGGCGAATGGGTCTATTTCTTGATCACCACCCACGCCCCGTAACCGCGTGCCGCCCCTTGCCCTTTTTCCGGGTCAAAGGCTGCGCGAGCCGCCGCGCCGCAGGCACGGTTCACCCTTGAGGCGGAAAAAGGGAAACACAATTGGAGATGGTGCCTTAAGGGCAAACCTGCCCTTAGGCACCTCTCAGCAGACCCCCGCGCTGTGCGCAGCACAGCGCCACGCCCAACGGCAAAGGTGCATTTGAAAATGCACCGGCGCGGGCGGGAGCCCCCTGCCCTGCTGCTTCAAAGCCTGTGAACCTACTGGCAGCCGCCCGCCGCCCAGCTCTTCAGCGCCTGCTTCAATGCCCCGCCAAAGGGATGCTGCTTGCCCAGCGAGCGCTGCATGTTGAGGCTGAGATAAGTATTCCCTTGCGTGCAAAGCCGCTCGCGCGTCCATTGGTGGCAGGAACTGCAGGCCTGACCTTTCCAGTAACTCTCCGGCAGGCCCTCAATGGGCGGAAATGCGGGGGAACGGGTCACTGCCTCGGCCAGGGTCAGCCCGGCAATCTGCGGCATTTCCGAATGCAGCGGACTGGCATAGGTGACCGGCCCCGCTTCGGGCAGCGGCACCGGTGCAGGTTCGGCCGTTGGTGCCGCAGCAACCGCCGCGCCGCCGGCCTCCGGATCCTGGTTCGCCCCGGCGCGCATCGCCGCCAGTTCCACCGTTGCTATCTCGGCAAACTGGCCGTCGGGATAGGCCATCAGATAGGCCTCAAATGCTGCCTTGCTGCCGTCGCCCTGTGCGGCTTCGAACATCGCCGTTTCAGCATCCGCAACAACCGGAGCCGAAGCCGCCGCCGGAGCTGCGGCAACCGCAGCACTGCCTTGCAGTTCTTCCGCCATCAGCTCGGACAGCAGCCCCCGTGCCTCATCCGCATGCTTCCCGTCGCCATAGCCCCGCAGATACAGCATGATCTGCATCGCGTCCCGCGACGCCTTTACCGAGCGCCATATCTGCGCTTCCTGCACTTCTGCCGCGCTCATCACCGCTTCCGGCGCGGCTTCGGCAAAGACAAAATCACTGACCAGCGAGGACGTGTCCCAAGGCGTCTGACCGCCGCCGCTTTGCTCCAGCACTGCCCGGCGCACCTGTTTGAACACTTGCTCCACCGGTGCGCCCGGCACCACGATCTCGCGCGCCAGCGCCTCGGTGAACGGGCTGTTTTCCCCGGCCCGTCCAGCGCCACATCGCCCGGTGCGGTGGCATAGGCCAGAAAGGTTCCGGTCGGCGCCTTCATTTCCGCCAGGCCGCTTTCATTCAGATCCGCCACCGCCTCAAACGGGTTGTTGCGGCAGGCATCCAGGATCACGATATTGGTGCGGTTGCGGGCCGAGGCCATCTGCCGCAAGACCGACTGCGCCTCCACCGCCATCAGGTCCAGATCCGCCGCATCCGCCAGCGCTACATCCACAGGCAGCAGATAGTTGCTGCCAAAGCTCTGCACCCCGTGGCCGGCATAGTAGAACAGGCCCGTCGCGTCATCCCCTGCCCCGCGCAGCTTGCGCCCGAACTGGCCGATGGCCCGCTTCATTTCAATTTGCCGGGTATCCGCCGCCAGGGTGACATCAAATCCCAACCCCTCCAGCGTCTGTGCAATCAGCCGGGCATCGCGCACCGGATTGTCCAGCGGCGAGACCGAACCATAGGCCGAGTTGCCGATCACAAGCGCCAGCCGCTCTTCTGCCAGAACTGTGGCACCCCAGCAGGCCGCCGCAACAGCCAGCACCATCAGCCGGACCCAAATCATCAAACCACGCACGCGCCTGCTCCAATTCTCGCCCCCGGTTTCTGTCCTGCGGGGCAGCTTCCCAATTGTTAAGGGTATTTGGTTACGAAACTATCGTGCCCTTGCGCCCGGCAGCAAGTGTGCTTTTAGTCTGGGCACATCTCTTTCGTCCCTGCCCGCTGGCAGGGATTTCACGCTGGCAACCCAAATGGATCGCGCATGTTCCGCATAACCCTTTCAATTTTAACAGTTTTATTCCTCTTCATCCGCCCGGCACTGGCTGCCGGCCCGTTTGAGCACGGCTGGCAGCTCAATCCCGAATCCTCCGCCATCCGCTTTATATCGATCAAAAAGGGCAGCATTGCGGAATCCAGCCGTTTTGCTGCATTTTCCGGCAGTATTTCCGATCAAGGCGACGCCAGAATCCAGATTGCGCTCGATTCCGTGGATACCTCCATTGACCTTCGCAACGTGCGGATGCGGTTTTTGTTCTTTGAAACTTTCACCTACCCCGAAGCCGTGGTCACCGCCCTGATCGACCCGGCCATGATCTCAGATCTTGCTGCCGTGCAGCGCAAGCGGATTGACCTTCCGGTCACCCTCTCGCTGCACGGGGTCAAAGCGGACCTGACTGTTCCGGTAGCGATAACAGCACTGGGCAACGACCGCGTATCTGTTGCCACCGTGCAGCCTGTCATTCTCAAGCTGGAGGCATTCAACCTCAACCCCGGCCGGGAAAAACTTGAGGAAGCAGCAGGCGTCACCATCACACCCGTTGGCCTGGTCAGCATGGACCTGATGTTTGACCGCACCTCGCCCGGCAGCACGCCTGTCCCCGCGGGGACAGTCACCGCGGGCGCCGCCACCGCGCTGGAAGCCAGCGGCGATTTCAGCCGGGAGGCCTGCGCCGGCCGGTTCGAAATCCTGTCGCAAGGCCGCAGCGTGAACTTTGCCCCGTCCACCGCACGGCTTGATGCCAACTCCCGCGATTTTCTGGAGAGCCTCTCGGACATCATCCGCCGCTGCCCCGGCATGGTGGTCGAAGTCGGCGGCCATACCGACAGCCAGGGCAAAGCCGCCTGGAACATGAAGCTGAGCGAGAAGCGGGCTGCGGCAGTTGCCCAGTACCTGCAGCGGATGGAAATCCCGGCCGAGCGCCTGGTGGCCGTCGGCTATGGCGAGACCACGCCGCTGGTGTCAAACAACACGGTGCAGAACCGGGCGAAGAACCGGCGGATCGAGTTCAAGGTTTTGAACTGACGCGCTGCTGATCCGCAAAAATTCCCGCCTGTCCCCGCGGGGACAGCAGTTGCAGACACCAAGGCCCGGCCCCCGCCGGGCCTCTTTTTTTGGGGCAAATCCTGCTCTCTTTGTCCTGACGCCTTCATCTGTCCCCGCGGGGACAGGCAATTATTCCACCTGCATGACCACCCGTTTTTACCGCTGTCCCCGCGGGGACACTGGTGTTTTCAGACCTAAACCGCAGAGGTAAGCCATGCAGGCATGCCACCGTCCGGGACATAAGATGACGTGGTTTTCAAGTTCTGTCCCCGCGGGGACAGGCCCGGATTTCCCCAAAAAGCCACGGCAAATCTCAGCAGACAAACGCCAGCCCATCCAGACCGAGCCAGGTTTTCCGCAAGTGTCCCCGCGGGGACAGATCAGATTGCCGGCGGCAGTGGCCGGTAAAATGTCCGCCCCGTGCAGCTCATCGCCTGCGGCAGCTGGGCAATTCCGCAACCGGCCGCGCAGAACGCAGTTTTGTCCCCGCGGGGACAAGAGTGAAAAACAGACCCGAATATCCTGATTAGATACTGAATGTCGCTTTGGATATCACAATGCCGTCTGACCTGTCCCCGCGGGGACAAGCGCAGAAAACAACGCCGGAGGCCAGCAGCAGACGCAAAAAAGGCCCGGCATTTCAGCCGGGCCTTTGCCGTTTTCCAAAGCTGTCCCCGCGGGGACAATGGTCAGTCTTCCTGTTCCAAGGCCTCGAAAAACGCGGCGATTGCGTCCTCCAGCTTGTGCCGGTCGATCTCGGAAAAGTCACGCTCCATCGCCATCTCGATCTTGCCGTCGCGCGCCTGGCAACGGACTGTCCCCGCGGGGACAGTGCAGCGCAGGGTGGTTTTGGCAACACCGGCGCGCGGTGCCGCGGCGGCGCGGGGCGCGTTCTTGCGCTTGCCCTCGGCAAAGCTGCGCAGCACATCCAGCTCACCCTCTTCGGTTTGCGGCTGCACCCGCGCCAGCGTATCCCGCAGCACCTGGGCGTTCATCGCATCCGCCTCCAGCCGTTTCTTCAGGTCCAGCCCCAGCGCCCGCGGGATCGCCTGGGGGAATTTCAGCCCCTCGCCCACTGCCTTCAGCACCTGGGCGAAATGGCGGATGTAGACCCGCTTTTGCCGCCCGGCCGAGGCATAAAGATCATTGACCGCATCCTCGGTGGTCTCGGCCCCGGTCTGGGTATCCTCGGCATAGCGCAGCGCCAGCTGGGCCATCTCGGCAAAGGAGATGTCGCGGCGCACCAGGTTTTCATCCACCATCCGGCGGTAGAGGGCCTGCAAACTGTCGCCCTTGGCCACCAAACCCGCGGGGATCGCGGCATAGCTTTCGTCGCCAGTTTCCTGCAGCAGCGAAAAATAGGCGCGCATCCTGCGGTAGCCCTGGATCAGCTCAAACTTGCCGTCGCCGCGTTCTTCGACCCGGATCGGGTTCGACAGGCCAACGGATTTGATCGATTCCTTCAGCTCATCCAGTTCCGGATCGCGGTCATCCTTACGGTCACGGATCAGTTTATCCATGCGGATCATGCCAAGCGGGATCCGGTCGACCACCAGGCCCAGCTTCTTCAGCCGCACAAATTCATGTGCCAGCCGGTCGTTTTCGGCGCGGATATTCTGTTCGGCCTCGGCCCGCGCGCGCAACGCATCGGCGTTCTCCGAGATCGCGGTGGCCATCGGTCCGCGGCGGGATTCGGACGGTTTTTCGTCCGGCTTTTTTGCCGCTGTCCCCGCGGGGAACACCTCTGGTTCAGACGGGAAGTCGATGTCGAAGACTCTGCGTTTGCTCATGCCTCATCCTCCAGGTTTTCCCAGGCTTCGACCGCGTGGGCCTTGAATTCATCATAGGCCTGATCAAACGACGCACGCGCGCGCCGCCAGGTTTCACGAGTCATATCCCGGTAGTCGATTTCATAGATGGAACTTAGGAACCGCCCCGATTGTTCAACTGCGCGGGTCATCTCAATCGGGTGTTCGGTCATTCTGCCCTCAAACACCTTCATAAATGCCGAACGCATCGCACGGTGCAAATCGTTACCGCTTTCGTAACGGGTAAGCAGGAAGCGGACGTCCTGGAAAACCTTGGGCAACGCAAATGTCCCCGCGGGGACAACGCCGTTAAACGCCGACAGATCTTCCAGCGCCTCGGACAGCTGGCCGACAAAGGAGGTGGTGGAGTCATACTCCCAATAGCCGGGGCCGGAGGGGATATAGAGCATGTCGGCGGCAAAGACCGCATTCATCGACTGGTAGCCAATCGCAGGCGGGCAGTCGAAGATCATCAGGTCGTAGTCCTCGGCCGGCAGCTGGTCGAGGTAGCGGGAGACCGCGGCGAAGAACGACCATTCCGGGTTCAGGTGGCGGTACTGGGCGGAGGCGAATTCGACAAAGGCCGCATTGGCGCAGGAGGGGATGATGTCGATGGTCGGCCAGCTGGTGGGTTTGACAAAGTCGCTGACCCGCAGGTCCTGCAGCCCCATGCCGGTGATCGCGTCCGGCAGCTGGCGCCGGGGCAGGGCGTTGCCGGACTCGGCGCCCTGCGGGACCGCATTCATCCGCTCGGTCTCGCGCACCAGATCGCGGGCCATGATGCCCCAGACGGTGTAATCCTCGGTGACGTCGCTAAGGCCCATGGAGTGGGACAGGGTGGCCTGCGGGTCGAAGTCGACGCACAGCACCCGGTAGCCGTCCAGCGCCGCGGCATGGGCGAAATGCAGCGCCACGGTGGATTTGCCCGCACCGCCCTTGAAGTTTGAGATCGCCACCCGCAGCGCCCGTTTCCCCGCGGGGCGTTTGGGCAACAGGGATTTGCGGTTGATCTTGATGCGGCGGCGCAGCTCATTGATCTCCTCCAGCGAATACCAGCGCTGGCGGCCGTCTTCCTCGACATGGCCCTGGGGCAGGGAAGGGTCCGCCGACAGCCGTCCCCGCAGGGTCGACTGGTTGACGCGGAAGATCAGCTCAGCCACTTCCCAGGAGGAGAACCGGCGCAGGGTCTTTTCCATTTCGGGGGAGAAGGTCTGCTGGCGGATCCAGCTTTGCATCTTGAGAGATTGGGCCTGCATTTTGGACAGGTCTTCGTGCGTAAACATCGCTGCTCCTTAGCCTCACACGGTGTTGTTTTTTCAGCGTCCATTTCTTGCGGACGCTAATTCAGCCTCAATATCCATTTACGCCGAATTTGCAAAAAACGCAAAAGCAAATATGGTTTGGAATAGCGTCCTGTCCCCGCGGGGACACATCTGCAAAAGGCCCAATGAAATATGGGCGGAACCGATTCGGAGACTGGCAGCCAAACGATTCGTTTCATTGGGTTTTTCTGGGGTTCACACGCCAGATTTAGGGGGACACCCGGGAGCCGGACACAGCAGATTGGGGGACATTTCTGCTGTATTAGGGGACACACTGGATGTCCCCCCATACCATTGATACCAATTTTTCTATCAAAAAAGGGATTGGGTCTGAATTCAATTCCCGCCGGCGCTTGACAGAATCGGAATTCCGGACGCAAATCAGGTACAACAAACGAATAGCGTTGAGTTCGGAGCTAAACCGGCCGGCGCAAGTCTTAGCAAAAGACGCTGAGAACACTTGAGGCAGCATATCCCGGCCCAAAAGGGCAGGGGAGGGAGAAACGGGGGCAGCAATGCTTGCCAAACGGCCTGCGGGGCGCAACGCCTCGGCATTGAAGTATGACATCCTCACCGCGATGGGGGCCTATGCGCTTGGCCAGGGCAAGGGGGCGCAGAAGCTGGTGCTGCGCTTCATGACATTGATGACCGCACGCTACAACTGGCAGCGCGATGAGCTGGCAGTGGGCCAGCGCGAGATTGCCCGGCTGTGGGATGTGGATGAACGCACGGTAAAACGCGAGATGGCCAAGCTGCGGGGCTGGGGCTGGCTGGTGGTGAAACGACAGGGCGCGCGCGGGCGGGTCACCGAATACGGAATCGATCTGGAGCGGCTGCTGGCGGATACGCAGGAACGCTGGGGGCTGTGGGTCCGGATTTTGAACACCGGATGCAAAACAATGATGAGCCGGCGCCGAATGTGGTGCCGCTGCGCCCAGGGTCTGCTCCGCCTGCGCCGGATATCTCGGACGGCAGCGAATGGAGCCTGGCCAAGGCGGTGCTGCATGCAGAGGACCCGGCGAATTATGCGTCGTGGATACAGGGATTGGAGAAAGCCAGCCGCGCCGGCGGCCGGCTGATGCTAAAGGCGCCAAGCCGGTTCCACGCAAACTATGTGATGGCGCATCTGATGCCGCGCTTGCTGGCGGCGTGCCGCGATGTGGATGGCGGGGTCTCGGCGATTGTTGTCGAGGCATGAGGCCAAATCTGCGCTGCAGCGGTTGAACCCCTTGGGGGCGCGGCCTTATGTGGGCGGGCAGGGGGCTTGGCTTAAGACGCCCCGCAAGAACAAGGAGCAGCCCGGATGAGCGGCGTGCAGGATAAGATCTGTGTCATTGGACTTGGCTATGTGGGGCTGCCGCTGGCGGCGGCCTTCGGGCAGCACCGGAAAGTCGTTGGCTTTGACATCGATCCGGGCCGCATTGCCGAGCTGCGCCAAGGCGAGGACCGCACCCGCGAGCTGGGCTGCCAGGAGCTGGCAATGGCGGAGCACCTTAGTTTCACTGCGGATCCGGCGGAGATTGCCGGTTGCTCCATCTATATCGTCACCGTGCCGACGCCGGTGGATGCCAGCCACCGCCCGGATCTGAGCCCGCTTCTGGCGGCATCGGCGATTGTTGGCGGGGTGCTGAAACCCGGTGATCTGGTGATCTATGAATCCACCGTCTACCCCGGCGCCACCGAGGAAGATTGCGTGCCCATTCTGGAAGCGCGCTCGGGCTGGTGTTCAACAAGGATTTCTTTACCGGCTACAGTCCGGAGCGGATCAACCCCGGCGACAAGGCGCGGCGGCTGGCGGATATCGTCAAAGTGACATCCGGGTCGACGCCGGAGGTGGCCGAACGCGTTGATGCGCTGTACCGCGAGGTGGTGACAGCCGGCACCCATAAGGCCGCGAGTATCCGGGTGGCTGAGGCTGCCAAGGTGATTGAGAACAGCCAGCGGGATATCAACATTGCGCTGGTGAATGAGCTGGCCAAGATCTTTAACAAGATGGGGATTGATACCCAGGCGGTGCTGGAAGCGGCTGGAACCAAATGGAATTTCCTGCCGTTCCGCCCCGGTCTGGTGGGCGGGCACTGCATCGGGGTGGACCCTTACTACCTGACCCACAAGGCCGAGCAGCTGGGCTATCATCCCGAGATCCTGCTGGCGGGCCGGCGGCTGAATGACGGCATGGGCGCCTATGTTGCCGGTGAGATGGTCAAGGCGATGCTGAAACGCGGCCTGCCGGTTTCGGGCGCGCGGGTTCTGGTGATGGGGCTGACGTTCAAGGAGAACTGCCCGGACCTTCGCAATACGCGGGTGATCGACGTGGTGCGCAGCCTGGAGGAATACGGGGTGAAGGTCGATGTTTATGATCCCCATGCGGACCCGGAGGAGGCACAGGCGGAATACGGCATTTCGCTGGTCCCGGAGATCAGGCAGGGGGTCTATGCCGGGGTGGTGCTGGCGGTGGCGCATTCGGAGTTCCATGAGATGGGCGCGGAAGCAATCCGCGCCTTGGGGACCGCCGGCGCGCTGGTCTATGACCTGAAATATGTGCTGGCACCGGATCAGGCGGATCTGCGGCTTTGATCAAGGGCTAAGGGCAAGCGGCGGCCTGTGCGGGGCCGCCGCTGCCGTTGCGTTTGCCGCTTTATCCCTGCAGCATACCCCTGACCGCTTGCATGGCATGACCTAGCAAAAGCAGCGGCCCGCCCGGACGGACCGCTGCTTGCCCTTAGCCTGCGGTTTGGTTCCGGGCTGTGGGGAGTTTGGAAATGAGTGATATAGTGGAAGGCCGTTGCCTGTGCGGCGCCGTGAAAATCCGTGTCGATGGGGCGCATGACCCGCGCTCCGGGGCCTGCCATTGCCGCAGGTGCCAGCGCTGGACTGGCGGGCTTTTCTTATGTTTCGAGGCTGATGCGGAGGCTGTTTCGGTTGAAGGGCCGGTGACCCGGTATCAATCGTCTGCCTTTGCCGAACGGGCGTTCTGCAGCACCTGCGGGTCACATCTGTGGATGCGGGACACGGATGAGGAAGATGAAGGCTATGACCTGATGCCGGGACTGTTTGATGCAGCTCTCAGCTGGCCGCTGCGGTCGGAGATCTATGCCGACCGGGCAATGGCGTCAGTGCGGCTGGAGGGCGATCACAAGCGGGTCACCCGCGACGAATATGAGGCGCAGAACCCGTACATTGACGGTGATGTCTGAAGAAAAGGTATCGTCCCTCAGCGGTCTGTGCGCGCCAATGCATCGGCGGACAGACCTGACAGGCGGCTTCAGGTAAGATCACTAGCGGCTGACACGGGGCAGTTTCGGGCCGCTCCAATAGGCGCCACTGTCCTGGCGCAGGGCGTCATAGGCCTCGATCCGGTGCCGGGCGTCTTCCCCGCCGGCCGCGATCAGATGGGTAAGCAGGCATTCCAGAACCGCCATTGCACCGCCGACGGCGCCGAACGGGTGCAGCGAGCTGGCGGCCACCGCCAGCACATGGTCGGTGCGGATGCCAGGGGCGATGACTTCGCTGTCAGAGATCAGGATCACCGATGCGCCGCGTTCGCCCGCCAGCCGCAGCGCCTGGATGGTGCCGGCGGAGTAGGGGGCGAAGGTGAGGGCGATCAGGCAGTCCTCAGGGCCTATGTCCAGCAGGTCGTCCAGCGCGGCGCCCATGTGGCGCGGCACCAGTTCCAGCCCCGGCAGGGCCATGCGGCCGACGTAATGGAAGTAATAGGCCAGCGCGTAGGAGGAGCGGGTTGCGGTGACATAGCTGCGGCGGGCGGAGGTGAGGGTGTCGATGATGGCCTGCGTGCGCTCTGCCGTCATCAGCCGCAGTGAGCGGGACGTGATGTTGAGCTGGTTGCGCGCCGCCGATGCCTGCAGCGCGCCGGCCGGGCCTTGGTCCTGCATCCGGTCGAGCCAGTCCTGGCCGAGGTCAGCCTCGTGCGTGGTGGTGAGGGCGGCGCGAAAGGGCGCGCGGAAGGTCTCGAAACTGTCATAGCCCAGATGCTGGGCGAGACGGACAAAGCCGTTGGCGCTGATACCGGTCCTCTCGGCCGAGGTACGCACCGTATCAAGGCCGAAGTCGCCGGGATTGTCGATCACGTATTTCGCCGCCGCTTTCAGCTTGGGCGGCAGGTTGTCCATCTGATCCTTGAGGTGCTGGATCAGCCGGGCGGTTTTCCGGGGGGCGAGATGCGGGTCCATGCAAGGTATCAGAGCAGATGTGCGGAGAATAGCAAGAGTGGAACGGGTGTTCCTGCCCGGGTTATTCTGACAGGAAGGCCATCAGGTCCTGACGGGCGTGCAGGATGCGGATGATCTCGGGGCGGGAGTGTTCCAGCCGGTAGATCACCAGATGCGCGCCCGATGGATGGATGCGGACCGGCGGCGTGAACTCAGTGCGTTCGCGGGCCATTTCCGGGAAGTCCGCCAGCAGGTCGAACAAGGCAAACAGGCCATCGGCATAGGCATCCGCCTGCGCCTCGCTCCAGGTGTCCAAGCCGTAGCGCCAGATGGCAGAGAGATCGGCGCGGGCGGCGGGGCGGATCAGCCAGCGCGGTTCAGCCATTGCGGCGCATGGCGGCCTTGAAATCATGGGCTGACAGCGCTTCCGCCGGGCCGCTGGCGAGGCCTGCGTCGATGGCGGATTGCAGTTCACCTATGGCGGCGGTGCGGGCCTGGTCGCGGCGGATCAGGTCGCGGACATAGTCGCTGGAATTGGCATAGGTGCCAGTGCGGGCCTGGTCCTCGACCCAGTCTTTCATCCGGTTCGGCAGGGATACGTTCATGGTGGCCATAGGCGGTCTCCTTTCGCTGGATCAGAATATGGCAATCTTTGCCAAGAACGCAAGGGGGAGGGCGTGGCGGCGGAATGGCGGGCAGATTGCTGCCAAACAAAAAAGGCCCGCAAAAACTGGTTGCGGGCCTTTCCTTGATTTTTTCCGGCCGGATCAGGCGGAGACCACTTTGAGGCCCTTTTCCTCCAGCGGCTGGATGGAGCCGTCTTCGCCGACGGTCACCCGTTCTCCGTGGCTGAGGCTGTCGAGACCCTTGCAGGCGACCAGCATCAGGACGTCTTTTTCGCGGGCTACGATGGCCATGTGGCTGAGCCAGCCGCCGACCTCGGACAGCACCGCGCCGGAGCGCTGGACCCATGGCAGCCAGGCCGGGTTGACCATCCGGCAGACCAGAATGTCGCCGTCCTGGAAATCGGCAAAGGCTTCGGGGCTGATGTCGCTGTCGTCTTCCATCCAGAACACCCGGGCGGTGGCGCTGCCGCTGCCGGCCACACAAGTGCCGCCCATAGTGCCGTCGCCACCCTGAGCCTGGGCGCCCAGCGACAGCATTTCGCAGTCGCGCAGGGTAAGAGTGACCGCTGTGGGCGCGGATTTCTTGCGCAGTGTTTCCTTTTCGGCACGGGCCTGGGCCAGGTCGCGCAAGGCGTCCGGGTTGGACCAGTTGCTGTCCAGCACCTCGTCAAAGGTCAGGCTGAACACCAGATCCTCCAGCCCGCTGATCTGACCCAGCGCCAGAAGGGCACGGCGCAGCTCGGCGACGACGCGCAGCGCTTCGTGCTTGGCCTGTTCCTTGAGGTCCTGATAGGCAATGGCGATGCCGATGGTATCGTCCAGCTCATCCGGCAGGTTGGCGGGTGTCGGGACTGCGCCAATCGGCTCAACCGTGCTGCTGAGCAGCGAGTTCAGCAGCGCAGGGGCTTCGGCGTAGCGGGGCGAGGACAGCTCGTAATCGAAGATTGAGCGGTGTCCCATCAGCTGCATGGCGCGGGCCTGGGCGTCTTTGCCGGTGCAGGAGGCAATCAGGCTGGAGGGCGCATTGGGCAGCTCGGCGTGCATCAGATGGGCGCGCAGGGCGGGATCGCCTGCGGCTGCCGTGCCAGCCTCACCCATGGTGAAACCTGCCAGAATGTTGATCTTCTCGGCCTCCAGATAGACCTCGCGGATGAACAGTTCCTTTAGTGTGGCTATGGTTTCCAGCAGCTTGTCCTGCGGCAGGGCGGCATAATCCACGGCCTGCCAGATCGCCAGCTTGTTCTTCAGTTCCGGCATCACCTCAGCCCGGAAGCGGGTGATCATCGGATGTGCCTGCTTGCGCAGCTGTTTGGCCTTGGAGGCCGTCAGTTTCAGGGTCATACCCTGTTTCAGCGCGACATCGACATAGGTTTTGCCGAACAGGTTGACCAGATGGCCGTCGCGCCCCTCGGGCAGGCCATAGGGCACTCCCAGCTCGCGGCAGGCCAGATCAACACTGCCGCCGGGCGCCCAGAGATCGCTCATCAATGAGAAGCTGAGCGGGGTGGGGCGGGGCAGGACTTCGGACATTTCATCCTGTTCCAGGATGGTCTGGTCCGGGGCTGCGTCTGCGTAGCGGTCCAGCACGTCGCGCCATTCGGCGAGGCGGGTCTGTTCCTGCTCGGTGCCCAAGGACAGCGTGGTGATGTCGCGGCTTTGCACGATCTGGAACTGGCCGTTTGCATAGGCCCATTCCACGTCCTGCGGGGCGCCGAATGTCGCCTCGATCTGTTTGCCAAGGGCCAGCAAGGGCGCCATGCTGATCGTCTGGTCCTGATCTTCCGTTGCCGGCAAGTCAGTGTAGCGGCCAAAGCGCAGGCTGGTGGGGGTGACGCGGCCCGAAACCAGATCCTCGCCGCAGCCCTCGACCCATTCGATCATCGCCATGCCGGGGGCCATCGGATCCTGGGTGAAAAGGACGCCGGCAAATTCGGCCTGGACCATTTCCTGCACCACGATATTGCCCTGTTCGGTGCTGTCGCCCTCGCCGGAATAGCTGGCGGCACGCGCTGAGGAGAAGCTTTCCACCACTTCGTCCAGCGCGGCGCGCATGCTGTCTGCGGTGACGTCGAGCACCGATTCAAAGACGCCGGCAAAGCTTTGATCAGCGCCGTCCTCGTTGCTGGCAGAGGAGCGCACGGCGACGGGTTTGCCGCCGGCCAGCAGGAAAACCTGCGCGGCAAATGCATCTTTCCTGGCATCAGACATGGCGCGGTAGTCGTGGATTGCGTCTGAACGCACGATCACGCCACCGGGGACCGGCAAGCCTGCATTCTTGAGGATCGACAGGCGCAGGGCCTTGTTGCCTGCCTCTGCCAGTTCTTCGGTATAGCCCATCGGGATCACACCGCGCGGCAGCTTTGCCAGTTTGCGTTTGTGGGCGCGCAGCGACAGGGCATCGGCCAGCTTACGGTGTATGCCGGTGACATAGCCGCGCTGGACCAGCAGCAGCGTCAGGCTGAAGCAGAGGTAGGCATTGGCGGCACCAGACAGGCTGAACACCATGGCAAACAGCGCGGGCATGCCCAGTACCATCCACAGCAGTTTCTGGCGCTTGGTCTTGGCGACGGCCCACAGAAGGTAGATGGCGGCCAGGGCGCAGAACAGCGCGGGCATGATGAACAGCGGATCGGGCATGCCAAGGTCTGCCATCCACAGGAACGGGGTTTGCAGGGAGGCGCTTGCTTCTTGCGCGGAAGAGACCCCCAGCATCATCACCGGCAGGAACAAGAGCGCAGTGAGGTTCTTCATCGGGGTCAGGCCCTTGTCGGCGTAGAACGCCTGCACCGCGCGCGCCTTGCGCACCGGGTCATGCGCCAGCTTTGCCTTCAGCGCCTTCATTTCATCAGCTGTATCATTGGTGATGATCTGATCGCGTTCGGATTTCAGCGCGACGGGCAGCACCAGGATGCGGGTCACAATGGACAGAGCCAGCAGGCCCAGCAGGATATGGCTGCGCTCATGGACCCACAGCAGAGCGGTTGCCAGCGCCGAGATTGCCTTGTCCCACAGACCGGTCTGCTGCTCGGCCAGCCACTCCTGCACATGGGGTTTCGGCTTGGGTGCGACGAAGTATTCCCACGGCAGGGTGTAGCGGCCCAGGAAATCGATGCCCAGCTGCGACAGCTCCAGTCCCAGGACCTGGCTCATGAAGCAGCTGCGGCGGTCATAACAGGCAGCAATTGTGGGCTTGTCGGGGTCCAGCCCGGCGATGCGGTCCATCAGATCCGCGGTCGTCATCTTGCGGATCGGGATGTTGACCGCGCCGGGCAGGTGGCCTCCCGCAAAATCACCGGGATAGCGGGTGTCGACGATCTGCAGATCCTCGGTGGTCAGCAGCGTCTCAAAATCAGCGGTGCTGAGCAGCACGTCCCTGCCCGGGTATTCCGGAATGGCGCGCAGGTCCGAGAGGGTCTTTACATCCTTGTCGGAGAAGTCGCGGCCCTCGACGATCCACTTCTCGATACCGCCGGCGATGAAGCTGCAGTCGATGCCCATTGCCGCCAGCTTGGCACAGGTTTCCGAAGAGCGGTTGCCGTTGTGGCAGAACAGCACGACCTTCTGGCCCGGCTGCACCGGGCGCGACTGCAGGAAGTCCGGGAAACGGATGTGGGTGGCGCCGGGCAGGGTGCCCATGGCGTTTTCGCCAGTCTCGCGGATGTCGTAAAACAGGGTTGAACCGTCCTCCAGCGCCGCTGCGGCGTCTGTGGTGCTCATTGCCAGCGGGTGGTCTTCCTGCTTGGAAAAACTGGTCTCCTTCAGCGAGGCGTCCTTGATAGCGGTGCCGTCAAATTGCGCCGGCCGCGTCAAAGTGGCCTGCAGTCTTGTCAGCTCGGCCTGCGCATGCGAGGAGTATTGCCAATAGTTTCCTGCAGCCAGTGCAATGGCCGCCAGTACGAGGACGGAGATCAGCTTGACCGGGTAGCGGCGTGGAGAGCTGCCCGGTTTGGGGGTAAAACCCAGTTTCGCTGCAATGACTGCGCCAAGGCCGGAAATCATGGCAATTCCCACGGCCAGAACTTGCGATAGTGAAGACACCGAGCCGATCACCAGTTCCGGCGATGGAATGGCCAGGGCCGCGACGGGAAGCGCCGAGAAAAGTGAAGTAAGCACAGTTATTTGCGCTGAACGACGGAGAGACCGGGTGGTCTTGGAGAGCAAAGGTGTGTTCTTCACGGTGGTTCCTGTTGAGCCAGCTGAGATTGATATTCTGATTTTATGGCGAATTTGCCTAAAAGATTACGAAAACCTTACTGAAGGGTTAATATAGAAGGCGAAGAATAAAAGAACCGCAAAATTTTTTAAAGAATTGCAAGTGCGTTAACATTGTATTCTTAACCATGTGCCATGTAACGAAGTATGGCGGCCCGCCTGCCGTGCCAGCCGATCGCAGTCAGGAGGCTAGAACCGTGACACTTTTCGAGTGGACCTTTGGTATCATTGAGCTTTTCAAGACCCGCTTGCGGGGAACGGCCCCTGGGGCTGTTCTGGCGATTGGACTTGCAGCCCTTCTGCCAGGTGCGGGCCAGGCCGGGACCGAATTGGTATTTGGCACTTATGCAGCGGATAAACCTACCGCAACGGTCAAAAAGTACCAGCCTTTCCTGTCTTTTCTGTCCGGCCGGATGAGCGAGGAACTGGGGGAGCCGGTTTCGATCCGGCTGAAGATCGCCAAGGAGTATGGCGAGGGCATTCGCCAGCTGGCCGGCGGCGAGGTGGATTTTGCCCGTTTCGGCCCGGCATCTTATGTGCATGTGATGAAGGAGAATCCGGAAATCCGGATTGTCGCGATGGAATCCAAAAACGGCGGAAAGCGGTTCAAGGGGGTCATCGTGGTGCATAAGGACAGCAGTGTGCGGTCGGTTGAAGATCTGGCTGGTCTCAGCTTTGCTTTCGGCGATGAACTGTCGACGATAGGCCGTTACCTGGCGCAGGAATACCTGCTGGAGGCCGGAATCAGCGGTGCCGACCTGCATGAATACGCGTATCTCGGCCGTCACGATCTGGTCGGCGAAGCAGTGGGCGCCGGGAAATTCTCGGCGGGCGCCCTCAAGGAAAGCACGTTCAAAAAACTGGTCGCCAAAGGCGTGCCGATCCGGGTGCTGGCTTCCTTTGACAATGTGACCAAACCCTGGCTGGCCTCGGAAGCGATGCCGCAGGCGGTGATGGAAGCGATGCGCAAGGTCATGCTGTCCTCGGACAACGAGGAAATTGTGCGCCGGATTTCAAAGAACGGCTTCTTGCTGGGGGTTGACGACGACTATGACATCATCCGCCGGGCGATGGAGCGAAGTCTGGCATTCTGAGGCGCCGCAGTGAAGAAATGAAACTTACAGGCATCCTTTTTCAGATCGTGTTGTCGCTGCTGATAGCCGCTTCTGCGGTTGGCTTTGCAGTCGGCAATCTGGCGCAGCGCCAGGAGGTGCAGCGGCTTGAAGAGCAGCTTGCCGGCCAGGCCGACCTGACGGTTTCCCTGCTCAGCGGGCTGATGCTGGAATCGATTATAGTCGAGGATGTCCCGGTCCTGGAGACCGGGCTGATCGAGGCCGTCACCCGGAACCCTCAGATCGTGTCGATCCAGATCCGCAGCCCGGCGGGCAAGCTGCTGGCTGCGGCCAATGCGCCGGGCGCGCCGCAGCCGGATAATCACGTGATCTATGAACGGCCGATCGAGCTGGAAGGCGCTTCCTTCGGCACCATGGTGGTGGACTGGTCGACCCAGGACGGAAAAGCGCTGGTGGCGGCCAAAGTGCGCCAGATCATCATTTGGACAGTTGTGCCGGTGCTGGCGCTGTCGCTTCTGGTGCTGTTGCTGGTGCATATTCTGGCGCTGCGGCCATTGCATATGATCCATAACCGGATGTCTGACGCCATTGCAGGGCTGCGCAGCCCGCAGCGGCCGCTGCCCTGGTTTGCATCCCGGGAATTCCGGGCGTTGGATTTTTCGGTCGGCGTGCTGGAAGACACTTTTTCCGAGCGGGACGAGCGGGAATTTGCAATGGAGCAGGCGCGTGAGGCCGCAGATATTGCAAACCGCGCCAAGTCGGAATTCCTCGCCAATATGAGCCATGAGATCCGCACCCCGATGAACGGGGTGATTGGCATGGCAGAGCTGCTGCAGGACACCGGGCTGGACGAGGACCAGCGGATGTATGCAGAGACCATTGCAAAATCCGGCACGGCGCTGCTGACGATTATCAACGACATCCTGAACTTCTCCAAGATTGAGGCCGGCAAGGTCGAGCTTAACCATGCTCCGTTCAATTTGCAGACGGCACTGGAGGATGTGGTCACCCTGCTGTCGCCCAAGGCGGCGGAAAAGGGGGTCGAGATCACTATGCGGTACGACCCCGCGCTGCCGGAAATCTTTGAGGGTGATGCCGGGCGGATCCGCCAGGTGATCACCAATATTGCCGGCAACGCGGTCAAATTCACCCGCAAAGGCTATGTCTTCATCGACTTGACCGGCCGCAAACAGGGCGGCCGCCATTTGCTGACGCTGCAGGTCACCGATACCGGCATAGGCATTGAGCCGGAGCGGACAGGACAGATCTTCCGCGCCTTTGAGCAGGCTGACAATGCCGCCACCCGCAATTTTGAGGGCACTGGCCTGGGGCTGGCAATCTCGGCACAGCTGCTGGAGCTGATGGGCGGCTCGGTGCAGGTGCAGTCGGAGCCGGGCAAAGGGTCTGTATTCACCATAGAGATGCCATTGCGGGCCGGCGGCCATGTCGCCTCGGCACGGGAGGGCAGCCCGCTCAGCTTTGCCGGACTCAACGGTTTGCTGGTGGATGACTTGGAGCTGAACCGGGTGATCCTGTCGGAACGGCTGAGTGCCTGGGGCGTGACCTGCACGCTGGCAGCCTCGGCGCATGAGGGGCTGGAGATCCTGTCGGATGCGCAGCTGGACGGGCGCCGGTTCGATTTCATCATTCTGGACTACCAGATGCCGGCGATGGACGGGCGGGAATTGGCAGCCCGGATTCGCGCCATGCCGGGTTTTGAAGCGGTGCCGCTGATTGTGCTGTCTTCGGTGGAACACGCGCTAAGCCGTTCGGATTGCGAGGCTATCGGAGTTTGTGAGTTCGCGCTGAAACCTGTGCGGGCGGTGCAGCTGCGGCAGGTGATCACCCGGGTGCTGAGCGTTCAGGACCAAAAACCGGCGGTTGTTGACAGCGGCGGCGGCAACGAGGCGCCGCAGGGTCGGCTGCTGAAAGTTCTGCTGGCCGAGGACAACCGCACCAACCAGCTGGTTGTTACCAAGATGCTGAAAGATGCGCCGCTGAAAATCAGCGTTGCCAAAAACGGTGTGGAGGCTGTTGCGCAGTTCCAGGCAGAGCGGCCCGACCTTGTCCTGATGGACATGATGATGCCGGAGATGGACGGGATTGAGGCTACGGCCGAGATGCGCCGGATCGAGGCAGAGACCGGCGGCAGAAAATGCCCGATCGTGGCGCTGACCGCCAATGCGCTGCAGAGCCACCGGGAAAAATGCCTGGAGGCGGGGATGGATGATTTCCTCAGCAAGCCGATCAACAAGAAGGCGCTGAACGAGGCCGTCAGCAAATGGACCTGCGGGGACAGCCTGCAGCGCACTGGCAGCTGAGGCCGCCTGTGCGCTGGCCGGCAAGCGGTTTTGCAGCCGGCAGCCAGGCCCGGATTTCGGTCTGCAGCCCAAGCCAGTGCTTGTTGCTTTCAATCGCGGCAGGGAAGGATGCAGGCGGCAGCGGTCAGCCGCGATGCCGTTGCAGCACCAGGCCGGCAAGGCCGGACGCGGCAAAGAGAGCCGCCGCCAGGCAAACGATGCTGGGACCGGCGGGGGTGTCGAACACAAACGCCAGCTGCAGCCCGCCAGAGGCCGCCAGCATCCCCAAGAGCGCGGCAATCACCGCCATCCGCTCTGGTGTTGCGGCAAAGGGGCGGGCGGCCGCAGCCGGAATCAGCAGCATGGCGGCAATCAGCAATACTCCGACCACCTTGATGGCAACTGCCACGACCAGGGCCAGGGCAAGTGTCAGCACCATTTGCTCGCGGCGGGGATCAATGCCCGCTGCATGGGCCAGATCCGGGTTCAGCGTGGCGGTCAGCAGCGCCGACCAGCGCCACCAGAGCAGCGCCAGCACCAGGGCTGCGCCGCACCAGATCACCGCCAGATCGCCGCGCCCCACCGCCAGGATATCGCCAAACAGATACGCCATCAGATCGATCCGCACGCCTTGCAGGAAAGACACCGCGACCAGGCCGAAAGCCAGCGAAGAATGCGCCAGCACGCCCAAAAGCGTGTCCATCGCATAGCCGCGTCCGGCAAGTGCGGACACGGTGGTGGCCATGGCCAGCGCGGTGGCCAGCACACCGGCAAAGACCGACACATCAAAGCTAAGCGCCAGCGCCACGCCCAGGATCGACGCATGCGCAGTGGCGTCGCCGAAATAGGCCATCCGCCGCCAGACCACGAAACAGCCCAAAGGTGCCGCGGCCAGCGCCACGCCGATGCCCGCAAGGGCTGCGCGGATCAGGAAATCGTCAAGCAGGGTCATTCCGCAGCCTTGTGATGATGGTGGTCATGATTGCAATCCTGATCATGGCTGTGATTGTGCTCGTGCCGGTAGAGCGCCAGCGCGCCTTGGGTTCCGGTGCCGAACAGGGCGCGGTACTCCGGTGCCGAGGCGACATGTTCCGGCGCGCCCTCGCAACAGACATGGCCGTTGAGGCAGACCACCCGGTCCGAGGCCGCCATCACCACATGCAGTTCATGACTGACCATCAGCACCGCACAGCCCAAATTCTGCCGGACCTTCTCGATGCGCTGGTAAAAGGCGGCGGAGCCGGGCTGGTCGAGGCCTTGGGTGGCTTCATCCAGGATCAGCAGCTGCGGATCGGTCAGCAGGGCACGCGCCAGCAGAACCCGCTGGAACTGCCCGCCCGACAGGCCGGACATCTGCCGGGCCGCCAGATCGCCGGCGCCGGCTTGCTCCAGCGCCTCGGAGGCGCGGGCGTCAGATACCCGCGCGGGCAGGCTGAGGAACCGGCGCACGGTCAGCGGCAGGGTCGGGTCGATGTGCAGTTTCTGCGGCACATAGCCGATGCGCAGGCCGGGCGCGCGGTTGACTGCACCGCGCGAGGGTTTCAGCGCGCCGATCACGCTGCGCAGAAGGGTGGATTTACCGGACCCGTTGGGGCCGACCACGGTGACGATCTCGCCGGGTTCAATGGCCAGATTGACGCCGGACAACACTGTCTTTCCGCCATAAGAGACCGTCAGCTGTTCGAGGGAAATCAGGCTCATGCAGCGCCCGCATGCTGGCATTTGGGGCACAGGCCCTCGGCCTCGATCACCGCGCGCTCGATGACAAATCCAGCCTCGCGGGCGGCCTGGCCGAGCTGGCCCTGGGTCGGCTCCCGCTGCGATTCAGCCACTGCATCGCAGGCGCGGCAGATCAGGAAGACCGGCGCGTGATGCTCGCCCGGATGGGTGCAGGCGATGAAGGCGTTCAGGCGTTCGATCTTATGGGCAAAGCCGTTTTTCACCAGGAAATCCAAAGCCCGGTAGGCAACCGGCGGCTGCGAGCCGAGGCCCTCTTCGCGCAGCCGGTCAAGGATTTCATATGCCCGAGCGCGCGGTGCTCCTGCAGCAGGATCTCCAGCACCCGGCGGCGAACGGGCGTGAATTGCAGCCCGGCCGTCCGGCACTGGGCGTCCACCGCTGCGATGCAATCGTGAATGCAGTTGCTGTGGTCATGCGGTTCGAAACCGATGGAGTCCATTGCGGGGTCCTTTGGGCGGCGGGTGATTTGCCTCTTGATATGTTATGTTATGACGTTTATCAACCGCGTGATGTTATAAAATTACGTGGGGCGTGATATGCGGAATTCCGGCATGTGGAGAAATGGATCGGCAATACTGGCCTTGCTGGCGGGAACCGGGGCGGCCTGGGCGGAGGTGCCGCGTGTGGCGGCGGATATCACGCCGGTTCACGGGCTGGTGGCGCGGGTGATGCAGGGCCTGGGTGAGCCGGCCCTTGTGGTGCCGCCGGGGGCTTCGCCGCATGGCTATTCGATGCGCCCCTCCGAGGCGCGGGCGCTGGATCAGGCGGATCTGGTGTTCTGGCTGGGTGAGGCGCTGACCCCTTGGCTGCATGGCCCGCTGGAGGAACTGGCCGGCGGCGCGCACCGGGTGGAGCTGCTGGAGGCCACGGGCACCACAGTTCTGCCGTTCCGGGAAGGCGCGCGGTTTGAGGCGCATGCACATGATGGCAATGAGGAGGACCATGCGGATCAAGACGGTCACGATGCGCATGAAGATCATGATGATCATGGCCATGAAGAGCATGCTGAGGGCCATGAAGATCACGACGATCATGAAGCCCATGAAGACCCTGCGGAAAAAGATGGCCACAGCGATCACGGTGACCATGATGATCATGCCCATGGCCATCACCATGACGGCACCGACCCGCATGCCTGGTTGCTGCCGGCCAATGCCCAGGCCTGGCTTGATGTGATCGCGGAGGAGCTGGCAGAGCATGACCCAGGAAATGCCGCCGCGTACAAGGCTAATGCCGAAGCCGGCAAGCAGGAGATTGCGGACACTGTTGCCAGTGTCTCGGCTGCGCTGGAACCGTTCCGCGCCAAGCAGTTCATCGTGTTTCACGACGCCTATCAGTATTTCGAGCGCGGATTTGGATTGAATGCCGCCGGGGCAATTTCGATCGGTGACGCCTCCAAGCCGGGCCCGGCGCGGATTGCCGAAATGCGCGATGTCGTGGCGGACCTCAAGGTGGCCTGCGTCTTCTCGGAGCCGCAGTTCAACCCGGGCGTGGTCGCCACCGTGCTGGATGGCACCGGTGCGGGCACCGCGGTGCTGGATCCGCTGGGTGCCAAGCTGGAAGCGGGGCCGCAGTTCTACCCAGCACTGCTGCAGGATATCGGCGCAGCGATTGCCGGCTGCAAATGATCGGCGGGCGGGCCGGTGCGGTCCGCCTTTTCACCTGTCGCTGATCAGATGGGTGAGGCTGGCACCGGTCTCGTAGTAGGCGCTGCGCAGCCCTGCAAAGGGGATTGCGTGGCCTTTTGCGGGCGGAACCGGCAGGCAGGATTGGTCGCCTGTCAGCAGGGCCTCGGCCATTGCGGTGCCGAACAGCGTGCCGGGGCCGATACCGCGGCCGGAATAACCGAAACAGGCTAAGCCGCAGTTCAGATCCAGGATCTTGGGCAGGTGTTCGGTGGTCATGGCAATGCGGCCATGCCAAGGGCTGTGCAGCCTCGCGTCTTTCAATTGGGGGTAAAGCGCTGCCAGTTTGCGGGGCAGCCAATTGCGATGCAGGGCGCTGCCGAAATGGTTGAGCGCACCCATGCCGCCGATCACCAGCCGCCCGGCCTGATCCAGCCGCCAGGAGGACATCACCAGGGCGGTGTCCCAGCAACCTTCTTTGTTTGGCAGGAGTTTGTCGAGCAGAGCGGCAGGCAGCGGATCGGTGGAGGCCTGGAAGTAATGAACCGGGATCACTCGCGGCGCGCTGTAGCCGGTGATGTCGCGGGCATAGGCGTTTGTGGCCATGATCAGATGCCTGGCGCGCAGGCTGCCTCTTGGTGTTGTCACTTGCCAGCTGGTGCCGTCGCGGCTGATCGTGGCGGCGGGGGAGTTGCTGTGCAGCTGCGCGCCGGCTGCCGCGGCGGCGCGGGCGAGGCCGCGGACATAGGCGAGCGGCTGGATTGTGCCCGCGCGCGGATCGAACAGGGCACCGTGCACGGCAGCGGAACCTGTGCGCCGGACGGCTTCGTCCCGGTCCAGCAATTCCACCGGCGCGCCAATGGCGCGGAGCTGTGCGTGGCGGCGTTGCAGGTCAGCCAGGCCGGCTGGGGCATGGGCGCAGTGCAGGGTGCCGCCCTGCTCAGCCTCGCATTGGATGCGGTGTTTCCCGATAAGGGAGAACACCATCCGGGGCGCGCCGCCCAGCAGAGCCGACAGGCGGTTGCCGGCCTCTGCCCCCAGTTCGGCGTTGATGTCTTCGGGCGGCAGCCAGAGGCCTGCATTCACCAGTCCGACATTGCGGCCCGAGCCGCCGTTGCCGATTTCCTCCGCCTCGATCAGGCGGACCGAGGCGCCCATTTCCGCAGCCTTGAGCGCGGCAGAGCAGCCGGTATAGCCGCCGCCGATCACCACGAGATCAGCTGATGCCTCCCCGGTGAGTTCCGGGAAGGCTGGATTTTCCTGGCAGGTTTGGTGCCAGAGGCAGGATGCCAGATCAGATGTCAAACTTGATCCCCTGAGCAAGCGGCAGCTCGCGTGAATAGTTCACCGTGTTGGTCTGACGGCGCATGTAGCCTTTCCAGGCGTCGGATCCGCTTTCACGGCCGCCGCCCGTCTCCTTTTCGCCCCCGAACGCACCGCCGATTTCAGCGCCGGAGGGGCCGATGTTCACATTGGCAATACCGCAGTCCGAGCCCGCTGCCGAGAGGAAATATTCGCATTCGCGCACGTCGGTGGAGAAGATGCAGGACGACAAGCCTTGCGGTACTTCGTTCTGCATTTCAATGGCTTGGTCGAGACCCGCGTATTTCACCACATAGAGGATCGGCGCAAAGGTTTCGGTGTGCATGATCGTGGTCTGGGCGGGCATCTCGACGATTGCCGGATGCACATAAGCCGCTTTGGCAAAGCTGTCCGTCAGTGCGCGGCCGCCGCCATGCACGGTGCCGCCTTCGCTCTGGGCGCGCTCCAGCGCCCGCAGCATAGAATCCATGGCTTGGCGGTCGATCAGCGGGCCGACCAGGGTGCCGTCCGCCAGCGGATCGCCGATGGGCAGGCCCGCGTAGGCCTTGATCAGACGCGGGATCAGCGCGTCATAGATATCCTTGTGCACGATCAGGCGGCGCAGGCTGGTGCAGCGCTGGCCGGCGGTGCCGACGGCGGAAAAAACGATGGCGCGCAGGGCCATTTCAAGATCGGCCGAAGGTGCCACGATCATCGCGTTGTTGCCGCCAAGTTCCAGAATGGTGCGGCCAAGGCGTTGCGACATGTCCGCCGCAACCGCTTTGCCCATCGGCACCGATCCGGTGGCCGAGATGATTGCGACGTCCTTGGAGGCAGTGAGCGCCTCGCCCAGATCACGCTCGCCGATCAGCACCTGAATGAGACCCTGGGGAGCGTCCTCGCCAAAGGCGGCGATGGCGCGGTCGCAGATTTTCTGCACCGCCAGCGCGGTGAGCGGGGTTTTCTCGGAGGGTTTCCAGATCACCGGATCGCCGCAGACCAGCGCAAGTGCTGCGTTCCAGCACCAGGGTGCAACGGGGAAGTTGAAGGCGGTGATGATGCCGCAGGTGCCCATCGGGTGCCAGCTCTCGCGCATGGCATGGCCGGGGCGTTCCGAGGCGATGGTGAGGCCGTAAAGCTGGCGTGAGAGGCCGACGGCAAAGTCGCAGATGTCGATCATCTCCTGCACTTCGCCGAGGCCTTCCTGGTAGATTTTGCCGCATTCCAGGGTGACGAGGCGGCCCAGGTTTTCCTTTTCGCGGCGCAGTTCCTCGCCCAGCAGGCGCACCAGCTCGCCACGGCGCGGGGCGGGCACCAGGCGCCATGATTTGAAGGCGGATTTGGCGGCGGAAATTTGCGCTTCGGCCTCCACCGCACTGTGGGTTTTCAGGCGGGCGATTTCGCTGCCGTCGACGGGCGTGGTGACAGAAAGGCTGCCGCCGGTCAGTTCGGCTTGGGTCAGGCCGGCAGCGGCGAGGATGTCGGAATGAGGCATATCGGGATCCTTTTGAAGCGAGGGCAGGACATGAGCAAAACTTTAGCCTGATTTGCGCCGATGTCCTGCCGGGCGTCGGTCTGATATAGAAATTGCACCCTCCGGCGCGGATTGCTATTGAAACTAAATCCTGAAGTCATGAGCTAAGATCATATGATTGCCCCGCGCCGCTTTCTGCCCTCGATCCCGTCGCTGCTGGCGCTGGAGGCCGTAGACCGGCTGGGCAGTGCTTCGGCGGCAGCGGAGGATCTGTCGCTGACGCAAAGCGCCGTCAGCCGCCAATTGAAACAGCTGGAGGAGCAGATGGGGGTCGATCTGATTGCCCGTGACCAGATGCGGATGCAGCTGACGCCGGCGGGGACCGGCTTTGCCAAGGAGGCGCGCGCGATCCTGACCCGGCTGGCGCAGGCCTCGGTCAAGCTGCGGGCGAACCCGGACGGCGGCAGTTTCACCTTGTCGATCCTGCCGTCCTTTGGCCTCCATTGGCTGGCGCCGCGGCTGCGGGAGTTTGCCGCCTCGCATCCCGGCATCACGGTGAACCTGCACACGCATAATCTGCCGTTCAGCTTTGATGCGGGCACGGCGCAGGCGGCGATCCATTACGGCACGCGGGACTGGCCGGGGGTGGCGTATCTGCCGCTGATGCCGAAACATGTGCTGCCGGTCTGCGCGCCGGGGCTGATGGCGAGGCCGGTTTCCAGCCCGGCGGAACTGCTGGACTATCCGTTGCTGCATCTGGAGACGCACCCGGATTGCTGGGAACAGTGGTTTCATCTTCACGATGTGCCGGCGGCCAAGCTGCGGGGGATGCTGTTTGACCAATCCTCGGCCATGACGCAGGGGGCGGTGCATGGGTTGGGGGTGGCGTTGTTGCCGGATTTCCTGGCGGAGAATGAAATTGCGCAAGGCCGGCTGATGCTGGCGATGGAGGGGGCGGCAGTGAGTTTGGGCGAATATTTCCTGGTCTGGCCTGCGGATCAGCCAGAGGAATATCCGCTGATCAAATTTCGCGAATGGCTGCTGTCGCAGCTGGGGGAGGTGTAAGATGCGCCTGCCGGGCCTGACCCATCTGCGCTGTTTTGAAAGCGCTGCGCGGCATCAAAGTTTCACTGCGGCGGGAGAGGAATTGGGGCTGACGCAAAGCGCCGTCAGCAAGAAGGTAAAGGAGCTGGAGGCGGATCTGGGGTTCGACCTGTTCCAGCGTTCAGGCCGGGGTGTGGTGCTGACGCCTGCGGGGCAGGGGCTGGCCGCCGATCTGGAGCTGGATCTGGCAGGTTTGCGGGCGACGCTGCAGAAGGCTGCTGCTGCCGGGGCGGGCCGCTCGGCTTTGCGGATTGCGGTGCTGCCTGCCTTTGCCAACCTGTGGCTGATTCCGCGGCTGCCGGATTTCTTCGCCCGCCATCCGGAGGTGGAGCTGAGTTTCTCCACCCGGCTGGAGCCGTTTGATTTTGCGCGCGAGAATTTCGACCTGGCGGTGCACTACGGGCTGGACAACTGGCCGGGCACCCATATGGCGCCCTTGTTCGGCGAGGAAATGGTGCCGGTCTGCGCGCCCGCGTTTTATGCCGCGCACCAGCTGGAGCTGGCGGGTAGCCTGGCACAGGCGCCGCTGCTGCACCTGGACAGCCGGGCAGGAACCTGGGCGGAGTGGTTCGAGCGCGCCGGGCTGGCAGGCGCACCGCGGCAGGACGGGCGCTATTTCGATCAGCATTCGATGGTGATTGCGGCAGCGGCGGCGGGGTTGGGGGCTGCGATAGTGCCCTATGACATGGTGGCGCGGGAGATTGCGTCAGGGGATCTGGTGCGGATTCCGGGGCCGGAGCTGGTGTCGCGCAAGCGCTATTACCTGGTGCGTCCGCACGGGGTGGTGCCGGAAGCGGTGCAAAAGCTTGAACGGTGGCTGAAGAAGCAATTGCGTTCAAAGGCGGGTTGAGAAAATCCGCCTGGGCGGCCCTTGGTATTTGATGTGTGAGCGATGCTTGTACCGCGGCTCCTATAGACGTTCAGGGTAGGATGCTTGATCCGTCTCCTCTGGCATCTTTTCACGGAGTACTTCTGCCGGTGTTTCCTATCCAAGGCATTTGCGCGGTGTGTTGTTGAGCTGATCGCAGATAGCTTTGATATGTGAGCGATACTTGAAGTGCGACACCTGTTGCTTTTGAGGGTAGGGGGATCGGCGCATTTCCTCTATCATCTTTTCACCGAACACCTCGGCGGGTGTCTTCCATCCGAGGCACTTCCTCGGTGTAGCGTTGAGGCGGTCACAGATCATTTTCAATTCATGATCTGAGACTGCCGTGATGTCCCGCTTCCTCGGCAGCCATCTTCGGGCGCGCCGGTTTGTGTTTTCCACGGTGCCTTTCTGCCACGGACTGGAGGGATCACAGAACCAAGTTTGCGTTCCGATCTCAGCTTGCAGGTGCGGCCAGCTGACGAACTCCGTGCCCCGATCGAAGGTGATTGAGCGGCGTGCGATGTAGGGCAGGTCGCGCACAGCCTTCATGATCTTGCCCATCACCGGCTTCGTGCGCTTGTTCGGATTCTTCAACAGCACGGTAAACCGGCTGACGCGTTCGACCAGTGATGTGACGTTTGATTGTCCAAAGCGTTGTTTGAACAAGACAAGATCAGCTTCCCAATGCCCGAACTGGCGGCGGTGTGCGACATCGTCCGGGCGGAACAGGATGCTGACATCACGGTCAAACTTGGGCTTCTGGCGCTTTCTGGCCCGACGTGGACGACGCGCCTTTCGATGCTCAGGCAGATACCACCACAGCTCCTGATCCATGCCTTCCTTGGAATAGATATAGCGATAAATCGTCTCCTGGCAGACACGCAGCGCAGCACCTTCGTAGATCATGCGATTGCCGATCTGCTCGGGCGTCCAGCCTTGTTTGATACGTGCGATGACCGTCTGGCACAGCTCAGGGTGCCGGATCAGTTTACGCTACACTGAACGGCGCTTGTTTGTCTGCAACTGAGCCGCATGACCGAAGTAACCTGCGTACTTCTTCGGGAATGCGTCATCCGCCCAGAAATTCCGTTTGATCTCACGAAAGATCGTCGATTTGTGGCGCTTGAGAACACGCGCCATCTCTCTGACAGGCACCTTTGCGTGCCACCAGGGCCTCGATCTTGCGGCGTTCTCCCAGTGATAGTTGCGTGTAAACGGCTCCCATGCCATGGTCTCCTATTAGATAACTCATTGTTTTCTAACAGGAGTCGCACTTCAAAGTAGCGCGCGCCCCGGCTGCATAAATGCATCCTGTAATCCGGGTTATGTTAAACATGATCACTGCAGACCCGCAATTTGCCTGCTGACGGGCTGAGGCCGATGTAAAGGCCGTGGAGCGAGGCTAAGCGGCAGTGTTTCTGGCAGCGTCACCCAATGGGCGGGCTGGGTTCAGGCATTTCCTGCCGGGCCAATGTGTTTGCAGCAAACTCCATGAAGGCGCGGACCACCCTTACGTCCTGCCGCTGGGTGAGCGAGACAATACTCTCGCCCATTGTCAGGCTGGCATCCTCCAACCTGATCTTGACCAGCCGGCTGTCATGTCCGAACTCCGCTTCGGAAACAAAACCGATGCCGGCACCCGAGGCAACCAGTTCCCGCACCGCTTCGCGGCCTTCGGCAATAATCGCGGGTTGCAGAATAACGCCCCTGCTTCGGGCCTCAGCTTCAATCTTCTGGCGGGTCTTTGAGCCCGCTTCGCGGAACACCAGCGGCAGGCCCGGCAGGTCTGCAAGGCGCAGGTTCTGCCGGCCTGAAGGCAAAAAACCGCGGGCGGCAAAGGCGGTGATGCCAGTGGCGCCCAGGTGCAGCCCGGTCATGTCCCGGCCCGGGGTCAAGCTGCCTATGACACCGATCTCAGCCTTGTAACTGCGCAGCTGTTCCAGGACGTCTTCGGTGTTCCCGGCCCTTAGAAGAATGGTGATATTCGGGTGTTTCTTGCGGAACGGCCCGAGCAGGGCAGTGATATGCAGGACCGAGTCAGCAATGATCCGCAGCTCGCCCTCCACCACCGTACCGGAATCGGACAGGTGCTCGCTGATCTGCGCTTCGGCCTCGAAATAACCTTTGGTCAGCCGCAGCAGCTCTTCGCCTTGAGGGGTTAGGGTAATCTGTTTCTTCTCCCTGTGAAACAGCAGAATGTCATGGTCCTGCTCCAGCTTGCGGACCTGTTCGGAGACCGCCGGCTGGGTCAGATGCAGCGCCCTGGCGGCGCGGGAAAAGCCGCCCAGAAGCGCAACATGGTGGAAGGCGCGAAGCTGGCTATGGCGCATCTGTTCCCTTTCCCGGCAATCATAGGCCCAGCCTATAAGTGAATTGTTTTTTGCAATTTTACATATGGATTGGCAGGCGGCAATGATGTGTTCAAATTCCTCTTGGGAGAGTGCAGATGAGTGCTTCCACGGATCCGATTGAACCGCCCAGGCTGGGCGAACCCTATTTGCTGACGCCGGGGCCATTGACGACTTCTTATGCGGTGAAACAGGCGATGCTGCGGGACTGGGGCAGTTGGGACGATGATTTTCGCGGCATGACCCGCGAGATCCGCAACCGCCTGCTGGCGTTGCTGGGGCGCGGCGCGGATGACTTTGACTGTGTGCCGATGCAGGGCTCCGGCAGTTTTGCAGTCGAGGCGATGCTGGGTTCTTTCATTCCCCGCGATGGCAAGGCGCTGGTGCTGATCAATGGCGCATATGGCCAGCGCTCGGCGCAAACGCTGAACTATCTGGGCCGCGATCACGTGGTGCTGGACAAGGGCGACTACCTGCCGCCGCGCGGTGCGGAGGTGGCGGAAATTCTGACCGCTGATCCGGCGATCACCCATGTGGTGGCGATCCATTGCGAGACCTCCTCGGGCATCCTCAACCCAATCGCTGAGATATCCAAGGCGGTCTATGCCGCGGGCCGCAAGCTCTTGATCGATTCCATGTCGGCCTTTGGTGCGATTGATCTGCAGCCCTCGGACATTCGGTATGAGGCAATGGTGTCGTCGGCCAACAAATGCATTGAGGGCGTGCCGGGATTCGGCTTTGTCATCGCCCGCAAGTCTGAGATTGAAGCGGCCAGGGGCAACTGCCATTCGCTGTCGTTGGACGTCCACGCGCAATGGGACAATATGGAAAAGACCGGACAGTGGCGGTTCACGCCGCCGACCCATGCGGTTGCCTCTTTTCTGGTCGCATTGAAGGCGCATGAAGCCGAAGGCGGTGTTGCTGGCCGCGGCGCCCGTTATGCGCGCAACCGCGATGTGATGGTCGGCGGAATGCGTGAACTGGGTTTCGAGACGCTGCTGGACAGCCGCTGGCTGTCGCCCATCATCGTCACATTCTTTTGCCCTGCGGATGAGAATTTCGTCTTTCACCGCTTCTACGGTCTGATGAAGGAAAAGGGCTTCATCATCTACCCGGGCAAGCTGACGGTGGTGGACAGTTTCCGCATCGGCTGCATCGGGCAGATGGACGAACATGTGATGCGGCGGGTTGTGACCGCCGCCGCGGAAACGCTTGCAGAAATGGACGTCGCCAGCGCGGCCCCGCCTGATGCGGCGCTGGAAGAACGCGCCGAACTGGCTGCCTGAAGACAAAGGACTCCGAGATATGACCACCCACACCCCCGTCATCGCCAATGGGCGCAGCTACCCGGTCCCCAAGGTTCCGGCGATTGCCATCTGCCTGGACGGCTGCGAGCCTGAATATCTGGAGGTTGCCATCGCCAAAGGGCTGATGCCAACGCTGAAGCGGATCCGCGGGACCGGAACCGGCCGCGTGGCGAATTCGGTGATCCCGTCATTCACCAACCCCAACAATCTGTCGATTGCCACCGGCCGCCCGCCCAGTGTGCACGGCATCTGCGGCAATTATCTGATCGACCCGGACAGCGGCGAAGAGGTGATGATGAACGACGTGCGCTTCCTGCGTGCGCCGACCATCTTTTCGCAGTTCTATGATGCCGGTTATCGCGTTGCCATGGTCACCGCCAAGGACAAGCTGCGTGCGCTGCTGGGTGCCGACTTGAAGTTCGACGAAGACCGCGCGGTGGCCTTCTCCTCCGAAAGGTCGGGCGAGACCACCAAAGCAGAGCACGGTATCGACAACGCCAGCCAGTGGCTGGGCATGGAGGTGCCGGAGGTCTACTCGGCGGAGCTGTCTGAATTCGTCTTTGCCGCCGGCGTCAAGCTGCTGGCGGAGTTCAAGCCGGACGTGATGTATCTTTCGACCACCGACTACATTCAGCACAAATTCGCGCCGGAGCAGCAGGGCGCGCTGGATTTCTATGCGATGTTCGACCAGTACCTGGCGCAGCTGGATGAAATGGGCGCGGCGATTGTCGTGACCGCCGATCACGGTATGAAGCCCAAGCACCACGCCGACGGCACGCCAAATGTGATCTACGCGCAGGATCTGCTGGACGGCTGGCTGGGCAAGGACGCCGCGCGGGTGATCTTGCCGATCACCGACCCATATGTGGTGCACCACGGCGCGCTTGGCTCCTTTGCCACCGCCTATCTGCCCGAAGGTGCCGGCAAGGCGGAGGTGATGGCCAAGCTGGACGCCCGCGAGGAGCTGATCCTGGTGATCGACAAGGAAGAAGCCATCAGGCGCTTTGAACTGCCCGGCGACCGTATCGGCGACATCGTGATGATCTCCGGCGAGAATATTTGTATCGGCACCTCCGCTCACCGCCACGACCTGGCGGCGCTGAAAGAACCGCTGCGCAGCCATGGCGGGCTGACCGAACAGGAAGTACCGTTTATTGTGAACCGAGTCCTTGATCTGCCTGGCCAGCCCGAGGAATTGCGCAACTTTGACGCCTTCTTCTATGCCACCGCTGCGGCGGCTCTCTGATCCATGGGTGAAATTATGACCAATACTGAGATCCGGAATGAAGGGATGCGGATCGGCGGCGAGATCGTCTTTACCGATGAAACTGTCCCGGTTCATTACCCCTATACTAATGAAGTTGTTGGATATGTTCCTGCCGGCAAGGCCGAACATGCCCGCATGGCGTTTGAGGTGGCAGCGAACTACACGCCCAAACTCACTCGCTATGAGCGCGGCCGGATCCTGCAGCGCGCGAGTGAGCTGATCGGGGAGAAGCGCGAGTGGCTGGCCAAATGGCTGACGCTGGAGCTGGGCATCTGCCATCAGCACGCGATCTATGAAACCAAGCGCGCCCAGGACGTCTATCAGTTTGCCGCGGCCGAGGCGCTGAAGGATGACGGCGAGATCTTTTCCTGCGATCTCACCCACAACGGCAAGGCGCGCAAGATCTTCACCAAGCGCGAACCGGTCAAGGCGATCTCGGCGATCACGCCGTTCAACCACCCGCTGAACATGGTGAGCCATAAAATCGCGCCGTCGATTGCCACCAACAACTGCATGGTTTGCAAACCGACCGAGCTGACGCCGCTGACCTGTATTGCACTGGCCGATATCCTTTATGAGGCCGGGCTGCCGCCGGAGATGTTTCAGGTGGTCACCGGCTGGCCTAAGGACATTGGCGACGAGATGATCACCAATGAAAATATCGACATCATCACCTTCACTGGCGGCGTGCCGGTAGGCAAGATGATCGCCGAAAAAGGCGTCTACAAACGCCAGGCGCTGGAGCTGGGGGGCAACGACCCGCTGATTGTGCTGAACGATCTGCCGGACGCGGACCTGGACAAGGCCGCCGCCATCGCCGTGGCCGGCGCCACCGGCAACTCCGGCCAGCGCTGCACCGCGATCAAGCGTATTCTGGTTCAAGAGAGCGTCGCGGACCGCTTTGTGCCGCTGGTCCTGGAAAAGGCTCGTGCGATCAAATTCGGCGACCCGCAGGACCCGGCCACCGAGCTGGGCTGCGTCATCCACGACAAGGCCGCCGAGCTGTTCGAAAACCGTGTGCTGCAGGCCGAAAAAGACGGCGCCGAGATCCTGTACCACCCGCCCCGCCAGGGCGCGCTTTTGCCGCCCATCGTGATCGACAGGGTGCCCCACGGCAGCGAGCTGGTGATGGAGGAGACCTTTGGCCCGATCGTGCCCATCGTCCGGGTGCCGGACAATGACGCCGAGGTGATGAAGATTTCCAATTCCACCGAGTTCGGCCTGTCGTCAGGCGTCTGCACCAATGATCTGAACCGGGCGATTGCCTATATCAACGGTTTGGACGTAGGCACCTGCAACATCTGGGAACAGCCCGGCTACCGCATCGAAATGTCCCCCTTCGGCGGCATCAAAGACAGCGGCAATGGTGTCAAGGAAGGCGTCATAGAAGCCATGAAGTTCTTCACAAATGTGAAGACCTACTCCCTGCCATGGCCGGAATAGCGCCGCCTGCGCGTTAGGGGTCCGGCCAAGGCCCGGCAGAGACACTCCCTGCCCGCCGGAGGGGAAGCAGCCTTGGCCGTCCAATCCCCTGCCCGTACCGGCGCAAGGGATTTTGGTCTGCGGGTAATTAGGCGTCCTGGCTGGCGCGGTCGCCCAAAGTGACATCCAGGGTGATTTTCTTGCCCCTGCGCAGCACCTCGATCTGTGCCGTTTCACCGGGAGCATTCATCGCCACCGCTGCGGTCAGATCGCGCAGTTCGTTAATGCCGCTGCCGCCAAAACGCAGTACCACGTCGCCAGGCTTGAGGCCGGCCTTGGCAGCGGGGCTGTCAGCCGCCACGCTGTCGATCACCACGCCTTTGCCTGCCTCGCGGCCCAGGACATTGGCGGCGTCCTCGGACAGCGGTTTGATTTGCACGCCCAGCCAGCCGCGGGTGATCTCGCCATCGTCTTCCAGATCAGCGACGATCTTCTGCACCATGTCCGAGGGCACGGCAAAGCCGATCCCGACCGAGCCGCCGCCGGGCGAATAGATCATGGTGTTGACGCCGACAACCTCACCTTCGGCGTTGAACAGCGGCCCGCCGGAATTGCCCCGGTTGATCGCCGCGTCGGTCTGGATGAAGTCATCAAACGGCCCGGCGTTGATATTGCGGGAGGTGGCCGAGACGATGCCCGATGTCACCGTGCCTGCCAGGCCGAAGGGGCTTCCCATGGCCAGCACTTCATCCCCCACCCGCAGCGCGTCTGAGGATCCGAATTCCACCACGGTAAGCGGTGCGTCTGCCTCGACCTTAAGCAGGGCAATGTCGGTCAGCGGGTCGGCCCCGATCACGGTGGCTTCATGCACGCTGCCATCGGCCAGGGTGACGGATACGGTCTGGGCATTGTCGATCACGTGGTGATTGGTGACGATCAGCCCGTCCCCGGAGATCACGAAGCCGGAGCCTGCGCCCTTCACCGGGCGGCTGTCGTCGAACCGGGGCATTTTGCCGCCGAACCGGCGCATGAATTCTTCCATGAACTGGTCATTCGGAATGGTCTGCCGGCCGGAAGCCGGCTGCGCCTTGCCAGTAACCTCGACAAACACAACCGCAGGCGAGAAGGTTTCGACCAGATCCGCATAACCGCCCGCCGGCACCGCCAGTGCGGGCGCAGGCGCCAGGGTAAACATCGCCGCTGCTGAGGCGGCAGCGGTCAGGGCAAAGGCAAACCGTTTAGGAGCGTAGGTTTTGGGCATCTTCATTTCCTTGCGTTGAAGTGATGCAAGGCAGATGGCGGGTGCGGATTTCAATGTCCTGACGTCTTCTATACAGATCTGTAATGTGTGCAGAGGCGCGGCACGGTGTATCACCGGGCCGGCAGCAAAGCGGGGGAAGCCTTGAAGATCCTGGTGATGGAAGACGACACGACAACGGGGCCTTATGTGGCCACGGGATTGCGCGAGGAGGGGCATAGTGTTGACCTTGTCACTGATGGACGCGAGGGGATGCTGCAGGCCAACGCGGCTGATTACGACGTGCTGATCATCGACCGGATGCTGCCCGGCCTGGACGGGCTGAGCCTGATCAAGACCCTGCGCGGGGCCGGGCTGCGCACGCCTGCCATCATGCTGACCGCGCTCAGCGGCGTGAACGACCGGATCGACGGGCTGGAGGCTGGGGCGGATGATTACCTGGTTAAACCCTTCGCCTTTGGCGAGCTGTCCGCCCGTGTTGCTGCCCTCGCCCGCCGCCCGGGGCTGCAGACACAGGAGACGGTGCTCCGGGCCGGTGATCTGGAGATGGATCTGGTCCGCCGCACGGTGACCCGCGAAGGTCAGGCGATTGACCTGCTGCCGCGCGAATTCCGCCTGCTGGAGCATTTGATGCGCCGCAAGGGCCGGGTGCAGACCCGCACCATGCTGCTGGAGGCGGTCTGGGACATCAGTTTCGACCCGCAGACCAATGTGGTGGAGACCCATATCTCCCGTTTGCGCGCCAAGATGGACAAGCCCTTTGCCAGCGATCTGATCGAAACCGTGCGCGGTGCGGGGTACCGGATTGCCGGGTGACCGGCGGATCCGCACGCGGGCTTTGCTGCGCTCCTCGCCGATGCGGCAGTCGTTGTGGCTGTCGCTGCTGTTTGTGGCGGCCAGTGCGCTCAGTCTCGGCATTACCTATTATGTCGCCCATGGCGCCCAGCGGCAGGCGATCGAGGAAAGCCTGACACAGGATATGGCGGGTTTCCGGGCCACGCCTTCCGCCGCTGCACTGGCCGCATTGGTCAATGCCGAGACCGCCGAGACCGATCCGCAACGGCGTCTGCTCAGCTACCGCCGCCCGGGCGGGCGGATCGTGGCCGGCAATGCGGCGATCATGCAGCAGCAGGAAGGGTTCCGGGTCGTGGCACTGGGGCCGGCCCCGGTTGAGATCACCGGCCGCTTCATCTCGCTTAGCGAATACATCCACGGCGGGCTGCTGACCGTCGCGCAGACTGCCAAGCCTCTGGACGACCTGCGGCAGACCTATCTGCGGGTGCTGTTTTTCAGTCTGCTGCCGGCCATTGCCATCGCAGTCCTGGGCGGCGTGCTGCTGGCGCGGCGCTCGGCCCGGTCGCTGGCGGGGATTGAGCACACCCTGTCGGCGCTGACCTCCGGCGATCTTGGCGCTCGGGTACCGGAAGCGGCGCGCCGGAGCGACATTACCCGTATCGGCCAGAGCGTGAACCGCATGGCCCGGGCACAGCAGCAATCAACCGAGGCGCTGCGGCAGGTCTCTGCCGATATTGCCCATGACCTGAAAACGCCGATTCAGCGGGTGGCGGTGCAGCTTGCCCGCTTGCAGGAAATACCGGACCTGCCGTCAGATGCGCAATCGCTGGCGGATCAGGCGCTTGCGGAGACCCACGGCATCACCCGTACTTTTCAGGCGCTGCTGCAGATTGCCCAGCTGGAGGGCGGCACGCCAAGATCGCGGTTCGAACCGGTGGACCTCTGCGAAATCGCAACGACCTTTGCCGAAATCTATGAACCGGCCGCAGAAGAGCAGAACCGGAGGTTCACGCTCAGCCTGCCGCAGGCGCCGGTCCTGGTCAGCGGCGACCGGGCGCTGATCGGCCAGATGCTGGCCAATCTGATCGAAAACGCCCTGCGCCACACGCCGGAAGGTTCCGGCATCAGCCTGTCGCTGCAGCACAACAGGGAGACGATCCTGTCCCTGCGCGACCACGGCCCCGGCATTCCCGAAGCCGAGCACCAGAATGTGCTGCGCCGCCTTTACCGTTTGGAACAAAGCCGCACCACCCAGGGCAGCGGTCTCGGCCTCAGCCTGGTGGCGGCAATTGCCGAGCTGCATGGCGCCAGGCTGACCCTGTCCGATGCAAATCCCGGATTGCAAGTTGAGGTGGCCTTCAGCGGTTAGCGCGCTGACCTGAGCTCCTTCAGCACCTCTGCCAGCCGTTTGACCAGCCGCGGAATGATCCGTTCGTCCGCGCCGGAAAAGCCAAGCACCAGCGCCGCGCGCCCAATCGGCTCGATGCAATAGACCGAGATTGGCAGCGAGTCGATGCCCGCCGCCAGCAGCGCGCGGTGGGCCGTCTCGTCATCAATCCCGTGTTTCAGCCAGGCCACCATATGCATCCCGGCATCTGTGCGTTGCGGCTCCAGCCAAGCCGCGCAATCACGGCTGAGGGCCTCAAACAGCACATCCCGGCGGACCCGGTATAGCTTGCGCATCTTGCGGATATGCTCGGTGAACCGTCCGTCCGCCATAAAACACGCCATCGCCTCCTCCACCATGGCAGAGGAGTTCTGCCCCAAAAGGTTGCGCGCCGTGGCAAAGGTTCCGGCAAACTCGGGCGGCACCACCACATAGCCCAGCCGCATTGCCGCAAACATCGATTTCGAGAAGGTGCCCACGTAAAACACCCGCCGCGCGCTGTCCAAGGCGCTGAGCGCGGGCAGCGGCCGGCCACGGTAGCGGAACTCGCTGTCGTAATCGTCCTCGATGATCCAGGCGTTGTTCTCCTGTGCGTAATTCAGCAGTGCCAGCCGCCGCCCCAGGCTCATCGTGGTGCCCAATGGCTGCTGATGCGACGGTGTGGTGAAAATCAGCGCGGGCTTCGGATACCGGTGGACAGCATGGTCCAGATCCAGCCCCTCGCCGTCCACCGGCACCGGTGCCACCTGGGCCCCCATGATCTGCATCACGTCCCGCCCTGCGATATGGCCGGGGTTTTCGTACCAGACCGTATCCCCCTGATTGAGTAATACAAAAGCAATCAGAACAAAGGCTTGCTGCGCGCCGGATGTAATGATGACCCGCTCCGCATCAACCTTCATGCCGCGGGCATCACCCAGATGGCGGGCAATCGCCTCGCGCAGGGCTGCATTGCCATTCACCTGCCCGTAACTCAGGCTGCGCCGCGCGTTCCGTTCCATCGCCCCGGCCATGTATTTCTGCCAGAGCTTTGCCGGAAACTGGTCCAGCGCAGGCACGCCGGGGCGAAAAGGAGCCGTCTCGCCGTAGCGGGCAAGGGACTTTGACGCGGTGATGGTTCGCGCGTGGTCCGAAATCTCGAAATCAGCCGGTTTTTCTCTGTGTCGCGGTGCGCGGACCTGCGGAAAAGCCTCTGTATCCAGCCCCTCGGCAACAAAAGTGCCGGCTCCGGTTTTCGCTTGGGCATAGCCTTCGGCAATGATCTGTTCATAGACGTTCTTGACCGTGATCCGTGAAATCCCCAGCTCCTGTGCCAGCTCGCGGGTGGAGGGCAGCTTTTGCCCCGGCGCAAGCGAACCGTCCAGGATCAGCCGCCGCAAGGAGGCATCCAGCTGCCGGTAGATCGGCACCGGGGAGTCGCGTTCGATTGTGAAACCTTGCAGCAAGGCGCCGCCCGGGGATTTTGGCATTGGTCCAAGTGGGCCTATAGTTGGGTCTATAACGGGTATATTTGATGTGCCCACTATTTAGTAGTCTCAATCCAAACTGGTGCAAAACGCGCCACGGGTTCACGAAGGTTTGAGGCCGATCCATGACCAGAATCGAAGATTACGCATTCCCCAAGGGGCTGGACCTGCTGCGGGCCTGGCAGGCGGGCGATGCTGAAGCCAAAGCAGAAATGAAGCGGGTGTTCGACGCCGCTATCGCTGGCGGTTTCGATGCCAATTTCGGGCAAAAGGCCGACCCGAACCGGGTCAACAGCGTCGCCTCGGTGCACATGCTGGCGCTGGCGGTGCTGAATGATCTTTATGGGATCGAGACCCGCGAGTATTACCACGAGGATCCCTACCGCTATGTCCGCGCCAACCTTGCGGTCAGCCGGCTGTTGGGCGTGAACAAGTTCTATATTACCTGGGCGCTGTATGCGTGGTCCTGCGAGCCGCTGGGCCAGACCATGATGTACCCGGACAAATACCCGCCTGGCGCCGACCCCGATAACATGCTGATCAAAAAGGACAACTGGCGCGACTTGAAGACTCCGGAATTCACCACCGGCGTGCCGCTGGCGATCACCAAAATCCTGCGGGTGCATGAGGAGCTGACCGGCCTGCCGCCGCTGTTGCAGATCACCGCGCCCTACAGCCTAGCCGCCGATATCTATGGGCAAGAGCCGCTTTTGGGCGATGTTGTGAATGATCCGGATGAGGTGAACGCACTGCTGGACCACCTGGGCGACGTGGTGCTGGGGCCGTGGATGGACCACCATATCGCCACCTTCCCGAACGGCTGGATCGAGTTGTCCGATGCTTCGGGGTCGCCCTTCTTTATCGGTCCTGAGAACTGCAAAAACATGTCGATCCGCGCGATCCGGCACATGCTGCGGGACAAGCCCTATGCGGACCGGGTGTTCGACAATAACTACCGCGGCGACCACGTGACGCTGGCCAGGAAGAAAGACCGCCGCGCCCGCCGCCGCGGCGGCACCGAGGCAAGCATCGCTGCCACACCCGAACCGGCGCCTTTGGAAAACCCGGCCCTGTTGGAACTGACAGATGCAAAGGTGAGCGTTAACCCGGTCTTCATAATGCGGCTGGCTGCGGACAAGGTTGACATCTCTTTCTATGAACAGCAGGCGATCGCCCGCAACATGCCGCTAACCTCGGGCATCGGCTCACCCGAGATCGACCGCAACAGCATCGAGGATCTGGACGCCACCAAGGCCGAAACCCGCGGGATGGCCCGTTCGCATGTGGCGGCAATCCGCAATGTCTGCGCCCATGTGGACCTGCCCAAGGACAACCACGTCAGCCAGGCCTGGCCAAGCCACATCTATTTCGAGGACGTCAACCTGCACACAGAGTTCGATCTAGTCGAGGTTATTCTTGAGGAAGTTTATGGCGCGGAGCCGTTCCTGCGCCGTTCCTGAAGGTTTCACTCCCTGCCGGGACGTTTTTGTCCGGCAGCTATGGACCGGCCCAAGGGCCGGTCTTTTTTCAATGGAGCTTCAGACCTTCATCGGCTTGCCAGCCGCATAAGTCTGGGCGATGGAGCGGTCGTCGCCCAGGGTCTGGAGGATGAACAGCTCCTCGGACAGGGTCTCGGCCCGCTGCATCCGCAGATCCATCGCCGGAGTGGCGCGGGAATCCAGCACCACGATGTCGGCCTCGGTGCCGGCCTCCAGCGTGCCGATTTTGTCCGCCAGCCCCAGCGTCACCGCGTTGCCGCGGGTGATCCAGTGGAAGGCACGCAAGGGGTGCAGTTTCTGGTTCTGCAATTGCAGAACCTTGTAGCCCTCGTTCAGGGTCTGCAGCATCGAATAGCTGGTGCCGGCGCCGATGTCGGTGGCAATCGCATTGGTGATGCCGCGGCCGCGCAGGCCTGCATCGTCAAACAACCCGCTGCCCAGGAACAGGTTTGAAGTCGGGCAGAACACCGGCTTGGCGCCGGTCTCCGCCAGCGCATCGATCTCGCGCGGTTGCAGGTGGATCGAGTGGCCCAGCAGCATCTTCTCTGTCAGCAGACCGTAGGACTGGTAGACATCCAGATAATCCCGGGCCTGCGGGTACAGCTCGGCGGTAAATGCAATCTCGTCGTGGTTTTCCGACAGATGTGTCTGCACGTAGCACTCCGGGTGCTCCTTCACCAGCGCGCCGGCCATTTCCATCTGGCCGGGGGTGGAGGTGATGGCAAAGCGCGGCGTGACCGCATACATGCCGCGGCCCTTGCCGTGGTATTTCGCGATCAGTTCCTTGGTGTCGTCGTAACCGCTGACGGGCGTGTCCAGCAGGCCCTCGGGCGCGTTGCGGTCCATCATCACCTTGCCGCCGATCATCCGCATGTTGCGGCGTGCGGCCTCGGAGAAATACGCCTCGGCGGAGGTTTTGTGGACTGAGCAATAGGCAACGGCGGTGGTGGTGCCGTGGCTGGTCAGCAGGTCAAAGAAATGCCCCGCCATCTCAGCGCTGTGGCCGGCATCGGCAAAACGGACCTCCTCAGGGAAGGTGTAGTTGTTCAGCCATTCCAGCAGCTGCGAGCCCCAGGAGGCGATCACCTGCACCTGCGGGAAATGAAGATGGGTGTCGATGAAGCCGGCCATCAGGATGTTCGGGCGGTGGTCGATCACCTCGGCGCCCGCCGCCTGCGCGGCCAGATCGCCATAGCTGCCCTTGGCCAGGATCATACCGTCCGCCACCAAGAGCGCGCCGTCCTCGATGAACTCATAGGCGCTGGTGTCGTCAGCGCCTTGCGGCTCGGCGGTGAAGGTCAGCACCCGCCCGCGCAGCAGCGTCTGTTTCGATGTCATTTCTTTGATGTCCTTGGTTGGCAGGCAGGGGACCTATGCCCCCTGCCCCTTTTCATTTGGGATTACTCGCCTGCTGGCAAGTGCGGTGCTTTGGAGTCCATGCTGCCGTTTTCGGCTTTCTCTGTCTCATCCGCCTTGTGGAAGATCGGATAGATGAACAGGAAGGCAGCCGCGATCAGGTAGCCCATTGCCACGCCGCTGAATTCCGGCCAGTGCAGGCTGGCAGAGTGGATCACACCGACCAGCGACATCACCGCCGCCGCCAGAGCAAAGCCGCCCGCATTGCGGAAATCGCCGTCGATCACGCTGGCCACGATGGCGCCCCAGATCAGGCCGGTCAGAATGGCACCCTGGCTCAGCGCCAGATGGCCTTCGTAATGCGCGCCCTGCTGCAGCAGCGCTGCGGTCAGCTCGGCGTCACCCAGCTGGGCCATGCCGGTGGCACCCAATGCGCCCAATGCGCCGGCCAATGCACCCCATTTGATCACCAGGAAGGCCGAGACATGCGGCATCATCGCGATGGTCACCGCGGCGATGTGGTCGGTCTTCACCGAATGCGCAGTGTTAGTGACCAGGCTGAGGGCCACAAACACCAGCACCGGTGCGGCAGCGGCCACGGGGATCAGGTTGTTGAGGAACGCCAGGAGGCCAAAGAAGGCGGCAAAGGGGATCACCAGGCCAACGCCGATGATATAGCCCGAGCGCGCGCCCATCCGCTTATACGCAGGGTGGCCGATATAGGCGGTGGTCGGGAACGGCGAGCCGAAGACCGCACCGATCATGGTGCCGACACCGTCGGTCACCTGGCACAGGCCGACCGGGTAATGGTCACCCGCAGCCTCGGCGCTTTCGACGTTGTTCATGGTCTCGATAAAGTTGTAGATTTGCACCGGCACCAGCACCAGGAACAGCTCCGGGTTGGCAAACAGATGCTGGATACCGGCGATCAGGTCACCGAAATAGGGGATCGGCAGGTAGACGCCAACACCCTCGAACGAGACCGAAGCCTTGCCCATTCCCAGCGCCACAACAGTGCCGACGATCAGTGCCAGCAGACCGGCGGGGATGTTGAACGGCAGCCGGTGACGGCCGACCAGGCCCCACAGGATGATGATCATCGAGGCAAAGCCGATGAACGGATCCTCGAATATCGTTGCCAGCGGCACGGTGCCGATGAACACCAGCGCAATGCCGCAGAGGGTGCCGAGCATACCGGCGCGCGGGGTCACCCGCTTGAGCCAGGGGCCGACGATGGCGCCAAGGCCGGCTACGATACCGCCCATGAAGCCCGCGCCGATACCCACCTGCCAGGCCAGCATGGCGTCATTGGTGGACCAGTAGATCGGCCCGATCACCCCGAACAGATAGACAAACATCACCGGCGTCGAGATGCCATAGGGCAGCGCGGTCACGTCGCGGCCCTCTTTCTCAGCGGTGTGCTTGGCCAGCCAGGTGTAGACCGCGATGCCAGCCAGGATCGCCACTGCGGCGCCGGGAACGATGCGGCCGAACACGATGTCCGCAGGCATGTTGAAGACAAACTGACAGATGCCCGAAAGCACAATCAGGTTGATCAAGTTGTCGGTGAACAGCGCCCAGAATGCACTGAAGTCATTCCGCGCGAACAGTTTGTATGTGTAGCTCCGCCCTGTGGTCATGGCGGCCTCCTCCTATCAGAGGACGCAGTCCTTAACGGCTGTTTGCTCCAGCCGTGTCTCCCTCTGCGTCCGGTTGCTTGCCCGTTTGAGGCAAATCAATGCTCCGTGCTGGAGCGGACGCGGCAGTTTCAGAGGTCAATTCAGCGATAACTTCCGCAGCCACGAAGGCCGCGATGACGCTGGGCCGCTTGTCGCGGCTGCCGCTTGCCCCGATGGGGCAGATGAGACGGTCGGTTCGCTGACCGTCGCAATGGTCCCGGCACCAGCGGCGGAATTTCTCCCGCTTGGTGGCCGATCCGATCAGGCCCACGTATCCAGCATCGCCGCGCTGCAGGGCAGCGGAGGCAAGCAGGAAGTCGAGCGCGTGATCATGGGTGAGAACGACAAAGGCGCTGCCCGCCGGGGCGGTGGCAATGTCGATCTCAGGGATAGCGCTTTGGCGGATTTCCACATCCGCTTGTGCCAGGGCCAGCTCTTCGGCGCGCTGGTCAATAAGGATGCAGCGCACCGGCATATGCTGGAACAGATCCGCCAGCGCCCGGCCCACGTGGCCGGCACCCATCACATAGACATGCGGCAGCGCCTGGTCCTCGGCCTGCTGCCGGGCAATGGCATCGTCGCGGTCTGCCTGGCGCATCTGCGCCAGCGACATCTCCACCCGGCCGCCGCAGCATTGGCCGATTTCCGGCCCCAATGGCACGTCCAGCGTGTCGCTGATCACACCCTGCTTCAGCATCCGCCGGGCGTGGTCGATGGCGATGTATTCCAGCTGGCCGCCGCCAATGGTCCCCCAGAGGTTCTCTGCCGCCACAAACATGCAGGTGCCGGCTTCGCGCGGGGAAGACCCGCGGACGCGGGTCAGCGCGACCTGCACCACATGTTTGCGGCTGGCCAGAAAGTCCTGGAGGGAAAGGCGGCGGGCCATGGCTCAGCCCTGCCCTTTGAGGGTTTCAATCGCCATCAGCACACGCTCCGGCGTGGCCGGCGCATCCAGACGCGGGCAGACCTTGTAATCCGCGGTGCTGGCGACAGCCATCGACAGCGCTTCGAACACCGAGATGCCCAGCATGAACGGCGGCTCGCCCACGGCCTTGGACCGCTTGATGGTACGCTTCTTGTTCACCGACCATTGGGCCAGCTGGGTGTTGAAAATGCGCGGCCGGTCAGACGCCAGCGGGATCTTGTAGGTCGAGGGCGCATGGGTGCGCAGGCGGCCTTCGCCGTCCCACCACAGTTCCTCTGTGGTCAGCCAGCCCATGCCCTGAATGAAGGCGCCCTCCACCTGGCCCTTGTCCAGCACCGGGTTCAGCGAGCGGCCCACGTCATGCAGGATGTCGGTGCGCTCCACCCGGTACTCGCCGGTCAGCGTATCGACCGACACTTCCGAGCAGGACGCGCCATATGCGTAGTAGAAGAACGGCTGCCCCTTGCCCGCCGCGCGGTCCCAGTGGATTTCCGGTGTCTTGTAGAACCCCGCCGCCGACAGCTGGACGCGGGCCATATAGGCCTCTTTCACCAACGTATCAAAGGGGATCTCCTCGCTGCCAACCCGCACTCGGTTGGGCAGGAATTCGACCTCCGCCTCGGAGACTTCATACTTCTCGGCCGCGAATTTGGTCAGCCGGGCAATGATCTGCTCCGCCGCATCCAGCGCCGCCATGCCATTGAGGTCCGAGCCTGACGAGGCCGCGGTGGCAGAGGTGTTCGGCACCTTCTCGGTGGTGGTCTTGGTGATCTTGATGCGCTCGAAATCCACCTGGAAGGCATCGGCCACCACCTGCGCTACCTTGGTGTTGAGGCCCTGCCCCATCTCGGTGCCGCCGTGGTTCAGGTGGATTGAGCCGTCGTTGTAAACATGGATCAGCGAACCCGCCTGATTGTACCAGGTCGCGGTGAAGGAGATGCCGAATTTCACCGGCGTCAGGGCAATGCCCTTCCTGATGATCTTCGACTCCTTGTTAAAGGCGATGATCTCTTCCCGGCGCTTGCGGTATTCGGCGCTTTCCTCCAGCTCCCAGATCAGCCGGTCGAGGATATTGTCCTCCACCTTCTGGTGGTAAGGCGTAAGATCGCGGCCTTCCTCGCCATAGAAGTTGGCCTTGCGCACATCCAGCGGGTCCTTGCCGAGGGCATAGGCGATTTCTTCGATCATCCGCTCCGCTGCCACCACACCCTGCGGGCCGCCAAAGCCGCGGAAGGCGGTGTTGGAGACGGTGTTGGTCTTCATGGGTCGGCTTTTCAGCAGCACATTCGGGTAGAAATAGGCGTTATCCGCATGGAACAGCGCGCGGTCGGTGACCGGCCCCGACAGGTCCGAGGAATAGCCGCAGCGCGCGGCAAAGCCGCCCTCGACCGCCTGGATGCGGCCCGCGTCGTCAAAGGCCACGTCATAGTCGATCACAAAGTCATGGCGTTTACCGGTGGCGGTCATGTCCTGATCGCGGTCCGGGCGGATCTTGACGGGGCGGTTGTGTTTCTTGGCGGCAATCGCAGCCACCGCGCAGAACAGGTTCATCTGGCTTTCCTTGCCGCCAAAGCCGCCGCCCATGCGGCGCACGTTGACGGTCACCGCGTTGTTCGCCACGCCCAGAACATGCGCCACCATATGCTGCGCCTCGCTGGGATGCTGGGTGGAGCAATGCACGGTCACGTCCTCGTCTTCGCCGGGGATGGCAAAGGCGATATGGCCCTCCAGATACATGTGGTCCTGGCCGCCAACGGTCATCTGCGCCTGGATGCGGTGCGGGGCGCCCTTGCGGCCCGCCTCCACATCGCCGCGCTCCAGCTTCAGCGGGTCGGTGATCATCGGATAGCCGGCCTCCTGCGCCTGAACCGGGTCCAGCGCATGCGGCAGCACCTCGTAATCCACCTGTGCCAGCTCAGCCGCACGGCGCGCGGCGTCGCGGGTTTCGGCAATCACCGCAAACATCGGCTGGCCGTGGAATTCGACCTTCTCCGTTGGGAATACCGGCTCGTCATGCTTGCCGGTGGGGCTGATGTCGTTGACGCCGGGGATATCATCGGCGGTCAGAATATCCACCACGCCGGGTGCGGCGCGCACGGCAGACAGTTCAATACCTTTGATGTTGGCATGCGCCACGGTGGACACACCCAGATAGGCGTGCAGCGTGCCATAGGGTTCGGCGATATCGTCGGTGTATTCGGCGCGGCCGGTGACGTGTTTGATCGCGCTGTCGTGCTGGCGATCCTGATGCACGGCGCCGCTGATGGTCTGATGGTCTTTCATCTCAAATCCTCCTCAAGCGACGGCCAGCCGGACGGCTCCGGCGGTTCCCGCATCATGTTCCAGGTAGAAGCGGCGCAGCAGGTTGCTGGCCGAAAGCGTCCGGTACTCTGCAGAGGCACGCCAGTCGCTCAAGGGGGTGAAATCCTGCTTCACCGCCTCCGCTGCCGCGTCGAACGCAGCCTCGCTCCAGGGCTGGCCAACCAGTGCGGCCTCAGCACCGGCGGCGCGCTTGGGCGTTGCCGCCATGCCGCCGAATGCGATGCGTGCAGTGGTGATCGTGCCGTCCTTCACGGTCACGCTGACCCCGGCGGCGACCGAGGAGATATCCTCGTCCCGGCGCTTGGAGATCTTGTAGGCGGCGTCGATCTGTCCGTTCGAAGGCTGCGGAATGCGGATCGAGGCCACAAAGTCGCCCGGCTCCCGGTCCTGCTTGCCGTAGTCGATAAAGAACTCCTCCAGCGGCAGGGTGCGGCTGCTGCCCTGTTTCTGCAGCGTCACCTCGGCACCCAAAGAGATCAGCACCGGCGGCGTGTCCCCGATGGGCGAGCCGTTGGCGATATTGCCGCCAATGGTGCCCATGTTGCGCACCTGCCAGCCGGCGATGCGGTCCCAAAAGGGGCCAAGGTGCGGGAAGGCATCGCGGATCGCCGCTTCGCTCTCGGTATAGGTGACGCCGGCACCGATGGTCAGCGCATCATCGGTCAGCTTCACCGCCTTCAGATCCTCCAGGTGGGCGACAAACACCACCGGAGAGATCGGCTTCATGAACTTGGTTACCCACAGACCCACATCGGTGGAGCCTGCCACGATGGTCGCCTTGGGGTTCTCGGCCAGCACCTCTGCCAGATCCGCCGCATCCAGCGGCAGGATCGCGCGGTCGTCTTCGGGGCCGGTCACGACGCGGGCCTCGGGCTGGATCGCTTTCAGTTTGGCGGTCAGGCTGTCGCGCTCGGTGGTCAGATAGTCATTGGCCGGGGTGCCGTACTGATTCACCGCAAGTGCCGCCTTCACAATCGGCTCATACCCGGTGCAGCGGCAAAGGTTGCCCTGGACAGCGGTTTCCACCTCGGCCTCGTTCGGCTGCGGATTTTCCATCCACAGCGCATACAGCGACATCACAAAACCGGGGGTGCAGAAACCGCACTGGCTGCCGTGGTACTCCACCATGGCCTGCTGCACCGGGTGCAGACGGCCGTTCGGGCCAGACAGGTGCTCCACCGTCACCACATGGCAGCCGTTGAGCGACGCCAGGAAACGGATGCAGGCGTTGATCGCCTCATAGCGCAGGCTGCCATTCTGCAGCCGCCCCACCAGCACGGTGCAGGCGCCGCAGTCGCCCTCGGCGCAGCCTTCCTTGGTGCCGGTCAGGCGCTGTTCCAGGCGCAGGAAGTCCAAGAGAGTGGTGGTTGCCTTCACGTCCTGAAGTGCGATGTCCTGGCCGTTCAGCAGAAAGCGGATGTCGGTTTGATGTGTCATCTGGCCTCCGGAGTGTTGTTGGGCCGTCATGGCCCGCTTAGGTTTGTTTTACCCTGTCTGACTGCCCGGTTAACGGGTGCAATTGCGAAAGGCTTTCAACACCTTGTTGAAAATGGTTAGGCTATAGGTGCCGGAACCGGCGTGCCCGCCGCCTGCTGCTGTGAAGCGGCAAGCGGCAAACGCGCCCAGTAAAGGTCTGTAGAACATGTCTTATCTGGAATCGCTGCGGGTCTTTACCCGAGTCGTCGAACTGGGCAGCATCACCTCTGGCGGGCGTGATCTGCGGCTGACTCCTGCCGTGGCCAGCAAACGTATAAAGGAGCTGGAAAAGCACCTTGGCGTGCGTCTGTTCAACCGTACCACGAGGTCGCTGACCCCGACCGAGGCCGGACAGCTGTTTTACACCGAAGCCAAGAAGGTTCTCGAATCGATTGAGGATGCCGAGGCGGTGGTCTCGCAATTCTCCGCCGCACCTCGCGGGGTGATCCGGGTGACCGCGCCGCTGGGTGTTGGCCGCCGCATCATTGCACCGCTGGTGCCAGGCTTTGTCGAGGATTATCCGGCCACCGAAATCCGCATGCGAATGTCGGACCGCAAGGTCGATATACTGGCCGACGGGCTGGATGTGGCGTTCTTCATCGGCACTCCGCACGATTCCACCCTGAAGATGCGTAAGATCACCGATTGCGCCCGGGTTCTGTGCGCCGCGCCGGACTATCTGGAGCGCCACGGCACCCCGCAGCTGCCGGAGGATCTGCTGAGCGGCCACAATTGCCTGCTGCTGCGCTACCCGCGCTCACCCGAGTATTACTGGACGCTGGAAACGCCCGAGGGGCTGCGCAAGCTGGAGGTGTCGGGCAAGTATGACGCCGATGACAGTGATGTGCTGACTGGCTGGGCGCTGGACGGGCGGGGTATCGTCAACAAGCCGCGGTTTGATGTGGCCGCGCATCTTCGCAGCGGCGCGCTGGTGGAAGTGTTGCCGGACACGCCGCCGGAGCCGACGGTCTTCGGCTGCCTTTACCCGCACAGGAAACTGCAGGATCCCAAGATCCGCCTGTTCGTGGATTACGCTGTGAAACACGGGCTGGCAGCCTTCCGGCGGATCGAGACTGGCAGTTAAGGGCAAAAGAAGAGGCGGGCACCGCTGGCCCGCCTCAAAAAAAACGAGGGTTCTCGCCTTAGCAGCGGTGCGGATTTTCCTCGCAGTAAAGCAGATTGGCCGCGGCCCCGACAGCGGCTCCTGTCACCAGATTGCCGTCCAGCACAGCAGCACCGGCTGCGCCCGCGCCTGCGCCATAGACCAGCTGCTCGCCGGTAGTGTCGCCGCAGGCGGCGAGGGTGGTGCAGAGTGCAAATCCGATAGCGATGGTTTTCTTAAGCATTGCATTTCCTCCTTCAACGTCCAATCCCCGCAGTTTTGCCGCGGTCCCAAACGGCCGGTTCCCGGCGATTGCCGCCGGAAAAGGGTGCCCGAAAGGGAATGGCGCTGTGGCTGAACAAGCCGGAAGACTCCGGGCATCCGGCGCAGCTGGGCAAACCCTGTAGCAGTATAACACATGGCGGGGCTGTCTGGTTCCATGCTCATGCTGCGGTGGGGGCGCGGGCGTGGTGGCGGACGAAAAAGGCCCCGCCACGGAGGCGGGGCCTTTGGGAATGTCAGACGGTTATGCGTCAGTTCGCGGCCAGTGCAAACGGCAGATCTTTGGCGGCGCTGCCGTACCAGCGGCGGATCAGGGCGCGCTCCTCGTCCTCCATATAGGTCACATTGGCGGGCGGCATCGCGTGGGTGGCGCCGGCCTGGAGATAGATGTCCTTGGCGTATTTCGCCACATCGGCCGGGGTTTCCAGCAGCACGTTCTTGGGTGCGCGGCGGATGCCGTCATAGTAGGGCTCGCGCGAATGGCACATGGCGCAGCGGCCCGGCACCACATTCATCACGTCCTCGAAATGCTGGTTGCTGGCAAAGACCTGTTCACCCTTGGTCAGCTCCCGCGCCTCAGACTCTTCGTAAGTGTCCTGCTGCAGCGGCGCCTGGCTCAGGATCATGATGCCGATGAACAGGATCGCGGTCACCGGCCAGGTCCAGGTCGGGTTGCTGGTGCCTGCGTGGTTGCTGTTGAAGTAATGGCGGATGGTCACGCCCATCAGGAACACCAGCGCCGCGATCAGCCAATTGTACTCGGTGGCAAAGGCCAACGGGTAGTGGTTCGACAGCATCAGGAACACAACCGGCAGCGTCAGGTAGTTGTTGTGGGTCGAGCGCAGCTTGGCGATCTTGCCGTATTTGGCATCCGGCGTGCGGCCCTCCTGCAGGTCCTTCACCACGATGCGCTGGTTCGGCATGATGATGAAAAAAACGTTTGCAGTCATGATGGTAGCCGTGAAGGCACCCAGATGCAGCATAACGGCGCGACCGGTGAAGATCTGGTTGTAGCCCCAGCCCATCGCGACCAGCAGCACAAACAGCAGCACCATCAGGAAGGTCGGCTTTTCCCCCAGCGGCGACTTGCACAGGAAGTCATAGATGATCCATCCGATGGTCAGCGACGCGCCGGAAATCAGGATACCTTGCCACAGGGCCAGATCGGCCTTGGCCGCGTCGATCAGATACAGCTCACCGCCGGCCCAATAGACGATCATCAAGAGGCCGGCACCCGACAGCCAGGTGGCGTAGCTCTCCCATTTGAACCAGATCAGATGCTCCGGCATGTTTTCCGGCGCCACTAGGTATTTCTGGATGTGATAGAAACCGCCGCCGTGAACCTGCCACTCCTCGCCATGCGCGCCAACCGGCAGATGCGGAACCTTCCGCAAGCCAAGGTCCAGCGCGACGAAGTAAAAGGACGATCCGATCCAGGCAATGGCGGTGATGACGTGAAGCCAGCGGACCGCAAAGCCCAGCCAGTCCCACATGATCACAAGCTCTTCCATTGTTCTCTCCTCATAAGCTTTGACCCGAGACTAGAGCATGCCGCTATTTTCATGTATTAGGTAAAAAACCCAAGCTGTTTCAAAATAACACAAAGAATACATGAATGGCCTATCTCGACAACATCCGCACCTTCGTCCGTGTCTATGAACTTGGCAATATGTCCGCCGCAGCGCGCGACATGCGGATTTCGGCGGCGGTGGCATCGTCGCGGATTTCACAGCTGGAGGACCACCTGAATGTGCGGCTGTTCCAACGCACCACGCGGCTGCTCAATCCGACCGAACAGGGCAACCTTTTCTATCACGGCGCGGTCAAGATCCTGGAGGCGGTGGATGAGGCCGAGGCCGATATCAGCAACGTGACGCAAACGCCCCGCGGCACGCTCTATGTGGCCGCACCCTTGGGGCTAGGGCAGCACCTGATTGCGCCGGCGGTGCCGAAGTTCAACGAGGCCTACCCGCTGATCTCAATCCGGCTGCGGCTGTCGGACCGCAAACTGGACCTGGCTGCCGAGGGGCTGGATGCGGCGTTTTTCCTCGGCGTGCCGGAGGATTCCAACCTGCGTATCCGCAAGATTGCCGATTGTGCCAGGGTACTGTGCGCCTCACCGGAATACATCAGACGCCGGGGCCAGCCTGCCAGCAGCGACGAGCTGAAGACCGAGGCGCATGATTGCTTAAACCTGCGCTATCCCGGCGCGCCGGAGTTCCAATGGCCGTTGCGCAGCGAGGATGGGGTCAAGCGTGTAACTGTCACCGGGCCATTTGAATCGGATCACGGTGATGTGCTGACCAGCTGGGCGTTGGACGGGCATGGGATCATCCTGAAGCCGGTGTTCGAGATTTCTGAACACCTTGCCTCAGGCCGGCTGGTGCCGCTGCTGGCAGAGGAGCCGCCTGTCCCGATCCAGATGGCTTGCCTGTATGTCCACCGCCGCCACCAGGATCCCAAGGTGCGGCTGTTCATGGACTTCATGGTGGATCACATCCAGGCGTCCTTGCCCTCGGAATGAAAAAGCCCGCCCCAGTTCCCTGGGACGGGAACCGCCGGCGGATGCCAAGCGGGAGGAGAGGTGTTTTGGGGATTGCGGCTCAGCTGCCGCGGTAGGTGGAATAGCCGTAGGGCGACAAGAGCAGCGGCACGTGATAGTGGCTGTCTGCCTCGCTCATGCCAAAACGCAGCGGCACCTCATCCAGGAACAGCGGGTCAGCGCCGGCCTGGCCGGTAGCGCGCAGATAGCCGCCGGCATGGAACACCAGCTCATAGGTGCCGGTGGAAAATTCACCTGCGGGCAGAATCTGTTCATCGGTGCGGCCGTCGTCATTGGTGGTCAGGCTGCGCAGGTGAATGCGTTCGTTGCCGTCGATCCGGTAAAGGTCGATCTTCAGCCCTTCCGCCGGACAGCCGCGGGCGGTGTCCAGCACATGGGTGGTCAGAAATCCGGTCATGCCAGCCTCCATTCAATTCTGTTGACTTAGATATGCGCTGTTCAGCCCCGTGCATACAGAAGGAAGAGTCAAAAAGTTCTTTCAAAAATATACTGAAAGCGGGGCGGGATTATCTGTTCTATACATATTAAAAAGACAGGAGACCTGACGTGACGCGCTATCCTCGTGACTTGCGCGGATACGGTGCTGCCGCACCTGATCCGCAGTGGCCCAATGGGGCCAAAGCCGCCGTGCAATTTGTTCTGAACTATGAAGAGGGCGGCGAGAATTGTATCCTGCATGGGGATGCGGCGTCCGAGGCCTTTCTATCCGACATTCCCGGTGCCGCGCAATGGCCCGGCCAGCGCCATTGGAACATGGAATCGATCTATGAATACGGCAGCCGCGCGGGGTTCTGGCGGTTGCACCGGCTGTTCACCGGCGCCGGTATTCCGCTGACTATCTATGGCGTCGCCACCGCACTGGCCCGCTCGCCCGAACAGGTGCAGGCGATGAAAGATGCGGACTGGGAGATTGCCAGCCACGGGTTGAAATGGGTCGAGCATAAAGACATGCCCGAGGATGAAGAACGCGCCGCGATTGCCGAGGCGGTGCGCCTTCATACAGAGGTCACCGGCGAGCGCCCGCGCGGCTGGTACACCGGACGTTGCAGCGCCAACACCGTGCGGCTTGCGGCGGAAGAAGGCGGGTTTGATTATATTTCAGACACTTACGACGACGATCTGCCTTATTGGCTGGAGACCGGCGGACATGATCAGCTGATCATCCCCTATACGCTTGAAGCCAACGACATGCGGTTTGCCAATTCGCCGGGGTACACCACCGGGGAGCAGTTCTTCCAATATCTGAAGGATGCCTTCGACGTTATTTATGCCGAGGGCGAGGCAGGTGCTGCGAAGATGATGACCATCGGCCTGCATTGCCGCTTGATCGGACGTCCGGGTAAAATTGCAGGTCTCAAGCGCTTTATCGACTACATCCAGAAGTTCGAGGGTGTGTGGTGCCCGCGCCGGATCGACATTGCCGAGCATTGGGCAGAGACCCATCCGCCGGTAAAGCGCGAGCGCCCGAGCCGGATGGAGCGCGAGGATTTTGTCGCCAAGTTCGGTTCGATCTTCGAGCATTCGCCTTGGATCGCCGACCGCGCCTTTGATCTGGAGCTTGGCCCTGCGCATGACTGCGCCGCTGGTGTTCACAACGCGCTCTGCCGCAAATTCCGCACCGCCAGCGAGGACGAGCGCCTGGGCGTGCTGACCGCGCACCCGGATCTGGCGGGCAAGCTGGCTGCTGCCGGGCGGCTGACCGCCGAGAGCACCTCGGAACAATCCAGTGCCGGGCTGGATATGCTGACCGATGACGAGCGCGAGAGCTTTACCCGGCTCAACACCGAATATGTCGAAAAACATGGTTTTCCCTTCATCATTGCGGTGCGCGACCACAACAAGGCGTCGATCATGGAGGCGTTCCACCGCCGTATTGGCAATGACCGCAAAACAGAGTTCGACGAGGCCTGCCGCCAGGTTGAGCGGATTGCTCAGTTTCGTCTGCAGGACCTGTTGCCATGAGCCGCTGGCTGACGGCGCTTCCGCTCACAACAGAAGCTTTTATGCCTTATGGCGATGTGATCGAAGTCACTGGCGCAGCGGACAAGTTCATCAATCAGGGCATGTGCGGCCGTCACCACGACCGCGCCACCCTGGACTTCGGCGAGGACGGGCGGGCTGGCATCAGCCTGTTTGACGCCAAGGCCCGCCACCTGCCGCACAAAGTGGACATGGTGGAACGCCACCCGGAGGGCAGCCAGGCCTTTGTGCCCGTCAACGGTGTGCCGATGCTGGTTGTGGTGGCGGATGACAAAGATGGCACCCCCGCCAATCTGCAAGCCTTCATCAGCCAGCCGGGTCAGTCCATCAACCTGTACCGGAACACCTGGCACGGGGTGCTGGCCCCGTTGGGCGCACCTGGCCAGTACATCGTGGTCGACCGCATCGGCACCACGCCAAATCTTGAAGAACACTGGTTCAAGGAGCCTTTCACTGTGGTCTCAGACTGACCGCACAACTCGAAGCCGCCAACAAAAAAACAAGAAGCGGTAAGATCCCCATGACCAACAGGAGAAGACATGGCTGATACTTCCATTGGCACGCCGGCACAGCTGCGCGACCCGAATTACACCCCGCCTTTGCACAAGGCGGTGCCGCTGGGCATCCAGCATGTGCTGGCGATGTTTGTTTCAAACGTGACACCTGCGATCATTGTGGCCGGCGCCGCCGGTTTCGGGTTCGGCTCCAACTCGCCCGATTTCCCGGAGCTGCTGTATCTGATTCAGATGTCGATGCTGTTTGCGGGCATCGCTACGCTGTTGCAGACTATCACCCTGGGCCCCATCGGCTCGGCGCTGCCGATTGTGCAGGGCACCTCCTTCGCTTTTTTGCCGATCATGATTCCGCTGGTTGCGGGCAAGGGTGTGGACGGGCTGGCCGCGCTGTTCACCGGCGTCATTGTCGGCGGCATCTTTCACGGCCTGCTCGGCACGGTGATCGGCAAGATCCGCTTTGCCCTGCCGCCGCTGGTCACCGGGCTGGTAGTGACGATGATCGGCCTGGCGCTGGTCAAGGTCGGCATCCAATACGCGGCGGGCGGCGTTCCCGCCATCGGCACGCCGGAATACGGCTCGCTGTTGAACTGGTCCGCTGCGCTGGTGGTGATCATTGTCACCCTTGGCCTGAAATTCTTTACCAAGGGCATGCTGTCGGTCTCTGCCGTGCTGCTGGGGCTGGTCGTTGGCTATGTCTATGCGCTAATGACCGGAATGCTGACGTTTGAGGCCGTCTCAGGCTCCTGGTCGCAAGCCGCCGCCTTTGCCCTGCCGCAGCCGTTCAAATACGGGGTCGAGTTCTCTGCCGCCGCCATCATCGGCTTCTGCCTGATGAGCTTTGTTTCTGCGGTGGAAACCGTCGGCGATGTCTCTGGCGTGACTAAGGGCGGCGCGGGCCGCGAGGCCACTGAGGAGGAAATCGCAGGTGCAACCTATGCCGATGGTGTGGGCACTGCTGTGGCGGGCTTCTTCGGCGCCTTCCCCAACACCTCCTTTAGCCAGAACGTTGGCCTGATCGCGATGACCGGAGTGATGAGCCGCCATGTGGTGACCTGCGGCGCCATCTTCCTGATCGTCTGCGGGCTGGTGCCCAAGGTGGGCGCTGTGATCCGCACGGTGCCGATCGAGGTGCTGGGCGGCGGCGTGATTGTGATGTTCGGTATGGTGGTTGCGGCTGGCGTTTCGATGCTGTCGGATGTGGACTGGAACCGCCGCAACATGGTGATCTTTGCGATTTCCCTATCCATCGGCCTGGGCCTGCAGCTGGAGCCGGGCGCGCTGCAGCATATGCCCGATACCGCGCGGATCCTGCTGACCAGCGGTCTGCTGCCAGCCGCGCTGATTGCCATCGTGCTGAACCTGGTGCTGCCGCAAGAGCTGGCGGGTGAAGCAACTGAGGAAGTCTCGGGCGGGATGAGCGGCCATGGCCGCGGATCGCTGCCGCGTGAGGACCGGGCCTGACAAAGTCACGCCCCCGGAACAGAAAGGGCGCCCTCACGGCGCCCTTCTTCTTTGCTGGTTTTGCTGCGGTTCAGAAATCGACCTCGATGGCGATGCCCTGTTCTACCGCCACCTCAACGACGGAGGCTGCGACGGCCAAGTCCTGCAAGCCGACGCCGGTGCCGTCGAACAGGGTGATCTGGCCGTCCGAGGTGCGGCCCGGGTTGGTGCCGTTGATCACTGCGCCGATCTGGGCGACGTCTGCTTCCTGGATCAGACCCTGCGTCACCGCGTGCTGCGCCTCGCCGATAGAGATCGACTGCGCGACCTCGTCGGTGAACACGTCCGCGGCGACCAGCAGTTGCGGATCTATCTCCTGCTTGCCCTTGGTGTCGGTGCCCATGCAGGCGATATGGGTGCCGGGGCTGACCTGATCCGCCTTCAGGATCGCATCGAAGGACGAGGTGATCGAGATAATCACATCCGCCTCGCGCATGCCGTCCAGTTCGACTGCTTCAAAGGGCAGACCCGCCTCATCTGCAACTTCCTGCAGGTTCGGCAGCATCTCCGGGTGCAGGTTCCAGCCGATCACCTTCTCGAAGCTGCGATGCTCCAAGGCGGCCCGCAGCTGGAACTTCGCCTGATGGCCTGCGCCGATCATGCCGATCACCTTGGCGTCATGACGGGCCAGATGCTTGATCGACACCGAAGACGCCGCGGCGGTGCGCAGTGCCGTCAGCAGGTTGCCGCCCACCATTGCCTTGACCTTGCCGGTGTCCGGGTCAAACAGGAAAACGGTGGACTGGTGGTTGATCAGCCCGCGTTTTTCCAGGTTGTTCGGCCAGTAGCCGCCTGCCTTGAGGCCAAGGGTAAGGCCCGCGCGGTCAAAGCCGCCTTTGAAGCCGTAAAGCGCGTCCTCGTGGCCGATTGCCTCGCGCACCACGGGGAAGTTGTAGGCATCCCCTGCGGCCATGGCGGCAAAGACCTTCTCGACCGCGTCGAACGAGGCTTCGCGGGTCACCAAGTCCGCAATCGCCTTTTCCGGAACGATATACATGTCTGTTTCTCCTCAACAAAAAAGCCGGCGGAGGGCGGCATGCGCACCTCCGCCAGTTCGGGGATCATTTGATTAGTAGGCTTTGCCACGGGCCGAGACCGGCCAGACGGTCTCGACCTTGCCGCCCCGCACGCCGACGTACCAGTCATGCACGTTGGCGGTCGGGTCGCAGTGGCCCGGCACCAGGCGCAGCTTGTCGCCCACCTTCAGCGCGCTGTCCGGGTCGGAAACCACGCCGTGCTCGTCCGAGCATTTGATGTATTCCACGTCGTCGCGGCCAAAGATAAAGGGCAGCCCGCTGTCCACCGACTGCGCCTTGAGGCCCGCGTCCACGATGGCCTTGTCGGGCTTGGCGTGGCTCATCACTTGAGTGAACAGGAAGAAGGCATTTTCCCACTCGCCCTGATCGATCCGGTTGCCGTCCTTGTCCAGGATGCGGCCGTAGTCCGCGTCCATGAAGGCGTAGGAGCCGCACTGCAGTTCGTTGTACACGCCCGAGTTCGATTCAAAGTAGTAGGAGCCAGTGCCGCCGCCGGAGACCAACTCGCACTCGATGCCTTCGGCTTTCAGACCCTCAACCGCATCAGCGACCTGGGCGATGGCAATGTCCAGCTTGGCCTTGCGGTCCTCGTAGCTGTCCATGTGCTGCATCGCGCCCTGATAGGCCTGAATGCCTGTGAACTTGAGGCTCTCGGCCGCGTTCACAGCTTTGGCGATGTTCACAACAGCCTCGGTGGTGGTCACGCCGCAGCGCCCTGCGCCGCAGTCGATCTCAATCAGGACTTCCAGCCGGGTGCCATGCTTCTGCGCTGCTGCCGACAGGTCGGCCACATTGTCGATATCATCGACGCAGACAATGGTGCGCGCACCCAGCTTGGGCAGCCGCGCCAGGCGGTCGATTTTCTGCTGATCGCGCACCTGGTTCGACACCAGAACGTCCTTGATGCCGCCGCGGGCAAAGACCTCGGCCTCGGAAACCTTCTGGCAGCAGACGCCAACGGCCCCGCCAAGGCGTTCTTGCAGCTTGGCCACATCCACGGATTTGTGCATCTTGCCGTGCACCCGGTGGCGCATGCCATGCGCCTTGGCGTAATCACCCATCTTCTTGATGTTGCGCTCCAGCGCGTCCAGATCGAGGACCAGCGCCGGGGTCTGGATGTCAGCCTCGTCCATGCCCGGGATCGCCGGGACGTCATAGCCGACTTCAAGCTCTTCGAATTTGGTCTGTGCGTTCATGTTTCTATTCCCCAGTTTAGCTGTTCATCCAGGGCAGCTTGTCGAGGTCGACATTGCCGCCGGTGACGATCAGGCCCACGCGTTTGCCCGCGAAGGCGTCCTTGTTTTTCAGAATGGCGGCGAGCGGCACCGCGCTGGACGGCTCCATCACTATGCGCAAGTGCTTCCAGATCAGCTTCATCGCCTCGATGATTTCCGCGTCGGACGCGGTGTAAATCTCGCTGACGTGGTTGCTGACGAAATGCCAGGTCAGATCCTTGAGCGGCACCAGCAGCCCGTCGGCGATGGTCTTGGGCGCATCATCAGCGATGATGTAACCTGCCTTGAAGCTGCGGTAGGCGTCGTCGGCCTGCTCCGGCTCTGCCGCGATCACCTGGGTTTCGGGCGCCAGCGTCGACAGCGTGAGGCAGGTGCCCGAGATCATGCCGCCGCCGCCGATGGGGGCCACAACCATGTCCAGACCATCGGTCTGCTCCACAAACTCCTTGGCGCAGGTGCCCTGCCCCGCAATGACGCGATGATCATTGTAGGGGTGCACAAAATCGCCACCCGTCTCGGCCTGCACCTTGGCAAAGGTCTCCTCGCGCGAGCTGGTTGAGGGCTCGCACTCGGTGATCTTGCCGCCATAACGGCGCACGGTGTCCTTCTTGGCCTGCGGCGCTGTGCGCGGCATCACTACGTTGCAGGGGATGCCGCGCAGCATTGCTGCGTAGGACAGACAGGAGGCATGGTTGCCAGAGGAATGCGTGGCGACGCCCTTGGCGGCCTGCGCCTCATCCAGCCCGAAAACCGCGTTGCTGGCGCCGCGCACCTTGAAGGCGCCCGGCTCCTGAAAGTTCTCGCATTTGAAGAATAGATCAGCGCCGGTCAGTTCATTCAAATAGGCCGAGGTGCGCACCGGCGTGTGCCGTATATGCGGCTGGATACGCTCATGCGCGGCCAGCATGTCCTCGTAAGTGGGGATATACATAGCGGTATCCTTCATTACGCGGCAGCCTTGGCGCTGGCGCTGGTGTTGCCGCGGTAGTAATCCTGCGCCGCCGCCACACCCGAGCCCAGCTGGATGTTCAGCCCAAGGTCGGCCATGACCATCTCGGCGGTGGCAATGCCCGACAGCGCCATCACATCGGTCAGGCTGCCCAGGTGGCCGATGCGGAACACCTTGCCCGCGACCTCGCCCAGGCCGGTGCCAAAGGCGACGCCGTATTTCTCGGCTGCCAGGCTCACGAACTTATTGGCATCAAACCCGTCCGGCGTGCGGATCGCGCTGACGCTGTCAGAGCAGACATCCGGCGACACGGCGCACAGTTCCAGCCCCCAGGCACGGACCGCGGCGCGGACGCCCTCGGCAATCCGGTGGTGGCGGGCAAAGACATTCTCCAGCCCTTCGTCCAGCAGCATACCGCAAGCCATGTTCAGACCGTTCAGCAGGCCGACAGAGGGCGTATAGGGATAGGCGCTGTTAGCATAACCGGCAGCCATGTCCTTGATATCAAAGAATGTACGCGGCAAGGTCGCGGTCTCGGCAGCCTTCATCGCTTTGGGAGAGAAGCCGACAATGGCCAGGCCAGGCGGCAGCATGAAGCCCTTTTGCGAGCCGGTGACGGCAATATCGACGCCCCATTCATCCATGCGGAAGTCCATTGAAGCGATCGAGGACACGCCATCCACAAACAGCAGCGCCGGGTGGCCAGCGGCATCCAGTGCCCGGCGGACGGCGGCGATGTCGGATTTAACGCCGGTTGCGGTCTCGTTATGGGTGGCCAGAACCACCTTGATTTCGTGGCCCTTGTCGGCGGTCAGGATTTCCTCGTAACGGCCGGCTGGAATGCCCTCGCCCCAAGGGGTTTCAACGACTTGAACATTCAGCCCGTGACGCTGGCACATGTCGATCCAGCGGTGGCTGAACATGCCGTTGCGCGCCGCCAAAACCTTGTCACCTGGGTTCAGCGTGTTGGTGATCGCGGTTTCCCAGCCGCCGGTGCCGGTCGACGGAAAGACAAAGATTTCGGCGGTCTCGCTTTTCAGAACCTTTTTCACACCGGCCAGTGCCGGATGCAGGATCTGACCGAACAGCGGCGAGCGGTGGTCCAGCGTCGGCATGTCCACTGCTTTGCGCAGCACTTCGGGCATATTGGTCGGACCGGGGATGAAAACCGGATTTTGAAAGCTCATTTTGTGCCCTCCTGTGGCGATTTCCTTCACTGTAAGAGAGAGCTGCGCTTGCAGATACTTTTTTGAAAAACGATTTCAAAAGTATGCATGAAGTGGTTTATTCGATAAAAAACAACTTGTTGTATTTTTTCACTGTACAGAACTTATTTTCAGTTTTATCCATAAGCTGCTGTTTGAATTGCCCAAGAAGACCTGAAAATGCCTCAGCCACCACGCCGCAAAGGCCGCCCCAAAAGCTTTGATTCCGCCAGCCAGCCAGCCACGATCCAGTCCCTGGACCGGGCGCTGGATGTGTTGGACGCGTTGGCCGGCGCCAACGGCATGACACTGACAGAACTCTCTTCCACGCTGGATCAGTCGGCGGCCACCATGTACCGGGTGCTGGCAACCCTGGAGGCGCGCCAGATTGTCGAGATGGAGCCGCAGTCGCAAACCTGGCACATCGGGGCGATGGCGTTCCGGCTCGGCTCCGCCTTCCTGCGCCGCTCCAGTGTGATCGAACGGGCACGGCCGGTAATGCGGGAGCTGATGGAGGCCACTGGCGAGACCTCTAACCTCGGGATCGAACGCAATGGCGATGTGATGTTTGTGAGCCAGGTGGAAACGCATGAATCGATCCGTGCTTTCTTCCCGCCGGGAACGACCTCCCCAATGCACGCCTCCGGCATCGGCAAGGCGCTGCTCAGCTGTTTCGGAGAGGACCGTCTGGTCCGCTTTCTGCGCGGCCGGACGCTGGAGAGGTTCACGGCGAAAACGCTCGCCTCAGCGGATGCCCTGCGCGCTGACCTCACGAATATCCGCACCCGCGGCTGGTCTTTTGATGATGAGGAAAAGGCGCCGGGAATGCGCTGCGTTGCGGCGCCGGTTTTTGGCATGCAGGGTGAAGTGCTGGCGGGGATCTCCATCTCCGGTCCAACCGCGCGGATGCCGGACGGCGGCATCAACGGCATCGGCGCCCTGGTAAAGGACGCCGCAGAAAAACTCTCATATGGATTGGGCGCGCCTGCTACTGTGGAAACCCTGCCCGGCTGAACAGCCGGGCAGCGCCCGGGCACATATCAGGGCCGGGCGCTCCCCCGCCGCTCAGCGCAGCGGCGCCAGCGGCATGTGGCGGTTCACATCCTTGTACAGCAGATAGCGGAATTTGCCCGGGCCGCCTGCATAACAGGCCTGCGGGCAGAAGGCACGCAGCCACATGTAGTCGCCGGCCTCGACCTCGACCCAATCCTGGTTCAGCCGGTACACCGCCTTGCCCTCCAGCACATACAGCCCGTGTTCCATCACATGGGTCTCGGCAAAGGGGATCACCGCGCCGGGTTCAAAGGTGACGATGGTCACATGCATGTCGTGGCGCAGGTCGTTCGGGTCTACAAAGCGCGTTGTCGCCCATTTCCCTCGGTCTCCGGCATCGGGGTCGGATCGACGTGTTTGTCGCTGGTGACAAAGGCTTCCGGCGCGTCGAGTCCCGCAACCGGCTGATAAGCCTTGCGGATCCAGTGGAACCGGACCGGCGCATCGCCATTGTTGCGCAAGCTCCAATTGGCATGCGGCGGCAGGAAGGCATAGCCGCCTTCCTCCATTTCATGTGCAGCGCCGTCAATGGTCAGGGTCATCGCCCCCTGCACCACAAACAGAACCGCTTCCACACCGGACTCTGTTTCCGGCCGGTCGCTGCCGCCGCCAGGCTGAACCTCGGCGATATACTGCGAAAACGTCTCGGCAAATCCGGACAATGGCCGTGACAGGACCCAGAACCGGGCCTTGTCCAGAACGGCAGCAGACTTGTCACGATGTCGCTCATCGTGCCTTTGGGGATCACCGCATAGGCGTCGGTGAACATCGCGCGGTCGGTCAGCAGCTGGGTCTGCGGCGGCAGCCCGCCTTCCGGTGCGTAATAGGATCGTTTGGTCATGGGCTGCCTTTCCTGCTGAACTGCTGCCACATTGATAACTGCCAGCGCCACGCAACCGAACTTATTTCCGTATCAAGAATGCTTGAAGGATTGTTTTGGTATTTTTGAAGACGCAGACTGCCCTATCCGCCCCGCCGATATCCTCCGGCGCGATGGAGACGGTCTTGACCACAGCAAAACACTCCACTCCCGCCTCCAGCCCAAGGCCTGGGCAGAACGCCGGGTGACCCGGGCCAGCACCCGCCCGGCGGGCGTTTGCAGCGAGACCATGGCTCCCGGACCGCCGCCAGTGCGGACATGCTCAATCGAGCCGGGCAGAATGTTGAGCGCCGAGAGACCTTCGGGAGGCAGGCGTGACAGGATCACCTCATGCGCCGAGATCCTGACCCGCACCACGCTGCCCACAGCTTTTGCGATCTGCGGCAGGAACAGCGGTACACCGCCCGCGTCGAGTTCTGTCAGCCCGTCGTTGTGATGACTGGTAACACGTGCCTCCAGCAGCGCCCCGGCGGCCCGAACCCCTGCGGGCATGACGCCAGAGTCGCCCAGCACCTCCGCCGCCGTTCCTTGCCGCTGCACCTTGCCGTCCTGCAGCACCACAACCGTGGTAGCCAGCCGAGCCACTTCCGCCGCAGAGTGGCTGACATAAAGCATCGGAATGCCGATCTCGTCGCGCAACCGCTCAAAATAAGGCAGGATTTCCGCCTTGCGCGCCTCATCCAAAGCTGACAGCGGCTCATCCGCCAGGATCATCCGCGGCGCCGCCAGCAGCGCCCGGCCAATTGCAACCCGCTGCTTTTCGCCGCCGGACAGCAGCCCGGGACGGCGCTGCAACAGGGGTCCGATGCCCAGCAGCTCCACAACCCGGTCCAGGCTCTCCCGCCTGGCACGCCGCGGCGCGAACCATTGCCCGAACGCCAGGTTCTGCCGCACCGTCAGATGCGGGAACAGCCGGCCCTCCTGAAAAACATAGCCCATGCGGCGCTTGTGCGGCGGCAGCCAGTGCCGCAGTGTGGTATCAAACAGCACCTCCCTGTCCAGTGCCACCCGCCCCTGATCCGGGCGCAACAGGCCGGCCACCGCCTGGATCACTGTTGTCTTGCCGGTTCCGGAGCGGCCGAACAGCACAGTGACACCTGGTGGCGCCTCGAATTGCACATCCAGCCCGAAACCCGGCAGCTCATGCCGTATCGAGACAGTCAGCATCAGCGCCCCCTGCCCGGTCGGCAACCCTGCGCGCCAGCAGTTCTGACAGCAGCAGCGCAGTCAATGCGATAGCAATCGACACCAGCGTCAGCCGCAATGCTGCGGTCTCACCGCCTGGCACCTGCAGAAAGGTGTAGATCGCCGATGGCAGAGTCTGCGTCTGTCCCGGAATGCTTGAAACAAAGGTGATTGTCGCCCCGAACTCTCCCATTGCCTTGGCAAACCCCAGTACTGTACCGGCAATCAGACCAGGCAGGATCATCGGCAGAGTGACAGTGGCAAAACACAGCGCCCGCGAGGCACCCAGCGTGGCGGCAGCCTGTTCCAGCTTGGGATCCACCGCCTCAACCGACAGGCGGATCGCCCGCACCATAAGCGGAAAGGCCATAATACCCGCGGCCAGCGCCGCCCCGGTCCAGCGGAAGGCAAAGACGATGCCGATCTGCTGCAACGCCCGCCAACCGGCCCTTGGTGCCGAATACCATCAGCAGCAGGTAGCCGGTCACCACCGGCGGCAGGATCAGCGGCAGGTGCACCAGGCTGTTCACGATTTGCTTGCCGGGAAACTGCCAGCGCGCCAGCGCGTATGCCACAAAGACCGCCAGCGGCAGCGACGCCAGGGTTGCCCAGATTGAGACACGCAGCGACAGCAGTACCGCCTGCCACTCCTCGGGTCCCAGCCATGCGGTCTCAGCATTCACTGCCCCGGCACTCCGAACCCGTGATTCAGGAATATGGTGCGGGCCTCCGGGCTGCTAAGAAACTCCAGAAAGGCGCGGGCCTCAGCAGCATTGCCGCCGGAAACAGCGGCAGCGGGGTAGATCACCCGCGGATGGCTGTCCTCCGGGAAGGACGCGATCACCGTGACGTCCGCGCTTGCCCCGGCATCGGTGGCATAGACCACGCCCATCGGCGCCTCGCCGGAGGCGACCAGCGCCAGCGCCGCGCGCACATTGGCAGTCTGGGCCGTTTTGGACACAACAGAGGGCCATTGCCCCAACGCGGTCAGCGCGGCTTTGCCGTAAATCCCGGCCGGAACCGCATCGACCAGCGCCATGGCAAGCCGGCTTTCTCCCAGCCGCGCACCGAGGTCGGCGGTTTCCAGATCCATCGGCGCGGCATCTGCTCCATGAGCGATAAGAACCAGCCGGTTTGTCAGCAGATCCAACCGTGAGGCAGGAACAATCAGCCCGTCTTGCTGCAACACATCCATCCATCCGGGATTGGCTGAGATGTAGACATCCGCCGGGGCGCCAAGCTGGATCTGCCGTGCCAAAGCCGGGGAGCCCGCGTAAGACAAAGCGGCGGACCGGCCGGTTTCAGCCATGTAGGCTGCTGCGGCCTCATCCAGTGCTGTTTTGGTGCTGGCTGCGGCAAAGACCGTGACCTGTGCCTGCGCCATGGATGCCAAGCCCAAAAGCAAAGCGACAGGCATCAAAAGGCCCCGCCAGACTTCGAGCCGAACCAGGAATGCCAAAACTGCAGCTTGGATTGTTGTCATCACTCCTAGGACCTACCTCTGCAGGCAGGCACGGGCAAACGAAAATTTCGGATGCCCAAGCTGTTCCTTGACGGCGGTCTAAGTCAGAAAAGGTCGACCGCACCTGCACTTCCGCCAGCCGGAGCCGGGGCCGGAACCGGCCGTGCGGCGGCGCGCTGCTCCAATTCGCCGAGCTTGCGGTCGTCCTTCACATGGGTCTGCTGGGCTGCGCCAGAGCACGCATGGAACCGCACCCGGCGTGCCGAGGTGCCGCCAACACTGGAAGAGATGCAAGGGATGCCTTCATCCCGCAGGAACCGCTGCACAAAATCGGCATTGGCCGCGCCGATGTCCGACAGATTTGCGGACATCTTGGCGCCGCCGAACACTTTGACTTTCAGATTGGAACGGATTGCCCCTTCTTCAGAACGCCGTTGATCAGAAGTTCCATCGCATGGATGCCGTAACGGGCATTGGCTGCGCCGCCCTGACGGGCGTTGGCGAGCAGAAAATGATTCATTCCGCCCACTCCGTTTTCCGGATCGTAAATACAGGCCGCGATACATGAGCCGAGCACCGTTGAAAACACGATCTTCGGATCTGTGGCCACCCGGTATTCCCCTTGCAGAACCGTTACAGACTTTGAGTTGGCGAAAACAGTGGTCAATGTTTTGGTTCCTTCCTGTGGTGCGTTCAGGCTTTGCTCGCCTGTAGCAATGTGCTGGCCATCTGCGGCAGCGGCACCTGCTGCTGTGCGGCGCCGATCTCCCAGGCGACCCTGGGCATCCCGTAGACAACCGAAGACTTTTCGTCCTGGGCAAATGTTTTCGCGCCGGCCTTGCGCAATTCCAAAAGCCCCCTGGCGCCATCCTGGCCCATGCCGGTCAGGATGGTGGCCACAACCTCCCTCCCATATGGCACGGCAGAGGTGAACAGAGCGTCAACAGACGGAGTATGTCCGGAAATATCAGGCCCTTCCTTCATCCGCAGGCGCAGCGGCTTACGGCTGCTTAAACCCATGTGGCGGCGCTGGCCTGCAGCAACATAGACATAGCCCGGTTCCAGCGTTGTTCCGTCTTCGGCAGCACGCACCCGCGCCGGGCACAGCCGGTCAAGAAGCGACACCAGGCCGGATCCGAAATTCTTGCCGGTATGCTGCACGATCAGCGTCGGCGGGCAGTCAAAGGGGAAGCCGACCAGAATGCTGCGCAAAGCTTCGACACCGCCGGTAGAAGACCCGATCAGGATCAGCTTCTTGCTGGCAGCTGCTGCGGCAGAAGGCCGGGCAGCGGAAGCCCCCGGAGCCGCACGGGCGCTGCGCCGCGGCGCATTGATCATCATGTCGAAATACTGGGCAAACTGGCTGGGATGATCCGCTTTCGTCAGTTCGAAGATGCCCGCTCCGACATCCAGCAGCGGCGAGGATTTTCTGGCCGGCGTCGCGCCTTGAGTGTCCATGACGGCCACCCATCGGGTATCCATGGCGGAAAACAGAGCCATCATCATTTCGAATTCAGGCAGTTTGGAAAAACCGTCTTCCACAAAAGCAAAAACCGGTTGTGCGGCCTCTGCTTGATTGTAGGCCATCATCAGATTGTTAGCCAAAAGAACCTTCATGCCGGGATAGGCAGATTCCATATAGCTTTGCAAATTCCGGGCAAAGCTGCGGTCAGTGGTAATGATCAATAAGTTTCGCGAAGACAATGGGATCCCCAGTCAATTTGCAATGCCCTCAGAATTGCAGGCACAGGTTGACATGTGTGAAGGCGCCGCAGCCAAAACCGCGGCGCCTTCGGTGTGTGTTTAAAAGTCCTGCCAGAGATCGCGCGCGGCATTGCCGCTGGCGGCCGCGGCGGCTGGCACCGGGCTGGCCTCAATCTCCCAATCTGCCTCGCCATGTGCCGAGGGCGCAGGCTTGGCCGCCGGAGCGGCGGCACGGGCCGGAGCGGGCGCTGCGCTGCCGCCGGCCACCCGGAAATGGGCGACCAGTTCGGACAGCTTGCCGGCATCCGTATTCAGCATGTGCCCAGCGGCTGTGGCTTCTTCCACCATCGCCGCATTCTGCTGTGTCACCTGGTCCAGCTGAGTGACGCCGGTGTTAATCTCATGCAGACCGGTCGATTGTTCGGCCGCGCCTTCGGCAATGCCGGAGACCAGCTGCGAGATATGGGTGACCTGCTCGACGATGCTTTGCAGCGCCTCGCCGGCCTTGCCGACCAATTCAACGCCGCGATCCACCTGTTTGGAACTGTCGCCGATCAGCGTCTTGATCTCCATCGCTGCATCCGAGGACCGCTGCGCCAGCGCCCGCACCTCGCTGGCGACCACGGCAAAGCCCTTGCCTGCCTCGCCGGCCCGCGCCGCCTCAACCCCGGCGTTCAGCGCCAGCAGGTTGGTTTGGAAGGCGATGTCGTCAATCACCGAGATGATTTGCGAGATGTGGTTCGAGGACTGCTCGATCTCGGTCATCGCTGACACGGCGCTTTGCACAACTTCCCGGTTGTTCTCCGCTTCGGTCCGGGCCTCGGCCATGGTGCTTTCAACGCTGCGGGCGCCTTCGGCGGCGGATTTAACAGACGCAGTCAGCTCATCCAAAGCCGCAGCTGTCTCTTCCAGCGTGGCGGCCTGGCTTTCGGTGCGGTGCGACAGGTCGTCCGACGCCTGGCTGATCTCAGCCGCGCCATTCCGGATGCTTCCCGAGGCTTCAATCACCTGCCGGACGGTAGAGCTGAGGTTGCTTACAGTGCTGTTGTAGTTCTCCCGCAGCTGCTCGTATTCCTGCGGAAACGCGTTCTTGATCGGCTGGGAAAAGTCGCCTTCGGCCAATTGCATAAGCCCGGCGCTCAGGCTTTCGACAACATCTTGCTGCTGCCGCTGCATTTCTGCGCGTTCCTCTTCTGCGGCGCGGGCCAGTTTCAGGTCGTCCTGCATTGACACAAGGGTTTTGCCGATCTTGCCGATTTCATCGCTGCGGTTTGCAGCTTCGATATCTGTATCGAGACTTCCGGACGATACGGCTTCCATATTGCTGCAGATCCGGTCAATCGGCCGGGTGATGGAACGGGCGAACAACCAGCCGAAGAAAGACATGCCAGCCGCGCAAATCACCGAGGCGAGAAGCAGCATGTTGCGTTTTCTGACCGCCGGGGCCATCAGTTCGGCCCAGTCCTGTTCGGCTATGATAGCCCAATCTGCGAACTCCAGCGGCAGCGGCTCGGAATAGGCGAGCACCGGATGCCCGTTCAGGCCGGGAACACCCTTCTTCACATGGGATTCACCATCAAAGGCTGTTGTCACCTGCTCGGTCGAAGGCAATTGAGAAAGCACTTCAAACCCGCCTTCAAACCGTGATCTGGTCCGCGCTTTCATGTCGGAGCCTGCCAGGTAGATCTGGGTGGTCTGCCCCAAGCCTTGCTCATTGTTGACAATGGCCCCCAGCAAATCCACCGGAATCTGCACCGCAAGCACGCCGACCGTCAGATTGGCGTCGTTCACAACTGGCGCCGCAGCAAAGGCCGCGGCTGCGCCGGCAGAAGGCGCATAGGGCTCCAAATCGGCAAAGAACACTTCGCCGCGGCTGCCTTCCAGGGCAGAGCTGTATACTTTTGCCAGGCCGGAGTCTTTATACGGGCCGGTCATCATGTTGGTTCCGAAATCACTTTCCTTGAACACCGAATAAACGATGTCGCCGGCCAGATTGATCAGAAACGCATCATAGTAGCCCTTGCTTTCGATCAAAGTCTTATACGCCGGGTGAAAGCTTTCGTGATGCATGTGATAAGGCGAGTCACCCTTTGCACGCGCCAGAAGATGCTTCTGACCAAGCGGATTCGGGTTGTCGTCAATATAGGCCTGACGCAGAACCTGCCCCGGATTTCCGTCCAGATCGTTCCAAGTCATCGTCAGCCATTCGATCGCGGTTGCAGTCGACGGCACGGCCGCCAGGGTCTGCACATCCGCATGGATCCCATCCAGCAGTGTCTGTACCGAATACTTCCGGTCCGCCACCATGGAGCGGAATTGGTCTTCGGCATTTTTTTCTGCACTGTTCTGGAAACTGATCGTGCTGATCGTGACGAGAATCGCCGTCACGAGCACACCGAACCCAACAATAAACAGCGGCAATTTATGTGCCAGTTTGAGCGATTTTAGCGCTTTCATTCCGTCCTCCTAAGAGCATTGCGGTCTAGGCTCCCGCAAAAGATGATGTTTCTCAGGATGCGTCGCATATGTTAATTTGCGGCTTACGGAGGGGCGGATCCTTGTTGCGGCAAGGCAAAAAGATGCTGATTTCTGCTGCACAAAAGCGTCACTCTGTAAAGGCCGGGTAAAGATACACGCGCAGGCTGCGCGCGGATGGCACCCTTCAATGATTGCGGCCGGCAGGTGATTCCCCATCCCTGACAGCACGAATAAAAATTGAGGGGATTTCCACGGCCGAATTGCACCCGAACTCCTTATGAATCCCCCTCCACGCGGGCGAGCCGGCAATCAAATGTTAAGGCCCGCCGCATATCAATTGCGTCATCGAACTCGAACTGATCGCCGACAACGGGGGTGCGAATCGCCGACAATGACTACGGAAACGCAAAAACACATTTTGGATCTGCCCAACGCATTCGCGGAGCTGGATTCGCTGATCGCCTTTCTTCAAGGGGCACGCTCCAAAGCAGTCGAGGTTGACTGCCGCGGCGTTGCCTTGATGCCCTCGCGCTGTCTGCAGCTCCTGCTTGGTGCAGAGCAGCAGTGGCGGTCCGAGGGGTGGGCTTCTCAGTCACCAATATAACCGAACCCTGCCGCAAGTCCCTGACGCTTCTGGGGCTGGAGCCCAACCGTTTTGAAGACGAGGAAACAGCATGAAAACCAAAGTTCTGGCAATCGACGATTCCCGCACCATCCGGAATCTTCTGGCCGCGACCCTGGAAGAGGCCGGATTTGAATACCACTGCGCGGTCGATGGCCGTGAAGGTGTAGACATGTACCCGGATGTGGATCCGGACGTTGTGATCACCGACATCAACATGCCTAACCTCGACGGTTTCGGCGTGATTGAGGAACTGCGCGGCACCGGAATAAATTCCAAGGTGCCGATTCTGGTGCTGACCACCGAAAGCGCGCCTGAACTGAAATCACGCGCCCGCGGCGCCGGCGCCACCGGCTGGATCACCAAGCCGTTTGACGATGCCTCTTTGATCTTCGCTCTCAAGCGTGTGACAGGAGCTGCGGCCTAAGATGTCGGGTTCGATTCAGGATACCTTCTTTGAGGAGTGCGAAGAGCTCCTTGAAGCAACGGATGAGGGGCTGACCGCCATCGAAGGAGGCGATCACGACCCTGAGACAGTCAATGCAATCTTCCGCGCCGTGCACTCGATCAAAGGCGGTGCCGGGGCCTTTGGCTTGGATGACCTGGTGGCCTTTGCCCACCGGTTTGAAACCGTGTTTGACGAGGTGCGCGCCGGCCGGATGGAGCTGGACGGGAAGCTGATCCAGCTGCTGCTGCGCTCCAGTGATCAACTGTCGGCGCTGGTCGAAGCCGCCCGGGACGGTGGCGAGATAGACGAAGCGCACAATGATACGCTGCTGGCAGCACTGGATGAATACATCCCGAAGAAGAGGAAGACCTCACCTTCGAGCCGATGGGGCTTGGCGCTCCGGCGCCGGTGGCCGATCTTGGCATTGTGCCGGAAGCACCGGCAGAGCCGCAGGAGGAAACCTACCGGATCCGGTTCCAGCCGCTGAAGGAAATGTACGGTACCGGCAATGAGCCGTTCTTTCTGTTCCAGGCGCTTAAGGACATGGGCGATCTGACCGTGAAGCTTGACGAAAACGAGCTGCCCGGCTTTGACACGATGGACATGAGCGAAAGCTACCTGGCCTGGGACATCACTTTGGTGACCAAGGACTCCCGGTCGATTGTCGAGGCAGTCTTCGAATTTGTCGAAGGTCTCTGCGAATTGTCGATCGATGGCGAAGGCGACGCGGAAGCGGAAGCCAATGCACTGGCTGCCCTGGACGCTATGTTCAGCGCACCTGATGCTCCGCCCGCAGCGGACACAGCAGAAGGGGGGCACCCGCAGTCCCTTTTGAACCGCCGGTCCCCGCACCTGAACCCGAAGCCAAGCCGGCACCTGCCGAAGAAAAGGCATCGGCCCCGAAAGCCGAGAGCGGCAAGCAGGAGCAGCGCGGCGGTCCCAAGCCCACGCTCCGCGTCGAACTCGAGCGGGTGGACCGGCTGATCAACGCTGTCGGGGAGCTTATCATCAACCATTCGATGCTGGCGCAGCAAATCGCCAACCTCGATGTCTCTGATACAAGGGACGTTGAAACAGAGCTCGAAGGTTTCAAAAACCTCGCGCGCGACATCCAGGAAGGTGTCATGGCAATCCGTGCTCAGCCGGTGAAACCGCTGTTCCAGCGCATGGCCCGGATCGTCCGGGAAGCGTCGGCTGCGACAGGTAAAACCTGTAAACTCGTGAATGAGGGCGAAAACACCGAGGTCGATAAGACGGTGATCGAACGGCTGTCCGACCCGCTGACGCATATTCTGCGCAATGCGGTGGACCACGGGGTCGAAAAACCCGAGGACCGGGAAGCCGCCGGGAAATCCAAGGTTGGTGAAATCCGATTGTCGGCTTCCCATCGTTCTGGAAGTGTTTGCATTGAAATCAAGGATGACGGGGCCGGTGTGAACCGCCCGCGGGTCAAACAGATCGCCATTGAGAAGGGCCTGATCCCGGAAAATGCCGAGCTGACTGACGGCGAGATCGACAATCTCCTGTTCGCGCCTGGTTTCTCCACCGCCAAGGAGGTGTCAAACCTCTCTGGCCGCGGTGTCGGTATGGATGTGGTGAAGAATGCGGTGACCGGCCTGGGCGGCCGCATCAATATCTCCTCCACGCCCGGCAAGGGGTCAACGTTCACTATCATCCTGCCGCTGACCTTGGCGGTGATGGACGGCATGGTGGTGTCGGTCGCTGACCAGACCATGGTGGTGCCGATTACTTCTATCGTCGAGACCATGCGCGGCAGCGATGACATGATCAACAGCCTCGGCGCCGACGGCACCCTGCTGTCGATCCGCGGCAATTTCGTGCCCATCTGCGACGTAGCCGGCAGCCTGGGGCTGTACCGCGAAAGCGACCGGCAGGCCGGCGTCTATCTGCTGGTGGAAACCGAAACCGGCCAGCGCTGCGCCTTGGCAGTGGATGACATCCACGACCAGCGCCAGGTGGTGATCAAAAGCCTGGACGGCGTCTGCGGGGAAATCGCCGGCGTTGCCGCAGCAACCATCCTTGGAGACGGCAAGATCGCCATGATCCTGGACCCTGAAAGCATCATTGCGGCCTCGCCCACAGCGGCCGCCTTTGACACCGAGCGGAGAATGAGCAATGCAAGCTGAAGCGAAGCATACCGATCAGGAAGTGAAACACGCTGAACACAGCGAGTTTGTCAGCTTCACCGTCGCCGGGCAGGCCTTCTGCCTGAAGATCACCCAAATTCGCGAGATCAGGCGGTGGTCACCGGTGACGATCCTGCCGCATGCTCCGGCCGACGTGCTGGGGGTGATGAACCTGCGCGGTGCGGTGATCCCGATCTACGATCTGTCCGCCCGTTTCGGCCTGCAGCAAACCGAAGCCAGCGAGCGCAATGTCGTTATCGTCGTTTCGGTGCATGGCAAGCCGGTTGGCCTTCTGGCCGAGTCGGTCTCCGAGATCATTTCGATCAATCCGGACGACATCCAGGACACCCCGCCGGTCGATAGCCGCAATACGATGGAGTACATCCAGGGCATCATCTCGCATGATGACACCATGGTGCGCATCATCAATCTCGATGCGGTGATCTCGGCTCCGGAGCAGGTGATGCCGTGAGCGCAGCAGGTTCCATCTCCCCCAGCACAGAGAGCTTTTCGCTGTCGGACCAAGAATTCGAAGCCATTGCGCAGTTCGCGCATAAAAACTTCGGCCTGGCCATGGCGGCCAGCAAAAAGCCCCTGGTGTCTTCACGCCTGGCCCGCAAGCTGCGCCAGCGCAACATCACCAAGTTCAAGGACTACCTTGCCAGCCTGGACGGCCCGAATGCCGACCAGGAACGCAGCGGGCTGCTGTCGCTGCTGACCACCAATGTGACCCATTTCTTCCGGGAGCCGCACCATTTCGAAACGCTGCGCAACGACGTGTTGCCGCCGCTGATCGAACAGGCGCGCCGCGGCGGCCGGGTGCGGCTGTGGTCAGCGGGCTGCTCGAACGGGCAGGAGCCCTATTCGATTGCCATGACAGTGTTGGATATCTGTCCCGAAGCAGCGCAGCTGGATTTCAAAATCCTGGGTACGGATATCGATCCGGTGGTGGTGCAGCATGCCCAGACGGCGAAGTACCCCGAGGACGAGCTGGCCCAGATTGATACAAAATACAGCAAACTGGTGCCCAAACGCGATCCCGACGGACGCTTTCCCGAAAGCCTGCGCAAGCTGATCACTTTCGGGGTGCTGAACCTGATCGAACCTTTCCCGTTCCGCGGCAGGTTCGATGCGATTTTCTGCCGGAACGTTGCGATTTATTTCGACAACCCGACCCAGCAGAAGGTCTGGAGCGCTTTTCAACAAGCCCTGAACCCGGGCGGTTACCTCTTCATCGGTCATTCCGAGCGCATGTCAGGCCCGGCGGCGCAGCAACTGAAGACGGCCGGGATCACCACTTATGTCAACTCATCCGCAGGCAGGAAAACCTGACCGCGGCTGCAAGCAGAGCAGAAGGAAAGAAAAAATGAGCTTGAAAGACTCTCTCCGCGTTATGGTCGTTGACGACATGTCGACAAGCCGGGGGATCATCACACAAAGCCTGGATGAGATCGGCATCAAGAACTATATGGTCGAGAACGCCGGCCAATCCGCCTTTCAGAAACTGACCCAAACACCAGTTCATCTGGTGCTGTCGGACTACAACATGCCGGGCATGGACGGGCTGGGGCTGCTGCAGGCCGTGCGCGGCCATCAGGTAACCCAACGGGTTGGATTCATTCTGGTAACCGGCAAACCAACTCCGGAGATGATCCAGATGGGCAAACAGCTGGGCCTGAACAACATAGTCCGCAAGCCGTTCACGGTGGCCACGATGAAACAGGCCATCGAACAGGTTGTCGGGCGGCTATAATCATGGAACGCCCCGACAAAGCCCTAGGCGAACTATGCGCCGCGTCGGCCTGGGAGATGGAGCAGTTGCGCAGCCAGATGCAAGCGTTGGAAGACGTTGTCCTGGACGTGCTGGAACGCGGCACCGCCCCGACCAGCCAGGAGCTGCGCTCGTTGCAGGACTTTGATCTGGTGATCCAGACTCTGTCCGGGCTCTCCGGTTTCTACAAGCGCGTGCAGGCGCAAGTTGATGAAGCCGGGCCTGCCGATCTGCCGGCCGCAGCTGCCGGGGTCACCCTGGAAAAGCTGCGCGAGCGGCTGCGCGCCGCAGGCAGCATGGCAAGCACCTGAAATCAAGCAGCTCCGCCCGACCCGGGCGGGGCCGTTTTTTCACCTTCAGCGGCGGCGAATTTCCTTTTTCTTTGCTGCCGCAGCGGACTACATTGGGACATAGCTGAAACTGCCAGCCCGGGTATTCGCATGTCACTTCTCATCAAGCCTCTGATTTTCACAGCCTGCTTGCTTGTTGCAACGGGTGCGCAGGCCGCAAGCGACCGCATTGCTCTGGTTATCGGCGTGGCGGACTATCAGTACCTGCCGCCGCTGGAGAACACCCGCAACGATGCCGTGGCAATGGCGGACACGCTGGAAGGGATCGGTTTTGACGTCAGCCTCGCATTGGATCCCGGCACGGCGGATATGGTGCAGCTGCTGGAGGATTTCACTTTCCGTTCCGAAGTGGCCGATCTGGCTCTGGTCTATTTCGCCGGCCACGGGATCGAAGTGCAGGGCGAGAATTTTCTGATCCCGGCTGATGCCCAGGTGGCCAGCAACCGCGATGTGCAGCGCCAGTCCTTGTCGCTGAAACAACTGCTGGGGGCAGTGGACCGGGCCCGCAAGATGCGGATCGTGATCCTCGACAGCTGCCGCGACAACCCGCTGGGCGATTCCATCACGCTGGAACAAAGCAGCAGTGAAGCTGCCGAAACGAATGCCGCAACCCGCGGCGGCGGCGGCATGGCAGCAGCCGATCCGGACCGGGGCACCCTGGTGGCCTTTGCCGCCAAGGACGGCCAGGTGGCGTTGGACGGCTCCGGCAGCAATTCGCCCTATGCCACTGCGCTGATAGAAAAAATGGTGCAGCCGGGGCTGGAGATCAGCCTGATGTTCCGCCAAGTGCGCGACCGGGTGATGGAAAACACTGCTAATCTGCAGGAACCGCATACTTATGGCTCACTGACCGGCGTGCCGTTCTATCTTGCCGGCCCGGGCAAAAATGATGCTCCGGTCACGGTTGCAGATGCCTCCGAGGCCTGGGCGGCGCTGAAACCCGACCAGGAAGAGCAGCTGCTGGCGCTGGCGGATCTTGGCGACACCCGTTCGATGCTGGGCCTGGCCTATATCCGGCTCAACCCCAACGAGGGCCGTTTTGATCCCGCCGCGGCGGTCGGCTTCCTGCAGCGTGCCTCCGATGCCGGCTCTCCCGAAGCGCAGTTCGAACTGGCCAAGCTTTATGAACGCGGCACAGGTGTCGCAACGGACCCGGCCAAGGCGTTGGAATTGTACCAGGCTGCTGCAGCGCAGGATTTTGCGGATGCGATCAACGACCTTGGATTCTTGCATTACCAAGGCGGGCTGGGATTGCCTGCCAATCCGAAAAAAGCCCTGACCTTTTTTGAACGCGCTGCGGATCTGCGCCACCCGCAGGCCCAGTTTAATTTCGCTGCCTTGATAGATGACGGTCTGATCCCGTCGAAAGGTCCGGAAGATTCAGCGCATTATCTTTATGCAGCTCTGCGCAGCGGCAGTTCAGATGTGCTCAACCTGCTGAGCGAGCGGCCCAATATGTTCACTCCGCAAACCCGGCGCTCTCTTCAGTTGAAACTGAAGGAAAACAACTTTTATGCCGGTGCCATTGATGGCAATTTCGGGCCTGGAACCCAACGGGGAATCCGGCAGGCTTACGGGTTGGAAGGCTGAAGGGCGGATTTGCGAAACAGCATCACAGCTGACCATCCGCGATCCACGCATCCAGCTGGCGGCGGCTGATCTCAAAGTGCATGCTGTCTTCGCGCCGGAATCCGGCGCCCCAGACCCAGCCCTGATCATAAAAGAAATCCGCCATGATGGTCAGGCCCAGCTGGGTCTTACCGTCGGTGAAATTATCCAGCTTGCCATCAATGTTCAGATCAACGGCCAGGCCATAGCTGTGGGTTGACAGTGAATTTGCGGTGCCGCGGATCCGGCGCACACACAGCGCGCCGGCCGTATTGATGCGGGCATAGAGATCCGGATCCGCCTGGCGGATGTTTTCAAATACCACCTTCAGGCTTTCGATCGCCGGGCGCAGCATGCTGACCCGGATCGGCCCGACCTGTTCGGTCACCAGCTTTTCCTTGAGGTTCGCATTGGTCATCGGTTGGCAGGTATCGTTCAAATCCTCCCGCGGACGGCCCAGTTTTTCCGTCAGATATTTGCCGCCCGTGACCCGCAGCCCGCGGTTCACATTCAATCGGTCGGCAATCAGAACCACCTGTGCGTAATCCAGATCGGCGCCGCCTGTCTGGTTCCAGATTGCGGCCTCGCCTGCCGCGTCATCGGTAAAAGGGGTTCCCCCGCCTGCCCCTCCGGCCGGCAGGCTGGCAACCTCGCTTTGCAGATCGGTCATCCGCGATTGCAGATCCTCGACCTGCTGGCGCAGCATCTCAATCTCGATCCGCGCGGTCGAATCAACACCGCCCGCCCCTTGGAAGTCTTCTTCACTCAGCAGCCAGCTGAGCCCGAACCAAACCGCCGGAGCCAGCACAAGGCCAATGGCGATTATCACTGCTGGCAAAACCCGCATTTTCCCTCCCGGATCAATTGCGCCCATTTCAATCCGTCGCCGCGCGGCAGTAAACCCCTGATTACAACTTGCCGGAAACACCGTGTTTTTTTCCCGCGCTTCACTCTGCGTGCCATTGGCAGGCCGCAGGTGCTGGTATAGACTGCAGCCATGTTGAATTGGCAGGGGAGGGCGCCGGGCATGATCCGCCTTAAAGGAATTTTTGCAAGTGTTCTGGGTGCGGGCCTGATTTTTGCCCCGCTGGCTCAGGCGCAGTCGAATGGCGGCGAATTGTCAGTCGAGGAAATCACCGAAGCCTTCAAGAAGCAGAAGACGCGCGGCCTGGTTATCGTGCCAAGCAGCACGGCTGCCGCCGAAGATCCTGCGGAAGAAACCGCAACCGTGGCCGCGGCGGCCGAGGAGTACAATCCGGTCGACCGGCAAACTCAGATCAATGTACAGATCTCCTTTGACTTCGACAGCGCTGCGCTGCGTGCCGATCAGGCCCCGAAACTGGCCAATATGTGCGCCTCGATGAAGGCGCTTGATGGCACAGTGTTCCAGATCATCGGCCATACTGACAGCTCGGGATCCGCCGCCTATAATGAACGGCTGTCGCTGCTGCGGGCGCAGGAAGTCCGCCGTCACCTGATCAGATCCTGCGGTGTGGGCGAAGAAATGCTCAAAGCAATCGGCATGGGTGAGACCGCGCCTTACAACGAAAACAATACGCGCGCCGATGAAAACCGCCGTGTTGAATTCCAGGCTCTGGGCTGATCACGGCCCCGACCCGCGCCGGATGAAGGGCCAGGGAGACTTCCATGCTTGAATCGCGCCCTGGCGACTTGTTCCAGCCGGGTGACCTGCTGAATAATACCTACAGGATTGAAGGCCTGCTGGGTCGCGGCGGCACGTCTCATGTCTATAAGGCACGCTCGGAAATCTCCGGCAACCTGGTCGCCCTGAAGGTGCTGAAACAGGAACTTGCCGCCAATGAGGACTTTACCGTTCTGATGGCGCGCGAGGAGAATATCCGCGAAATCCGCCATGCTGCGGTGGTGCGCTATTCGGAAAATCACCGCACCCCGGACGGCCATATCTATCTTCTGATGGATTATGTCGAAGGCCCCGGTCTCGACAAGCGCCTGAAGCAGGGACCGATGGAGGCTGAGGACCTGCTGGTGATTTGCCGCCGCGTGGCCCAGGGCCTGCAGGCGGCGCATATCCGGAACATCGTCCACCGCGATCTTAGCCCGGACAACATCATCCTGCGCGGCGGTGACCCGGCCGAGGCGGTGATCATCGATTTCGGCATCGCCAAGGACACCAATCCGGGCGCCCAAACCATTGTCGGAAATGAGTTTGCCGGCAAATACTCCTATGCCGCACCGGAGCAGATGAGCGGAAACACCGACGCCCGCTCGGACATCTATTCGCTGGGTGCGCTGCTGTTGGCCAACTTCCGCGGCGCGGCGCCGAAACTCGGCGCCAATCCGATGGAAGTAGTTGAAAACAAGCAAAAACCACTCGACACAGAAGGCTTGCCTGAACCTTTCAAAACCCTGATCGAGCGGATGTGCGCCCCGGATCCGAACGCGCGGTTCCAGAATGCAGGTGAAGTTCTGGCCTTTCTGGATGATCCCGATGGCGGCAGCCTGGGGATATCCTGGATGGCCCGGCTGAAGACGCCACCATTATCGTGCCGCAGACCAGCAAACCCGCCCCGCCGCCACGATCCTCGGCCAAGCCGGTTCAAGGTAAGGCGGAGGAAGCAAAAGGCGGCAGCGGCGGTCTTTGGGCGGCTTTGGCGGTTTTGCTTCTGCTCGGCGGCGGCGGGGCTGGCGCCTATTTCAGCGGCATGCTCGACAGTGTTTTCCACCCTCCTATCCAGTCGCCCGCCCCTATTCTTTCATCGCCGAAAAAGCCCCCGATGGTCCGGTCCAAATCGTTGGCAACGTGCCAAGCGAAGCAGCACGGGACGCCCTTTTGGCGCTGTCCCAGGATGCCGATCTGACTCTGGCCTCCGGCGCGATATCCGACACCTGGGGCGCCGATGTGCTCAACACGGTTGAACCGCTTGAGGGTTTGCGCGAATGGCGCCTGGTGGTCAGCAACAACAAGGCGCGGCTCACCGGCTCCACCGACGACACCAACGTGGCCGAAATGCTGAACGAGCTGTTCCGCAACGGCCTGCCCGGCGCCCTGGAAGGCAAGGCCGAGATCCGGTTTGAACTGCCGATGCTGCCGGTGGCCGAGGTCAAGGCAGTGATGGAGGCATTTGCCGATTGCGGACCGCTGCTGCGGGACGGCAATGGCCATTACGACGGTTACGCGCCCAGCGACCCGGTGCTGATCAGCGGCCGCGTCGCCAGCACCGCCACCCGGCTGGAACTGTTCGATGCGCTGCGCGCGCTGGCGCATGAACGCCAGGTGGTGCTGGATGTTGAGGTGCTGAACAACGCGCTATGTGTTGTCGAACAGCATCTGCCAAAAGCCCCGTCCGGCGGCGCCGAAGTGAAGTTCGCCGTTGGCGGATCAAGCGTTGAGCCCAATCCATCAGGCCGTTTCTTTGTCGGTGAAAACCCGGTCATCGATATCGTGCTGCCGGATGATGTGACCGAAGGTTACCTGACCGTGTCGATCCTGGATGTTTCAGGCAATGTATTCCATTTGCTGCCCAATATCTCGCGCGAGGACAATGCTGTTGCCAGCCTGCGGGACGGTGCCGCGGGCACAGTTCCCGTGCGGGTTGCCTATAGCCTGGAAGAATCCGCCACCAACGGCGGCATTGCCTTCAAGGTTGACGACAGCACCCTTGGGAAAAGCAAAGTGGTGGTCCTGCACTCCGCGGAACCGCTGTTTGACGGCATGCGCCCGACGTCCGAAAGCGCAGTAGGGTTTGCCGAAGCCTTGCAGGCCAGCTACGAGGCGGATTCCAGCCGCATCCGCTCGCTGGACAGCCGTATTCTGGTGACTGCAAAACCCTGATCAGCGGGCCGGAGATTTTTGGCAATTCCGGCTCGGAAAACACACGTGGTTTGTTCCGTTTCCTTCGTCAGGAAACGGCGGCGTCACAGGACGTCAATCACCACTGCGGTAATATTGTCCGCACCGCCCCCGTTTAGTGCGATCTGGATCAGCTGATCGCCGACGGTCTCCAGCGGTGTGCCGGTCAGCGCATCCTGCAGGATCTGGAAGGTGGCATATTTTGTCAGCCCGTCCGAGCAGATCAGGAAGCGGTCGCCAGGTTCCGTATCACCGCGGATTTTGTCGATCTCCAGCTCTTCCCCAACACCAACAGCACGGGTGATCGCGTTGGATTGCGGATGCTGCTCCGCCTCGTCCCATGTCATTTTTCCAGCCAGCACAAATTCTGCCACAGCCGAGTGATCCTCGGTCAGCATTTCGATATGCCCGTCCCGCAGCCGGTAGATCCGGCTGTCGCCGGCCCATAGCCCGGCAAAATGCTGATTGGCCATCACCAGCGCCGCAACTGTCGACCCGATTGTGCCGCCGCCACGGGCTTCCGCCTCAGCCCGGATCGCCTTGTGCGCGTTCTGTATCGCCTCGCGCAGCGCATGCATCCGCGCCGCAGGATCCAGACCCAGCGGGATCATGGCCGCAGCATCGGCGATCAGCCGGCTGGCATAATCCCCTGCGTCGTGCCCCCCATTCCGTCTGCCACGAGCCAGATATCATGCTCCGGCAGCGCCAGAACCGCATCCTCGTTGACCTTGCGCTTAAGACCCACATGGGTTTGCGCGGTGTAACGGTATTTGCGCAATTGGTTCATCACAGCCCCTCCGCATCCGCCCAAACCGGTGCCTTTAGGTCAAAAAGCCCCAGTGCGGTGCCGCCTTGCGGCAGATCCGCACAGGCCAGCCGCCGCGGCACGCCATCCAGCATCGCCGTCCACAGGCTGCAGCCGGTCAGCCTCCCTTCCAGTGCGGCACCCGCCAAGGCACTTGGCAGTACTTCCGGCCCCTGGGCACCGGCCAAAACAAGACCCGGGCCTGCAGCCGGCAGCGTATCCGCCGATCGTATGTCCGGCATTGGAATACCCGCAAGCGCTTCCGCCAGGCTGTCCTTGGTCATCGTATCCTCCAATGCATCCAGCGCCACATCTTCCAGCCGTTCAAACAGCGCATCCTCGCCAAAGCAGGGCACGGCGGCCGGACCATTCCCTGGCAGCGCCGCCATCAGCGTCAGCGGAAACCGCCGGCCTACCCGGTCAACCGACGGCATCAGCACCCCGATCACCCTTTGCGCTCCGGCCAGTCCGGCAGGCAGGGTAAACCGCCAGATCGGGGCGGTCATGTAGTGGGCATCAAAACCCGGGCCATAAATCTCGCGCCCGCCCAGCATAACCTGCTGCAGCCAGGCATCCCAAACCCGCACAAATCCGCCCGGTGTATTCAGACGGAAAAAATCCCCGGCTGAAGGCATCTTACCGAATGCACCGAACCCCGCCATTACATCGACTTCGGGCAGCTGAATTTTGCCATTGCCGGCAAGGCAAACGGGTTGATGACAGACCCGGATTGCAGTTCGAACAGTGCTAGCCGCCCGCCAACGCGGAAATTCACCCGCCGCCGATCCGAGACATTGGTGCGCCGCACCTCTGCCGCATCCAGCAGCCGGAACCAGGCCCAAGGCCCATCGCGCGACATCACGTTTTCGGCGTCGCGTTTCTTGGGCAAAAGGGTGATCCGCGCCAGCCCCACCGACCCCGGCCAAATCACAGCCACAGGCGTCGGCGCACCGGACCGGTGGTTATAGGCCACTTTGGAACCATCGATCTCCAGCACAACCTCCTTCGCCTTGGGGTCCAGCGCGTTGACGGTGATCTGAAACTGCACCGCAGGCTGAGCACCGCCGGCAAAAAACGCCTCCTTGATCTCGGCGGCATATTGCATCTGCTGCAGCACCGCCGGGCTAATGCCCAGATCCACGTCATTCACCCGCTTCCAGGTCCAGGGACGGCTGCGGGTATCGACGTATTTCAACAGCTGATCATTAAAGAAGCCATCAATCATCCCGCCGGGTGCAAACAGTTTGGCAAAATCCGCCATTGCCACATCAGCGCGGGCCGAGCGGTTGAACGGATAGCGGTTCCCCAGCGCCTGCTCGCAGAACGGCAGCACCGCCGATTGCCAGCGCGCATTGATCGACGCACGGGTGCCCTCCGAGGTGATCCCCGAAGACCCCGCGGAAATCTGCGTTGCCCAGCGGGGCAACGGCCCGCCCATCCGGCTGGCGGTCTGCTGGAACTGCAGCAATGCCTGGCCGCTTTGCCCGCCCGTGGCCACGCCCGAGAAGGACATCTTGTTCAGCTCCTGGTAGACCTGCTGCAGCTGGCCCATCAAATCATCCAGCTGCGAGGGCTGGCCTTCGGGCCGGTTCACCAGATTGTACAGCCATTCAAACCGTTCCTGCACATAGGCGCCCGGCGGCTTGGCGGCCTGTCCGGGCGCATTTTCAGCAGAGCCGACCAGCGCCTCCAGCAGGATCTGGCCCTGGATCGACAGATTGGAGCGCGCCTCAATCGCGGCCACGTTCTGGGCACCCGCAGCAAGAGTGCCCGCGTCCAGAATAGATTTGTCCTCGTTCAACCGGGTCTCGGCACTGACGTCGGTCAGGATGTTGACGATGGGCGAGGTTGGCCCCGACAGAACATTCGTGACCTCAACAGCGTGGGACAGCGACTCCAGCGGGATAATGTCGATATCCCCCAGGATCTGGTCATAGCGGCTGATATAGTCGTTGTAGTACAGGTCCAAAACGTCCCGGCTGAGCTTCAGCAGCACTGCCTCGTTCTGGGCGGCATCACTTTGCTCGCCCAGCACCCAGGCTTCGCGGTGGACCCTCTCGGCGACACTGACCGCCTCCGGCAGGAATACGTTGTGGAAGCCGTCATAGGTGAAGACGCCTTCGATCCCCTCGTTCAAGGGCTTGCCGGAACTGCGCACCAGCACCCGCATGACCGACGGTCCGCCAACATCCGTGATCCGCCACTTCGCCAGCGCCGTGGCCTTCTTCGAGTTCAAAATACCGTTGTAAACCCGCTGCGCCAGCGGCATTTCCGACAGGATGTTCTGCGCCTGGGCAATCAGCGGGCCATTAAGGGCAATCTCCTCCATCGGCTGCGACAAAAGCGCGGTCAGATGATCCATCAGGTCGGCACGCAGCTGGTTGCGGGCGATGCCGGGATAGGCGATCCGCTCCCAATCCAACCGCATCCACTCCTTGATCAGGTCCTGGTTCATCGGCCCCTGCAGGCCCAGCATCAGATAGATTTTCAGCGCTTCATACAGCGTGTCGGGATTGTTGATATTTCCCTCGATCTGCTGCTCCAGCCGCACCAGCAGCCGCGGCAGCAACCGCTGGTTCAGCGCCGCGCGGTAGGTCTGTGCGGCCTGGGTGCCGATCACCTCGCCCTGATACAGGCCATATGTCATCGCCCCGTCAGGTTCCGGATCCGACAGCACCGGATTGCCCGGCATGTCGCGCAGATTGTTCAGCGCGGCGGCCACCGGCACCAGATCGGTATCGCCGACCGGGCTGGGCGGCAACTGCGCCGCTGCTGCCTGATAGGCGGCAACCTGACCCTCAGCCTCGGCAATCAGATCGGTGTTCCTCAGATAGGACCGCACCCAAAGCGCGCCCATAGCAACGGCCACCAGCACTGTCGCAGTGATCGCAATCCGGCGGGTCCAGCGGTAGCGGCGTTCGACCTTGTCATCCGCCGACACCAGCCCCGCCTCGGGGAACATCACACTTTCAAACAGCCGGGTCAGGAAGAAAGACCGCCCGGTGCCCTGCCCGGTGCCAATCGCCTGCCGCCCGATGCCAAAAGTCTGCGCCATGCCCAGCATCAGCCGGTCGATCGGCGTGCCTTCCTGGGTGCCGGAGGTGAAATAGACCCCGCGCAGCATCTGACGCTGTTCATAACGGTTGTCCTGAAACACCTCGGTCAGAAACTCGCGTGCCACACCGCGCATCGAGGCCACCTGCGCCGGGAAGCCGGCAATCAGGGCGCGGCGCTGGTGGTCGGTCTCGGTCTGCATCTTTTCCAAGAGCTGCGCATTGACCTGACCCAGCAGCAGCCCGAACTCCTCGTCAAACCCGGCAATCGGCGCGGCGTCCTTTTTGCCCTTGGGCAGCGGCAAGGTGAAACCCCAGACCTGTTCGCGGTCCTCTTTGCCCAGAGAGTCGTGAAACTCCTGAAAACCGGCGATCAGGTCGGCCTTGGTGAACAGCACATAGACCGGAAAACGCACGCCCAGCTTCTCGCGCAGCTCCGCCAGACGGCGGCGCACGGCAGCAGCGTGGCTTTTCTGGGTGATCTCGTCCTGCAACGACAGGTCCGACAGCGAGATCGCGATGATCGCACCGTTGATCGGCTGCCGCTTGCGGTACTTCTTCATCAGCCCCAGGAAACCCAGCCAGGCGGCGTTATCCGCCTCGGCGTCGCTTTCCTGGGTGGTGTAACGTCCCGCCGTGTCGATCAGTACCGCCTCATTGGTGAACCACCAGTCGCAGTTGCGGGTGCCGCCAACGCCGCCAATCGCAGCCTTGCCCAGCTTTTCGGCCAGCGGAAACTGCAGGCCGGAATTGACAATCGCCGTGGTTTTGCCTGCGCCCGGTGGGCCGATCATGATGTACCAGGGCAGATCGTTCAGATGCCGGCGGCCGCCCTTTGACTTGCGCAGCTCCTTCATTGCGTCCTTGAACTTGCCGCGCAGTTCGCCGATTTCCTCGGACAGCACATCGTCTTCCGAGGTATCCACCGCTTCGGCGATCTCTTCGGTCATCTCCTTGTCCTTGCGGCGGCGCCGCCAGAAAATGATGCCGATGATGATGAAGTACAAAAGGAAGATCACCCCGATTGTGATCAGCCGCGACATCACACTGTCAAACGGGCGCCAGTCCTCGCTGCCGATGAAAGGGGTGAAATACCACACACAGGCCGACAGCACCGCTGCCAGGATCAGCAGGATGGTATAGATCGACCGGAACAGCGGAAAGATATAACGGCGGATCATCCTTCAACCTCCTGAACCAGCAGGATTTCGATCCTGCGGTTCTTGGCACGCCCTGCGCGGGTGCTGTTGTCTGCAATCGGTTCCTTGTCGGCGCGGCCCTCGGCCGACAGCCGGTCCGGGTCGGTCATCACCTTGGCCATGCCTGCCATCACCGATTTCGCCCGCGCCAGCGACAGCGCCATGTTGGATGGGAAGCGGGAGGAGCGGATAGGAATATTGTCGGAATGGCCCGCCACGATAATCTTGCCCTTTTCGTCATTCAGCGATTCAGCCACCCGGTTCACCGAGGACCGGAATTTCTGGCTGAGCTGGTCCGAGCCCGAGCCGAACATGCCCGATCCGGCCAGCCGGATAATCAGCGTGTTGCCCTTTTGGAAGACCTGCACGATGCCTTCCTTGATCTCCGGTTCCAGGAAGCCCGAGACCTTGGCGATCTGTTCTTCGGTTGTCGGTGCAGGCGGCGGCGGCGGCGGTGGCGGCGCACGCCGTTCCAGCTCTGCCTTGGGGCCGGAATCGACAATCGTCAGCTGCCCGACCACATTCTCGGTCTGGTTCGACAGCATCCAGCTAAGGCCCAGAAACTGCAGCGCCAGCAGCGCGCAGGTGGCTGCCAGGGTGATCCACACCAGCCGCCAGACCGACAGTGCCTTGAACGGTTTGACCAGCCCTTCCCAATGCGGCGACAGATCGCGCTCTACGGGTCCGCGCTGGTTGCGGATGATCCGGGCCAATGCGCCGCGGATCTGCAGATGTTTCTCGGAACCGCCCTGCTCCACCCGCAAACGGCCCTCAAATCCCAGCGACAGGCACATGTACAGGAATTCGAGCATGTCGATATTGCCGCCCGGCTCTTTCTCCAGCCGCGCCAGCAGGTCATAGAACCGGTCGCCGCCCACCACCTCGCGGTGGAATGTGGCCACCATCGACTGCAACCCCCAGGCGGATTGCCCGCCCCAGGGCGTGTTCAGCACCACGTCATCCAGCGTCGCGCACAGCGCATAGCGCGCAATTTTCACCGTCTGGGCGGCAATGCCTGCCTGCAACGCGCGGTTCTCAAATGCGCGCACCTCGGCCACCACATTCTTGCGCAAGCCATCCGGGTCCATGTGCTGGGCCCGGTTGCGGATCCGGCTGATCAGCGCAAACAGGGTCGAGGCACAGGCCGTCAGCTGGTTCATGCCCGTCAGCGCCATTTTCGGCGCCTTCGCCCCGCCCGCGGCAGCCTGTTGTTTCGGCGCAGCCGCCTGCGGCACGCCATAGGCATCCAGCCCCGGCTCAGCCGGCTGTTCCGATCCGGGCTGGACCTGCGGTGTTTCCGGTTGCTGTACCGGCGTGGCCGTCCGCCGTCCGCCAGGGTTCGGCCTGATCACCGTCTTGTCGGTATCCCCCGGTTCGGCAAAGGGATCGTCATAATCAGCCATCTCAGCATCTTCCCTTATGCATTACGGATCGCCCAAAGCTCCATCTTGAGCCCCGGATACTGCCCAGACACATGCACTGCGATGCCGCCCGAAGTGGTCATCTTGCGCCAATAGGGGCTGTCCGCGTCCATCTCGAAATAGACCACGCCGGAGTGATAGGGGATCTGCCGCGGTGCCACCGGCAAGGGCCGCAGGGTGATCCCCGGCAGCGCCGAATTCACCAGCTGGCGGATCTCCTCGACGGGTCCGATCTTAGCCTGGCCGGAAAAATGCTTGCGCACGTCCTCGGCCGGAATGTCGGCGCTGACTGCCAGTACAAAACCAGCATTGCCCAGCAGTTTGCGGTCGGCAATGACCCCCACCGAGATACCGTATTTGCGCGCCTCCAGCTTGATCGGGATCGCGGTCTGCTCCAGAACCGAGCTGAGGTATTGGCGCAGCACCCGGATCACCGGCGCAAAGCATTCGACCAGATTGTCATGGGTATAGGGCGGAAACTCCGGCGCCTGTTTTTCGGTCGACATGAATACCGACAGCTCCCCGGCCAGCCCGGCACAGGCGGTGAAGAGGCGTTCGGGATGCAGGTTCTCGATATTGCGCAGATGGCGCACCTGCGGCAGCATCCGGTTGACCACCGCCAGCAGCATGAAGTCCGACACATCCGCCACCCCGCGGGCACCGCCCGCCTCTGACAAGCGGCCCGCCAGCGCCTCCGTCCGGTGCGCCAGCAGCCCCTCCAGCTCGCGCAAGAAACCGCTGAGCGCAGGCGCCGCCCGCACATCCAGGCAAGCCGGGACAAAGGCCTGATCCAGCACGATCTCCTTGTCCGGGCGCACCTCGATGATGCGCGCCACGGGGATCGCCAGCAGATCGGCCAGATCGTCCACCTCCAGGGCAAACTGCAGCCGCATCTTGCCCACATCCAACTCCACCGGCTTGCGCTCGGTCGAGGTGACATCAGTGACTTCCTGCTTGTCCGGACGCAACCGGCTGGCGGAGCGTTCGGCGCCGCTCAGGTCTACCTCGGTGGCGCCCTGGCGGCGCTGGGGCACGGTGATATAGACGATGCAATCCTTGACCGTCGAGGGCACTTCCATCGCCGGCGGGTGCGGATCCGCCATCGGCACCCGGAACACCGTGCCGTCATGGGTCAGCCCTTCGCAGGACTTCACCGCGAACTGGCCGATCTTCAGCGCCTCATGGTCGATTTCCAGCCCGTTCACACCCCAGGCATAGGGGCCGAGCCGCCGCGCCAGCCCGGCAACCAGCGCCTCGTTATAGCGGTCGGACTGCTGGAAGTGATGCGGCTGCAGAAACAGCCCCTCCGTCCAAAGTACTTTACTGTCCCAGGACACCGGGATCTCCTCTCAGTTGCGGGCACGCGCCAGCGGCGCGGTGCGCATCAGTCCTTCAGCCTGTCCAGCTGATCCTTGTAGGCACGCGCGAACTCGCGGCTGAACAAGTCGTGAAAATCATTCTCAGCCTGATCGGAAATCTCCGCATACAGCTGCTCATAGACGTCCCAGTATTGCGCCTTTTTACCGCGCAAAAGACCCTTAAGGCCGCCTTTGGTTTCGATCTGGCTTTCCAGTGCCTTGGGGTCGAGCCGTTTCAAGACACCTTTCAGCGCCGCCTCCATGCCGGTGACCATCGCCACCTCATGCGCCTTGATATCGCGCAGCGCCTCTTCAGCGGCGGTTTCAGGCGACAAGTAACCCTTGGTCGCCGGGCGCACCATCGCCTCAACCGCCTGTTCAGGCGTGATCGAGAATTTCAGCGGGTTGTTTCCGCCCGCCGAGATCATCGTCTGTTCGATCCGGAATTCAGACTTGATCGAGGTCCGCGTCATCAGGATTTCGCGCAGGCCGGTAACCAGTGTCCGCATCACCCGGCCCATGCGCGCCATGGTGCTGGCGTGTTCCGCCGGATCAAGGCTGACTTCGGCGCCGGCACCCTTCAGGAACGCGGCCACCGCGTCCTGCGCCTCAGCTGACGGCGGGGCCGCTGGCGCGATGGTCTTCTCTTCCCCCGCAGCCGTATCCTGCACCGGCGGTATCTCGGTCGGCGGTGCGGACGGCACTTCCGGCGGCGGCGCTGCCGGCGGGGTTTCCGGCACCGGAGGCGGAACCTCCCGCGGCGGCGATGCAGGTTGCGGATCGGGGGCAGGCACCGGGGTTTCCGGCTCGCCTATACCGGACAGGAAATCATCGTCCCAATCGTCCGGGATCATGTTCGACTGCGCTGCAGGCACCGCAAACCCGTCCGAAGCGGTCGGGTTGTGGTTGGCCAGACTGGCCCCCTCCCCTTCGCGTCCATCGCTGGCTTTTTGAAAGAACGGATCTTCTTCCTCGCCCAGGGGCGGCAGCAGCTCATCGATCGGATCCACCGGGTTCAGCTGTGCAGGCCCCTTCAGCCCCTCGCCCAGCAGATCATCCAGGAAATCACCGCCCGGTCCGGCGTCTTCCAGCAGCTGCAGCGGATCCGGCGCATTGGCGGCATTGCCGTGCGAGGCCGGCCCCTGCGCGGCGGGGGCAGCAATCATGCCGCCGACATCCGCCAGATCATCGCGGATTTCCACCACCAGCTCATAGTTGCCGACGCACAGCACATCCCCATTGTTAAGCGGCGTCGGCGTGCGGCCCAGCGGGATTTTGGAATAGTTCAGAAAGGTGCCGTTGGAGCTGAGGTCCACCACCACCACATTTCCATTGTGATCCTCGATCACGCAGTGATTGCGCGACAGCAGCTGATCCGGATCCGGCAGCACCAGGTCGCAGCTGGCGCCGCGGCCCACAGTCAGGCTTGGCCCCCGCATCGGAACAGGGGCCGCATCGCCGGGCATTGCGCCCGAGCTTTGGAATTTCAACGTCACTCCCATGCCTGGGCTTATCCTCCCACCAATACGGTGACCTGCCCCAGGGTGATCATGCCGCCGCACGCTGCCGTATCCATGATACGCGCCGCAGGCAGGCTGTTGATCAATACCGTGCCGGACCCCTTGACGATCGGGTGCGGCGGCGCCGCGGTACACATATCAGAGACCCGCGCCGCAGGCAGACCGCCCACCAGCACGGTCACCGCGCAGGGCGGCAGGATCGGCGTCGGCACCGGCAGCACCGGCGGCGGCGGGGTGGAGGGCAGCATGCAGGCATGCAGATCCGTCATCCGGGCCTGTGGCATTCCCATAACTTACATCCTCCCTCAGCTTTGCGTTGCCGCTTCCGGCACCTGGACAACCTGCCCCTTGCCGCCACGTGCAATATCCAGCGCCCGCTCTATCAGAACGCCGCCGTGTTCTTCAAACTTATCAGACAATTGACCCAAGGCCACCATATTCATGGCAAAGGCCGCCGCCTCGGACGCGCCTGCGGGGGCGGGATATTGATTCAATTCTCCCGGTCCCAGGGTGCCGGCCGCATAGAGCACCGCCAGCGCGCAATTCACCGTGTCATCATCCACATAGGCATGATCCAGGGTGATACGCGCCTTGTCGCGGTTTTCCTCGGATGGCTCAAACACCCAGGCCTCCGACGCCGTCAGCGAGGCCGGATCCTGGTCCGAGCGCGGCCCGATGTAATCGCGCGCCGCCAGACAGGCCCACCAGACCCGCTCCCGCGGGGGCAGCAGCACTGCCAAAAGCCGCAGCAGATCGACCAGCGCGCCTTTGCGGTCCAGCTCCTCCAGCACAGTTCCCGCCAGCGCCGTAGGCGGCGCCTCCAGCGGTGTTTTCAATATAACATTTGCCCGTGACAACAGCTTGGCCACCGGGTCAGCGGGCATTTTCACCAGCTTTTCAAATCTTGCCGACATCTGCACCACCTAGTTGATCATCGTGAGGCCGCCCTTCAGGGTCAGCATGGCCTCGCCTTTCACGGTGGTCATCGGCGCCTTGGCCTCAACCATTCCAGAGCCTTCGATCTTGATCATCGGCCCCTTGATCGTAACACCGGAATTGTCGATTTTTACCTCAGATGCCCCCACTGTCAGCTTGATCTCCTGACCTGCGCTCATGGCGATCTTGCCCGCGGTCACATCAACCGTCAGATTGCCCAGCGACACGGTTTCCGAATGGTCCCCTTGGCAATGGTTTCGGTCAGGTTGCCGGTATCCACATCCAGGGTCATATTGCCGGTCTGGATGGTCTCGGACTTGTCGCCGGTTTCCACCACCTCGGTCCGGTCGCCTTCATGCACGGTTTCCGTCATGTGCTGCTGAACCGTGAACAGGTAGCTCTTTTCATCCGCCCCGGTCACTTCCGGATCGGGCGCATCCATGCCAACAGTCACCGTTGAGCGGTCCTTGACCAGCATCTGGTGATCCTTCTGCGCCTGCACCCGCATCAGCTCGCTGTCTTTCTTGTCATCGAACATCAGCTCGTTATAGCCGCCGCCGCCCTTGGAGGAATTGGTTTTGATCCCCAGCTGGGTCTGATCATCGGGGTAGGTATAGGGCGGCATGGTTTCAGCATTGTAAAGCATGCCGGTGCAGATCGGCCGGTCGGGATTGCCGTCTTCGAACTGGATCACAACCTCCTGGCCGATCCGCGGGATCGCCACCATGCCCCAGTTCTTGCCGGACCAGGGTGTCACTACCCGTACAAAGCAAGAAGAGGTCTCACTCATCTTGCCTTCCCGGTCCCAATGGAACTGGATCTTGATCCGGCCATGCTTGTCGGTCCAGATCTCTTCGCCGCTCTGGCCGACCACGGTTGCAGTCTGCAGCCCCTGCACCTCCGGCCAGGGGGTCACCAAGGGCGCCCGGAACTGATCGGCCTTCAAAATGGCGCTGAAAGTCGATGCATAGACGTCATGCTCCATTTCCTCGGGCACATCCATATTGCGCGCCTTCAGGTCACGCCGCATTGCCCCCTTGGTCGCAATCTCTTTCTTTTTCTGGCTTTCCCGCTCGCCGTAATCCCAGGCCACCTTGACATGATGCTCCGCCTCAATGACGAGATATTCTTTGTTGTTCTCCTTCACCGGATGTTTTTCCATGGTGAAGGTGCTGCCGGTGCCCAGGGTCGCCACACTGGAGGCGCCGCGCCAGCGGATGTGCCGGATCGCCTCCGCTTCCATCCGCACCCTTGAGCGTTTGTCACCCAATGGGGTCTTGGACGGATACCGGCCCTGATAGTCATAAACTTCGTAATTCTTGTAGGAATGGCTGCCCTTAAGTATTTCAGTGGCCGCCTTCAGATCCGCCGAGGGCGTTTCAAAATTGAAATCATTCAGCGTGACCTTGCCGCGGGTCAGGATCTCTTCTTTGGTCCATTCCGAGATATGCTCCTCGCGCCGCCGGTCGCTGTCATCGCGGGCGTGGAACTCAATACCCGCGCCGCCCTTGATCGGCGCGTGCCCGCTGACACCATCGCACAGCACCAGCTTTTCAATCGCGGTATCGCCAATGGGACTGTCGAAGTAGAAGTATATCCCCTCTTCCTCCATCAGACGGCACAGGAAGGCATAATCGCTCTCGCGGTATTGCAGGCAGTATTCGCGCGCCTCGTAAGAATCGCTCAGCTTGTCGGTGAAATCGCTGAAACCGTACTCGCTGAACAGCTGCTTGATGATATCGACAGACGTCTTTTCCTGAAACACCCGCAAGTCGCTGGTTCGCGTCAGCAGCCAGAACCAGGGGCGCACCTCCGCCACATACATCTCGTAGCCGTTGCGAAAGCCCAGATACTCGACCGAAATGCACAGCCCGTTGAACTGATGCTCGGTCTGCTGGCGCATCACATGCACATTCATCTGCTTGCCGACCAGATCCTGAAGCTTGGGCTGGCTCTTGGTCGCGGCAAACTCAATTGTGGTCTCGGTCAGCTTGCTCAGCCCCTCGCGCACAATCGCACGGCTCATCATCAGGCCGTCGGTGGAATATGTCCCCGACATCCAGGCGAGGTCGTTTTCATGGCCCTTGCTTACAACCATGTCTCCTCCTTTCCGCGACGGGAACCGGGCCGGAAATCGCCGGCGGTGTTCTCAAACATTCGCATCATAAATCATCCAAAAGCGCGGCGAGGTCCGCATCCATTTCATCATCATCCCCGTCATCATCATCGTCGTCGTCCCCGAACGACGCCAACAGGTCGTCCAGATCCCCGAGACCATCGTCATCCCCGCCGTCGTCTCCAAGGTCCAGATCGTCCAGGCCGAGATCATCCCCATCATCTCCGCCCAAATCCAGATCAAGATCCAAATCATCTTCATCATTGCCGCCGTCCGCTGGTTCGGCCGGCTTTGGCTGCCCGCGCGGATCCGGCGGCGATGGCTCCGGCGCCGGCAATCCGGTCCAGGGGCCCAGGATCTCGCTGCCCTTCAGAGAATTGAAGGAGGTCAGCCGCACCTCGTCCCGCCCCTTGACCGCACTCACCGCCATGAACCCGCGCTCCTGCGCCAGCGCAATCTTGTCCAGATCAATATTGCGCTCGGTGCAAGGCAGCGCCACCTGATCGCCGAACTTATCGTTCACATAATGATAGGGCATCTCCCCCAAAGTCATGATTTTACCCAGTTGAAGCGACGGCCCGTTCTGCCGGAACGACCGCCCCAGCAGGATCGCCACCAGCACCACCGGGTTGGCCCACAGCATGCCCTTCAGACCCTCGGTTTCAGTAAACTCCTCAAAATCAAATTCATAGCAAGGCTCAGTCTTCTCACCATATGGGCGCCGCAGCAGGAATCGCGGGCTGACAAGCCCCAGATGCCCGGCCTCCGCCATGCCCTGCAACGTATCCCAGGCATCGGCCACCAGCTTGGGCCGCTCCGCCTTCGGGGTCTTCAGGAACTCCGGCGAAATCCCGGCAAAGAACGGTGCATCCACATGTGCCGCCACCCGCGCAATCCGGCCCAAGAGTTCCGCATGCGGCGGGGTTTCCTCAAACTGATACATGCCGATCAGCGCCGAATAACCGCCGCGCCCGTTCTCCTCGTCCAGCGGCTCTTCGGTCAACAGCCGCACAAATCCGGTTTTCGACAGGTCTTCTTCCGCCGCCAGATCCACCGCCAATTCCTCGGCCGAGATGTCATACAGCATCACATCCAGCGTATCGTCATCCTCGATCGAGCGCGCCATCAGATCAAGCGAGCGCCACTGCGCCTCCACCGACTGGAACTCCGGATGGTGCAGCACCAGCCGCATCGCATCCGACAGCGCCTCATCCACCGCCTTTTGCATTGCCGCCACATCGGGGTCCGGCAGCGCCCGGATATGCGGGCCGACGACCCGCGCCAGCAGCTCCTCCACCGGCGAGGCCGGGCGCGGGGTGATGCCGGTTGCCCCGATCAGCTGCTGAAAGGCGCTCAGCCGTTTGTCGGCCGGCACTGAATTACCCGCCGAGGTCCGCTTCGGAGCCCGCGCCTTGGTGCCGTGTTTCTCCGCCCAGGCCTTCAGCGTGCCCGCCGCATGATCCGCTGTCGCGCCGCTTTGCAGCTGTTTGCGCAGCCCCACCAGTTCGGAAAACAGTTCAACGTTTTCATACAACTCATCCGGGTGCAGACCGTCCAGATCCTCCAGCTTGACCGCAATCCCGGCGCCGTCCTTGCCGATCGGCAGCACCAGTTCAGCCGCAAAGCTCTCGATCACATCTTCGACCGTATCCGGGTCCAGCAGGATCGCCTTGCGGGCTGCCAGACCGTCGCCGGTCTCCAGCTGCCCCTTCGCCGCGCGGCCTGAGAAATCACCCAAGATAGCCAGCCGGAACCGCTTGCGCTGCAGCTTCTGCGGATCAGGGCGGTCCGCGCTCATGGTGCCATAAGCGAACTCGGGATCATCGGGTACTTCAACCGCCGCAGCCTCTGCCCCGGGGTCGTCATCGCCGGCGTCCAGGTCCCCCAGCAGCGCATCCAGATCGTCGCCCCCCGCTTCCCCGGCATCCTCTTCCTCACCGCCAAGATCCCCCAGCAGATCGTCCAGATCCATATCGCCGTCATCACCCATCAGGCTGTCCAGATCGGAATCCGCGTCTCCCAGCCCGCCCAGCAGCGCATCCAGATCATCCTCGGCACCAGCGTCTTCCGCCGCTTCCTCCGCCGAGGCCTCCTCGCCGAGGCCGGCCAGCAGACCGTCCAGATCGCCCTCCTCTTCCTCGCTGCCGAGATCGCCTAGAAGATCATCGAGGCTTGCGTCTTCCGCCTCCTCCGCGCTGTCCTCATCAAGCCCGCCCAGCAGCGCGTCTAGATCATCATCGCCCGCCGCTTCATCACCGGCGGCGCCATCATCATCCAAACCGCCAAGCAGATCATCCAGGCTGCTGTCTTCTTCCTCTTCAGCGGTGCTTTCGTCCGGCGCGTCCAGACCGCCCAGCAAGCTGTCCAAATCATCGCCGCCATCCTCTGCGCCCATTGACGGCTCTTCGTCCGTATCACTCAATAGCGCATCAAGGTCATCATCCTCGGATGCAGGCTCATCATCGTCCGTCAGGTCTCCTAGAAGACTGTCCAGACCGTCATCGCCGGCAGGCTCTTCCGCATCACTTCCACCACCCAGCAAGGCGTCCGTTTCCAAATCTGCGCTGTCTGACCCGCCATCGCCTTCGGTAAGGTCCGCCAGTATGTCATCCGGGACGTCTTCCGCGGCGCCCTCCTCGGGCGCATCGCTGCCAAGGTCCGCGAGCAAGTCATCCAGACCGCCATCCCCAGCGTCATCTTCTGCAGGCGCCTCCAGCGTGTCCAGCGCAGCACCCAGATCGTTGTCCCCGGCATCGTCCTCCGGTTCTTCCAGCCCGCCAAGGATACCGTCCAGGCTATCCTCCTCCTCGGGCGCGTCCTCCGCATGATCCTCTGCCAGACCGGCCAGCACGTCTGCGGCGCTGTCCTGGCCGTCCGTTTCCTCAGGCGTCTCAAGACTGCCCAGCACCGCGTTCAGATCTTCACCTGGATCCTCATCTTGCTCCGGGCCGCCCGCCAGCAACCCTTCCAATACGTCAACGGTCTCGTCTTCCGGCGCTTCTGAAGTCTCAACCGAGGCCAGACTGTCCAGTGCATCCTCCGCCGCACTGCCGCTGTCTTCCTCCTCTGCAGCGTCTTCCAGCAGACCTTCCAGGACATCGTCCAGGCCATCCTCCAGGCCGCCGTCGTCAATGCCGCCTTCGACGGCGGCTTCAGCCAGGCTGTCCAGCGCCGCAGCGGCTTCGCTGCCGTCATCCTCTGCAACCGGCTCAACATCTGGAAGTCCACTTAGAACACCGGTTATATCTTCGCCCTGGTCTTCTGCGATCTCTACCTGGGTCAGACTTTCCAGAGCTGCCTCCGCCGGATCATCGGCGTCTGCCTCTTCCTGCTGTAAGCCGGCCAGCTCATCCAGAACAGCTGCGGAGGCATCAGAGACATCCGCGTCCGCAACATCTGCCGCCGCCAGACTTTCCAAGGCGGCTCCCGCGGTATCATCTTCCGCTTCATCCTCCGGCGCCTGATCTGCCAGCCCGTCCAGAATGCCAGTGTGATCCTCCGCGGGCTGCTCTGCAGTTTCAACCGCAGCGAGGCTTTCCAGCGCATCATCAGCCGCCGTGTCTGCCTGCTCCGGCACATCAACGTCCGCGAGCGCATCCAGGACACCGGAATGATCTTCCATTTCAGCTTCCGGCACGTCCGCAGCTGCCAGGCTGTCCAGCACCATCCCGGACACATCCTCCGCGCCGGCGTCCCCGGGTTCCTGCGCCGCCAGCCCGGCCAGCACTTCGCCAGAGGTATCCGCTTCTTCCCTTTCAGGCACATCCGCCTGCGCCAGCCCCTCCAGAACAGATGCTGCGCCATCCTCTTCTTCGGTTTCCGGCACGCCGGTTGCAGCCAAAGCCGCCAAAGCATCCGCCGCATCATCCCCCGGTTCGGGGTCTGCCGGTGCGGCGGCGCTTAGACCCGCCAGCACGTCAGCGGATGTATCTTTGGGTGCAGCATCCTGCGGGGCCGTATCCCGCAAACCTTCCAGAACCCCCGACGAGGCATCCTCTGCCGCCTGATCCTCCGGCACCGCGTCGCGCAATGCGTCAAGAATCCCGCCGGATGCATCCGCAGGCGCTGCTGCCTCCGGAGCCGCCGCCGCCAGCCCGGCCAGCACATCGCCGCTGGTATCTGCCTCTTCTTCAGGCAGTTCCAGATTGCGCAGACTGTCCAAGGCCGCAGCGCTGCCGGCATCTCCTGCCGGCGCCGACACAGCCGCCAGCAGCGACGGGTCGTTCAGGATCGTCTCAATCAGCGTTTCGGCGCCGGTCTTGCCGTCCATATAGGCCATAAGGTTCTGCAACTGGGTGCGCGCCTCCAGCAGCGGGCGCAGCGCATCCACCTTGGCGGCAATGGCACCCGGCGAAAAATCCGCCATGCTTTCAAACGTCAGATCGACCGCCAGGTTGCCTTCACCGGTCAGCGTGTTGGGCACGGTAAAGGCGGCGCGCGGCGCCATAGATTTCATCCGTTCGTCAAAATTGTCGACATCGATTTCCAGGAATTTGCGGTCCGCAACTGCCGGCTGCTCAACCGTGGACTTGCCCGCAAGGTCGCTCATCACGCCCATCACAAAGGGCAGCTGCACCTTCTTTTCAGCGCCATACAGCTCCACGTCATATTCAATCTGGACGCGCGGCGCCCGGTTGCGGGCAATAAACTTTTGCGAGCTGTCAGCCATTTCCCTGCCCTTTCAACTGCGCAATTTCCGACCGCAACGCCTTGATCTCCTCGTGCAGCTCCCTCACATGCGCGTCCACCACATCGGTCTCCGATTTCACCAGATTGCGCAGTTTCTCGAATTCGGCCTCGGCGTCCGCCTCCACCGCGGTCTGCATGGTATTGACCAGAAGGCCGATGAACAGGTTCAGTACCGAAAACGCAGTGATCACGATGAACGGCACAAAGAAGGACCAGGCAAAGGGGAACTCCTCCATCACCGGCCGCACGATACCCATTGACCAGCTTTCCAGCGTCATGATCTGAAACAACGAATACAGCGACCGGCCCAGGGTGCCGAACCATTCATCAAAGGCCTGCCCGTACATCATCGTGGCCATCACGCCGAACACATAAAACACGATAGAGATCATCACGATCACCGCGCCCATGCCCGGCAAGGCATCCAGCAGCGCCTGCACCACCGCCCGCATCTGCGGGATGACCGACAGCAGCCGCAGCGCTCGCACCACCCGCAGTCCGCGCAGCGCCGACAAGCCCTGGCTGTCCGGGAACAAGCCGAACGAGACCACAATCAAGTCAAAGATATTCCAGGCCGAAGCAAAGAAGCGCAGGCCATAGGCAAACAGCTTCAGCGCCAATTCCAGAACAAAAATGCCCAGAACAACAGTGTCGATGACATCCAGCAGACCGCCCGCATGCGCCCGCACCGCAGCAGAGGTGCCAAGCCCCAGAGTGATCGCATTGAAGATGATGATGCCCAGAATGGTATTGGTTACCCATTGGCGCTCAACAAATTCCCGGGCCCGGTCCCGGAGCGTCCCTTCGGTTTGCGCGCTGCTGTCCAATTTGTTTCTCCACCCGGTCTTTCAATTCTTGCCGGGCACGTTCTGCGCCCGGCGGTCTTGCATCATTTGTCAGGCCGCGTCGAACACGGTCCCGTCCAGCGCCTTGCTGGTGATTTTGTCGTAGGCATAGCCGCCGACCGCACCGCCCACGCCCAGGGCCAGATCCTTGGCGCCGGTAGCAATCGAGTTGCCGTCAATCGGCGACAGCGCCAGGGCAGCGAATTTCAACCCCTCGCGGAACACCTTCAGCGCTTTGGGGTCCTTGATCGTCAGTGCCTTCACCCGCTTCATCAGCTCCTTGATATTGCTGGCCCAGTCGCGCGCATCGCCGTACATGATCTGGATCTTGTCGATGGCTTTCTGAACCTCGGCATAGTTTTTCGCCAAGGCCGTATCCAGCGCCTTGCTGATCATCACCAGCTGGGTCTTCTTGTCCTTGATCGGATGCTTTTTCAGCTTCTTGCCGACCTCGGCCAGGAATTCCTTCTTCAGTTTTTCCTGCTGTTTCAGAATCTTGTTCAGATTCTTGGACAGGTCATGCATTTTGACGACCATCTGGGCGTATTTCGCCTTCAGCGTATCTGCCGAATCCTCCACCGTCTTGACCGACGGCTGCGAGATCCCAAGGAACTCCTGGAACACGGCCGCCGACACCTCGTTTGCTGCATTCAGCGCCT
>NZ_CP038240.1:0-137742 GCF_004535885.1 Leisingera sp. NJS201
CATGCCATGTTCGCGGCACAGCTCGGATACGGGTACGCCGCTCTCCATCTGCCGCAGAATACCCATGATCTGGGCCTCATTGAAACGTGTCTTCTTCATCGGAATCTCCTCGTTCATCCTGCCGAGAAAATTCTACTTCCGCATCCCCTTAAGATCGGGGGGATTACCGATTGATCTTTTTGTTTCGCAATGTCGTCATGACACACTCCTAGCCTCGGGTTTGTTGCATCTCTTTTACGGGAGACCCGGCATCAGGCAACCTGACAAGGCCGCGAGAAGTGTATCCATTTGTATCCTTGACCTTACCCTGCTGGAGGGTCGCAAATGGCGCGAAGAACGAGACAATGAGGGTGTCATGGACCACCAAAACCACAGAAAAAAGCCGATCACGGACAGGCTCATGCATTACGGAATGATGGCGTGTTGCGTCGTCATGCTGCTGCCCATTGCGGGATTTTTTCTTGCCGGCGGCACATTGGCGGGCATGTGGGGCAATGCAGCGGCTTTCGCCCCACTCCTGCTTTGCGTCGGTGCGCATCTCGTGATGCACAAATTTATGGGAAAGTCGTGCCATTCGAACGAAGAGAAAGGCAGTATCGAAGAAACACCCGTGTCCGTGCCTTCTGCGATTCCCGTGGTTGCACGCAACAGGCGATAATTTGCGCGGGAAAATGCGAGCAAGCGCATGGTTGCTGACGATTACAACGCTTGGCGGATGCGCCGCAAGTCTTGAAGACTGTCCCGAGCGGGAGGTCATCGTTTCCACCAAGCAGGCATCGATCATCCTCCCCGACGGGTGTCGGTTGATATCCTCGTCCTCTGTCGACGTAGCGCGTGTTGTTTGTTCTGATGGTCGACAAGGCTTTGCCGTCGGCGGTCTTTGAGACAAAGTTCCGGGTGCAGATTCAACCCGAGCCGGCTTTAAGGGAAGGAAGCGGATCCTTGGCGAAAACCCTGTCGACACTGCGCCGGGTTCTGATTTTGCCCGCACTGATCCTGGCGCTTTCCTCTGGCAGTGGCTCGGCGGAGACATCAGCCGCGTATCAAAGCTCTCCGCTGAAGGCGCATCTCATCACGGCACAGGACGGTGTTTCCAAGAACACGCAGACTCTTTCCGCCGGACTTCATCTCCAACTGAACGAAAACTGGAAGACCTATTGGCGGTCGCCAGGAGAGGTGGGAATACCGCCTTCGGTCGAATGGAGCGGTTCCGAAAACGTCGCAGATGTCGAATTCATGTGGCCTTCCCCGACACGCTTCACCGCCTTCGGCATCGAAAATTTTGGTTATGCGGGTGAAGTCGTCTTTCCGCTGCGCATAACGCTCAAAGATCCCGGCGCACCTGTGACTCTTTCCGCGCAAGTCAAACTGCTGGTGTGCTCCAATGTCTGTGTCCCGGAAGAGTTTGACCTGTCACTTCGCCTCGGACGCGGCAACGACATCGACAGCACTGCGGCTGGGCTGATTGGCACGTTTTCCGAGCGCGTCCCCGAAGGAGCCGAGGCGGGTGGCGTCAGCGAGGCAAATGCCTTCATCGACGAAGACCTCACGGAGTTGATCGTCAATCTGCGCGTCGATGAACCACTCCAGTCGCCGGATGTGTTTCCCGAACTGGGTATCGGTGTTGCGCTTGGCAAACCCGATATACGTTTGGGAGAAGAGGATCATTTGCTTTGGGCGCGCTTGCCGATCCTCTCGTCGAATACGGATGTGACGGTGGCGCCGTCGATTACCGTCACCGATGGCGAGAACCGGGCCTTCACCGTGATTGCGGATCGCGTGGCGCGACGTACGGCACCGCCCTTCGAACTGGCCGCCACGACACCGGACATGATGGAACTGCTCTGGATTGCCGTGATCGCGCTGCTGGGTGGATTGATCCTGAACGTGATGCCCTGCGTGCTGCCGGTGCTGTCCATCAAGGTGTCGTCTGTGCTCAAACACACAGATCACGACACAACCCGTGTCCGGTTCGGTTTCGTCGCAGCCGCCGCTGGCATCATGACGTTCATGTGGGGTCTGGCGCTCATCCTTTGGGCGCTCCAGACGGCAGGGCTCAGCGTCGGGTGGGGGCTGCAATTTCAAAGTCCGCTATTTCTTGCGGTGATGATCGCAGCCCTGCTCGTCTTTTCGGCAAATCTGTTCGGAGCGTTCGAGTTCGCCCTTCCACAAGGCATGCAGACAAGGCTTGCAGATACCGGAGGGCGGAGCGGATATTCCGCCGACTTTTTCACCGGCATGTTCGGTGCCGTCATGGCGACGCCTTGTTCGGCACCGTTCCTCGGCACCGCGGTGGCCTTTGCTTTGGCCGGGCGTGGCGTGGACATTCTCATCGTCTTTACGAGCCTCGGGCTCGGCCTCGCCCTGCCCTATCTCGTCATCGCCGCGTTCCCGCGTCTGGTCGCGTTCATGCCCAAACCTGGCCGGTGGATGCTGATCGTCAAGAGCTTGATGGGGATCTTGCTGCTTGCAACCGCCGTTTGGCTGTTCTGGGTGCTCGACGGTGTCGCCGGGCTGGCCTCCGTCATCGCGGTCGCGGCGTCTTCCGGTCTCGCCGTTCTGATCTTGTCCCTCCCGAATGTGCAGTCCCAATTCAGATGGTCTATTGCCACGGCCAGTCTTGTTCTGGCTCTTGCCGCGGGTCCTCTCCTGCAGCAATCAGCGCCTGCCCGTGCAGGGTCGCAATCGGCGTTGGCTTGGGTCGCATTTGACCGTTCGGACATAGCGAAACGCGTGTCCGCAGGAGAGGTCGTCTTTGTCGATGTAACAGCTGACTGGTGCCTGACTTGCAAAGCGAACAAGACACTTGTCATCGACCGGGAGCCGGTCCGCAGTACGCTGGACGCGCCAGGCGTCACGCCGATGCAGGCAGATTGGACACGCCCGGACGCGCGCATTTCCCGTTACCTTGAGAGTTTCGGCAGATATGGCATCCCTTTCAATGCCGTCTATGGACCGTCGGCACCAAACGGCATTGTGCTGTCCGAATTGCTTACGACCGAAGACGTGATGGACGCCTTGGCGCAAGCCAGCGGTCGAGATGTTTCCGCAAAGGTTGCCGGACAGGAGTGATCTGCCCGGGCGGGACACCGACCAGCAGTCAGCCGCCGAGCCGCTCGAGCGCAGCGCGGACCGCCGCACGCCGAGGATCATTGGCGGGCTGCTGCTCCAACAGCGCTTCAGCCTTACGGTAGGCCTCAATGGCGCGATCCTGCTCCTGAAGGACGGTATAGGCGTTTGCCAGCCGCATCCAACCATCCAGATCTTCCGGTTCATCCTCAAGACGCCCAGCCAGCCGCGAGACCATCGAGCGGATGAACTCCGCGCGGTCCGCGTCATTCATCTCTGACGCCGCCGCAACATCTGCCGCACTCGGGCCGGGTTGTGATGTCGGCCCGCTGGGTAGATCGACGACCGGGAGGTCGGCGGCCGCTGCAATCCGGTTGATCTGCAAAACGTATGTTTCCATCCAGGGCACGAACGTCTTTTCCTGGTTCAGCCGGGAAACGAGCAGATCGTAGGCCTTACGCGTCTCTTCTTTTTGAAGATGGTAGAGAGACTCGAAATAGGTTGCCGCAGGATTGGATGGGTCAAGTTCCAAAGCGCGATCAATGGCCAATTTCGCCCGTGGAATAACAACGCCATCATTGGCAACCGCGACAGCCTCCGCCAGCATAGAGAATGTCGCGGAGGTGGCATCCTCCCGTTTGGCGACAACTTCAAATGCTTCGACAGCATCAACTGTTCTGCCCATGCGCTGATAGGTCTGGCCCAACAGCATCCACCCTTCGCTGGGGCCGCCGGTCGGATCGGATACAAGCCTTTCGCGAAGTTGTATTGCAAGCGCCATCACTTCATCAGTCTGTGCGCGCTCCTCTGCACGGGCAGCGAAGGCCATTGAAGGCACCTCAGGCGATCCCATTGTCAGATAGTAGCCCGCGGCAATAACCGGCGCGAGGACCGCCGCGACAACGAGAGTGACTCTGCCGCCATTGCGGGATGATCCGGTTTTTTCTCCCGAATTGCGGGTCGTCGCGAGGATCCGTTTCTTGATTTCGAGTCTGGCTGCTTGAGCTTCCTGTTCAGAAATCAAACCGCGGTCCATGTCTCGTTGAATTTCCCGCATCTGATCGGCAAGGATCGCCGGTACCGCATCTCCTCTGGTGAGAGTGTTCGATTTGGACAGCAGCAGCGGGTAGAGGACAATTCCGACTGCGAGCAGCGTCAGAAGACCGAAAATACCCCAGATCATGACGCATCCCCCGCTTCGTTTCGTCTGAGAATTTCGGACACGGTGTTTTCATCCTCCGAGCCCAAATCTTCAAATGCCTCTTGCTTTCGCCGACTCATCAGTACCCCACCACCAACGAAAACCCCGATGAGGACGAAAGCGATCGGCGCAAACCAAAGCGCGTAGGTCGCAGGCTCCAGAGGCGGCTTCAGCAGCACGTAATCCCCGTACCGCGCCCGAATGTATTCGATCACCTCGGTGTCAGCGTCTCCGGTGACCAGTCGCTCGCGTACGAGCAGACGCAAGTCCCGCGCCACACCCGCGTTCGAGCTGTCGATGTCCTGGTTTTGACAGACGACGCATCGTAGATCCTTGGAAATCTCCCGCGCACGCTGTTCCAATACCGGGTCGCTCAGCATTTCGTCCGGTTCGACCGCATTGGCGGCAAAGGGAAAGAGCCCGATGCAAAACGCGAAAATCAACTGTCTCATAATGCTGCTCCATTTGGCAGTGCGCCTGCTTGCTTCAGGGCTTGCGTGAACCGTTCGACGGCGTCCGGACCGACGACCGGCCCGACATAGCGAAACAAAACGGTACCACCGCCATCGACGATGAAGGTTTCCGGCACGCCTGACAGGCCCCATTCGATCCCGGTGCGGCCCGACAGGTCGGACCCGATCCGCTCGTAGGGATTGCCGAGGTCATTGAGCCACTTCACGGCATCCTCTGGTTTGTCTTTGTAGTTGATGCCGAACAACCGCATGCCCCCGCGTTCGACAAAGCGTGTCAACACGGCATGTTCCGCGCGGCAGGGCACGCACCAGGACGCAAAGACATTGACCACGACCGGTCGTTCGTTGCCGACAAGATCGCTTCGGGCCAGGCCGGGTGTCTCCAACCCCGGCACGGGATCGAGATCGAACGCCGGGGCCGGTTGCGAGATCAGGACGGAAGGGATCTCATTGGGATCCCGGTCGGGATTGAGCCCCCAGAGAAAAAACCCCCCGAATATGACCGCCGCAATAAACGGCAGCCCGGCAGTGAGACGTTTCATCTTCTCTCCTACTCCGCAGGAACAGCATCGCTGGCTGGCTGTTTGGCGCGGCGCGGCGCCCCGACCCTCAAACGGCGATCCGACAAGGACAAACAGCCACCGATCACCAGCAAGATCGAGCCGATCCAGATCAGGTTGACGAGCGGTTCATAGAGGATCCGAAGGGTCCAGGCTCCGGCGTTGTTCACTTGATCGGAGGCCGGCGTTGCAATCGACGTATAGAGATCACCCGCCAATGTGGACCGGATGGCCGACTCCGTCGTCTGACTTTCCGCGACCGGGTAATACCGCCGTTCCGGGAACAGCTTCGTGACCAGTTCGCCATCCCGACGCACCACAAGGGTGCCGCGATCCGCGATGTAGTTCGGCCCTTGAACCTTTGCGGCCCCTTCGAAGGTGATGTCGAACCCGGCGATCGTGACTTCGGTCCCGGGGCCGGCAAAGACGATCTCCTCACTTTTCCATCCGGTCGAGCCGATCATCCCCATCATCAAAACGGCGACCCCGGCATGGGCAAGCGTCATGCCGTGTGACGCACGTGGGAGGTTGCGCGCGCGTCTCGCGCTCTCCGCAAGGGGAACCTCGAACAGGCGGATGCGTAGCGCCCATTCCCGTAGGGTTGCAAAAAGCAGCCACGCTGCACCGAGGATGGCAAGATAGGCCATGATCGGCCCACCGTTCAGAAGATACCATGCGGCCAAAGCTGCGATGACCGCCAGCACGGCCACGAACCGAATGCGATCGAGCAAACCGGCGATATCAGCCCGCTTCCACGACAGGAATGGACCAAGACCCATGAACACGACCAGCGCCAGCATCATCGGAATGAAGGCCGCGTTGAAGAAAGGTGGACCCACCGAGATCTTGTCCCCGGTGACAGCTTCGAGGATCAGCGGATAAAGCGTCCCGAACAGGACCGTTCCCGTAGCGGCGGCCAGAATGAGGTTGTTCACGAGCAGCCCGGCTTCGCGGCTGATCGGGCGAAACAGACCACCCGGCTCCATTTCGGGCGCCCGCCAGGCGTAGAGCGCCAGCGACCCACCGATGGACACGGCCAGCAGACCCAGAATGTAAAGCCCGCGCTCTGGATCGACGGCGAAGGCATGCACGGAGGTAAGCAGGCCGGATCGGACAATGAACGTGCCGAGAAGTGAAAGCGAGAAAGTCAGGATGGCAAGCAGGATGGTCCAGCTTTTGAACGCGTCGCGCTTTTCGGTGACGATGGCGGAATGCAGCAGCGCCGTGCCCAGAAGCCAGGGCATGAAGCTCACGTTCTCGACCGGGTCCCAGAACCACCAGCCGCCCCAGCCCAGTTCATAATAGGCCCACCAAGATCCAAGAGCGATACCTGCCGTAAGGCTGACCCACGCGGCCAATGTCCACGGGCGGACCCATCTGGCCCAGGCTGGATCGACGCGCCCTTCCAGAAGAGCCGCAACGGCAAAGGAAAATACGATGGAGTAGCCGACATACCCGAAATACAAAAGCGGCGGGTGCATGGCGAGACCCATGTCCTGAAGCAACGGGTTGAGGTCATTGCCGTCGAGCGGCGGCGGAAACACCCGCTCGAAGGGGTTCGACGTCAGCAGCAGGAAGGACAGGAAGCCGACGCTGATCCACGCCTGCACCGACAAGGTGCGCGCCTTGGTCTCGGCGGGGATGTTCGATCCGAACCAGGCGACGCCCGCGCCGAACACCGCGAGTATCAGGATCCAGAGCAGCAGCGAACCCTCATGGCTGCCCCAGGTCCCGGCCACCTTGTAGAGCATCGGCTTGAGCGAATGGGAATTCTCGACGACGTTCCTGACGGTGAAGTCGCTGGCGATGAAGGCCTGCATCAGCGCTGCGAAGGCTATGGCCACAAACAGCACTTGTCCTATTGCCGTCGCCTGGGCGGATTTCATCCAGACGGCGTTTCCACGCGATGCACCTGCAATCGGCAGAACGCTTTGAACAAGTGCGAGGGCCAGCGCGAGGGCCAGTGCGAAGTGACCAATTTCCGGGAACATGGCGTTCTTTCCTATCCAGTGTCGGTGGGCGTCGCGTCGGACGGCTTTGGCGTCCGCGGCGGGGTCTATTCGTCGAGCGTTGCTTTGCGGTGACGGAACTCTTCTTCGTCGATTTCCCCATTCGCAAAGCGGCGCCGGAGCGCTTCCTGCGCGTCCGAGTCCGGGGGACGGGTGCCATTGTCCCGCAGCCTGAGTACCAGAAACACGATCAATGCGATCACGGCGCCCCAGAAGGCGAGCATCATGAAGCCGCCCATAAAGCCATAGCCTCCGCCCCATATGTGACCTGTCCAGGAGCCTGGACCATCAGCTCGCGCCATGCTGGCGGGCAAGCTGGCCAGCAACGTTGGAATGAGCGTTTTCAGTTTCATCTGTTTCTCCTTCGATTAGTTCGCTTTCATCCAGTGGGATGGTGACAACAGCGCGCAAACCCGCGCTGTTATGGTTGACCAGCTGGATATCGCCGCCATGGGATTGGACGATTGTCCTCGCGATTGAGAGCCCAAGCCCATAACCGCCCGTTTCCAGAGACCTCGATTGCTCGAGGCGATAGAAGGGATCGAAGACCTTTTCCAACTGGTCGACGGGAATGCCGGGCCCATTGTCATCGATGTTGAGTACGAGGTTCGAACCGTGGGTCGCCCAGCTGACTTTTGCGGCACCACCGTAGCGAACGGCGTTCTCAAGCAAGTTCCTCAGTGCCCTTCGGAACGCGTTGGGTCGAAGCCGCACGGCAACATCATCACTCGGGGCAAAGGTGCAGTGTGCCGCCATATCGCTGCACAAGCTGTCCAGAAAATTGCGCAGATCGACCACTTCGGAGCCTTCTGATCCGGTAAGGCCCCGTGCAAAGGTGAGCGTCGCTTCGACCATACTCTGCATCTCTTCGACCGATGCGATGAGGCTGTCCCGCGTCTCTTCTTCGTCAACCAGCTCCGCGCGGACACGCATAGCAGTCAACGGCGAGCGTAAATCGTGACCAAGCGCTGCGAGCATCCGTGTCCGATCACTGACAAACCGGGTCAGCCGTCGTTGCATGCGGTTGAAGGCGACGGTCAGATCCCTGACCTCGGTCGGCCCTGCGACGGTCAATTCAGGCACATCCTCGCCCCGGCCAAGATGGTCCGAGGCCTTCGACAGGTGCCGCAAAGGACGCGTCAGGCGCGTCATGACAAACCAGAAAATCGCCACCAAAAGCAGTCCGGCGGAAATTCCAAAGGTCAGCATCGAATAGAAAGGCCATTGGATTGGTGGACGCTCGAACCGCGTTCCGACATTCAGCCAACGCGCTCCCTTAATGGCGATCGACAGGTTCATTTCAACCGCTGTCAACTCTCCGCGCATCATCGCGAGATGCATTTCCGTCATTTCGTCAGAAAGATTGGGCAAGGGCCTCAATTCGCCCTCGATCTCGTGCAGTTCAACGCGAATATCGCGGCTGTAGCTATCGTCCATTAGCGCACGGATACGCCCTTCAACAAGGTCGCCATGCGAATGACTGGTGTGTTCCACACTCGGAGCGTCTGACAGATCAAACCGGATAAGTGGTGAATTTGCCGCGCGAAGGATGGAATTCTGCAGGTCCAACGGGGCCTCTTCGATCAACCGCGCCACATTCGCTGCGCGTCCAGCAGCCTCGAACCCCAAAGCAGCACGGATGGCCAGGCTGCGCTCGTCAGCGAACAGGAACAGGCTGATCGCCTGGGCCACGACAAGTGCCGCGACCACAAGCAGGATCAACTGGCCGCTCAGAGATCTCATCGCACGGCGCATCACGGCGCATCCTCGACATCGGCAGCCAGGCAGTATCCGCCGTTCCGCACAGTCTTGATGACACTCGGTCGCAATACATCCGGCTCGATTTTGCGACGGAGGCGGCTGATCTGATTGTCGATGGTGCGATCCATCGGGCCTGCCGTCCGACCAGCGGTCAGGTCAAGCAACTGGTCACGGCTGAGCACCATCCTCGCGCGTTCCAGCAGGACCGCCAGCAATTTGAACTCGGAGGTCGTCAATGGCGTTTCGGTTGCGGCCTCGTCAATCAGCACCTGCCGGTCGGTATCCAGTATCCAGTGCGCAAAACAAATCTTCCTCCCAGCCAGGGTTCCGGCCACGGGTTCGTCGCGGTTGCTTCTCCGAAGAACCGACTTGATGCGGGCGAGCAGTTCTCGTGGATTGAATGGCTTGGCGAGATAATCGTCCGCACCGATTTCCAGCCCCACGATCCGATCCGTTTCCTCACCAAGCGCCGTTAGCATGATGATCGGAAGATCACCTTCTGGCGCAAGTCTGCGGCAAACCGACAAACCGTCCTCGCCCGGCATCATGACATCGAGCACGAGCAGGTCGAAGTGACCGGTGGCCAGCTTGGCATCCATCTCCACGGCATCCCTGGCGACGGTCGTGCGCATTCCGTTCTTCTCCAGAAAGCGCGCGACGCTTTCACGTATCTGTGCGTGGTCATCCACGATAAGGATATGAGGTGGCGGTCCCATGGTGTCTTTCCTAAATCATCGTTGCATCGTGTTTCATGGGCAGAATTGTAGCCATTTGTATCAGGTCAGTCCCTTGCTACAGATGGATACAAATCTGTGCCTGCACCGTGTCGTGCTCCCGGGTAGCGTTGCTGGCATGTTATGTGACCTTTGGGATCGCAACCGATCAAAGGATGAGGTTTTCGAATATGGCTCTTGATTTGAACCGGCGCCGTTTCATTCTGGGTGCTCATATGACGGTGCTGACCGTCACGGCGTCACCGCTGCTGGCGCAGAGCCGATCTGTCTGGTCGGCAGAGAATGCCTTTGACGCGCTTCTATCGGATACGGCGCGGATCATCGATGTCAGAACGCGCGAAGAGTGGCAAGAAACCGGCGTAGGTGCTGGTGTATGGCCGATAAGCATGCACGCGTCCGGTTTTCCGGACCGATTGTTCAGGGCGAAGGAACTGAGCGGTGATCGCACCGTTGGACTGATCTGCGCCACTGGCGGACGCTCCGCATCGCTGCTTCGAGCGTTAAGACAAGCTGGTTATTCGGGCTACGCCGATATCTCGGAAGGGATGTTGGGATCAGGCGAAGGGCCTGGCTGGATCGCATCGAACTTGCCGACCGTTCCGGTGGATGTCGCCCTGAACGGGTTGCCCCCGCGTTGGCCTGACCTGTGAAGAATCAATCGGTCCAGTTGTGCTAAAAAGCCTGATGTATGGTCAGATTGACCTGTTTGAATAGGAAGACGGGTTTGGGGGTATGACCGAGTTGATGGCCATGTTTGTCGGAATATGCGCGGCGATCCTGATGGGAATTGTCCATCATTATGCGTTGTCGGGCATTCTGAAGTTTTCCCCGCAGCGGTCGGATGGCTCCGGCTTTCGGATCATCCTGACGTTTTCCGCGTTGCTGTTGCTGCACGTATTGGAACTTGTGACGCTCGCCGTGTTCAACACGATGGTGGTGGCAAGCGTTCTGCCGCAATCGTTCAGCAACAGCCCGCCGATGTTTCAGGATGTTCTCTATGTTACGGGCATCTCGTTCTCGACCCTTGGCTATTCGTCCATAGAGGTGGTCGGGCCCTTTCGACTGTTGCTGATGCTGCAATCGCTTTTGGGCTTCATGTTGCTGACCTGGTCAGCGACGTTTCTTTACTCAGCCTGCCAGCAAGTCTGGCAGAAGGCGAAAGATGACTGAAAATCGCCACGCGCGTCGGACATGAACCGGGCGTCAGCGTCAAATGCGTCCTGATATCGGTCCTTTGACCTCCCCGTGGAACGGTTGAGTGAGCGCCGCGTTGCGCGCGTGGATGAATAACCCTTGACCTTCCAGTTGCTGGAATCCCTAGGTACCAAGCCATGGCACAGATTTTCAAAAAGACAGGCGATCACTTATCGCACCATCGACACGGGGATATCTTGAAATTTCCCGTATGGGTTGGCGTGTTGATTGTCTTGCTCTCAATGCCGGCTCACTTGTTTTTGGATGAAAAGAGCTCGATAGCTCTTGCTTCGATCACGCTTGCTTTGATTGGCGGTGCCTATATCGGCTTTGGCGCCGCGGACGGCAGAGCGCGCGTGTTCTGGGCAGAGCTCGCCGTGGCCCTTTTGTTCGGCTCGGCAGCCTTCCTGGGGCTGATATGGCATTGGGCCTTCCTCCCCTTGGGCTTGGCCCTGCACGCCCTTTGGGACATGTCACACCACAATTCTTATCGTCTCGCCCGGATTCCGAACTGGTATATTCCATTCTGCGTGGCCTTTGACCTTTTGGCTGCGACGTTCTTCGTTCTGCTCTATGCCGTGTTTTGATCCATGATGATGCGCGTTCTTCTTATTGCGGTGTTCCTGATGGGAGTCGTCGCATTGGCCTTCCCGGACGTCCTTGGCGTTGACATTCGCCTGCCGGATCGCGCGGAAATTGACCGCTGGATCGAGGCGGCAGGTCTTGCCGGACCAATTGTCATCGTGGCGCTTATGACAATCGCTATCGTGGCAAGCCCCCTGCCCTCGGCGCCGATCGCACTCGCCGCCGGAGCGGCTTATGGACACACGTACGGGACGCTCTTCGTCGTTCTAGGTGCGGAACTCGGTGCGCTTGCCGCCTTTGGTCTGGCCCGCGGCCTGGGTCGTCCCTTCGTTGAGCGTCATCTCGGTCAGAAGATTAACGCAGGCCTGTTCGGGTCCCAGAACACTCTGACCTTCCTGGTCTTCGGCAGTCGCCTGCTGCCGTTTCTGTCCTTCGATATGATCAGTTACGCCGCAGGTCTGAGCAAGCTGCATCTTTGGAGGTTCGCGCTGGCCACGATGGCCGGGATTATTCCCGCAAGTTTTTTGCTCGCTCACATGGGCAGCCAGGCGATGAACGGAGATGCCCGCACCGCCACATGGACCGCGCTTGCGCTCGGTGGCTTTACGGGCCTGTCGGTTCTCTTTGCCGCGACGCGAAAGACCGGTACGCAACGGGAGGAGAGCTGATATGGCCAATCATTCTCACGCTGGACACATGCCGAGTTCCGGCAAGGCCCTTGTGATTTCTGCCTGGCTCACCGGCGTCTATTTCATGATTGAACTCGCCGTCGGGCTCTGGACCGGCTCGATCGCCGTCCTGTCGGATGCGTTTCACACCCTGTCGGCGGTTGGCGGTGTTCTCGTGGCCATCATCGCGAAGCGGATTGCGCGCCGTCCAGCGGATTCGGCGCGCAGTTTCGGATGGTACCGCGCCGAGATCATCGGCGCGCTGGTGAATGGCAGCTTTCTTCTCGGCATGGCGCTTCTGGTGATCTGGATGGGCGCGATTCGGCTCGGAAATCCGATCCACCTGGCCACGGGCCCAATGCTTTGGGTCGCCTTCGGTGGCCTGGTCACAGAGGTCATCTCGCTGGGGCTGATGTGGCAATCGAGCAAAGACGATCTGAATGCCCGCGGCGCGCTCTGGCACATCATCCAGACCTTTGTCGGCAGCCTCCTGATCATCGTGACCGCTCTCGTGATCGAGTTCACCGGCTTTCTCGCGATCGACCCGATCCTCGGCATGGCGTTCGGGGTGGTTCTCCTCTGGGCCTCCGTCGGCGTAATCAAAGAAGCGGTCCACATTCTCATGGAAGGCACGCCCGAGGGAACGGATCTCGACGCTGTGATGGCGGATCTGAACCACCAGGACGGGGTTGTGGATGTTCACCACGTGCATGCTTGGACGCTGACCAGCGGCAAACACGCGTTTTCCGCCCATATCCGCCATAGGGCACCCGCCGAGGCCGCGCACTTGCTGAACAGGGCCTATCGACGGCTGACGGAGCAGCATGGGTTTCACATGGTCACGCTGCAGCTCGAAACCGAGTGTCTCGACGAGCGCCACGCGCTGGATGTTGATATAGTCCAGATAGCGGCTGCAAAGGCTGCGCAAGAAAAGACTGATGTGCGAGATGCGCATCCGCACCCAAGCCCTAACACAGAAGGGCCATAGACTGTGATGGACACGATACTTGCCGCAGAGCCGGAGATTCGTCTGACGGCGTTTTTGAGTGTGCTGGCCGCCATGGCGCTTTGGGAACTCGCCGCCCCGCGTCGGCGGCGTGACATTCCGCGTGTCATCCGTTGGTCGAACAATCTGGCTCTTGTCGTGATCGATACGGCGATCCTGCGGTTGTCTTTCCCAATCCTGGCCGTTGGTCTGGCGGTCATGGGCGAGGAGCGGGGTTGGGGTTTATTCAACACTATCGGCGCGCCGTATTGGTTGGCCGTTGTCCTGTCCATGCTGCTTCTCGATCTGGCCATCTATTTGCAACACGTCATGTTCCATGCCGTCCCTACGTTGTGGCGTCTGCACCGGATGCACCACGCGGACCTCGAGTTCGACGCCACAACGGGATTGCGCTTTCACCCGATTGAGATCCTTATCTCGATGGCGATCAAGCTAAGCTTGGTCGCAGCGCTTGGTCCGCCCGCCGTCGCGGTTTTGTTGTTCGAGATCATCCTCAACGCCACGGCACTCTTCAACCATGCCAACATCAACCTGCCGAGACCAGTCGACCGGTGGCTCAGATGGATCGTCGTCACACCCGACATGCACCGCGTGCATCATTCTGTCGATCCGCGCGAAACCAACTCAAACTACGGCTTCAACCTGCCGTGGTGGGACCGCCTCATGGGTACTTACGTTGCCCAGCCCGCGAAGGGCCACGAGGGAATGACGATCGGCATCGAGCAGTTTCGCACGACGCGCGACCTCTGGGTCGACAAGATGTTGATCCAGCCCCTTCGCGGCCGGCAAGCGGGCACGCCCTGGATGCACCCGCCCTCTCGCCGACAGAGCAGGAACAGCCTCTGGACTCTCAAACACACAGTTCTACGGTCTCGGATACTTCAAAAAGGAACACATGATGAAAAGACGCACATTTTTGCTGGCCGGAGCGGCTGCCACACTCCCCCTGCGAGCACTGGCCAACACAGAACCGGTCATTAAAGTCCTGAAAACCCCCACCTGCGGGTGCTGTACCGCCTGGGTCGATCATGTCCGGCAAGCGGGCTTCACGGTCGAGGCGCAGGATGTCGATCAGGATGCGCTTTATGCGTTCAAAGACCGGCTACAAATCGCTCCGGAACTTGCTGGATGTCACACGGCGATCATAAGTGACTATTTTATCGAGGGCCACGTGCCTGCCGCGGACATCACGCGGCTGCTGGCAGAACAACCGGTGGCGCGCGGGTTGACGGTTCCCGGCATACCGATGAGTTCGCCCGGCATGGGCGGTCCCGGGGCTGGTGACACTTTTGATACCTTGCTTGTCGGCTCCGACGGGGTGACCTCGGTCTTCGCGAGCCACAGCTGATCGGGTCATGGGCGCAGGTGATAAATCCCGCGGGCGGGGTTTTTGACCCGCCCGTCCTGCACAAGCTTTCGCAAGGCCCTGTAGGTCGCCTCATGGCTCAGCTGTAATCGGGCGGCGAACTCGATCACGGAGCCGTCGAGCAGGCCCGCGACCAACCCCGCCAACACCCGGTCTTCTGCACGCCGGATACCCACGATCTCAAGCATCTGTCTTTGTGCCTGTATCTGCTGAGCCGCCTGGCGACCAAAAGCGCGCGCAAACTCAGGGTCGGCGAAGGCGTCCAAAACGGCATCCTTTTCGATCCGGATCAGCGTCCCTGCCTGAACGAAAACAGCATCGCAATGATAGACCTCTGAAAACACGGAAGCTTCGGCAAAGCTTGTTCCGGCTTGGGCACGGTGAATGATGAACCGCTCGCCATCTGGGCCGACCCGCTCGAGATACACGCGCCCGGTTTGCACGACATAGAGACCGTGGGTGGGACCGCCTTGGTGAAACATGATGTCGCCAACCGCGCCGGAAAAAGGGCGCAGGGCTGAACTCGGGATAAGATCATAGGGGGCTGGCAACATATGATTGCAATCATATTGCGATACGCCCGCCCCTGCTAGCGTAAACATGACAGCATCCCATTGAAGGACCCGTCCATGCGTCTCATTTCCCTCCTCCTTGCCATACTGATGGCCGCACCCGTGGCCGCTCAGCACGCCCATTCCGCGACTGGCCATGACATGGGTGGACCGCAGGAAACCGGGCAATCGGCCTTTGCCGCCCTGGCGGAGATCGTTGCGATCCTGCAGGCCGATCCCGAGACAGATTGGGAGCGGGTCGATATCGACGGATTGCGCCGCCATCTGGTCGATATGGATCTTCTGACCCAAGAGGCCGTGGTCACCCGCACCCTGCGGCCGGAAGGGGCCCGGTTCGAGATTCGGGGCACCCCCCGTGTTCTCGAAGCCATCCGCGCCATGGTGCCCGCCCATGCGCCCTTTCTTGCGGCTGAAACCGGCTGGGACGTTGTCACGGAGGAACTCGAAGATGGCGTGGCGCTCAGTGTCGATGGCGATGCCGCTCAGATTCAGGGACTTGGTTTCTTTGGCCTGATGACCATCGGGGCGCATCACCAGGAGCACCACCTCATGATGGCAAAAGGCGCAGCCCCGCACCATTGACGCGCCGACACGGCTTGTTTGTTGATCCGTAGAGAGGTGCACTGACAAAACGTTACATCTCGCGTGTTGACCTTCCCGCGCGGGAGACATGGACACATGTCCCGTGATGGAAGCGTCAGAGGATACCGCGCGCAGGGATTTCCTGTATTACGCAACGGCCGGGGCGGGGGTCGTGGCCGCAGGGGCCGCGCTCTGGCCACTGGTGAACCAGATGAACCCTTCCGCCGATGTCCGCGCCTTGGCACAGATCACTGTCGACATTTCCGATCTCGCGCCTGGAACGCAATTGACCGTCAACTGGCGCGGAAAACCTGTCTTTATCCGTCATCGCACAGAGGCAGAAATGGCTCAGGCTCGGGCAGAGGCGGTCTCTGACCAGCCTGACGGCAAGGCGCGCAACCCCAATCTGCCCGCCGATGCGCTGGCGTCGCGTAGCCCTTAATTGGGCTCTGCCTCACTTTGTGTGGCGCAACTATCCTGAAACAGGAAAATTCAGGAGGGATGGTTGTGAGCTCGAAGAAGCATTGGTCGCCCGGGGCCGAAGTTTCGGTTCAATGCGTTGAGCGAAGTGATTTCGGCGGGTGGATCGTATCGGGCAGTCTGACACCAAGCGGCATCTGCCCAGACTGTGGATTGCATTCACGCCGACGTCACGGCTGGCGGCGTCGGCGGTTGCAGGATTATCCCGCCCATGGAGAGGAGGTAACGGTTGATCTCGCGATTTGCCGTTGGCGATGTTTGGCACCCGCTTGCCCACGCCGGACTTTCGCAGACCAACTCACCTCGATTGCGCATCCGTTTGCACGTAGCACTTCGCGTGTCGGGGAGATTGTCAGTCATCTTGGGCATGCAACCGGCGGACGGCCTGCCGAACGGCTCTTGCACCGTTTGGGCCTTGGGGTCAGCGATTACACGGTGCTCAGGCAGTTGAAAAAGCGTGCTCAGGGCACCGCCAAGCCGCCGACGGTCATCGGGATTGACGACTGGAGCTGGCGGAAGTCGCAAACCTACGGCACGATCATTGTGGATCTGGAGCGTCGCGTGGTGATCGACATTCTTGAGGATCGAGATGTCGTCACCTGCACCAACTGGCTCAAGCGACACCCCGAGGTGAAAGTGATTAGCAGAGATCGGTGTGGTCTCTACGCCTAGACTGCACGGCAAGGGGCACCGCAGGCGAAGCAGGTCGCTGATCGGTTCCATATCGTGCAAAACCTGCGGCAGGCCATTGAGGAGCAAATGAACCTCCACGGCCCTGAGACCGGCAGAGCGCTGCTGGCCGACGCCGACAATATCACCGCAGCCGGCAGCCTTCTGAAGTCACGCCTTGCGCACAGGACATCTCGGGAAGAGATTTTCACCACCATCCATGCGCTCCGAAATCAGGGGCTTAACTGTAGCGAGATCGGGCGACGAACAGGGTTCCCGCGCCGCAGCATCGCGAAATGGCTGCAGTTCGAGACGCCACCGGACCGCAAACAGGCCGCTTTGAAACCGACTTCGCCGTGGTACTTTGAAGAATTCCTGAGCCAAAGCTGGAAGGACGGCATTCGAACAGGCAGCGCCCTGTACCGTATGATCCAAGAGCGTGGTTACGAGGGGAGTCAGTCGCATTAAAAGCGGCTGGGGCGGGCGGGCGCAGAGCCGAAAAGCAAACGAAGGGCCCCGCCGTGGAGCACCAGATCCTGGAGCCGGTCCGGGGCCCGGAAACGGGGCATGCGATCTCTCCGGTCATTGCGGCCGCGCTGTGCATCAAACCCAGCGGAAAGCTCACCTCGGATCAGGCGCGGAAAGTCGACACGCTCAAAGCCGGTTCTCCCGCCTTCACAACGATGCGCAGCCTCGCCATGCGTTTCAACGGTATCATGCGTGGCCGCCAAGCGGGTCCGCTCCCTGCATGGATCGACGACGCCATCGAAACCGGCCTGACGCCCATTGTGCGCTTCGCCCGCACCTTGAACCGGGACTTCAATGTGGTCAAAAAGGCGATCGAGATGCCCTGTAACAACGGCCAGGCGGAAGGTCAGATCAACCGCCTGAAAACCCTCAAGCGCGCCATGTACGGCCGAGCCGGTCCAGAATTGTTGCGGGCGAGAATGCTACCGTTCCGCCACACAGATTGAGGCAGAGCCCAATTAAAGGCTACGCGACACAACCGTTTGATGACTGGCGCCCGATCTTGCGTGTGTCCCCGGTCCCGTGCACCCGGTAATACAGCCACGACAAATAAAGCACGTGGGTTCCAAGCGGGTTGTCAGGACCCGGCGGCCAATAGTCAGGCCATTCGGGGTTGCGCTCTTTCATTGATGGAGTGGGCCGCCAACTGGGCCTCTCCACCTTCCTTATAACCTCTGTATATCCTCGGCGGGTCAGCTCTTCCGAGGCGGGGACACTTGAAGGGTAGAGTTTGTAAACACTTTCGTCTTCCGACCAGTACTGGACTGCACGCGAGTCAATGTCGCACATAATTGCACCGTGCTGAAGGTTATCGAAGTGGTCTTGCCAGGGATCCGCACTGAAGGACAGAAATATTTCTGCGTACCGCCGAGGGCTCCTGCTCCTGAGCACGGAGAAGGGAAGGTGTTCCCAGAAGTCCGATCATAGTTGTCGAGACGAACTGGCACCGTGTTTTCTTTGAATCAGTAATATACTTTGCCTCGCCCTTTTGTTGATGAACGGATACGACCTCTAGCTGCTAGAGCTTCAACCGAAAATTGATGACGTTCTCGTGAGGCGGCGAGACTAGAGATATCTACGTGTTTCAGCGCAATAGTTGCGATACTTGGTGCCGTATTGTTCGCACAGCCATGGCTCTTCTGCGAGCGGGGCAAGGGCCAGCGCGGCAACTCCAACGATGACGACAGGCCAAACCCAAGGTGAGGCGAAGAGAAGACCCAAACCTATTAGGATGGCCATGTCGGCAAGATACTGCGGATTCCGAGAGAAACGGTAGAGACCCGAAGTGATCAGCTCGTCTCTCACCCCACTGGTGGCTTTCAGTCCAATGATGAATGCCCCCACCAGGCGATCAGATTTCCGATTGCGATCAAGAACGGCCCGACTGCCCAACGGAGCGCGTTGGGCATAGAAGCGGATTTCCAATCCACGATGCCCAAACCGATCACCGCCCCAAACACGGCCAATGTGAGGCCCCATGCAATGATTGGTATGACTGAATGCTCTCTGTTTGGAGGCCAGATGCGCTTGGACGGGCGGACGATCGACCAAAGGAGCGCACCAATCAAAACCAGACCGGACAGCAGGCCTACGACCACTAGTATGCCTTGGGCAATCGTCATGAGCGGTGTCCGAACACCTGCGCCTCCTGATGCGCATTGTCGGTCGCTTCGAATTCAAGCGTGGAATGCTCGATTGAGAAACGTTCATGCAGCACCGATTTGACGTTTTCTTTAATTTTGTCGGCCTCACCCATCCGGTCGCGTTCGACAACAATATGGCAGTCCAATGCCGCAGCGTTCTCCTGCATTTGCCACAGGTGGACATGATGCACGTCCACAACGCCATCGACAATCTGGATCGCTCTGACCACGTCATTTCCATCAATATCTGGTGGGCTCCCAAGCATCAGGGTTCGAATTGGGGCCCCTATTTCGGTGAAGGACAGATACAGGATGTAGAGCGCGATGCCGATGGTGATGGCCGGATCCACCCAACGCATATCATAAAGTATAATGAGCGTCCCGCCGACTATGACGGCCACTGAAGCCAACGCGTCCGAAAGGTTGTGGAGAAACAGCGCGCGGATGTTCACGCTCCCCTTCTGCATCGAATAGGTCAGCATTGCGGTCAGCGTGTCGACCACAAGCGCAATTCCACCGAGAATGACGACGGTCCACCCCATGACTTCGGGTGGATCAATCATGCGCATGCCACCTTCGTAGATCAGGTAGAAGCCGATCACGATCAGGGTGGTGTAGTTGATCAGGGCAGCGACGATTTCGACCCGGCCATAGCCGAAAGTCATGCGCTCATCGGCCGGGCGGCGCGCGATCTTGCGCGCGGCGAAGGCAATGACAAGCGAGGCCATATCGGAAAAGTTGTGCAGCGCATCGGCGATAAGTGCTAGACTGCCCGACAATATGCCCCGACGATTTGCGCAACAGTAAGTAGCCCATTCGCCCAGATCGCGATCGCAACCCGTCGATCCCCAGAATTCGGATCGATATTCGCGTGCCCGTGATCATGCGGCATTGGCAGGCTCCTCATGCGCGTGTGTCGCGCGTCGGTCAGTCTTCAGGCGGCCGCTGCGGAAACCACGTACGCGCGCATTCATCCAGTGGCGTATTATATGACGGTAAAGGGCACCACGCAGCCTTCCAAAGGATTGCTCATGGGACAAATAGAAGGCGTCGGGCGTATCGTACACGCCGAAATCTTGCACGATGCCGGTTTTCTGAATGTAGGTATCTTCTCCGTTCCAGGCGACGGGAGGCGCGCCAAGGCAATCCGTGCCCGCGCCATAACCGCAGAGACTGTCCGTGTCCGAGAACGATCTTTGCAGGACTTCGAAGAAAGCGTCATCCAGGATGAAGCCTTCAAGGTTGATCCAGGCCCCTTGAAATTCGATCTCTACCCACGAGTGGAGAATTTCCTCTGGAGCAAGCGGATACACCAACTCTGGGACAACACCGCGCTGCAAGCCTTTGTGGATCGTAAACCCATGCAACCGGCAACGAACGCCAACACCACGCAGCAGCGCCATTAAGAGCGTGCCTTTCGTATTGCACTGCCCGTAGCCGTCGGAAAGTACCTCGGATGCGGGGATGTCGTCAGCTCGATTGTATCCGAACGCAATTTCATTTCGAACGAAATCATAGGCAGCTCCGATCCGATCGTATTCGGATAAGTCGCGCCAGCTGCGGCTCTCTATTAGATGCGCAAGAGGCGCGGCATCAAAATCCAGTAGTTTGGTGGGTGCAAGTAGGGGGTTGGTTATCTGCAACGGAGTCGCTCCTCGAATCGTCTTGGAACAGACTAGTCTCTATAGTTACTGTAGCTTCAACCCCTTCTTTTAGAAACGATCTCTCGCAACTACTTGTCCGTGTGAACTGCTTTGTGGTGTTCACCGTGTGCGTCGCGTAGGATATTGACACCGCCCCAGGCCGCGATCCCGGCGATAATCACACCGACGACTAGGTCGGGCCAGTTCGTTCCCAGCCAGGCAACGAGGCCACCTGCGACTACGATTCCGAGGTTTGCCGCAAAGTCGTTCCAGCTGAAAGTATTGGCCGCGCGGATGTTGACGTCCGGATCTTTGAGCCGAGCGAGCAACCAGACACAAACTGAGTTGATGGCCGCCGCGATCAGCGCCATGACGATCATAACGGTGCCAAGGGGATCCGACCCACCGACATAGCGGCGCCAAGCATCATAAAGGATCCCGATGGCGAACACGATCAGCAGGCCGCCCGAGACATTCGCCGCGCCACGTTTCCATTTCGCAGACCGCGACAATGCAAACAGACTGATTGCGTAGACCAAGCTGTCTGAAAGGTTGTCGAGCCCGTTGGCGATCAGGGCACTGGAATCCCCGAAGGTCCCAGTTGCGAAAAAGGCCGCAGCAAGACTGATATTGAGACCGAGAACGATCCAAAGTGTGCGTCTTTCTGCTCGTTTTTCTGCCGCCATACTTCCCATTCCAATTTGTGAACTATGATCTTTCAACCTCTCTGGCAGATCAGGGTTCCGGATTGATTATTGATGGTCAGTTCCACGTACGACCGTCGGGAGCTTTCAGGCAGGCGCCCCAACCAATGCAGAGCATAGCCCTTTTTATGGGGCGATGAGATCGCGATTTGAGACGGTTTCAAGTTCAAACCATAAAGTTCAATTGGTTCGTGGCGCGGCCAGTATTATAGCTGCGCCGAGCAAGCAAACGGCTGTGCCAAGCGCATCCCACCTGTCCGGTCTGTGACCCTCTGCAAGCCACATCCACAGTACCGAAGCCGCAATGTAGACTCCGCCATAGGCGGCAAAGGCGCGGCCCGCAGCAACCGTTTCGACTTGCGCCAGAAGCCACCCGAATACCACCAAGGCTACAATACCGGGTACGAGCCAAGCCGCGGATGCGCCGAGGCGCCACCAGCTCCAGATCGCGAAACACCCGGCGATCTCGGCCAAGGCCGCAAGCGGGTATGCAAGCGCGGCAGGCATCTCAGGCGCCGATCTCGTCATGTTCGGTCAAACATTCGGAATGATCCCGCAACACCTCAAGCACCTTGCAATCGGCAGTACGTCCACCGCTGCATTCGTGAACCATGCGTTTCAGTTCGGTGCGCAGCGCCTTCAGACGGGCCATGCGCTGCTCCACCTGCTTTAGCTGGCGACGCGCAATCGCGTCGGCTTCTTCGCAGGGCCGATTGGGCTGGTCGCTGAGGTCGAGCAGCTCGCGGATCGCATCAAGCGAGAAGCCGAGTTGTCGCGAATGGCGGATGAAGGACAGTCGGTCGAGCTGTGCGTTGTCATAGCGCCTCTGTCCGCCTTCAGTCCGGCCAGGTTCGGGCATGAGCCCGATCTGCTCGTAGTACCGAATGGTCTGCACCTTTGTGCCGGTCTTCTTTGACAGAGTGCCGATCGTGAGCATCTTCGCCTCCATGAAAAAGTTACAGTCTTTGTAGGTTTTGCCGCCCCAATAGACAAGTGCCGGATTCACAGACGCGTGAGTTTAAGCCACAACGTGATTTCGCGCTTGAACCTCTAGTAGCTAGAGGATGTAAACGCGACAATAATCAAGAACCAAAATCAGGCGCGCAGGTTTGTCCCTTACATCGGCACAGAAATTTCTTTGGGTTTTGGCAGGCGTCGCGTCGCTTGCCTTCGTATGGCTTTTGCTCTGGTCGGACTATCGCGCTGACCGCGCCCGAACCGACAACGATCCAGCGTTTGTCGCTGCATTCGAATTGACGGACCACCAAGGTGTGGTTCGCACGGAAGAAGACTTTTCGGGGCGTTGGATGTTGGTATTTTTCGGCTTCAGCAACTGCCCCGATGTCTGCCCGACGACACTGTCTGAGGTCGCGGCGGTGATGGACGGTCTGGGCGACAATGCCGCGAGGGTCCAGCCGATTTTCATAACCATCGACCCCGAACGGGACACGCCCATGGCACTCGCCGAATTCGTTCCGCTGTTCGATGCGAACATCATCGGGCTGACAGGTACGCCCGAACAGATCGCCGCTACATCCGAAACGTTTCCGATCTTCTTTGAACGCATCGAAGAGGCTACAGCTCCGGATGGCTACACAATGGGCCACACGTCACATCTGTTTCTATTCGACCCCGAGGCAGGCTTTGCAGACTCATGGCCCTATGGCACGTCCGCTGAAGAGATTCTCGCCGATCTGGAAGAGAGGATCTGACCGACATGAACCGCGTACCCGCAGAAACCGCCCTCGGGCTGGCATGGATCGTTGCCCTCGTCGCCTCGCTTGCTGTACTTTTCATCGGCGAAGTGATGGGGCAGACACCCTGCGTGCTGTGCTGGTTCCAGCGCGCCTTCATGTTCCCGCTCGCGATCATTCTCGGCCTCGGCCTTTGGTGGCGAGACGGCAGCGTCGGGCGCTATGGCATCGCTCTGGCGCTTGGTGGTGGCGTGGTCGCCCTGTGGCACATGGGCCTCTACGCGGGCCTGATCCCCGAACGCATCCAGCCCTGCACGGCCACCGGCCCCTCTTGCACCGATGATAACCAATTGGTCTTCGGCATTCCGATCCCGCTGATGGCGCTGGTCGCCTTCGCACTGATCGGGTTCCTGTCGGCACTTTCATTGAAGGAAACACAAACATGAATCGACGCGGCTTAATCCTGTCCGTTCTCGCCCTCGGCGTTGCCGGTTTCGGCGGAGCCACTTGGTACGCGACTCGCCCCGGCCCCGCGGCCGAAGCAAAAACCGTTGCGCCGGAACTCGCGGACGCGATGATCCGCTCTTACTCGCCCATCCTCGGACCTGCCGACGCGCCCGTCACGATTGTCGAATTCTTTGACCCGGCCTGCGAGGCTTGCCGCGCCTTCCATCCGATCGTGAAGGACATCATGGCACAGCATGGAGATGCCGTCCGCGTCGTTATCCGCTACACCGCGTTTCATGGCGAGGCATCCGAGGAAGCGATCCGCGTGCTCGAGGCAGCACGCATGCAAGGCGTTTACGAGCCGGTGCTCGAAGCCGTTCTGCGGGATCAGCCGAGATGGGCGTCGCACGGCGCGCCTGAGCCCGGTCTGATCCTCCAGATCGCCGCCACTGCCGGACTCGATGCAGAGGCCGCGCGCACGCAAATGCTGGCACCGGATGTCGTTGCGATCCTGAATCAGGATCGTGCGGACGTCGAAACCGTGGGAGTTCGCCAGACTCCTACTTTCTTTGTAAACGGCAAGTCGCTCGATCCATTCGGGGAGGCAGAACTGCGTCGATTAGTGGCCGCGGAAGTTGCTGCCGTGCAAAGCTGAATGGAAAAGGCAGGACCAAAACGATGAAAAAGATTATTATGACGGGCACACTGGCCGCGCTCTTGACCTTTGGAGGGCTCTCAGTACCCGCACTGGCCGGACCCGTGGATGTCGTCGTCGAAAGCGCCTGGTCCCGCGCCTCCATAGGGATGAACCGCCCCGGGGCCGCCTACATGACGATCCGCAACACTGGCGACGAGCCGGTGACGCTGATTGGTCTTTCAACACCCCTCGCGATGATGCCCGAGATCCACGAGACGAAGACCAATGCCGAAGGTGTGAGTTCCATGAGCGCGGCAGGTGAGATCGCGATCGCCCCGGGCGAGAGCGTCGCGCTTGAGCCGGGCGGCCTCCACGCGATGTTGATGCGGCTACAACAACCCATGACGGAAGGGGAAACCTTTCCGCTGACCCTACTTTTTGTCGACGGGGGCGAGGTGACAGTCGAGGTGCCGATCCTTGGCATCGCCGCACGCGGACCGGAAGACTAATGCGACGAAGGACGATCGCAGGATACGGCGCGGCCGGTGCCGGTGCAATTGCCTTGACGCTCTTCGTCGGTTGGTGGCGGGTCGACGGACCCGGTGCGCCCGAACCTATCGAGCAGCGGCCTATGGCTCTGACCGAGATGGATTTCCGCCTGACTGACCATGAAGGCAACGAGGTCGGGCCGGAAACCCTGATCGGGCGACCGACGATGGCGTTCTTCGGTTTCACTTACTGCCCCGATGTCTGCCCGACCACGCTCTCGGACATTTCAGGTTGGCTCGACGATTTAGGAGACGAAGCCAAACAGTTGAACGTGGTTTTCATCACGGTCGATCCCGAGCGCGATACCGTCGAGGCGATGGCAGAATATGTCAGTTATTTCCACCCAGCGATCCGCGGCTGGACGGGACCGGAGGGGCAGATTGCGCGCATCGCGGACGGCTTCCGCGCTGCCTACGAGCGGGTGCCCACGGAAGGCGGCGACTACACGATGAACCACACGGCCAGCGTCTTCCTGTTCGGTGCCGCTGGACGGTTCGTCACCATGATTGACTATCATGAACCGAGGGAATTCGCGGTACCGAAGATCCGCCGCGCGTTGGAAGAAGAAACGGAGGGAGCGACATGAGGCTCAGAACTTTTGCGGCAGGTGTCGCGCTTGCGGGGACCGTTTCGGGGGCGGCTATCGCATTCTTCGATGTTCTGTCGAAAGAACCCGTGCCGCCAGAACTTGCCCAGGCAGGTAGCTGGATGCCCCAGCGTCCTGAAGCTCCCCGGAGCCTGGATATTCCGTTGTCGCTGCCAGCTACGGCGTGGGTGGAAGATACACCCGGCTTCGGCCCCTTGCCCCTGCTGCAGGCCGCTGTTGTTGACAGGCCGATGCAGGCCATCGAACCGCCCCTGTTGACTTGGTCTCGCGACATCTCTTCTGGTGAAACGCTCGACTCCTTGCTTTCCGAAGCCGGTCTTGCGGGAGCCGACAGGGCGGAAGTCGCCCTTGCACTTGGCGCGGAATACGATCTGCGACGGTTGCGGCCGGGGAATTCGGTCACTGTTGTTTCGACTATGGATGGCAGCCCCCGCACCGTCTCGCTCGCCGTCGAGGACGGGGTGCGGATCGAGGTGCTTTTTGGCGAGCAGGTGTCCACGCAGGTCGTGGCGCCGGATCCGGAGATCGTAACCCTTGCTGGGGAGGCCGTGATCGACACCTCGATCTTCGCGGCACTCGACAATGCCGGCATCCCCGCCCGATTTGCCGTGGACCTTGCGCAAATGCTGGGTGGAACCGTGGATTTCCGCCGTGAGATGGCTGGAGGCGAGACACTAAGGCTTCTCTGGCGCGAGACGCGCGTCGGCGATGACAAGATCGGACAGCCGGACCTCGCCTTCGCCGCACTGGAAATCGGCGATTCGCTTTACGAGATCGTTTGGCCGGACGACGGCAGCGGTCAGGCGACGATCTACGTCGATGGCGAGGTGCTTCGCGTCTTTGCACAGCCAGTCGAGGGCGCGCGCCTCAGCTCGGTGTTCGGGCGCCGCACACATCCTGTCTACGGAAACGTCCGGATGCACACCGGCGTCGATTTTGCCGCGGCAAGCGGGACGCCGGTACGGACGACGGCACCGGGCCGGGTCAGCTTCATCGGCTGGCGAGGCGGTTATGGACGCGTGGTCGAAATCTCCCATGGCTCCGAGACCATGACGCGCTACGCGCATCTCAGCGCCGTGTCGGAGGGCCTAACACAGGGCCAACGCGTGGCGGCGGGAGATGTGATCGGCCGCGTTGGCGCAACCGGCACAGCGACAGGTCCCAACCTGCACTACGAAGTCCTCGTAGATGGGCGTCCGACTGACCCTCTCTCTGACGACAGGCTCGCCGAAGCCGCAGAGAACGAGGTGGATGATACCGCCGCGCTGTTGCGTCTGACCGAGGCGCGCGCGCTTCTGACTGAAAACCTTGACAGCGAAATTGCCCAGACGACAACCGAAAGGCTCTGACCCATGAAACGCATGACCCAAGCTCTGACCATCGCGCTCGCCCTGTTCCCGGCGGCCCAGGCCCTCGCAGAGGCAACAGCGATAGACGTCCGCAAGACCAACGGATGCGGCTGCTGCCTGTCCTGGATGAACCATCTCGAGGAAAACGGATTCGCGCCGACGGGCGAGAACATGTTTGGCGGGTCGCTGGTTCGTTTCAAGCTCGACAACGGCGTGCCGCAGCGCATGGTCTCCTGCCATACCGCGCTCATAGAGGGCTACGTGATTGAAGGCCATGTCCCGGCCGCTGATATCCGCCGCCTTCTTGAGGAACGCCCGGACGCCGTCGGCCTCGCCGTTCCGGGAATGCCCTATGGCTCGCCCGGCATGGGGCCGGAAGAAAACCGTGAAGCTTATGATGTCTTCCTCATCCGCGAGGACGGGTCGACCGAAGTCTTTTCAAGCTACGCCGAAGGATAATCTGGCCCGCTTATGGAAAACCTGTCTCCGATAATGCTCGGCTTTCTCGGAAGCCTTGCCGCCGGATCGCTCACGGCAGTCGGAGCAATTCCCGTGCTGTTCGGGCGCATCCCGTCGCGGGCGACGCGCGATCTGTCGCTCGGCTTCGCTGCCGGCGTCATGCTCTCAGCCTCGTTCTTTTCTCTGATCATCCCGGCGTTGGATGCGGCGGAGCCGATGTTCGAGAACGGCGCGATGCCTGCGGCCATCGTTTGCGTCTCGATCCTTTTGGGCATGGGGGCCGTTGCATTGATGAATGAAAGGCTGCCGCACGAGCATTTCAGAACGGGACGCGAAGGGCCCGAAGCGGCGTCCTTACGGCGGGTCTGGCTGTTCATCATCGCAATCACGATCCACAACTTCCCGGAAGGCCTCGCGGTCGGAGTTGGCTTCGGTTCCGGAGGTATGGAAGGCGGTCTGCCACTCGCCATCGGCATCGGGCTTCAGAATGCGCCTGAAGGGCTGGCCGTTGCGGTATCCCTGTTGGGCGAAGGATATCCGAAGCTGCGCGCCTGGGGCATCGCCGCGCTAACGGGAATGGTCGAGCCGATTGGCGGTTTGCTCGGGGCCGGCATCATCACACTGTCGGAACCGCTGCTGCCATGGGGCTTGGCCTTTGCCGCAGGCGCCATGCTTTATGTCATCAGCCACGAAATCATCCCCGAAACCCATCGCAGCGGCCATCAGAACAAGGCAACGCTCGGCTTGGCCGTCGGGCTCGTTTTGATGCTTTTTCTCGATGTTTGGTTGGGGTGACGCAATGCCAGTGCATAAACTATCTCCGGTGATCGGCATTTTTGCGGCGCTTGCCGCTGTCGTAATCGATCAGATCACAAAAGCCATTGTTGTGGCGAATGCGGCCTCTTTAAGCACTGGAATCGCCGTGTTTCCAGGTTTTAACCTTGTCTTTTATCGCAATGATGGCGTCACTTTCGGATTACTTGGCGGCGCACCATGGTGGAGCCTCATAGCTCTCGCTCTTGCCATCTGCGGCTGGCTGGGGGTTATGCTGTTTCGCGCCGAAAATGCGGTTGAAACGCTCGCTTACGGAGCGATCATCGGTGGAGCCTCGGGCAATGTCATTGATCGTGTGCGGTATCGGGCTGTAACGGACTTCCTGGATTTCTACATCAACTCAACGCATTGGCCTGCCTTCAACATGGCCGATGTGTTTGTCGTCAGTGGCGTGGGGCTCTTGCTCGCCGCACCCTGGATCAGTGCGCGGCGTCCGATCAAGTCGTGAAGCCGGCAATTCTGAACTGCTTCGCTCTGCGCAAACGTCTGCTCTCGCGGATGACGCTTGGTTTCGCCGCCGGGCCGCTGACCGTTCTAACCTTCCCGCCTTTCTCGATTCTCCTTCTTGTTCCCGTTGCCTATTCTGCGTTGTTTGTCGGTCTTCGCGACCTCTCCTTCGGGCGTGCTTTTCTCGTCGGCTGGGCGTTTGGTCTCGGCCAGTTCGGTTTCGGGATTTCGTGGATCGCGGAAAGTTTCTACGTCGAACCCGAGCGTTTCGGGGCGCTGGCGACCCCGGCCGTCGCGGGATTGTCCGCAGGTCTCGCGATTTTCCCGGCCATTGCCGCCGTGCTCTTCGTCGAAATCGCGCGGCGCGGAGCCATGGGCAGTCTCCTGGCCTGCCTCCTGTTCGCGACCTCCTGGACCGCGGCCGAGTGGTTGCGCGGTCACGTTCTGACAGGTTTTCCGTGGAACCTCGCCGGCTACGCTCTGGTCGATTACGCCGCCCTTCGCCAGCCCGCCGCCTGGGTGGGAAGTTATGGGCTAAGCTTTCTCACCGTGTTCGTAGCGGCACTCCCCGGCGCGGCTCTCATGGCGGTCGGGCGACAACGATTGATCATCTCGCTAATGCCGCTGGCCGGCATCGTGACGATGTGGGCCGTCGGCACGCTTCGCCTCCAGTCGGATGCACCACAGCCACCGGATGTCGACCTGCGCATCGTTCAGGGCAACGTTCCCCAAGAGGAGAAATGGGCGCCCGAGAACCGCGAGGCGACCTTCGCGCTCTATCTCGAGCTTTCAACCCAGCCCGGCGATTTCGACGTTCTTCTCTGGCCGGAAACCGCCTTTCCCGGGTTCCTCGATGAGGATGCCCAGGCGCGGGCCCGCATTGCCGCTGCGCTACCGGACGGCAGCGTGCTGCTAACCGGAGTGCCGGACCGTGTACTGAGCGAGGATGGCACCCGATATTTCAACACCGTCCAGGCTTTTGACGATACCAATGAGATCCTGACCGGATACGCGAAACACCATCTCGTGCCCTTTGGCGAATACGTGCCATTCCGCGGCTGGTTGCCGATCGAGCGGCTGACGGCGGGGCTGGGCGATTTTACGCCCGGACCGGGTCCGCGCACCCTTGCGCTTCCGGGTATGCCGCTGGTCGCCGTGGCGATCTGCTATGAGATCATTTTCCCGGGCCATGTGGTCGACGACATGTTCCGACCCGACTGGATTTTTAACGCGACGAACGATTCCTGGTTTGGAACCAGCATCGGACCCGAGCAGCATCTGGCTTCCGCACGTATGCGCGCCGTAGAGGAAGGCCTTCCTGTCATCCGAGCCGCGAATACGGGCATCTCTGCGGTCATCGACGCGAACGGAGAGATCATTGCGCGGCTCGATACAGGGGAAAGGGGCATCATCGACGCTGATCTTCCCTCAGCGCAGCCGCCTACGCCATATGCGCTTTTCGGGGACTGGATGTTGCTGGCGCTCATCTTGGCTTCGTGGAGCTGGGCTCTGGCGGCCAATGCGACGGCTAACTACCGCCGCATGAGAAAGACCGTCATGCAAAGATGTGGATAGGCGTTCCGTCCTTCACCATTGCATAGATGTCCTCGATCTGCCGATCTGTGACTGCGATGCAGCCAGCTGTCCAGTCGCGGATGTCCGTCGGGTCGATGCCGGGGCGTGGACCACCATGGATGAAGATGTCGCCGCCGGGGGAAAGGCCCTGCGCTGCGGCAAAGGCGATGTCGGCCTCATTTGGATAAGAGATGCCAACTGAAAGATGATACGTACTTTCAGGGTTGCGCTTATCGACTATGTAGGTGCCCTCCGGGGTCCGACCGTCTCCCTCGAATTGCTTGTGACCCTGAGGAGCGAAGCCCAGCCCGATCGGATAGGTTTGCAGCACGCGATCGGATCCGTCGAGAACAAGCAAACGCTGTCCCTTGTAGAGCCGAAGTCGCGTCACTTCGGGTCCGTCATAGCTGCGGAACTTGCCGGCACAGCCCGACAAAAAGGCCGCTAAGCCACCCAACAGGACGGCGCGGCGGGGAAATCGGATGGTTTTCACTGCTCGATGCCTCTTTCGTGAGGTCTGATATGGAAATAATGTTACCTTGCAAATGCCGCGTGATCAATGTCCGTGGGCAAGCGCGGCCTTTGCGATCTGTGGCCCAACCTGCTCGCCACCGGACGGCGGTGCCTTGGCCTCTTGGCTGTTGAGCAGGCGCAGGGCGTTCGCCACCACCAGCAATGACACACCCACGTCGGCTGCAATAGCGCCCCACATCGATGCCATTCCGAACGCGGTAGCGACAACGAAAACTCCCTTGGTCGCCAAGGAAATACCGATGTTCTGATGGATAATCGACATTGTCCGGCGCGAATGACCGATCAGCCAAGGCACCTTGCCGAGGTCGTCGGTCATAAGGGCAATGTCCGCCGTCTCGATTGCCGCGTCAGAACCAACCGCACCCATCGCGATGGCATAATGCGCGCGCGCCATTGCGGGTGCATCGTTCACCCCGTCGCCGATCATGGCAACCATGTCATGAGTTTTGACCAGTTCTTCGATGGCTGTCACCTTGTCTTCGGGCAGAAGCTCAGCGCGCACCTCGTCGATACCGACCTCGGCGGCAACGGCGCGCGCTGTTCGCTCGTTGTCACCGGTCAGCATAACGATGGTTTTCACGCCTTGCGCGTGAAGTTGCGCCACGATGCCCTTGGCATCAGGGCGGATGCGATCGCGCAGTTCAAGAATGCCCGTCACGCCGGATTCATCGCCGACAGCGACAAGGGTGCTGCCGGCGCCTTCGATCCGCTCCCGCAGATCCTTCGGAATGGCGTCGCCGAAACCCTTCTCCTCGGCAAACCGGTCCGACCCCAGCCAGATGGACCGTCCGTCGGTGCGTCCTTCAAGTCCCCTGCCGGGAATGGTGCGGGTATCCTCTGCGGCGGACACCTTGACGCCGTCGGCCTCCGCCCGCGCGAGAATGGCACGCGCCAAAGGGTGCGACGAACGTGCCTCCAGCCCTGCGGCGAGGGTCATCAGATCTTGTGCTGAAGCCCGCCCAGCGGGTGCACCGCCGCCACTTCCGGCTGACCCATGGTGATTGTGCCGGTCTTGTCCATGGCCAGCGCCGTGGTCCTGCCCGGCGCCTCTACATAGGCACCGCCCTTGATGAGGACGCCCGCCCGCGCCGAAGCGGTGAGCGCTGCGACGATGGAGACAGGGGTCGAGATGACCAGAGCGCATGGGCAAGCGATCACCAGCAGCACGAGGGCATTGTAGAACCAGTAATCCCAGGCTCCGCCGAAGATAAGCGGCGGCAGTAGCGCAATTGCGACGGCGAGAGCCATGACGATAGGCGTGTAGATGCGGGCGAACTTTGCCACCCACTGTTCCACCGGCGCGCGGCGGGCATGGGCGTCGCCGACCATGCGGATGATCTTGGCCAAGACGGTATCCGAGGCGACCTTCGTGGCGCGCACAGTTAGTGTACCTTCGCCGTTGATCGTGCCCGCATAGACCTCGTCTCCGGCCTCTTTGGGTATCAAGGCACTTTCGCCGGTGATCGGCGCCTGGTCGACCGCGCCCGCGCCACCCGTCACCTCGCCGTCGAGCGGGATACGGTCGCCACCGCGTACAATAAAGCTTGAGCCTACGGCGACTTGCACCGCCGGCATGTCGGTCTCGCTTCCGTCATCGTGGATCACGCGCGCCGTAGGTGGCGCAAGATCCAGGAGCGCCGACACAGCGTTCCGCGCGCGCCCAACGCTCCAGCTTTCGAGAAAGAGGGACAGCGAAAAGAAAAAAGCCACTGTCGCTGCCTCGAAGAATTCACCGAGCCCGATGGCTCCGGCGACTGCGACAACCATCAGCAGGTTCATGTCGGGCGACAGCCGACGTGCGGACGACCATGCCTTCGGTGCCACAAGCCAAACGCCGAATAGGATAGCAACTGCAAAAAGCCCTGCCTCGGCCAGCGGCATCGGCGCTTCGCCGTGCCCCGCGAAGAGGCCGAGCGCCCCCCCATACCGGTCTCGACGATGTGCCAGAGAAAACCCGCCGCCCAGAAGCCGCCGCTGAGAGCCGTAAACAGCCGCTGTCGTGCAAGATGGGCCGCTTGGTCGACCGACGCGTTCTCGGCATTCCACGGCTTCGCCGTCATGCCGGTGCTCGCGACAAGTTCCGCAACTTCGTCGTCCGATACACTCTTTGCGCTGTCGAGAATGGTCATCCTCCCGTTGATTACATCGAACGCGAGATGCTCGGCCCCGCCGATCTGCGGGCCGATTACCTTATTCAAGATCGCGACCTCCTCGGCGCAATCGAGGCCAGACACCTGAAAACTGCGCCCGCCGGTTGGCGCGGGAGTCGTCGGTGCGATGTCGCCGCACTTTCCGGCGCTACCACAGCAACTGCCGCCGCTTGCCTGGGCGTCTTCGGCGTGATCGTGATCGTGGCGGTGGGTGTCGGACGGCATGAACGGACCTCTGGATTCGGGTGCTTTGTCATGACATAGCCCCTACAGTAGCTAGAGCTTCAAGAGAAAAGTTCGGTGGTATTTCCGTTTGTTTTCTTGCTAGACGGTCCGACGACAGCCTCAATCACGGCGTGAGGCATAAAAAGCCGATACGAAGAAAAACAGAAAAGAAAGGAAACTCGATGCAGGTTTTGATGCTGAAGCAAAAAATGATGGTTGCGGTGGCGCTTTTGCTCACGACAGGATGCGCCATCCAGCCGACAGGGCCGGACGACACGGCAGACCAGACGGGCAACGTTCCCGAAGCCGTGGTTGCGATGGCTGCTCCGGATCAGGATGTTGCAACCGCGCGCCTCGTGCCGGAAGACGGCTGCTATTGGTACGAACACAGCGGGCCGGTCGAAACGACGCTGCTGCCGTTGCGCACGGCGAACGGTAATCCGATCTGCGTGGCACGCGAAGCTTGAGGACGCGTCAGACGTTGCATCAACGCGCCTCAGACCTACGCACCACACTCAACTTCGCGCGGTGACACTGTCCTCCGCTGAGTACAAATGTGCCGTCGATTCGATCTCAACGTTGGGATAAAGTTCGTTAATGTGAGCCATGACCATCCGCACGCAACCCGAACTGGCTCGACCGCCGATACTTCTCGGATAGGGCGTGCCGTGTATTCGAAGATAAGTGTCGCGGCCTCCGACGTACAGATAGATGGCTCGTGATCCCAAAGCGTTTTCGGGGCCGGGTTCCATCCCGTCGGCCCATCGTGCGTTTTCCGGATCCCGCTCGATCATGTTCTGGGTCGGTGTCCAATGCGGCCACCTCACCTTGCGTTTGATCGTGTAGACCCCAGGCTCGTATAGGTTGCCCCGGGCAATGGCCACACCGTAGCGCATTGCGGTCCCGCTCTCCTCGATATGATAGAGATACCGCGCGACCGCATCGACATGGATGTCTCCTGGCACGAGCCCGGGTTTCGCAATCACGCGTTGGGGCAAAAAGCGCGGGTGTAGGCCCCAAGGGTTTGACGCGGCCGGATCGAATCCGGGCGGCGTGACTTGCGCGTCCCATTCAGCCTTCTGTGCCTCGGTGGGCCAGGTATCGGCCAACAGGGGGCTGGAAACAGACGCGGAGAATAGCGCCGTTGTTGTTTGAATGAAGTGTCGTCTTGTCAGCATGTCGTACCCTTTCGGTTCCCACCAGAATCTATGGCAAGAACGGTATCTGTTCACTTTGATTAGATAGGACTTCTAGTGGCTAGAGGTTCAAGGACATATTTTCGTGAAAACACACGATCCTTGTGATCCGCAATTTACCATCCGCTACTACGAAAAGATCGGCGCGCCGCCCAGCCTGACCCGGCCTGTTCCCGAGACCACGGTTGCTGCAGAGTCAGATCCTGTCGAAGCTGGCTATGGAGGAAGGCCATATCGCCCGCTTCGCCTGAGCAGCGAACGGCAGTGTGGTGAACTTTGACTTGCACGGTGACGGGGGCAGGCAAAGCAGCAACGACAAACAGGGCCGCGCAGTGTCCAAAATACCGGGCGTCTTGCTCGCCGCCTTCACCAGTCATCATAGATGGTGAAGGCACAACCGCACGGAAGCGCCGGCCACAGCGGCCTTGCGCACTGGCGAGGAGTATCTCCAAATTCGAGCACCTTGATTGCCAAGGTTCCGGCGGGCTTTGCCTCCTCCTACCGGAACTTTGGCCGACTGGCACGCACCCGTCAGGATACCGAGCGATGACGCTCATCTCTTAGGTCGTGGTGCGCCACATCCGGAACCGGCCCTGCCCGGTCACTTCGCAGATCAAACCCCGCGCTTCCATCCAGACGAGGTTGCGCTGGACGGCGGCGCGGCTGGCACCGGTCAGGGTCTCGGCCATTGGGGCGGAGACGAGGGGCCATTCGGCCAGCACGGCGCGCAATGCTGGTGGTGTCTTGCCAGAGAGCGGGGCCATCATGGTTTCCGCCCGCGCTGACCATGCCTGGATATCGTCGAGGTGCCGCATCGCGGTCAGGCATGCTGTTTCCATTCCCTCGAGCCAACGCTCCAAGCGCTCAGCTGGTGGGCCACTGGCGCGCAGCCCCCCTGCCCCGCGCATAGCCAGAGGCGCAAAGATGGCCCCTCCATTCGAATTCGGGCCTTCGCTGGCGGCAATGCGTGCGGCGGTAACCGCCGCTTCCATCCGGTCGCCCTGTTGCCCGAGGCCCGCAAGGCTCCAGAGGTGAAGCCCCATGCAGGCGCGTGTGATCGGGTGCAGGTCGACGGCTTGCGCCATCAGGTCAAGCCAACCGCCCGCGCGATCCGCAAAGGTTTCGGCTTCACCTGCTATGTTTTCGGGGTCACGGCGATCGAGGAAGGCGGACAGGTCCACCTCTGGGCCGGGACCGCCTGTTAGACGCCGCACTGCCCATCCGACACGCGCGAGCGCTGCAGTGTTGTCCTGCACGCCGGACAGGCGCATGGATATCCAGAGCGCCAGCCGATCCGGGCCAATACGGTCACCCACAAACCAGCTGAGGTCTGCCGCCTCCATCAGCGCGAGCCTGTGCCGCCAGCCTTTCGGGCCACGGCGCAGCCGGTCATCCAACGCGCCGATCCGACCAGCCACACGGGCGAGACGCGCGGCATTAACCGCCTCTGCCTTCCGCCAATCGTCGAGGACTGCGGTTTCACGCAGCTCTGCTCTCGGTCCGGGCAGCAGATAATCCGGCTCCACTTCCATCGGACCGGGCAGGAACCACAGGTCGTCCTCAGACGTCTCTTCAAGCCCCTCCGAATCCACTAGAGGATCGTCAAAACTATCATAATGTGTAGATACTTGAGGCTTCATATGTGCAAAATACGGCACTTTTGCATTTTACCCAAGTGTTTTGTCAGGGTGCGCCCACACACCTTATATAGCACGTGCGCGCGGTGGTCTGCGAGATCTCTCTGATCACGCTCAGCGTATGGAATCCAAGGGGTTTTTGATGAGCAGCACCACAGAGAGAGCGGTTGCATTCGTTTACAAACGGTCGTTTAGTAACGGTATATGAAATTGCAAACGGCCGATTTTCATGCCCCTGATAGGCTATGCGCGCGTATCCACAGAGGATCAGACCCCCCTGCCCCAGTCTGAGGCCCTGCAAACTGCGGGATGCGTCGAGATCTTCGAAGAGCACGCCTCAGGCGGCAATCGTGCCCGGCCGGTGCTTGCCCGCTTGCTGGAGCGCATTAGCAAGGGCGACACGCTGGTTGTCGTACGGATCGACCGGCTCGCACGGTCTCTGTCGCACCTTCTCGAGGTGATCGAACGGTTGGAGGCCAAGGGGGCGTTCTTTCGTTCCATTCAGGACCCGATCGACACCGGATCCCCGCAAGGCAAGTTCACGCTGCAGGTTCTGGGCGCCGCGGCCGAGTTCGAGCGGGCGCTGATCCGGGAACGTACCAAAGCAGGGCTGGCGAGCGCCCGTACCAAGGGCCGGGTCGGCGGGAACCCTGGACTGCGGGCCAAAGACCCTGCTGCTCTTCGCAAAGTACGGCTGGCGCGACAAGACGGCTACATGGAGCGTCTGAACGAGACGGCACAAGATTGGGTGCCCCATGTGCGCCGGTTGCGACCCGACTTGGCCTGGGAAGACGTGGTGCGCATCATCAACGGCCCCTTGCCCGAGGCGCGTCGCTGGACCCAAAGCCGTCTCTTGCGCGCTGTGAAGGCCTATGTCGGCGACGGCTTCCTGCCGGCCGAGGTGCTAGCCCACGCCGGGCGCCGCGAAACCGACGACCGTCTGCCCGCCATCGTCGCCGGCATCAAGGGCGCGGACCCCGACATCACGCTTCAGGCGATCTGCACCCGGCTGGAAGCGATGCGCGAACGCACGCCTCGTGGCCGAACAAGATGGCAGCCGTCTTCGGTGAAAATGCTGTTGGAGCGGGCGGAACGACTTGGCCTCATGCCGTACGAATCGAGCCAAAATCAGATGTAGCTTCTGACCCGAATCCAAAAAATTTCACCGGGAGAAAACTCCGCAGGAGGCAGAAAGTGCCATTAGTTGCTTGGGGTTAGCTGCTAATATGCCAACTCAACAGAGTAGCGGCTCGATTTGGTTAGATCTGCATTTAATATATCTATATCAATGACTTGCTGAGTTTTTTACACGACAACACCTATAGGTGTTGTGGATAACTTTCACACTACATTTAGATTCTTCTTGCCGGACTCACTGGATCGTGGCATTCCCATTCTGACGGCAAAACGCGTCAGACACGCTGTACACCGTCAGAATGACTAAGAGCCTCAACAGAGGCCGAGAGTGGGCGGCAGGACATGGATGATCGTAACATTGGATACACGCAAGGCATAGGCTCTTCCGATATCGGAGCATTTGCCAACAATCTGGCTGAGTCTTTGGATCGCCAGATGAAGATCGCTTTCGAACCCGAAGAACGAAAGTCCCTACGTCGCTTCAGTTCCACCGAAGTCGCCGGCCTCCTGCGCGTAAGCACATCTAACCTGCGCAACCGGCACAAGGACGGCAGCTTCCCGGAAGTGCATACAGACAACCGCGGACACCGGTTCTACACAGCCCAAGAGATTGATGAGTTGCGCGATGTTCTTGGACGCACTGGAAAGAACGCAGAAAGCTACCGCCCAGGTCGACGTGATGGCGATCGTCTCCAGGTGATATCCGTCGTCAACTTCAAAGGCGGCTCATCAAAGACTACTACAACGATTCATCTTGCGCAAAGGTATGCCTTGCGCGGTTACCGCGTGCTGGTCCTAGACCTCGATCCGCAAGCAAGTTTGACCACGTTTTTCGGCTTTCGGCCCGAGCTTGAGTTCGCCGATGGCGGCACAATCTATGATGCTTTGAGATATGAGGACCAAGTTCCTCTCTCGAACGTCATCCAAAAGACCTACTTCCATAAGCTCGACATGGTGCCCGCCGGTTTGATGCTCTCGGAGTACGAAACCGAGACCGCAAACGCTCTCGCCCGTCGCGTACAGCCCATCTTTGCAGAGCGCCTCGCCTTGGCGCTTGAAGAGGTTGAGGCAAACTACGACATCGTCCTGATCGACTGCCCGCCTCAGCTTGGGTTTCTAACCCTGACTGCGCTGGCAGCGTCGACGGGGCTTTTGGTTACCGTGGTACCTGGCATGCTTGACATCGCATCCATGAGCCAATTCCTGAAGCTTGCTTCAGAAACGGTCAAGGCCGTGGAGGAAGCCATCGGTCGGCGTGTCACATGGGATTTTGTCAAGTTCCTGATTACCAGATATGAACCGTCGGACGGTCCGCAGACCCAAATGGCAGGCTACCTGAGATCAATTCTGGCAGGTCAGGTCATGACAGAGCCAATGCTGAAGTCTACGGCGATCTCCGACGCGGGGATGACCCAGCAGACCGTCTACGAAGTCGATCCAAGCCAATTCATCAGAAAGACAATTGATCGCGCCCTGACCAGCGTGAATGGCGTTGGCGATGAGCTAGAGCAGACGATCCAAATGGCATGGGGGCGTCGCTGATGGCCCGAAACATCTTCAACCAGCCTCCAAGGAATGAGACGGAGAGCGGAGCCCCCTCCCCTACCCCGCCAAAAGCGGCAAAGCTGCCGGGATCTGTTGGAGGATTGCGCGACTCTTTGCGCGAGATCACAGCAAACTCGATTCGCGATATCGAACCCGATCAGATTGACATGGATGGGCTGCGCGATCGGTTGGTGCTGGAAGATTCCAGTATCGATGAGTTGGCCGAGAGCATTCGCAAGCATGGCCAACAAGTGCCCATCATGGTCCGTCCATCAGCCCAACCGGACAGATACCGCATCATCTACGGCCGCCGCAGGCTTGCGGCGATCCGTAAGGTCGGTGGAACGGTCAAGGCAATTGTTCGAACCTTGGACGATGACGCATCTCTGATCGCTCAAGGCCAGGAGAACAACCTCAGGCTTGATCCGTCTTTTATAGAAAAGTCTCTTTTTATCAAAGAGATGCAAGAATCCGGGTACAAACCCGGTGTCATTCAAGATGCTCTAGGTCTGACCCGGCAAGGCGTATCCAACCACAGGGTCGTCATAGAACAACTGCCAGACGGTCTTGTTCAACTCATCGGGCCAGCACATGGGATCGGACGACGGCAGTGGGGTGATCTAGCTGCCTTGTCGGTGAAGGTAGATTTGGTGGACATCGCCAAAGAGGCGCTCGCCGCCCTGCCCGACGACACTCCTAGTTCCGAAAAGTTCCAAGCGGTCTATTCGGCTTGCTCGAGCAAAGCACGTAGCGACAAGAAGCCGCCCAATCGTGGGCTGACTTCGGTCATCAATGATGAGAACGGCAGTTCATTGGGCACGCTGACAATCGATGAGAAGGCGATCGCGCTCAAGGTCACCAAGAAGGACAATCCAGAATTCGGCCAATGGCTCGAAGAGCACGCGGAAGCTACGCTTTTGCAACTCTTCGTACAGTGGCGGAATGAGAGAGGCTCTGGGTCCTAACCCAGGCCACACAGAGCAACACGAGCAGAGGAGAAAAGCGAAGACCCGAAAGAAAAGAGCCCCCAAAGTTTCCCCTGGAGAGCCCTCATCATCTGATTAGCATCTTTGATGTAGCAACCTCCAGCATACCGGTCAAGAGTCACCGATTCGGTGGACTGATATTTTTTGCCTTTTTCCGCGAAAATTCGAGGAAAGAGACGGGGAAGTTGTGGGCCGAACGGTCGTCGTGAACAAGCCATGGCATTTACAAAACTCTCGATCGAAGCCGCAGGTGCTGATGCAACCCGCGGCTCATTTCCCCCATCTGAAACCGACGTCTGGACCATCTTCAGAGCCCTGAGAGATGCACGCAGCGTGTTTGGTCTACGTCCTGGCCACATACAGACACTTCAAGCAATGCTCAGTTTTCTGAAACCTGGCCATGGCGAAACGGTTTTTGCGTCTAACGATTCACTTTGCCAGCGCGTTGGCGGAATCGACGAACGGACACTCCGGAGGCACATCAACCGCTTCGTTGAACTCGGATTCATCAAGCGCAATGACAGCTCGAACCGAAAGCGCTACCGCGTTCGCTCATCCGGCGGGGAGTGCATCAGTTATGGATTGTCTCTCACCCCCTGCTCCAACGTGCGAGCGAGCTTATAGCCATCGCGCAAGAGATGGAGAATAACCGGCGAGATCGGATATTTGTCCGCAAACAGATCCTTACAAAGCTCGCCCATTTGGAAGAGCACGATCCTAGCAACGCATTCATCAACCACGCACGGAAAGCTCTACGCAGGAAGCTGAGCCTCCCCGAATACCACGCTCTGCTCGCCAATACAGATGCAGAATGCCAGAGTTTGTCTACCCCGGATGACCCGCCTGAAACTATGGAATTGCCCGCCAATGACGGACAAACTGTCCGGCATCAATCTAAGTCTGAAGAAGAAAAAAAAGATTTAGATAGCAACATAGGCCTTGAGGCCCTGAAACCAGACTTGCTGACCTCAGTCTGCGATCAGGCGACATCGTTCTCCACAGAGAGACTTAGAAACTGGTTGGACATTGAAAACCATGCTCGAACACTTGCACCCATGATGGGCATTCACCCAGAGACTTTCGAGAAAGCCAAGAATGCTGTAGGAGCTCAGAAAGCGTCATGCGCGATCTTCATCATGCTACAGCTTGGAAAACGCATCAGGGATTTTGCAGCGTATTTTCACAGTATCACCCTGGGTCAAAGGCAAAACCAATTTGATCCATTAGCTTTGATCAAGCGACTGTCCGAAAACAATGAGCGAACTGTCTAATGTCCACCGCGGTGGACTTCGAACGAGAATCGGCGCTTGTGGCAACCAAAACTGTCCAAACGCACATAGCGGCGCGTGGTGGTTCTTCAGTTTATCTCAGACCAGCAGATGTCCACCGCGGTGGACAAGTGACACATGAGCAAGCCTTGATGAAAATCTGGCCGCCCATGGAAGAAATCGGCGGCCAGGCATTACACCCTAAATGCCTAAAGTTATTGTGGGAGGTCACCGTCTCCAAAGAGGTTTGGAAAGAGCCGCTCTCGATAATCCAACGGAAACGCCAACCGAACCGGCGTCTTCGGCGAGGCGGACCTCAGGTATCCGGCGGCGGTCAGTTTACTCAGCGTGTTGCGAGCAGTACGCTCGGACGTCTTGAGCACAATCTGCGCATCGCCTCGTTCCAGTGCCCCATGCCGAAGAACCGCCGAGATTAGTTCCGGCGCTCGCTTGTCATCGATGGTATCTGCAACAAGACGACGATACCGTTGGTCTAGTCCGCCGAGATCGAACAATCTTGCTGAGAAGGTGATCTGGTCGAGCGTCACCTTTAGGAACCATTCACTAAACGTCTTCAGTGCCGCTTCTGACAGGTTCCCCGTCCGTCGCGGTCTCCGCGGCGTGGACTGTCGGCCAGATCCATCATCCGTTTGTACTCGCCCCGATCGGTTAGCCCGCGGGCCAGCCCACGTGATACGGACCAGAGCCCTTGGCCACCAATCCCCGCTGTGAGGGCCATGGCATGAGACATCAGTCTGCTGACACGGCCGTTACCATCCGGGAAAGGGTGGATGTAGTTGAGCCGGTGATGCGCAGAGGCGATCGCGATGATCCGTCCGCTCGAAGACCGCGCCGCAATCTGAAATCGTTTGTCGAAATGGTCCATGAATGCCGCGACGCGCGACGATGAAGGAGGTAGGTGGCGCCCGACCGCAACTTCCCGATCATCATCCTGGCGCATGCGTCCCGGAACGATGGGCTCTTGTGTGCCGTCGGGATGTTCGATGACCCGAAACTCATCCGGCATCTCGTCGTAGAAGCTCTTATGGACCCAAGTCAGGAATTCGACGGATGTGGGGCGGGGCAGGGTGCCCTTGCGATGCATCTCGTCGATGGCCCGTTGAACGATGACGTGCGCCCGGGCCTCAAGGGCGAGGGGACGGGTTTCTTCCTCAAGCTCGGCGCCAGCCAGCGCCCTTTCGATGTCGCGGGGGCGCGTGTTGTGTCCTTCGATCAGGTTGGAGTAGTAGCAGTTCATCACACGGACGAGATCGGCAAGTTCGGCTGCGCTGTCAGGATGCAACCCTTGTCCCAGCCCGGTGGCTTCCCTCTGGATGTCGACCGAAAGGTCTGCCAGTTCTGTCGGAATATGCTCCTCGAAGAAGCAGGGTTCGATCCTGGCGGGTGTTTCCAGCATTTTGCCGATCTTCCATGTTTGCAAAGTAATTGAAAAATAAACACATTTTGTACTTTTAAGCAAGGTTTTGCCGATATGCGTTGCCGATCTTGGTTGCCGATCTAGAATTGCTGCATGAAATCAATGGCTTCGGCAGATGTGCCGGGCTTTTCGGTTTTGTTGTGTGCCCAAAGGGGCCGAAAAAAGAGAAAGTGTTCTTCGGGTTTTGTGACTGACGGATGAGGACCTTTGGGGTCCCTCAGATGGGTCCGGGCCGGATTCCGGTCTGTCTTTCCTGATGAAGGGCATTCCCATGCAAACAGGTGTCTTGCGCGTGCTCCGCGCAACCGCTGCCTCGTGGTGGCGGCATAGAGAGTTGCGCCGAACTGGCCAGACGTTGCTGGCACAGCGGCTCGAACGCCAGACCGTCCTGCGTGATCTCGGCTATCTGAAGCAGGCCGCGTCATTACCAAACGCGCATGTGATCTGCGGAGAGGGCGGGACATTCATCCATCTCGGCTGGACCACCGTTTCGACCTTCGCGCTGATCGAGCGCTTTCCCTTGGCCACTCTTGCGGTCGCACGAGGAACCCCGTTCATCGATATCCGACCCATCAGTGACGTCATCGCCTTCGCGAACTTGCCGTGCGTGGCGCGGGACGGATCGGTTGACCCTGAACCTTCGGGTTCCGGCAAGTCCGTCTCGCTGACCACCTACATCGACATGGTCGAAGGGCTCGGCGCGAGGATCCTCAACGATCCGCGGTCCCATCAGTCAGCCTGATCACCACTTACTCTCACCAAAACTCGAAAGGAGGCCAGCCATGGCCCGATCCCGCACGCCCAAATTCGATGCCTCCGAGGTCATCACAAACGAAATCATCCGCATCATCGAGCGCGGCGTCCTGCCGTGGCGCAAGCCATGGACCGCAGGTGGCAGCTCTCGTCCCCTGCGCGTGGGCGGAGAACCCTACCAGGGAGTGAACAACTTCCTGCTGACGATGCGGACCGTGATGGCGGGCCACAGCTCACCTTTCTGGATGACGCTGCCGCAAGCCAATGCCTTGGACGCAAAGGTCCGCAAGGGCGAAAAATCCTCTGTCGTCGTTTATTACGGTCAAAGCCGGAAAGATGCGGGCGCAGATGAGCATGACCGCAGCGACGGGGATGATCACTCCGAGGAAGCCCGCATCTTCCGCTTCCAGAAATCCTACCGCGTGTTCAATGCCTGCCAAATCGATGGCCTGCCCGACAGTTTCTTCCCCGACCCGGAGCCCGTGCCCGAGCATGCGCCGTCCGAGCCCATCCCGCACATGCAGACCTTCTTTGATGCGATCGACATCACAACCGTCTTCACGGGCACGGAGGCGTACTATTTGCCGCCCGTGGACAAGGTCTACATGCCGTCCATCACGCGGTTCCAGGACCCGCGCAATTTCTACGGGGTCTGGGCCCATGAGCTGGCCCATGCCACGAAAGCCCCGCATCGGCTGAACCGTGATTTCGGGTTCTCGAAGTTTGGCAACACGTCCTATGCGCGCGAGGAGATCGTCGCGGAATTGACCTCGGTGTTCCTGGGTCAGACGCTCGGCTTCACGGCGCATACGCTCGAGATGAATGCCGCCTACCTCCACAACTGGTTGCGCGTTCTTCGGTCGGACAAGGGTGCGATCTTCAAGCACGCCGCGGATGCGCAGCGCGCCTGTGACTATCTGATCGCACAATCTGAGGCGGGTAGGGCAGGGCGCAGTGCCGAGGCCGCCTGACCACACGGAGAACGGAGACTCGCATGTCACGCAAGGAACCCAAGACGCTGCGGGTGGCCTGCTTCGAAGACGGCCGCCGCAAGATCATCACCTTCAAACGCGGTGCCTATTGGTGGAGCCCGTCCGAGGGCGCTTACCCGCTCTCGGCGGCACTCGAGAGCATCAAGGAACAGGGCGGCTGGATCGAAACCATCCCCAACCCGAACTACAGAGCCAGAGGGCTGTTCGGGTAAGGCGCCTTCTGCTTCGGTCCTTCCGCCAAGCAGAAAAGTGAAAGCGGGCTTTGGGAAGGGTGTTTCAACTTCTCAAAGGAGATCCCATGTCCATGACCGTTCAATCCCAGCCAGACCGTCCGGATCCGACCGTGATCGCGGCGCAAAACGACGCGTTTCGCAAGCTCGCGTGCCTTGGAGTGGCGCCCGCGCAGCCCACCCAGGGCCGAATGCATGTCACCCGCTCGCTTATGGAGGCCGGTGACGGCTTCATGGCCGAGGCGGTGAAGGCCACCGGTGCGTTCGATACATTCGAGCCTGAGAATGATCCCGAGGGATGGCACGATTTTGGCGCGGTCGAGATCCGGGGCGAGACCGTGTTCTGGAAAATCGATCTCTATGAGGCAGATTCGGATTTCCGCTACGGGGCCGAGACCCCGGACAATCCTGCCACAACCATGCGCGTGCTGACCATCATGCTGGCGCGTGACTGGTAGGGTAGGAGGGCTTCCCAAAGTGTCGATCTGAAAACTCAAGGCCCACTGACCCCTCAAAGGGAAAGTGGGCCTTTTGTCTTGGTGATCCCTGAAGCCGGGGATTGGTCACGCGCGTGAGCGCGCGGGCCACACCTCACCCTCCTGGAAGGATATCCCATGACCACAAGCTTTGCTCCCCTTACCGTCGCCATCGGCGATCTGATCCCGCATCCCGCCAATGTGCGCAGCAACGCGCCGGAAACCTATGACCCCGAGAACATCGCGCATCTGAAGGCCAGCATCGCTGTGCTGGGCCTGCTCCAGCCGCTCTTGGTCCAGAAGCTTGACGGCAAATATGCTGTCCTCGCCGGTGGCCGACGCCATGCTGCGCTGAAGGAGCTGGTCGCCGACAAGGCCACCAAGGGGTTCATGGCGAAAACCAAGGTCGACTGTCGCCTTGTCCCAGACGACTGCGACGTCACCACGGCGCTGTCGCTCGCCGAGAACATCACCCAGGCACCGATGAATGCCATCGACGAGTTCGAGGCTTTCGCCCGGATGATGGAGGTCGACAGCCAGACGCCCGAGACGATCGCAAAGACCTTCGGCGCCACGGTGGCGGCCGTGAAAGGCCGGTTGCGTTATGGCCTTATCCACCCCGACATCCGCGCCGCAGCCCGGGGCAAGGTGATCACGCTCGACACGATGAAGGCCTTCGCCGAGCACCCGAGCCAGGAGGCGCAGCGCGAGGTCTTCGAGGCGCTCACGAAAGACGGCGGCTATCTGCAGGCCTACACCGTCCGTCAGGCCCTCAAATCCCGCGGCGTGCAGGTCAGCGATGATATTGGGGCCTTTGTGCGCGCGGACTACGAGGCGCGGGGCGGTGCTGTCGCGGCTGACCTTCTGGAAGAGCATTCCGTGCTTGAGGATGCAGCACTGGTCGAGACCATCCTGCTCGAGAAGCTCGGTGCCGCCGCCGAAGAGGCCCGTATGAGGCTGGGCTTTGCCTGGGCCGATGCGATGGTCCGCTATGATTACGCGACCATGGCGGACTATGGCCGCGTCTATCCCGGCCCGATTGAGCCGGATGAAGCGGCCCAGAAGCGCATCGATGAGATCACCGCAGAACTCGAGAAGCTGCAGCTCGAGATGGAGGATGAGGGGCTCGAGGACGGTGCCTACAATGCCCTTTACGAGCGCGTGGACGCCTTGGAAGAAGAAGTGCGCGATCTGCAGGAGGCCTACAGCGCCGAGGACCTCGCGCGGTCCGGGGTGATCGCGTCGTGGCAGGGTGGGCAGGTCACGCTCCATGTTGGCCTCGTCCGCCCCGAGGACACCGTGAAAGTGGAAGGCGCGCGCGGCTCGTCGGTCAACCCGACGGGGGAGGAGGCACCGGACGCCGGCGAAATCACCTATCCAGCCTCGCTGGCTGAGGACCTCAAGACCGAGCGGGCCATGGCCCTTGGCGCCGCGATGGCGCTGCATCCGGAAGCCACGCTCGATCTGACGCTCTTCAAGCTGGTCAGTGACGTTCTGGCCAGCGGAATGAGTGTCACGCAGGCGATCAAGATCGATGCCCGCAAGGAATACCGCAGCCATGCCAAGATGGACGAGATCGACGAGACCTCGCTCGAGCAGGTGGCGGCGGCGCATGATGCGCTTGATCTCTCCTGGCTCGATGACACCCGCGCGCCCGCCGATCAGTTCGCGGCGTTTCGCGCGCTGGAGGCAGGCGAGAAGGCCAAGCTCGTGGCCTATGCCACCGCCAGCACCACGCAGTCCTGCTTCGCGCGGGATCCTCGGCGCGACAGCCTGATGCATGCGTTCGAGATCGAGATCATGCCCGACATTCGCGCATATTGTGGACCTGCACCGTTTTCGTTCCGGTGTGTAGCTCATGTTAGGCGGCGATCTTTTCGAAAGCCACGGGTGATTTCCAGCCGATGGCCGAATGCCGTCGGCGTGGGTTGTAGAAGCCGTTGATGTATTCGAAGACGGCCAGTTCGACCTCTCTGCGGGTCTGCCAGGTCCGGCGCCAGATTAATTCGGCCTTCAGCGACTTGAAGAAGCTCTCGACGGCCGAATTATCATAGCAATTTCCCTTTCCGCTCATCGACGGCACCAAGTCGTGCTTGCGCAGACGCTTTTGATACTCGTGGGCACAGTATTGGGCGCCGCGATCAGTGTGGTGGATGCAGCCCGGGGCGGCTTTCGTAGGGCAATCGCCATGTCCAAAGCGCGCAAGGCCAGATCCTGTTTCATGCGGTTGCTCAGGGCCCAGCCGATCACCCGTCGCGAATAGAGGTCGATGATCACAGCAAGATAGGCCCATCCCTCGCGGGTCCAAATATAAGTGATGTCTCCCGCCCACTTCTGGTTCGGGGCGCTTGCGGTGAAATCCTGACGCAACAGGTTGGGCGCGATATTGAAGGTGTGATTGCTGTCGGTCGTGCGCTTGAACTTGCGGCTGCGCAGCACCTGGATGCCGTTATCACGCATGATCCGCGCCACACGGCGTTGCCCGACATGGATGCCCAGTTCATTGAGTTCCTGCGTCATGCGCGGACGACCGTAGCTGCCCAGGCTCAAGCGATGCTGCTCTCGAATATGCGCCAAGAGCACCATATCCCGACGTTGGCGGCGTGACGGCGGCCTGTGCCGCCAGGCCCGAAGACCACGATCCGTCACCTGCATCAGGCGACACAAATGGCTGCGTGGCAAATCCCCGCGGTAATCCGCAATGAACTGAAATCTCATTGCTTTTGACCCGCGAAGAAGATTGCCGCCTTTTTTAACACCTCCCTCTCCTCCCGAAGAATGCGGTTTTCTTTGCGTAGGCGTTCGTTCTCGCGCCGAAGCTCAGAATCCTGGGTCGCGGTAGAAGGATCGTCCGAGAACTGACGTATCCATTTGCCCAAGGTCGAAAGGCCGACCCCAGATCCGACGCGACTTGGCGACGCGTCAGCCCGCTGCTTGTCGCGATCCGAACCGCTTCGCGTTTGAAATCGTCACTGTGTTTGGGTGCCATTTCCGGTCTCCTCTATGGCGAGCATTGCTCGCAGAAAACCGGAACAAAAGTGAAGCAGGTCCATTGGACGCCGAATGCGGCGCTCTTCAACCGCTTCAAGAAGGCCTGGCTCCTGAAGATTCTCGGCGAGGATCTGGGTCTCGCCCAAGAGGCGGTGACGCTCGCCTCGTCGAGCAAGAAAGAGATCGTCGCCTTCTGCGACAAGCTCTTCGCCGAGCCTTTCGCCACACTCACGGACGCGCAGCGCGCTGCCGTGGCCACCTGGTGCCCGCCCATGATGCAGACCGCCGGTGTCGCCTGTGATGAGGCGGAGCCCGCTGCGGAAACCCCCGAGCCTGACAGCGAGGTCGCGCAAGCGGCCTGAGTCCTCACGCGACTCGCGCGAGGCATTCCCCGCGCGGGTCGACCCTCCCACACCCAACCGAAAGACATCCTCATGGCTATTCTCAAGTTCTCTGCGTCCGCTGTTGCGGAACAGATCGCCCATGCGCGCGCCTGCAAAACCTTCTTGCCCAACTGGAACGGGCCCGTGGACAGGCCCGCCCTGATCCTCATCGTCGGCAATGGTGTGCATCTGCGCTCAAACGGCATCGATGGCACGACCACCCGTATCGTCACCACCGAACAGGCCGATCCCTCCTTCGCTTTCGCCGACGGCATGAACCCGTTTCGGGACACCGACTGGATGGCGCAGCGCCGCATGGCGTTTCGCGATCTGACCGGCCAGTTCTATACCGACATCCTGGATGACGTGCAGGTGCTCATCGACCGGGGCGGGGGGCGATCCGGCTCGCCACCGATGGCCACAGCATCCGCGTCTTCGTGCGCCGGGCCTCGGATTATCTCATCGGCGGGACCTACGAGGTGCCGTCAGGCCTCGGCGGCACCTTCCGGGTCATCCTCAAGGATGCCTGCGACACCTTCGCGATCGTACAGAACTGCGGCAATTGCGAGGATTTTGACGCCATGCAGCCCTACCGCGTGCCGCTCGATGCGCTGATGGAAATCGATGACCGGAGGGCGGCGTGATGGGTTGGCTCTTCTACACCGACGGCCGCGTCCAGACCTACGCGGATGAGAAAGCGGAGATTGCTCGGCTGTGCACCTTCGAGGGCGAAAGGCGCAAGACGGAACTGGTCAAAGCCTGCAAGGTGGGTTCGACTTGGTACGCGGCGGCAAAGGTCACAAATATCGACGGCACCCCTGTCGAAGACACGACCTATGTCACCGATGCGGATGGCTCCATCACTTTCGCCGCCGTATTCCTTACCCGATATGATGACGGCTGCTGGGGCTACAAGGACATGGAGGAAAGCGCGGGACCGGTCGAATCCCGCGCGCCACTGAGCCTATTGGCCCTGCTGTCCGAGCTGAAAGACCCAGACAGCTATGCTCATGCCTGGCGCCAGCGCTGCCAGGACTGGGCTGCGATCCCGGACTACGAGGAAGGCGACAAGATCAAGCTCGCCACCCCTGTGACGCTCACCGATGGCAGTACCTGCCAGATTGTCACCGCGACCCACTACAGGCGCGGGCGGCAAAAGCGCCGCTGCTACCGCATCGAGGAAACTGGTGGGCTCGTACGCCTGTCGAAGGCCTCGCTTGCGGGCTCGGAGCTGCTCAGCTCCACGAAAGGTGCGGCTAGCCCGGTGCTGGCGGAGTTCCTGGCGGGGCGAAATTAGGTCCTGCGCCGGACGGTTCATCGACCTGCCCGGCGACAGCAGATGCTGCGGCTTGTCTTGACAAGGCAATGCAAATGCATTACCTATCGCGGGCAGCAAAGCCCCTTTTCTTCAGGAGACTGCCATGACAGCCCTCGCACAAGATGTCTCGAAACTCACGGATCGGTATCAGACGACCGTGCCGGCGGGTGTGCGCAAACAGCTCAAGCTGGGCAAGGGCGACCAGATTCGTTACTGCACCGAGCCGAGTGGCAGGGTCTATATCGAGCCCGTGCGCAGCGACGAGGAAGATCCCGTGCTCGGAGCCTTTCTCGATTTTGTCGAGGCCGATATCAAGGCGCATCCGGACCGCATTCGGGCTTTCGATGGGGCTTTGCATGACCGTCTTGCAGCACTGGTCGGAGACGTTGATGTCGATCTCGATGCGCCGCTATCGCTCGAGGATGAATGAGCGGCGATAGCGTGCCCGCCCAAGCGCCCCTTGTCGTGAATGGATGGTCGATTTATGCGCACCCACTCTTTCTGGACCAGCTCGAAGGGCTGGTCGAGGAGGTAGAGGCGCGTAAGGCTCGCGATCCCAAGACCTGGCACAAGAAAAACCCAACGAAACGGCTGGCCGCCATCTTCAAGCTGGTCACCGAGGCCATACCTGCAGATCCGGGTGCCGCCGCTTTCCGGCAAGGCGGCACACTAGGCGATCACCGCAAGCACTGGTTCCGGGCGAAATTCTTCCAGCAGTATCGGTTGTTCTACCGGTTCAACAGCGATGCGAAGGTCATCGTGGTGGCATGGGTGAACGACGACAAGACCCTGCGCGCCTATGGCAGCAAGACGGATGCCTATGCGACGTTCAAAGGGATGCTGGAAGATGGCAACCCACCTGACAATTTCGACGCGCTCTTGAAAGAAGCTGCAGCGGCAGGCAAGCGGTTCGAGAAATCCCTTGAAGGCCCAACCGCCCCGAACGTGCACAGATGGGGGTTACGAGGAACAATAGTGGAACAAGAGATCGCTTGACGGTTTTCTGATTTCTCCGGAGGCTCGCCCTGTTGGTCAAGGGGGCATTCTGATGGAGAGTGAAGAGCTGAAGGTGTGGAGCCTGTCGTTTCGCGAGCTGGATTTCGTTCAGGCATACCGGCGCGCAATGCGCGCGGGGTTGGCGCTTCAGCTGGTTCATTTTCGCAGTTACGGGTATTTTCCAGGGACGTTCAAAGAAATTGCTGACGACCGGATCCAGTATGTCGAGGAACAGTTGGGCAGCAATGTTCATCTGTACGATCTGCAATCTGATGCTGCCCGCCGTCACCGCCTTGATATCCTGCGCCATCTAGGGTTTCGCCGGGCGAGTGAGCGGGATCGCGCGGAACTCCATTCTGTGCTTGTCGAGGAGATTTCCAGAACAGGCCCTGCCATCGAACCTCTCATCGATTTTGGTTTCCGATGGGCGTTGCAGAACGCGATATTCGTGCCCTCTCGGAAAATCATGGAACGCTCGGCCCGATCTGCGCTGCATGCATTCCAGGAGACATTCCTGACAGAAATATCGGACCAGGTTTCACAGAAAACCAGAGTGGCATTGGAAGAATGTCTTGCCGAACCACGAGGAGCGTATGGTTTTCTGCGGCTGAAAGATGATGTCGGGGCTGCGACGCTGGATAATGTTCTGGAAGCCGCAGACCGGCTGGCCTTTATAGAGGGTCTTGATCTTCCATTTGGTGTAATAGATCGCGTCGATCCGTCCTGGCTCAGACATTTTGCGCGCCGTGTCGAAGGCGAAACAGCCTATGAAATGCGCCGTCATGCCGAGGAGAAACGGATCGGGCTGCTGGCCCTGTGTATAATGTCTCGCAAATCGCAGCTGATCGATGGGCTGGTAGATCTCTTGATTGATGTCGTGCACCGGATCGGAACGAAATCCCGGCGCAAGGTGATCGGCAAAATCGCTGCCGACATCGAGAAGGTGCACGGCAAGGAACGATTGCTGGTCGATATCGCGGCGGCTGCGATGATGACCCCGAATGGCAGGGTCTCGGATGTGATCTTTCCCGTTGCGGGTGCAGCGAAACTGAAAGCAATCATTGATGAACATCGAGCGAAGGGTACGCTGGATGCGCGGATCCAGATGGTGATGCGGGGGTCCTGGGCCAGCCATTACCGCCGAATGCTGCCCTCTCTGTTAACAGTGCTGAATTTTCGGTCGAACAATGAAGGCTGGCGCCCGATCCTTGATGCACTGTCTTTGCTCGCTCGCCTGAACGAAGAAGGGCGGCGGTTCGCTCCGGCATCATTGGCTCCGGAAGGTTCCATCCCGCGTAAATGGCATGGTACCGTTTTTGATCATCGAGGGCGGCTGAACGTCATTTCCTTTGAACTCTGTGTCCTGACGCAATTGCGGGACCGTATCAGGGCGAAGGAAATCTGGGTTAAGGGCGCGGACCGTTATCGAAATCCGGATGACGACTTGCCAAAGGATTTTTCCGAAATGCGCTCGGCTTACTATGCCGGGTTGAAACTCACCCAGGATGCACGGGAGTTTTCCAACTCAGTCCGGGAACAACTGGAATTCGAGCTGCGTGAACTGAATGAGACTCTGCCTTCCAATGACCAGGTCCGGCTTCGATGGTCTGGCGAAAACCGGATTCACGTCACGCCTTTTACGCCAGCGCCAGAGCCACGTGGGCTCCTGTCACTGAAGGCAGAAATCGGTAGAAGGTGGCCGATGACGGGCCTGCTGGATGCACTGAAAGAAACCGCGCTGGATACCGGGTTTTTGGATGTATTTGAAACCTCAGCGAGCCGTGAGGCGCTTGACCGCAAGGTCAGAGACCAGCGTTTGCTTCTGTGTCTGTATGGTCTGGGTACCAATGCCGGTTTGAAGCGAGTGGCCGCCGGAGTGCCTGGGACCAGCTATGATGAGCTGCTGCACATTCGCCGCCGGTATATCGATGCGGCCTCTCTTCGGGCTGCGGCGGCAAAAGTCGCGGATGCCACTTTGGCGGTTCGGAATCCGGCGGTATGGGGTGATGCAGGAACTGCCTGCGCGGCAGATTCCACCAAATTCGGGGCCTGGGACCGGAACTTGATGACGGAATGGCACGCCCGGTACGGCGGGCGGGGTGTCATGATCTACTGGCATGTCGAGCGTCAGGCAACCTGTGTCTACTCCCAGCTGAAGCGGTGTTCATCCTCGGAAGTGGCGGCCATGATTGAAGGCGTCTTGCGACACTGTACGGATATGGAGATTCAGAGGCAGTATGTGGACAGCCATGGTCAGAGCACGGTTGGATTTGCCTTCTGTCATCTTCTTGGCTTTGACCTGGCCCCGCGACTGAAAGCCATTGCGCGACAGAAACTGATCCTCCCGAGTGCAGGAATGCGTAGTCAGTTGCCAAACCTTCTGCCAATTTTGTCGAGTGTCGTCGATTGGGGTGAGATTGAGCAGCAGTATGATGAAATGGTCAAATACGCGGCCGCCATGAAGCACGGGACAGCTGACCCTGAAGCTATTCTGCGACGGTTTGCACGTGCCGACGTAATGCACCCGACCTACAAGGCGCTGGTGGAACTTGGCCGCGCCATCAAGACGATATTTCTGTGCCGCTATCTGCGCTCTGAAGCCTTCCGCCGGGAAATCCATGAAGGATTGAACGTGGTCGAGAATTGGAACAGCGCCAATGGTTTTGTGTTCTTCGGCAAAGGTGGCGAGATTTCCAGCAACCGGATTGCTGATCAGGAAATCTCGGCTCATGCATTGCACTTGCTTCAAGCCTCACTGGTCTATGTAAACACCCGCATGATGCAATCGGTTCTGGCGGAACCGATATGGGCCACCCGGCTGACGGATCGGGACTATAATGGTCTTTCCCCGCTGATCTATGCTCATATCAATCCCTATGGCCGGTTCGATGTTGATCTGGACCAGCGGATTGATTTCGGCGCGATGGCCGCATGAAACTTATGTAACAAAAGGGTGCACCAAAAGGTAACAGGCGTAGGTGACAGGTCGAAACGTCACAAATGAGTGGTCAACCACACATTAGTTACGGTATCAGAGTGGTAACCACCCTAATGTGACAGATTGCCATGCCCCGTATCGGATACGCCCGTGTCAGTTCATCGAGCCAGGATCTCCATGTCCAGAAAACCATGCTGAAGACAGCGGGCTGTGAGATCATCCGATCAGAAACGGTCTCTGGTGCGTCTCGCGACAACCGATCCGAATTGGCAACCATGATGGAATTCCTACGGGAAGGCGATGAGTTGGTTGTTCATCGTCTGGATCGCCTCGGCCGTTCCACCCGCGATGTGCTGAATCTGGTGCATGAGTTGGACGCCAAACGCGCATCTCTCCGTGTGCTTGAACCGGAAGTCACCACGGCCGGGGACATGGGCCGAATGGTAATAACTGTGCTCGGAATGGTGGCCGACATGGAACTTAAGTTCATCCGTGACCGACAACGCGCGGGAATTGCGGCGGCCAAAGATAAGGGCGTTTACAAGGGGAGGCGGAAATCCGTTGATGATGATGAAATTCGGCGGTTGGCGAACGAAGGCATCGCAAAAGCTCAGATCGCTCGTGATCTTGGCGTTTCAAGAATGACCGTCTATCGGGCGCTCGCAAAGGCTGAAACAGAAGCTGACGTTGATTGAGGATGCGGCAAAATAGGGCAGAGAGCCCTTTCTATCGAGCGAACGCTGCAGTCAGGAGCCATCACCGCCCGCTGGGACGCTGGTCTTCGCTTCCAACGGCTCCCCCTCCACCTGCAACGTCTTGTGGCTGTTGGTGTTGAGCGAGACCTTCACTTCTGCCCCTTCGGGCAGGGCTGGGATATGCATCCAGTTTGCATAGAGCCGAGCGAGTTTCTCGCCGTTCACATAGACATGCGCGTGGCCTTCGCCGTCCACGTCCGCGGAGGAGGCGTTTTGAGGTGCAAAGCGGAAGTTCTGCGGCGTGACTTGCAGGTTCCAGCCTGCCATCGGGTCCTTGTGCAGCTGGATGGCGACGCCGGGGGCATCGGGGCCTGCCGCTAGGCTGACAGCTTGGGAATGGTCATGGGCGGTCATTTCACCATGGCCGCCGCCGAAGTGGTCAGCGCTGCCATGCTCATGGCCATCGAAGGTGACGCCATTGCCGGCTGCGATCACGAAGCCGGCACCGCCGCCAAAGATCAGGCCTATGGCAAAAAGAGCAAGAGAGCGGGACATATCGGTATCCTCGGAAAAGAGTTTCCCCGCCGGGCGAACCCGGCGGGGATCAGGCTGGGCCAGTATCAGGCGGCGGCTTCTGCGCGCTTGCCTTCGGTTTGCCAGAAGTAGCCGGCAAAGCTGCCCAAGAGCACCCAGGCGGCCATGCCGACGCCAAAGGCGCGGGCGGCAAACAGGGCGCCGATCTCTGTCGGAACCGGGCCGGTGAAGCTTTCGGGCTCAGGCGCGCCGATTACATGCGGCGCCAGCAGCAGCAGGGCTGCGACGGTATAGCCCGCCAAGCTGCCGCCATAGGCAATCAGCCACATGGCAACGCCCGCGGCGGCCACAGTTGCCCCCCACCAGATCTGACGCGCACCGACATCGGCGGCGGCCACGCCCGGAACTTCCGGCGCCAGCGTCAGGCCGGGCGCGAAGTGGAAGGTGATGAAACCCGCCAGGCCCCATAGAATACCGGTGCGCGCGTTGATCTCGTGGCCCTGGCGTTCAGCCACCGACATCAGCGCCGCCATCACCAGCGCATAGCCGGTGTAGGTCAGCATGGTGAAGATGATGCTGAGCCCGTCACGCATCGGTTCGGCAAACATGCCGGGCAGGTCGGGATGGGCCGTCACCGCTTCGGCACCAAAATGCACCAGCTCTCCTGATTCATAAAGCTCAGCGTGCAGCAGCACGGGCTGCACGAAAACGAGCTGCAGCAGGGCGGTAATCAGCCCTGCTGCAGCGCCAGCGAACAGGCCGCTGGTCAGAATGCGACTGAACATGGCCTTAGTGGCAGGGGAAGCCAGTTGCGTGGCGCACATCATGCGCGGCGTCGTGCAGGGCAGATGCCTGAACATGGCCGGTCAGCGTGATGATCCCGAAACCCAGAACCACTGCAAACAGTGCCGGAAGAACACTGGTGCCAGCGGCGGAAGCCTTAAGCGTCTTGGTCGTCATTTTTAGTCCTCCTTACCGTCACACCCGACGGTACAAGTTGCGTTACCACACGGCCGGTCTCCTGACTCGCGGGTCGCTGCTGCCATCCTCCTTCCCGGCCTTGGCCAGTGGATATTGGAAGGCCGCTCGCCGCTCACAGTCGCGGGGGCGGTTGAGGCTTCGGTGCCGCGATTTGGTCCACCGTCCTCATTCCCGTTTCAGTCCCAGTGCTTAGGCACCATCAGACACCGTATCATGTGGTAATGCCCCGTGCGGCTGAGTCCGGTCAAGGATGATTCCGCCAATTTAAAACACGTCAGCGTCATGCACGGGCGGAAACCGGAAGGCAGGAACCCCTGATAATTTCCAATTTCTCGGCAAAAAACTGCTGGATCTCTTTGTCCTGCCGGCAGCAAGCGGTTCAGTCCAGATCCGCAGGGATGCGGGCGATCACCTTAAACCGCAGTCGGCCCAGCGGCCTGGCATCGGCAAAATTGCCATCCGGGCTAACCTCATACATCCGCAGGAAGGTCAGGATGTCCGGCAGGTCACCCGCGGTGATTTCCCCGAATAGATAGGCGGTCTTCCCGCTTTGCCGCATAGCTAGGGTTTGCGGCCGCTTGCAACCGGACATACATTCCACCTGCTGCAGCCTTACTTTTCCTCCCGAAGCCTCCAAAGCCGCGGCGACCTGCCCAAAAAAGGCAGGGTCTGCGTCGCGGCAAGTTCGGCATAAGGTGAGTGTGGGCAGGCTCATGCGCCGGGCAGGTCCTCAATCGAGCGATCTTCGTTGGAAACCTACGTCCCGTGGTACCATGCAAGCTTGGCTTCAATACCAATTTTGACGCTGAATTTCCTAAAGAGTCCATAGTTAGTTTTGAGGCAAATGTGCTTGGGGCAGCTTGCTGACGCAAGTCGCTCGAATGCTTTTTGTCCAAAACTTCGCCGCGCGGACCACTGAGGCGGATAAACCGTAGAATCAAGGCTTTGCGAAGTATCGCGAGCGGGCCACATCATCCGCACTGCGAGTTAGAACTGTTGCCCTCTGAAAGCAGTCTTAGGGGTGGAAAACACTGCCTTCCCATTCCCTCGCAACCGCAGCAAGGATTGAACAGCCGCGGCGACGGGTGGTTTCGTTGCGCACCCTACCAGTTCAAACAGCACGCAGCGAATGGCGGCAGCTTCAAGCGTTCACACTTCGGATCATTATCTCGATCTCTCTTGGATTTATCAGAAGCAAAGGGCAAACCGACCACGGTCCTGGCGACAACTGAGCCTATGCGGGAGTTGCCCGAAACCGGCCTGCGCCGGGTATCGCTGACAATCTTCCTAAGCTTGCAGGATCACCGAAGCAGGCGTTTCAGCAGCCACAGGCTTGACCACTCTGCCGAACTGTTCAGCCAACGAATCGTCACTTTCGATAAGTCTTATCAGACTTAGCCCTCCTGCGCAGGAAGGTTTGCTTCGCGTTGTAGTCGCATACGATCCGACAGGGAACTTCGAGGAAAACGCTTCTGAAATGCTCAAATTCGTGCGCTGAATACATCATTGCCATCTTGACGCGGACTGCTCCGGTGCTGTGCAATACCCGCATGATGTTTCTGGCACGTATCTTCCGGCTGATCAGGGTCGCCGCTGCTTTTGCGGTAGTTCTTGTGTTGGGATTTTCGTTGCCATCCGCTGCGCATTCTGTCGCGGGCCATCATAGCAATGCAGCGATGTCGCACGACGGACAAAGCCATACTGCCTCCTTTGTGGCCGGCGTAACGCATAAGGCTTCCCATATTGCCGAAAACGATGGTCAAGACACTGCGCAATACACCGCTGATGCCGGAAACTGCTGCGCGGGCGCCTGTATGGCCCTTGCAATACTTTCTTTGCAGCCTGATGCCGCTTTTGTTCAGCAGCCTGTCCGTTGGGTGATGGCTTCCGCGCAGCTGCCGTCTCAGGATCGTGTGAAGGTCCTGCGTCCTCCTAGATCCTGAAAATCTGACCCGCAGAAGCGGTAATTAAAGCCGTTCTGTGCCTAAGCGCAGAACCACTACAGATTATTCTCAGGAAAAACAGATGAAATCTCCTTTTCTGGCCGGGGCATGCGCCCTGCTGCTGGGGGCGTGTGCCGCTGATCCAGCAGCGCTGCCCGATACCGCAGCGTTGCAAAGGGTTGCTGCGCAATCCGGCCCTTACCGTACCCTGAATTATCAGTCTCCCTCTCGGGCTATGAACGCCAAGAACCCAGCGGCCCGGTTTCCTGGCGTGGCGTCAATGATCAGCAGCAGGAGGACCACTGATGAGGATCAGAGTTTGGCGCGCCGTGCTGGCGTCGCCCGTGGTACTTGCTGCCTGCTCGGCCGCTGTACCGGAGAAGTACACCAGCCCGCAGGCCGGATTTCAGGAAGTGGCCAGTCAGACTTCGGCGGTCATCGGCAAACGCACGGCCTTTGCGCAAACACAGGCGGAAAACGAGGCTTTGGCCAAGGAAGTCCGCAGCCTCGTGCAGGGCAAGACGATCTCCGCCGACACAGCGGTGCAAGCGGCGCTTTTGAACAACAAAGGATTGCAGGCATCTTATGCTGCAGTCGGGCTGTCGGCGGCGGAGGCCTGGCAGCAGATGACGCCGGAGAACCCGGTGGTGTCGATCGGCCTGTTGGGGATCGGGGCGCCTGAACTGGGCCTGTACCGGGCGCTGGAATCCACCATCGCCGTGAACCTGCTGGACGTGAAGACGCGCAAGCAGCGCATCGCTGTGGCCGAGGCCCAGTTCCAGCAGGCCCAGCTGAACGCGGTGAACGATACCTTGGCGCTGGCCGGGCAGACCCGGCAGGCCTGGATCACTGCCGTGGCGGCCTTTGAACGGCTGAGTTATCTGCGACAGGCCAGCGAGACTGCGGCAGCAGGGGCAGAGCTGGCGAGCCAGCTAGGCAGGACCGGCGCGCTGAACAAGGCGGGGCAGGCGCGGGAATTTGCCTTCAATGCCGAACTGGCAGGCCAAGTCGCCAGAGCCCGTCTGGAAGCAAAGCTCGCCAAGGAAGAGCTGACGCGGCTGATGGGCCTGTGGGGCAGCGATGCCAACTACTACGTGCCCGATGCTCTGCCATCCTTGCCAAAGTCTTTGCCCAAAGTGTCCTCCATCGAGCAGGCAGCTCTGAAGAACCGGGTGGATTTGCAGGTCGCCAAGCTTGGACTTGAGGCGCAGGCCCGGGCCTTTGGACTGACGGACCGGACCCGGCTGGTGACGGATCTGGAACTGATTGCAGGCTTTGAGGCGGAGCGCGAGCGCGAGGACGGAGTGACCAACACCGAGACCCTTCCACAATTGGAGCTGGAGTTTGCCATCCCGGTATTTGACACCGGCAAGGCGCGGATGCGCAAGGCGGAGCTGTCTTATATGCAAGCGGCCAATGCCTTGGCTGAACGGGCGGTGAATGTCCGTTCCGAAGCCCGCAGCGCAGAACTAGCCTACCACTCCTCTTACGAAATCGCCCGTCACTATCGTGACGTGCTGGTGCCGCTACGCAGGTCTATCGAGGAGGAAGGGCTGCTCAGCTACAACGGCATGATCACCAATACCTTCGAACTGCTGACCGACGTTCGCGAAAAGCTGGCGAGCTCGCTGGAGGCTGCCAATGCCAAACGTGACTTCTGGTTGGCGCAGGCGAATGTAGGTGCCGCGATCTACGGCGGAGGCGGAGGCGCTGGCTCGGCCCCCCAAGGCGGCGGTGGAGAGATTGCCGGTGGCGGCGGCGCAGGCCATTGAAAGGAACGAATGAAATGATGAATCGACGTCAATTGCTTGGAGCCGGCGCTGCGGGTGCTGCGCTGGTTTCTGGTCAAGCGTGGGGCAAGACCTCGAACATGGGCCTGCCCGAAGCCGCCAGCATGGACACTGCGGCCACTCAGCCACCGTTACCTCCCTCTGTTGGGCCGGACTACAACCCGGTAGTCACGCTGAACGGCTGGACCCTGCCGTTCCGGATGAACAACGGGGTGAAGGAGTTTCACCTGGTGGCGGAACCGGTCGAGCGCGAGCTGGCCGAAGGCATGACCGCGCATCTGTGGGGCTACAACGGCCAGTCCACCGGTCCCACCATCGAAGCAGTGGAGGGCGACCGGGTCCGCATCTTCGTGACCAACAAACTGCCGGAGCATACTTCGGTACATTGGCACGGGTTGATCCTGCCGTCAGGCATGGACGGGGTCGGCGGTCTCAGCCATCCGGGCATCCCGCCGGGCAAAACCTTTGTCTACGAGTTCGACCTGACCAAATCCGGCACGTTCATGTACCATCCGCATGCCGACGAGATGGTACAGATGGCCATGGGCATGATGGGCATGTTCATCGTGCACCCCAAGGATCCGGCCTTCATGCCAGTGGATCGGGATTTCCTGATCATGCTCAATGCCTTCGACATCGATCCAGGCTCTTATGTGCCGCGGGTGATGGAGATGACGGACTTCAACTTGTGGACCTGGAACAGCCGGATTTTCCCGGATATTGACCCGTTGGTAGTCAACCAGGGCGACCGGGTGCGGGTGCGCACCGGCAACCTGACGATGACCAACCACCCGATCCACATGCACGGCTACGACTTCGAGGTCACCTGCACCGATGGCGGTTGGGTTCCCGAAAGCGCCCGCTGGCCCGAGGTGTCGATTGACATCCCCGTCGGCGCCATGCGCGCCTATGAGTTTGACGCGGTGCATCCGGGCGACTGGGCGATCCACTGCCACAAGTCGCACCACACGATGAACGCGATGGGCCACGACGTGCCGACCTTCATCGGCACCGACAAGCGCAAGTTGACCGGCCAGATCCGCAACCTTCAGCCCGAATACATGCCGATGGGAACCGCCGGCATGGCCGACATGGGCGAGATGTCGATGCCGCTGCCCGACAACACCGTACCTATGATGGCCGGCTGGGGACCGATGGCCCGCTCGAGATGGGCGGCATGTTCTCGGTCGTGAAGGTGCGCGAAGGCATTGAAGCAAACGACTACAGCGATCCTGGCTGGTACGAAAACCCTCCCGGCACCCAGGCCTATGAATGGACCGGTGAACTGCCCGACTTTGCACGCGCCGATAACGCGCAAACCCGCATTACCCCAAAACCCACCGCCAAGGGCTGACCAGCCATTGGACCCCAACCAAACCTGACGAGGAGACAGATATGAACAAGATTCTATCGGCAGCCATTCTTGGCGCTCTAGCCGCTGCACCGGCCTTTGCCGCCGGCACCCACGGCGGCGGCCATCATGACGAAATGGAGGTCGGCAAGCCCGGAGAGGCAGCCCATGCAGACCGCGAAATCGCTGTCACCATGAAGGAAACCGACGACGGTGAGATGATTTTCGAACCCTCCGGTTTTTCCTTTACCAAGGGCGAAACCATCAAGTTCGTGATCACCAACGCCGGCGAGCTGGAGCATGAATTCGTGCTGGATACGGCCGAGCGAAATGTCCACCACAAAGAGCTCATGGCCAAAATGGACATGGAACATGACGACCCGAATTCGGTGCGTCTGGACGCGGGTGCAACAGGAGAAATTATCTGGACCTTCTCCAATCTCGGCACATTCGAGTTCGCTTGCCTGATCCCCGGCCATTATGAGTCCGGCATGCATGGGCCGGTCGCGGTGCTCGAAGGCGGCGGCGGCACCTTCACGGCCGGAACGGTCAAGAAAATCGACGCCAAATCCGGCAAGGTCACAATCAAGCATGAAGAACTGGTTGATCTGGAGATGCCCGCAATGACCATGGTGTTCCGTGTGGCTCACGCGGCAATGCTGGAGCAGATGCAGGCAGGCGGCAGTATCGAGTTCGTTGCCGAAAGGGTCAAAGGTAAGCTGACCGTGACTGCGGTAAGATAACCGGCAGAGGAGGTCGGAACGCCGGCCTCCTCTCTCCCAAACTCCTAGCAGGCCCATCAGGCGCCCAAGCGCACAACCATCAAAACACTGCACCGGCAGAAATCTGACAATAGGCAATCAAGGCAACGATGCTGGATCTGCACACTCTCACACATGATGCCGCAGGCGCATTCGGGTTCTGGTACGATGACAGCGCACCCGAATGGCTCCACCCGGTGATGCATCTGGTTCTGGTGCTGGCGCCAACGCTGCTTTTGCTCACCTTGGCCGGCCAGGCCGCCTGGCTGCTGCGCCGGCGGCTTCTACGGCGGGCGGCACCGATAGCTCCAGCTCAATTCCCGGCGGGCGGTCTGGAGCCGGGCTTGCCCCGCTATATCCTGCGCACGACCGGGCCGCATCAGCAGATCCTGATCTTGTTCAGCCTGACAGCGATGCCGATCGTCTACCTGTCTCTTGAGCTGCCCAAGCAGATCGTGAACCGCGTGTTTGAAAACGGCAGCAGTCCGGTTGTGGTGTTTGGTGTCGAGCTTTCGCAAGTTTCGCTGTTGTTTCTTCTCTGCGGCGCCTATCTGGCAGTCATCACACTCAACGGCCTAAACAAATACTGGCTGAACATCCGAAAAGGGCGCGTTGCCGAAAGCTTCGTGCGCAGGCTTCGCCTTGCCGTTTACCGCCAGTGGAGGCAGGATCAGCCTACTCGGCGCCAACCTGCGATCATGCCGGTTCTTGGCGCCGAGGTCGAGCCTGTCGGCAGCTTTGCCTCCGAACTGCTAACCGTCCCGCTGCTGCAAGGCGGCACGCTGGCGACAATCCTTCTGTTCATGTTCGTGCAGGATCCGATCCTCGCCGCGGCGGCCCTGACGGTGCTTCCGCTGCAGTTGATCATTGTGCCGCGTCTTCAACGGCGGGTGAATGCAGTGTCCCGCAAACGGATCCGAGAGATGCGCTTGCTAGGTGAGCATTTGGACCGGCAAAAGCGGGATTCCGGGAAAGGCATGCTGCCGGTCGCACGCAGTTTCCGGCAGTTGCTGAAGTTGCGCCTGCAGATCCACCGGCTGAAATTCCAGGCCAAGGCGATCAACAACTTCCTGACCGCCCTAACGCCATTCCTGTTCTATTCCCTCGGCGGGTATTTCGTGTTGCAGGAGCGGGTCTCGCTGGGCGCGCTGGTGGCAATGTTGTCCGCCCACAAGGAGTTTTCATCCCCTCTGAAGGACCTGTTCCGATTCTATCAACAAAGCGAGGACGTGCGGATCCGGTACCAAGAGATCCGCGCCTTCGCAGCGGCCGGTTTCGGCGGGGCGCTCGGCCTCGCAAAAGTTGCTGGTCAACCTCGATACGGCCCGAAAGCAGATTCGTTCACCACTGAGAGAAAGAGATCCTCATGAACAAGAACCTTGTTATCGTGGCTGCCGCAGCTGCCGCGGTGGCCTACTACGTTTACCACAGCACCGATGGAGGCGAGGCAACCACGCAGAGTGCCGTTCTGAAACCCGGAGCTCCGCTTGCCGAGGTTCAGCTGCCGCCGGACTTGAGTGACACTGCCCGGATCGGCAAGCGCGCCTATGACGCGATTTGCGCTGACTGCCACGGAGACAATGCCGCAGGCCGCAACGGCATGGGGCCGCCGCTGGTTCACAAGATCTATGAGCCATCGCACCACGGCGACGCCGCCTTTATGCTCGCGGTCAGAAACGGCGTGCGGGCACATCACTGGAATTTTGGCAACATGCCTGCCAAGCACGGGCTGACCGATGGCGACGTGAAGGGCATCACTCGGTATGTGCGGGAACTGCAGCAGGCAAACGGGATCGAATAACCCGGGGGCGAGAAGCTGGGCCGTAGTAACGGACCTGCTAAAGTTCCACGGCTCTGCAGTACTCATAGCGAACGAGGACGCTACCGAACTCCAGGGACAAGACTGGCAATCGGACATGGGACCAAGGGCGGAAAGATTCTGGCATGGCCGAGAGAATGGCTGCTGTCCTCTGGTTGTTCTTCATACGCCCAATAATGCACTTTCGGGCTATTTGGGCCAGGTTGCAGCTGAGGCGAACAGCAGCAACGTCCCGTATCTCATCAGTTCGAACAGCACGCAGAGAATGGTCACTGCATCTTGGGTTCGCCTTGTGTTCTTTATAACCCCCATCTGTGCACGTTCGGTGCGGTTGGGCCTTGAAGCGGTGCCCGATCGGTAAGTGGGCCAGCTTGCTATGACCCTTTGGCAACATCATTTACGACGCCACGCTCGAAGATGTAGCATCGGCTGATAATGCGGTCGGAGAAAGCACAATGAATGAGACGGAAAAGGATAGGCAGCACCTCGGTCTAGAGGAGCAATGCGCGCCTGACCTGACGGGGCACCGTTTCCCAATTGCTGTGCGCGTTGCAGACATGCCCGATGACCTCGGCAAGCTGCTGGATATCGGGCTCGAGGAGCATTTCCGTGGCCGCTGAAGCGAATTCTTATGACACGTGGTTTTGCGCGCAGGTGCAGGCCACGCTGGAGGATGCACGCTCGGGAACATCTCAGGTTCAGGTGATGCAGGCCGCACAGGCATTGATTGATGCGAAGCGGCAGGTCGAACCCAAGTCCTGACCAAGCCTTGGAGGTCAGCGCGGTCTGACTACGTCACCCTGAAAAGCGAAAGCGGGCTTTTTGTCCTTTGGAACTCAGACCCTGATCCAAAGGAAAATCCCCATGTCCAAACCCAGAACGGCCAACCCGGCTCTCGCAATCTCCGAAGCCGATCTCGCCTCTGCCCTCGCGCAAATCGGCACGGAGGTCGATGACCAGCCCCTGCGCAGTTCAGCGCTCGCGCGTATCATGCGCGAGACGTTTCATGGCAGCGATGCCGGTGGCGCCTGGGACTGGCGCATGGCCTATGACATGATGCAGGCAGCGGCCATCCAGGTGCTTCTGCGTGGGGCCGGTGCCACAGCAGACATCGCCAACGCAAAACTCCTCGCCTCACGTCTCCTTACGGAAACCCGCCGGTCAGAGCAGCAGATCCGTCTGCAGCAGTTTTCCACGCCGCTGGCATTCGCGACCACGGCGGTGCGGGCCGCGGCGATCCGCAAGGGCGAGACCGTTCTGGAGCCCTCGGCGGGCACCGGTGCACTGGCCGCTTTTGCCGCCCGGGCCGGTGCCACGCTTTTGCTCAACGAGATCGACCCCTTTCGCCAGCGCCTCCTGCGCGCGGTTTTCGGCGGCGAGGTGACGGGCCATGACGGCGAGCATATCGATGATCTGCTGCAAACGCCGGTTCTACCCGACGTCGTGGTGATGAACCCGCCCTTCGCCTCCTCGGTCGATCGTTCCCGGGACAAACACATCGCCGCCAAGCATCTCATCGCGTCTGCGAAGCGTCTGGCACCCGGCGGGCGGCTGGTGGCGATCATGCCGCCAGGATTCACGCCCGAACGCGATGCCGCGCATTGGTCGCGGGCCTGCGGTCTTCTGACGCCGCGCTTGGCGCTGACGATGCCGGGGCAGGTCTACCGCAAGCTCGGCACCTCTGTCGAAACCCAGCTGATGGTCTTCGACAAGGTGCAGGACGATGGCGAACTCATCCGCGCCGCGGTTCAGGATCTGGAGGAAGCCTTGGCATATGTCGATGCCGTGGCCGCAACCCGGATCGAGATGCGCCCCGCCCAGCGGGCTGAAGCGATCCCTCAAGCGCGACCGACCGTTCGATCATCTGCCCCGCGCAAGACCGCCGCTTCGCCTGTCGCCGCCTCCAAACCACGGCCCAATACCGTCCGTCCGCTCAGCTTCACAAGCCTTCAGACCCCGCGCGACAACACGCCCATCTCTGACATCTATGCGCGCTACCGGCCGCAGCGGATCGAGATCGCGGGTGCGCAGGAACATCCCACGCCGCTCGTCGAGAGCATCGCCATGGCCTCTGTCGCGCCGCCGGTGCCCTCAGGCGCGGCCAGTGCGGAATTGCGCCTGCCCGCGAAGCTGATCGAGGAGGGTCACGTCTCCGAGGCGCAGCTGGAAACCATCATCATGGCACATGATGCCCATGGGCGTGATCTGCCGGGGCGGTTTATGATCGATGACGACCAAACCAAGCTGACGCGTGCTGATGATGACCCGGACGCATGGGCCTATCGCCTCGGCTATTTCCTCGGCGACGGCGACGGCACCGGTTGCGGTAAGGGACGCGAATGCGCGGGGCTGATCCTTTTGAACTGGCTTTCCGGGCGCAGGAAGGCGATCTGGGTCTCCAAATCCGCCACGCTTATCGAGGACGCGATCCGCGACTGGACCGATCTCGGCGGCTCGCCCGCCGACATCCAGCCGCTCTCCAAATGGAAACCGGACCAGCCGATCACCGTGACCTGTGGCATCCTCTTCGTCACCTACGCCACGCTGCGGTCTGCGGGCAAATGCGGCACCACGCGACTGAGCCAGATCCTCGACTGGATGGGCGCAGACTTTGACGGCGTTCTTGCCTTCGATGAGGCCCATGCCATGCAGAACGCGGCCGGGTCTGAGCAGGGCAGGGGGGTCAAACCCTCCCAGCAGGGCCTTGCGGGCCTGCGGCTGCAACTGGCAGCACCCCGCGCTCGCGTCTTCTACATCTCGGCCACGGGTGCCACGAGTGTGCACAACCTGGCCTATGCCGCGCGGCTGGGGCTCTGGGGGCAGGGCCCCGAATACCCCTTTCCGAGCCGCGAGAGTTTCGTCTCGGCGATGGAAGCCGGCGGTGTCGCCGCCATGGAGGTGGTCGCGCGCGATCTCAAGACGCTCGGCCTCTACACGGCGCGCGCCCTCAGCTTCGACGGCGTGGAGTATGACGTGCTCGAACACGCGCTCACTTCGGCCCAGATCGAGATCTACGACGCATACGCGGCTTCTTTTCGGACGATCCACCACAATCTCGAGGCCGCGCTGACCGCGACTGGCGTCAACGGTGCCTCGGGCGAGACCAATGCCTCGGCAGCACGCGCCTCGGCCAAGTCCCGCTTCGAGAGCACAAAGCAGCGTTTCTTCAATCATCTGCTGATGGGCATGAAGGCCCCGACCATCATCCACGCCATCGCGGACGATCTGGCGGCAGGCAAGGCTTGCGTCATCCAGGTGGTCTCGACGGGTGAGAGCCTGTTGAAGCGTCGGCTTGAGACGATGGACCCGGAGGATGAACTCGTCGAGGGTGCCTTGACGCCACGCGACTATGTTCTCGCCTACCTCGAACAGACTTTTCCGATCCATGCCCAAAAGCTCGTGGAGATCGACGGCAACATGGTGGCTGAGCCGCTTCGGGATGAAACTGGCGCGCTGGTCGTCTCGCGCGAGGCGCTCGCTCTGCGTGACGCGGCCATGATGGAGTTGATGACGCTGGCGCCGATCCCCTCGGCGCTGGATCAGATCCTCTGGGCCTTTGGCGACGAGGCCGTGGCAGAAGTCACGGGGCGGTCCATCCGGCCCCTCAAGGCCGAGGATGGTCATCTCTTCATCGAAAAGCGCGCCGCCAGCAGCAATTCATCCGAAACCCAAGCCTTCATGGACGGTGATAAGGATATCCTTATCTTCTCCGATGCGGGCGGTACGGGCCGGTCGTATCATGCGGCGCAAACGGCGAAGAACCAGAAACGGCGGCGGCACTACCTGCTGGAGCCCGGCTGGCGCGCCGATGCGGCCATCCAGGGGCTCGGCCGCACGCATCGCTCTGCCCAAGTCAGCGCGCCCTTCTTCCGGGTCTGCACCTCGGATGTGCATGGCGAAAAGCGTTTCACCTCGACTATAGCCAAACGCCTCGACCAGCTGGGGGCCCTGACGAAGGGTCAGCGCGAGACCGGCTCGCAAGGCATGTTCCGGGAGGAGGACAATCTCGAAAGCCCGATCGCGCGGGCCGCACTACGTGGGTATTTCGCCGATCTTGCCGCCGGGCGGGCCGAGGCGATGAGCTACGAGAGCTTCACCGACTGGACCGCCCTGCGGCTGATCGACAAGGACGGGGTGCTCCTTGAGGAGCTTCCCCGATCCAGCGGTTTCTCAACCGGGTGCTTGCCCTTCCCATCCACATGCAGAACGCACTCTTTGCCGAGTTCATGCGCCGGATTGCCGATCAGACGGAACGGGCGCGCGCGGCGGGCACGCTCGATCTCGGCGTGGAAACCCTACGCGGCGACAAGATAGAACAGGTCTCCACCGAGGATCTCTGGACCTGCCCGAAATCCGGCGCCGTGACGCGGATTATCGGGCTGGAGGTCACCGACCCAGTGTATGTGCTGGACGCCGAAGAGGCCATGTCGCGCAATCCCGACAAGTTACCGATGGTCAATCGCGCCTCCGGTCGCGCGGCGCTCATCTCGGCGCGCCCCATGCAGATGTATGACGAGGATATCGTCACGCTCATGCGCAAGGCGGTGCGGCCCAATGGCTCCAGCTACCTCGAAGAGACGCGCTTCGAGTCCTCGGCTTGGGAAGAGATCGACAGGCCCGAGTTTGCACGGCTTTGGGATGCCGAGGCAGCGTCCTTGCCAAAAACCACCACAACCAAGCTCTACCTGCTGACCGGGCTGCTGTTGCCGATCTGGAAGGACATCCCGACCACGAATGAACGCATCTACCGCGTCACGCCGGACGGGGCGACCGCCATGATCGGGCGCACGCTGAGCGAGGAAGGGGCGGCCGCGCTGCGCGCCAGCTTCCTCGTCTCCAACCCGCAAACGCCACAGGAGATGCTGACCGCCGCCCTCGGCACCACCGCGCCTGTCGATCTGGGCCGGGGTCTCACCCTGACCCGTCGCCGGGTCGCAGGCGAGATGCGCCTTGAGCTGGGCGGTGCGGACAAGGGCATGATCGAAGGCCTCAAGGCGCTCGGCTGCTTCACGGAGATCATCGCCTTTCAGTTGCGGGTGTTTCTGCCGCATGGGGACGGGATCGACACGGGCCGCATTCTGACTCGGATCTTGGGGCATGCACCAGATGCCGCTTCAGTGGCAGCAGAATAGGCAATGGGGGGAAAGATCATGACACTCGGAGAGATCAAAACCGCCATCGATGCAGGCCAGACCGTGCACTGGGCCAATACCGGCTACGTTGTTCACAAGGACAGCCTCGGCCAATACCTGATCACGTTTGAGCCGAACGGCAGCACCATCGGGCTGACCGACCGGAGCGGGCAGCGGTTGAACGGGGAGGAAGCAGAGTTCTTCATCGCGGGATCGGAGGAGGTCGACGAGAATACCCAGGACAGCCATCCGAGGCCAGACGAACAGGGGAGGGGCGTCGTACCCGGCGGGAAGGTGGCACAGTCTTTCAGGCGTCAGCGCTGAACTGAAGGTTGGGAAGAAAGGAAAGCGAGCTTTCTGGTTTGTGATCCCTCAAGGGGTCGAGAAAGCAATCCCGGTTGCGTTGGCAAAAACGTCAGGCACCGGCCAATCCAAAAGGAACCATCCCATGTTCGCAGGAACCCTCACCCGCAATGTCGAGACCGCAGCCGCCGAGTACACCGGCATGATCCATTCGACGCGCTTTGACATCGCCATCCAGATCGAGGCACGGGCCAAGATGTCCGCTCGCAGCCCGGATTACGACGTGACGGCAGTCAACAAATCAGGCCGCAAGGTGCGTATCGGCACGGCCTGGAACGAGACCGGCAATACCAGCGGCAACCCCTACATCTCGATGCAGATCGATGTCGGCCTCGGCCCGTTCCGGGTCAACGCGGTGCAGACGAAAGAGGCGCGCGCGGCCCAGAGCGGCGAATTCGAGATCATCCCGCTGGTCTCGAACGGCCTGATGAAATCCGGCTCGATCTCGGGCGAGCTCACCGCCATGGACGCTGACAACGCCTTCACGGGCTACATCGCCAACATGATGTTCGATCTGGAGTTTATGCTGATCGAGAACAGCTACAAATCCGAGGAGACCCACCCCGATTACCGCATCGAGGTCAGCTCGCCCCGGGGTAAACCGATCCGCGTCGGCTCGGCGTGGATGGCCAAAAGCAGCCGCACGGGCAATGACTACCTGTCGCTGCTGATCAACACGCCTGATGGCGACTTGCGCGTCAACGCCGTGCAGAACGAAGAACAGCGCGGCGGAAAGACCTTCTCGATCATCCCGTTCATCGACAGCGGTGAGCAGCCGCAGGACGCGGGCGCGGGGCTCTCCTTGGTCGCCTAATCGGCGCGCGGGGGGGAGACGATCTGAACCGAAAGGGGAGCCGTGGGATCACGGTTCCCCTTTTTCCATGTCCGTTTGCGTGAAGGACGTCCCCCGCTTGCGATCAGGTGCAAATGTGATACAATAATATATTATCGATACATCGAGGGCGGGCACGTGGCGGCTAGATCAGGGACGGTTCCATGGTTTGACAACTTTGATGTTGAGGCAGAGGTTGCAGATCTCCTCGCCCATATCGAGCGCTGCACCGGATTCGCGCTACCCGCCCGAAAGCGTGAAGTCATCATGACCCATGCAAGGGCAAATCTCGACAGGACAAGGCAGGCACATCTGGAGGACAAGGCGGCGAGAAAGCCGGTGTCCACATCGCGGCGTGCGTATCTGACCGACCTGCAGGACACGATTTTCATGGCGATCCCGGAAGAGAACCTCGCGCGGATGCCGCTGAGCGAGCAGGTTCTCAACGACCCGTCATTTTACGCTGGCGCCATGCACAGCGCCGCTGCGATCAGCGAGGATGAGCTTTTCATGGCGCTGTCCTCTTCGCTGAAAGACATGAAAGTCCAAGACGCCCGCGCGTTCGTCTCGAAGCTTTGGCACGGCACGATTGACGACAACGCCCGCAAATACGCCGAAGCCCTGAAGCGCCCCGAGCGTGAAATCATGCCGCTGCGGCCTGGGAACACCCTGTAAAATCGAGGCCGCTCCCCTGGCTCAGGCTGTGATCGGATTTGCCGCCTTGGCCACCGGTCCCTTAGGCGTATCGCCGGTAGCGCGCGAAAGCGGTCCATATTTTTTGAAGAGCTGTTCCATAGTCATCAAACTTCAGGTGAAAGAGTGAACAGCGGGATGCTAATGCGGCATCTCCACGACGGAAACTCCTGGAATGTTCTTGCGTGCAAGCTCCAACAGGTGCGCATGGTGCGTGAAAATGATTGCCTGACCGCTCCGTCCGATCTCGGCACAGAGATTCAATGCGGCAGATGCACGGGTATCGTCGAAGGTTTCCATAATATCGTCGAGAACCATGGGCAGGGGGCCCGGATCACGCGCGAAGCTGCGGTAACCGGCCAGGCGCAGGGCAAAATATAATTGGCCCATGGTTCCAGTGGACATGTTTTCGACCTTCACGGGGCCGCCGCCGGGTTTGATGCCGACCAGCTTTTCGCCCTCGGATTCACTCCAGACAACGACTTTTTCCCATTCCTTAGATGTCATGGTGACAAAAGCTTCTTCCACGTCTTTCAGCATTGCGCTGCTTCGTTCGGCAGCCAGGCGCTTTAAGGCACCCCGCGCAGCCAATATCCCGAGCCTTGCGACAGCCGCATGCCTTGCACCGTTTCGTAACTCTTCGAGGATCGTGGCCTGTTCGGTGATCAGATCGCTGTTGTCAGCGGCATGAAAAGCTTCCTCGTAAAGGCGTTCTTTTTCATTCATTTCCTTCAAAGCGGCATCCCGTGCCGTTTGCGCATCGTCAAGTTTTTGCTGCAGTTCCGCTTCTCGCGTTACATCGGGCAATCGCGTCAGCTCTTCGTCAAAGAGCGTACGATCCACGCCGTCGCGCGCCTTATTGCGGCTCGTGTCCGCATTGGCCCGGTCTTCGCGCAACTCGTCGCGTTCAGCTAGAATCCCCACGCGCTCCGTCGGCGAAAGATCCTCACCACCTTGTCCTTCAAACAAGTTTTCCAGCTGGGTTTGCGCTTCGTCCCGGGCAACTATCGCACGCTTTCGGCCTTTGACCTCCTTGTCGAGAAGGTCTTCTTCTCGTTTTCTCACACGATCCGCCTCAGCGGTTTTGGTTACACGCGCACGAGCGCGGTTGATGATGGGAAGTGGATCGTCTTTCGGATTGTAAGGCTCCTCCAGGATCTCCGCCAATCGTGCGGCACTCCTTGCCAGGGTGGCAACGGCGCGTTCCAGGGCTTCAACACGTCCCGCCAGGCTTCTGTGATTACTGTGAACCTGTTGCAGCGTGCGCAGGTGCGGCAGCGCTGCTTTCACGCCCGTGGCCGAGCGATCAGGAAGAGGTCGCGCCGAGGTCAGCGTTTCCAGTCGGTTCAAGGCTGCCTTATGATCTGTCTCGGCTTGGGATACAGCTTTCTGGTAGTCGGCAATGCTACGTTCCCCGCGACGCCAGTTCTCCCATGTCTTACGGACACTTTCCTGAAGTGTGAGAGCCTTGCCAACCCGCTCAGGGAGGTCACTATCTTCACCTTCAAGGGCGACTAGGCGGGCTGCTGCCAGCAGTTCGTCAAAGGCTGCCTTGCGGCGCTTGGCGCGGTCCTCAAAGGCATTCTCCGCAATAGTGACCTCAGTTGCGATCTCAGCCGCCGCCGTCAGGCTGGTAAGTCTAGCAGCAAACGCAGCCGGCCCCGTATCGACGGGAAAGCCCAGGGCAGTCGCGAGTGAGCCGCCCCGCTTGGTCAAAGCTTCGTGTTTTCCGGTGAGTGCTTCGAGTTTGTCTTTTGCCGTGTCACGTGCGGCTTTTGCGGTGCTTTCCTGTGCGCGCGAGTTTGCAAGCTGTTTGCGCGCCTCCGTGCCCATCAGATAGCTCGTTCGGGCGCCATCATCTGCATGCATGGCCTCCTCAAAACGCTCCGCGGTTTTGTCGGAGAGACTGCCACGATGGGATTGCCAGGCTGTGTCACGCTGACGACGGGTTTCTTCCGTCGCTGCAGCGTCAATCGAATCCGGCGCGCTTTCGTCGGCTTCGCGTTTTGCGCGCGCGGCCTTGTAGTCCGCTTCGCGACCTTCCAAATCTTCTGTGGCGGAAACGATGTTGGCATTCAGGGTGTTCCATTCCCTGAGGATTTCATCGAGACTTTCACGTGCAGGCAGGCCGTTCTCGATAAGTGTCTGCCAAGAAGCAGGTAGACCCGAAACTGCTTTGGCTAGCCGGGCGAGTTCCGATGCGAGGTTATGTTCAAGACCTGACACGTCCGAAACTTTCTGCCATGCGTCAAACGCGATCTGCAGGTGAGACAAGTCCTTTGGTTCGGTTGGAGTATCCCCCAGCTGATCGCGTGCGGTCTTCAACACGTTTGAAGCCGCTCGCAGCTCGCCCTCGCTGGTTTGACAGGCCTGTACCGCATCCGCGAGTGTCTCCAGTTCTTCGGTCGTCAGGACCAAGGCCTCTACAGGCTCGTCACTTACCGCCAACGCTGTCAGAATCTGTTTTATCTGGCGGCCCGCGTCATCGCGCTCACCTGCGCGCTTTTCCAGATCCGATCTGGCCGTGTCCGCTCGGGAGGTGAGGGACGCCCCATCGATTCTGATTTGATCCAGCTCTGTGAGTTCCGCTTCGAGATGTCCGGCAGCCGGGTCAGCCTCATTTTCTGAAATGACCGCTTCATGGCGCGCAATTCTGTCATCGGCGCCTGCGATACTTTCTGCTTTCTCCGATAGGGTTGTCACGAGTGTGGCGACTTGCCCATCCGTGCCCTTCTTCAAATTCGGACCTTCCGGAAAATCGGCAGAAAATTCGTCGATTTTCCGAATTTCCTCCGATTTGTCATACCAGGTCTGCGCCGCCGCTCCTGCTGCCTGCCGTTTTCGGGCACGCGTGAGGTCGGTGTCCGCCTGTTCGAAAGCCTTTTGCGCGGTCTCTCTGTCTTTCCGAAGAGTGCGTTCCCGATCCGGCGTGAGACGTTCCGTTCGAAGTGCCTGATGGATCTCTTTCAAGTGGTCTTTGCCGGTTTTGAGCGCCGTACCTCGGCCGCTCTTCTTGTGAAACTTTTCGGCGCGGGCTGTCATGTCTTCCAGTGTCGTCGCCATACTGGTCAGGCCTGATACACCCGCATGCAGAAGCTGGCCCAGGTCGCCTTTTGCCTCGGCAATCCGTTCACCGCCTTTGCGGAGTCCTTCGTCGTTGAGTGAGAACCTTTCGACATAACCCTCCATGGAAAGGCCATGGAGCGCACTTGAAAGAATGGCTTCGTCGACCGGGCGGTCCTGATGATCAAGCAGGGACTGGGTGCGTTTGCCATTTCGGCGCAAAACTGTCACCCCGCGTCCGGGGATACCCAGCTCCGCTCCGACCAAAAGGTCATTGCGTTCAAACCTGAAAGCGTACGGGTGGGTTCCTGCTTTCATACCAAAGAGAAGTTCCAGAAACCCGTTAAAGGCCGTGGATTTTCCCGATTCATTCGGTCCATAGATTACGGTGACATCAGGTTTGCCCTCGGCTGGTGCCGGGAGCACGATCTCGGCGCCGTCAAAACGGCCATAGCGAATGAGATCAAGCCGGTTCAGTCTCATTCCGCGGCTCCTGAGTGCAGAGACAGCGTAACTTCAGTAACGGCCTCCTCCAAAAGGTCATCCAAGGCGTCTTCAGATAATTCGTCGGCAATTTCACGGGGCATTGCGTTTCTGAGTTCTTCGAGGATCTCTTTGGTGGCCAGCTGGAAGCCCGGTTCGGTGAGCTCGGCCCGCATCAGGCGCACTAGGTCATCCGCCTTTGCGTCGATCAGTTGTTTGGGGGCAACCACTTTGATTTTGTCGATAAACACGCGCTCGATGTCATCGAACAATTCGTTCGCAAGGGCCGTCAGTGTCTCAGCAGTATGGTGGCCTGTGGCCACCTGCAGACGCACCGCTATGCGGTGTTCTGGATGCTGCACCCCTTGGAGTGCACACCGAAGCGCGCTCAAAACTTCCTGAACATCTGAAGATTTACTGAGATCCAAAGCGCATTCGGTGAATCTCAGATGTCCAACCCGATGCCGTTCGATATTCGGAGTGTCATCATCAAGCTCGACAATCGCGACCGTACCGCCGGTAAGTTCTCCGAAGTGGCGTGGTTGCGGAATGCCCGGCATGACAGCGAGAACTGGGCCTGATGTGCGCTCAAAGGGGGCATGGATGTGGCCGAGGCACCAAAGGTCATAGCCATGTGCCAGCAGATCCTGCTCGGAGCAGGGAGCATAGGGATCGTGACCTGGCGAGCCATCCAGCGACGTATGCATCAGTCCGACGTTTTTCCGGCCAGCCACCGGCGCCGGGTAGTCGGGCAGGAAGCTTTTTGAGACATGCGCCGTGTCGAAAGACAGTCCGTGGAACCACACGCCACCGATTTCCACGCTGGGCTCGTTCTTGTGCAGCAAATGAATATTCGGACCCAGGTTACCGTGGGCTCGGTGATCGAGAAGGGCATCGTGGTTGCCACGGATCAGTACTGTGGGAACACCCGCGTCAGCGGCGCGTGCCAATTGCGAGATCAGAAATGCCCGGGACTTCAGGTCTGGTTGGTCATTATCAAAGATGTCGCCAGCGAGAACCAGTGCATCGACACTTTCCGAGATTGCCAGATCAACAATGCGAATGAACGTGTCCCGACTTGCCTGTTTCAGATGGTCACCCAGATCCGGATTGCGCATCGCGGTCGAGCGAATCGGCGACCCGAGATGAATGTCGGCTGAAACGAGGACACGCATAGATTTTAAATCTTCCTGAAAACGATCGATGTGAAAAAATGAATCTGCATAAGGATCTGTCCGGTACCTATAAAATTGAAACCTGGCTGTCCTGGAACAAACCGCGCTCAACCAGTTCTTTTTTGGCCGCTTCCGCGGCTTTCGAAAACATCAAAATCCTAAGGTTCACTTCCGCCCGTGAAAAACAGACATAAGCCAGCTTTTGAGTAAGTTCTTGCTGCCGGTCGGTCGGATTGCCCGCGACACCAGGGGTCAGAACTTTCGAAAAGCTGTAGGTATTCCAGGCTGCCTCGATATCGTCGATCATGACCAGCACGTTTTCATACTCTTCGCCTTTCGAGCCGTGCTGCGTACTGAAAGGAGAATTCTCATCCAGAAATTCGATGTACTTTTCGAGTTCGTCAGCCTTCAGCTTGAAGAATTCATCAGCCAGCCAATCTCCTTTTTCCCTTTGGTGATCCTCATTGCCGGAGTCATAAGCTTGGCGGGGAGCGCGAGCCAACTGACCTGCAAGGCGGTCCGAAATTGGATAAAGCGCGTTCGCGCTACAGTATTCCAGAATTTCTTTGACCGTATTGCCTTCCCATTTTTCTGCCAAAGCAGCGGCGTGTTTTGAGGCTTCCTCGAGCATCTGTTTGAGGGTTTTGCTCTTGTTCGCTCCAGTGTCGTCAAAAGCAGGGCTTATTCTTCGGAGTGTTTCAATCAGCTTCTTAGGATAGTTGTTGCGGGATGCATCGACCAAAGAAAAAATGCCGTCCACAAAGGGCTTGAGAAGATAGTGCGTGCCGTCTTCATAGTCGGATTGGGATCTGGACGACGAATAGTCACCTGTAAAGAGCTTGTGCAGTGTAACGAATCCGAGCCTCCGGGCGATCATCTGGCGTGCCAGAAAAAGGTTCTTTACAGGAGTAATATCGGTCCATCCCCATTGTTCAACGGCTTCCTCGAACTTCGCCGTTACCTCATCGAGTTGTTCAGAGGTATAGGTTTTCCGTGGACCGGCAGGGTCGGGAGCCTGCGCGATCGTAATCAAGACGCTGCCCTTAACGTCGGAGTTCTTCCCACCCGGAACCTGCTTCAGATCGGTTCTGAAGTTGTTGAGAAGGTCGATCACCGAGGTTGAGCTTCGAAAATTCTCTTCCTTCGGAATCTTTTCGGAGCCTTTTGGACCGGCAAAACCTCCGGCACGCTTATCGTAAATCTGCTGCATCGGATCGCCGAAATATCCGACGATTGGTAAACCTTCGTCCGCGCACACAGCATTGAGCGCCTCGACGACCTGCGGGAAGGTGTCTTGAGCTTCATCGACAAAGATGTAGGGGTATTTGAACCCGAGGCCTTTGCGCAAGAGTGGTTTGTTCGTGATTAGATAGGCCGCGACGTCAATAACATCATCATGGTTCAGGACACATTTGGAATAGTCGCTGATAACGGTTTCTTCGTAGCATATCGGCGGTTTATGCGCGTTTAGCGCAGCAAGTTGGGCAGTCAGGCGCTCAAGGTCTTTCCTCGCTTTTTGAGCGGCCTGAGACGTCCCCCCGTTGTCTTTCTCGCGGGCCTTTTCCATATGTTGCGGGACGATCGCATCACGAAGGGTCTCCCGAATAGCATCCTGGAAGCGCGCGATTTCCGCCCAAAGGAACCCGTGCAGAGTGGAAACGTAAAAGAGGTCATCGAAACCTAGACGCGACGAAATCACTCCAACGGCACGGTTTGTGTATGTGATACACACCACGCGCTGACCGTTTTTCCGAAGCTCGTTTCCACGGGACCTCTGGATTCCTTTCAGAGCTTCAACGAGCGATGTGGTTTTGCCTGAACCAGCGCCTGCGATAACCGAAAATGAAACGTCCTTGGCGATGCACTCAGCAATTTTCTTATCGGCCTCAGTTGGCTTGAGTTCTGCCGTCATTCGCCGGCTCCCAGGTTTTGGGAGAGACGTGTCTCCAGCCATTTTAGGCCTTCGTCGATGTAGTGGGGAACATTCCAGTCCCGGTTCTCTCCCGCATTCGCTTCTTCGTCCCCGCCTGCCGGTATTTCGAAGGCAAGGACATCCATAGCAAATTCTGTTTTTTTGAAAGTATCGCTTTTAATGCGTCGCCAGACGGCCTCTTGCAATTCGGCTCGACCATCCGGCAAGTCAATGCCGATACTGAGTCCATCGGCATGGAAGTGGTCGAGGTTTTCGAAGACAAAGGCTTCTTCAAGGGTTCGCCCGTGGAAGGTTTGAGCATTGTCCTGACGGTTAACTTCTACTGGCTTTTGATAGGCGACAAAACGCATCCCTTCAGCTTGCAGACAATCGTCAAAGGTGTTGCCGGAGAGTTCGGCGACTCTCGTCTCTCCAAAGAAATACCCCAGAGTCGCATTCGACGAAACGGCTCCCGGATGGGTAGCGACGCAACTCGCCCGGTTTCTCGCGGGATCAACGGAGTCGATATCGGTGATGACCAAATAGGGAATTTCGAGGAATTCCAACAATCCGGCGAAGCGCATCCCATAAGCGCCACCTACCTCCAGAATGGTCAGATACTTTTTGTTCAGATTCTGCGCCGATATGTCAATCATGCGCGGCAAAAGCAGTTTTTCCGCAGACCCCTCAACGAGTATGGCAGCATCGGAGAAGAACAAGTCGCAATGCGTAAGTCTCAGATATTTTTTGAGAAAGGAAAGTGATTCCTCTGGTTCAATCATATCGCCGCCCAATTCAAGTGGCTCAGGTTGAAATTGGCGAAGGCTGTGCACGGTCGTTCCCTGATAGGTCACTCCATCCTGTTCACCGTTGATATGGCACCGACGGAAGTAGCGGATTTTTGAGAAATCCACGGTATCCAGGATGTGCGACGAGTGGGTCGTGATTGTGAGCTGGGGCTTGCTTTCGCCTTCTGGTGCGTCAGCGGTGAGCACGTCCCACATCTGGCGAATGAATGTTTGTTGGACCTGAGCGTGCAAATGCACTTCCGGTTCTTCGATAAAGATCATCTGGCACAGCGGACGGTTGTCTTCGGTCGCGAGCCATTGCCGATAAAAATGATCGACCTGAATGGCCATGAACACCAGGTTCTTGAAACCCAGTCCGTTATAGGCCTCGGGTAGCTCATGGCTGGTGCTGGCATCGACGTAGAAGAGTTCGGTGTTACCGCGTAACGCAACCTCCGAACTGAGTGTCGAAACGACCTTCATCGCGCGGTCGTTGTCGGAGGGAAGGCCAAGACCTCCGATCATTGTCATCAGGGGTCTGAAGCGTTCGTCGTAGTGCCTAGTCAGATTTTCATTATTCTGTTCAATGATCGCTACAGCTTCTTCGGCCAGTTCCGCCTGCTCCAGGTTTCTCCGGTAATACGTCGCAAAGGCGTCTGACAGTCTGTTGCTCCTCGCGGCATTCTCGTCGTCAATATTTCGCTGGGCATCAACGAAATCGACGCGCAGCAGAGAATGGACAATCTTCTTGCCTTCTTGCGCGGAGAGTGCCGTTGCCACGAATTCCTCTTCCAGCTTTTCCAGCGAGGACACCTTGATGCCAAAATACTTTTTCAAGTTGCCTTCCATTCCAAGGAAGAAGCTCAAAGGGCGCTTGCGGGTACCGTCTTCCTTTGTCGGGAAAGCTGCATCGTAATGCTTCCAGAGTTCTGCTGCGTCATCCGCAGCGAACGAGCAGCGCATCCCGATTTCCGAGAAATCAGCGGAAAGGCTCGTTGCCAGGGCAAAGACCCGACCGAACGCAATTGAGTCCGGATCGATGTGAAACCAGAGATCAAGTTCTATTTGAGGTAGGCTGGATTCGTTCCTTGGAGCGTATGCGTCGATAGAGGCAATTGCGAGAATGGAGAAGTCATGAATCTTGAATTCCCGGTTCCCGAGAAAGCTTCGAATGGCAGCCGTCGCAGAAGTCTTGCCGCTGTTGTTCGGGCCAACAAAAACAGTTTCCTTGCTTTCGAAATCAACGGACACATCATTCAGGCGCCGAAAATTTCGAATGGATATACTACCTAGACGCATCCAGTCCCCCTGTAAGCTGCGAAGATGATAGCAATCATTGGTTGTGTTCGGGAAGGTAAATTCGTCGCCGGTTGACACAAAACTGATGCTCGCAACGGCGCGAATGTCACCAAGCTGACAAAAGCAAGACAACTGCGTCACCCATCCAAACCCACCTTATGAGGCAGGGCTTGTCTACCGTGAAAGGGGCAGTCCAATGCGTCGCTCCCTAGGTGTAGAATTTCGGGAGGACCGAACCATGGCAACGAGGGATGTCCCCTTATTTGCATTCATTGCCATGAAGCCGCCAGTCCGTTCCCGGCCCATCACGTGGAGTGCTTCGAAAAGTAATCCGTGTATTCTGCAGCGTAGTCGCCTGCACATCAACCTTGGCTTATGCCTTGCGGCCTCCCCAGCTCGGCTTCGCGTGTCGCAGGGGAGAACGGCCCTTCGGTCCGTCGCGCATTCGGCCATGCGGCCTCACCGCGGCGTCGCACCCGGCGTCCCGGTTTGCCCGCCTCGCGAGCACGTCTCTCCCTGGCCGCTCCGCCGGATTGCGCTCTGGTCTGTTTTGCGGGGCAAAACGATCCCGCCGCTGCATCCGTCTCCCGCGTCCGGTCGGGCCGTTTGCCTGCTCGTGTCGGGCAAACCTACCGTCAAAACACACACACATGAGCGTGGAAGCATATCCTCCGGATGGCCCCCAAATCAGCCCGCGTCAAGGATCGCAAAACTTTTCGGCGAGGACGGGGCCTGTGGCTTGGGGCGGTCCCGTGCGTGAGGGCGCGCATGTGTCAGTTGCTGCACGCGGAAAACTTTTGCGCCCGGCAAGCCGGCGGCTGCGCCGTCCCTGACCCGGGCAGATTCGGAAACCAGACATTCGGCCATGCCCCCACACTCACGTGGTGGCCTTGCAACCGAACACTGGAGACCAGACATGGCTTACGACACTGCGAACACCTACGAGACCATCGAGCTTTTCGGACTGACCGAGAAGGACGCCCACCTGCCGATCCCGGAAGATCACATCCTGAGCGACCACATCATCCGCGAGAGCTTCGAGGCTTTGCTCGGTCAGCTGCGCGGGACCGGGCTTGAAGCAGAGATCGAACCGCTGGCCCATGGGCTCGCCACGATCCTGCAGCGCCGCAAGGTGGCGCTTGGCAAGGAGGTCGACCGCACCGCCGACAAGATCGGCGCGCTGGCAAAATCCCACGACGGATCGGAGATCGCCGAGACCGCGCTCGACGAGGCGCAGGCGCGCTTTCTGCAGCTGCGCGAGATTGTCAGCGCTATCGAGGTGATGAGCGAGGCGGCGGCGGAATGCTACGAGATCGAGACGGGCCACGCCTTCATCCCGGCAGCCGGGTCGCGCGCAAGCGTCCGGGCGCAGGAGACCGGGGCGGTCTTCGAGGCACGGCAGCTCCTGGAGCAGCACGACCGTGAAACCGCCGAGAAGTCGAAAGTCGCGGGGGTGCCCCTGATCGTCTCAGGCGCCACCGACTGGACCGATGTCGATGTGATCTTCAACACGCTCGACAAGGTTCGCGAACGGATCAAGCAGAACCGCAACCAGGAGATCTTCCTCTGCCACAAGGGCGGCAAGCACGGGGCAGAGATGATTGCGGCCCGGTGGGCCCGAGCACGCGGGATAGCACAGGCGCGCTTCGATCCGCGCTGGTCCGCGCATGGGCGGGCGGCACCGTTCAAGTGCAACGACGAAATGCTGGACGACAAGTTCGCGGCGACGGGGGTTGTACTCTTCGGCGGCAACGGAGTCGCGCTGAACCTCGGGCAGAAGGCGGAAGCGAAAGGTCTGACGGTCATGCGGGTTGCGGACCCGGCGAAGAAGGCGTCGCAGAATTGAAGAGAGGGGGTCGCGCTTGGCGCGGCCCTTTCGTCATGTCTCATGGTGCGTGCGGTCGGTCACGCGTGATCGGCAGCTCGTGGCGTCCAGTACCGTTATCCCTCTACCCGGTCCGTCAGAGTGCGGCCCATCCGCATCGGTACGGGCTGGGGATGGTGCGCACCTCACGCACATCGTTCGCAGCACAAGACGCAAGGGGTCGAGCCGTCGCACTTTAGGCTGAAGCCCTGCACGTCCCTCGGGGCGTGTTTCGGAACATCGAACCCACGCGGGCGGGCTCCGTGAGCACCCCGGCCAGGAGCGGCGGGACGAGGACGCAGATGACGGCGTCGGCGTGATGTAAGGGGTCATCCGGATCACTCCTTTTTGCTCATCGATGTGGATCGCACGGGGTCGGCCCGTCCGTGCCCTCAGCTCACGCTTCGGCAAGCACAAATACGGCTTCCACGGCAAAGCCGCGGACCCTCCGCATTTGCGCTTGCGACCGAGCCTCTTGCCCCCGTGCCGGGTGATCCCCATCGCAACAAGGAGTAACCCAAATGACCAACCACTACGTCGCAACCGTCCCCGTCAAGTTCACCGATACCGATGGCCAGGAGCGCACCCGCTTTCAGCGCGTGGGCGCTATGTTCCGCAACACCCGCAACGGGGACGGCTCGGAGTTCTTCAGCCTCAAGCTCGACTTCCCGGTCGCGGTCTCGGAGCTGGTGATGTTCCCGCCGAGCGCGAAAGATCCCCAGGACTGAATCCTCTGACGAGGATGGGCCGCCCCAGGACGATCTTGGGGCGGCCCGATCCCTGTTCCAGGGATGCCGGTTCCGGCGCGGGTGATCGCCGGCAGCGACCTCGCCTTGGTGCCGGTCCCTGCGCGTTCAACGGACGCACTCCCCCCGGAATGATCAGGCCGCGACAGACCGGCCAGTCAGCCTCAAGGGGGCCATCCGCAAAAACCTATCGGCCAGGGCCTCCCGGTTTTTGCGGCAGAGATTTGGCAAGCCAAATCTGGCCCTCCTTGACCCTGCCTGTCCGCCCTGTCGGTGGGGTTTGCGCCCGCCCGCGGTTCCGTCCGAACACTTGGCGTTCGGCCAGACCCTCGGGCGGGGCTGGCGGACGGGACCCCTAGGACAGGTGGGTCGCCCGGTGGTGAGGGCGGCAGAGCCGCGTCCCTGCGGGCCGCGGCGTGAAGCGGACACCAAGGCTGCCTGAGCCTGAATGCGACGTAAGTATATAATTGACAGCTTGGTATATTATCGTAAGGTAGGGGCAGCCTTGGTGGAAGGTGGCAGGAAATAGGGGGTCTTTCTTCGCATGTCGCGCTCAAAACGTCTCACAGATGCGGACCGCATGGAGATCGTTCGCGAAGCTGCGGAAGGCGTTTCCACTTCAGTGCTGGCAGAACGGTTTGGCGTGTCGGTGCGGGCGATCCAGTACACGCTCAAAGCCGATGCCGAGCGCCAGACGGATGCCGCAATTCCGGTCTCAGCGGTCAGTGTGAAGGTCACGGCTGCGGAGCTTGCGGCGCTCGACGAGGTGCTGGCCGAGGCCGGAATCGAAAGCCGGGCCGAAGGGCTGCGGCGGCTCATTCAGGCGGCAGGCGGGGTGTTCGTTCCGGACGCGCAGATGGCAGCCGAGATGGCGCGTTACCGCGCTTCACTGCACGAGGTCGGCAATGGGGTCGCGCAGATTGCCAAGCAGATGACGCAGGCCAACCGGCGGGGCAGGGGGCCGTGGGGGCACGAGTGCCGAGTTCACCGAATTGCGCCTCGCGCAGATGCGCGGGCTGGCGCGGTTCATTCTGGATTCCGCGGACGAGATCGATCTGCTTCTGCGCCGCCGTCGAGACGCGATGCAGCTGCAGGCCACGGCCGCGCTGAGGGAGTTTGCCCATGCGGCTGAATGATGCTGTCGACGCCGTCACGGGCGAGGTCTTCCGAGACGGCTGGAGCCGGATCCGGGGCTCGATGCAGGGGCTGCATGTCGCCAAGCAGACCCAGCTTGTGCGCGCGGCAGCAGGGCACCGGCCGGCGGTCTTCAAGGCGATCCGGGGCGGGGGCACGCATACCAAATCGCAGCTCGCAAACCAGCTCGATTACCTCACCACCAAGTCCACCCATATCGTCGACAGTAGCGGGTTTCTGGATGGCAAGGCGAAGCTCGAGGCGGGTGACATCAAGGACCTCACAGAGCGCTTTGCCAAGCGGTGGGATGCGGGCTTCAAGCCGAAGCTCGGGCAGACAACACATATGCTCATGTCCTTCCCGATCGGCACGCGTGGAGAGGATGTGCGCGACATCGCGACCGATGTGGCCGAGCGGTTCTTCCAGACCGACGCGGGGCATTTCGATTACATCATCGCGGTGCATGAGGACCGAGATCACCCCCATGCGCATCTGGTGCTGAACCGCCGCTCGCAGGAAGGTGAGTTCTTCTTTCTGGGGCGCAACCATCGCTTCAACTATGACGACTTCCGCCTCGCCATGGTCGAGGAGGCCGAGAAGTACGGTGTGCGGCTGGAAGCCACGCGGCGGGTGGATCGCGGGGTTGTGCATTACCCAGCCCGGACCAGCGAGGTTTATGCGGCGAAAGAAGAGGGTCGCGCGCCCCGCGAGCGCGAGCGTGTGGGGACAGACCTGACCCGGACGCTGGCGGAGATCGCCAACACCAGAACCGTCTACCATTCGCTGGCCACAGAGGCCTCCCGGGAGGCCCGCGAAGACATCGCCGCGGCGCTCTTCCGCGCGGGCGAGGTGTTGGCCCATGGCGGGCAGGTGGACCGAACAGGAGATGTGTATATGGCCGAGGATCAAAGCTTCGAGGATCTCAGAAGCCTCTATGCGGAAAAGCTCGCGCGGGTGCAGGGCATGATCGCCGAGAAGTCTGACGCGGAACGTCCCGTGCTGGAAAAACGCCTCATCGAGATCCAGGCGCAGGTCCAGCACATGCAGCCCTTGGGGCTGCGCTCGGGCTCGCTATCAGAGGCCCCCTCGGAGGGGGGGATCTATTCTGAAGCCAATATCGACGCCAGCCAGCGCGAGCGACTGGCCGAGCCCGACTTGAGATCGCGCATTGACGTAGCACTACGGGGCACGGGGATCAGCACATCGGAAGTGGTGGCCCGGATCGAGACGGGCGCCTCAAATGCAGCGCTTGAGCATCAATGGATCGCCAATGATCTCTCCAAGGTGGCCGAGGCGCGCGATCTGAACCTCGAACGCCGCGCCGATCTGGAACAGGCCCGCGACATTCTCAACGATGTGCACGTCGAACTTGGCACGATGCTGGAACAGGAGAAGGTGCTGCGCCGGGATGGTGTCATGGAAGCGGAACCGATCAGCGAGCGGTTCCATTATCACCGGGACGCGGTCCGGGCGATGGAAGGGACAATCCGTCAGGAGATGCGCGCAGAGGGCCTGACAGCGCAGCAGGTGGAGGACCGGGACTGGGAAGTGGTCTCGCGGGCGGAGCGTCGGATCGAGACGGAGCAGCGCGCGTATCTCGAGGCACACCCGGACTTGCTCGCACGTCCCGGCGATGTGATCGACCGGTCTGAGCCTTACAGGGAGACCATCACCGATGCGGCCCGCGCCAGCGAGATCACCCGCGAGGTCGACCGCATCATGGAGGGACGCGACCTCCGCGTGCCGGTTGCAGATGCTGTCACGGATGACTTGCGCGCGCGCTATCCGGACATGCCGTCCCACCTCGCCCGCGGGCTTGGCGCGACCTATGCGGCCGTCGTCGAGAGCCGGGACACGGAGGTCATCAATCAGGTCCGCCGCGAAAACGAGTTGCGCGACAGGCTCGGGTCTGGCACGCGCGACGACATCCTCGCAACCCGCGATGAAACTGCGCCGCGGTCTGACAATGCCGACCGCCTCGCAGACGAGATTGCGCGTGTTCTGGACCATGAGCGGGCGGGGGAGTTGTCCGCGCCCTTCGAGAGCGAGGCGGAGCGGGACGCCTTCCGCGACGAGATCGCGCGGGTGCTTGATAACCGTCAACTTGAGCGGCTCACATCTGGCGATGCCGATGCGCTGGAAAAGGTTCTCGAGGACCGTCTCGACCGGCTCTATGTCGCCAAGGTCTACCTGCAATCGGATGCAGCGACGGCCAACACGGAGGCCTTGCGCCAGGTGGTCGATGATCTTGCCGACACCGAATATGAAAAGCACCGCCCGACAGACGTGGATGGCGAGACCGAGCGGGGCCAAGTCCATTGAGCGCCTCCATGGGAAAAGCGCGGATCGCCACAGGCGTCCTGCTGGTGACGCTGGTGACCGGGGCCATGGGCTATACCATCGCCTCGGCGGTGCTGACCTACCAGGATCTCGGCTTCGGGGCCGAGATCGACTTTGCATATATCGCGCAGAACTATCTGGCGATCCTGGACCGCCGCCCGGAGGATGCGCAACTTATTCACCTGATCATCGGCAGCTTCGCTGCCGCCGGCCTGATGCTGAGCCTCGCCCTCTCGGGGTCCGCCCTGACACGCTTTGGCCAGACCCATTGGCAGACCGCGCGCGAGATGAAGGCCAATGGGTTCTTCGGGGCGCCCGGCACCGGGTTCATCCTCGGCAAGCTGGGGCCGCCGGGCTCCCGCGCCAATTACATCTGCTCGAAGGTTTTCCCGCATGCGCTGATCGTGGCCCCCACCGGTCGCGGCAAGACTACGGGCTTCGTCATTCCGAACCTGCTGACCTGGCAAGGCTCCGCCGTGACGCTCGATGTGAAGGGCGAGTGTTTCGAGGCAACGGCCCGGCACCGCGCAGGCCAAGGCGACAAGGTCTATCGCTTTGCCCCCACCGATTGGGAGGGCAAGCGCACCCATCGCTACAACCCGCTCCTGCGCATCCATCAACTGAAAGATCCCGCGCGCCAGCAGATGGAACTGCAGCTCCTGGCGACGCTGTTCCTGCAGAGCGACAATGACCGGGTGCAGGGCCTCCTCAAGGGCGGGATCGATCTCTTCGTGGCGGCAGGGCTCTTGGCCTTCCAGCGCAAGCGCCCCACCTTGGGCGAAATCTATCGGATCGCCGCCTCGGGCGGGAACAAGCAGAAGGAATACTTCGCGCGCGGCCACGAGGTCGACAACAGGGCCGCCAAGCTGATCTTCACCCGGCTGGCCTCGACCAATAATGACACGCTGACCTCTTACGTCTCGCTCCTGATGACCTCGGGGCTCGATCAATGGCAGAACCCGGCCATCGATGAGGCGACGGCAGTCTCGGACTTTGATTTCCGCACGATCCGCAAGAAGCCTTTTTCGGTCTATCTCGTGGTCCAGCCGCTGATGGTGAAACCCCTCGCGCCGCTGATCCGGCTCTTCTTCTCCGATCTCCTCTCGGCGATGCAGGAAAAGGACCCCGGGCCGGATGAGCAGTGGCCAGTGATGATCATGCTCGACGAGTTCAATCGCTTGGGCAAGATGCCCATCGTGGTCGAGAGCATCGAGACCCTGCGCACCTATCGCGGGCATTTGGCTGTGGTCACGCAAACCATCCCCGCCCTCGATGAAATCTACGGCGAGAACACCCGCCGCGCCCTGCAGGGCAACGCGGGCGTGAAGCTCTACCTGACGCCTTCTGATGAGAAGACCGTCGAAGAGCTGAGCAAGGCGGTTGGCAAGACCACGAAGACCGTCATCACGCGCTCCCAGTCCATCGGCAAGAACCCCTTTGAAGGACGCAGCCAGTCCACCCGGACCGAAGAAAGCTCTCTCCTGCCCGAGGATGAGGCGCGCCGCCTGCCGCTCGACGAGATCGTCATGGTGATCGATGCCCAGATGCCGGTCCGCGCGAAGCGGATCCAATATTTTGACGATCGGCTGTTCAAGGCGATCCACGCGGCGCAGACGGGGGAGTTGCCGTTTCCGAAGCCGGGGGGAGGGGGGCCGCAGGGCACGCTGCCGCTGAGTGTGCGCGCCATGCCGATGACGCCGCCTTCGGACGGAGCAGGCGGACCCGACGCCGACGTTGAGGCCGCACGCCACGCTGCTGATGGCCAATCGTCAGGGCAAACCGATGTCACCCCAAAGAAGACTGCGCCTGTCGTTCAAGCCGTAATCGCCGAGGAACAGCGACAGATGGAAATGGATTTTGGGGGCCAGGTTGCGGATGCCGAGACAGTGGGCGTGGATGATGAGGCGCAGATGCGCTCTGCTGTCGATGGATTGGATGAAATGGAAGAGATGCTGCGAGAGGAGGAGGGTGGCAAAAAGCCAATTCACCGGTAGGGCGGTGGGCATGGTCTGACGGTCATAGAGGGCGGACAACGGCCATTCGCTGCAATTCGCGTGTATGACAGCTATTCCACCGAGCTTTCTGATTACTCTGACTTGGTCTGTCCCGCACTAAGGACGTCGAGCAGGGGGCAATCTGGTGTGTCCGAGCCGGTGCAGCGTGCGATTGTCTGAGCGAGCACGGTCTCGATCACTTGGAGATCGCGGATCTTGTCGCGCACTACCTCGAGATGGTGGCGCCCCATCCGCTCGACCTCGGCACAAGTGTGGCTGCCGCGATCGACGAGAGATAGCAGCCCGCGGATCTCTTCCATAGTAAAGCCAAGGTCCCGCGCGCGCATCACGAAGTTCAGCCGCTCCACATGTGCCGTGCTGTAGCGGCGATGGCCCGATGCGGTGCGTGGCGGATCAGGCACCAGGCCGACATTTTCGTAATAACGGATCGTCTCGAGGTTGCAGCCGGTCAGCCTGGCCAGATCGGAGCGTTTGAGCTCGCTCGCGGGGGCGTGATCAGCCGACATGAAATTTCTCCTTGATCCTGTAGCTGCTACAGACCCTATCTTGTCAGTCATCGAACGACAACAGGGTGACACGATGACGATCGAGACGAACGATACCGAACGTTGGGAGGGCGACAGCCCCGACAGGACCGGATGGACCGCCACTGGCGCCGGGGTGCTCGGGGCGCTGGCGATGACCTCCTGCTGCATCCTGCCGCTGGTCCTGGTTAGCCTTGGCGTCACCGGGGTCTTCATCGGCCAACTTACAGCGCTCTACTCCTACAAGTGGATAACCCTCTCCTTCGCCTTGGCGGCGCTCGGCTATGGATTCTGGAAGGCTTACCGACCTGTGTCTGCCGAGGACTGTGGCACCGGGGTCTGCGCGCGCCCGGTGGATCGCGGCCTGATGCGCGGACTGCTTTGGGGTGCGCTGGCCGTGGTGCTGCTGGCCTTGGTCTTTCCCTATGTCGCGCCGCGCATCCTAACCTTCTGATATCGGAGCCCATCATGAGACAAGTGTTACTCGCTGCCATCCTCTGGATCTCGCCGACCGCGATCTTTGCAGCCGAAGCCGAGACCCGCCTGCACGTCACTGGTCTGACCTGCCCCTCGTGCAGCTATATCGTCGCCACTGCGCTCAAGCGCGTGGAGACTGTGGAGATCGCGGAATTCCTCGAGGGCGAGGCCGAGGATGGCGTTTACGTCCTGCACTATGACGATCTCGCCACCGACCCGGACCAGCTGATCGCCGCCGTCACCGGAGTGGGCTATGGAGCAACAGTGGCCCAGGAAGACGTCTCGTGAGCGAGCGCGAGACAAACCCCAAGGACGACCGCATGCTGAAATACGGGCTGATCGGCACCGTCCTGGTGGCGCTGTGCTGCTTCACCCCGGTCCTTGTGGTCCTGCTGGGCGCGGTCGGGCTCTCGGCCATGCTGGGCTGGCTCGACTTCGTGCTCCTGCCGGCGCTGGCAGTGTTCATCGGCATCACCATTTTTGCGCTCTGGCGGCGCCAACGCACGAATTGAAGAGAGAATGATATGAAAGATTGCTGCACTCCCAAGGGCGGTTACGATCTCGCTGTGATCGGCGCTGGTTCGGCCGGATTTTCGGCCGCCATTACCGCCGCCGAAGCCGGGGCTCGAGTCGCGCTGATCGGCGATGGGACGATTGGCGGGACCTGCGTGAACGTGGGCTGCGTGCCCTCCAAGGCCCTGATCCGCGCCGTGGAGGGCCTTCACCACGCCCGCGCCGCCAATCGGTTTGACGGCATCAGTGCCGAAGCCAGCGTGACTGATTGGACTGCGACGGTTGCGCAAAAGCAGGCGCTCGTTGAGGAGTTGCGCGCGGCAAAATACGCCGACGTGCTGCCTCGGCACGAGAACGTGGACTACATCGAAGGTCGCGCCCGGTTCGACGGCAAAGGCAGTCTTACCGTAGACGACGCGGCGTTCCCGGCAGCGAAGATCGTTATCGCCACCGGATCGCGTCCCCACGCGCCCGCGATCCCCGGCATTCAGGATATCGGCGCCCTCGACAGCACGTCGGCGCTGGAACTCACCGTTCTACCCGCCTCAATGCTGGTCCTCGGTGCGGGCTATATCGGCGTGGAGTTTGCGCAGCTCTTCGCCCGTGCCGGTGTCGCGGTGACGCTGGTCAGCCGCCGCGGTGTGCTGCCCGAGGCCGAACCCGAGATTTCCGAAGCACTGGAGGGCTACCTCGCTTCCGAGGGTATTCGCTTGGCGCGGGTCGCCGGCTACGAGAGCGTGGTGCGCGACGGCGACGGCCTACGTTTGACCGGTAACGGGGTGAGAACTTCATCGCCGAGCGACTGGTGCTTGCCACCGGGCGGGTGCCGAACAGTGATGGCTTGAACCTCGGCGCGGCCGGGATCGTGACCGGCGCGCGCGGCGGCATCGTGGTGGACGCGCAGATGCGCACCACCAACTCGAACGTCTGGGCCGCTGGCGATGTCACAGGGCGCAACCAGTTCGTCTATATGGCGGCCTACGGCGCCAAGCTCGCCGCCCGGAACGCGGTGGCGGGAGAGGCACGCAGCTACGACAACAGCACGATGCCCTGGGTCGTGTTCTCCGATCCGCAGGTGGCGGGCGTGGGACTGAGCGAGGCACAGGCCCGCGCCGCTGGACACGAGGTCCTCACCTCGGTCCTGCCGCTCGACGCAGTCCCCCGCGCGCTTGCCGCCCGCGACACGCGCGGTCTGATCAAGCTGGTGGCCGAGGCAGGCAGCAAACGCCTGCTGGGGGCGCAGATCCTCGCCCCCGAGGGCGCAGACAGCATCCAGACCGCAGCGATGGCGCTGAAAGCCGGGCTCACCTACGAGGAGTTGGGCGATACCATCATGCCCTATCTCACGACAGTGGAAGGGCTGAAGCTTGCGGCCCAGACCTTCGAGAAGGACGTGGCCGCTCTCAGTTGCTGCGCTGGGTGAAGGCATGAGCGGAAAATCGAAGCGCGACCTCCTCGGTTCGACTCTCGGCGCCGCTCTTGCCTGGTGGTTGCCGATAGGTGCCATGGTGCTGGCGATTCCACTGCCCGATGGACCCAAGATGGGGATCTGGTTGCTGGCATTGGTGTGGATGGGAAGTGCCTGCCTGTTCAATGCCCGGCGCTGTGGCCGGGTCCATTGCCGCTACACCGGGCCCTTCCTGCTGGCGATGACGCTTCCTGTGCTGGGCCATGGCACGGGGCTGGTGCCGCTCGGAGAGGACGGCTGGCGTTGGCTCGGCATTGCGACGGGTGGAGGCACTATGGCGATCTGGGGGCTGAGTGAACGATTGATGGGTCGCTATCGTTGAACGCGTAAGCGGCCCCAGACTGACAAGCATGAACGAGGAGCACATATGACCGAGACACTCGACCTGATCGTCATCGGCGCCGGCATGGCCGGGATCAACGCCGCGAAAAAATGCAGCCAGGCGGGTTGGTCCGTCGCCATCGTCGACGAGCTGCCTTATGGCGGCACCTGCGCACTCCGGGGCTGCGACCCGAAGAAGATGCTGCGCGCCGGCGCCGAGGCGGTGGAGGCCGTGCGGCTGCTCGAAGGCAAGGGCGTCGCAGGAGAGACCAGGATCGATTGGCCCACGCTGATGAAGCACAAGGAGAGCTTCACCGACCCGGTGCCCGAGAGCATGGAAAGTGCGCTGACAGAGGCCGGGGTGAAAACGCTACATGGCCGCGCGCGCTTCACCGCCGAGGACCGGATCGAGATCGACGGCTACGGCGAGATCGCCTTTCGCCGCGCACTGATTGCTACGGGCGCAAAGCCGAGGCCGCTGAAATTTCCCGGTGCCGAGCGACTGATCGACAGCACCGATTTCCTGAACCTCGCCGAACTGCCGCGCCGGATCGCCTTTGTCGGTGGCGGCTACATCTCCTTCGAATTCGCCCATATCGCCGCGCTGGCGGGAGCTGAGGTGACAATCCTCGACCGCGGCGCACGCCAGTTGAAGATGTTTGACCCCGAACTCGTAAAGATGTTGCTCGCACGGAGCCGCGAAGCCGGGATTAAGATCGCGGCCGAGGCCGAAATGGAACGGATCGAGGACGCGAATGGGGCGCGCCGGGTGCTCTACCGCAGGGCCGGTCAGAGCCATTCCATCGAAGCCGATCTCGTCGTTCACGGTGCAGGTAGGGTGCCTGCCATCGACCATCTTGACCTTGCGGCTGCCGATATCGAAACCGAGCACGGTGGCGTGAAGGTCATGCCTTGGCTGCAATCTCCGTCGAACCCACGCATCTATGCGGCCGGAGACGCTGCCGCCTCGCCAGGAAAGCCGCTGACCCCGGTAGCTGTGTTCGAAGGTAAGATCGCCGCCTCCAACATGCTGAAGGGCAAGCGGACTGAACCCGACTACACTGGAGTGCCGAGCGTGGTGTTCACCATACCCGAGCTGGCGCGGGTCGGGTTGCTCGAGGAAGAGGCGCGAGAGGTGGGTGATGTGGAGGTGAGCTTCACCGACACCTCGGGCTGGTTCTCGCAGAAGCGCATCGGTGAAACACATGCCGGTGCGAAGATTATCACCGGCAAGGATGGCAAGATCCTCGGAGCCCACATGTTCGGCCCGGAGTATGCCGAGCTGATCAACGTCTTCTCGCTGGCGATCAAGCTGGGGCTGACGGCGGCGCAGGTGAAAGCGATGCCTGCCGCTTACCCGACAGGGGCTTCTGACTTGGGGTCAATGTTCTGATGGTGCAACGGCTTTCCGTTGCGCACTCCTTCATGTTAGTAACACCCCGGAACCGGACCTTCGCGACTCGATATGTGAAGGTCCGCTACGGGCCGTCACCGTCGGCCAAGTCGACCCAGTCTCGCCAGCTGCGCCAGCATTTTTGACCCCGAGTCTGCGGATCCTGCGCCTCCTGCGGAACCCGTCTGCCCCATGCCCTGCCTCACGGGCATCTGCTGCACGCCGAAGAACTGCCGCGCCCTGAGGGCTGCGTATTCTGCGCCACTTGCGCCTCCGATCAGGTAGCGATTGTAGGCCTGCTGGCTTCCCATGGCGGCGCGGGCAAAGCTGTAGCCGCCGCCGAGACCACCGGAGAGGGCGGGCATCATAATGTTTCCGGAGATCGCGCGGACGATGAAGGGCGTGGCAATGATGAAGCCCTTGGCCATGAGCACCATCATGAAGAAGGGAATGAGCGCGCCGATGTTTGAGGCTCCCTCCGGGTCGCCGAGTTCGCCGATGAGGGCAGAGGAGACACCCGTGATTGTCGCGAACACACCGGCCACGACTATGGGGTAGAGCGCGAAGGAGACCAGCGCCGACAGCCAGCGCGCGAAATAGTCCTTGGTGACCTCGAAGAGGGTCAGGAAAATCATCACCGGTGCGATCCCGATCAGAAGTGCGATCATCAGGCGGGATGCCACGAGGATGAAGGCGGCCAGCCCGCCGAGGATCGAGAGCAAGAGGACCCCGACAATGTCGAGCATGGCCCCTGCCATCCAGTTCAGCTCGGACCCAGCGGCGTTGAGATAGTCCCCTAGTTCCGCGATTAGCCGGTCAAACTCTTCTGCGAAAGTGCCAGAAGGGCCGGGAGTTCCACCACCAACGGAAGCAACCAGCGCACCCGCAATGCTGTCGATCCCGGCCAGGATGGCGGAGGAGAGGGCGTTGAACTGCACCCAGTTGGTTGCAAATATCCCGATGAGCCCGATCTTGACCGCGAGCCAGAATGCCGTGCGTCCGTCCATCGCCTTGTACTGGTAGACCATGTTCAGGAAAACGAGAACCACCACCAGCGTTGTTCCCAGCACCAGAAGCGTGCCAACCGTTGCCGCAACCGATCCGAACTGGGTTTCTGCGGCGGTGTCGAGATAGCCCTGGGAGGTTTCAACGAAGTAGGTGACGACACTCATCGCGGGGCTGCCTTACCAATTACCTGCGGCGTCGCAGATGGCCTTGGCGGCAGTTCGGGCGGCGTTGGCGCGGCGGTTGTAGGCGTCGGAGGCTTCGAGCATTTCCCATCGTTCGTCGCTCGCGTAGCTCTCCCGAAACACCGCTTCGGCAGCGTCCCAGGACGGGAACCGGATTTCGCAGGCGCAGCTGACGGTCTCGACAATCCGCTCGAGGTTCTGGGCGCGGTAGATGTCCTGAACCAGAACTCGCTGATAAGATTGGCGCAGGGGATCTCCTGCATCCACACGGGTTCAGCGGGCCGGTCTGGACAGACGTCGAAACTGCGCTCGAGGGTCGGCACGAGATTGCGCTCAGCGAAGCCGGGTGCCGACGTCAGGCCCAGGACCAGCGCAGTCAGTACGAGGGTACAGCTCGCCTGCCTCATGCCGTGGATCCGGTGGCTGTGGTTTCACGCTTCAGGAAGACCGTGTGTCCCACATTGGCGAATTCCGAGGAGCTGATCGACACCACCTCCCAGCCTTTCGCACCTTTGGCATTCAGGCTGGCCTGCATGTCGGCAAGGCTGGCTTTGCGGGTCATGGGAAAGGACAGAATATCGTATTCAAATGTCTTCATTGGGAAATTCCAATCTCAGTTGCGCCGGGGAGGTAGAATTCTGTGATGCCGCGTTTGCCGTCATGGCGGCCGGCCTGGATGATCACGTCGATGGAGTTCTCGATGTACTGGATCATGTCGGCATAGGTCATCGGGATTTCGGTCTTCAGCGCCGCGATCGCGAGCCGCTGCACGGCCAATTGCGGGGTTTCGGCATGCAGCGTGGTCATCGAGCCTCCATGGCCGGTGTTGATGGCTTCCAGAAAGGTCATGGCCTCCTTGCCGCGCACCTCGCCCAGGATGATCCGGTCGGGGCGCATGCGCAGCGTGGCGGTGAGAAGCACATCGGCGGTCTGGAATTCCGCATCGCGATTGGCGATCAGGGTCACAGCATTGGGCTGCGTCGGTAGAAGCTCGGCGGCTTCTTCGATGGTGACGATGCGTTCCTCAGACGGGACATGGGAGAGGATCTTTCGCGCAGCGACGGTCTTGCCGGTCGAGGTGCCGCCCGAGACGATCATGTTGAGCTTGTTCTCGACACAGAAGGCGAGGGCGTCATCGATCAAACCGGAGGCCACGACCTCGCGCAGCTCGCGCGTTTTCTCGAGGCGCAGTTCTTCGAGCTTGCGTTCCTTACCGAAGAGAAAGTCGAGTTCGATGCCCTTGAGCGGCAGGCTGGAAAAGAACCGCAGGCTGATCGACGAGGCCGAGAGCACGGCGGGCGGGGTGATGACCTGTGCGCGGATCGGGCGCCCCTTGTAGGTGATCGAGACCGAGACGATGGGGCGGTCCTTGCTCATCGTGGTATTGGCCGAGGAGGCGATCTGGTTGCCGAGGTCCCTGACCTGAACGCCCGTCAGCCTTTGATCCAGCGCGCGCATGAAGTGATCGCCCTGGAATTCGCCCCAACAGGTCCCGTCGGGGTTGATACAGATCTCGATGACATCGTCGCGGGCGGCGGCGTCGATCCGGTCAAGGGATGTCTCGAGATAGCTGAGCGACATCGGGCTAGAAGATCTCCAGATCGCGGTCGACCATGACGGTGACGCGCGCGCCTTGGTCGACATAGATGACGGGGCCGATGGAGAGGTAATCGCCAATGACGCTGTCCGTGGCATCTGCCAGATCATCGCCAACGTCTTCGAGAACGTCGGCGGCAGTCTCATCCTGGACCTCGGAGGCGGCGGCACTTGGCGCGGCCGAAATCAGCGAGATCAGGGCGGCCGACCCGAAACGCTCGGCAAAACGCGTGTCCACGAAACCCGTGACGCCGGAGCGGCCAAGTTCATCGCCCCCGAAGGAGCTGATCTGGACGGTTTGGCCCGCGGGCAGGATGATCCGGTCCCAAGCGATCGTGACGCGGCGCTGCGCAATATCGACGCCAGCGCGGTAGCGCCCGACGAGACGGGATCCGCGGGGATCAAGAGGCGCGCGCCATCGACGCTGTAGACATCCTCGGACACCACGGCACGGGTCTGGCCGGGCAGTGAGCTGTCGAGGGCGGTTTCCATGACGGCCTGGATCATGGTGCCCTGGATGATGGTGTTGGAAGGATTGGCGATCACCTCGGCCTGCGTCACGGTGGAGGGCAGCGCACCGTTCAGCACGAAATCCGTCACCTCGCCGAAGGTGCGTTCGGTCAGAGCCGTTTCATTCGCTCCTGAGGCACCGCCAAACGCGATGGTGGGCGAGGCGATGCGCCGCTCCTGGAAGGCGCGTTCCTCCGCGGCCCGGCGCTCCAGCTCGGCCATGCGCCGGGCTTCTTCCTCGCGGCGCAGTCGCTCTTGCTCGCGTGCGCGCAGCTCATCTTCCGTGGGGCCCGCTGGTGCGGGTTGCGGTCGGCTGGCCTCGAGTTGGGCCAATTCCAGATCCATGCGGAGTTGTTCAAGACTTCGATCCCGCGCCGTCAGTTCGTCCTGAAATCGTTGCTGTGCTGCTTCCGAGGCGGCTTGTAGCGCCGCGATCTGAGCAGTCAGCGCGTCAATTGCCTCTGCGGCGGCGGTGTCTTCCTCGACAACTGGTTCAGGGGCGTTGCGCAACTCCTCGATCTGGGCCTGCAGGGCGGTGATCTGCGCCAGAAGCTCCGCGTTGGGCTCGACGGGGTCTGGTCCGACGAACACAACCTCGGGCTCGGCGGGGGCAAGGTCTCGATAGCGCCAAAGCCGTCCCCTTCGTTTTGGAAGACGTCCGGGGTGGCCGTCGGTAAGGCTTCCTCTTCGTCGGGCTGTGAGAGGAGATAAAGCAGGGCACCACCCACGCCGATGACGAGGATCACGATCAGCGCGAGAAGGGGCGACCGGCGCTGCGCCGCCGTGGGGGCGCGGGCACTGCCTTTCTCAAGGGCGGCGAGGCGTTTTTCCAGCTCGGTGTTCCCGGTATCGCTCATGAGGTGGCCTCCGCGGGCGCGATCGCCTCGATGCAGACCACCTCTTCGCCAAGTCGCAGGATCCATTGGCGGTTCACGCCGCTGACGCGGATCACGCCGTCTTCAGGGGTTTGCGTGTTGACCGTGCGTTCACGGCCGCCCGCGTAGCGGAAGATCGCTGGCACAGGTGCGTTTCTCGGAAACGCGAAATACGTGAACGTCCCGTCATCCCAGATGCGCGTTGGCGTGAACTCGGTCCGCGCGCTGGCGCCGTAATTGTAGTTTGGTGCTTGGGCGGCGATGGCCCGGGTCGGGCGCGCAGCGTCATCAGGATAGCGGAACTGCACCACGTAGAAGGTTGGGCTGCGGACCTCCTCGACGTTGAAGTAGTAGCTCCGGCGGTTCGTATAGACTGTCACATTGGTATGCACCCCGCGCGCGACGGGCTTGATCGCGAAGGCCTGACCGCCCGGGACGCCGTCGATCTCGAAGCCCTCGGTGTCGCCCGCGATGATCGAGCGGATGCTTTCGCCGATCCCGAACTCGATGGTGGTCACATGGGTGAGTGACACGCTGAGACGGTAGACCTGACCCTCCTGGTAGGTGGCCAAGCGCACCCGGCTGTCGTTGGGACCGCCACGCGGGATGGCTTCGGCGGCGACCAACCCCGGCAACAAAACGATAAGGACAACAAATGCAATTCGTACGGGAAACAAGATCAGTTCTCCAATCTGTCGGAGCGGATGGAATATTCGAGGACGGTGAAGCCGAATGGATTGGTCCAGACCTCATCGATGGAGCGGCGGGTCTCCGGGCGGAACTCGAAGAGAAGCGTCGCAGTGAAGAGGCCGGTCTGGGTGCCGTTAATGGACGTCAGGCGCTTGCGCAGGCGGACCGTCGCGCGGTTGGTTCCGATCCGGTTGATGCTGAGGATTTCCACGTCGAGCCGAGCATTGGGGCCATAGACGGTCGGCGGATAGTTTTCATTTGCGCTGTTCCAGATCTGGCGCAGCCCGCTCTCGGCAGCTCCGTCCGAGCGGCGCAGGACGCTGCGGATGCGCAGATCGTTGTCGAGCTGGTTATAGACCTCCCGGTCGGCCACATAGCGGAACACCTCCGCCTCGATGATCGCCTGGTTGGCGGTCACCGAGGAGGCGCCCACCGAGGCTTCGGGGAGTGCAAAGCCGGTGGCGGGATCATAGGGGACAACGACGGGGGCGGATCGACATCGAGGATCGCGACTGCTGCTGCGCTCAGACAGCCGATGATGCCGAAGACAAGACCTGCCAGACCAAGGCGTTGCCAGAGCCGTTCGCGGCGCAAGGCACCGTAGACCAGTTCTTCCTCGATGATTTCTTGTTCAGTCGCCACCCGTCATGCCCTCGCGATCACTCGGCCCGGAGGTCCGGTAACGTGAAATCCATGAAGCGCTGCTCTTCGGCGATGGTGGCGGCATCGATCACGCCGCCTGTGCCATCGCCTACGGTCTGGATGGCTTCGAGTTGCCACATGGCGACCAGCGCAATGGCGAGCTCCGCGGTCACGCGCGTGTTGAGATCGATGCTTTGCTTGAGCTCTTCCATGTCGTCGATGAGCCCGACAAGGCGGTCTACCCGCTCGAGCGACTGGCCGGCATCTTCATAGCTGTTCTGGGCGGCGGCTGAGACGAGTGCGCCGGTTGTTGCCTGCGTGGCCACACGGTTGGCCCCGGGATTGCCGCTGGTGGCCATTTCCGAGAGCGTGTCTTCATCGAAGCCGAGATCGGCCAGCACCCGGTCCATCTGGGTTTCGATCTCGCCTGCACCGGAGCCCGACAGACCTGAGAAGTCACCCGTCTTGATGGCCTCGATGGTGGCGAGGATGTCTCCGAACTCCTGGTCGAGCAGTCCGTTCAACTCGTCTTCCATTTCCGTGCGGATGATTTCTGGAAGCTCGGCAAGTCGGGTGAGCGCTTCATAGGTTCTTTGCAGCTCCGCGAGTTGATCCGTGAGAAGGCCGAGCTGTTCGCGGAGCTGCGTCAGCTGCTCGTTTTGCAGGATCTCGTCTTCGATCATCTGCCGGAGCTGCTGGATGTTTTGCGCGATGTTCTGGGTGTCGACGACGGGCACGCCCTGCGCCGCGGCAGGGGAGAGGGCTCCCAGATGCAGGCCAATCCCAAGCGTTGCGGCCAAGGCCGCTCTCAGAAACTTCCGTCCCATCATTCAATCTCCCTGATCGTAAAATCCATGAACGCGCCTTCGGCCATGCGGGCGCTGGCCTGGGCCAGCTCCTCGGCAGAGAGGACTCGGGTGCGGGCCGCCTGAAGCCGGATGCGTGCAGCGACGAGGCGCACGAGTTCGGCGCGGGCATAGGTGTTGAGCGCGATGCTTTCTTGCACGTCTTCCGTCTCGGAAATCCGCTCGACGATGTCCGCAATACGGAAGGCGGCTTGCCTGATCGCGGCGGGTGAGTTGTTACCATAGAAGGCCGCGCCGTGCCCGGTGATTGAGAGGTTGGCATTGGCCAGAAGCGCGGGGTCGATCGTGCCAAGCGCTTCGATCCCGCCGATACGGCTCAGGTAGAGATTGTAGCGTTCGGGAATGACCTGAACGTAATGCTGGGTTTCGGCAAAGGGCGGCACGCCGCCATACTCGAACACCCGGCCGGGTCCGGCGTTATAGGCCGCGAGCGCGTTGATGATGTTGCCATCGAATGTGTTGAGCTGGGTCGCGAGATAGCGCGCGCCGCCATGCACCTGCAGGTAAGGGCTGTCATAGTAATCCGGGTTGATGCCGAGATCGCTGGCGGTGCCGGGCATGATCTGGGTGAGGCCATAGGCGCCGACGGGAGACCGTGCCCCAATGGTGAAACGGCTTTCCTGCCAGATGAGCGCTTGCAGCAACGCGCGCCATTGGACGGGTGAGAGACCAGCGCGGCCGACACCCGCAAAGTCGCTGGTTTCCTGGGCGACGCGGATGATGAGCTGCTCGATGTTCTCGGCGGCGTCGCCGAACATCTGCGCACCGCCGGGATTGGGGTCGATGTCGGCATTGCCATAGACCGCCTCGACTGACCGGGCCGGATACCCGCTGCCGCTTTCCAGCCCCGAGACCATAGCCGGCAAGCCCTGACCGCCGAAGCTGGTCTGGGCATCGAGGATGCGTTGCAGGGTTGCCAGCTGTTCGCGCTCGATCTCCGCGATGAGTTCGCGCACGGCGAGCTTGTCGGCCTGAACGGCCAAGTCAGCCTCGCGATCACCGGTCTCGACGATGTCACGCGAGGTCAGCCCACTGTCATTGGTCGGCACACCTTGAGACAAGGCGAGACCAGGCAGCAGGCAAAACGCGAGGATATGAGGCAGGCTAGACTTCAATGTCGCCCTCCGGCGCATCTAGAGGCGTGAAGGTGCAATCAGGCGCGACAGGGGCTGTCGAGGCCAGGAAGGTGAAGCAGTTTGCCTGCGGTTCGCGATACTGCGCACAGGAAGCGAGCAGGCCGAGTGCTGTCAGGGACAAGAGAATACGGATCATGAAAGCCTCCAGAAGTCCGGGCGGGTGCGATAATCGGCGCCAACGTGCGCTTCGCCCTTTTCCATGCCGCCAAGGATGGTGAGATTGGGTCCAAGCGCGCTCAGATCGGCATCGACGACGATCGAGCCCTGATCGTCACGGATGAGCGCCAAGCGGCTGTTGCTGCCCGTGTTGAGAAGGACGTCGAGCTCCTTCTCCGTGAGGTTCAGCATGGCGTAGTCCGCAGGCTGCGCGCGGATATTGGGCAGCAGGATCTGCGTCGGCACGGCCTCGACGATGGTCTTGCCGGTCCGGGTGCGCTCGAGCTGGCTTGCGTATTGCGTCATCATCACCGCGACGGTGTTCTGCTTGCGCGCAGTCACGAGCCAGTTCGACAACCGTTCGGCGAAATATGCGTTGTCGAGCGCCTTCCAGGCCTCGTCGATCACGATGATTGTGGGGCGACGATCCTCGATCTCGCGCTCGACCCGGCGGAAAAGATAGGATAGGACCGCCATGCGTTCTTTCTCGGCCTCGCTGTCGAGAATGCCGGTGAGATCGAACCCGACCACTTCGCCTTCGAGCGAGAACGTATCTTCCAGCGTCTGGCCGAAGATCCACCCATAGCGGCCGTCTTCGGTCCACTCAAACAGGCGCTGGTGCAGATCGCCGCCATCATCGGTGGACACAAAAAGCGATGCGAAATCCCGCCAGTTCCGCAGGGCCGGATTGGAGGCCTGCGCGTTCTGGCGCACCACTTCCTGGATGCGGTTGGTCTGTGCCGGGGTCAGGGGCTTGTCGGCGCGGTAGAGCAGCGTGGTGAGCCAGTCCGAGAGCCAGGCGGTGCCGCGTGCATCGGTTTCGGTCCAGAGCGGGTTGAGACCCGTAGGCTGACCGGCGTTCAGGGACGCGTAACGCCCGCCATTGGCGCGGACCGCCATCTCCATACCATTACGGTAATCGAAGACGAAGATCCGTGCGCCTGCGCGACGGGCCTGGGTCATCAGGAAGGCCGACAACACCGATTTACCCGACCCGGGCCGTCCCATGATCAGGGTATGCCCGCTGGTCGGTTCTTTGTCGGGCGAACCTTGCTCGTGATAGGAAAACCGGTAGGCGCTCTGCTCCGGCGTGGGCAAATAGGTGACGACCCGGCCCCATGGGGTTTTCGCGGCGGGTTTGCCGAGCTGTGTCCGGTGAAAGGCCGCAAAATCCGCGAAGTTGCGATTGGTGACGGCGCTGGCACGGACGCGCTTGGGCTGGTTGCCGGGATGCTGGCTCAAGTAATGCGCCTTGGCCGCGACCCGCTCGCCGATCATCTTCACGCCTTCGGTTGCGGCGGCGTTCATGATCTCGGCGCTGAGGGTTTGCAGTTCTTCGAGCGTGTCGCAAAAGAGCGTCACGACCATGTGATGCTCGCCGAAGCTTTGGCGCTTGGCCTCGAGATCATCGGCGGCGATGTCGAGGGCTTCCAGGAGCGAGAGGGCCGCGTCCTGGCTGGCCTGCATCTGGCGCTTTTGCCGCTTGATGCGGCCCGCCATGAGGTTCGAATTGATCGGCGTGAAGGAGTGCGTCACGATCATGTCGACCGGCAGGTTCAGCATGTCGAACATGGTGCAGGAGGTGGCCTCAGCATATTCCCCGATGGTGAAACTCTTGCCGTAGCGATGGCCCACGACGCCTTCGGAAAGCTCGAAATGGTCTCCGTGAAACGTTACGCGGGTATTGGCGACGTTGAAGGACAAAAAGCCGTAGGTGTTGGCCGGGTAGAGCGGCAGCTCGGTGCCCGTGTTCAGCGCGCCCAAGAATCCCACCAACTCTCCCGATCCGGCTGAGAGCATGCGCGGCTTGAGCTCTGCGAGGCCGGACAGGAAGACGTTCACGGCCTCACCGAGGCGCTGCAGGCGTTTGCGGGTCTCCTCCTTCAGTCGGTCCGGCGCGCTGCGGCTGAGGAACGGCAGGAGGCTTTTCGGGGGCGGGCGGTGAATGACGGTGAGCGTCAGTGTTTTGTCGCGGAGCCCGCTGGTCTCGAGTTTCGCGCGCCAGCGCCGGTCAACCTCGCCTGCGAAGCTGTCCTCACGGATCGGGTCGAGATCAGGTTTGATGGCCTTGGAGACCTTGTGGACGTAATAGCTGAATTCCGGCCCGAGCTGCGCGACGATGCGGGCAAAGAGCGCCGTCACCTTGTCGAGATAGGCATCGTCCGTCGTGTAGCTGTTGATCCCCTCGAGCCGGATGCAGCGGAAGAGTTCGTTCACCCGGGTCCGCACGGTCTGGTCGTCGACGAGGCTCACATAGGGCAGCATATGCGCGAGGCGGGTCTCGCGCGCATACCAGTCCGGCGTCATCGTGCGGGCATCGAGCGCAGCATCACGGGCGTCATCACGGGGCATAGCTGTCCCCGCCATGGATGGACCTGTTGCGCGTGGGCGGTGTCTCCTGCAGGGCCGTCATCATCACGTCGATGAAACGCGGGTCCCAATCGGCGGCCTTCCACAGCACCGGATAGAGAAGGGTGGCCACGCCCAGCACCGCGATGTGCTGGACCCAGACGAACAAGAGCACCGAGCCAAAGAGCCAGACCATCGCGTACATGATGGGCAGGCCCAGAAGCTTCGGCGGGCGCACGAGGCCGAGAAAGAGAGGCGAGCGCTCAGCCACCGGCAAAGACCGCGGCAACGATGGTGGGGGCAGCCGCGACACCGGCGATGCCCACGAGGACCCAAAGCGCTTGGCGCAGGTCGATGATGTTGAAGAACCAGCTCAAGAAAACGCCGAGAACGGCAAGCGTCGCGATGACAACGCCAAGTGGGCCGGTCAGCGCATCCACGATGCCCTGTAACAGGCTCTGGATCGGGGAGAGATCAATGCTCTGGGCGAGGGCGGGTTCGGCAATCAGCAGGAATAGCGCCAGCGAGGCGACAAAGAGGTTTGAAATCTGTTTCATGAATTTGATCCTTCCAATCGGGCCGCGACGGCCATGACGCGGGCCACGTGGTTCTGGGTTTCTCGGTAGGGGGGAACGCCGCCATACTGGCGGACCGCATCGGGTCCGGCGTTGTAGGCAGCCAGCGCCAGGTGCGGATCGCCGAACGTCTCCAGCATTATCGCGAGGTAGCGGGCGGAGCCGTCGAGGTTCTGCAGCGGATCACGCGGGTCGACGCCCAGATCACGCGCCGTCGCTGGCATCAATTGACCAAGGCCAATGGCACCTGCACTTGAAATCGCATCCTGCCGGTAGGCGCTCTCAACCTCGATATTGGCCCGATAGAGAGCCAGCCAATCCGTCACGGAAAGCCCCGCGCGACGCAGGCCAGGATGGCCGGCATAGCGCAAGGCCGTGGTCTGAATCCCGGAGAGAACATCGGCGCGGGGCAGGGGAGTCATGCGGGCAAGGGCCGCGACTTGGACGCCCTCTTGCTCGGCCTCTACCTCGCCGAAGATCGCGATCCCATCGGAAGCCGAACTCTGACCAATCCCGTCATAGTAGTTTCGAGCAAAGCTGCTTTGGGAGCGGGACGGGATCAGGGAGCCGTCGCTCTCCATGACCAGGACCATTTGCGCTGAGGCAGGTGCTGCGACCAGCCAGAGGCAGACGAGGTTAGTTGTCAGCGGCCTTGTCTGACGAGGCTTTGTCTGACGGGGCGAGTTTATGCGTGCGGCTTGTGCCCGCCTCAAGCGGCAGGTCGACATGCGCAAAGCCAAGGCCAATGAAGAAAGACACCACGCCGGAGATCGTCTTGAACTCGCGGATCTTGATATCGTTGTAGGTCGTCCGTGTGCGGGCGGTGACGAGGAGCTTTTCCACCCCATCATCAGAGACAACGCGCATGATCCAGACCCCGTAATAGCTGGGGCCTTTCTTATGTGCCGACTCCTGGCACAGGATTTCTGCGCTATAGCCGCTTTCCACGAGCTCGCGGAACCTGGCTTCCGTAACCACATTTGGTGCTTCGATGTCCCAGTTCATGGCCCGGCTCACGCTTTCTCCAATGGCGCGACCCCAGGCATTCCTACTTGAAGCCCAGAGTTACGATAGTATATTATCAACCGCAAGATGTAATATCGTGCTTTGGCTGTAGTTTGGTTACGCAAACACTAGTCACGGCCAGTGTCCGCGATCAAGGAGATAACAGGTTTGAGAAACCCAAGGTTGACATGCCTGCTCCCATTGCAAGCTATGGCCCTTCTGATCTGCGTTCCTGGGCCGGTTTTGGCGGAATCCTGCTTTGCGCCATCCCGTCCTTTCCTGCCAAGCGATTCGCAGGCCGCGCGGGACTATGCGGATATCATCCGCGGCGACTTCGAAGATTACATTCAGGATATCCAGAGCTACTTCCGTTGCCTCGACGGTGAACGGGCCCGCGCCTTCGAGGAAGCGCGCGAAGTCAGCGAGGAATATGGCCGGTTCCTGCAATTGGTAGGGGATTGATGGGCAACCTCGGGAGCATCAGACTTGCAGCCCATGGAAACCAGACGCCGATAACACCCTCATATATCTACTTTTTAGATAACAGATTTCATCCGCTAGCGACGTCACAAAAGGTATGTGACGCGTGGCAAAGACAATCAGAAGCAAGGGACAAGTGGCACTCTGTCAGGCGTTGGTCGACGCCCGTGTCAAAGCGGGCCTTGGTCAGAAAGACCTGGCAGACAGGCTCAGATGCCACCAGTCCCTTATTGCCCGCCTTGAGAGCGGCCAGCGCCGGGTCGACGTTGTCGAGCTGGTCGTCTTGGCGCGCGCCATCGGCTTTGACCCGTTCGAGGTTCTGGCGATCGTTGAAGCCGCCACGGAGCCCGACCACAGGATTTGAAGCCAATGAATTGTTGAGAACACGGGAACCCACTTTCCCGGTCTGATGATCATTTCCTCATCGAGGACCAGTTAGCCAACATCAAAGAAGCCCGGCGCGCGGTCGTAGTGAACGCTCTGCAACCCCACGCCGCAATTCGCAGCGCCGCAGTGCAGGAAGCCAGTAAACAGTGAACGAAGATAAGGGTGAGGGCGTCGCGATCGCCAATCTGATCGGGACCGATGGGTGCAGTGTTGTTGGTTGGGTTTATCGCTGGAGGACAGGCTCACATGCGGTGATGTGGGACGTCCAAGGGCCCCAGCCGGTATCGGAAACCCGGCCGGATATAAGTGACGAACAGAAGCAAGAAATCGACTTCGATGCGCTGACGAGGATCGGAAGAAGCGACGACGGGTGAACAGAGCGAACCCGCGGTGTTTGCCTAAACGCCAAACAGCATGTGGACCGCGAAGCGTATGCGGTGCGGTCGTGCAAGCCAAAGAAGCCGTCTTCCATGACAAATCTACGTAGCGGCAGGTCAGTAGTTCACCTGCTCGAACCCGTAGTTGCCGTCATAGTCACGCCAATCGACGAAGACGGATCGGTGATAAATGCCAGGGCAATGCTCGCCCCAACGTTCAAGTCCCACATGGGCCTCGGGCAGGGCAGTTATCGAAGATCGCTGCCATGAGAAATCGCCTTGGGTCCCGTAGGTGCCGAGGACCACGGTCGCGCTTCGGTTACAATCCCCATCGCGCCCGGACTCGTGCTGTCGTGCATACCGTACATCGAAGACGCGGATGGACCGCACGAAATTGAACTCTGGCCCGCTGATATCGATGTCCGCGCGGTCCTGAACGAGCCGCAGGGCGAGGTCGGTGGGAACGAGATTATCTACTGGCAAGGATTGAAGCGGTCGACGGCTGTCGGTTCGGTACAAGGCTTCAAAGATGCCGCCAGCGTTGTTTTGTAACCGATCGTTCTCGTAGGAGGCGCCCATGGGACAGCGCCAGATTTGCAGCGGTGGTTCGACCGGCCAAGGTGTAATCCGCCGGATAAATTCGGCGCGGGCTCGGGCGCAAGGGACGGAAGCAGGCCAGCCGCCAGACAGGCACAAGAGGATCGCGCAATCGATCGGGTATGTCTGCGCGCGGCGGGTATTGGCAGCGAAGAACCTGTCACGGTCAAAGCGACTGCGACCGAGGGGAGGAGCTTCTTGAGTAAATGGCGCATGCTGTGGAGCCTCCGTGATAGGAGTTCAGCATACATACAATAATATACTATCGCAACGCTAAGTATAAAGTCGCATAATGAAGTTTATGTTATTTCTTCTCCGGCTAATGCCGACCTTCGCTTATGCTTGGTAAAGGTGCACATCGCGGGACAATGCCGTCATTCGTTTTTCATATTTCGCTGACGCAGCACGGCTTCGCGCATGCGGCAGGTTTGTCGCTGCGTTGCAGCTCAAGTTGCCAATGCGGTCATTCAATCTGGCTAAATGTCACAAAGTCCAAACTCCACCTTCGCTGTCTCTTCGCAGCATGTTTTCGAAAACAGTAAGGCGCACAACAACTTGAAGCACCTACAACAATCACACCAGTCCCGTAAATAATGACGGGATCTTTATCCATGGTTTACCGACGATCTTGAAGCGATTCCTCGACGGTCCAATTGTTGCGCTCTTGATCTAAAGATTTCACGATTTCGAAGCTCTAGTGACCAGATTGTTTGGCTACGAGATCCTCGCGCAGCGATAAACCTCCAAGGCTAGAATAATCCGTTTGCGGGGTTCTAAGAGTAGGACGGAATATTGACTTTCACCGCCATGGAACAGCCTTGAACCGACTTGTCGCTTTGGTCCTGAAGATTACCTTGCGGGAGACGGTATCGCTACTTCGACACCAACCACGGTTGTCCCCGCCAAGTTGCCCTGTGCAGACCCGGTCCACGCAACGACAACGCCAGCTGCTGATCGCGTAATCCTTGGAAATCCTACCGACTCTCGCCCACGATTGATGTGGAGTGCTTGTGGCGAAGTACACCCGCTCTCCGGCGACACCTGACACACGACTATTGCTTCACCGCCATTCGCATACTCCAACCAAAGAGCAAGTGCTTTGCCGTCACCCATCTGCAAGACATCTACGCGACCTGCGGGTGTGCCGAGATCGAGTTGCAACGGGTCTTCAAAGGATGCGCCCCCATCCCTGGAAAACGCAATTCGAGCCTTTGCCTCGCCATTGGCACCGGTGAACCACACGACTACCGCGTACGTTCCCAACGCATCGATGGCAGGTCCGTTGACAGGGCATCCTGCGATTTCCCAGCCGTCGCCGTAGATTGTTTCGGGGTCGGTCCATTCTTCTTCGACCAACCTGACAACCGAAATATCGCGGATTTCTTCGGCTGTTCGGTCCCTGTAAACCGCTATGATGTTACCTGCTTCCTTGCGGACGGCCGATGTTTGACAGCACGTACAAGCGCGTGGGTCGAGCAGGCTTTCCGGTCCCATTGAACCGTCCGGCGCAATGCGACGTGCGCGGACCTGCATGGCATTCTCATAGCTGTCGTCTGCGGCTTGATTATCGTATGCACGACCATCTAGCCAAAGAGCTGTCAAACCAGCGCTATCATCAGGGATTAGCGACACGAAACCATGTTCACGCTTTGATCGGTCATCGTGGGGTATGATTGGCGTTGTCCAGTTCAAACCCTCATCGAAGGAGAAAGCGATCTTTACGTCGTATTGATAGCTGCCCGGCCCATTCAATTCCAACCAATGCGCTGCAAGCGTCCCATCGCTAAGCCCAACGACTGACGGAAAGTCGGCCCAGTTCACAAACAGTGTCTCAGATTGATGAATTGTACGCGCCTCCGTCCAATAGGTGCCATCGAACAGGGCCATCCGAACGGCGTTGTTACCTTCGGTCCAACTCATCACGATCCGACCATCGGGCAGTGTTGAAAGCGAGGGTTCACGTGCGTGATCCCCAACCGGTGCAACCAGTGGTCTGACTGGAAACAGAGGGCATCTTCAGCCGCTACAAAGGGCGCACCGAGCATAAAAAGAGCCGTGCAAACGAATAAAAATCTAATCGGCCTCAACCTCCGGTCCAACCGAAACGAGATAAGCCCAGACTGCCTTGGCATCCGTTTCTTTCTTCAATTTGAATGACATGCCAGATTTCGCCTTGCTGTCGTTCAGAAAAGTCGCGAGGAACTTCTTCGGATCTGCAATATAGGCTACGAAATCGCTCTCGTTCCAGACCAAGCCATTCTCGCCCGCTTCACGAATAGAGTCCCGAAATTTATTCCCAAACATTTCTTCGGTCCCTGCTGTTCGGTTGTACACACCATAAAGATTTGGCCCAACCGCGCCACCCTTTCGGATAACGTCACCATCCGTCCTGACGATTGAGTGGCAGGCCTTGCACTTGTTAAATACCTTGTCTCCGGCCGATGCGTCGCCGGTTGCATGTCCATCGGCGAGAACACCTGTTCCGGACAATGCCAATGCTAGCGTTGCGATAAATTTAGGTTTCATTCGTTTCTCTCCCCGTTGATGACAGTTATTATCTACTGGATGGCTGTTATGCTTTTGCCTCAGGTCGACAGGTCACTCAGTTAATTCCGTTTTCCCTTTGAAGAGCCCGTATATATGCCACGATATTCAATACTTCTGCTCGTGTTACGCCCTCGACAGCTGGCATGTTGCCAAACTTCCAATGGTGCGCCCGAACACCATTCTGTGCTGCGAGGACAAACGCCATGTCACCGTGGTGGCCCGGCTCATAAATCTTGTGCACCAGCGGTGGAGCAACGCCGTCCTGACCCTGCCCATTGACGCCGTGGCAGGTCGCGCAGGCCGCACCATAGGCACGCTTGCCGATTTGCTCTTGCTCGGTGAAACTTGGGGGCAGCCTGACAGTTGCAAGCGCACCTGCGGGAAGTGCCATTCTTTCGTCCGTCTGAGTACTCGTCTGGGAGTGGGTCGGCTGCAGGATGTACCATCCTGCCGCAGAAACGGCGATCAGAGCAAAAAATATTGCTGCCCATTTCATGCTATCAAACTCCTTCATTGTGAAGCGAGGTCTCCATGCCCCTCGAAAGGCAAAGTCGTTTTTCTGAGCGGCGATTGCTCGAATTGGCTGACCTTTTCCAGCGTACTGTCATCAGCCTGGGCCACTTCGGACGAGTGGCCTGACCCGGCAAAAAAAGCCGTGATTTCGTGATACCGGATTCGGGTGTCTTCCAAGGTCTGATAGTAGCGGAAAAGTTCCTTCAGCGGTGCCGAGAAGTCCTTGTGCGCTGCCAGGACGGCCACCAGCGCGCCGAGTGTGATCCGCCCTTCGATGACGAAATATCCACCCAGAGAGTAGAACAGGAATGGCGTCAGCGCGGTCAGAAAATTGTTGAGGGCCTTGATGAAGAACTTCAGACGGAAAATCTTCCTGCGCACGTGCTCAAGCTCTCTAAAACTTGCGCTTACTGGCAGCAGCCCGGCCGGATTGACCTGCCGTTCGCGCAATTGATCGCTGAGCTGCCTGCCAAGCTGTCGGACCTCCTTGATCCTGGTGCGTGAAAGCGCGTTGACCCGCCGTTGCAGCTTGGGCAGCAGCACGAGCTGAATTGGCAGTACCGTCAGTGCGGCGGCACCCAAGACAGGGTCCTGAACGAACATGAAAAACAGGATCGTCAGAAGCGTACCGCCTTGCAGGATTGGCAGCGTAAGGACACCTGCCGCGAAGCCACCGATGGGCTCGACTTCCTGTGCGAGAATAGGGACGATCTCGCTTTGGTTTCCGGAGTCTGGATCGCTGCGCCATTGCCGATAGACCAGCAGGCGGAAGCGCCGCAGAAAACGCTCGGCGACATACCCTTTGAAGACGTTAAGGCTATATTTGTTTAGCCCATTCAGGATAATAGCCAAAAGGTAGAGACCGCAAAGAAGCATGAGGAAAACGACCTGGTCGACGTCTCGTCCCAAAACGGCAACTGGGAAACGGCCAGAATCCAGAGCGTTGTTTACGATCTGTTTTGGCAGTTCCAAAGTCAGATAGAGTATAGGCATCGCGATGAGGCTAACCACGATCATCAACGCTTGCTGCCTTCTTGAATAGCGCAAGACGGTGCTGAAAAGACTTCCTTCGAGCCCTCGTATGGGCTCTGGGTGGATCGCAGGCGTGCTGCGGTACTTCCAAAGCTTCAGAATGCCGCGAATAGCAAGATATGAGCCAACACTGATCAGCAGCGCGGGGGCCAAGACCAGTATGAGATGAATGAACGGATGAACCCAGTCCGGCGTGGCATCGCTGTAGTCGTACCCAAGGGCGGCAGCTACGTCGTGTACAAGCAGGTGATACCTATCCAAGAGTGACATTGAAAATGTCTAATCCTTGGACTTCGGCGCAAGGTGATCGTGCACGATGATGACGCCCCACATGCCCGCTTCCCGGTGGCCGGGAATCAAGCATACGAACTCCAGGTTGGTCATATCGGAGAAATCCCAGATCAACTCGGCATTTTGCCCACTAGGGATCGAAACCGAGTTGGCGCTGTCATGCTGCATATCGGGATGTTCGCGCATCCATTGCTGATGTTTTGCGACCTCGTCAAAGGAACCGAGAAAGAACTCGTGATCCAATGCGCCGGTATTTCTGATTGAAAACTGGACAACCGAGCCGCTTTCAATCTGGATCGCGTCCGGCTCGAAAAGCATGTAGCCGCTTTCCGTCTCCCGTATGGATATTTCAATCGTCCTGTCGATCGAGGAGCCATCACCGGGTTTCCCGATCGGATCATGGCCAGGCACTTCGAAGGCTCGCGCGTGAGGCTGCTGGCCCTTGCCACTGGAAGCGCCCACTGAAAAAGCCGGAAGGACAAGCGCAAGGGCGATGGTGCAGGTTCTCAGGAAATTCTTCATGCTCGGCTACCTCCGTAGCGCTTGATTTTATGGGATCTTCTTGCTTGCTTGGGCTAAGCGATCAAGGCGATGGGGCCGGAGTGTTTACCCCCGGCCCCATTGTTAGTAGTTACTTCATCTGCGTGACGGTCAGTTTACCCTTGACCCGGTCGGCAACGAACTCGATGTCCTGACCTTCCGCCATCTTGGCCACCATCGCCTCGTCGGCGCGGAACACCATGGTCATTGCCGGCATATCCAGGTTGACGAGAGGGCCGTGGATAATTGTGACCTTGCCGGCCTTTGCGTCGATTTTCTTGATGGTGCCGCTTGTGTATTCCACGTCAGCCTGAGCCATCTGGTCACCGACTGCGACCTCACGGTGCATTCCCGATTCGTAGTGGCCCGGGATCAGGCACGCTGCTTCGAATGTGCCAGAATTTGCGAAAGTCCAGACAACTTCGCCCGAGGCGCCCGCATCGAGACGGATACGGTTCGGATCGTCATGTTCCATGTCCATCTTGGCCATTTCGATCTTGTGCTCGGCATTACGCTCTACCGTGTCGAGGACGAATTCATGCTCCAGCTCACCCTTGTTGGTGATGTTGAAGCGGATGGTTTCGCCCTCCTTGATATCCATCGGCTCACTCTCGATCAGCATCTGGCCCTCATCGTTTTCGAGCAAAGTGACGTCGATTGTGCGGTCAACCTTGGCGGCGTCACCCGGCATGCCGACCATCATTGCGGCTGGCTTGGTCTCCCCATGTCCGCCGTCGTGTGTACCTGCAGCAAAGGCCGGTGCTGATAGCGCGATCGCGAAGCTTGTCGTCAAAAGAAGATTTCTCATTTTATTGTCCTGTAGGTTGGTTCGGTTGGAGATGACGAAGGGCCGCTCAGCCCTTCGAGGTTGGTTTCGGTGTGAGAATGGTTTTGGGGCTGTTGTTGGAGGCAAAGTCGGGTAATTCGCCAGTCCATTCGTAGGCCATCTCGCCCGGAGGGTTCTCGTACCAGCCGGGATCGGAGTAATCGTCCGCGTCGATGCCGTCCCGCACCTTCACGACCGAAAACATGCCGCCCATCTCGATGGGTCCGTACGGGCCCCAACCCGTCATCATCGGGATGGTATTGTCGGGTAGCGGCATTTCCATTTTTGCCATGTCCCCCATGCCGGACATGCCCATCGGCATGTATTCCGGCTGGAATTGACGGATCTTCTGGGTCAGCGGCTTCTTGTTCACCCCGATGAACGTCGGCACGTCATGGCCCATGGCGTTCATCGTATGGTGCGATTTGTGGCAATGGATCGCCCAATCTCCCAGATGATCGGCGACGAATTCGTAGGCGCGCATCGCACCTACGGGAATGTCGATGCTGACCTCCGGCCACTGTGCTTCAGGCGGCACCCAGCCGCCATCCGTGCAGGTGACCTTGAAGTCATAGCCGTGCATATGGATCGGGTGGTTCGTCATCGTAAGGTTCCCAACCCGTACTCGCACCCGGTCGCCCTTGTTCACGACCAGCGGATCGATGTCGGGGAAGATCCGGCTGTTCCAGGTCCAAAGGTTGAAATCCGTCATCGTCATGATGCGGGGTACATAGGTACCCGGATCGATGTCGAAAGCATTCAGCATGATCAGGAAATCACGATCCACCGGCATGAATGTGGGATCCTTGGGGTGGACCACGAACATGCCCATCATCCCCATCGCCATCTGGGTCATTTCATCGCCGTGGGGGTGGTACATGAACGTTCCGGACTTCACCAAGTCGAATTCGTAGACGAAGGTTTTGCCCGGCGGGATGCTTGGATGGCTCAATCCGGAGACCCCATCCATGCCTGAAGGAAGAATGAGCCCGTGCCAGTGCACCGTTGTGCCTTCCGGCAGCTTATTGGTGACGTAGATGCGCACCCGGTCGCCTTCGACTGCTTCGATCGTCGGGCCGGTGGATTGGCCGTTGTAGCCCCACAAATGCGCGATCATGCCGTCGGCAAGCTCGCGTTCTACCGGTTCGGCCACGAGGTGAAATTCTTTCACCCCGTTGTTCATCCGGTGCGGCAGGGTCCACCCGTTCAATGTGACCACAGGTGTGTAGTCCGGCCCGGTACTAGGACGCGCCGTGATCGCCGTTGCTGCGCTATCCATTTGGGCAGCTTCGGGCAGGCCCATGTTCAGGGTTTGACCCCAGGCTTTCGAAGAGACCAGCGTTGCACCTGCCGCGCCGGCTCCGAGTAATTGACGTCTATTTAGCATGTCAGTTCCTTTCAGTGTCCTGCGCCGCCACCGGCGGCAAGTGTCGCGCCTTCTCCACCAGCACCGCCACCGCCTTCGCCGCCGCCATAGATCGCAGCGGTCAGATCAGCCTGTGCCATGTAGAATTCGCGTTTTGCGTTTGCCGCTTCCAGTGATGCGCCCAGTTTCTCGCGCACGTCTGTCAGCAGCTCGAAAGTGTTGGTGATCATGCCGTTATAAGACAGCAGCCCCTCTTCTTCGACGGTCGTGCGTAGCGGCACCAGAACGTCGCGATAGTGGCGGGCGATCTTATACGCGGCGTGATAGGAGGCTTCAGCACCACGCGCTTCGGACCGGACGTTGACGGCTCTTTCTGCCAGCACGTTGGCTGCTTGCAGGTACGACAATTCCGCCTTGCGCATCCGTGCCTTCCCGGTGTCGTAGATCGGGATTGCGAACTCCACCTCCACCTGAGGGGTGGTCACGGTCTCCGTTTCTCCGTCCTCAATTTCCCGCTCCGCTTCGAACCCGGCAATGAATTCGAGATCGCTGATAATGCGAGTCTGATCAGTCAGACCAAACGCCTTGGCCTGTGCTTCCAGGCCAAGTTTGGCAACGCGCAGATCAACCCGATTTCGCAATGCTTTCGCTTCGATGTCAGTCACACGGCCGACGGAACGCGGCAGCGCAGGAAGAGCATCGGGCACATAATAGTCGACTTCGGTGCCCCACAGCCCCATGAGCCTGGTCAGCTGCTCTTTGGACCGGGTAGCATTCAAGCGTGCCTGGGCAAGTTGTCCGGCGAGTTCGGCATTGAATGCCTGTTCACGGGCCTGCCCGGCTGTGTTAAGCGCGCCGGTCTCGCCCAGTCTCATCGCTAATTCCGATCCGGCGTCAGACGTCGCTTTCGCACGGCGGAGATAACTCACAGCCTCGAAGGCGGCTACGGCATCGACCCATGCCTTCCGCGTCTGATTGGCCAGTGCGAGTGTGTCGTTCACGGCGCTCAGTTGAGCCTGCCGGAAGTTTGCGTCTGCAATGGCCGTACGCTGCTTGCGAGTGGTGGCATCGAGCACGTTCGACCGGATCAGTCCCTCGATCGCCCTGTAGGCACCCAGTTCGGGCGCACCGATGCCCAGTATACCAATCGACACGATTGGGTTTTCCGGCATCGATTGCTGCCAGGCCTCTGCGGCAGACAGGCCGACGTTTGCATAGGACGCCTGCAACCCTTTGTTGTTCAGAAGCGCGACCTGAACGGCGGTGTCCGCCGAAATGGTCTTGCGGTGCACCATTGCGTGCACCTGCTTCTTCAAGGCCTCGTTTTCGGCCTGGGTTTCGGCGAAGGCTGTCCGTTTGCCGAGGGCTGGTGTGACCTGGCTGGAAATATTGGCGAAGCCAGCTTTTGGTTCCGTGTAGATGCCCGGCACAGCGGTAGCACAGGCACCCAGGATTAGCGGAAAGCCGAAAACCAGCGGAAACTTCGATACCCGCATCAGTTGCCCTCCGTCTGTTCTTGATTGACGGAACGCCAGTCGCGGGGACCTGTAGGGCCGCGATAGGTGTAGCCCGCCAAGGGGTCCTGATAGCTGATCGGCGATGAAACTGCCGTGTTGACGACGGCCTGTTGGGTCGCGACGGACGGCAACGGGGTGGGCTCATAGGCGCATGCGCCAAGCCCGAGGGCCGAAGCCCCCATAAGTAGATGAATTTTCATGAAAGTAACCTGATTGGTGAACGTTGTCTCACGCAGACTCTGCGCAAGGCTCACACCCGTTTTGGGCGTCGGTTCAGATCAGGAATCGAGGGGGCCGCAGGAACCCTGCTGTTTCCACCGAATACGTTTGACCGTCGAGAATGACATATTCACTTGTACCAACCGGCTCTGCTTCGATCTTGGTGTCTTCGAGGAAGACGACAGAAATACAGATACCGTTGCAACACTCTTGGGATTGTTGCTCTTTGCCATCCTTGTCGGACGCTGCGATGTCGCTTGCGACCCTAAGCTTCTCATGCGCGTGATGCGCATCGCTTCCGGTGTCATGAGTCATGGCGGCACCAACGACAACAATAGACTTGGCTTGATGTCCGTCATGCATGCCGGACGCCGCGTGAGCGGCAGAAGGTGGTGAAAATACCAAGGCTAACGCAAACGCAATGCACGTAAACGTCTTGAACCAGCATGATATGAAAACTCGAAAGCTCATGCTCTAGATATCGGATACCGAAGCAATCCAGTCAATCCGTCCTGCGCAGGAAGGTTTGTCGCTTTTTTGTGAAAAAGGCGAGATTCGGCCGCTGCCGTCAGAAAATGTTGCATATCAGAAACATATAAAGAGCCAATATTCCCCTCCGGTCAGCGGAGCGATGCTGACGCGTCTTGTGCTACCGAACTTCAGCCAGCTTCTCAGACCTGTAGCCCGCGTCGCTGATCGCTACCGCCAATGCAGTTTCATCCAGAGTGCTGTCGACGCCGACGATAGGTGCAGTCAGATCGCACGAAACTTTTGCATCTGGGTCGGCAGCCATGATGGGCTTTTGCATGGAAGCGGCACGATGGCCGCGATCTCCGCGCAGATTGCAATAGACCCTGAAAGGAGTCCGCCCACTCGGATAGGAATATTCCGTTCTGAAAATTACCGCCAGCGTAAGACATGCAGAAAAGCTACTTTCCAATGCTATCAACATTTCCGCAACTAGGTCCGGCAGTAACCTACCATTTGTTATGTCGCTCGGCCTGCAGTCGAGACATGGAACGCGGTTCAGGAGATTTCGAAACTTAAATTTCATTCGTCCCAAAGACCTGGAGCGAATGCTTGGTTCCCAAACGCAGGTTCAACATCCTCGATCTCAAGCCGTATATGTGCCAACGTTCTAACATGCAGAGGTTTTTCTCCGTCGACATGCCCGGTGTTCAATTTGTGAGCATTGTCTTGGCATTCAGCCTCGCAGCGTTACTGGCGGTCCTCTGCCTTTATATCTTGCTTTCGCCGGGCTTTGCAGCGGCTCTTGCCGCCGGCGGGCCATCGCTGGCCCGCTTTCTGAGGCAAGTTACGACCAACGGTCTGCCCGTAGTTTTTGCCATAAACTATGTCAGTTTTTTTCTTTTCGCGGTGATACAGAAACCAAAGGTCGCCCGCCGAGATACGGCGTTTTTCGTGCTGGTGGATATCTTGCTCAGAGCCATTCTCTTTCCAAGCCTCCACGCACTGATCTACGTTTTGTCTGCCGACTGGTTCGAGTCATTCGGGGGCAGTCGTGCAACCGCGTTGTCGGTCGTTGCCCCAACCCTTGCGCGTTCGGCGTTTTTTGAGAACATCTCCGGAGTTTATCTTTATGCGACAATGATCAGCGCGCTGCCGCTATATGTTTCAGCTTTCGGGCAGTCGGAATTTCTTGGACCGACCGTTCGTCGCTTGCCAATAAAAGCGGGCTTGATGCTGCTCGCCTTGTTTGCGTTTGCCCTGTCGGTCGGATTGATCGCAATCGGTGCACAAGGCATCGCATTCCTTCAGGGCTAAATGATGGCTGGCTATTCACCGTGGGAATGCGCGGCCTGAGGTGCCAACCATCGCGACAAGTAAACGCGCTCGAAAGCGAAGACAGCGATCATTCCGACAGCCGCATACAGAACGATCATCGGGTCGCTTTGAAGCTTCATCACGGTGAAAGCTGCCAGTACAACTACATCGAGCGCCAGGGCAGTCAAAAGCACGATACCTGAGGCGCCGACGTCTGCTCGACGATAGTGGAACACGCCCCAATGTATGATCATGTCCATGACGAGGTAAAAGAAGGCACCGAGGGATGCGATCCGGCCTAAATCAAAGAGCACGGCCAACGTCGCTGCGATGACGACAGTATAGACCAGGGTGTGGCGTTGGATGGGACCTGGCATACCGAAGTGGCTGTGCGGGATCATTTCCATGTCGGTCAGCATCGCCAGCATACGCGACACCGCGAAGACGCTGGCCAGAACGCCGGACGCCGTTGCGACAGCGGCCAGGATCACCGTGAGTATGAAGCCGGTTTGTCCAAGGGCGGGCTGCGCCGCCTGTGCCAGCGAATAGTCACGCGCTGAGATGATCTCCTCGATCGTGAGACTCGAACCGACCCCGTAGGCGACCAACAGGTAGACGACGACGCAGATTCCGATCGAGAACATGATCGCTCGGCCAACATTGCGATTTGGTTCAGTGATCTCGGCCCCGCTGTTGGTGATCGTGGTGAACCCCTTGAACGCGAGGATGGCCAGCGCCGTAGAGGCGATGAACCCCGTGAGCCCGTAGGATTGAGAGGTCTCGGACGCAGCGGCGAACGCAAAACCACTAGACCACAGGGCCGCGATGCCAAACAGAGCTATGCCTCCAATCTTGATCGCTGCCATGATCAGCGAGAACAGCCCGACCGAGCGATTTCCGGCGATGTTCACCAGAAAGGCGAAAACGATCACGGCCACGGCCAGGGCGGGGACCAGTGGGCCGCCTTCGATATCGAAAGGGCGCAAGACATAGGTGGCGAAGGTTCGCGCGACGAGGCTTTCCGCGATCACCATGCTGAGCGCCATCAGCAGCGCGGCACCGCCCGCGATGGCTCCGGGGCCATAGCACTTCTGCAGGATCATGGCGATGCCACCCGAGGACGGCCATTTGTTCGACATCCTGATGTAGCTGTAGGCGCTGAAGCTTGTGACGACCGCGCCGGCGATGAATGCAAGCGGGAAAAGCGGGCCGGCGAGCTGCGCGATTTGCCCCGTCAACGCAAAGATTCCGGCGCCGATCATCACGCCTGTTCCCATCGCAATGGCTCCGCCCAGACTGATGGAATCTTCGCGGTACGTTTCTTTTTCGCTCTGCATAAATGGTCCCCTTTTAATTTTGGTTCGTCCGAATGCTGTTGCGCGCTTCTAGATACGAACGCCGCGAAGGCGCAGCGAATTGAGCACCACCGAGATTGACGACGCGCTCATGGCGAAGGCAGCAAACATCGGACTGATGAGGATGCCAAAGAAGGGAAACAGAACTCCCGCCGCGACCGGCACGCCGGAGGCGTTGTAGATCAGCGCGAAGAACAGGTTCTGGCGGATGTTGCGCATAGTGGCCCGGGCGAGCCGCCGCGCACGCACGATACCGTCGAGGTTGCCCTTGACCAGCGTGATGCCCGCGCTTTCGATGGCCACATCGGCGCCAGTGCCCATGGCGATGCCGACATCGGCTTGTGCCAAGGCCGGCGCGTCGTTGACGCCATCCCCGGCCATCGCGACCCTGTGACCCGCCTCTTGCAATTCACGGATGATCCGCGCCTTGTCCTCCGGCAGCACGTCGGCCCGGATCTCATCGATGCCGAGCCGTGCGCCGATGGCGTTGGCAGTGCGTTCGTTGTCTCCGGTCGCCATGATGACGCGGAACCCCAGTTCATGCAGGTCCTTGATGGCCGCAGGTGTGCTCTTCTTCACCGGATCGGCGACAGCGACAAGACCTGCAATGTCGCCATCCAGCACCACGAACATTACCGTCTCACCTTCGTCGCGGCGGGCATTGGCCTTGGCGGTCAACGCGCCTGCCTCGAGCCCTAGTTCGCGGATCATCGCCAGATTGCCGAGCGCCACCGCTTTGCCGCCCACAACACCCTTGACGCCCTTGCCAGTGATCGCCTCGAAGTCCCGAGCATTGTCCATTTTGACATCTCGCTCCTCCGCACCCCTGACGATCGCTTCGGCCAAGGGGTGCTCCGATCCGCGCTCAAGCGATGCGGCGAGACGCAAGACCTCGGCTTCGTCGTGGCCGGGTTGCGGGAGTACGTCGACAAGCCGCGGCTTGCCTTCGGTCAACGTGCCGGTCTTGTCGACGATCAGGGTATCGACTTTCTCGAACCGCTCCAGCGCCTCGGCGTTCTTGATTAGGACCCCTGCCTGAGCGCCCCGTCCTGTCGCCGTCATGATCGACATCGGTGTCGCCAGGCCAAGCGCACAAGGACAAGCGATGATCAGAACCGCCACTGCCGAAATCAATGCGTAGGAAAGCGCAGGCGCGGGCCCCCAGATCGCCCAGGCGATGAAGGACAGGACCGCGATACCGATGACGGCCGGAACGAAATATCCCGCCACCTTGTCGGCATATTTCTGGATCGGGGCGCGCGAGCGCTGCGCGTTCGACACCATCTCGACAATTTGAGCCAGCATCGTGTCGGACCCGACACGCGTCGCCTCCATCACCAGACTGCCAGTGCCGTTGATCGTCGCACCAGTTACCGGGTCGCCTTCGGTCTTCTCGACCGGCACAGGTTCACCGGAGATCATGCTTTCGTCGATCGAGGACCGGCCGTCCAGAACCACGCCATCGACAGGAACCTTGTCACCGGGCCGTACGCGCAGCCGGTCGCCGACCTGTACGTCCTCCAGCGGGATCTCCTCTTCGGAGCCATCGTCCCGCATGACCCGCGCGGTCTTGGCGGCCATATCGAGTAGCGCACGGATCGCCTTGCCGGTTCCTTCACGTGCGCGCAATTCCATCACCTGACCGAGCAGCACGAGCGTCACGATCACCGCCGCCGCCTCGAAGTAGACGCCGACATGGCCTTCGGAGTCTCGGAACCCATCAGGGAATATGTCCGGTGCGAGAACGGCAACGACGCTGAAGAGCCAGGCGGCAAGAACGCCCATGCCGATCAGGGAGAACATGTTGAGGTTCAATGTGCGGAACGAAATCCATCCGCGTTCCAGAAACGGCCAGCCGCACCACAAGACCACTGGCGTTGCCAGGATCAATTCGATCCATTGTGTGGTGCCTTCGCCAAAAAAAGTCCGGACTGCGGGGAAACCGACGAATGGCCCCATCGTGAGGACAAGGAGCGGGATCGTCAGGACTGTGCCGACCCAGAACCGCCGTGTGAAATCCACCAGTTCGGGATTTGGACCTTCATCGCCCGGCACACCGGATTCCAGTTCCAACCCCATGCCACAGATCGGGCACGCGCCCGGATCAGGCTGCCGCACCTGAGGGTGCATCGGGCAAGTGTAAATGGGACCATCATGCCCTTGGGGAACCAGATCATATCGTCCATCCGCCGGCGCGGCACCTGCTTGGTGGTCGTGATGATCATGTGCTGAATGGACCTCGAGCTCCGATTCCGGCACGAGATGCATCCCGCATTTCGGACAATTGCCGGGCTCAACCTGCCGCACCTCAGGGTGCATTGGGCAAACGAATACCGAAGAAGCTGCTGTGGTTTCAGAACTGTCGGGGGTGCTCATTTTGCGGTCCTTTCCGAGAATGCTTCTCTTGCCTAAGGCTTCCATCCACAGGAGGGTCAAGAGAGATCAGTATGGTGATTACATTGCGGATCTGCGGGGTGGCGCTGTCCGGCCCCGTTCCCGTCGGGCGAGCACGATCAACGCCAGCCCGACCAACACCATCGGCATGGAGAGCAACTGGCCCATCGTCAAACCCCACTCACCAAAATGGAGCGCATGGCCAATCGGGTTGTCCGCCGTCACAAACTGTTGGTCCGGTTGCCGGAACATCTCGACGAAACTTCGGGCAAGACCATAGCCGGTCAGAAACACGCCAGCCAAGGCACCGGGCATTTTCAGCCAGCCCCGGCCCCAAGCGAGATAAATGAGCAGCATTCCAAGAATGAGCCCCTCCAATAGCGCCTCGTACAGCTGGGACGGGTGTCGGGCGCAGAGGCCGCTAATCCCTGGGCAGGCCTGCGCGACTTCGCCGGGAAAGATCACCGCCCAGGGAACGTCCGTCGGCCGCCCCCACAGCTCGTTGTTGGTGAAGTTCGCCAGCCTCCCAAGAAACAAGCCTGGTGGTGTTGTCAAAGCCAGCAAGTCGCCAGTGCTGAGCAATGACGCGTTTTGTCGAAGGCAGAACAACAAGGCCGCGATGACAACGCCCGCGAAGCCCCCGTGGAAAGACATGCCGCCTTGCCAGACCATCAGAATCTCCAAGGGATTGGCGAGATAATATGCGGGCTGGTAGAACAGTACAAAGCCCAGGCGACCACCAGCAATCACGCCGATGATGATCCACGTCAGAAGATCTTCGATCTGCGTCCGGTCAAGCGGCGGTCCAACTGATGTCCAGAGCGCGGGACGGCTTATGGCACTCAAACAAATGCGCCAGCCAATCAGGATACCGAAGATATAGGCTAGCGCGTACCAGCGGAGTGCGAATGTGACCCCCCGATGTCGAAGGAGAAGAGGTCGGTTCCAATATCCGGAAATGGCAATCCCGCTGGCAGCACTGGGTCAGTTCCTCATCAGGAATTTACGTGGGGATTAGATGGCATTAATCGAGCACCGCCAATGGCGCTGGCTCTGCGACAGGGCATCCAACGCCCATCCCGCCATCACGCGGTGTCGAGGGCGTCCCGCAGGAGATCGCGGACTTCGCCGGCGACCGCGTCCAGGTCTTGGTTCTGCACCGCCTGCATCGAAGCGACAGGATCGACCGCGCTGACCTCGGTGTCGCCGTCCACTTGCCGCAGGATAACATTGCAGGGAAGCATCGCACCGATGCGAGGCTCGATCTCGATGGCTTTGTGCGCCATGCCCGGATTACAGGCCCCCAAGATGCGGTAAGGCGGCATGTCCGCATCAAGTTTCTTTTTCATCGTCGCTTTGACGTCAATCTCAGTCAAAACGCCGAAGCCCTTGTCTGCCAAAGCATCCCGAACACGCATCTCTGCGTCATCGATTTTGGTGTCTTTCAGGACGCGATCATAGGTATAGGCCATGGGAATTTTCCTTTCAGTGTCTCTATTTGTTGGCATACCGAGGCTAAACGGTTCAGGTCGCGGTTCGGTTCAATGTCCCGACCGCGAATGGTTTTGGCGTTGTGAGGACGGGTGCCGGAAAATAAACCGGCACCCATTGGCTCAGTTGTCCTGCATCATGGAGCCGTTGCCCATGCCCTGACCGTTGCCGGGCCGCGCAGGCGCATCTGCCATATTCGACCGCATCATCTGCATCCGCTCCATCCTATCGGCAGGAGCGGCCATCTCTTCCGGCGTCACCGCGCCGTCGCCATCGGCATCGAGGTGTTGGAAACGATCCACCATCATTTCGCGGATCATTGCGCTGTGGAGAGCTTCAAACTCGGTAATCGAGAGGTTTCCATCCCCATCGCTGTCAAACTCGGAAAGCTTGGCCTGAAGCCGCGTGCGCATTTCTTCCGGCGTGGTTGTGCCGTCTCCATCAGTGTCGAACATTTGCATCATGCCGGCACCCATGCCTGGGCCCATCATACCACTGCCCATGCCTGCGCCCATCATGCCGCCGCCCATCATGTTCCCGTGCATGCGCTTCATCATGTCCATCATTCCGCCCATGTTCGCCATCATGCCCGGACCACCGTTCTGCATCATGCCTGCCCCACCTTGGGCACCAAGCTGCCCACCGTGCCCATGGTTGGCATCCGCGAAGGCCGCGCCACCAAAGGCGGTTGCAGCCAGGGTCATTGCAGCGAGTAAAGTGTTGCGTTTCATTTCGATCACCTCGTGTCAGTGTTGCGATACCCACTATATGGGATGCACCTGCAGATGCGGAATAACACGCGAGCCGGTGTTTTGTATCGCGAGGTCACAAAGGCGGGGTCTGTTACAAACTGCGACAAATCAATTCGGGGCGAACGCTCCTCTTCATCTAAGACATGCGATATCCAGAGAAAAACCTGTCGAGGAGTCGTGTACCAACTGACACCGAAACCATGTTTCGGTGGAAGTGAAATTCGGAAGAGTTGGTGTCGAGAGTGGCAGAGGCCCTGATGTTCCCGAAAATTCAGTCATTCAACCCATGGCAGGAGGCTGCAAGTTGCTCTTTTTGAACCGCATTTTCTTGGTGCTTGCCTTGGTGATTTTGGCGGGGTGCGGTGCAGGAAACGACATGCGCCCTGATGCTTCAGCCGAAGTCATCAGTAGTGCATCCTACAGTCACGACGGACCGGCCGCGTTGACGCTGTACACTATGATCAATAACAGGTCCGGGGCGGGTGCGCATACCAGCGTCATGATCAATGGGTCGCAGCGCGTTATCTTCGATCCGGCAGGAACGGTCCGGCTGAGCGCGGTACCGGAACGGGGAGATGTGCTTTATGGCATTACTCCACAAGTGGCCGATTTTTACGCACGGGCTCATGCACGGGAGACCTACCATGTCGTCATACAAGAGATCGATGTGTCCCCCGAAGTCGCGGAGCGCGCCTTGCAACTTGCATTGGCAAACGGTCCGGCTGCTTCAGGCTTTTGTAGCGTCAGTACTTCTGCGATCCTAAGGCAATTACCAGGATTTGAATCCATTGGACGCACATTTTTTCCAAAGCGCCTGATGGCGGATTTTGGCAAGTTGCCGGGCGTGCGAACCACAAAGCTGTTCGAGAACGATGAGGACGACAAATCCGTAGCGATCGCACAGTTCGAAAATTCACTTGCGACGCGGCCTTGAGTGTTCGTCCAACAATTCGTTGCAAGTTGTCCCTGCACGACGCGGTACTCGGCGTGTGAGCCAAAGATTCTCTGTCCTACGAATAGGTCAGCTTCGAGCGGTAACGCTGTCTTCGGCCGAGTAAAGGAACGCCGTCGATCCGACAGCGACATTCGGATAGAGATCATTGATATGGGCCATCACCATGCGCACGCATCCCGAACTGGCCCGGCCGCCAATGCTGCGAGGGCTCGGCGTTCCGTGAATTCGAAGGTACGTATCCCGATCTCCGACGAATAGATACAAAGCCCTGCTGCCCAAGGCATTGTTGGGGCCGGGCTCCATACCGTCGGCAAACCGCTCGTAAGCCTCCGGATCGCGTTCGATCATTGACTGTGTTGGCGTCCAGTGCGGCCATTCGACCTTTCGGCGGATCGTATAGGTGCCGGGTTCATAGAGATCGCCCTTGGCAATCGCGACCCCGTAGCGCATCGCGGTGCCATCTTCCTCGATATGGTACAGATAGCGCGCGATCGCATCGACGTGAATGTCACCCGGGCGCAAACCGTCATTCGCCAAAACGCGTTGCGGCAGCAGCCTGGGATGCAGCCCCCATGGGTTGGTTGTTGCCGGGTCATAGTTGGCGGGCGTGACCTGCGCATCCCAAGCTGCTTTTTCGGCTGTTGTCGGCCAGGTCTTAGCGAATGCTGGCGAACTCAGAGAAGCTGAAAACAGCGAGCCGGAAAGTGCAAGGAAGTGTCGTCTTGTAACCATGAAGCGAAGCCCTTTGTTTGTTTTCGATGAATGCGAGACGATTCAAGAAACGTCCGCGACCCCATGCCATCGACCCTTTTGATGTCTTGCGATCGCGACCAACCAGAGGCAAGCAAGGACACCGCTTAGGATCGCGTTCCAACTCGCCATGGACAACGTCAGAAATTCCCAGACAACCTCATTGCACAGAACAAGAGTGGACGCATTTGAACTCGCAGAGGGCAGCAATTCCGATACCGACATTTGGGAAACATCGAGGCCGGATCCCGTGCAAGAAGTCGGTCCCTCCCACCAGCCGCGCTCGACACCGGTATGAAACATTCCCAACGCGGATGTGCTGAGTGCCGACAGGGCACCGATTATCAGGATTGGCAAAATCGGCAGAGCAAAGAGCAACAGAGCGCCCATTCCAATGGCGATTGCGTGTGGGTAGCGTTGCCAGATGCACATTGCGCACGGCGCGTACCCAAGAGCCTGGAAAACGAAGGCCCCTAACAGCAAGGCGGCTGATCCTGCCGCCGCAGTCATGCCGAGAGATTTTGGTGTCAGGGTCAATGAACGCTCCCGTTGGCAATCGATGGACCTGTTTCTCGCTTGTCAGGTTACGTAGACGGCAAAAGGCCTGTTATCATTCAGAGATTTGTAACGGTATGTATCCGTCTCGACCCTCAGCCGACTCTGATCCACGTTGCCATACCGTCGGCTTGGTGGCTCAACATGTGGCAATGCAGCATCCAGGATCCCGGATTGTCCAGGACGACGAGAATATCCCGCGTCTCGCCGATATCCAGGAAGGTCGAGTCCCGGTATGGACCGGCTTCCCCCGCCGCATCGAGTTCCCAGAAATGGTGGCCATGCAGATGCATGACGTGTGGAAACCCGGTTTCGTTGCGGATTGAAATGCGCACGGTCGTCCCCCGCGCGACGGATAGGAAAGGGGTTCGAGGCAGTCCAGATACGTCATTGAGCGCCCATGTTCCAGTGCCGTTATGGGACGCGCTTCCCGCACCTCCCTGGAGCACCAGCTCCGCGGTTTGGCCGGGGTCTTGCGGGGCGGGCATTCGGTTGGCGGGCAACGCGGTGATGGGCACTTTCGCAGGGTCACGAGAGCCGGAAACAGCGATTTCGCCAAGGCTCAACGTCCACTCTCCAAAGCTGTCGTCGAATCTAATAGGCCCGGTCGCATCACCAATCACATCGCATCTTTGCCCCGGAGCTAGGAGGATGGGTTCGAGTGTCTGTGGCTGCGCCAGGGGCATACCATCCAGTGCAACGATCTTGCCTGCCAGACCGTCCAGCCCGACACGGTAAACCCTGTCGATAGAGGGATTTATCAGGCGCAAACGCAGGCGGTCGCCTTGTCTCACATTCTTGCTGGTTCCATTGGAAACAAGCGCCGTGACCGTATTGCCGATACGGCCCTCGGTCGCGAAATGAGCCGGGTTGAACCCTTCGTCGTACTGTCCGGACTGATCCAACAAGACATCGAAGAACTGAACAACAATGTCATGGTCGACAGCCGGCGCATTTTGCTCCTCGACGATGAAGGCGCCGAAAAGGCCGCGGCTGACCTGATCGTAAGACAGGTAATGCGAGTGATACCAATACGTGCCGGCATCCGGGACGCCGAATTGATAACGATACGTGTCGCCCGGAATGACCACATCCTGAGTGAGAACGTTGACACCATCCATCCGATTTGGAACCCGCAACCCATGCCAGTGAACAAGAGCGCCCTCCTCCAATCGGTTATCGAGGGTAATGCGGGCGGTTTGTCCTTGTCGCATTCTGACTTCTGGGCCCGGCAGACCACCGTTGAAGCCCAACATCGACACGTCGTACCCAGCAAGGCGCGCCTTGATCGATTGGGGCGCGAGGATCAACTCGCGTGTCGCTGCTGGCAAGCGGGTACCAGCCAGCGCAACGGTCATCCCGCCAAGGAAAGACCTCCGGCTCAAAGACAATTCCGTCACCTCATGAATGATGGACTGGCTTTCGCCAACTGCCGCACTTGTGCCATTTCCGGAAGAGGAACTTCAAGGCGACAGAACGCTCCTCACGCCGTTGTCACTTTGGGATACAGGAAGACGCGGGCGCCAATTTCTACGCGATCATACAAATCTTTTACGTGTTCATTCGTCAACCGCGCGCATCCATTCGACACGGCCGATCCAATGGTTTCCGGAGCGTTGGTTCCATGAATACGAAGATAGGTATCGCGTCCCTCATCATCATAGAGATACAGCGCGCGGGCCCCGAGCGGGTTGTTTGGCCCGCCTTTCAGCCCATCCTTGTACTTCGCGTATTTGCGTGGCTCGCGCCGGATCATGGCGTTCGTTGGCCGCCACCATGGCCATTTGGCCTTGCGCGCTACCGTGAACTCTCCGGGTTCGTACAAACCTTTGCGCCCTACCCCGACCCCGTAGCGGATCGCCATCCCGTCCTCGAGCATGAAATAAAGGAAAAAATCGTCGGGAACGACGTGGACATCGTCTTTAACCCAGTCACCACGACGGGTGTTTACCAATTGCGGTTCGAACCGTTCGGGCAATTTGACTTTGTGGGCCCAGGCAATTGTGGGCAGAAAGCAACCCATCGCTCCGGCACAAATCAATTCTCGTCTCGTGAAATTCTGCATGGCGCGATCTCCTCGGACCCATGAAAATTCAGTGCGCGTCAGGGGCAAAGAAAAGAAGCCGTGAACCGGGGCAAACGACGCGCCTTTGTTGCCTTGAAACTACGAAAATTCGCGCTTTTGGAACTCTCCAGCGCTGGAATGTTGTTGTTTTACAGAGAACTGCAAGGAGGTGACTGGAAATGCACTACTCACGGTTCTTTATGATGATCGGAACATCGACCGTGGTCATGTTCGTTCTGATGTACCTGAACACCTATCTTTGGGGCCATATCTTCTTTTCGGAGACACGCCTTTACATGGCCATCCTGATGGGGGCGACCATGGCCGTGATCATGTTGGCGTACATGTTGTCCATGTATCAGAACACCAAAGCCAACATCGCGATCTTCGGGGGCGCCATACTTGTCTTTGCGGCAAGCCTCTGGCTGGTACGCGGGCAATTTACGGTGCAGGACAGGTCCTACATGCGCGCCATGATCCCGCACCACTCGATCGCCATCATGACGTCGACTCGTGCCGAGATCACCGACCCGCGCGTCCGGGGGCTCGCAGACGACATTATCTATGCGCAGGACAAGGAAATCGCCGAAATGCGCTACCTCATTGCTGACATTGGCGCAAACGGTGAGGCATCGGCCACGCCGACCGGAACGCCGGTACAGGTCGTGGATGCGCAACAGGCGCTTCAAACGGAGGTCGTGTCAAAAATCGATCCCGAGTTTCTGACGGAAGACGAAATCGCAGCGGTGTTCCCGAATGGTGGAGACTGCCGATTTGCCTACACCTCGGACAGTCCAGCCGTGCTGGTGACCGGTGAGACCGGCGAAGGGACTGGGGCCGCGATGAAGATCAGCGGTGACCTGGTGCGCCTGGATGCGCAGGGCGAAAATGCGTTTTCTCAAGGCCCGCTATCGGCCGAGATCGTAGAGACAGACGGTGACCTGACCGATCTGATCGTCAGCGCGGAACCGACTACGAAGCCGGGTTCCGTGGTCAATTCACCTGCGCCGGATAAGGAGGAAAGCATATGCCCCGGGACACAGACAGTAAATCCGCGCAGCTTTATCGCATGGTCATGCCGGGCCATGTCTGCCCCTACGGTCTGAAATCGAAAGACCTGCTGGAGCGGCAAGGCTTCGAGGTGGAAGACCATCCGCTTGAGACCCGTGAAGACACCGATGCTTTCATGGAGAAGCACGGGGTCGAGACGACGCCGCAGACCTTCATCGGCGGAGAACGGATCGGCGGCTACGATGATCTCAGGGTGTTCTTTGACATCGACCCACCCGAGGAAGAGCAAAGCGACACGACCTACCAGCCGGTCATCGCGATCTTTTCCGTCGCCGCGCTATTGGCACTGGGCCTGTCTTGGCACCAGTACGGGTCGGTCTTTACCTTGCGCGGGTTCGAATGGTTCATTTCGCTGTCCATGACCATTCTCGCGATCCAGAAATTGCAGGATGTCGAAGGGTTTTCGACGATGTTCCTCAACTACGATCTGCTGGCGCGCAAATGGGTACGATACGGCAAGCTTTATCCGTTCGGCGAAGCGTTGGCAGGTGTCCTGATGACTGCCGGCGCGCTGCTGTGGCTCTCGGCGCCTGTCGCCCTGTTTATCGGCACGGTCGGCGCTGTCAGCGTATTCAAGGCTGTCTACATTGACAAGCGGGAGTTGAAATGCGCCTGCGTCGGCGGTGACAGTTCCGTCCCGCTGGGGTTCATTTCGCTGACGGAAAACCTGATGATGATCTTCATGGGTATCTGGATGCCGGTCCGCGCAATTTGGTTCTGAAACGTGCCGAACCGGCATCGATTATTCGGACATTCGTACAGGTGAGAGATCTGCGAGGATCGGGCAATCCGGACGATGATCCCCGGCACATTTCTCCACAAGCTCGGTAAGCGTCGTTCTCATGGATTGCAGTTTCTCTATCTTCTCCTCGATCTGGCGAAGATGGTCTTCCGCAACCGTTTTCACCTGAACGCTTTCGCGGTTTTCATCCTCGTAGAGAGCCAGAAGCGTCCTGCAATCTTCGATGGTGAACCCCAAGGCCCGTGCTCGACCGAGAAACGCCAGCTTGTGAACGTGGTTCTCGGTGAATGCGCGATAGCCGTTCTCACTTCGGTTCGGGCGGATCAGCCCGATTTCCTCGTAGTAGCGGATTGTTTTTGGGGGCACACCCGATTGTCGGGAAACGTCTCCGATGTTCATGTCGAACCTCCGTTATTCTGCTGGAGCAGGAGTGACAGCTGCCAGCTCTGCCGGGATTGCGCGCTGCTCGTCCATCGCCGGCGCGATACCTCGCAGGCGCAGGGCATTGGTTAGAACGAACACCGAGGACAACGCCATCGCGCCCGCCGCGAGAATTGGTGACAGGAGCAGCCCAAAGGCCGGATAAAGCACCCCGGCGGCGACCGGAATCAGCGCGACATTGTAGGCAAAGGCCCAGAACAGGTTCTGCCGGATGTTTCGCATGGTTCGCCGCGACACTTCGAAGGCATTCACCACGCCGCGCAAATCGCCGGACATCAGGACGACATCCGCGGACTCGATGGCCACATCAGTGCCGGTGCCAATGGCGATACCCACATCGGCATGCGCCAGCGCCGGGGCGTCATTGATCCCGTCGCCGACAAAGGCGATGCGCTTGTTCCCTTCGCGCAAACCGTCAAGCGCCGCGACCTTGCCGTCTGGCAGAACGCCGGCAACGACATGGTCGATGCCGGTTTCGCGGGCGATGGCTTCGGCGGTTTCGCGTTTGTCCCCTGTGATCATCGCAACCGCAAGACCCTTCTCGTGCAGCGCTGCGATGGCTGCGCGGCTTGCCGGTTTGACCGGATCGGCGACGCCGATCACGGCGGCGACACGTCCATCTATGGCAGCGTAAAGCGCCGTGCGACCCTTGCTTGCGATCTTCGTTTCCTCTGGAGTCAATGCCGAGACGTCAATGCCTTCGCGCGCCATGTAGCGGTCGGCCCCAACCAACACCTCCACGTCTTCGACCACGGCGCGCACGCCGTAACCTGTGACCGATTGAAAGCCTTCGGCCCCCGCAAGAGGTGCGCCCTCGGCCCGCGCGGCACGGACGATGGCGTCCGCGACAGGATGCTCGGAGAGCGACTCCACGGCGGTGATCTTCGAGAGCGTTGTTGAACGATCGAACCCTTCGGCCAGCACCAGGTCAGTCAGTGCGGGTCGCCCCTCGGTCACCGTGCCTGTTTTGTCGAGGGCGACCACATCAACGGAATCAAGTTGCTGCAAGGCGTCGCCCTTGCGGAACAGGACACCCATTTCCGCAGCACGTCCCGTCCCGACCATGATCGAGGTCGGCGTCGCAAGCCCCATCGCGCAGGGGCACGCGATGATCAGCACCGACACACCGGCGATCAGCGCCATTGTCAGGGCCGGATCAGGCCCGAAAACCAGCCAGACCAGCACGGTCGCCGCCGCGATCGCCATGACGGCAGGTACGAACCAAAGCGTGATCCGGTCGACCAATCCCTGGATCGGCAGCTTGGCGCCCTGGGCCTCTTCGACCATGCGAATAATTTGCGCCAGGGTTGTGTCGGCGCCGACCCGGGTGGCGCGGAATTGCAGACTTCCGGCACCATTGACCGTCCCGCCGGTCACCGGATCTCCGGCACTTTTTTCAGCGGGAATCGGCTCGCCTGTCAGCATGCTTTCGTCGACGCGGCTGGTCCCCTCGATGACCTCGCCATCAACCGCGATGCGTTCACCAGGGCGCACGATGACGATGTCACCCTGAACTAGCGCATCGATCTCGATCTCTATGCTTTCACCGTCCCGCATCACGCGTGCGGTCCGCGCCTGAAGCCCCAGCAGCTTCTGGATGGCCGCGCCCGTTCTCCCCTTAGCGCGCGCTTCAAGAAAACGCCCCAGCAAGATGAGGACGACGATGACCGCTGCCGCCTCGAAGTAGACAGAGCGCAGCGTGTCAGGCAAGGCCGATGGTACGAATGTCGCAACTACGGAATAGAAGTAAGCCGCCCCGGTGCCGACCGCGACGAGGCTGTTCATGTCGGGCGCGCCCCGGAATAGGGCCGGGAAACCCTTGGTGTAAAACGTCCGGCCCGGGCCGAAGAGAACGATTGTCGTGAGAACGAATTGAAGAAGCCAACTCGTCTGCTGACCAATCGTGGTCTCGATAAGCATATGAACGGCCGGAATGACGTGGCCACCCATCTCGATCAAAAAGACCGGCAAGGCGAGGATGGCTGCAAAGGTGACCCGTTTGGCAAGCGCCAGAGCCTCTTCCTCCTTGCGCGCAACCCTGTCGTCACCGGCTTGGGCCGTTGCCACGGTGGCCGGATACCCTGCCGCGCCGCTTGCATCGATCAGATCGGATGTCGTGACAAGACCTTCGACGTAAACCACCGTCGCCGTCTCGGAGGCGAGGTTGACGTTCACCTCGACCACCCCGGGCACCGCGGCAAGCGCCTTGTCGACCCGCCCGACACAAGAGGCACAGGACATGGCCGCAATCGTGAGTTCGGCCCTGACCGTCCGCGCAGGGTAGCCCAGCTCGCGGAGAGTTTCGATGACTTCCGGAACGCGCTTGAGCGCGTCCACGCTCATACGCGCGGTTTCGGATGCAAGATTCACCGACACATCCTCTACGCCGTCGATTGCATTCAATGCGCGATCGACCCTGCCGACACAGGACGCGCATGACATGCCTTCGATCGGCAGGCTGATCTGTTTGGGTTCGGGCATATGTTTCACCTGTTTTTCCATTCGAGGTGGAATGTAGGGCTTCCAGTAACTGGAGGGTCAATGGGAGGGCGCCAAATAAATTTCTTCTCTTGACCTTCCAGCGCGGGGAAGCCCCATGTCACCGGCAGAAATCAGATCAAGGAGTGGTTCCGATGAAGTTCAGCGTTCCGGACATGAGCTGTGGGCATTGCACCGCAGCAATCGAAAGCGCAGTGAAAACCGCAGATCCGAATGCAGGCGTAGAATGTGACCTTTCTGCCCGACAAGTGCGTGTCGACAGCGTGTTACCAGCCGATCAGGTCCAAGCGATCATTCGGGATGCGGGCTATGACGTGGAACCTGCGGCCGCTTGATGCAGTGCCCGGACCACCCAGGGGCGGTCCGGGCAAGAACTTTCAGTCTTCGTCTTTGCGGGCTTCTTCGACCAAGTCGGCAAGCTGCGCCTTTTCGACAAAGCCAGGCACCAGCGCGTCACCGATCACGAAAGACGGCGTGCCGTTGAAGCCCAGAGCTTGGGTCAGTTGCATGGATGTCGCAATGTGCTCTTCGACCTCGGGGGCCTCCATGTCCTTGCGCAACTGCGCGATATCCAGGCCGATCTCCTCGGCAACGCGCAGCACGGAGGCCTCTTCCGCGCGGCCTTCCAGCCCCATCATCGCCCAGTGAAACTCTTCGTATTTGTCCTGCTTGCGCGCTGCCAAGGCCGCTTTCGCGGCGAACACCGATCCGTCTCCGAGAATGGGCCATTCACGATAGACGAGGCGAATGTTTGGATCCTCTTCGATCAAAGCCCGCACCTCGGGTTTGACCCGCCGACAATAGGGACAGTTGTAGTCGAAAAATTCCACAACGGTGACGTCCCCTTCCGGGTTGCCGAGAACCGGCGCATTCGGATCGTTCTCGATCAGATCGCGCTGGTCATTCAGAACTTGGGCCTGACTGAGCTCCTGCGCTTGCGCCTGCCTCTGTTCGAGGATCGCCACGGCCTCCATGACAATCTCCGGGTTCTCGCGGATTGCCTCGAGCACAAGTTCCTTGACCCGGGACTCTGACAGTTCGTCGGCGAGTACCGGTATCGGAAGCAAGGCAGCTATCGCGACAGTCGTGAAGGCTTGTCTGAAACGCATTTTAATTATCTCCCCGTTGTTCGTCGGCTTCTGTCCGCGCGGCCTGGACTTCGCGAACGCGGTCTGGCCAGGTGGACCGGATGAAGGCCAGGATGTTGTGAATTTGCTGGTCGGTCAGCACGTCTGCGAAACCCGGCATTCCGCTGTCGTATTCGACACCCTGACGCGCCAGAAGCGCCGCACCCCCCAGTTTTGTGTAATCGAAGAGCAGGCTGTCAGGATGATGCCAGGTGTGACCCGTCTCATCATGCGGTGGTGCTGGCAGGCGCCCATCCGCGCCGGGCGTTCGCCATTCCGGCTGGCCTTCCAGATTTGCGCCATGACAAGACGCGCAGTTGTCTGCGTAGAGCAACGCGCCTTCTTGGATGTCGGAGCTCTCCGCCTTGGACGCGCTGCCGACATCCGAGGATGCACTGGTCGAGAGCCAATAGGTGAAAGCGGCTGCGACAACAGTGATCGGAACGGACCAAACGAGATACCTCATGTGACCCGCATCCAGGTTGTCATGCCGGACGCGGCGTGGCTGAGCATGTGGCAATGGAACAGCCACTTGCCGGGATTGTCCGCCGTAAAGGCGATCTCGCGGGACTCGTTGCCAGCCAACAGGATCGTGTCGCGCATCGGTCCGAACGCGCCGTCGGGGCGCAGCTCACGGAAATGCATTCCGTGCAGGTGCATCGCATGTGGGAACACGGTCTGGTTCTCGATCTTCAAGCGCACCGGCTCGTTCAGGGATAGATCGGCCAATGGCGTGTCGGTCATTTCGGCGACATCATTCAGGGCCCAGAACTTGCCCGCCTGGGCAAGCTGACGAAACCCAAGGCGTTCCCCTCCGAGCATGGCAGACTGCATCCGCCCCATTGCTCCACCGGACATGACCAGTCGCAAATCACGCGCTTCGGCAAGGTCCGGCGCGTGTGCCGCGGGATTCGGCGGCAGCGGCAGCGGCTTGTCTCTCGGTACTGAACTGGTTGTGCCATCGACGGAAAAAGTCACCAGCGGGGTCAGTTGATCATCATCGCCGATGCGCAGCACCTCTGCGGTTCCGCCTTCGTCTGCGGTCACATCGACGATCAGGTCCACGCGCTGTGCGGGACCGAGGATCAATTCACCGTCAACCGGCTGGGGTTGGCCGATAGGCATCCCATCCAGGGCCATCGTCCAGCCACTCACCCCCGATAGCCTCAGCGGGAAAATCCGCGCGCTAGCTGCGTTGATGATGCGCAAGCGAATGCGTTCGTTACGCTTCGCGGGCAAGGTCAGGTCATAGCGCCCATTGGTCGTGATGAAGTTGCCGGTACGTCCACTATGGCTCATCATCATAGGCTGTTCGAAATTGTCGAACAGCTGCCCGCTCTCAGGGTCGAGCAACCAGTCCTCCAGAACGATGACTTCCTCGCTGTCGATGTCCGGCCCATCGGCCTCTTCGACGATCAAGGCACCGCGCAAACCACGCGCGACTTGCTCGTATGAGCGATTATGCGCGTGATACCAATAGGTGCCCGCGTCTGGTACGACGAAGTCGTAGTCAAAGGTTTCACCCGGTGCCACGGGCTCCTGGGTCAGCCCTGAAACGCCATCCATCGCGTTGTCGATCCGGATTCCGTGCCAGTGAACCGAACTGGGGTCAGGAACCTCGTTGCGGAACCTGCGGCGCACCCGATCGCCTTGAGCGACCCGAATTTCCGGAGCCGGAACGAGGCCGTCATAGCCCCAGATCTCTGTTCCCGGGTAGGTGTCCGGAAGAAGCTGTTGACGCGCAACCTTGGCAACCACGTCCTCGAACGGGGTTGCGGCATAAGCCGACCGCGGGATGGCCGCCGCGCAGGCCGCCAGTGTCGCATGGCGCAAGAAATCCCGACGTGTTTGTTTCATTTCGATCCTCGATAAAGCGAGGGCTTGTTGCCCCCGCGTGATGTTAGTTCGAAGCGGGGTTCTCCGCCTCGACCGTGTCCTTGTTCAGCAGGAAAAGCGCCATCGCTTCGCGATCGGCAGGTGTCAGAAACCGAGTTCCCTCGCGAACCACTTCCGCCATGCTGCCGCCGAAAGCATCGCCCGAAGGGGTGATGCCGGTCTGGAGCGCATAAGCGAGGTTTGAAACCGTCCAGTCGTTTTTGGCCAGGTCTTTTGGCCGTATCGCGGGTGCCTTGCTGCCACCGGGAAGCTGGGCGTTGCCTGCAAAGGAAGCACCGATATCGCGACCTCCTGCAAGATTGCGCGGCGTATGGCAGGCTCCGCAATGTGCCGCACCGCGCACCAATTCCCGTCCGCGGTTCCATGCGCCGCTTCGCCCTTCAACCGGTTCGGTATCCGGATCGTAGAAGAACGCCGCTCGCCAGAGCTTCAGCCCCCATCGTTGATCGAATGGGAAGCTGACATCGTTTTCTGGTGCAGGTTCGTCCACGGGCGGCACGGTTTGAAACGCCGCCCAGAGGTCAGCGATATCCTGGTCAGAAAAATCCGCATAGAACGTATATGGGAAAGATGGATAGTAGGGCGTTCCATCGGGGCCGATCCCCTGCCGCACGGCTTTTGCGAACTGTTCTGCCGTCCATTCGCCCATGCCATGTTTGGGGTCGGTCGTCAGGTTGGGCGGATAGAACGTTCCGAACGGGGTTTCGAGCGGCGCCCCTCCGGCAAGTGGTGCGCCGCCCGCTTCAAAATTGGTATGACAGGCAATGCACCCACTGGCGCGCGCCAAATATGCGCCCCGGTCGACATTGCCCTCTGTTGCAATCGGAGTCACTGCACTGCCGACAGGCCATGCAATAACAGCGCCGAGGCCGGCCGTGCCAAGCACGGCGACCCCGCTGACGAGTGTCAAAAACCGGCGCATGGTTAGTCTTCTTCCGCCCGGAAGCGTTCATGGCATGCGGAACAGACCTGGGTCGTCATCGCGAATGCCGCGTCGGCGGGCATTTCGGAAATGGCGGCGGCATCCATCATGCCGCCTCTGCCCATCATCGCGCTCCCGCCCATCATGGTTGTATCGCTTCCCATCATGGATCCGCCGCCCATCATCGAGGCGCCATCCGTGGAGGTATTGCCACCCATGCCGCCTAACCCATTGTCGGCTGCGCGTTCCAGGCCCTCAGAGTATTCCTCCAGCTGACTTGCCAATGCTGCGAAGCGGTCCCAATCGGTCCACACCTCGTCTTTGGCTTCCGAGGGCATGCCCCCGTGCCCTCCGGGAACAGCTTTGTCATGCTCTCGCCGGCGTGCTGCTGGAACAGGCGCGCTGCATCGCCCACTGTTTCTGCGTCATAGGCCGTTTCACCCCGCATCATCGGGGCTACGGTTTTGACTGCCTTTCCCATGGCGGCCATGGCATCCATGCGTTCCTTTACGATGCCCGTGGCACCGCTATGCGCAAATGCCGCAACCGCGGTTCCTGCAATCAACACTGCCGCTGTGATAGTTGTCTTCTTCATGTCTTGGATCCTTCTTTGGGTCTGCTTTTCGAGCGATGTGAAATCAGACCCACCGTCGTGGCGGTGGAGGATCGCTGGTGGAGCGCAACTCTGTTAGTTGGGTCGCGGCGTCTTGCATGACAGCCGTCAGCAACTGAGGCTCGTAAACCACGTTTGGCTGGAGAAACACCACAGCCGTGACAGAACAATCGAGTCCCGGATGACAGTGGCCAGAGGCCTCGTTCGTCGATGACCCTACATCTTCGTGAGCGTGAAATTCTTGCGCCAAGGACGCTTCACCATGAAACGCTGGCGCCTCAGGCACTCCGAGAACCACTTGGAAAAGGCCGAAAACGATCGACAGAATCCATCGGTTTGTCTTCGACCAACGCATCAGTCAATCCCGTTGGCCCGCTGTAGTTCGCGGACATAGGCGGCAACCATCTTGACGTCTCCTTGTGTCAGTCCTTCGATCCTTGGCATATTACCGAATTTCCAGTGATGCGCACGCACGCCATTTTGAGCGGCCAGAACAAAGGCCATGTCTGAATGGTGGCTTGGCTCGTAAATCTTGTGCACAAGAGGCGGGGCAATCCCGTTTTGTCCCGCTGCGTTTGCTCCATGGCACTCGGAACACTTAGCCTCGAATATGGTTTTCCCAATCGTGGCTTGCTCCGAGAATTCTGCCGGCAGTTGGACCTGAACGATTGGGTCGCCTGCTTCTATCTTACTCGTGTCAGGAGGCGTCATGGAATGACCCATCGCTGTATCTTCCGCAGAAATGAACTGCCAAGTTGCAACTCCCCCGCCAGCTATAACTACGGCTGCGATAAGTGCGGTCAATTTATCCATGCTTGTGTCTTCCGTCTTGCCCGTTGTGTCAGATGAGTTTGACCTGAGTGCCGACAGGCATGCGCTCATAGACCTCCTCGATTTGTTTGTTGAACAAACCGATGCAGCCGTTTGACGACCGACGGCCGATCTTGCGCGTATCCTGTGTCCCGTGAATACGGTAGTACTGCCACGACAGGTACAGTGCACGAGTGCCCAAGGGGTTGTCCGGATCACCCCCCTCGACACGAGCCGGCCATTCCGGATTGCGTTCCCGCATGGAGGGCGTTGGCGCCCAACTGGGGTTTTTGCGTTTTTCCACCACTTCGGTGTAACCGCGTTTGGTGAGTTCGTCGGTCAGCGGAACGGAAGTTGGGTAGATCCGCATCTCGCCATCTGATGTCCAATGCTGGAGCGACTTCGTCACGGTATCGGAGATGATGATCCCCTTTCCGAGTGCGTCGAAGTGGTCTTGCCAGTCATGAACTCGGAAAGAAGAAATGTTGCGGCGAATGGTTTCGGCTCGAACCACGCTTGGTGCAGCCAAAGCGACAGCCGCATACCCCAATAGGCTTCGTCGATTGGTAATCCCCCATTTTTACGGGGCTTGGTCGTAGAATTTACGCGGCCATTCTCAGTTTCTGGGCGGGGTCATCCCGCCGTTGCCCATATTCGGACGTTCATTGTTGTAGGACCAGAGCCATTCGGTGGCAATCTGCTGCACCTCGTCGATGCATTCGAAGATGTAGAGGTCCAGCCATTCGTGCCGGACCGTCCGGTTATAGCGCTCGACATAGGCGTTCTGCTGGGGCTTGCCGGGTTGGATGTAGGCCAGGGTTACACCCCTGTTCTCGGCCCACTCCATGAGCGTTCCGCTGACGTATTCGGGGCCGTTGTCGACTCGAATTGTTCTGGGTGCGCCGCGCCATTCGATGATCTGGTTCAGCGCGCGCACGACCCGTTCAGCCGGCAGCGAGAAGTCCACCTCTATGCCCAGACCCTCTCGGTTGAAGTCATCTAAGACGTTCAGCAGCCGGAACTGGCGGCCGTCGCCCAGTCGATCGGCCATGAAGTCCATTGACCAGACTTGATTTGGCGCTTCTGGAACCGCCAGTTCGTCCGGCTTCTCCCGCTTCAAACGCTTGCGCGGCTTGATCCGAAGGTTCAGCTCCAATTCGCGGTAGATCCTGTAAACGCGCTTGTGGTTCCATGAATGCCCCTGGACATTGCGCAGATACAGGAAGCACAGGCCAAACCCCCAGGTCTTCTTCGCCGTTGTCAATCCGAGGAGCAAATCGGCGATCTGTTCGTTCTCTTCGTCCAGCTTCGGGCTGTATCGGTAGCATGTCTCGCTGACGCCAAATGCCCGGCAGGCCAGCGCAATGCTGACGCCCTTCATCGCCACCGCTTTCACGGCCAACTCTCGGCGCTGAGCTGGCCGTATCATTTTTTTCCCAGAGCCTCCTTCAGCAGGTCGTTCTGCATGCTGACGTCGGCGTACATACGCTTCAGCCGGCGGTTCTCCTCGGCCATAGCCTTCATCTCACTGATGAGGCTGGCGTCCATCCCGCCATACTTGGCACGCCACTTGTAGACCGTGGCGCTGCT